>CAJTMR010000017.1:0-52096 GCA_910577325.1 uncultured Parabacteroides sp.
GAATTGGTAGACACGCTACTTTGAGGGGGTAGTGCCGGTTACGGCGTGTGAGTTCAAGTCTCATCCTGCGTACATTGATAGTCCATGTAGTCAGCTTTAAAAACTGATTATATGGACTATTTTGTTTTTGTGTCTTTCTTGATTCCTGTTCGGAATGTCCATTGTTATAGAATCCATGCTTTATTTGAATAAAAAACCCCATCTACATTCACATGTAGATGAGGTTATACCTAATCAGTTCATTACGAAAACAAACTGAAATTGACTAATACCTTAAACTTAGGAATAGTTTGTTTAATTAATGTGAGTTCTACACTGTAGAACCATTTCTGCAAATTTATATATATTTTTGTTATTATACAAGCAATACCCGCTCGAGTTCATATAAAAATGATTAAAAAACTTTTGTTGTTTGCTTCCAGATCCGGATCATATAAAAGCCCAGATGCGTAAAAGCAAATACAAAAGAAATGATCAGCAGTACTTTACTTTCTTCCCAACCGACAGTTTGTTGGTGCCAGAGTCCTGTGATCACACAAAGAATGGCAAGGATGATCCCGATCATGTTCAGTGCCAGATGACCGCTACGATTGGCCTGATTGTATTCCAGTTTACTATGCTTGATGCCGTAGCAAGCATAAATGTCCAGCCCGATCAACATCCATAGCACCAATCGAATCCAAGTGTCGGCAGGCAGGAAAAGCATCATGCACAGGCAGGTGACGATCCCGGCTACCGGAACGAACGGAACGAAAGGGGTTTTGAAAGCACGGGGCACATCCGGCATGGTCTTCCGGACTACGAGTACGCCGGCGCAAACCAATGTAAAGGCAAAAAGCGTGCCGATACTGGTCATTTCACCTGCCAGGCGGGCCGGGACAAATGCTGCTAACAAACCGACCAGAACCATAAACAGCAGATTGCTGCGTGCCGGAGTCCTGAATTTTTCATTGATATGTGAAAAGAACGGAGGCAACAAACCGTCATGGCTCATGCTGAGGAATACACGGCTCTGCCCTAACAGCGTCACCATGATGACCGAGCAATATCCGAACAGGATGGCCAGGACGATTGCCTTGTTCATCCAGGGATAATCCGGATGAATCATGCCTGTGGCATCCACTTCCCCCATATGTTCGATCGCAATGGCTACAGGAGCAATTCCCTGCTGGCCTCCGAATTCGGAATAATGGGCAACTCCTGTCATAACGTGAGCAAACAACATATATAAGATAGTACAGACAAGAAGCGAAACCAGGATGCCGATCGGCATGTCCCTTTTGGGATTCTTGGCTTCCTGGGCAGCCGTACTGACGGCATCGAAGCCTAAAAAAGCGAAAAACACGATAGCCGCTCCCCGTAATACTCCGGATAGTCCGTATTCTCCCAATGTACCGGTATTTGCCGGAATATAGGGAACATAATTGTCCGTATTGATATATTTCCATCCTAAAAAGACGAATATCAGGACGACCGACACTTTCAGAAAGACGATGATCCCGTTAAAGATGGAACTCCCTTCCGTCCCGCGGATCAGAAAGATACTCATCAGGACAACGATCAGGAATGCCGGAATATTCACGATCCCGCCATCCCAGGGACAGGCTGTCAGTGCTGTCGGCAGGTTGATCCCCAGTCCTTCCAGGAAGACGACCAGATAGCGGCTCCAACTGATACTGACCGTCGTCGCGGCAACCGTATATTCTAAAACCAAGTCCCAACCGATAATCCAGGCGATCAGTTCGCCCATCGTCGCGTATGAATAGGTATAGGCGCTTCCTGCTACCGGAATCATCGAAGCAAATTCCGCATAGCAGAGTCCGGCGAAGCAGCATCCGATAGCTGCAATGGCAAACGATAGCGTAATAGCCGGTCCCGTATATCCGGCAGCGACCGTTCCTGTTATGGAGAACAGCCCTGCCCCGATAATGACTCCCACGCCCAGGGCGACCAGGCTCCAAGGCCCTAATACCCGTTTTAATGATTTATTCCCTGACTGATTTGCTTCGGCCTGCAAGGCCTCCAAAGGTTTTTTAATGAATAATCCCATCGTTTATTTGTACGTATTTGTAATTTGTGCACAAAGGTAGGGATTGCCTCAGTGATATACAAATGCTAATTGTGTATGGGTAACCGCCTCCATATAAAGTCGGGAATCAACTTCCAGAAGAAAACCAGAACGGCATATTTCCAGTCGATTACGACCCGGCGTTTCTTGCGTCCTATCGCTTTGACTATTTTCCGGGCAACATATTCCGGTTTCATCAACATCGGATATTTGCCGCTTTTCAGCAGGTCGGTTTTCACAAAGCCGGGGCGGATATCCGTAAATACGATCGGTAATTTTTCCATCTGTGCCAGTTGGTCGAGCGCCTCGATATAAGTATTCTGATAGCGTTTGGTCGCAGAATAGGAGGGAGCGGCTCCCAAACCCTTTGTTCCGGCGATGGAACTGATCACGACTAATTGGCCGCCACCCTGTTCTTTGAAATAGTTGTATGCGGCGACTACCATTCTTGTAAAACCGGCAGTATTGGTTTGGACGGTTGCCAGTTCGATTTCCGGATTCAGCATCCGGTTCTGGCTACCGACGCCCGAACTCAGCAGGAAGATATCCATTCCGCCGACTTTCCGGATTAACTCCGCCAACTTTTCCGGTGCGTCCGGGCTGGTTACATCCAATTGTACCGTTTCAACCTGTCCCGGAGCTTCCGAGCGGATTTTTGCGAGCAGTTCCGTCCGCCGTCCGGCAATCCCGACCTGCCACCCTTGCTTGCAGTAAAGTCGAGTGATCTCATATCCAATGCCGGAAGTAGCTCCTATGATAATGATTCTTTTTGCTGGTGTCATGCTAAATGGAGATTTAATCGGGCAAATATACGATTAATCTCGGACGAAAATCCTATCTTCGCAACATTGTTAATAAACCAATGTTGTGTAGAAAATGAAGAAGTGTTTTTATCTCATGTTGACCTTATTGTGTATTAGCTATTCTGCTATGGCGGCCCCAGGTTTCCGTATAAAAGGGAAAATAGTCGATGCCAATAATAACCAACCCATTGATTTTGCAGATGTACTCCTTTTTCGTGAAGGAGATGTCAACCCTGTGTTTCATGCTTTGCCTGATCCCGACGGTACATTCCGTATTGCGGATGTGAAGGATGGAAAGTATGCTCTTTTGGTACGCCTGGTCGGTTATGACTTGTATAATCGTCCGGATATAGTTTTGAGTGCTACATCGAAAACGATGGATCTGGGCGTTATCGCTATGAAACCATTGGAAGTAGGGCTGGCGGAAGTCGAAGTGGTGGCACAGAAAAAACAGGTTATTTACAAACTGGACAAAAAGGTGATTGCAGCCTCTTCAAACTTGCTTGCCGGAGGCGGATCGGCTGTCGATATTCTGGAAAATACACCTTCTATCCGGGTCGATGCTGAAGGTGAGGTGAGTTTTCGCGGAAGTACAGGTTTTACGGTTTATGTGGATGGCAAACCGAGTGTATTCAGCGGTACACAGGCTTTGGAACAGATTCCGGCGGGACATATCGAAAATATAGAGATCATCACGACCCCTTCGGCCCGCCATGATACGAGTGGAGATGTGGGTATTATCAATATAGTCACAAAGAAACATGCCCGAAGCGGGTTTAGTGGTATGGTGAACCTTTCGGGTAGCACGGTCTTATCGCGCGGAGTCGATTTCTTGCTATCGCAGCAGAGTAAGGCGTCACGCTGGTATTTCGGAGGTGTCTGGAACGAACGTTTACGCAAGAGTGATTTTGATCAGGAAAAGACGACTATTATTTCGGACACGGCTACCACATCCCATTCCAACGGGCCGCGTGAAAGCAACAATTTCAACTATTCGCTGAAAGCCGGTTGGATGTATTCGTTGCACAATACGACATTGAACGCCGATCTGGAAGGTGGCTATGGCGGACATATGCGTACCGGCGACCTGGATTATAAGGAAAGGCGCTTGTCTGACGGGGTTACGTTCGGTGAAGGTGATTATTTCAGCCGTGACGACTACGATCTGCATGAGACGTATTTTCAGGGAACGGTCGGTTTCGATCATAAATTCAATGATAAAGGACATCAATTGACAGGTAGTTTCTATCTGAAATACGGAGGCAATGCCATGGAATATTTCCAGAGCGACCTTTTCAATAAGAATAACGAACGTGAAAAGGGACATCGCGCCTGGGAAGCCGAGCATCGTTGGACGGTACGGGGCAACCTGGACTATGTTTATCCGTACAGCAAGACGGGACGGATCGAAGGCGGTTACCAATATTTCTCTTACCTGGAAGACGGCGACTATACGATGCACTTCTGGGACCCGGTGAAGAAAGAGTTTTATAACCGGGACGATATCTATAACACATTCTATTTCCAGCATGGCATCAATTCGGTTTATGCAATCGTTGCCGACAGCTATAAATCGTTCGACTTTCAGGCCGGTATACGGGGCGAGCATACGCATCGTGTCCTGCGGAGCTCGATTCCGGGCAAGGACCGTACATATAATAAGTTTGAGTTTTTCCCCTCTCTCCATTTGGGCTATACGTTTCCGAAAGAGCATAAACTTTTGGTTTCCTACTCACGCCGTATTACCCGCCCCCAGCTTTTCTATATGGAGCCGTATATCACCTATCGGGATTTTTATTCGGCCGAGATCGGTAACCCGGATATCCGTTCGGAATATATCAATTCTTTCGAGTTGAACTATAAGAAGAATATCGGCGAGCGTACGGTTTCAGCTACGGTGTTCCATCGGAACCGTAAAGATAAGATCGAACGTTTGCGTGTTCCCTACGAGGCAGGTGTGACACTGGATTCGATGGCGAATGTCGGGCACGACTATTCGACCGGCATCGAATTGAGCGGACAGGTACAGCTTACCCGCTGGTGGAATGTGAGCCTGAACGGCAGCCTGTATCATTATAAGGTAAAGAACCAGTATAAAACCGGTGGTGAAAATGAGACAAGTACGAACTACGATGTTATGTGGAACAACTCTTTCGATCTCTTTAAATATACCCGTATTCAGGTGGACGGTAATTTTGTCGGTCCGTCTGTCACGACCCAGGGGCGTACAGATGCTTTCTGGTACGTGAATCTTGCCGTTCGCCAGCAGTTGATGAACCGTAAGTTGGCGGCAACGCTTTCGTTCCGGGATGTCTTCAATTCGGCCCGTTACGTGAGTAAGATCATCACATCCGACTTGCAGTCCATCACACGGATTCGTCCCAGCTATCCGCTCATTACGCTTACGCTCAGTTATACATTCAATAACTTTAAGGCCAAGAGCACCCGGAAAAAGGAAGATCATGATTTGTTTGAAGGAACGAACCACTAAATAAGCTGAAAATGAAAAATGAAGAAGAAAGTACTTCCGAATTTTCACGGGGCAACCGTGCCGAAATCATAAAGGGTCCATCTGTTTCCGCTACCGATACGGACTGACCCATACAAATGTTTTTGCGAAAACAACTATCATACACCCAGGTGTGGGAGAGGCGCAGACTCGGGTCTGTGTGAGACCTTTACGTGGATGCGGGGATGTTTGTCCGTCATGTTGGAGGTGCTTTTTTGCCTCTTTTTTGCCTTTTTTCGCCGATGGCTATTTTTTGCCTATATAAATATAAACAACACATTATCAGCTATATAAATGAATATTCAGGTAAAAAGCATGATGGATGCATGATAGTAGAATGATAGTAAAAAACAGCTACTGTCATGCTTTAATATCTTGTGAGACAATGGTTAATAACCGGATATGATAGTATGATAGTTGGTTTGCGAAATTTGCATGGGAGAAGAGAAGTGATTCCGGATAGCAATTTTTGATGCGGTTGCCCTGGAATTTTCAATTTATTTGTTACGTTTGTATCCTATTAAAGGAATATGGAAGAACGGGAACTGATATTATTATTGAAGCAGGGCAGCAAAGACGCATTTACTGCTCTGTATAAGCAATACTGGAAACAGGTCTATAATTTCAGCCGCCTCTATCTGACCGGTGCCGATGCTGCCGAAGAAGTAGTGCAGGAAGTCTTTATCAAAATATGGGAAATGCGTGAATTTCTTCGTGAAGACGATCATTTTAAAGGCTTGCTGTTTATTATTACCCGGAATCAGATCTTTAACCGGCATCGCAAAAATGTGAATGAAGATTTCTACAAAGTCACAGTCCTTGCTGCATTGGAAGAACCCTATGACGTGGAAGAAGAGATTGACGCCCACAATCTCCAAGAGTATATAGACCGTCTGATCGACGAATTGCCTCCTCGCCGCCGTGAGATTTTCAATTTGAGCCGTAAGGAACAAAAGAGCTACAAAGAAATAGCTCTCCTGTTGAATATTTCGGAGAAAACAGTCGAAAATCAAATCAGCGAAGCCCTCAAGTATTTGAAGAAGAATATAACATTGCTTCTTTTCTTTATTCTGATTTAATATATTCCGTTTCCTATCCTTTATAGTCATTTAGTGAATGTCATATCTTATTACGAATTATGTGATTTATGGTCTGGTGCTCCTGGTGTTTGTAATCCGGGATTAGAACCTAAGTTGCTCCGGGAATTTTTCGGGAAGCCACGTCCACCTAAATATCAAAGAAAGTAGCTATTAATTATTTATTAAAGTCGAAGAAATCATGAAAACGAAATTATCCATACTTCTATTATTTGTCGTTGCCGCTATTTCGGCAGTTTCCGCACAGAGAGTTCGTCCGGCAGGTTATGAGTCTGTCTACTTTGACCGTGAAGACTATATACCGGCAGAAGGTGACACGATTATATACCTTTATGAAAAAGGGGGGAGGGAGTTTTTTCCGGAGCAGAGAGATCTGGGAGAATTGTTTGGATTTAGAAAAATGGGCAAGGACCTATTCCTTTTTTTCAAAAGAGAATTTCCGGATTTGATTTATCCAGAGGACTTATTAAAGTTTATAGATATCTGTTTATTTATGTGGGTCGATCATGACGGGAATATCGTTAATTTCCATTATAGTCTCAAGTCCGATAATTTATATCTTTATCCCGATATGGAAAAGCGTCTGTACAATTTTGCCATGTCCGTTAGGGAAGAAGGAGTAAAAAAATATGATATACACGCTTTATATCCGAACTCTTATTGTATATTGAATTATTGCTTTTCCTATATATATCGGGCTTTGGTGATGCCACAAAAGTATTGACAGCCAGTAGCTCTCTTTATGAGTACCGAAAAGGGTTGCTTGGTGCTAATAAGAAATATCTTAATTAACAAGAGGTCATGAAAACGAGAGTGTCTATCCTTCTGCTATTTGTCGCTGCCGCTATTTTGGCAGTTTCCGCACAGAGAGTTCGTCCGGCAGGTTATGAGTCTGTCTACTTTGACCGTGAAGACTATATACCGGCAGAAGGTGACACGGTTGTTTACCTTTATGAAAAAGGGGGAAAGTTTATTCCGGAGCAGAAAGATCCGGGAGAATGGTTGGGATTTAGAAAAATGGGCAAAGACTTATTCCTTTTTTTCAAAAGAGAATTTCCGGATTTGATTTATCCGGAGGACTTATTAAAGTTTATAGATATCCGGTTGTCTATGTGGGTCGATCATGACGGGAATATTGTTAATTTCTATTATAGGTTCAAGTCCGATAATTTATATCTTTATCCTGATATGGAAAAGCATCTGTACAATTTTGCCATGTCCGTTAAGAAAGAAGGAGTAAAAAAATATGATATATACGCTTTATATCCGAACTCTTATTGTGAAATGAATTACAATTTTTCCTATATATATAAGGCTTTGGTGATGCCACAAAAGTATTGACAGCCAGTAGCTGTCTTTATGAGTACCGAAAAAAGGTAGCTCGGTGCTAATGAGAAATACTTTAATTAACAAGAAATCATGAAAACGAGATGAATGTCTGTTGTTTGCCATTGAAGTGAAAAAAGTGACCGGTCGAATAGGGGGAAAGTGTGATTTAGGTGTATTTATATCTGTAAAGCAGTTGAAAATGGAATACAAAGACAAAAAATATATACTAAAGAAACTAATGCAGGATGCGCTGGCCGAAGAAGAGCGCATAGCCTTGCAATCATCCCGTCGGGTAACAAAAGAAATGGAGCGGCAGTGGGATAACGCTCCGGATGCCGTGGGGAGCGACTGTCCGGACGAGCCGTCTATCTGGCGGAATATTCGCAGGGAGGTTTGGTCGCATGGCGAAGGGAGGAAAGTTGTGTTTTATAAGATATATAGTATGGTCGCCTCCATCTTGTTGGTGTTGGGTGTGGCCGGAACCGCTTATTTCGCGTTGCAGGGCAGGGCGGATGTCCCGATGTATATCGTAAGTTCCGGCATCCAGAATATGGAATCCGTCTCTTTGCCGGATGGAACAAAAGTGCAGATGGGACCGGGCAGCCGTTTGACCTATCCGGCCCGTTTCTCCGGTAAGACGCGTGAGATAATATTGGACGGGCAAGCCTTTTTCGATGTGGCGAAGAATCGTGAGAAACCTTTTATCGTCCATACGGAAGATATAAGCGTGGAGGCGTTGGGGACGGCATTCGAATTGTTCAGCTACGATATGGAGAATAAGATAGAAGCGATTCTCTTGAATGGCAAGATCAAAATAAGTGTGGCGGACAAGAAAACAAACAAAACGGAAGAATATATTGTCTCTCCCGATGAAAAGATCTTGATGGACCGGCAAACAGGCAAGATCACCAAACATATTGTCGATGCCGACAAATATACCGCCTGGCGCAAACAAAAGATGCTGAGCTTCGAAAACGAAAAACTCTCCATGATCATTCCGCGCTTGGAACAATGGTACGGCAGAAAAGTGATGTGCCAAAAGGATCTGGCAGATAAATACCGGTTCACTTTCAAGGTGCGGGATGAATCGTTGGACCGGATACTTTATATGATAAAAGCATCTTCTCCATTGTTGTATAAGGAGATGGAGAACGGTGATTATATATTGACATTAAAATAACTTATTATAAACAACTTAATTCTAATGCTTATGGGATAAAAAAGAAGTTAGCCGTAAAAAAATGGAAGATGCCGGCAGGCACCTTCCAATCAGAGAGTTTTCAAAAATGCTTGTCATAGGGGTCCAAGCCAAAGACTTGCATTTATTATTCATCAAAAACAGATACAAAGTTATGAAAAAAAACAGTGACAGGGATTATTGTATCCCATTATTTAGAAAAACAAAACGTATCATGAAGATCACAACCTTATTTTCGTTGGGAGTCGCATGTTGTATTTCAGCTTCTACATACGCGCAGAGCTACAAGGTGTCGATCAACAAACAGAACAGCAGTATTATCGAAATCCTCAGGGAGATTGAGAAAAGCAGTGAGTTTACATTCTTTTTCAACGATAATCGTGTGAATGTCAATAAAACTGCGAGTGTCAATGCTAAAAATGCAACATTGGAAGATGTACTGGATCAGGTGTTGAGGAATACCGGATATAAGTATCAGATTATTGATCGCCAGGTATTGATCAAGGCTTCGGACAATCTTTTATTGGCCAGTGTCCACCAGAATCAGAAAAACGTTACGGGAGTAATCCTTGATGAATCCGGCCTGCCGGTCATTGGTGCCAATGTGGTAGAGAAGGGGACGACCAACGGCACGATAACGGATGCGCAAGGGAGGTTCTCCCTTAATGTTGCATCTGATGCAACATTAATCGTTTCCTATATCGGATATATTCAGAATGAAGTATCTGTTAAAAATAAGACATCCGTGTCTATAACAATGAAGGAGGATGCGGAATTGTTGGATGAAGTAGTAGTAATTGGTTATGGATCGGCTCGTAAGGGGGATTTGACCGGTCCGATATCCAGTGTAAAAGGAGCTTCTTTGACAGAACGCTCTACTCAAATGTTGTCTACGGCTATGCAGGGACAGATTTCGGGTGTGGAGGTTACACGTTCTTCCGGTGGTCCCGGTAGTTCGGCAACAATACGTGTCCGTGGTGTCACAACACTTTCTAATAATGATCCGCTTGTTATTATTGACGGTGTACCCGGTTCGTTGAATGATGTCGTGGCTTCGGATGTGGAAACCATGAGCGTATTGAAAGATGCCGCATCGGCTTCTATTTATGGCTCTCGGGCCGCGGCCGGTGTCATTTTGATCACGACTAAGAGGGCCAAAGAGAATAAATTCAATTTAGATTACAATTATGAATATTCTATTGACAAACCGACTACACGGCCGACCAATGGAAATGTGATCGATTGGATGAATGTTCAAAATGAGATTAAGTGGAACGATGGTGCTTCTAATCCTTATTCACAATATTCGCAGGAAACTATTAATTCCTGGATGGTTAATAATGCAACAGATCCTTATCATTATCCGAATACGGATTGGGTCGATTTATTGTTGAAGAATACGACTTCTCATCAACAACATAACTTTAACGTTTCTGGCGGTACGGATAAGTTGCAGTCCAAATTCTCGTTCAATTATCAGACGGCAGACGGATATTATGCGAATAAATCGTATGAACGGTATGCTGGCCGTGTCAACAACGATTATAAAATCAATTCTTGGATTCGGGCCAATATTGATGTTGATTTTTCTGCATCGAAGAGTGTATCTCCTGCGACTGTCAATCCTATTTATTGGGCTTATTTGACTGCTCCATATTACAATCCTCGTTGGGAAGACGGGCGCTATGCAGATGTGAAATCCGGAGCCAATCCGTTGGCTATGCTCAATGAAGGGGGAACAGACGGAAAGAATTATTATAAGTTCGGGGGAAAGGCCCAATTGGATTTGACTCCGCTTAAGGGATTAACGCTTACGGCTGTTTTTGCTCCTCGATATACGTTTGAAACAGGAAAAAAATTTACAAAAGCAGTGAATGTATATTATGAGGATGGAAGCTCCATTGCTGCACAAAGCAATAAAACGACATCTCTTAATGAAACACGGAATATGACACAAAGCCGTACTTACCAGTTTTATGCCAATTATCAGAACAAATGGACTGATCATTCCTTGAATGCGATGGTAGGTTATGAGGGTTATAAGCATAAATGGGAAAATTTGGGTGCATCAAGAAATAATTATGAATTAGATACTTATCCCTACTTGAATCTTGGTCCGGAAGATTATCAGTATAATTCGGGCAGTGCAGGCCACAATGCTTATCAATCGGTTTTCGGACGTGCTATGTATTCATATAAGGATAGGTATATGTTGCAGGCGAATGTCCGTGCAGATGCTTCTTCTCGTTTTGCTTCCGATTATCGTTGGGGGGTATTCCCTTCCGTATCGGCTGGTTGGGTTGTTTCAAGTGAACCTTGGTTCCTTGAAGATAAGCAGATTGATTATTTGAAAGTGCGTGCTTCTATCGGATCATTAGGAAATGAACGCATTAGTGATGCGGAATTTCCGTATCAAGCAGCTATCAATTTCGGAAACAGTTATATGTATGACAAGGGTTCCCACTCGGTGACCGCTGTACAGAATGCGGCGCAATATAATTATGCATTTAATGATATTACGTGGGAAACAACGACGACTTATGATATTGGTGTCGATATTACTTTGTTGAATAATCGTTTGAGTTTGACAGGGGACTACTATTATAAGAAAACATCCGACATGCTTTTGACTTTAGGTTTTCCCTCTTATGCCGGTTTTTCCGCTCCGAAACAAAATGCAGGCGATATGTATACGCACGGTTGGGAGTTTGAAGCAAGTTGGCGTGACCGGATTGGTGAGGTTTCTTACGGCGTATCCTTCAACCTATCTGATTATCGTTCGAAAATGGGGTATTTGGGAGACAGGAGGACGATAGATGGTAATAAGATTTATGAAGAAGATTCTTATTATTATGAGTGGTTTATGTATAAGACCGATGGGTTGTTTGTTACTGATGCAGACTTGTATGATTCGGAAGGAAACAAGTATCCGACACTCACTGCTAACGATAAGGCAGGTAATATCAAATATGTCGATGTGAATGGGGATGGGGTTATTAATGCGGATGATAAAGTTCGTTTAGGTAATTCCTTGCCGGAGTTTCAGTTTGGTGGTAATCTTTTCTTAGGTTGGAAAGATTGGGATTTCTCTCTCTCTTTCCAAGGCGTTGGTCATCAGAATGTTCTCTTCAATTCTGCTTGGATACAACCGTTGAAAGAACAATGGGGAGCTGTGCCTTCTCTTGTATTGGGAAATTATTGGAGTCAGCATAATACGGAAGATCAAAACCGGAATGTCAAATATCCTCGTCTTACATATACCAATACTACCAATATTTATACTGGATCTGATTTTTGGTTGTTTAACGGAGCTTATTTCCGTGTCAAGAACATTACCTTGGGGTATTCGTTGCCGCAGAAACTTATGGATAAGTGTTTCGTCGGAGGGCTTCGGATATATGCGACAATAAATGATCTGCCAGCCATCAGCCACTATCCTAAGGGATGGGATCCGGAAATAGGCGCAAGTTCCGACTTTATATCCACGTCTTTTACATTTGGCGCGAATGTTAAATTTTAAATTTGTAGTGATATGAAACAGATAAAATTTTCTATATGTACCGCATCTCTATTCATGCTGATGTCGTGTATCGATCTTAATTTAAATCCTCTTTCTGAAGGATCAAGCGAGAATTGGTATTCTTCTCAGGCAGAAATAGAAATGTCTTTGAATGATTTCTATCGTACGGATTTTTTCCCGATTGACGATATGAAATGGGGAGATGATGTAACTGCTCGAAATGAAACTTCATCTGTGAATAATGGGACATTAACTTCAGAAGACGGAACGATTGCCAAACGTTGGGAGAACTATTATAAAGGTATCGCGCGCGCTTTACGCATAATCAATAATATGGATCGGGCACGTGCCATGGGGGTGTCGGAAAAGGATATTGCCCAATATGAAGGCGAGGCTTATTTCTATCTGGGATATGCTTATGGCATGTTGGCTTTTCATTGGGGGGATGCGATCTTGGATAAGGTGGGCATGAGTTTGGATGAAGCTTATACCGCTTCCCGATCTCCGAAAACAGATGTATTGGCTTACAGTTACGAATGTTTGGACAAGGCAGCGGAACGTTTACCGAATAGTTATCCAGGCATTCAGCGTGCCACGAAAGGGGCGGCTTATGCTTTTAAGGCAAGGATTGCTATTTATAATGAGGACTATGCAACCGCTGCTACTGCTTCCAAGAATTGTATGGATTTGAATGTGTACAAATTGCATGGTAACTATCAGGATTTGTTTACGGCTTCCTGGTCTGACGAATGGATTTTCTTCTTCCGTGGAGATGTGACGTTGAAAAAATATTATTGGGCTGCGGGTGATGTGTTGAATAGCATATCTCGCCTTTCAGGAGGATGGGGTGGACAAAAAGCTCCATCTTATGAATTGGTTTGTGCTTATCCTTGTATTGATGGTAAACCGATCGATGAATCTCCGCTTTACAATCCGAAAGATTTTTTTGAGAACCGGGATCCGCGTATGGCTATGACGATTGTCCCGTTTGCAACAGCATATAACAAGAGTGTATTGGATGGAACGTATGATCCGAACGATTATAAGTGGTTAGGGTATGAATATTCTCCATCTCCTATTAAAACAACCGTTCAGAGGATTTCTGACGGTGCACAAGTGGGAAATAATGATTCTAAAGCAAGAGCGGAACATGCTTCCTATACGGGTCTGTTATTTAAGAAATATGTCGATGATTCATTTTTGGAAAATGGTAAAGCAGGTGCACCGACTACTTATCCCATGCTGCGATACGGCGATGTCTTATTGATGTATGCCGAAGCGATGAATGAGATGAACCAGTGTAACCAGGAAGTGCTGGATGCTACGATTAATAAATTGCGTGAAAGGGCTTATAACGGGACTGGTCTTGAGTATCCGCGAGTGATGGAAGGATCACAGCGGCAGTTACGTACGGTTATCCGTACCGAACGTTTCATTGAAATGGCTTGGGAAGGTCACCGTTATAGCGATTTGATCCGTTGGAAGATCGCCGGTAAAGTATTGAATCGCCCGATTTATTTCTTGAATCGTGCATGGTCCGGTAATACCTCTTGGAATGGTGATGAAAGTGCTGTTTCGGCTGAATACAAACAGTTGATTCAGAATTGGAAGGAGGGTAACTATCCGATAGGTGGTGTTCCGCAGATTGATGAAGACGGTATTGCCGATTTGAGCGAAATGGCGAAAAAGGGATACATTACTGTGGCAACCGAACGTGTATTCGATGAAAGTCGTGACTATTTGTGGCCAGTACCTGCTGCGGACAGGCTTATCAATGAAAATCTGTCGCAAAATCCGAAATGGTAATAGGATATGAGGAGCCCTTTTTAGAGCCTGTTTAAATTTTGTTCAAAAAGAACTCTCAAAAGAATGTTGAACAAAATTTAAACAGGTTCTTAGATATTTTACCTAAAATAGTAGATAATATGAAACTGAATAGTACGATAGGATTACTGGCCCTATTTTCCGTATTAGGTTGTACGGCTCAGAAAGATGTAAAAAAAATACCGGAATCGATTTCCGGTATTTATCCCCGTTTGGCTTATTATAATAATGAAGGCGAATGTGGAACGGGGGCGGTCGTGCCTTGGGCGGATCGTTTATGGGTGATTACTTATGGACCTCATCTGCCGAATGGCTCTTCCGATAAATTGTATGAAGTGACGTCTGATTATCGGCAGACCGTACATGCGGAGAGTATTGGGGGTACACCTGCAAACAGAATGATTCATAAAGAAAGCAATCAACTTTTTATAGGCCCTTATGCGATTGATAAAACAGGAAAAGTTCGTGTTATTCCATATACTGTAATGTACGGCCGGCATACCGGAAATGCCCGTCATTTGACAGATCCGTCAAATAAGATTTATTACGGGACAATGGAAGAGGGATTTTATGAAGTAGATGTGAATACATTGGAAGTAAAAGAGTTGTATCAGGATGGCAATAAAAAACAACAGAAAAAAAATGATACGGATGCCGGACCGATAAATGCTTTGTTACCGGGAGTACATGGCAAAGGGTTATATTCCGGGCAAGGCTGTATGTATTTTACCAACAATGGAGAAGGGACACAAGAAGCATTGAAGAAGTTTGATGTGGAGGCTGGTGTCTTGGCAGAGTGGGACGGAAAAGAGTGGAAAGTGGTTCGTCGCAATCAATTTGTCGAAGTGACGGGGCCGGGTGGCATTTCTGGAAATGCGAATCCGGAAACAGATCCGGTTTGGGCAACCGGTTGGGATTATAAATCGGTTATTTTAGGTGTACGCGGTGCTCAAAAAGGATGGGCTTTCTATCGTCTGCCCAAAGCCAGCCATAGTTATGACGGTGCGCATGGATGGAATACGGAATGGCCGCGCATTCGGAATGTCGGGACAGAGTCCCAACCGGACTATTTGATGACGATGCACGGAATGTTCTGGCATTTTCCCGAAATGTTTACTGCCGATAATTCGGCCGGTATTCGTCCGCGTTCTGCTTATTTGAAGGTGATAGGTGATTTTGCCCGTTGGAACGACCAGTTGGTTTTCGGTTGTGATGATTCGGCCCAGAAAGAATTTTTGAATAAGCGTAAAGCAAAAGGGAATATCGAAGGTCCCGGTCAGTCAAACTCAAACCTGTGGTTTACTTCTTTGACAAGACCGGACGAATTGGGACCGGCAACAGCCGAAGGAGCGGTTTGGGTAAAGGAGAGCGTAAAGGCGAATGATGTATCGGAACCGTTCCTTTTCAGTGGTTGGACAAACCGTTGCGGCTGGGTGAAAAATGAAGGTAATCAACCTGTGACTTTTACGTTTGAAATAGATGAGTCTGGTAATAATGAATGGAAGATTTTGAAAAACGTAATTGTTAATGCCGGTAAGGCTGCAATTGTTCCTTTTGGCTCTACGGAAAAAGGAGAGTGGATTCGTGTAAAAGCAGATAAGAATACGGTGGCTACCGTAAGTTTCAATTATTCTTCTTCTGATAATCGTACAGCCTCTTCTGCCCCGATTTATCAAGGACTGACTGCCGTTGATCAAAATACGACGACCGGAGGCTTGTTGTATGGGTTAGGCGATAACCGCCGTGCTTTAGGTCTGTTGGCAAATGTCACGGAAAATGAAAAAATTTCGGAAACAGGTTATTATGAAATGGGTGATGAATTGAGCTTGATTCGAAAAGATGATATAAAAACTTCCGATTTTATCCGTAATAAATTTGCGATACCGCAACAAGTTGTTTCAATAGAAGAAGGTTCCGTTCTGGTCATCGACGATTTGAACCGTCGTTGGCGTCTTCCTTTGGGAGACGATGCTTATAAAAATCTGACCGATCAAGGTGTTCTTCGTGTTTGTCGTGAAGTGGCAACGGAGCGTGACTTGTTTTCTTGTATGGGAACGTTTTATGAACTTCCGGCTGAGAATGCGGATGGATATGCTAAGATTCGTCCGGTTTCGTCACATAATTTCCGTATAAATGATTATGCCTCTTATCGTGGTATGCTTGTATTGACAGGTGTGACACTTGAAGAGGGGAAAGAGAATCCGCATATTATTGTTTCGGACGATGGAAAGGCGGCTGTTTGGGTAGGTGTTATTGATGACTTGTGGACATTGGGTAAACCGGTGGGGCATGGCGGTCCGTGGAAGAATACAGATGTAAAAGCGGGTGTCGCTTCTGACCCGTACCTGATTGGATTCTATGACAAGAAAGAACTTTCATTGTCGCATCAGTCTGATAAGAAGGTTGTCATTACGGTTGAAGTTGATCCTACCGGCAATGGCGATTGGATGGAATATGCGTCTTATACGGTAAAACCGGAAGAAAAGTTTGTTCAGCAACTCCCTGAAGCATTTCAGGCAAGGTGGATTCGTTTTGTGTCGGATACGGATACAAAAGCAACTGCTTGGTTGGATTATAAATAAAAATTGTAAAGCAACTGCATGGTTTATTTGTAATTAGTCCTATTTTTGTAAAGTAGTAGATGTAGGGAGTGTTGTGTTCTCCTTTGTTTTTGTTAATTTAAAATATGAATATCATGAAGACTCGTGTAATTTTATCATTATTGTTTTTGTTGAGTTTGGGAACAGTCCGAGCGGCAGACCTTTTTGTCGAAGCCGAAAGTTTCAGTAACAAAGGTGGGTGGAAGGTTGACCAGCAGTTTATGGATTTGATGGGATCTCCTTACCTTTTGGCGCACGGGATGGGTGTACCTGTCGATGACGCTTCGACCGAAGTGACGTTTCCTGAAAAAGGGGAATATTATGTATATGTCCGTACCTATAACTGGACTTCTCCGTGGAAAAAAGGGGAAGGTCCCGGTAAATTCAGTTTGTCTGTCGGAGGGAAGAAGATCGCTTCCCCGTTGGGAGCGGAGGGTTCTGCCTGGATGTGGCAGGTAGCCGGAAAGGTGTCTGTCAAAAATCCGAAAACCGTAATCAAACTACATGATTTGACGGGATTTGACGGTCGTTGCGATGCGATTTACTTTACCACGGAAGCTGGCAAGCTGCCTCCGTCGGATATCAAGGAGCTGGAAGCATTCCGTCGTGAAGCATTGGGGTTGCCGGATGAAGCACCGGTTGCCGGCAAATATGATCTTGTAGTAGTGGGAGCCGGTATCGCAGGGATGAGTGCGGCAGTGTCGGCCGCCCGTCTGGGTTGCAAGGTGGCTTTGATCAATGACCGTCCTGTGGTAGGTGGTAATAACAGTTCGGAGATACGTGTCCATTTGGGAGGCCGTATCGAAGAAGGTACTTATAAGGAACTTGGCGGTCTGCAGAAAGAATTTGGTCCGGAAAAGGGTGGGAATGCACAACCTGCGGAATATTATGAAGACCGGAAGAAAATGGATTGGCTGGCAGGTGAAAAGAATGTGTCTCTTTTCCTGAACTATCGTGCAATAGGAGTGACAAAGGAAGGCGATAAGATCACATCGGTAGTAGTCAAACACATCGAAAGCGGTGAAGAACTGAAATTCGAGGCTCCTCTGTTTTCCGATTGTACGGGAGACGGGACGATCGGTTACCTGGCGGGAGCCGACTACCGTATGGGGCGTGAAGGTCGTGACGAGTATGGTGAGAGCATCGCTCCGGAGAAAGCAGACAAGTTGACAATGGGTTCTTCCGTTCAGTGGTATTCTGTGGATAACAAGAAACCGAGCTCTTTCCCGGAGTTCAGCTATGGAGTGGAGTTCAACGATAAGAATTGCGAAAAGGTGATGATGGGGGAATGGACCTGGGAGACCGGTATGAACTTCGACCAGATCAAGGACTTCGAACGCATCCGTGATTATGGAATGCTGGTTGTCTATTCAAACTGGAGTTATCTGAAAAACCGTATGAAGGAAAACGGCCAGTATAAGAATCGGAAATTAGGTTGGGTAGCTTATGTAGCCGGCAAGCGTGAATCTCGTCGTCTGATGGGTGATTATATTTTAAAGGAAGACGATATCACGAAAAGCGTATCTCATGAAGATGCCTCTTTTGCCACGACATGGAGTATCGATTTGCATTGGCAGGACCCGAAAAACAGTGAACATTTTCCGGGCAATGAGTTTAAAGCGGTGACGAAGCATATCCTGATCCATCCGTATGCGGTTCCGTATCGTTGTCTGTATTCGCGTAATGTGGACAACCTGTTTATGGCGGGTCGTAATATCAGTGTGACCCACGTAGCCTTGGGGACAGTACGTGTGATGCGTACGACAGGAATGATGGGAGAGGTAGTCGGAATGGCGGCATCATTGTGTAAGAAGTACGGAGTGGAACCGCGTGGTGTTTACCGTTCTCATCTGGAAGATTTGAAGACGTTGATGAAGGAGGGTGTGAATAAGAAAGGGCTACCGAATAACCAGCGTTATAACGAAGGCGGTATGTTGAAAGACAAACCGGTTGTCCAATAATATCCCAGTGTCAAAGAAGGACCAGGTACGCCTACTTGGTTCTTCAATTATACGATAAAAACAGAGACCGTCCGGGAACAGGTGCGAAACATGTTAAAACAGCTTCTTTTTCCATCAAGACAGGCTTTTCTTTTGTCAAAAACAGCTTGCAAAGCCGCTTGAGACCTGGGTGGATTCGAACAACCATTACAACAAACCACAACTAACCATAACAGCACTAATTATTAACACATTACCAAAACCTTAACTATACAATGCAACAAGTAAAACCACCATAGCAAATCGGATTTAGTCCCCGTTTTACAAAACAGGGGACTAAATCCGATTTGTTCATTTTTTATCCATAGCATTAATGTACAGCCACATCTTACCTTCCGGCGCATCCGCATCGAGAAAGTAATAATTAATGGCATCCTCAATGATACGCTGCTCTAACTTATCACCAAACCACTCCGAAAATTTAGACTCCTTGTCGTGCCAATTAGCATTTAGAGCCACATATACGTCCCAAGCATTTGCATTACCCGGTATATTCATGCCTTTTATAGCTGCGTTCACCTGCTCCATGTTCCAATGTTCCCCCTTAATTGTTTCCCCTTTTGCATTTTTATGGTGCATTTCGGCAACATCTTCACGCGCAAAGCACTCATTATAATGAGGACCACAAAACACTTCGTGCAAATTCCGCATAGCTTCGTCATATACCCTTGGATCTTTTTCTTTTAGACAAGCCATCGGATTTTCCAACACGCTTACCGCTTCCCACATTTTTTTTTCGGATACCATCCCTTTTGCTTGGTAATCCTTCATCATTTGTTTGTAGTGCATAATTGTATATGTTTAGTTTAAAATTATGCTGCGGGAGCGGCTGGAAAGGTGGCGGTAATAGTCAGTGGCGTTGCAAGACTTACACCGTATGCACGGTTGCAACATTTAACATTCTCAGGCGTCACCTGTGTAACAAGCGGAGCAAGGGAAATTGTAGGGACGGAACCGGCCGCACCGATAAATGCCACCTTGAATTGTTCAACCCACTGTTTCGTTACAGTCCTACACGATCCTTTAGGCGTATAAGCCACCAAAATGGCAGCATTGATCGTTACGATGGTTTGAGTGTTCACGGTACTTTGTTCCGCAACAGTAAAATTAACTACTCCTGTAGGCTGGACGCCATTTTCAGCGCAATAAGCCTGACACAAGTTTTCCACTACGTTTGTCAAATACTGTTGACTGGTAGCGGTGACCGCAATTGGCATCAATTGAATCATAATGTATAAATTATTTAATTATTTTTTTTCCCGCATCATCACCCTGCGGGATGGGTTCTTTTGTCAACACTTCGTAAGTGTTTGTTTTTTCTTGAGCTGGAAGGTTGTAGCGTAATAACATTTTAAGTTCTTCCAAATCTTCCAATTCAAATTCGATTTTACCTTCGAAAAGCGAAAGTCCTCCATTTTTTATGGCATCTTCGACTACCTTATGAGCTAAACCCGGAATGGCCTCGTCAGGTATCCCCTGCAAATATCTGGAAAGCATCGGTTCTACGAGCGAAGACGACAATCCATCCAAGAGCGGGGATATTTCGCTTGATAAACTCCACATAGGACTAACCCATCCTGTAGATCGCAGTTTTGCATCTATATTAGCCATAAACGGAAGCTGCCCAAGCCTTTGTCCTATCAGTCCTTGAATGGCAGGCTGTGCCCATTTATTGAGTACAGCTGCCAGTTTTTGAGCGTTTGAAAACATAAGCCTTAGTTATTTTTCACATCCACATCCACCGGTATCGCAGACCTTACGTTGCGGAATAACCAGTTCACTTAATGCTGCAAGTTCATTGATTTGGTTTTGCATACATTTCAACGCAGCGGTATTCGTGCCATTATAAACAGCTTGGTTCATGTTGATGGCAGTCTGATCCTCCTTATCCTTGTTTATTCTTGTCAGCAAACGATCATACACATCAGCCAACTTTTGATCTGTGTAGGTGTTAGCTTTAAGCAACGCAAGTTCGGAGTCCTTTGCAGCGAGTTTATCCATCATGGCAGCCTCATAGCGCGAAATGGGTCTGTCTTCGGATGTAATGACTTCAACAGGACCGTTATATCCGCCGTTCCTTACACATCCGCCACCCAAAATATTGCCTGCATTTAACCCCAAAAAAGAAGCGATTCCCGCAGAAGCGCCTACAGTGTTGTAATTACCCTGACCTTGGCCTGTAACGTTGTACTCTTCGCCATTCATTCCTTTAACTCTCATATTGTTATATTTTATGGTTATATCCGAGTAACCCGGACACCACAAAGAACCGCATAAGTACTTTGCTAAATAAATAATTACTTGCTATGTCGTTGCTAAGTTGTTGCTAAAATATTTTTTTTATTCGCATTGTTCCAAATCCTCCCTTACACTATCCAAAACACTACGAAGATAATAGCTCCTTTGTATTCTATCCGAATAGATATTTTTTATCCTGTTGACTGCTTGTCTTGTCATCCCTGTAAGCATAGCGATCGTTCCATCGCTATAATTATGATCAGTCAGGATGGCAAAAACTATTCCTCTTCCATCAACATTTTTTTCTTTGTTGCTCGAAAACAACATTATAGGGTCCGTGCCTATCGCTTGGCAAACGGTCACCACCACTTTTTTGTAATACATTTCTACCCGTTTCATAAACATTTACCATTATTGTTTGTTTTATCATTGCCGGGCATAAAAAGCACGGCCGAAAGACATTTGAGCCTCCCAGCCGTGCAACACATTAAAACAACTTACCAGGTCCGTTTTAATTTTTCGGTTTAGGGAGGCTTTCTTTTCCTCCCTAATTTTTATTTTACCAAATCCTATAGTACCCGCCTATCCCCACATAAGGCGACAAACCGGATCGACTAATCCCATACCCGGCGGTAATCCCAATCCCCCAGCGACGGACTGTTTGCGGTTTAGTTATAGTTATCGTTTTTTTAAATATATCAATACTATCAAGAGATGGATTATGTCCAGATACCCAAGCATGGTAATTGTCCGTCCTATACTCCTTTTGTGTGACCGGGACAGGCACAAAAACCGGCTCTTTTACGGTATCCCCATCAAGTGTTATATAAACCGGAAACAGTTCCGGTACAGTCTGTATCACGGTTTCGTAGACCGGATAAGGGACACTTTCCCGGATCGTGTCACAGTGAATAAACGTATCGGTTTCATGTACAATTTCAATCTCCGCTTTCTTAGTATAACGGCCAGTCATAAAACAAAAAAAGCAGATGATCAAAATCAATATGACATGCCAAGATTTCATATCAGATCCCATCCCGTTATGACGTCCGGCATATTTGCCTCCCGACCATTCTCAACCCTACTCATCCCTGCCACAATACGGATCATCTGCTCCCGGTCGTTGATGTTGATCGGATCGTCAGCCGGGATGCCCGCATAGTCCGAAACAGCCTTGATATATTTTTCCGTATGGTTTTCCTTTGGTGGGGCCCAACGGGTAATCATCTTACGGATGGTATCAAGATGATAGTTATTATAGTAGCTCCGCAATATTTTAAATATTGCACGATACCCATGCGCCATTGTCTTAAACTCCTTAAAAGACTTGTCTTTGCCCGGTCTCACTTCGCCTTGGAACAAATCGTTATTGATCCGGATATTCCCGGGGTTGTTGTTCCTTAATCCTCTTGGTAATTCATTCTTCTTCATCGTTTTCATTTTTATCTTTTAACGTTAGTTTTGTACGAGGCGGAATCCTCTTCATACATTCACCGTCTGGACGGTCACACCTGTTGTTTTCCGCATCTTTCAATGCGAGCTCTACCTCATGCCTTTTATGTATCTCTTCAAGTTTAGCGGACTGCTCCTGCCTAAGCTCAAAATATAAGCTGTCTATTTTAGCATCTCTCTGTGTTATACGTTCTTCCAACCATGATATTTCATTTTTTTTTCTGTTACCCCACCATTTGAAAAACTCCAAACCACCGAAAGATCCTAATATAGTGACCACTATTGTAACTATACTTTCGATATCCATACACAAAAATTATCTATTGTAACATATTAGATATATAATTAAAAATGAGACTATTTCAATCCAAAACATAGGTTTGCTCCGGTAAAACTTATACCAAAATGTGCCTTCTTTTTCTTTTGCCATGCTTAATGCCGTATAGCCAACATAGGCAAGCCATACAAGCAACATAGGCCAAAAATTAAACGCAGCCCACAACTGCGAAAACAAGACGGCCATAGTTGCACCGTCAACATGCCCTTGGTGCTGGAATTTATCCGCTTTGTAGTCCGGGAAACAGCCTACCACAATCATTCCAACCAATGCAAAAAAGGCAAGAAACTCCGTGCCGGGCTTACTTGTCTCCAAGATTGCCGGCATTAACATCATAGGACATACCCACATCGCAAAGCGGAACCAACCCTTATGTTCAATGGCATAAAATGTTGCGCTTATAGAGTAAGGCACGCCCTTTTGTTTGACACATACCGCGGTCGTATAGCCCGCGATAATCAACATTGAGATAATAATTAACCACATCATATTACATTAAATTTACTGTTTATGTTATTGTTTGTTACATTTTCACAGCCCTGATATCACCCATCATACGCCTTTTAGTCTTACATCCGGTATCACCACTGTTGTTATACTATCGTTACGCTCTACTATCGTACCATCCTCGATCTTTGAGGTAGGCATGTAGTAAGGTAAACTGATTGACTGCGCTGCCATGATGAGAGCGCAGGAAACGACTGCCAATAATGTCAGCAAGTCGGATCGGGTTGTTTTGATTGTTGTTGTCATATCTTTGATTTTTAAATTAATACGGTTTAGTTGGTGGGGTAAAATCCGATGTCCATCGGGCTATATCCGATACGCGAATTTCGTCAAGAAAATTGCCACTCTCACAAAAAATTGCCACAAGATCACCACGTTTAGCTTTTATCGTCCTTGTCGTTGTATAAACGATCTTGCCATCAAGAAACAAAGTACATACCCCATTGTTACAGACCATTGCAAAGTGATGCCAAGCAGAATCAATAGGTGTTTTATAGACCTTTGTTGTTGATTGCCAAGAAGAAGTAGACGAAGCATTAAGAATGCAGAAGTATCCACTGTAATTTACATTGATCCCCAACTGCCCAAAGCCGGCTGCATTTGCATGAAGAGACCCCAGCCTTAAACCAGTAGCAGAAGCAAGTGCGGTGCATTTTATCCACATATCTATAGTAATCTCTTTTGTATTATTGTAATCGATATCCGCGTTTTCTAAATATCGAAAATCACTAACCTCACCGTAATTACCTGTCAAGCATCCATTTCCAAATTTAGGATTAGACATAGATAACACCGGATATTTTGTACCATACAAGCCAGATATCTCTTTACCTGTTATCTCGTCTTTAAAATTTCCATCAAAATGAGCGAGAAACAATGTATGAGAATCTATACCACGCCCAACAATTACTCGTCTATTCATACCCCCAAATCCAAATTAAGTTCAAACGTCAAAAAATACGGATAGTCCGCTTTAACATCGATAGCCTGTATCTCTTCGACGGTAGTAGCGGCATAAGCAGCGGCCTCGTTCCGCGCACGGCAGTCGTATGTCCGTTTGGCATATATCTCCAAATAAGGGAGATATTTTATTGCCCAGCTAATAGGCACTTCGATGGCTTGCGGCGGCGTGCCTGTTGTCCAAAGTTTCGTAGTCGTTTCACCGTCTGACTGCAACGCCGGAAGTGTGATACTGTATAATGAGTTTCTGAGGTCCTTGCCAATCCAAAGCTCTTGATTGGCTACTTCAATTCCTCCCCGCGTTACCGAAACAAAAAACTTATTGCTAAACGCGTCCTGATCGGCTATCTCTTGCAGTTTAGCTTGCAGGGCGATGGACAATTCATCCGGTTCCGGTACTGCCGGTTGCTCCGGCTCCGGGATAAGTTCCATGTTCCAAACCTCTAACGGGCTGGCATTCGGATGTACTTTACTAAAAGCAACCTGTTCAGCATTAAGCAGCAAATAGGCGCCATTATCGTATTCCTCCAACGTGGTTCCTGTCTTATAGGACGCCGGAAGAGCTCCTTCCACATCCCAAAATCCTATTTGTTTTTGAATGTATGTCATGAGTATAAATATTTATCAATCTTACAATTATGCTTAATTTCATCCAATGTCAGTATTCGGTTATAAATCCTGATACTATAGATATAACCTCTAAAAAATGAGCCGTCAAAAGAATTTCTACGGCCAATATACATGCCTGACGAATGAGAGATGTAATTATCCTCACTTCCAGACGCCAATTGTTTGCCATCAAAAAAACAATTCGAAGCACTGTATGTCATACTAAGCAAACCATTGCGGGTAAATAGTGACGCGTCATATTTGTATGTCTGTCCTTTACCATAGTCGTTTTGCGCCGAACGGATAATAACAGACTCATTACGGGGCAAAAAAGCACATCCCATTTTAACGGAGGTCACCATATCGGATAGCAACACTTCAAAGTCCGCAGGCTTTCCCGGGCGATAGAAATAAATCTCCAATGTAGCATTGGCAGATGTAAGCAAATCGCGAATGCGGCCGTCAACCATGCCGTATGCGCTTCCGTCGAAAAATAGCCCTTTGCCGCTCTTCAAAACATTAGACATCGATACTTCAAGTCCGTTAACCCTGTCAACCCATTTATTATCGACAAGACCATCCATTGCGTTTAGATGCAATATAATCCCGTCTTGTATATACTCTCCCGATGATAACAAACTCCTTTTCATAAGCCAAATTTTAATTACCCTTAGCCAACACCACATAAGTCCCATGCACATACCTTACCGATATAGATGCGATCTTGCCGGGATTGATAGTAATACTCGCCACGTCACACTGCCAACCGCTCGCGTTAGGCAGCGCCTGAGTAATGACAGACGACCCCGTGTTTTTTATATCTATCATGCACTCCCAGCCCTCGTAAGGGGTGGACGCGAACGACAAGGCTCTGGCAGATGACAACGTGACCTTGATCGAGTAGTAGGCTATCGGCAGGTTTGACAGAGAGGTTGCAGTAAAGATATCCTTAAACCTTAATGAGTCCGACACCTTTGTCTTGTCTCCATTACTGTAATTATTATCCGTATGGACATAATCCGCATCTTTGACCGTATGGTCGTCATTGTCCAACTCGGACAACTTGGTAGGGATCGCAGATCGTACATTGGCAATACTTTGGTTTATACCGGCTATGATACCGGCCAACGTCTCACTGTCTTCCACGTTGGCCAAGAATGCGATGATCTCATTAAACGATTCGATAGCCGACGAAGCATCGCCTGAAACCAACGTATTGACCAGCCGTTGAAGCGATTCCAACCCCTCCTTTACTTCCGTGTCGTCATAATTCGACAATCCGGCAAGTTTCGCCTTGTCCTCACTGCTGTAATTATTATCCGTATGGACATAATCCGCATCTTTGACCGTATGGTCGTCATTGTCCAACTCGGACAACTTGGTAGGGATCGCAGATCGTACATTGGCAATACTTTGGTTTATACCGGCTATGATACCGGCCAACGTCTCACTGTCTTCCACGTTGGCCAAGAATGCAATGATCTCATTAAACGATTCGATCGCCGACGAAGCATCGCCCGAAACCAACGTATTGACCAGCTGTTGCAACGATTCCAAATCCCCCTTGACAACATAGTCCCCAGCTGGTTGATAATCCCCTTTTTTCTGGATACCCAATTCGTCAAGACCCTTATTCCCAACCAATTGAACCCCATTGATAGAAGGCTTATTGGCAAGACTATTATAATCGGATGTTCCATCAGACTGGCCGCCGCCGACGGATAACGCCGAATCAAGCCGTATGGTTATCAGTTCGACGTTGACCTTTGATTCGCAATTCGTAAGGCATGATTTAGGGACCAGCTTAAAAGCATCGCAAACGTCCACCGTCTTCATCCCATCACGCCCCTTGTTTTCCTCGAGGGTAAGGCTATATATGCCCGGATGTTTCTGATCTTTACCGTAAAACATAAATTCCACGGTATTTCCTGCCACCTTAAAATCCTCTATATAACCCTTTTTAAAGATGGAAGACATAGTAACAACAATGTCTTTGCCTTCAAGGAAATAGGGGCTCGAGTCTTCTTTTTTAAAAATGCTCCAGCGGATCAATATATCATTACCTATACGTATTGCCTCCATAACCTACAATTATTTGTCTGATACCATTTTGTCATACAACACCGCAAATGCTCCGGCGATAACTTCCTTATTGGCTTCGACGAGTTTGTCAAACGATGCCTCCGTGATAGTTTCTATTTTCACATCTGCCGGCTCTTCATTCATGCCTCCTTCGAAACACCCTTCATCCTTATTGTAAGTGCCAATTTGAACCGACATCAAATCCCTGTTATACAATTCGTTCATCCTGTTAAACGATGCCAATTCCAAGTCCGAGACAGTACGGCTACCGCCTGCCGCTACCGCCTCATTGCTTTCGAGCATCTTAAGGATAAGATTGTCAAAACCATCCGGTTTCAGGCTTTCTTTAGCAAGTTCCATGTCGGCATTATATTTGTCGACGACTCCTCTAAGGGCGCGAAGGTTCTTAATCACTTTCATCCGATCGGCCGTTTCCATGCCTGACAGTTTCAAGTCTTTCAGGATGCCTAATAGTTCTACCGCTTCAATCACCTTCATCTTTAAGCCTCCTCTATCTCTTTGCTGTCAATAGCATGGATCATTTCGTCTATCAGCCCTGACACCTCCGTCCTGTATTTCGCGAACGAAATATCATTGACGTTAATGCCAAGCATGGTAAAGCTGCCAATGTAAGTAACGCCATCTCTAAGCCTTACATCCCCATTCACCGCCTTCACCTTACCGGTGTTCGAATCTGTTTCCACCTGTCCTTTCAGTGTGACCTGTTCACCGTCGTAGACCACATCTGCAATTGTTCTTTTGTTGCTAATCTGTTTCATATCCATCTATTTTTTATGGTTGTGATTTCATTCTTATAAAAAAATTGAGCCTCCCCGAATCAAGCTTATAACTCGACCATTCCGTAGGGATAGGGAGCTGAAAATTATTATATTGCGAATTTGTATCCAGATATATCCTACCGATAGTCTCGTAATCTATCTGGATACTCTCTCCGGACTTTTTTTTATAGATTGTACCCTGTGCAAGGACATCGTAATATCCGTGGATATCGACCGAACCGTACCCCGGAATATCCATATAATAGTCGCCGACGATCTTTGCGCTGAACTTAAGGACATATCGGCCGTCATAAGGAGTACCGTTATTGGGGTTAAACTCCATTTCCTCGTTAGATATCGGGATCTTTGTTTTATAATCCGGTATTATTACATTGTCAAAACCGGAAGACGACGAATACGGGTTATATATGTAAAACCACAAAAACTGCCCAAGGCTGATCCCCTCTTGTATTTGGTTCAATTTTACCCGCTGGGAATCTATGTACGGGACTTTGAACAATATTTTATCCCCTCCGGTATCTGTATATCCGACATACAGCTCGAACCGGAGGTATTGATACATGCTGCCGATATTTCCCAACTCATACATCTGGTTGTACGACCTTGTAGTTCCGTCAGTATTTACGTGATCCGGACTTTCTATCAGGGCGACTTCGGCTTCTTCCCCTCCCAAAACAAACGTACCGAACACTTTGATGTAGAAGCGATTGATATCCGACCGCACGGATTTCCAGCTTATGCCGGAACAAGCCACAAGAAACACCAGCCTCAAAGGAAAAGACGGGTAATAATCTATGCTCCCGTCAACCGCATTTGTGCAATTGACCGAAGGGGCTTCAGCCTCCGTATCATGCCCAGCAAAATCACCAAGTGCGGCACGATAATACGGGTTGGCATAACTTGTGTTAAACTTAATCCTCAGTTTGATTTTCTGATCGATATCAATAAAAAAACGCCCCGGGCTATTCGCACTCCAGATATTCCAGTAAGGTTTAGCCCCGTCGATCATAAACCCGCGCGTGCCATCCGTATAACCATTCTCCGCCACGCGAAAAGCATAGCCGTTCTCCCCCCCGGACTTTGCGGCCGCGACCAGCCGGAACAAATTGCAAACAACATAAGATCTCCCGCCGCTTGTATAAATAGCCCCTATTTTCAATGCGGTATTTAACAGCGATATATGCTTATCCGGTAGTATCATGCCGCCCTCCCTTCTTTTAACGTTTCTATTTCTTTTTGCAACTTGATAACCGTATCCTGCAAATGCCTTATTTGTTGATCCTTGGTCAGTTCCCAGTGCGCCCGGCTCCTGACAAGGTTATCAAGTGATATATACTTGCCGTATAATTCCCGTAGGCCGACAAACGAAAGTATGCCAAGCTTCGAATAATCAACACTATAAAACCCTTCTTCATCCACATTAACCACTTCCGGAAAAAGAGGCAATACGGCCTGAGCCGAAACACCGATCATAATAGGCGAATCTGTCCAGTTCTTCATCCGGTAACGAAATACGTCCACCTTAAGGATGGAAGGAAGAACATCGGCGACATCACCCACATAATCTTTCAGCCTCATATCCGACCATGTGTTATTACCGTACGAAGTCAATACCCCCGAACCGTCTATTCTAACCCCCATCTTGCTGCTATTAACGTAGTTAAGATACAGATTGTTAACGTAATTATTGCTCGAATACCCGCTATGTACGCCGCGTACCTGGTTATTATAAAACTCAACTCCGGTCTCAGCCGCCCGAGAATCTGAATGGGTAGGGGTAAACATGCTCCCGGTGCTTTTAAACATCGCCCCGCCATTGCTATGGATGCTAAACCGGTTCGTGTCCCAACTGCTACCGCTCCCGCCGGATATCGTCCCCTTGGTCAACGTCAACGTCCCGCCGCTGAAAGACGCGTTTGTCACCGCATTGCCGCTCCCCGAAATTGACACGGAAGTGACAAGCCCCGAAGGCTTGCTGCCGATCTCGCCCCACGTGTAAGACGGTTTGCTGCTGCCGATCCACGACGGTTTACCGGTTATCTCGCTCCAACTGTATGACGGCTTACTGCTGCCGATCCATGACGGCTTGCCCGTAATGTTGCCCCACGCGACCGTTCCGCCTCCGCCGCTTCCGCCGCTGACGGTACAATACAATTGCCCGGACGCATTGACCTTGATAGTGTCATTGTCATACTTTACAAGCCCATACACCGACGAAGAGGCCACCGGGACTGTATTCGACAACTGCCCTGCCGCAAATGCCACCACATCCCCGCAAGCTAAAAAATTGGTATCAGCATCTACCACTGCATACTTGGTCGAGGACTGCCAGTTAAAATACAACCTCCCTACCATACCATACGACCCGGAATAGCCTGTAACTACATTACCCCCTCCGATCTTGACCCCCGTATTATTATCCGTCCGCCAGTAAGACAACCCGCCAACGCCGTTGTTATTGACTCGCATCATCGTATGACAGGTGATCGTGTCTTGCTTAGACACGGCAACATAGGTCCCCGAAGCACTCACCCCCGTAACAAATGGCCCCGCACCGACCGTCGAAGACGTAATCCCCGTAATATACCCCGCACCGTTGCTAAGCTGGCTCGTATCGCTCGGGATTGTCAACCTCTTGGCCGTACTCCCGTCATACGACCCCGAATCATATCCCGACCAACTGAGCGCGTAGGGGTTTTTAAGCGTGGTAGGGATCTGAGATAACAAAGCAAACGTATTACCCTTAACATACGTCAAGGTCTTCGTGCTGCTGTTATAGTCGATAGACGTAACCGCGTTCCCGGCGCCGGAAGACACGACATCGTTTATACCGCTACCGCCTCCAAACGATTTGTCAATGCTGATATAACCGTCCTCATCAACCACTATGCCGCCTCCTGCCTTAATCCCGACAATACCTATCTGTGTATTACCGGCAATAGGCAACGATACGATACCGTCTTCACTTTCAGCAAAAGCAATCATGTCACCCTCGGACACCGCCGTATGACTTGTACGTATATATTCCTTGCCTTCTTCCAGCTCTTCACCGTCCGCATTGGTTGTGACAAGATCCCAATAACCAGCGAAAGAAGAGCCGCCGATATTTGAGCCTACAGACATACCCGCAACGCTTCCGCCAACAGCATCCAATATTTTACCCGTACGTGGAAGAGCTGTTTTTTTTATATTCCTATATTGTATATCTATTGCCATCAAATTAATCGTTTTGTATTATATCCCATACCCATATTGCACAATCAATCGTACGGGATATCACTAAGCTTTGCAACATCCCGGCTGAATCCTACACACGAAAGAGTCATTGTTGCACGTCGAAAATTTAACTCTGCACCTGTCACTAAAAAATTACCTTTCAAAAACTTATTGTAAGTAACATAACCCATTATCGGATTGTCCTTAAGATGGAGTTTGCACCCGAATCTCCCATGTTTTTGAGAGTAATTTGAATGGATAGTGCACATCAAAAGCCTTTCAAGGATGTTTGTTTGACCGGCACGGGTATAAGAGAGCTGGAATGTAAAGCCGCTATCAACCTTTTTCAGGATATTGGCTTTGCCTACCGGGGCTTTCTCTTCGTTGGCGGATATGCACTTTAATGTGATCTCGCCAAGATCAGACTTAACTTTCTTATTTACATAGCTTTTAAACTCGTAATCATCGGTAGAGATGCTGTTACCGTCTGCATCTTCAAATTTAATCGACACATTGTTTACAATAAAGTCGACAATCCCTTGGAATGGTTTGTCCGGATAGTTGTAATCAACAATGCCGCTCATCAAAACAAGTCTTAAATATCCACTCTCATAAGGGACAGGTATGCGTTCGCCTGCATACAAGTCCTTCTCTTTTGACACATACGCGTCCAATCCTCCATACGGATTATGGACCACTTTAGAATTAGTCAACCATGTATTTGTCACATTGGGTTGATTATACATTCCGACAGAGCCTACAAAACTAAGCTCCGGATAAGGGTATAAGGCCGGCTTTGGAGCTCCATACCAGTTAGGACCAATATACACAAGGGTGTCCTTTTCTCCGTCATTCAGGAAAAGACCATATCGTATCGTGATCCTACACGGAGGATTCTTAATGGTATCCGTCTTAAATGGATTATCATTTGTGCTTGCATAAACATCGCATTTAAGCCTCATAAAAACATCGCGACCTCCCGGGACAAACAGATTACTTGTATTGGCAAACGATATATTATTATCCACATCATGCCGCCCCGTATATTTCATCATCGCCCCGATCAATGTATTATCGGTTTCCTTGTCTTCCGCAAACAGATACTCTTCCGCATTCCACATGACACATTTTGAGTATATCTTCTTAATATACTCATTCGTTTCCGTACTGCTCTTCTCTTCCGACAGCTTCGTTTCTTCTACCGACTCTTCTATAAGTCCGCTATCCCCATACAGCGAGCTCGTAATTGTCACATTGTTCTTCATCTCCTCAAATCCGTAGCCACCTTCCGTGGACATAAAGCCAATATTAGACAGATCCCCATGATTATATTCGGGAGTTTGCAATCCTTCATACGTCCAATTAGCATAATTGTAGCATTTCATGGATAAGCCACCCTCAATCGTGTTGTAATCGTAAATATAGATGTTGCCATCCCTTTGCACCATCATAAGCCCAAATGGCTGTAATATGCTTTCTATCACTTCCCGGCATGACATCGGCTCATTTTCTTCATCGTAAAAGTTAGCCGACATTACATATAACTTGTCTAATACCGTTTCACTATCGGACAGCGTGATTCCTTCCGCCATTGTGCTACATCCAATATATATTTTTTCAAACGGAAGAGCTAAAGCATAAAGACACCTTTTAAGATGCTCCTTCATGCTGGCTATATCCGTGTAGTTGGCATCGTTTCCATCTTTATATTTAAGACGTTCCAGCACGTTAAAGTCAGCAGCAGTAAATTCTACCGGGTACGGAGGATAGTCCGATAACTGCTCTTCGTACAATTCCGGATCAAGCCAACCTATCCAATACAGCTTTCCGGCACGGTACATCTTTATCATATAGCCTTGCATGTCATCCGTATGCAATGATATAAACTCAAAGATTTCATGGCTCACAAGTCCGATTCTTGCGCCTGCCCCCTGTACGGGATCTAATTTCTTCGCATCGGCATACGTTAGGACAAAAGGTGTTCCGGTTCCGGTGGCCTCTTTAGCCGTAACACTGTTAGCCGTCAATATCTCAACCCTGTTCAAAACATTGTCAAGCCCTCTAAATTCGTAGTAATAAGCTATATTCATCGCATTTTCGAGTTAAGTTTTTCACTGTTTCTGATCACCGCTACCAAATTTGATCCCCTTGCAACCAATTCTCCGGTGACACGCACATCTGACGACCTTACGCCTCCATTATTAAGCATATCGAACAATCTGCCTTGCTGAGCCCTATTTAATATCATCTCCCCCGAATTTGCCATTACGGGGACTTTATCACCCGCATAGCTTATACCTGGCACGATACCACCTGTCGCAAATTTAGGAGCAGACATAATTGCTGCCAATACACTCGCGACTGCCGTACCTGCCATAATCCATCCAACAACAGGTATAGAAGCAACACTGGCGGCAGCTCCGGAAGCTGCTGTTTTTGTTTGGGTTGTAGTCAATTTATTTAAATTGGGGATTACTTGGGCAATTGCTTGCATGATACTCGAAGACCAAGACAACCAACTGGCAGCTCCATCTCCTGTCAATGTATTGATTGATCCCAACAAATTGGCCATTGAGTTTAATGTATCAATCTGCTTGTTATCTACCAGTTCTATACCTTCGGAAGAAATATTTTCTTTGTATTGCTGGATCTGTTGATTCAATGCTGTAAAATCAGGAGCCACAACAGGTATATTAAGGCCTGAATTTTTACCTGCCTCTATGGATTGCACATCTTCTCTTTTTCCATATTTATATTCAACATCATATTGGACTTTCATTGCAACAATTCGGCCATTCAATTCTTGCACCATCCTGTTTGCCACAGAACGAGCCTCTTCCGTCGTCGCTTTGTTAAATTTATCCCGCCATGTGGCAAGGAGATTATCCGCCATAGCCAAAGAACCGATTTCCGGAGAATATTTTTGAGATCTGGAAGATGTATCACCAACCTTTATCCCAAATATTTCGTCCCGCGCACCAGCTCTATCTTTTTCCCAAGTTCCCGCCTTATCGTTAAGATCATTCAGTTCGTCAAACAAATCCTTAAAAGAATTAAACATCTCTTCATTGAGATTATCGGCCAATCTCAAAAGTTCGTCATATTTACTCCTTTGATCTTCCGGCATTAAATCAAGCTGTTTTCTGGCTTCAATTTGCCGACGATAATTTGATATATCTAATTTGGCAAATGAGTTTGATGCCGACTCTCGAGCCATATCCCTTATTGCCCTGTAACCTTCGAGTGTTTTTCGAAGATCGCTATTCTCGTCATATACTTTTAATACAATGCTTTGAGCATTTTCCGAATTGACAAATTTACCAGTACCGGTAACTTGTTTTATCATAGACTCCAATGCCTTGTTAGCATTGTCCGACATCTCCCTTATGTCGGCAATACCCATAATTAGCAATTTGTCTAATTGCTGCTGTGCTTTCTTTCTTTCTTCATCAGTTTTCGAATCATCTTCTATTATGGATTCCAATTGATTCTTTAATGCGTCTTTTTGTTCAAATCCTATCTTATTAACAACAAGACTTTTTTGGACTTTTCTATATTCTTCCGCAAATGTCCTCGAATTTTCAATTGCTTTTATTATCCCGTCATTAAATACGGTCCAATCCCCCGAATATAACGAAGAGAAAAACTGATCGACAACCCCCTTGCCGGTACTCATTAACTCGTTGAATTTGTCTTGATACACGGCATTACTCTGTAAACCCTCATTGATTGCCCCAAAAGCACCCGCTGCAGCTCCAAGGCCACCGGCAAACTTAGCCAAGGTACCGATAGACAAATTTAACTTCCCGCTAAATTCAGATACCTGTCCTGCGCTTCCCGAAAAGCCATCTTTAAACTTACGGGCCTGCTTAGTACTTTTCTCTATATTTTTGTCAAATCCTTGACTATTAAGCCAAAGTCTTACAACTAAATCACCTGCCATCATTCATCGATTTTAGCATTTTACACATTTCTTCTTGCATTTCCTTATATGGATCACGATCGCTAAACTTTTCAGTATCTCCATCATCCCAAGGCAAGGATAATACATCTTTGGGGTCCAATTTATGTTTACTGTTAACCTGCACAATCGCATACATTAACAATCGGGTAGTTTCCCATAGTTCCTTGTGTTTCAGGTGTAGCCCGGAGAGAGCAATTTCAATCTCTAAAGGCTGCATCTGATATAACACATAGTCCGGAGGTAAACCACCCTCCATTACAAGCAACTTATAAATCTCAGAAGCACTTATCCTTTTTTTTTATCATTCTCATTTGGTGGTTCGGATAATAAAGTAAGGCTTTTGAAATAAGCAATCTCCCATGCTGCAAACTCTTCTATTTTTTTCTCATCTTCGGACAATAGATCAACGAATTTGTCAAATTCAATGTCAAAAACAGACTTGTTAAACGATACCAGTACGGCATAAAAAAAGATGATATGTTCAAGCGTTAGCATATTATCACCAAGGATCTTACCTGCCATTCTTTCGTATAATAAACGGGTATGCAAATTACATCCCAGTTTATAAACCTTTCCGTCTATTTTTATTTCGTTGGTATTCATTCCTTACTTCTGTCTTTAAGTGGTCCTTTTCCTTTAAAGGTAACATCGTATGTTGCTTTATCATTATGGGAGGCAGTAGCTGTAATAGATGTGATCATGCTATCACCCTCCCAACCACCTTTTCCAATCTGCCAACCGCCTTCTGGAGCTTTGCCTGTATCTCCGGGATTTGACTTTTGAGCAAACGCGATATGAAATACCTCTTTTGCCAGTTGGCTCCTTAGCAATTCGTCGTAATCCGACTCTACCATCATGGAGTTGCATTGTAAATCCCATTTGATTTGCCCAGCCTCACTATCTCCCCATTCACCGGTATCTTTGTTCGAAATATCCAATTCCTCCGTATTCACATTCAGCGTATGTGTAAGTGCTGCGCCAAACGCTTTCCATGTATATTCGGGAGCTGCTCCTGATGCTTTGAAAAGCATTAAATCTCTACCTTTTACTACACTCATCTTTTTTCCTCCTTATACTATTTACTTTTATTAATTCTTTTCAGCGATCTTATTAATCTTTTTTCCATTTCATCAAACACTTTCTTACCTGAATACCTTTGTGCCTTCCGAAATAAATATAGAGCATCTATTTTTCCCGTTTTTCGTCCTTTCCCTGCCCGTGTGATAAATTTACGCTTCCCTTTTCGATAACTACCGACGATTTTACGGCCTTTAGTTTTTCGTTCTTTTGTTCCAAGTTCAAACCACTTCATCATGTAATCTCCCATGATATGCACTTTAAATGCGCCGGGATTTTCTTTATCTTCTTTCATTACAGCTTCACCGGGCTTTTTAACACCAGAGACGCCATGCCTTCTTGTTGGTAGGCGCGTCCATGTTGCATAAGCCTTATTCGTTACGCGCCTCAAATAATTAGCACCTTGTCTTACAGCAGCCTTTTTAGCAGCATCCATTTCCTTGCCTGTAAGCCTCGCTGTCAAATCAAGAAATTTATTGATATTGATATCTGTTCCTGCTCTCTCCATGATCAATAAAATCACTTATGTTTCACTCTACATTAATCTCAACTTCAAAATTTAATGTATGCCTGAAAGAACCGTCAAAAGACGAAGAACCACCTACCAATAAAAAATCCGATATTGTATGGCTTGTGTAACCTTCAAGTCCCTCAATAATCAAATCCTCAATGGTATCTGAAGTGTCAAACTTATCGGAATAGATATCAATCGAATATTCCATCTTGAATCCTTCTATTCCATCCTTGCTTCGATCCGGAACAAGCGCATCGCAGTTATAAACAACAAAAGGATACTTCGCATCCTCACTGCCAAAAGCGGGGTAAATCCCGGTCTTGTTAGGCAGGATCGCTTCCAATACTTTATATATCTCCTTGTTTACTCGTTGCATAAATCCTCACGTTTTAATTCGTACCTCGAAATCCCTCTCTCCTCGTTAAGTATCCGGCTGATAAAATACCGGTCACCGCCATATTCCGCCCGCCATTCTGTCGTAATCCCGTCCACCTTCCACGTTACGGCCGAATAGGTCTGCATTTCTGCATCCGCATCGCTAATCGTCTCTGCGTTTGCTACCCGGTCCTGCACCTCGCACAAGCGAGATGCCTGCTCGACAAACACCGTCTCGGCCGCTCCTGTCGCCGAAATCTTACGTTCAGGCCTCAGAAACACGACCTTTTCCGTAAAACTGCCTATGCTGTAGTTTCTTGCTGCCATTTTCTCGGATTTGCCAACCGTTGCGAAGCGGTTGTTCGTTCATCTAATGGGTCGGTAGGATTTTCAAACAGGTGAGCGGCCTTAAGAAGAATGGCCGCTTTCAGTTCGTTCGGGAATCCACCGCAAAATGTCGAAAAATCCCTGCCGCAAAAACCCTGTATATACTCGGCCGCAGCAAGCAGGTTCGTTTCCAACACGCCGTCCAACGAATCATCGATAGGCCTTCTGAGTTGCTCTTTCAGGTCCTCGATAGTAACCGGGCATTCTTCTAAAGTCATAATCACTCCTCCGTTAATTGTTTGATAATCTGCGAAGCAGTAATACTCCCTATGCCGGGGACATCCGTAAGGACATGCCTTGCGTCCAGAACTTGACTTTTTGTAACCAGCCCTCCCTTTATCAGCGATGCCCTGCCTGGAAGATCGACCGGCAAATCACTCTCTACCTGATCCGCTTCTGCCGCCGCGACATAACCGTCCTCCATCAATCCTTTTGCCAATTCTTCCGGCATATCCACCTTATCGCCCTTGAAATATGCAAGGCCCGATTTTGCTTTTTTAAATACTACCCACATGGCTCTATGCGATTGTTATGTCCTTGATTGCCGCGAAAGCTTCTTTCCGCTTGACGAAGATGTTATGGTAGGCGTTCAGCGTGACTTCATACGCGCCGAACTTTTTCAGCGTGTAAGGATCTACGATCAAGTCAAGGCCTCCCCAACCCATGATCCATAAGTTTGACCAATCGCCGAAAATCAACGCTGAACATTTGCCTTCCGCCGTTCCCTTCGTCAGGTCGGAAGGAACAAGGTTGGATGCCAATGCCCGATATCCGTTCATCTCGCCGCCTTCCCAGATATAGCCGGCTACATTGGCGGATTTCAACGTTGTTTTGGCTTCGCCTCTCACTTTCGCGTTAGTAACGTATGCCATCGACGATACATCCGCATTCTTAAGGGCAATCGCAGTTTCCAGGTCGACAATCTTTTTAAAGGTGATAGGACCGCCATTATCGCCGATCGCAACCGAACCGATCCCATCCGTGTTAAGGATTCCAAGCGGCTGTTTCGTTCCGGACCCGTTAAGCGCGGCCGTTTCGATCAGTTCTTCGTGTGCGCCTATGATATCATTGATGATCCCTTGGTCTATATCAAGATTGGACTGTATCGTAAGTTGTTTAGAGACGGGGACATTAACAAAACAACGCATGGGGCTAACCGAAACTTTGCTAAACTGTTTCTTCTTGTCTCCACCTTCTTCGTTCTCCTCGAGCCATCCCATACTGATAGCATCTCCTTGGATCAGATCGATATTGTTTACCAGCCCGCCCATATACGTTGCACCGGCCTGCGTAAGGATCAACTGCTTACGTAGTGCCTCCTGATACATCATCTGAGAGGTGACGGTATATCCGCCGTCGGCGGGCGTTGTTACATTCTGCCCGTCAAAAGCACGGCTCTCAACGTGCATACGGCTGTTCAACAGCGCATACGGAATACCGACTCCTGTCAATTTGTAACCGCATCTTTTTGCTTCTTTCTCAGCTTCCTGAGCCATTTCGGCCTCGACGCCTGTCAGTTGCGAACCGTTCTCGCCCGACGCTTCGCGAATGAATTTTGCAAAGCTGAAATTTTTAGCCACATCACGGATGTTTTGCTGTTCATTCTGAGCCTCAGCCGACGCCCGTTCGGCAGCCTCATTCAAATTGATAGCATTTAACTCTTCTATCAATTCGGATACCTTGTCAGCCGATGCCCGAAATTCTTCTCTTTTGTCCTTGTCTGACAAAAGATCGTTCATCTTCTTTTTTTCCTGTTCAAGTTCCCTTGTTACTTCATGTTTTTTTCTCATATCACCTTAATATATTGATGTTTAAAAATTTACATAACTACTGCCGCACGGCACATAAGATCCAGTGCCAACGCATAATCTTCGTCTGCCTGACGTTCAGAGCGTTCCTTATCTTTCGGTTCGGTATCTGGTTCAGGCTCTTCTTCAAACGACCGGATTTCCGCATCTACGTACATCCGTTCCATCGTTTCGCCGATCGGATCTTCCCCGATAGACCGGACCGTAGCGTTCTTGTTGGCGGGCAACGGCGTTATGGATATTTCCAGCAGTTCGCGTTTGCCATAGTAGTAAGTCTCCCTCTTACCGCCTGCCGCTTCTTCGCCCTCGCCGAACTTGCCACGCTCCAACGGCATAAACCCGACCGACACAGCCCGAAGCGTGCCGGATAAAACCTTCCTAAATACCTTTTCAGCGATCGGGTTTAGCTCAGCATCTTCAAATCGGATTTCTCCGACCAGTTTTTTGTTTTCAACCCACGCGCGAGCCGTGCCGATGGTCATATCCGGATCATTGCTCCTGCTATTATGGTTGTAAAAGGCAACCCCAAGTTTGTTAAACCGCGACAAATCCCACTTGTCTGCCGACAGGACGGTATTATACGTATCTCTCGTTTCGTCCGAAAAGACAAACGGGATGGTTCTTGTTTTTTCTGCCTCTTTCCGATTCATTTGCTCATTTTTTCTTTTTGTAAAACTTCTTTCCCTACGATATTTTCGTTGGCCGGATACAACATGTCGTCCAAACCGTCCATCCGGTTCATGTTTTCCATTTCCCGCACCTCGTTACGCGACATCCACCCATCCATCACCGCATTATGGTAAAAGTTAGACCGGCTGTTCATATCACCTCTCATCAACCCGTTTAGATTAAACTTGGTCTCAAACCGTCCTATTTCATCCTCAAAAAATAGTTTTCGGTCTATTTCTTGTTCGTACCGCTTGACGGACGGACGGATAGAATACTTGGCATACTGGATATCTTGGTGCTCGATATTGGAAAACGTTGCCCTCGAAAGGTCTGCCAGCATGTGCGGCGGAAGATTGAATATACGGGCGATATCCTGCAATGCGAACGTCCGGGTCTGCAACATCTGTGCCGCCTCCGGTGCAATGCCTACCTGCTTTAACTTGACACCTTGGTCAAGGATGGGCGTTCCGAAATTTTTTGTCTGATTAAACTTTTTAGCAAAATCGGCAGCAACGTCAGCCCCCATCAACTTGTCTGTCTCGAGTACTGATTTGACGTTTCCGCCTTGTTCGAAAAACTCATTGCCGAAATCCTGAGCCGATATACCGCAACTGATCGCAGCGGCGTTATACACGATCGGGTTAACACCTTTGATGCCGTCTTCAGACATGCCGAAAAAATGTAACATATCTTCGTCCGGATAAGTACCGTCGAAATAGCGGCTCCCGGCGACGATATACCACTTCCTGATGTTAGAAAATACCACGTTGACCAATCGGGGATGGATGGGGACCAGTTCCCCCGGTTCCCCATTCCTTCCCCTTTTGATCAGAACGAAAGCATTTCCCCAACCTTCCATGCATGCGTTTACGTACTCCCAAAACGAAAACACATTCATCCAGCCGTTAGGCCTGTATTTTATAAGCTTGTAAATATTGTGTTTTCGGGCATCGTGCCGCCCTTTTTCGTTTATCTCGAAGACGGTTTTGGGCAACGATGCGACCGTTTCACTTCGCAAGCGGATAGCCGCATATACGGCGGTGAAACGCATTGCTTGTTCTGTATTGACGGAAAGAGCACCGGAACGGAAAGCCGGGATGGGGGGCAATCCTCCACCCATGCTGTCAAAAGCACCTCTCACGATATATTCGCAAGTTTTACGCTTAAGCGACTGAAACGATCTGCTAAATAAACTACTCATTGCCGTTATTTTTTACAAAATACGGCAATATTATTTGATATATGCAACACGCTGCACAAAGATTAACAAACTGAAAACAAGCAAATTAAATCTTCATTTGTAGGCTTGATTTGTAGGCTGCAAATGAAGACTTAAAATAAAATATTGTCTTGACAAAACACCTGAAAATCATCATCTATATAAAAAAATAGCCTCTTACGAAAAGAGGCTATAAAATAAGTTAAATTGCAAGCATTTCAGACAATGCTTATTAACTTTTTTTATTGGTTGTTTTTGTCTTTCTGCTTCTTTAGGATCTTAAACGCTTTCAATAAAAACTCAATAAACGCTATATCTTCTTTAAATTGATCTGCATAAGCCACATCTAAGGATCGAGTATAGTTGTATGTCAACTCTTCAAGCGCATCACATATATCATCAACTTTACACCATGTATTTATCATATTGTCAAACTCTTTATAATCATATCCTACCATAACATTTCCTCCTGTTTATTCAAAATCAATGCAATTAAAAACTATCTTAAGCAACTCTCCAAAAGTATCTTCACTGTACACCGGTATCGTCCGGCCGCGATAGTATGGATTGGGCTTGTTCCGGCCATACTTAAGACCCTCGTCGATCAACACGCAATAGCTTCGCCACCCGGCACTGACCCTCTCCATATAGCCGATACTGCAAAGCACATCGTTAAAATACTCGACGCTTATGGTAACACCGTGCTTGCGAAACAACTTGGTAGCACTTACCATCCCATCACCAGCGACCGGAGGAAGCGCCAAGCCCTTACCTTCCGGCAAAGCACGCCTCCCGTCGTTATTGACCCGCTGGATTAGCTCCGTCTTAACTTCGTTGTCCAACGGGAGCGACATGATGTGCTGGACCGTATCAATGATTGCATCTGCCTTAGACATAGATTGTGTGGTCATGGCGCGGTGGAAGACTTGACGGTACACTTCAAAGATTTCACGTTTCTTCCGGGCGATGAAGTATTCGAGGCAGGGAATGGATAGGCAGTATTTTTCTTTTATTGACGAACCCACCCCATTTTGGCACTCCACCTTTTGGGGGAATGCCTTAAAATCAATATCTTGAACAAATAAATCACTACTTTTCAGTGTTTGAACGGCCTTATCTCTCCTGCTATACACAAGCGGCCAAACATCGTCTAAATTTACCGGAAACTCATTTCCTGAAGCCTGTAAGTTCACAATTTCTTCAAAGTATAACTTTACATCCGAAGATATACTGTTTTTCAACAACTTACTCATAGCGTTTCCCCTCCATTCGTAATATCACATATACCAGCAAGCGCAAAGACAAAGAATAAACATAAGATTAGTTGAGCGCAAATTTTTACATCTTCTACTTTTTCGACAGGGATCACATCCCGCCAAGGTTCAGGCAGGTGATTCTTTAGGTTAATTACTAAGGCAAAGAGTGTTGCCCATGAAAAGATCGTTCCGACTTTTACGGATGCGGGAACAGTAGTTGTTCCGGCTACTGAAATTGTTTGTTTCATCTGACTCTGACTTTAGATGAATTAAATAAAAAAAGCAGCTCTATATAATCCAAAACTTGTCAGAGTCACATATATCATAGATATATGAACGGATTATGATAGAACTGCCAATGCCTTCTATTTTCTATTAGCCTGCTCGCTTGCAGTACCTATATGTAACTCTGACACTGCAAAGATGTGACAAAGATTTTAGAAAAACAAATTATTGCTCTTTTTCTTTCTCTATTTGTATCAACCTTTCTTCTAATTCAATGATTTTTCGAAGATAACCGTTTGTTTCATTTTGATTGTTGATTATTTTGTCTTGGTTTTTAACCATTGTGTTAATCTTACAATACCAACAAAATAAATCTCTTCCTAAAATAAAAAGACCAATTGCTATAAATAAAAGGAGCCAAATAATACTAACATTTTCCATAATATCATCATTTTTAATTATATATTTGTTTTTATTAATATAATAATTTCAAGTCATATAAGAAAAGCAAATTATCAGGAATAAAAAATCAATCATTTAACAACTTTCTTTCTTCCTCTTTTCTAAAAGCGATAAAAGCCTTCAAATCAGACTCTAAAATAAATTTGTATGTAAACTTTTTTCGTTTTGATTTATTATATTCATTCTCAATATCAAGAAGATACTTATTCTTAATACCAAACAGTAATTCATCATAAGCATGTTCCGTAACGCAGATATAATAAGTCTCATACAACTCGAACTTATTCGATGGTATAGAACCCAAATTACCAAGATCTTGATAATTGATGTCGGAATCACACATATATATCACACGCTCACCAAGCGGATGAGTCAACTTGGTAGTATCTATCCTTTTTTCTTTTGCAGTCAAAAAATCAATAGACATATCCGCATACTCTTTCCTGTCTTTCTTTTTCTCAGCATCTACTTTTTCTGATTCCTGACTATTTTCAGATGATTCAACTTCATTATCCGAAAAACCAAAAGAAAGTTGATGTGCGTCAACCAACTTATATTTATCTATATCACTCGATATCAACATAAGGACTTATCATTTTAATTAATTTATCTTCCAATACGACACGTATGTCTATTCCTTCTTCCTTTAGTTTAGCTACCTTTTCCATTTTTTTAGGGCCAAATCCATATCCAGCGACAACTATATTAGTCCGCTTAGAAACAGATGTGTCAATATCTGCACCCAAATCTTTTAACACCTCTGCCAATGCTATGCGTTCAAAATTTTCAAATACACCGGTTATAACCACTTTTTTATCGTAAAACGGATTATCTGGATCAGCGTTAGACAAATCTTTTTTCAAAAGATCACCTGTTATTTTCGCATGATAACCTTTTTCCCAATCACTTTTTTCATCGGATAACTGTCTACCTCCTTTCAAATGGATAAGATACAATCTCGCACAACATTCTGCATCAAAAAGAGCATCATGATGATTATCGCATGGTATGCCATATTCACTGCACAAACTATCCAGCGAAGCACCAAAGATGTTATATGTACATTCAAACTCACCTATTTTCTTCGGTTTGATACCATACACTTCCAAATTCTTTTTCAATACTGATTCATCAAATATAGCATTATGAGCCACAATCTTATCCTCTCTAAAATAATACTCAATATCTTTCCAAACATCCTTGAAAGTAAGACAATATCGAGTCATATCTGGAGTAATACCATGTACTTTTATTGTACTTGGCGTATATTCATTATTTGGAGGCTGTATCAAAATAGATCTCTTTTCAACAAATACTCCATTTCTAACTACTACAATTCCTATTTGGCAAGCCATCATATCATTGTTTGATGTCTCAAAATCTACGGCCACAAAATCAAGATTTTCCATAAATTGTTATCATTTTCAAGATTCCCCGCAAATATACAATATTTTTGATAACACAATTGCATCATAATTGATTTAAATCCATGACATAAAAACGCCCCGCGAAAGTTCGCAGGGCGCATCCTCGACCTGTAAATCGTCAAATAACAAATCAAAGTGTAATATTAAGGAGCTCCTTTGCAAAATTACGCAATCCTTCGTTTATTTTTTCCACCTGCTTTCTGCGGGGCTTAGAACGGTTGTTCAAGTAGTTGGATAATTGCTTTTGGTTGATCCCGGTTATTTTTTCCAAACCTGACAAAGACATATACCCCTTGTAATACTCCAAAAAGCTTTGTACATCCAACTTGTACTCTATCTCGTAATCAGATTTTATCTGATCAGGCCACTGTTCCCGCGGAAGATTGTTTTTGATAGCCGCAATAGCACTCTCGACATCCTTCTTCACGTCCTCTATGCTCCCTCCGGCTGCATATATTCCATCGCAGTTTTCTGAGTAAGCATCATAGTAATCCTTTGACTTTTCTACAACAATGATTATTTTTTCCATGACTCCCATTTTATATAATTCCAAGTACGGAGTCCTCAGACCCCGTACCTTCTAATTAATTTGTTTGCTAACCCTTTCCCGATCTCCTTTGCCCCATGATAGGGGACCGGCTCGGAAAAAACACCGTCTTTCACATAAATGTAATGGCTTCCTTCAGCGTGGTGGTATTTCCACCCAGCACTGACAAACCTGTTGTGAAGTTCTTTATATTTCATACTCTTTTGTTATTTGACACTGCAAAGATAGCAAAATTTCTATTATCCAACAACAAATCATGGTAAAATTTCCATTAAAAACACAATTATATAATATATCCCCCATCCGCAGAACTCATAAACAATGTTAAATATCCCATTTCAACCAAATTTTCTTGACATCATATTTGGTATCAAAGAAATAATCCGTATCTTTGCATCGTAATCAAAAAACAAACAATAACGATTAAAACATAAAGATCATGAAACTGTATCACGCATCACCTATAGAGAACAAAGAAAATATCTTAGAATATGGTATTCTTTCAAATGAAAGTGATAAAATATCAAATGACGAAAGATTATCCGGATCTTACGTTTTCGGGTTCAACAATATAGCCGATGCCATTAATTTTATCACCGACAACACTCCCGATTATGTTATATTTTCATTCGAAGTACCTGATTGTGACGTTATTCAGGACACAGAATATGAAGATGGATGCGCTTTCGCCGTAGAGTATGACATTGCCCCGGATAAATTAGTTTTTGAAGAAGAAGTATTTTAAAATATAGATTGCAGGTTGGGACAACCAGAAAATACAGGCGGGCGATTAGTTCAGGCAGGTAGAACAGGCGAAACTTATCCATAGAAGCCATTGTCCCCGGTTCGAATCCGGGATCGCCCACAGTGATAACATTAAACAATAATTGCCGTGTTTGACTACAAATGTTTAACTATGTTAAATATCTCATTGCATCATAATTTTCTTGACATTTTATTTGGTGTCACCAAAATTATTCGTATCTTTGCAGTGTAATCAAAAACAAAGAAGTGGGGGCAACACTTAAAATTCTGCATATAAGAAATGAAAGCAATAGCAGTTAAGAACACATTCAACGCAAAAGAAAGTCTGAAAATTCAAGGTTTCGTTTATGATCCTTCAACAAAAACATGGTCTAAAGACTTCTCTTCCCAATCCGAATTTGACGAATTTTACTCAAATTTCACAAGTGCCGCCTATTCAGGTAGAAAAAAATGCAAGTTTAATGCAGCCGTTGTTTTTGAATTTGTTGAAAACAAACCTGAAGTTTCCGAATCAGTAAAAGCAGACTCTAACACATCTTATGAAGAAACAATCGTAATCCCTTCTGAAGAAGAAGTTGTAAAAATGATCAAGGCTGGTGAGATCAAAGATTTTAAATTTTCTTTGGGCAGATACAAAACAGTATTAAATGGTTATGTCATGTACATGGAAGAGGGTGGCAATACCATAGATATTAGAGAGGTCGGAAAAATATCAGCAGAGCATGAGAAAAATTTATCCATGATCATCGATCAGACTGCTAAAGCCTATATTAATCGTTTACACAAAAATTAGTTTTTGAAGAAGATACAATATACAATCATGAAAACAAAAAAGGAAGTTATTGAATTTGTAAAAAGTGAATTGTCAAGTAATAACGCATTAATATTGGCAACATCGGGCAATGGTGGTTCCGGGCTTGCTCTCATACAAAACCAAGAAGACGACTTTATCAACAACTTAATCTCAGAATTGAAAGGATATTCATTTGATGGGATCGTGGATGCCTGTAATGATATCAGAGAATCTGAATATTACAATGATAATTGCGAAGTATATCAGTTTAATGATGATCAAGGATACTCAATACAAATTGTAGTTTTTTAATTATGATAAGAAAAGAAATAGGTTTAAAAATAGCCCGGTTGCGAAAGGAAGCCGGGCTGTCGCAACGCGATCTGGCCGAAAAATCCGGTTTGACACAAAACACCATATACAAAATCGAGAATGGCAAATTTTCGGTCGGAATAGATGTATTGTGTAAAGCCACCGAAGCACTCGGAAAAAAACTGGACATCATCTAATGGGGGTGGGTGTGTCAAACCAAGGCACACCCCCATTAACAAATAAACTAAGCATCATCCTTATCACCGCCTTTTGATAACACATCCTTTATTTTACCAACAGATTTAACTATCTGTTCAGAATTACGCCTCAATATCTGATTCTGGCATTCCAAATCTCGTATTCTTTCCGCTTGCTTTCTGATAACCTGCGTATTACGCCGAAACGCGTGTACCGCCTGCATGACCGCCTTCGATGCCTGATACAACTTTACCTGGTCCATCAAATACAACAAATCTTCCCGGTCACTGTCAGAGAGCGACCGGATCAGGATGTTATTTATCTTTTTCATTCAATTCCTTTCAATGAGCGGTAATACACCAGCCTTTTTCAACTTCTCATACAAAAATATGCGGCCTTTTGCCTCCATTCGGTATTTAAAACCGAATCTTTACTCCCATCCCTGTGCATTATGGGGACCGATTTGCTATGCACATACCCCTGAGTTATGTACGGCGAATATAGTATCCATTGCCCGTTTACCTTTCTCTGTATCTTCAACTCCTCCAATAACCGGTTAAAAGACTTAGCAGTCATCCCGTAATCCTGTGCAATCTGTGTAATGGTAACTGTTTCCTTGCTATTCAATATAACCTCCAAGTAGTCAGTCTTTTTCTTCATTTCGACTATCTCCGTACTCATAACCGATATCTGCTTCTGCTGTTCTTCTATCTGTTCCTGTTGTTTTGCCGCCAGCATCAACGCCTGACTAAACGATCCTGGTATAACCAAAGCCGATTGTGTTTTTTCTCTCAATTTCTTTTCACACTCAATAAAATACCTACGTGCCTGCTTTCCTTTGTCATTACCTTCAACCATTGATAATTCCTTAGCTGCGTCGATAGTCAGGGCGTATTCTATCTGAGGACGACCACCTTGGGGGTTTTTGATAAGATTGTCAAAAACTACATAGTCTTCATTTTCTACTAAGCCATATTTCTCGATACGGTTTTTAATCCAATTAGCAAACTCTTGTTTGCTTTCTAAAAACCGGTGCAAATCTCTTGCACTAACTGCACTCTTACCGTTTTTCTCTGTAATCTTAACTAATACTTCCATTTTATTTTATAATTAAATCGTTGATAATTATATTGTTTTAAAAATTAACAAAACTCACTCCATTATACTGATACACATCATCCCCATCCTGTGACATATAGCCACCAATGGCATTCGCCATTGCGACAACACCGTCGATCTTTTCAATGCTCCTTTTTTTATCCATCTTGATATTGTCATTCGCATCCCTGTATATCACCACGTTACGAAACATTCAACGTATAACCGGATTACCCATCAAATCAACGTTACCGGCAGTAACGTCCGCCTCTATCTGCTTGGTCGGCTCGCTCATGTTCTGGATGCCCTGACTAAACGGGTCCAATATGTCGTCAAATCCTTCTTTCTGCAATCCTTGTATCACCCCGTGATACGCCTTCGCCGGGTCAAACGCCAAATTCCTAACGTCATATCTCTTCAGTATGGCCGACAATTCGCTTACCATCACGTCGATATCTATCACATCGCCCGGCGTCACATTGATCCAACCTTCTTTTTGCCATTGCCGGTAGTCCACCCGGTCCTCCTTTTGCAATATCTTCCCCTCCGGTATCCAAAAATACATCCTGTATGCCGGATGGCTGACATGCGGGAAATAAAGTGCAAGCGCATTGATATCCACATGAGCCGCCAAATCCAGCCCTGCGTAGCATTCCCGCCCGATCAGGTCGTCTTCCGTGGTCCCATAATTGCAAGCCGCCACCTTCTCATCCCGTATCCAAACGTCCGGAGCGTCCACCCACAAATTCAGGTTCTTCGTTTTAAAGTTAACCTCCGTAGTGCCTCCTTTATTGACCGCCTGTTCAAACTCCATCTGCATAAAATCCTCATATACCGACACCCCCAAGTTAGGACACGCCTTAGTCCAAACCGAAGGATCTTTCCAATCATCCTCTTTGTCAAGTGAGTATATAAGCGCGAACGTGCTATCCTCTTTAATATCTCCACGCAGGATATCTATATAGTGCCTGCGCATAGAATAATAAGGCGAAGACATGTCAAACCCGGCAGTGGTGATGGAAAATATAAGCGGCTGCCGCCTTGCACCCATACCAGACCGCAACAGGTTGTAGATATCATCGTTCGGCCAAGCGTGCATCTCATCGCATATACCGCAATGAGGCGACAAACCGTCCTTGTTTTTCGTCTCCTTGGACAACGGTTTGTAAGCCGATGCCGTCGATTCCATCACAATGGATGTAGTCCACTTCTTCACGTACTTGCTAAGCATCGGCGATTGCTCGACCATCATGCCGGCAGCTTGCCAACATATTGCGGCCTGATCCTTATCAACAGCAGCACTATAGACCTCCGCCCCCTGTTCTTCGTCAAGTATCAACATATACAGCGCGATGGCAGCAGCTAAAAACGTCTTCCCGTTCTTCCTCGCCACCTCCACATTTGCATATTTAAACCTGCGGACACCGTTCTTTGTCTTCCAGCCGAAAACGACCCATAAGATAAAGCACTGCCAGTCTTCAGGTATAAATTCCTGTCCCGCCCATTCTCCTTTGTAATGCCGTAGGAACTGACAAAAACCAAGGATTCTTTTTGCCGCTTTCTCATCAAAATACAGCCCCATTTCCGTAGCTTGCTTCAAGTCTCGCACGTGTCTTTCTACCGCAAGCCTCTCCAATTCACCGGCTTTCCTCTTTCCTGACATCACGCTGTCGATGTATGCCAACGCCTTGTCCTTGTATATTTCTTCCTTTTTCTTTTTCATCTTATTCCGCTTAAAAATTGTGACAGTTCGTCTTCCTCTTCTTTGGGGGACTGGTTCATTTTTTGCCGGCTCATAGGCGTAAACCCGAAATCAGCCCCCAACCTATTTACATAATCAAACGCCTTAAACATCGTATTCACCTCCTTGATCGCTATCCCGTCCATCATCCGTGCACCTTTCTCCACATTGTCCATGATATCCGACATACATGTAAATACAAAATCAAGGCTAAAAGCATAGAGGGCCAAATGTTCTATGTCCATTTCCGTCAGTACGCCCAACGCTATAAGCTGGTTCGCCTTCGTCTTGAAAATATCTTTCGCCCGCTTTGTCTTCAGCACTTTCAGTTTTGCCGTTGATGTGATCTGATCGATAGACGTCAACTTATCTGCCTGATCAATGTTCCCGGACATCCTGCAAGGCTGGTCCGTCCCTCGAAGCTTCTTAACTTCATCAAATATTTTAGGTCTCCCTTTTCCCATTTCACATATTTTTTAGTTCATAAAAAAAAGTCCAATTTTGCACGCACGCAGAGCGAGGTTGATTGCGGTCTTGGAACCATGAAGGCATAGAGATTTCACCCCCCTCCCTGTCAGTCCTTTCGACCGTTTGTTTCGATTTTGACCAATTTTACAACTCATTTTTTCGCGCGCGTACATATAAAAGTCTCTTGGTAAACAACTTACTTGGTTGTGAATCAATTGATAAGCATACACATGAAATAATTTTCATTTTTATCCTATTCTTTTTCGATTTTAGAAAGCATCGTCCAGCAGACGTACTGCTGGATTGTCAATCCTCAATCTCTCGTCAATGCTCTCTAAATATATTTCGGTTGTTTCCAACCTTCGATGTCCAAGCATTTGTTGTACTGATTTAATATCTGCTCCCGCAATCAGAGCCGTGACAGCAGCAGTATGTCTCAAAGAGTGAGATGTCTTATGCTTAGAGTAGATATCGGCCTTAACCATGTATGACTTTACAATCCTTCCGATCCTCGAAGGTGTCAGTTGCCTTTCGCCTGTTGTGTTATGCGTCAGAAATACAAATTCGTCGTCACAAGAGACCCCCCTATATGGCAAGTAATCATTAAGTATAGGATCTATTGCCTTATTGGTAAGCCCTATAAACTGCCCGTCCACCTCTTCCCCCTTACGCAGTACTTTTACGATATAATCCGGCCCTTTTTTCTCTATATTTGCGACTCTCAATCTCGAGACCTCCACGCACCTTAATCCTGACCTAAGCATAAGATTTATAATCGCGTAATCTCTTTTACCAATCAAAGTATCACGAGGAATAACCGAAAGTAATTTTAATACTTCATCGGTTTCCAAATGAAATTTCATGTGCGATTTTATCTTATGTTTTATATATACTCCAGAAGCTATATTATCATGTTCTCCGACATCTTTTGCATATCTATAAAACTGTCGAACTGCTTTAAGATATGAATCAATAGTATTACCTGACAACTTTTTATCAACAAGATATGATTTATAAGCGAGAATATCAGATCTTTCCAAATTCCTAATATTTCTTCCTTTTATTACGACCCATTTTTTGAAATAATCAAGATTGTTTGAGTATAGTTTTTTTGTATTATCCTTAACATCGAGATTGTTTAAAAAATCTTTTTTAATATCTTCAAAATAACTCTTCATGATTATTAATTTAAAATTTAATTTTTTGTTGCAAGTTCATATTATTTCTTTCCGAACGTTTCCTCAAACATCTTGTCCAGTTCGTCAAGTATCATCTTTCTTTCTCCGGAGTTGCCTGTGTTATCCAGCGAATAGATTCTAATAAGCAATTGTTTCCGCGAACCACAGAAGCACCCACAGGTGTAGAATGGAGCAACATTAGGGTAATTATGCTTGTACCATAGGTGGTTTGTCCCTTTAACGGCTACGTAGTTGGATGTGACTATAAACTCTCTTTTTATAGGGATGTATCCTGGAGTATTGGGGTTCCCGGCTGCAGAATAGCGCACATCACAATCGCTATCCTTGGCAAGCTCAGTAAGCGCATCTACCGGGGTGTTGGGGTTGCCGGCGGCAGAATAGCGCACATCACAGTCGCTATCCTTGGCAAGCTCAGTTAGCGCATCTACCGGGGTGTTGGGGTT
>CAJTMR010000017.1:52196-81561 GCA_910577325.1 uncultured Parabacteroides sp.
CACAGTCGCTATCCTTGGCAAGCTCAGTTAGCGCATCTACCGGGGTGTTGGGGTTGCCGGCGGCAGAATAGCGCACATCACAGTCGCTATCCTTGGCAAGCTCAGTAAGCGCATCTACCGGGGTGTTGGGGTTGCCGGCGGCATAATAGCGCACATCACAATCGCTATCCTTGGCAAGCTCAGTTAGCGCATCCACCGGGGTGTTGGGGTTCCCGGCTGCAGAACAGCGCACATAACAATCGCTATCCTTGGCAAGCTCAGTTAGCGCATCCACCGGGGTGTTGGGGTTCCCGGCTACAGAACGGAGCACATAACAGTCGCTATCCTTGGCAAGCTCAGTTAGCGCATCTACCGGGGTGTTAGGGTTGCCGGCAGCAGAACAGCGCACATAACAGTTGCTGTTTAAAATTTCATTCTTTTCCATAATCTTTTTTTGTTATAATTATTAATGTTTTTCTATTTTAATTACAAGAGTACTATTACTATATTTTTCAGCAGGAATGACTTCAAACGACCATGATTCTAAAGTTAGTATAAAACGTATCATTTCGAGAAATTCTTTTTGAAATTGCTCATTGTTTCTTAGATGAACCGAAACAATAAAATGTCCGGAGTATTCTTTTATGATCGCATCTTTAAAACCAACATAGGTTTTTAGAAATTTTTCAACCCTAAAGATAGACTTAGGGTAAGCAGGAAGAGGAATGTACTCGTCTTTCTCTTCTTCTAAAATATAACAATTGGGACAATAATGCTTTACTTTGTACTCTATCCAATCCGAATGTTCAGCATCATCCCATACAGAATCCGAATCAACTTGTCCTATAAATCCTTCCGAACTCTCAAATATTTCTTTGCAACGATCACATTGCAAAGTATAATATATTGTTGGTATTATCATATCTCACTTATTTTTAGATATTAATCTTATTGCTTGTGCAAAAGCTATAGGATTTTCATTTACCAATTGATAGATTTTTTTAAACTTTTCATTTGTTTTTGAGTGATACCGGCACATTCGGTTACATGCTATTTCTACTCGACCACTTCCGTACACCCAGATCATTTCGGAATATGTTCGAAAGTTCTTCATGATCTTTTTAGCTTGTCTTAGTTTCATTACTCTTTAGTATTTTAACATTTACTTTGTCTACTTTCTTGTTTTTGCTGGTTTAGCTTGATATATTTTTCTGCACACAATTTCATTCGAGCTATTTCGCGAAGAAATGCCGTAACCTTCTCTTCAATGTACCCCTTGTTTAAGGCGCCGAACGGATCATCAAGTATACAATTCATATTCCAGTAGTCTATTTTTTCAACTACATCATTATCATCATATACTCTAATTTCGATACAGTTTCCTGACATGCCCATTTCAAATTCGATTAAATATTTAGGGCTTGAAACCAGATCAAAATTTGCGGCAGCTAAAATTCCGGCCAATTCTGAAACAGCCGTCATCATTCTTTTGCGTTGCTGTTTTATCCACTCTGCGTTCTTTTCCGTTATTGTCATAGGTTCACTTCTTTTTAATTGTTAATTAATACTTAGACTTCGGTATAATATCTATGATTTTATTTTTTAACATTTAAACCCCATCTTATCATAATCCTCCGGAAACTGTTCCTTTATAATATTCAAGATCTTTCCGGCACATTCATAATCTTCATTACGGATGCAAATATTATAGTTTTTAACGATGAAATAAAGACGAATAGGCTTCAAATTACTATCCAATTCTTTGCATCGTTTATTCAATGCCACTTGTTGCTTTTGTTGTTCAAATAACACCTTCATAAATACAAAAAAAGTAAACAATGAAGCCACGGACATAACTAACGATATAATTATAAATACAACCATAACTTTTAATTTTAATTATTAACCAAATTGACAAAACAACAAGGAATCCAATATGTTCTGTCACCATATAAAACACATATTTCCATATTGTGAAGATTTACGGAAACAATCTCAACCTGATTTCCATTTATATCAGCCAACATGCCTGATTTCCATTCCGTTCTTTCAAACTCACTTATTGTCATATCTATTACTTTTACTTGGTTTCCATTTAATATTAATAACCGCCTTAATCTTACCTGTCCCATCGCAATAAGGACATTGTTTCGACTCAAATTTGTTATGACCTTTAATTGTAACAAAAACCTTTCTTCCATTACATTTATTGCAAACAAAATCACTAAATTCTAAAGTCTCTTCATCGAAACAATAGTCCGGAGGGCTGATTTCTATAATTTTCTTTTTAACGCTCATATTTTCTGCTATTTATTATTTTTTTATCCCTGTTACCTTTAGCCACATTGCACTTTGCGCATAATGCTTGCCAATTAGACTCATCCCAAAAGTCATGTATGGCTATAGGTATTATGTGGTCCACAACCTCGGAAGGCACGTACAACCCTTTTTTGAGGCAATTTTCGCACAGGGGATGTGCATCCCTAAAAGCCTTGCTTTCTTTTGTCCACCGCCATGTATGGTAGCGGGCATCGGACCTCGGGCGATCACATTTTGACCTGTCACGCACTGTCCGCTGGACACCATACAGGCGGACTCTTTTTTTTGCCGGTTTATTAGCCATATCTTACTGTTTAAAATGGGCACGGGATATCATAATCCGTAAACCTCGTTAATGTCTTATTATGATGGAATTTGATATCTCCGGTACGACCGTCCCGATTTTTCGCAACCCTTACTATCCCCATGCCTTGCTCCTCGTTACGGTCAAAATAAGCAGGCCTATGGAGCATCAACACTATGTCAGCATCCTGCTCGATACTACCGGACTCTCTAAGGTCGGATAATATCGGCGTTTTATCCTGCCTCTCCTCGCACTTTCGCGAAAGCTGCGAAAGCAGGATCACAGGAACATTCAAACTTTTAGCCATCCCCTTTGCAAACCTCGTTGTTTCAGCAACTTCCTGCTCGCGAGAATAGTTTTTGTTATCCGACTTTATTTTTACGAGCTGGAGATAGTCTATGATAACCAGTTCACATTTTCCCTTACGGCGCAGATTTTTCGCAATGGAACTTATCTGCTGTATTTGGATACCGGATGTTTCATCAACTGTTATAGGCAGATATCCCAAACCATCAACCGATCGTGACAGATCCGCTTCCTCTTTTTCTGTTAATGCTCCCTTTCGAAAGGCCGTAGCATTAAAATCCCCATCCGCTATCAACATCCTGTCAGATAGGCTTACCCCCGACATTTCAAGTGAAAATATAACCGTAGGATGGCCGGACATAGCAGCCGTCCGCGCTATGTTAAGCGCAAAAGCCGTCTTACCCATCGCCGGACGAGCCGCCAAAATGACAAGTTGCCCCCCTTTCAACCCGAACAGGGTATTATCCAATTTATCTATTCCCGTCAAAATGCCCGTTTTTTTGCCCTCTGAGCGATTTTCTTTCCGTTTCTCGTACATCGACATACTTTCTTTTGCAAGCACCCTTAAATCGGCTGTATTCGCTCCGAACGTCATTTCGCTTGCTATATTTTCGAGCATTTTAATCCCGGCATATAGCGTATCTTCGACGTCCTGCGTCCTGTCAAGCGCCATCGCCATGATTTTATTGCCGGAGAGTATAAGTTGTCTGGCCATATATAAGTCCTTAAGATACAGCGAATGGTTTAGCAAATTAGTTGTCAGCGCAACCTCGCTCGTTAATTTGGCTATATAAAACGGTCCTCCTATATCATCCAGCTTGCCCATGCTGGCCAGCTTAGACACTACCAGCATCATGTCGACAACATCGCCATCCTTTGATACCTGTTGTATAGCATCAAATACCAAGGCATTTGCCTCGTTAAAAAAAACCTCTTTTGTCAACACGTCCGAAACTGTGTTGATGGCGTTAGACTCTATCAGCAACATCCCAAGGACGGCTGATTCCACCTCTCTGTCCGACGGCAGGTTAAAGTTCTTCATACTGGTTGCTTCTTGATTGTTCTTTCTTCTCATTCTTCATTCTCCTTTCCCAAGTTCTTACAGACGCCTTCCAATCTTTCATCTTCGACTTACCTACCATCCAGTTTTTCGACTGGTAAAAATCGTAAAACCATTCGGCGTCTATCCCGTTATTTCTCTCCTTGCAATAAGATTCGATTTCTGCCACAGAAGGAGGGGAGAAGGCCTTGGCCTTCGACTTAGAGGAATCGGTAGATTCCGACTTTTCAAAATCCCCCCTCTCTTTATCTTTTAAACTATCTTTATCCTTATAACTATCTTTGTTATTATCACTAATACAAGAATTAGATACTACGTTAGTAGTAGATAATTCTATTTCTTTTCTTTGTTCAGTATTGTTCGAACATTGCTTGAACATTGCTTGAACATTGTTCGAACATTGTTCATTTTTTATGTTCAAAGCTTTCATTCTTCGGGCTTGACCTGACAATTTACCCGCATTTACCCTTCTCTCTCTTTTTTCAAGCATCAATTCCATTCTTTCGCGAAGAGAGGGGGAAAAGAAAAACTCATCGTTTTCGATTACGAACAACCCGTATGCCGACACAACTGTCTTTAATTTTGATTCAGATACCTTAAATCTATTTGCCAATGCCGGTATAAGCAGTAACGACATTTTGTATTCAGGCTGCTGTCTGAGCATTTCTACCAAACCCCAAAACATCCCGTAACCCTCCATTCCAAGTTGCTCAATAAGCAACATACATTTTGGGTCACTCATTGCATTTGCATCATGCGAAAAGTATATATTTTCCCTGTTCATTTTTTAGTTACTTTTTTCTGTTACTTTTCAAAAGGTCAATCACCTGATCGGCATCAAATACAATTTGCCTACCTACCTGTGTATATGCCTTGTCTATTCTTCCGCTATTCTTAACTTTCTGAGCCGTAGCGTTTGAGCAATTCAACAACTTTGCCAACCCGGATATCCCATATACCAAATTTCTTTTGGGGATTCCAGCAGGTTCTGCGTTTGATATATTGATTGCATTTTTCTTTTGCAACTCAATAAATTCGCCAACAGTCAATTGCCATATAGGCGTGTCCAAACTATACATTAAGCTTCTACCTCCTTATAAGATTCAACACCACCATATTTTTCTAAAGCTATAGATCTGACTTTCTTAGCTTTTTCCGAATTAGATGTATAGCTCAAAGACCTATTAACAAATTCCCTCGAAACTTTTACATCCTTTGCAATTTTTTGTTTACTCCCAAATGGGGTGATAATGATTGGTAATCTCTTTTTTTCTTTCATACACTTGTATATTACATTTATATTATATATTTGCAGTCTTCAAATGACTTTGCAAATATGATGAGTATTTTCGAACTATGAAAATATTTTGCTGAATATATTCGAGTAAATAACATCAATTAACAATATAAGCTATGAGTGTAAAGGATAGAATAATGCAATTTATTGATTATAAAGGTATTAGAATAAACGCATTTGAGAAAAGCATTGGGGTGTCAAGAAGTTATATCACCAACACAAAGAATATTTCCGCCGAAGTAGCCTCTTTAATACTGCGAACTTACTCAGAATTATCCGCTGAATGGGTTTTAACAGGCGAAGGGTCCATGCTCAAAAAAGAAAATGCAGTCAAATCTAATTTACCTGTAAAAAGCGATGACAAAGGGGTTCCATACTACAACGTTGATTTCGTTGGAGGATTCGATGTGGTAATAAATGATCAGACAACAGTGCCGGAATATCTCATTGATTTCCCAAAATACAACGAAGCTACATGCTGGTGCAACGTGACAGGTCATTCGATGGAACCTGAAATAACACATGGTGATATAATAGCACTAAAAAAAATTGAAGATATATCATTCCTTCCGTACGGCGAAATATACGCCATAGTCACAAAAAATGAAATGCGTACAATCAAAAGATTAGGGCCATCTCAAAATAAAGATTGCTATTCTCTGATCCCTTCCAGCAAATCACCGGAATATGGCGTACAAGATTTACCTAAAGAAATGATAATGACCGTGTTCAAAGTACTTGGCTGTATGAAAAGATTATAACTTTTTAATCTTATTGCCAAAATCGTGAATACAAATGGCAATGCCCATTAGGTCAGAGACACAATATCGTGTTTTTTCGGCGATATCCGACTCCGAACATAGCACCTCCTTGGATACATACATTAATTCTGACACAAGGTTTTCCGAGCTTGAGATATTGAGCACTGACATTCCAAGCTCTGCTAAGTCAAATATTTGACTCTCCGTTAATCCCGGGAATCTTTCCATAGATTCTTGCTGTTCCATGTTTTTTTGATTTAAAGGCCGCCACCATAAGCTGCTTGATAAATAAACAAAACAAAAAATATTTTTGTTCAGAAAATAATATCAAATTATATATATATATTTTATGGCAAACAAATGGTATCATATCTTCCTGCTTGACAAGGAAAAAGGAAAAGAAGACGCAAAACTGCGCATCCGCATACGATGGGGGAAAAATATCGTCGCTTTTAACGTTGGCTTCCGCGTCGACGTAAGCAAATGGAGCACCGAAACCCAACGTTGCAAAAACAACACAACTCACGGCAAAAAAAAGATACAAGCATCTGTAATTAATCGCGAAATAAACAGATACGAAACAGCAGTTGAAAACATATTCAACAAGTTCAATTTGGAAAACAAGATACCCACAAAAGAAGAGTTCAAATCTTTGTTTATAAAAGAGGTAAGAGGGGTATGCGAAAACGATGCAAACGAAGGTGGTAATATATGGTCGATATTCAATAATTTTACAAAAGAAACTGGATTCAGAAACAGTTGGTCTGCAGCCACATATAGAAAAATAAACACCCTAAAAAAACACCTTATGTCATTCAATAACACAATTTCTTTTGAAGACTTGACAGAATCAGGACTAAATGATTTTATGGCATATTTAAGGGACGATATAGACCTTCGAAACAGCACGATAAAAAAACAGATAAGCTTTTTAAAATGGTTCATGAGATGGGCAACATTAAAAGGCTATAATAGCAACCGAGATTTCGAAACTTTTTCGCCAAAATTAAAAGACACGGAAAAGAAAGTAATTTTTTTAGAATGGGATGAACTTATGAAATTATATTACTTCGAATTTACGGAAAATAAAAAATACTTGGAGCGGGTAAGGGATATATTTTGCTTTTGCTGCTTTACATCGTTAAGATACTCTGACGTTGCAAATCTCAAACGCCACAATATAATAAACGACAAAATAGTCATAACAACCGTCAAAACATCAGACACGATATCAATCGAGCTAAACGATTACTCCAGAGAGATACTCGACAAGTACAAAAACATGAAATACCCTGAAAATAAAGCACTACCGGTATTAACAAACCAAAAAATGAACCTGTACATCAAAGAAGTAGGCTATATATGCGGAATAAACGCCCCTGTAACTATCACGTACTACAAAGGAAACAAAAGAATAGACGAAACTTTTAAAAAATATGAACTATTAGGGACCCATTGCGGAAGACGTACATTTATCTGCAACGCCCTAATGATGGGCATACAACTGGAAGTCGTCATGAAATGGACGGGAAATAACGATTACAAATCAATGAAACCATACATCGACATAGCCGACTCGGCAAAACAAGAAGCAATGAAGTTATTTAATAAAAAGTCCCCAAAATAGTGCCCCCTAAATAAAAGCCACTGATATTCAGTAGCTTTTGTGGAACCGGGTGTACCCACCACGGAGACCCGGGTGTGGGAGAGGTGCAGACCCGGGTCTGTGTGAGACCTTTCCGGGGATGTGGGGATGTTTATCCGCCGTGTTGGAGGTACTTTTATGCCCTGTTTTTGCATCTTTTTCGCTGATGGCTGTTTTTGGTGCGGTTGTCTTGGGTTCTTGTATAATATTGCTTATTTTACAATATTATACATCCTTTATAAGTAGCACTGAAATCTTGCTTTTGAGTTGGAAAAAGTAGTTTTTCAGTATGAGGTACGCTGTTTATTGTGACGACGACCGTCTTCGTTTCCATGATGACCGTCTTCGTTTTATATGAAGATGGACTTCGTCGCGATGAAGACGGTCTTTATTGTAACGAAGACGGTCGTCGTCACAATAAAGCCTCGAAATCAGTTTTGGATACTCGGGTTCGTCCCCTGACTTTTTTGCTACAAGCCATTCTCCGGTAGTTCAGGTTTTCCGAAATGTTGTTTTTTCTCTCTTTTACTTGTCATAAAGACTGCATATATCCATTATCTGCCGACTTTGTATTTTCGATTGTCAGTAAAACTGGATTAACAGTGTAAAAAATGTCAAACCCGAATGATCGGTATTTTGGATCGAAATAGAAAAAGATCCAAATAGGGGTTATTGTAAATTATGGGATAACTTGTTCCTGCGTAATGTCCCCTTTTTAACTTCTTTCCTAAACTGAAGCCCCAGAAGTATCCCTCCCGGCAGCAATATGATCCCCGCTGAAACGAGCAGGGCAACCTGGAGGGAATACATGTCATTCAGCCAACCGATAAAGGGGGCGATAGCAGCGAACATCAGGCGGATTATGAAGTTGCGGATGGAGAGCACTGTCGCCCTCATGTCGGAAAAGGTCATCTGGTTGATGTAGCCTTTGAGGATAGGAGTGGCAAACCCCCGGAAGATGTAAAAGACGAGCAGGATGGCAAGGCCGGCGTATGTCAGGTTGAAAGCGAGCGCGGCATATCCGCCGACGATCACCGTAAGGATGAGGATTCCCATCTTACGCGGGCCGAAATAGCTGTCCACGCGGTCTGACCAGAGAGCTGCAAAACCGACAGTCAGATTCAATACGGTCCAGATGACGCCATACCAGGACACGGGAGTTTTCAGATACATCAGCACCGGCTGCACGAACCAGGCCATCGTGAGGGTTGCCGCCCCGATGATCCCGGAAAACAGAATGTTATAGCATAGTTTTTTGTTGGTGACTAATGAATATTTGATGATCCGCACAATTTCGCCAACCGGATTTTGTATTTTGTTCGAACGGTTTATCTCCTTTAGCGCGAATGCCGCAGGGATACCGGTAAAAGCAATAATCGTTTGGCTATAAAAAGGAAGCCGGAGAGAATACGCCGCCAGCAACCCGCCAAGTATGCCTGCCAAAGCTTCCGCAAAATTACCGATCATGGTGATGCGTCCTTCGTACCGCAGATATAAGTTCTCTTTTTTGTATTGTGCGGTTGTGTCGTACAGCAAGGCCGAGTCCGCCCCGTTCACCAATGTTTGTCCCGTTCCCAATAGCACTTCGGCAAACAGGAATGCCGTAAATGTGGAGGTGAATGAGTAACATAAATATCCGAAAAAGAACAAGATACATCCCGATATCAGACATTTGCGCCGCCCCCACACATCAGCCAAGTAGCCGGACGGAATTTCCAATGTCACTGCCGCAACCGAATAAATGCTTTTCAGGATGAAAACATCCTGTAGCCCCAGTCCGTGCTTTTCGTAGAACAGCACGATGATCGGCATGACTAAAGTGAACCATTTGGACAGTTTGATCAGGTAGAGAGCAAGTATGTTTCGTTTCATGGTGCAAAAATACGGAGAATTCTCCTTGAATTATACCCACTCTGATATAATATCGAATATTTATGTTAGCTTTGTACCCGAGAAGGTATAAAGCATGATGCTATGAATAATCTTTCTACTCATCTTTCGGTAGTTTGGTTCCTGAAGGATGGTTGTTGGATGTTGCATTGCGGAATACAGACATCAGTATTCTTGACCGGATGTCGTTGTTGCTGACATGTTACAAGGATTGTATCGGCATTGCCTGTTCTTGATTATACGACAGGGTATGGCGAATTGTTGAAGGAACGGCTTGCGAGGTTTTCACAAAGGCTATGAAACATTAAAATACACAATAATTATGGATATATTAAGTCTTACCAAAATAACATCATTGTTCATCCTAACTTTAATAGAAAGAGACGATGGACAAAAGAAACAAATTTTGGAGACGCCAACAAATGGCTCGTGTGTTTAAAGCTCGTATGATTTTATATGCCGCTTATGGTCATTGTATCATCCGTGAAGATGGAAGTTATTATGAGCATCCGCACTGGTTTGAGTTGGCAAAAGACAAATGGGCGCAAGTTTACAAAACCACAGGAACTCCGTGTAGTTGCTGGATGTGCAGAGGATCTGAATATGACCGCAAGGAGTATAAGAAAGAAACTTCGCGTATTATTCGGGAATCAATGGAGTAGTTTAATGGAGACTGAATCTATGTATGAATTACATAGGTTCAGTCCCTAATTGTCGAATAACTCTTTCTCTTTCCATACCTTGATCTCTTGCAAGCGTGAGAAACATGGGGTTCCACAGAGGCTTACTGATTTCTTATCTGTTGCCTACACCTCACGCGGATTCTTTTTAATCTGTTTACAGTCAAATAAATAACCTCAGACTGTATCAAAAATACACAAAATATATGAAACCTTGGCTCATTTACACATTGTCCAATATTTGTACATCATTGTCAAATAATTGGACACTCTGATAGTTGGTTTAAATATTTATATGTCTGATTACTAAATAATTAATAGGACTGGCATACTTTTTGAATATATCTTGCTGTAATAGTGTAGTTAAATCAATAAAGAATATAGATATGAAAAACTTGAAGATTGCTTTCCGCTCGCTTTTTAGAAAAGGGCGGCACAATGGGATGAGGATTCTTTCGTTGGGTGTAGGTTTAGCGGTTGCGTTGATTTTGGTTGCAAAGATTTATTTCGAACAATCTTACGATCGTTTTTATCCGGATGTGGATCGGATTTACCGGTTGGTGGAAAATTTTAATATGAATGATGGTGAAACGCATGAGCATGGGGCTGTTTCAGGTGGGGTTGCACCTGGCATGCAGGCTGAAGTGCCGGGAGTGGAAGTGGCGACACGATTGACTTATTTGGAGGGTGGGGATGTTACCTTTACTACTCCGGATAAAATTCGTTATACGGCTGGTAACGTGATGTTTGGAGATACAAATGTGTTCAAAGTCCTGTCCCGGCCGGTTTTATTCGGGGTTCCGGAGAACGTGTTGTCCCATTCGGGAGGAGCCATGATTTCTCGTTCGTTAGCTGAAAAATTAGGGGGCATCGATCAGGTAAACGGTCTGAAGCTTGTTTTGGACAAAAATTCATGGGCGGAAATCAATGTTGAAGGTGTATTCGAAGATATCCCTGAAAATTCTCATTTACGGTATGATATATTGGTATCAATAGAAGGGCTTCCTAAGTGGAGCCGTGAAAGATGGGTGGGCAACGACCGCTATTTGACGTATGTTCGTTTGGCTCCCGGTGTTACACCCGAAAGTTTGAAGCCGGCTATACGGGATATGTTTGAGCGACATGTGGATATGGAGGAACTGAAGAAGGCCGGTATTGAACTTGAATACGGAATGAAGCCTTTGTTGGAGATGCATGCAAAATATGAAAGCGTTGGAAATCTGGTGAAAATGCTTGCCATATTGGCGTTTGCTTTATTGTTTACGGCAGTCATGAACTATATTTTGATTTCGATTTCTTCTATTGTCAATCGGGCAAAGGAAGTGGCGGTGCGCAAATCCTATGGTGCATCTGAAAGGAATATCCATAGCATTGTTGTTTCAGAAACATTGGTACACATGTTTTTGGCACTCTTATTGGCTGTTTTTCTGGTTTTCCTCGGACGTGATTTGATCCGGCAATTATTGGATGTCTCGGCCGGTACTTTGTTATTTTCGGAAGGTGCTTTGTTGTTATTGATAATTTGTGTCCTTGTTTTTGGGGCAACGGCTTATGTCCCCGGCTTGTTGTTTGCCCGCATTCCGGTTGCATCGGTATTCCGTAATTTCAGAGAAAGCCGTCGCATTTGGAAGTTGGGATTATTGTTTTTGCAATTCGTCGCGGTCGGATTGCTGGTATGCTTGTTGCTTGTTGTGGGGCGTCAATACCATTTTATGATGAATGATAATCCGGGATATGCTTATGAGCGGTTGGCTTATTCGGATATTTCGGCTGTCGATTCGACAAGACGCTATAAATTGGTAGAAGAAATTCAACGTTTGGCTCCGGTGGAAATGGTGACGACCTCCTATATGTTACCGATAGGACCGAATTTTTCAGGTAATAATATCCAGTTGCCGAATGATAACCGTAATTTGTTCAATATTATCGATCAATATTACTGTGGCAATGGTTATCTGGAAATGCTGGAAGTCCCGGTTATTGAAGGCCGTTCTTTTACGGAGAATGTCGATAACTCGGAAGAAATAATGGTGAATCGTGCTTTTGTTGAAAAAATGCAGCAGTTTGCAGACTGGTCCGATGGTGCGGTCGGTAAATATATATGGGTGTCCGAGCATAGCGGGAATGGTTCGGTGGAGTATTTTCGTATCTGTGGAGTGTTCGAAAATTATCGTATTGGCTCGCTGGTCGATTTGGATGAGCGCCCTACGGTTTTGTTCTACCGGAAACGTCCGAGTTCCATATTAGCTGTTAAGTTTAAAACATTGACGCCTGAAACTCTGATGGAAGTTCGTAGCACATTGAATACATTAGTGCCGGATCAGGATCTGCAGCTTGATGTTTATTCGGCATTGATTGAAGATGTTTACAGTGATGCGCGGAAATTTCGTGACCAGGTGATGATTGGAGGTTCTATTACTTTGATTATTGCCCTTATCGGCTTGATCGGTTATACCAACGACGAGATAAACCGCCGGCGTAAAGAACTGGCAATCCGTAAAGTGAACGGAGCAATATTGAAGGATATCTTGTCGCTTTTCCTTGGTGATATCATGAAGATCGCTATCCCCGCAATCCTGATAGGAAGTGTCGGTTCTTATTTCGTGGCTGAACATTGGCAACAGCAGTTTGCAGCCAAGATTCCGTTATCGTGGTGGTTGTTCTTATCAGGAGCAGCATTAGTAGTCTTGGTTATAATTGTTTGTGTTGTTTATCGCGTTTGCAGGGCAGTAAATGATGATCCGGTAAACAGCCTTAAGGCGGAATAAGATAAAGGAAAAAAGATATCGTTGAACGTCTTCATCTTTATCCTGGGCGGCTTGGCGTTGCTGGCTGTGATCGGCTTCTGCGTCGTGCTTTGTTCCTGGTATGTGGCGAACGAGAATCCGGTGAAAAATATTAAATCGGAATAATCCGGGATGTCGTTTTCCCGGCAGGTGAATCAAAATGCCTGCCGGGTATTTTTTTCAATAAATCATGTTACGTTTGTTTGCGTGGCGTGTCTCTTTAAATAGAATGGAACAAGAACAGTTTAAAATAGAAGTCGTACCGCTCAGGGGAAAGTTGTCGGGATGTGCCCGCCGCTTGTTGGATGACCCGCAGGATGTGGAGGATGTCGTACAGGAGGTTTTCCTGAAGATGTGGTATATCCGCGATGAACTGGAACGCTACGACAGCGTGGAGGCACTTGCCGTACAGATCACGAAACATCTTTGCCTGAACCGTCTCCGGGCGTTCCAGCACAGACCGGAACAGTTGCCCGGCCCGGCGATGCTTGCGGCAGACGGTGATCCGTATGTCATGTTGGAGCAGAAAGACAGTGTCAGCCAGGTGATGCATATCATGGAACAGCTTCCCGGCCTCCAGCAGACGATACTTCGGATGAAGCATATTGATGGCTTCGAAGTGAAGGAGATTGCAGAATTGACCGGCAGTACGCCTGAAGCTGTCCGAGTGAATCTCTCGCGTGCACGTAAAAAAGTCAGGGACCTATTCTTAAAAATGTAACAAGATGAAAGCAGACGAATATACCTATATCGAAAACCTGTTGGAACGTTTCTTCGAAGGGGAAACAACCAATACCGAGGAGCAGGAGCTGTATGCCTTCTTCGCCCGCCCGGATTTGCCGGAGCATCTGAATGACTATAAACCGGTGTTCGGTTATTTTGAGACCGGCATCGCCCGTGAGGTGGAAAAGGGGGAGGAGGCCGCCATGCCGGTTCGCAAATTCCCTTTCTTCAAAAGGTGGTTCTGGATAGGTACTGCCGTGGCCGCTTCTTTGTTGTTGTTTTTATTCTTGAACAAGGGAGACAGTGGCAAGGAAGATGAGTTTAACCCCTATGCCGGCAGCTACATTATCCGTAACGGCGTGAAGACGGAGATACCCGAAGCGGTGGCGCGTGAGTTGGATGAGGTGATCCGGCAGGCGGAAAAGAAACAGTACGAAAAAGAACGGTTGGCATTGCGTTCTTTGCGGCAGTACAGGCAAACCCTGCATGAGCTGAAAACGAAGGAGCGGGAGGTCGAACGGTTCGAATCGGATGTAGAGAAATTGGAAAGGGAATATAAGGATAAATAATTCATAAATCATTAATAATAAAAGTATGAAAACAAGAAATCTTATTTTAACAGCCGCCTTGCTGATGGCAGGGAGCTGGTCTGGCGATCTGTTGGCACAGGCGAATCTGAATGCATTGATGAAAAAATGCGAGTCGATGGCAAAGGTTAATGTGGATGTGATCTACGACAAGGATCGGAAAACGAAGAAACCGGTAAAAGAGGTGATCACGATTACATTTTCGAGAAAGGATAATCCGAAATTGCTGGATGAGTTTCTCAATGCCTTCAGAAAGGACAAGGAAGCTGCTTATAAAGTGATGGAGTCGAAAATCGACGATAAGGTTATGCCGTCTTTCTACCGTTTTGCAGTCGGAACTTCGGATATCTCTTTTTCATTGGAAGATTTGAACAAAAAATACAAAGGAAACGAGTATATGCTTCGGAACGGAGAGATACAAGTCACGAAAATCGAACGTTTTGACTTCAAAGAGGAGAGCGAATGGGGATGAAAAATCTTGTAAGCTGATAAAAGAGTGTCTAATATTTTTACACTACTGTCTAAAAATTAGACACTCTCGGGAAATTTCAAAATCTTTATGATGTTGTAAATTAATGATTTATTTACTTTGGCACGCTGTTTGCCTATTTATCGGCAAGAAGAAGTAATAACAATAAAAACAGATACAGTCATGATTAAAATTGAAGGATTAAGTAAATTTTTTCGTACAGAAGAGGTGGAAACGATCGCATTGAACGGTGTGTCGCTGGAAGTAAAGGATGGTGAGTTTGTGGCAATCATGGGACCCTCAGGCTGTGGCAAGTCTACTTTGTTGAACATCCTGGGGTTATTGGATAACCCGACATCGGGAAACTATTATCTTGCAGGCCAGGAAGTCGGACATTTGAAAGAGAAAGAACGTACACAGGTGCGTAAAGGGAATATCGGTTTCGTATTCCAGAGTTTTAACCTGATAGACGAACTGAATGTATTTGAGAATGTGGAGTTGCCGCTTACTTATCTGAATGTGAAGGCAAGCGAACGCAAGCAAATGGTGAATGAAATATTGAAACGTATGAATATCAGTCATCGTGCTGGTCATTTCCCGCAGCAACTTTCCGGAGGTCAGCAGCAGCGTGTAGCTATCGCTCGTGCTGTAGTTTCGAACCCGAAGATCATTCTCGCTGATGAGCCGACCGGTAACCTGGATTCCAAGAACGGTGCCGAAGTGATGCAACTTCTGACCGAACTGAACAAGGAAGGGACTACTATTGTCATGGTGACGCACTCCAAGCATGATGCGAGTTTCGCTCACCGCGTGATCAACTTGTTTGATGGTAGTATCGTATCGTCTGTAAATGAATTTATTTAATTTTTTAAGCCTAATTTGGTTCGTGAGAGCCGTATAAATCATAATTTTCTGATGAATAATCTGTTAAACATAAAATCTTTTTTGAAATTTTTGGGTCAGAATAAAGGGTACACTATAATTGATGTTTTTGGGCTGTCCGTTTCATTGATGTTCGTAATTCTGATTGCGGTATATGTGGAACGGGAATTGAATATCGACAAGCAACAGGTAAATTATGACCGGATCGTGGTGGTCGGTAATGAAGAGTTTTTGGAATCGGCTGTTCCGGTTTCTTATTGGCTGGAAGAACGTTATCCGGAGATAGAGAAAGTCTGTCCGGTCATTACGGATCAGGGAAAGAGCAGACAAATTTTTTATGAGGACAAGAAGTTGACTGCCGATCTTGTGTATGCAGATTCGACGTTTTTCGATGTTTTTTCATTCAAAGTGCTTGACGGTGACCGCGACCGGTTGTTGGAAGATCCTTATGGCGTGGTCGTTTCGGAAAGTTTTGCCCGGAAGGTGTTCGATGGAGAGAATCCTGTCGGGAAGAGCTTCCGTATCAGCGATTCGACAAGTGTGACGGTGACCGGTGTCATGGAAGATATTAATCGTTCGGTAATCCGCTCGTGTGATATAGTGGTGCGTATTGAGCGGATGGCGGAGTTCAATGATTCTTTGGCGAAAAACAATCCGGGAAACGCCGGTTCCTGTGTCGGTTTCCTGCTGTTGAAGCCGGGGACAGACTTGAAGAGCAGGACGGATGATATTCTGGCATTTTTCAAGGAACGTTATTGACTTTACAAGTACGAGTTCATGAAAGAGGTACGTGTCGTCCCGTTTTCGGATATTTATTTCGGAGAAGTGAATGTCCATAGTTTGGGCCGGGGAGATAAACGTTTTTCACTGGTGTTGATGTCGGTCGGTATCTTGATTTTGATTTTTTCGATCATCAACTATATTAACTTGACTATGGCGCAGGCGGGTCAACGGGCGAAGGAAATGGCTACACGTCGGTTGCTGGGTTCCTCGCGTATGGAACTGTTTCTTCGACTGATGATGGAGGCGACATTTCTGACGATTGTTTCCTTTGTGATCGGCCTGCTATTGGCGAAGGCGGCCCTTCCGTTTGCCAACGATCTGTTGCAGGTTCCGCTGACGCTCGATGTGTTGGCAACTCCGCTTTGGGGCGGGATGATCCTGGTTGTAATTTTGCTGACCGGCGTTTTGTCGGGGTTGCTTCCGGCCATCCTGATCTCATCATCGAAGCCGATCGACGTGGTGCGTGGGACGTTCCGTCGACAGACGAAGATGGTGTTCAGCAAGATCTTTATTACTTTCCAGAATGTGATAACGATCACTATGATTGCCGCTTCACTGACGATGTATCTTCAGATAGACCATCTGATTCACGCACCTTTGGGCTATAACACAACGAATATCATCAACGCAGTTAATGTTTTCCGGTCGAAGAGCGAGATGGAACGAGCGGAAAATCTCTTACGGCAACTGCCGCTGGTCAAGGCTGTTGGTCATAGTAACGGAACACCTTCGAGCGGGACGAACAACATGAGCGGGACTTTTGAGGGAAAATCACTCAGTCTCCAGCAGATACAGGTAGATAGTGCCGCTTACCATATTTTTGGTTTTAAGATCAAGTCGGATAACCGGGTGGCCAACTCCGGTGGTGGCTGGTATTTGAGCGAGTTGGCTTTCAAACAGATGGGATTGTTGGAAGATGCTCCTTCTTTTAAATGGGGCGAAGAAGCGGTTCCGCTCTTAGGAGTGATTCGCGATTTTCAGCTTCGGAATATCACGCAGGAAAATTCGCCGGTGATGTTTCGTTTCCGGAAGACGGAATCTGACTGGTGGCCGTGGAACTACGTGATCGAGGTACAGGGTGATCTTGTCGAGGCATACGAGTCTGTGCGTAAGGTCTTCGAGGAGGTGTCGGGTGTTCCTTTCGAAGGACAGTTTATCGACCAAAACATCCAGATGCATTTTGATTCGCAGATTCGTTTGGCTAAGATCGTGGTGATCTTCGCTTGCATCGCGATCTTGATTTCGTTGTTGGGGCTATTGGCGATGTCAACCTATTTCATTCAACAACGTTCACAAGAGGTAGCGATCCGCAAAGTGTTCGGATCGGACAATCAGGGAATCCTGCTCCGCCTCGTCAGTACGTTTCTTGTCTATGTTGGAATTGCGTTTGTGATTGCGACTCCACTGAGCTGGTATTTCATGCGTCAATGGCTGTCGGATTACAGCTACCGGATCACGCTCAGTCCGTTGATTTTCTTTGTTGCAGGCCTATTTTGTCTCATCATTTCCTTTCTTGCTGTTTTCTACCAAAGCTGGAAGGCCGCAAATGCGAATCCGGTAGGGAGCGTAAAGAATAATTAAAAAAGGGTGATCAATGAGGATGAAATATGGACGATATGGTCATGCTAAATGATTGTTGCTCCTGAACAAAATTTAAACAGGCTCTTACTATGGAGGAGCCTGTTTAAAATAATGGGTTAAACATTTTTCTTTAATGTAAAGAAAAACATCATTCCTTTCCCCAGCCCGCTCTTGGCGGAGATTTGGCCTTTGTGGAAGTTCACGCCGTTTTTGACGATGGAGAGTCCCAGGCCGGTTCCGCCTATCTTGCGGCTGCGGCCTTTGTCAATGCGGTAGAAGCGTTCAAAGATGCGGTTCACGTGCTCTTCCGATACACCGGAGCCATTGTCCGAGAAGCTGAAATAGTAGAACTTAGGGTCCTCCTTGTAGCAGTTGACCGTGATATGGATACCTTCGCCCGCATACGCGATCGCATTGTCGTAGAGGTTGCGGAAGATTGAATAAAGCAGTGAATAATTACCATGGATCGTCGGGTTATCCGGCAGGATCACTTCTGTCGTGATCTTTTTTTCCTCCATTTCCTTCGAACATTCTTTTTCGATTTCGTTGACCAGTTTCCGGATGTTCACATCTGACAGTTCGAACATTTCGGAAGCCTCGTCCAAGCGGTTCAACACCGAAATGTCGCGTAGCAGTCCCGTGAGTCTCGTACTCTGCGAGTAGCAGCGTTCGAGGAAGAACTGGCGTTTATCGTCTGGTAACTGCGGGTTATTGATGATCGTCTCGAGGTAGCCTTGAATGCTGCTGAGAGGCGTTTTCAGTTCGTGTGCTACGTTTTGCGTCAGTTGTCGTTTCATCCGGCTCTCTTCTTCTTGGCGGGATATGTCGTTGATGGAGATTTCGTAGCTGTTGTCAAGGAATAGGATACATTCGATCAGGAAAATCTTGCCGTTCTTGTCCACTGTGACCGATTCGCGTAACACTTTCCGTTTATAGTTCGTGTCCGGAATGTTTTTGGAGAGGAACTGATGGATCGGTTCCAGTTCCGGGATGTCGATCGTGTCTTCCGACTGTCGTATCTGCATGTCGGAAATTAGGTTTGCGAACTGTACGAACTGGATATTGGACAATATTTCTCTCCCTTCCGGTGTGAACATGGCGAAGCCCTCTTTCGCGTACTGGAAATGCTTGATCAGTTTTTCACGTTCCATCGAAAGTTCGTTTTTGGCATTTTGCTGGCGGTGGTAAAGTCCGACGATATTTTTCGAAATGTCTCCGAGTTCATCGTTTGGAAAGACATATTTGTTTTCCGGCATGCGGTCTTTTTCCATATTCAGGGCGAAATCGCGTAGTTTCGAGATCGTCCGCCCGATGCTGAGCGTGAATCGGGAGAGGACGAAAAAGAATATCAGTGTCATTAACGCCATGAAGTAAATGAAATCTTTGTCGATAGTCAACGCTTGTTGTGTGTAGGGGGCCCAGGGTAGGGCGGAGCGGTAGGTGTATCCGTCGATATTTGTTGCCGTGTAGAAATAGCGTTTCCCGGTCGAGTTGGACGAGCGGATGGCAAACCCTTCATTGTAGAGGCGTGCCTTGCGCACCTCGCTGCGGTCGTTATGGTTGTTGAACTCTTCGGCCCCGCTATTGTCGAACAGTACTTTTCCCGCCGGATCGATAATGGTCACGCGAAGTTCTTTTTGAGGGATGTCGTTGATAAACTGGTGGACCACCTTGTTGATATTCTCGGCCTGTTGCGTACGGCGGAACAATTGGTAGTTGTAATTCCCCAACACGTTATTCAACTTCTCCTGAGTAAATTCTCGTTCCCGCTGGTACTGGAACAATAAGAAGCAAACCGTGAACCCTAGGAACATGGCGAATATCGACCAGAAAAGCCGTTGGCTGAAAGGTATCCTGCTGTTTGTCGTTGATTCTATCTTGACCATATACTTATTTAGATTGAAAATTTAAACAGGCTCTAAAAAAATAAGAAATTATTTTGGATTTTTAATTTTCGAAACAGTATCCGAAACCGAGGCGTGTCACAATGTTCTTTCCGTATGGTCCGATCTTTTTGCGCAGGCGGGTGATGTTTACATCGATGGTGCGGTCGAGTACATATACTTCGTCTTTCCATATCCGGGAAAGGATTTCCTCACGTGAGAACACGTTCCCTTTGTTTTCGAGGAGGAGCTTCAGTATTTCGAACTCCTTTTTAGTGAGTGGGATTTCCTGTCCGTCGACAGATGCTTTGATGCGCTTCGTGTCAAGTGATAGGGTCTCGTATCTGAGGCATTCGTCTTCTTGCACTTTCTCCTTGTCCGATGTACGGCGCAGTACGGCTTTCACACGTGCTACTACCTGGCGGAGGGAGAAAGGCTTGGATATATAGTCGTCGGCTCCTAAGTTGAAGCCTGTCAGCATGTCGTTTTCGGTGTCTTTGGCTGTCAGGAAGATGATGGGGATATCGGCCGTCTTCTCTTCTTTCTTGAGGATACTGGCCATCTTGAATCCTGATGTTTCACCCATCATGACATCTAAAAGTAACAGTTGGTAAGAGGTAATATCCGTCTTCAGCGCTTCTTCGGCACTGGAAGCCGTGTCTACCTCATACCCTTCTATTTCAAGATTGAACTTAAGGATCTCGCATAAATCCTCTTCATCGTCCACTACGAGAATCTTCGGCATATCCATAATTTTTGTCTGTTATATGATGCAAATACAATTTATTTGTGCAAAGGAAATGGTTCCGTATTTCGATAAAATGAAATACATGTTGCAATCTCGTTACAAATGTATCAGATTGCTATATCCTGCCAATGTCCGCCGACGAGTTCGCGAGTCGACTTGAGCCCGACTTTTTTCAGCAGTTCGAATGCTTCCATACGACCGTCGTTCACCAAATCGGGATAGTGGCAGTCGGAGTTTACCATCACTGGGATATCCAACTCGCGTAGGCGGTGCAGATAGTCGATGTGTGGATAGAGTTCTTGTTTCTTCACGAGGTTTTTCGTGTTGACTTCGACCATCAGGCCCTTTTCGGCAATCAGGTGCAAGCAGTCGTTGAGCGGTTTTTGATACCAGTCCGCTTGCAGGTCGAAGCCTTCGCATTTGTGGCCGTTCATGTAAATCTTGTCCATGTGACCGACGATGTCGATCCCGCCAGCCTCGATCATTTGCTGTGTGGAGTTGAAATAATGGGCGACCATCTTACGGATATCCCCGCCGTAATAGGTGTTGACTGATTTTTGGTATTCTCGGGAAGAACCGTCGATGCACACCATATTCTTTTCTGCGAGTGGTTGTATGACCGGCAGAAAGTGTATGGAACCGATGCGGTAATCGAGCGGCAGGTTACGGAAGTAAGGGATGGACGCGTTGTAGCTCTTGTCTAAAAAATCGATTTCCAGTCCTACATATATTTCCAGCCGCTTGCTGTATTTCTTTTTCAGCCGTTCTATCTCTATCAGATATTCGGGCATATCATCTTTTGACATGTTCCAGAATGTTTCGAACGGTAATGGTGAATGGGAAGAAAAACCGTAGGCGCGAAACCCGTGTGCGATAGCAAATTTGACGAAATCTTCCGGCGTGCTCCGCCCGTCACAAAATGTACAATGGCTATGATAGTTACTGAGTTGCATAAAAAATTACTTGTGATAGGACAAAGATAATTCTTTTATTTTGAAGAATAGTTGTATTAAATAAAAAAGACTTGATCGCCATCGGCTCAAGCCAACGGCAATCAAGCCTTTGCTATTTTGCTTAAGAACAAACTTACTTGATTACATTCAGTTCTTTTCCGACTTTGATAAATGCAGCAATCGCTTTATCCAAATGTTCTGTTTCGTGGCCTGCTGACAATTGTACGCGGATACGGGCCTGATTTTTCGGTACTACCGGATAATAGAAACCGGTTACATAGATACCTTCTTCCTGCATCTTGGCAGCGAAATCCTGAGATAATTTAGCGTCATACAGCATAACGGCGCAAATTGCAGACTGAGTCGGTTTGATGTCGAAACCGGCAGCCAACATCTTTTCGCGGAAGTAGCTGACGTTGTTCATCAGTTTCGTGTGCAAAGTGTCACTTTCTTTCAGCATCTTGAACATTTCCAAGCTGGCACCTACGATGGCGGGAGCGACAGAGTTGGAGAACAGATAAGGACGAGAGCGTTGACGCAGCATGTCGATGATCTCTTTCTTTCCGGTTGTGAATCCGCCCATGGCTCCTCCGAAAGCTTTACCTAACGTACCGGTGAAGATATCAACTCTTCCGTATACATTATATTGTTCCGCTACACCGTGTCCTGTCGGACCGACGACACCGGCAGAGTGAGATTCGTCGACCATTACCAGGGCATCATATTTTTCTGCCAGTTCGCAGATCTTATCCATTGGAGCCACATTACCGTCCATAGAGAACACACCGTCCGTTGCGATGATGCGGTGACGTTGTGCTTGGGCTTCTTGCAGGCAACGTTCCAGGTCGGCCATGTCTGCGTTGGCATAGCGATAGCGCTTTGCCTTGCAAAGACGTACGCCGTCAATGATGGAAGCATGGTTCAAAGCGTCGGAAATGATTGCATCTTCTTCTGTGAACAAGGGTTCGAACAGACCGCCGTTGGCATCGAAACAAGCAGCGTACAAGATCGTGTCTTCAGTCTTGAAGTAGTCGGAAATCGCGGCTTCCAGTTGTTTGTGCAGATCTTGTGTCCCACAGATGAAACGGACGGATGACATGCCGTATCCGTGTGTGTCCATAGCCTCTTTGGCTGCCTTGATCAGACGTTGGTTGTCAGACAGGCCCAAGTAGTTGTTTGCGCAGAAATTCAAAACGTCGCTTCCTGCGTTTACTTGAATATCGGCTCTTTGAGGAGTGGTGATGATACGCTCGTTCTTATACAATCCGGCAGCTTTGATGTTTGCCAATTCCTGAGTAAGGAAATCTTTCAGTTTACCGTACATAACTTTGTTTTTTGTTAGTATTTTTAATTAAGTTGACAATTATATTTTATTTATTGCAGACAATTGGCAAAATATTATTTAAAAACCAGTCTTTTTTTGCCTTTGATTTGTCTGTTGATACGGCAAAGGTCATATTTTTTTTGAATATATAGGCTAAAAAAATACAAGAAATTGATACCGGAATGTTTTTATTCTCTATACCTTTGCTTCCGAAAAACTTAAAAGAACATCAAACGCAATGAAAAATGTATTAGTAATTGGTTCTACCGGTCAGATTGGATCAGAGTTAACCATGAAGTTGAGAGGTATCTACGGTGGAAACATTGTAGCAGGTTACATTCCCGGACAGGAGCCTAAAGGCGAACTGCTGGAATCGGGACCTTCTGCAATTGTCGACATTACAAACGAACAGCAGATTGCTGAGACTGTGTCAAAATATAAGGTAGATACGATTTATAACTTGGCGGCATTGCTGTCTGCCGTAGCAGAAGCGAAACCGCAGCTTGCTTGGAAAATCGGTATGGGTGGTTTGTTTAATGTATTGGAAGTTGCCCGTGAAATGCATTGTGCAGTGTTCACGCCGAGTTCAATCGGTGTGTTTGGCAATAACACTCCGAAAGACAAGACTCCTCAGGATACGATTCGTAACCCGCGTACTATGTATGGTGTTACAAAAGTTTCCGGCGAATTGTTGAGTGACTACTATAATATCCGTTTCGGCGTTGACACTCGTTCCGTTCGTTTTCCGGGACTTATCTCTTATGTCACACCTCCGGGGGGAGGGACGACCGATTATGCGGTTGATATTTATTACTCGGCTGCCAAAGGTGAAAAATTCGTATGTCCGATCAAGCAGGGTACATTCATGGATATGATGTATATGCCGGACGGTTTGCGTGCCGCTATTGAAATCATGGAAGCTGATTCAACGAAGTTCGTTCATCGTAACTCTTTCAATATCGCATCCATGAGTTTTGATCCTGAAATCATCTACAGCAACATCAAAAAGTACGTTCCTGATTTTCAGATGGAATATAATGTAGATCCGTTGCGTCAGGCTATCGCTGAATCGTGGCCGAATTCTTTGGACGACACATGTGCTCGTGAGGAATGGGGCTGGAAGCCAGAATATGATTTGGATTCCATGACACAAGACATGCTGGCTAAACTGAAAGAACGTTTCGGTAAGTAAGCATTTCTATTCATTAAGATTTAAGTTAAGGCGACTGTCTGTGGATGGTCGCCTTTTTTAGACTCGATCGTTTTGTTTTAACATACATAGCGGTTGTTATTGTATGAGTAACAGGGTAAGAATGTATGGAAAACTATGTTATAGAACATAAAATGGTTAAATCAAGTTAATGAGGAGTATTTTTTAGAGGTATCGTTATGCTGTATAACATAAACTCTCTATATTTGCATCGTGTTTTTCATGGTATTAGATTTAAGGTTAACAATGAAGATTGGCTGTCCGTGAGGATGGCCTTTTTTATTTGCTCCGAGTTTTTAATTGACTCTATTCGACTTCGTTTTTTAGAGCCTGTTTAAATTTTGTTCAGCATTCTTTTGGGGTTGTTTTTGAGGATGTTTTCCTGTTTTTATAAGGAGCATAGCAGGCTATGTGACGAATAAAAACAGAAAAACAGACTGGAAAGAAACTCAAAAGAGGCTGAAAGAAACTTTTTGAAGAAATTAAAACAGGCACTTACAGTTTCGTGTTTTGCCGGGTGAATATCAGTCCGGCGATATGTTGATTCTTTCTGTTTCTTCTAACCAGAGCTGCGACACAGCATCGCTCGGCATGCGCCAGTCTCCACGTGGCGAAAGGCTGACGGAACCGACTTTGGGACCGTCCGGCAGGCAATTGCGTTTGAACTGCTGTTGAAAGAAACGGCGGAAGAAGATGTAAAGCCATTTCTTGATCGTAGCATTGTCGTAGATGCCTGCGAATGCTTTCTGTGCCAAGAAATAAATTTTGGACGGATGGGAGCCGAAACGCAGGAAATGGTAGAGGAAGAAGTCGTGTAGTTCGTACGGACCGACTAAGTCTTCTGTCTTTTGTTTGATATTGCCATTTTCGTCTGCCGGGATCAGTTCGGGGCTGATCGGCGTATCGACAATATCCAGCAAGGTGAGGCGGGAAGTGTTGTCTACCTTGTTGTTGGCGACCCATTCGACCAAATTTTTGACCAATGTTTTCGGGATGCTTCCGTTCACCCCGTACATTGACATGTGGTCGCCGTTATAGGTCGCCCATCCGAGTGCCAATTCGGAGAGATCGCCAGTGCCAATGACGAGACCGTTCTTCTGGTTGGCGATATCCATCAGTAATTGGGTTCGTTCGCGTGCTTGACTGTTTTCGTAAGTCACATCATGAATGGACGGATCATGATTGATGTCGCGGAAATGTTGCAGACAGGCCTCCTTGATTGAGATTTCTTTCAGGGTGACGCCGAGGGAACGGATGAGATCACAAGCGTTTGTATAGGTACGGTCGGTTGTACCGAAACCAGGCATCGTGATACCTATGATCTGCTTGCGAGGTATTTTCAGGGCATCGAAGGTCATGACGGTAATGAGCAAAGCCAGCGTGGAGTCCAAACCGCCTGAAATACCGACAACGGCTGTTTGGGCGTGGGTATGGACGAGTCGTTTTGCCAGGCCGGCTACTTGTATTTGGAAGATTTCTTCGCAACGTTCCTTCAAAGTGTCTCCGGAAGGAGTGAAAGGATGTGGGTCGACCGGACGTGTCAGGCTGAATCTGTCCGGAACCTGTAGTTGGAAGTCTACGATCTGTACCTTTTCTTTCAGCAGATCGGATGCCCCATACATGAAACTGGTATTTGCCAGGCGGTCGTTTTGTAAAGTCTCTATATCGATATCACTGATGGTAAGTTGCTCTTCCATCGTGAAACGGGGAGACTCGGCAAGCAGGTTGCCGTTTTCGGCAATGATCCCGTTACCGGCAAATACCAGGTCGGTGCTCGATTCGCCGAAACCAGAGGAGGCATAGACATAACCGGCCATGCAGCGGGCGGACTGTTGACAGATCAGGGAACGCAGGTAAGCATGTTTACCGATCTGCTCATTGCTTGCCGACAGGTTGAAGATGATGTTGGCTCCCTCCATTGCTAATAGCGAACTGGGGGGGACGGGAACCCAAAGGTCTTCGCAAATCTCAATGCCGATCGTGAGTTGTCCTGATTTGAATAGCAAGTGGCTGCCGAGCGGGTATTCCTTTTTTCCGATTTCGATTGTGGATTTTTGCAGTTCGGTGGCGGAGGTGAACCAGCGTTGTTCCTGAAATTCCTTGTAGTTGGGCAAATATGTTTTAGGGACAACTCCCCGTATGGCTCCTTTCTGAAAGACCACGGCGGCGTTGATCAGTCGGTTTTCCGTTCGTAGTGGCATACCGACGATTGCCAAGATGTCCAGATCGGCCGTATTGTCGAGTAGCTTAAGCAGAGCTGCTTCTGCGCCATCGACTAATGTTTTTTGGGTGAACAGGTCGAGGCAGGTGTAGGCGGTGACAGATAACTCGGGGAAGGCGATTACCTGTACGCCTTTTTTCGAAGCTTTTCGCATAAGTCCTTCTATCTTATCTATATTATAAAAACAATCCGCTACCTGTACATGCGGCACGGCGGCAGCAACTTTTACAAATCCGTAGTTCATATTCGTTTGTATTTGTTCTATTGGCAAAGGTTGGCAACAACTTCCATCATTTCCAAACTGTCTATCTTGTCCGGATAGTTGTGTATGAAATTCTGTTTTCATTGTTGTGATTCCATTGCCTTCATGACATAAACATCTTTTTTATTGAAATATGCTCCAAAGGTATGCAATTCCTTTGTAATTAAAAAGAAGGGAAGCCGTACTTCATAGTGTGTATCCTTGGAAACACATAAAATCAATAAGATATTATCTGATAACTAAGAGCCTGTATTTCGGCAATGTCCGGGTTAGGTCGTCGACAACCATTTCTCCAGTCTGGCCATAGCCTCCAATGTGTCGTTCCTGTCTCCGAAAGCGGTGAGGCGGAGAAAACCTTCGCCGCCGGGGCCGAATCCTACCCCTGGTGTTCCTACTAAATTGACTTCATAAAGCAGTTTGTCAAAGAATTTCCAGGAGGAGAGTCCGTCCGGTGTTTTCAACCAGATATAAGGAGCGTTTTCGCCTCCATACACGCTCAGGCCGCAGTTTCGGAGGCTTTCCCGCATGATACGGGCATTGGTCATATAATAATCGATCGTTTTTCGGATCTGCGCTTTCCCTTCTGGGCTATAGACTGCTTCGGCGCCCCGCTGGGTGATGTAGCTCGTACCGTTGAACTTCGTGCACTGGCGGCGATGCCACATCCGGTTTAGTGGAACCCGTTCACCTGTCAGGGTAAAGGCATTTAGCTCTTTCGGTACGATTGTGTAGCCGCAACGTACACCTGTGAAACCTGCAGTTTTGGAGAAGCTGCGGAACTCGATCGCCACCTTCTTTGCCCCTTTGATCTCGTAGATCGAGTGGGGGATATTGGGGTCTTGGATATAGGCCTCGTAAGCCGAGTCATACATGATCAGGCAGTCGTTGTCTAAGGCATAGTTTACCCATTTTTTCAATTCTTCTTTCGTAAGTGTCGTTCCGGTCGGGTTGTTTGGGTAACAGAGGTAAATGATGTCTACGCGGCGGTCAGGCAGGTCAGGCACGAAGTTATTGGCTTCCGTGCAAGGGATGTAGACCACGTCGCTCCATTTGCCATTTTCGAGCGTACCGGTTCGTCCGCTCATCACGTTCGAATCGATATAGACCGGGTAAACCGGATCTGTCACGCCGATGCTGTTGTCGTGGCGGAGCATATCACCGATATTCCCGCAATCGCTTTTGGCACCGTCGCTCACGAATACTTCGCTGGGTTCGATGAAGATGCCGCGGCTGGCGTAATCGTTCTTGATGATGGCGTCTATCAGAAATGGATAGCCTTGTTCGGGACCGTAGCCATGGAATGTGTCCTTGTTGGCCATTTCATCGACCGCTTTGTGCATGGCTTCGATGACGGCAGGGGCCAACGGTTGTGTCACATCGCCGATACCCATACGGATAATTCTCTTTTTGGGATGTGTAACTTTAAAGCTGTTCACTTTTTTGGCAATGTCGGAAAATAGGTAATTGTTATGTAGCTTTAGGAAATGTTCATTAATCAGTGCCATACTCTTTATTGTTTTTTGTTGTTTATATTTCCAGTTCCCCCTCAAATACCTTGACTGCATCACCGGTCATATAGACATGGTTGGAACTCTCGTCCCAACGGATGGTGAGAGCCCCTCCATCCATGATAACCAAGGTTTCTCGTCCTGTTTTTTTTTGGATCGTACCTGCGACGGCTGTCGCACAGGCTCCGGTCCCGCAGGCTTGTGTAATACCGGAACCTCGTTCCCAGACTTTCATCCGCACTTCATCTCTGTTTAGTACTTGAACAAATTCGACATTCGTGCGGTTCGGGAACAGCGGATGACATTCCAATAAAGGTCCGATGAGCGGCAGATTTATATTTGTGATATCTTCAACAAAAATGACGAGATGCGGATTCCCCATTGAGACGATCGTCCCCCTATAAACATTGTCTTCGACTTCTATTTCGAGGGCTGTTTCATCTACGACCGGGCAGCCCATGTCGACTGTTACTTCGGCTACCTCTTCGCGCGAACCGGAAAATTGCCGGGTAGTCAGTTGTAATTCCTTGATACCGGATAATGTTTCCAGCGTAACGTTTTTCTTGTCCGTCAGTTTCTTGTCATATACATATTTACCGATACAGCGGGAAGCATTTCCACACATCATGGCTTCTGAACCGTCCGCATTAAAAATACGCATGCTGAAATCGGCACTTTTCGACGGCCCGATCAAAACCAATCCGTCCGAGCCAATCCCGGTATGAGGGGCACTCAACCTGACGGCAAGATCTTTCGGATTTTGAATCGGGAAAACGGTTGTATTTATATATATGTAGTCATTCCCGGTTCCGTGCATCTTTGTGAATTGGATAGGACTTGTCATTTTTTTGTTATATTATGGGTTTAATTCTGTCTTTTTGTTTTATTCTTTCGCAAATATAAAACATTTTGATTTGTTAAGCGTGTGAATAGTATCTTAATGAGTGAAAAGATTCTTATTGTTATAAATTGATATAAATAATTCCTTTTATATTATGATTAATAATATAAAAACGGATTTTAATATTTTATTGTAAGAAGTGGAAGTCGCAAGGCAACCGCGCCGAAATCATAAAGCGTCCATCTGTTTCCGCTACCGATACGGACCAACTAAAGGTTATTATTCGGCGCAGGTTGTGGCACACGGGGATCATCGTTGAATCCACGAAACTGATGCCGCTGCACTTGCCAAAGCCGCGGAGCT
>CAJTMR010000018.1 GCA_910577325.1 uncultured Parabacteroides sp.
ACGTCGATGGTACTGCGTAAAAGTGGGAGAGTAGATAGCCGCCGTTTTGAGAAGAGCGGGAGCTCAAGAAAAAAGTGAAAAGGAATTAGTCGTAAGGCTAATTCCTTTTTTTATTTTATGGGTTAAAGAGTTTTTGGGGATGAGATTCTTTTGGATAAGATAATACTTTGATGCCATATAATTGGGGATTTTCTGGAAGATTGGGGAATAATTCTACATATATGGACTGTGGCTTGGATAACAAGTTATTCCATGTTGGGATATAATATATTAAGAATGAATTGAATAATATTTTTTAACGGATTTGTTTAAAACAATGGTATGATTATTTCATTTCTTAATTTGAAAATAGATATATAGCAGGTTTAAATGTCAATTATAGATATTAGAAAATGGTAGGAGAAAGATTGGTTAAAGGGGCTGTGTTTTTAGCCTTGGTGGTATTAGCAACGGGATGTCGGCATAAGGATGAACCTTTGAGACCGCTCGTGATAGTTGATAAACCAGCGAAAGAAGATGTACAGATTTTTGGTGAATATGTAGGACGTATTCGAGCCGCACGGTTCGTGGAGATACATGCTCGTGTTGAGGGTTATCTGGAAAAGATGTTGTTTATGGAGGGAAAGAAAGTAAAGCAAAATGAGCCTCTTTTCATTATTAATTCAGCTCTTTATAAGGCAAAAGTAGAAAAAGCCAAAGCGCAGTTGAAAAAGAACGAAGCACAGGCAGCAAAAGCTAAGCGTGATGTAGAGCGTTTGCAGCCTTTGTATGAACAACATGCTGCCAGTCAATTAGATTTGGATAATGCTTTAGCGTCGTTGGGAGATGCAGAAGCGGATATTGCCATGAGCAAGGCCGATCTGGATCAGGCGCAGCTTGAATTGAGCTACACGATTGTTACTTCTCCACTGGCCGGATATATCAGTGAACGTTTTGTGGATGTCGGAGCCTTGGTCGGTCCCGGTGTAAACTCCAAATTGGCGGCTGTCGTAAAAAGTGACACTGTTTTGGTCGACTTCAAGATGACAGCATTGGATTATTTGCGTGCCGAACGTCGTAATATTAAATTCGGGGAACAAGATACGTCTCGCTCTTGGCAACCGACAGTGACGGTTACCTTGGCTGACGATTCTGAATATCCAGTTAAAGGGATAGTGGACTTTGCTGATCCTATTGTCGATCCGCAGACCGGTACATTCGGTGTACGTGCAGAACTTCCCAATCCGAATCAAAAACTTCTTCCGGGGCAGTTTACGAAGGTGAAACTTTTATTGGATGTCCGTGAAGGTGCGATTGTTGTTCCTCGTAAAGCTATTTCCATAGAGAAGGGAGGGGCTTTTATCTATGTAGTCCGTCGGGACAATGTGGCAGAAAAACGCTTTGTACAGACAGGACCGGAAATCAGGAATAGCATTGTCATAGAGCGTGGATTGGGAGAAAATGAACAAGTTGTAATAGAAGGCTATCATAAGTTGGTTCCCAGTATGTTGGTACAGCCGATACTGGCAGGTGACGATAAAGCGATTGAAATATTGAAGGCAAAGGAGGGAGAAGCATGAAACCGGGATTTTTTATAGACCGTCCGGTTTTTTCGACAGTACTTTCTTTGGTAATAGTTATTGTCGGGATTATCGGGTTGGTGATGTTGCCGGTGGATCAGTATCCACAGATCACTCCGCCGGTGGTGAAGATTAGTGCCTCGTATCCGGGTGCAAGTGCCATGACGGTATCACAAGCTGTTGCGACTCCGATCGAACAAGAGTTGAATGGTACGCCGGGTATGATCTATATGCAGAGTAGCAGTTCTAATTCAGGAGGGTTGACTATCACTGTTACATTCGATGTGAATGCAAATCCGGATCTTTCGGCTGTTGAGATCCAAAACCGCGTGAAACTGGCGGAATCCCGTTTGCCGGCAGATGTTGTGCAGAACGGGATCACGGTAGAAAAGCAATCTGCCAGTCAGTTGATGACTTTGAGTTTGCTTTCGGACGACCCTCGTTTCGATGAGATCTATCTGAGTAATTTTGCGACCATTAACGTGTTGGACGTACTTCGTCGTATTCCCGGTGTAGGTCGTGTCTCGAATATCGGTAGCCGTTATTATGGTATGCAGATCTGGGTCTATCCGGATCGTCTGGCAAACATGGGGCTTACGGTAAAGGACTTGCAGAATGCCTTGAAAGAGCAAAATAGCGAATCTGCAGCCGGTGAGTTGGGAAAACAACCAGTATTGGATGTTGATATAACACTGCCCGTTACAGCCAGAGGACGGTTATCTACTGTAAAAGAGTTCGAAGATATTGTTGTCCGTGCTAATCCGGACGGTTCTATTGTTCGTATTCGTGATGTGGCAAGAGTTTCGCTTGAAGCCTCTTCCTATTCGACGGAAAGTGGACTGAACGGAAAAAATGCAGCCATCCTCGCTATTTATATGTTGCCGGGGGCCAATGCGCTTGAAGTGGCTGCAAATGTAAAGGACGCGATGAAAGAGATTAGCCAAAACTTTCCCGAAGGGTTGGAATATAAATTTCCCTTCGATGCAACCGAATATATATCCCAGTCTATCCACGAGGTATATAAAACCCTGTTTGAAGCTTTGTTCCTGGTGGTACTGGTTGTATTCTTGTCCTTGCAGAACTGGCGTGCGGCCTTGATTCCGACAATTGCAGTTCCTATCTCTTTGATTGGGACATTCGGTTTTATGCTGGTCATGGGTTTCTCACTTAATATGTTGACGTTGTTAGGCTTGATTTTGGCAATCGGTATTGTGGTGGACGATGCGATCGTTGTGGTGGAAAATGTGGAACGTTTAATGCACGAAGAATGTTTGACGGCACGTGAGGCAACCCATAAAGCTATGCGTGAATTATCGGGAGCCTTGATCGCTACATCTATGGTGTTGGCTGCTGTGTTTGTTCCTGTCAGTTTTTTGAGTGGGATTACCGGAGCCTTGTACCGTCAGTTTTCCATTACGATTGTGGTTTCCGTACTGTTGTCTACGGTTGTGGCACTTACGCTGAGTCCTGCCATGTGTGCGATAATCCTACGGCCGAATAGGAAGGAAAAGAATATAGTTTTCCGCAAAATCAATATTTGGTTAGCTAAAGGAAATAACAGATATAGTCATTTACTGGAAAAAGCGATTCGGAATCCGAGACGGATTTTGGCTGGTTTCGGTATGGTGATAGTGTTTATCTTTGTGTTGAACCGGATGGTTCCGACCAGTTTTATCCCAGAGGAAGACCAAGGGTTCTTTACTGTCGAATTGGTAATGCCCGAAGGAGCAACCTTGGAACGTTCTCGTAAAGTTACAGACCGTGCGATCGCTTTTATCGAAAAGCTGCCGGCAGTTGCATTTGTGCAGAACGTGACCGGTAGCAGTACACGTGTTGGTACTTCACAGAGCCGTTCTACCCTGACTGTTATCCTAAAACCTTGGGAAGAACGTAAATCTTCCAATATGAGTGTGGAGGACGTAATGGAACAATGCCGTAAAGAATTCTTATATTATCCAGAGATATTAGCCTACCTGAATCGTCCTCCTGTGATTCCGGGGTTAGGAGAGAGCGGAGGTTTGGAAATGCAATTGGAGGCTCGTGGTGATGCCAGTTGGGAAAATTTGGTGGCGGCTACTGATACTTTCATGCTCTATGCATCGAAAGCACCGGAACTGACAGGAGTGTCGTCTGCTTTGCAGTCGGAGATCCCACAACTATACTTTAATGTAGACCGTGACCGTGCGAAATTTCTCGGTATCCCGTTGACGGATATTTTTTCGACTATGAAGGCTTATTTAGGTTCCGTCTACGTGAATGATTTCAACATGTTCAACCGTATATATAAGGTGTATATCCAGGCGGAAGCTCCTTATCGTGCAACGCGCGATAACCTTGGCTTGTTCTTTGTTCGTGCACAGAACGGTTCGATGGTTCCGTTGACAGCTTTGGGAACGACCAGCTATACGACCGGACCGGGAACGATCAAACGTTTTAATATGTTCACTACTGCCGCTATTAGTGCCGTTGCGGCTCCCGGATACAGTTCTGGCGAAGCGATGGCTGTCATGCAGCGAATTGCCCGTGAGCATCTGCCGGAGAATATTGGGTTGGAATGGAGTGGACTTTCCTATCAGGAGAAAAAGGCAGACGGGCAAACCGGATTTGTGTTAGCGTTGGTTTTTCTTTTCGTCTTCCTTTTTTTAGCTGCCCAGTATGAAAGCTGGATTGTACCGATCGCCGTACTGCTTTCATTGCCGGTGGCGGCATTGGGGGCTTACCTTGGGATATGGTTGACGGGGCTGCATAACGATATTTATTTCCAGATTGGTTTGGTGACATTGATCGGTCTTGCAGCAAAGAATGCGATTCTGATTGTCGAGTTTGCCAAAGTGCAGGTTGATTCTGGCATCGACGTTGTTAAAGCAGCTCTTCATGCCGCCCGGATGCGTTTCCGTCCGATTTTGATGACATCATTGGCGTTCGTTTTGGGTATGCTTCCGATGGTATTGGCAAGTGGGCCGGGGTCTGCTTCCCGCCACAGTATCGGAACTGGTGTATTTTTCGGAATGTTGATTGCCATTACGGTTGGGATCGTTTTGGTTCCCTTCTTCTTTGTCCTGATTTATAAGGTAAAAGATAAAGTCAGAATAGAACGTATTCTTCTTCGAACAACAAGCAAATAATTACAATGAAACGAAACATTTATATATTTACGGTTTTGTCCCTTTCAGTGATGCTTTATTCTTGCAAAATTGGTAAGAAATATGCCCGTCCGGAATTGAATCTTCCGGAAGAGATTGTGGCAGGAGCGGATACAGCTTCGATCGACAGTATTTCTTGGCAAAGCCTGTATACTGATACGACTTTGCAGCGTCTGATCACTATTGCTCTTGATAATAATAAAGACATGAAGATCGCAGCAGCGAAGATCAAAGAAGCGATCGCATCGAAACGGATCACCTTTGCAGATCAGTTTCCGGAAGTGGGAGCTCGGATTTACGGACAGAAAGAACGGCTTGACTACGGAGGCGATACCCCGAAACCTGATCCCGAATATGGAGCCAAGCTGACTCTCTCGTGGGAATTGGATCTGTGGGGGAATCTCCGTTGGGCAAACGAAGCAGGGATAGCTGCTTATCTGCAATCTGTGGAAGCACGTCGTGCTTTGCAGATGACTTTGGTTGCTGAAGTGGCTGCTGCTTATTACGAACTTTGTGCGCTCGATCAGGAACAAGACATTGTCCGCCATACATTGGCTGCCCGTCGCGAAGGTGTCCGTCTGGCCAAATTACGTTTCGAAGGAGGTTTGACTTCCGAGACTTCCTATAATCAGGCGCAGGTGGAGCTGGCACGTACGGAAACCTTGCTTCCTTCACTCGAGCGGAAGATAAAGATAAAGGAGAGCGACCTTTCTTTTCTGCTTGGACAGTATTCGGGATATATCCCACGCGGATTACCTTTGCGTGAACAGCATTTGCCAGAAACATTGCCGGTTGGTTTACCCTCTTCCTTGCTTGAACGACGTCCGGACATGCGTCAGGCTGAACAAAAGCTTCGTGAAGCGAATGCCAGGGTAGGGGTTGCCCAGACTGATCTTTTCCCGAAAATCAGCCTGACCGGTAATTGGGGCTTTGAGAATGAAGAACTGACGAATTTCATTAAGAGTCCTGCCTGGTTTCTTGCCGGTGATTTGCTGCAACCATTGTTTGCTATGGGTAAGAACAAAGCGAAACTGAAAGCGGCCCGTACTCGTTATGAGCAGGAAGTATATAATTATCAGAAAAGCGTGCTTGGTGCTTTTAAGGAAGTCAATAATGCAATCGTCACAATCCGCAAGGCAAAAGAGGTGCGTCAGTCATACGAGAAATTGCTTAAGGCAGCCAATACCTATCTTCAGTTGGCGCAATTGCAGTATATCAATGGTGTTATCAACTATATGGACGTGCTCGACGCCCAGCGTGGTTTGCTCGAAGCGCAACTTAGCCTGAACAAGGCGATGCTCGATGAGTTGCTTTCGACTGTTTTCCTTTATAAGGCGTTGGGAGGAGGATATGATTGATAATTGACAATTCTTTATTTTTTGGTTATTTTTGTTGTCCGAAACAACACCGATTTATTATGCCTTTAAATTTACAGAAGAACTTACCAGCGGTTGAGCTGTTGAAGAAAGAGCACATCTTTGTTATGGATTCGTTGCGTGCGTCTGAACAGGATATCCGTCCGCTACGTGTGGTTGTGTTGAACCTGATGCCGCTGAAGATTACGACGGAGACGGATCTTGTCCGTCTCTTGAGTAATACACCTCTCCAAGTAGAGCTTGCCTTTATGAAGATAAAGGGGCATACTCCCAAGAATACACCGATTGAGCACATGCAGGAATTTTATAAAGATTTTGACGAGATGCAAGATGATTTCTACGACGGCATGATTATCACTGGCGCCCCCGTAGAGCAGTTGCCTTTCGAGGAAGTGAATTATTGGGAGGAAGTGACTGAGATATTTGACTGGGCCCGTACGCATGTTACTTCTACCTTATATATATGCTGGGCGGCTCAGGCCGGGTTGTATCATTTTTATGGTGTACCCAAATATGCTCTGCCTGCCAAAATGTTCGGTGTGTTCCGCCATACGTTACGTGAACCATACGTGCCGATTTTCCGTGGTTTCGATGACGAGTTCTATGTGCCGCACAGCCGGCATACGGAGATACGTCGTGAGGATGTTATGGAAATTCCCGAATTGACACTCTTGTCCGAAAGTGAAGAGTCCGGAGTTTATATGGCAATGGCGCGCGGAGGACGTGAGTTTTTTATCACGGGGCATTCCGAATATTCGCCTTACACGTTGAACGACGAGTATATGCGTGACGTAAACAAAGGATTGCCTATTGCCGTTCCCCGCAACTATTATCGTAATGACAATCCGGCTCTCGGCCCGGTGGTTCGCTGGCGCGGTCATGCCAATCTGCTGTTCACCAACTGGCTGAACTACTATGTCTATCAGGAAACCCCGTTTTGTATCGAGGATATCAGCAAGCTGGGTAATTTGTAATCAAAAAATAAAAACGACATCATGCAAAAAAAATCCCGTTCTATAGAACTTCTCTCTCCGGCCAAAGACCTCAATTGCGGGATTGAGGCGATTAATCACGGTGCTGATGCCGTGTATATCGGCGCACCTAAGTTCGGTGCGCGTGTTGCTGCCGGCAACTCTTTGGAGGATATACGCGAACTTTGCGAGTATGCGCATCTGTATGGCGCCCGTATCTATGTTACGCTGAACACGATCTTGAAAGAAGAGGAGTTGGAGGAAGCCGAACGGATAATCTGGGGTCTTTGGCGTGCTGGAACGGATGCCCTGATCGTTCAGGATATGGGTATTACTCGGCTGAACCTGCCGCCTATCCCGCTTCACGCCAGTACACAGACGGATAATCGCACGCCGGAAAAGGTACGTTTTCTTGAAGCTGTCGGTTTTACGCAAGTTGTTCTGGCACGTGAACTCTCGTTAGGTGAGATCCGTCGGATAGCGGACGCGACTACTGTTCCGTTGGAAGTATTTGTACATGGAGCTCTCTGTGTCAGCTATAGTGGGCAATGTTATCTGAGCGCCGCTTTGAGTGGACGCAGCGCCAATCGTGGGGAATGTGCCCAATATTGCCGCCTGCCTTATACGATGGTTGATGCGGCGGGGATGGAAATCGTCAGCAAAAAACACTTGCTTTCTCTCAAGGACATGAACCGTTCCGACCAACTGGAAGCCTTGTTAGACGCAGGAGTATCTTCTTTCAAGATCGAAGGACGGCTGAAAGATGTCAGCTATGTCAAGAATATTACTGCTTATTATCGGAAGAAGTTGGATGTTGTCCTGTCCCGTCGCCCGGAATATTGCCGTGCCTCTGCTGGACGAAGCATTTATACGTTCGAGCCGGTAGCTGAAAAGAGTTTTAACCGCGGGTTTACCTCGTTCCTTTTGGAGGGACGGACGGCGGATATTACCGCTTTCAATACACCTAAATCGTTGGGAGAACCTGTAGGAACGGTCAAGGAGATCAAAGGTAATTCCTTTACTGTGGCCGGATTGAAGCAGTTGAACAACGGGGACGGGCTTGTTTTCTTCAATAGGAAAGGCGAGTTGGAGGGCTTCCGCGTAAATCGGGTGGAGGAAAACCGGGTATTTCCGTTGGATATGCCGCAGCTTGCCGCTAAAACTCCGCTTTACCGTAATTTCGATCAGGCATTTGATAAACTGCTTGCCAAACCTTCCGCCGAACGCAAATTGTCCGTGAGGATCGAGTTCTTGGATAATCTCTTCGGGTTTACGCTTTGTATGGAGGACGAGACTGGTGCACGGATTATGTTGACCGAGCCGTTCTCGAAAGAGCTTGCCCGCCGCGATCAGCAAGATAATATCCGGACACAACTGTCCAAGTTGGGGAATACCCCTTTCGAGGTAACAGAAGTTGTAGTCGGTTTGTCCGGCAACTGGTTCGTTCCCTCTTCTTTGCTCGCCGATATGCGCCGTAAAGGAGTTGAGAAACTGTTGGAAGCACGTCGTGCCCGTTATTCCCGTGAGACAACAAAACGTGTGCGCTCTTCCGGGGCAGTACCTTTTCCCGAACGTTGTCTAACTTATCTGGGAAATGTCTCCAATGGAAAAGCCCGTTCGTTTTACCAAGATCATGGGGTGGAACAGATCGAACCGGCATTCGAACTGTCTTTCCGAAGAGATGTTCCATTGATGTTTACCAGACACTGCCTCCGCTATAGTATGGGATGGTGTCCTGCTTATCAAAAGAACAAGTCTCCCTACAAGGAACCCTATTACCTGCTTTATAAAGATACGCGCCTCCGGTTGCAGTTTGACTGCAAGCATTGCCGGATGCTGGTGTATCAGGAGTAATTCAGAAATAAAGGATTCGATAGGCAAGGAAAAAAGTATCCTCCGACAGAAACCGGAAGGTAGTCTATAAGGTTATGCTTCTTTCTCTAAAAGTTCCATATATTTTTTCACTCTTTCCGTGTCTTCCGGAGCCGGACTCCAAGGAGCGAAATTCTCCGGAGCAAGCGGGGTGAACGGCCCTTCCTTGATCTCATATATGACAGAGCCGGATTCCAGTACTAACAGGCTGTGCCATGTTCCGGCCTTTATTTCGGTGCCATAGACGCCTTTTTGGGGATCGAGTATCTGTGTTTCGGTGATTTTCCCTTCGTTGTCAAAAAGGAAAACGGCAATGCGGCCACGGAGCAAGAGGAATATTTCGTTTTTTCCGGGGTTCAGATGGCGATGCGGGCGGATGTAGGTTCCTGGTTCCAAAGCGTTGAGCAGACGGTTGACGGGATCGTCCAAATGCTCGTGGAAGTTGTAGTTCATGCGTAGCCGAGGCGATTGTTTGGCGCGTCCGGTCGTTTCGTCCAATAGGACTTCGTTGATGATTTTCATGCGGATCATTGTTTTTGAGGGACGAATGTACGAAATAATTAGTGGGTGATATGCCATTTCTCTGTACTTTTGCAGAAACTCGTAAATGAAACAGCATGAAACCCACTCTGACTAATTACGCTCTACTGGTCTTGCTTCTGGTATCCTGTTTTTCCTGCCAAACAGATTTGGAGAAGAAAAAGTATGTTATCGGTGTTTCTCAGTGTACGCTTGAAGGTTCTTGGCGTAAGTCGATGTTGCTGGATATGAAGGTACAGGCCTCTGAATATCCGGGTGTTTCCCTGCTGGTCGAGGATGCAGCCGACAGTAGTTTATTGCAGGTAGAACAGATACGCAGCCTGATAAAACGGAAAGTCGATTTGCTGATCATCTCCGCCAACGAATCGGAACCTGTCACTCCTGTTGCGATCGAGGCTTACCGTGCCGGTATCCCGACTATCTTGGTAGACAGGAAGATCAGTTCTGATGAATATACGACTTATATCGGTGGTAACAATTACGAGATCGGTCGCCAGGCCGGCTTTTTCGTGAATCGCCAGGTGAAAGAGAAATATCCGACTGTATTAGAAGTTTGGGGGTTGCCCGGTTCTTCTCCGGCACAGGATCGCCATCGCGGTTTTATGGATGTCTTGAACTCCCGCATTAAGGTGAAGGAATTATCTGGGAAATGGAAGCCGGAAGCAGTGGAGAAGGAGATAGCAAAAATGGATTCGCTGGAGGAAGTGGACGTTGTGTTCGCCCATAACGATGTGATGGCGATGGCTGCCCGTAGGGCAATCGAAAAGAGGCATCCCGGATTGGCGGACCGGATTCGCTTTGTGGGGGTCGACGCTGTTTCAGGACGCGGTTCGGGGTTGGAAGCCGTCATGCACGGAGAGTTGGTTGCCTCGATTTTGTATCCGACGGGTGGTAGCCTGGCTATCCGTGTAGCTATGCAGATATTGAACAACGAGGAGGTATCCCGGCAATATATACTATCTTCTGCCTTGATCGACAAGAACAATGCCGGGACACTCTTTATCCAGTCCGAACAGGTGGTTGATTACCAACACCAGATCGAGTTGCAACGGGAGAATTTAGAGAGTATGCTTTCCAAATATAAGTTCCTCCAAAACTCCGTCGGCATTATCCTCTTGCTGATGGGGTTGTTGCTTTTGTCTGCCTTTTATGTGATCCATGTGAACCGGACGGTGAAGCGGAAAAACCGTGAGTTGAAACGTACGAACTTGCAAGTACAGCAGCAAAAAGAAGAATTGGCCGAGGCAAACCGCTATATCGAGAAGTCGACGGCTCAGAAACTTCAATTCTTTACTAATATCACGCACGAGATCAAGACACCGTTGACGCTTATTCTCGGTCCGCTCGGCAAGTTGTCGAAAGAGGCACCCGAAGGTTCTTCATTGGCCGACGATATCCGTATTATCCAGAAAAATTCGGAGAGGTTGAAGAGAGTGGTGGACCAATTGCTTGATTTCCGCAAGGTGGAGAGTAATAAAATGAATATGCGGGTCGGCGAAGTGGATTTAGTGGCTTTTGTGGCGGAAGTGAAATCTTGTTTCGATAAAATGGCTGCCATCAAGCAGATTCGTTTCATGTTTGAACATGACTGTCCTTCTGTCGATATATGGGTGGACAGGGACAAGATGGAGAAGATTTTGGCTAACCTTTTGTCTAACGCTTTCAAGTTTACCTTGGACGGAGGTACAGTCACGGTTCGCCTAAAGGATAAAGGCGACCAAGTCGAGCTTTCTGTCGAAGATGATGGCAGGGGTATTCCGCCGGAAAACATTGCTTCCGTTTTCGACCGTTTCTTTACCGGTGACCAGAACTATGTGACGGGGACGGGTATCGGCCTGCACCTGACGCGTGAGTTTGTCCACATGCACAAAGGTACGATCCGGGTGGCGAGCGTTCCGCATAAGAGTACCGTTTTTACGGTCGCTCTCTTGAAAGGGAAATCTCATTTTGACGAATCCTGCATGTTCGATTTTTCCGTAACCGAACTTTCCAGTGGCGTCGCAGACCTGAACACGGACGAATTGCAGGAGGCTTTGGGTCGCATCTACGATTATACGGTTTTGATTGTGGAGGATGATCTTGATATCCAAGGTTATTTGCAGGTGGAATTAAAGCGGAATTTCCGTGTATTGGTTGCCGATAACGGTGTGAAGGCGTTGGAGGTGTTGATGAGCGAAGAGGTTTCGATAGTTGTCAGTGATGTGATGATGCCGGAAATGAACGGCTTTGATCTTTGCCGCAAAATTAAGTCGGATATTGTCCTGAGCCATCTCCCGGTTCTGTTGTTGACCGCTTTGTCCGATGACAGACAGCAGATGTACGGAGCTGCCAGCGGTGCGGATGCGTATATCCAAAAGCCTTTTAACATGGAAATCGTGAAAATGCGCATCATCAAGCTATTGGAAGGTCGTAACCGCTTGCGTGAAGCTTATGCCCGCGATGCTTCTTCCCTTGGTGTTTCCGTGAGGGAAATAAAAATGGAAAGCATGGATGATCTTTTTATGAATCGTTTCTTGAAACTGATCGAAGAGTCGTATACCGATCCGGGCTTCAGCATTGAGAAAGGAAGTGAAAAGTTAGGTTTGTCACGTGTACATTTGTACAGGAAGGTGAAGGAGCTTGCCGGAGTGACGCCGACTGATTTTCTGCGTAACTACCGTTTGAAGAAGGCTGCCGCCTTACTTCGCCGGAAAACCGGGAATGTGAACGAGGTGGCTTATGCGACGGGCTTCGGTTCGCCTGCTTATTTCTCGAAATGCTTTAAAGCCGTTTATAATATTACTCCAACGGAGTATCTGGAAAAAGAATGACCTCTTTTTTTGATAATGTTCGTTACATAGATGTAACATCTGTGTATGTAAATTGAAAATAAGATCCTTATGTAACAAGCGTTATCAATCCTGTAGCATTTGTTATCGTCACATCCGTCACAGGCCTTTACCTTTGCCGCATGGAAAACGGAATTATCCTTGTCAAATAAGCTATAATGAAACAAATGCAAAGTAACAATAAGAAGCCGGTCGTGGTAGGTATAGGAGAACTCCTGTGGGACATGCTGCCGACAGGAAGGAAAGCCGGTGGCGCTCCCATCAATTTTGTCTACCATGCTTCACGCCTCGGAGCGGAAGGATATGCTATCAGCGCTGTGGGAGACGATGACTTGGGACATGAAATCCTCAACGAGTTGGATAATAATTCGATTCGGTATTTGATCGAGAAAGTCCCTTATCCGACCGGGACGGTACAGGTCACTTTGCAGAATGGTGTCCCTAATTATATTATTAATGAACGTGTAGCCTGGGATCATCTTTTACCGACGTCGAATGCGATCGATCTGGCTGAACGGGCAGATGCCATTTGCTTCGGAACGTTAGGGCAACGTTCCCCACAATCGAGAGAAACGATACAGGCGGTTCTTTCTTTCGCCCCGGACGATGCTTATCGTTGCTTTGACATTAATTTGCGCCAGCATTATTATACGAAGGAGTTGATCGAGGAGTCGCTCTATCTGGCAAATGTATTGAAGGTGAATGACGGGGAGTTGGTTGTTCTGCGGGATATGTTTCATTTGGAAGGAACGGACAAGGAGGTGGCACATTGGTTTATGGAACGTTATAATCTCCGTTTGGTGGTTTTCACTGCCGGAAGAGCTTATAGCACGATATATACCGTTGATGAGGAATCGACTTTGCAGACCCCGGAAGTCCAGGTAGTGGATACGGTCGGGGCTGGTGATGCTTTTTCCGGTGCACTGGTCATTTCGCTGCTGAAGGGAGGCTCGTTAAGGGATGCGCATGAATTTGCCGTCCGCACAGCTGCTTTTGTCTGCACGAAAGAAGGTGCATGGCCGGCATACGAGGAATAAGGAACTTGGGAAATATATATATGATTTGATAGGTTTAGTCTTTTGGTTAGAAAGATTGTTTGGTAATTAAGGGGACCTTAACGTTAAATGGAACAAAAAGGAAAAAGATGGTTGATGTTTTAGGTTTTTAGGTTTTTTTGTTTTGATTGATTGAATGGTCCGGAACTTCCGGGCCATTTTTTTGTTTAATATCTGTAGAAACATAAATAATGAATGATATGGACAACGTGTTGAATAAAATTTCGGAAAACGCTGAATCGAAAGCGTTAGACAGGAAGAAAGAAAAATACCCTGTGCAGCGAGTGGCTGTGACTTGCTCGGTTGGTGACAAAGATGTAAAGGATGCTGTAAAGGAACTCAATCCTGATACGAACAGCTTCGGAAGCAGAGGGTAGAGAGATGATAAATGGATAGGGGGGATTGTTAAATCTCCCCGTCCATTTTGTATCTTAGCTGGTCCAACATCAAAGCAACTTCGGATTCTTCGATACCGGCAATCAGCAAGTCCGTTACATCTTGGCTGAATTGTTCTTGGAACTTAAGGAAGTTGCCGTTTTCCATTTGCACCGCTTGTTGGTAAAAAGAGAGTGCTCCTTTGATGTTCTGCAATGCCCATTCGGTATGCCCGGCGTTCAACAAATCTTGTGTGTTGGGTTGGTTATTCAGTATTTTTTTATAATAATTCCGTGCCTGGTCGAGTTTCCCGGTCAGGAAAGAACACCATGCGATGGGGCGCCATGCTTTATGGCTTTTGTTATCCAGATAATCGACTTTGAAAAAGCATTTTAACGCTTCGTTGTAATCCTTCAGTTCGAGATAACAATGGCCGATGCTGATTTGAACTGACAAATTGTCTGGATTCATCGCTTCGTACCTGCGGTAGTATTTCAAGGCTTCTTCCGGTTGTTTAAGTGAACGGTAGCAACCGGCAATCCGCCGGATCACCCATTTGCTTTCGGAGTTCAGCAAGTCGGCGTGCAGGTAGGAATTCAATGCGCCTTGCAGATCCCTTTCCATTTGCTTGCAATAACCGATTTTTTGGAAAAGGATGGGGTTGTCCTGGTCTGTTTCCGCCAATTGGCTGAATATGGTCAGTGCGTCGGTAAAATAGTTTTTACGGAGGTAATATTCGGCTATGGCCGTAAGGCTTTCTTGGTCCGATATATATGGGCGCAGGCTGGTCAGGTTGTGGAAGTCAAGCGGCATCGTGAAGATATCCGTGAAATCCAGATGGCCCGGGTATAGTTTGAAGAAACGATACAAGTCTTGTATGTATTGACCGATTATCGTGTTCAGTTTTCCGTGCCTGTCGATTAGTTTTTCTTTATTCTGCTGGATCATATCCGCGGTCTGGCTGTCGAACTGGTTCATCATCATCATCCGGGCTTCTTTCGGCAGTTGCATCATGCTGAAAAAAAGTGAGTATTTGTCAGAGCTACACATGGCGGCGACCTGTGTCATGGTGTTGAGTGTCTGCTTTTCAATTTCGTTTTCTGATGTGAATGGATCGTCGAAAGAAGAATGCTCGATTGTGAATGGCAACAACCAGTTGCTCAGTTCGCGGAAAAAGGGGAAATTTTTCAAATGGATAAAGGTCGAGTGCATGATGTCGGCCCCTTCTTGGTGGAGTTCCCCGAACTCTTCAATCTTTTTTCCTAAATTATTGTCTGAGAAGAAATTCTCCCATTCCGGGTTCATTTCTTCGTTTGTAATATCTTGGGGAGTAAGGTCTTTCAGGTTGAATTTGTGGTTGAGATTCGGGCTGAACTTCATCATTTCCGGAATGATTTCGTTATTGATTTTATGTGTGATCTTTTCCGTCTCGCGGGTCAGGATGAACCGTAAGATGATGGTCCGGATTATCTTTGTGAATCCCGGGGTCTCAGCCAAGGCGGCCAGCCGGTCGGCTATCTGTGGGTATAAGGCTGTCCGTTTTCTATATGTGTATAAGGTGATCAGGATTGAAATAAAGGCTCTGGCTCTTATCTCTTCGTCCGGATGGTTGGCGGCATCGAACAGCAAAAGTATCTTTTCCTTGTCGAACATCTCTTGCAGTCCCAACATCAAGGAGGAAACGATCTGGCAACCGGTTGTGAAAGGCAGTGTCTGGTCCTGGAGCATATTGCGGATTTCTTCAGCTTCCTCTTTTTTTAAGAAAGAAGATACCCATATTTTATTGAAGATGATAATATTGAAAGCATCGCTTTCTTTATGTTTTTTGTTTTCATATTCTAATATGAGTTGGCTGTGCAACTGTTTGTAGGTGAAAGCAGGTTGCGTTTTCAGGCTTCTTCGGCGGCTGTAGTAGGATAGGGGAGACTCGACTGCCAATGCTTTTTGCTTGACTGAATCGGTCAGTTCATAGGCCGATACCTGTAGATTGTTGTATATCTGTTCCTGCATCGGGTCTTTCACTCCTTCAATCCGGTAACGCAACATATATTTGTAGGTATCTTGCAGTTCGTTCAGTCTGTCCTGAAAAGAATACTCGCGGCTTCCTGCAATAAGTACCTGCAAGGAATCGAAAGCGTTTTTCAATTCCTGGCTGTCCAACGAACCGACTATACGGTCGTATGCTTTGTTTATTTCTTGTAATGTCATGTTGTAGTTGATAACAAATGGTATGCCAAATGTATAACATTTAGTCTAAATTTGCTATCTTTGCGCACCTAAATAAATTTAGTAGATGAAGAATATCCGCAATTTCTGTATTATTGCCCATATTGACCATGGTAAAAGTACTTTGGCTGACCGTTTGCTCGAGTATACCAAGACAGTAGAAGGTAAAGATTTGCAGGCGCAGGTTCTGGACGATATGGACTTGGAGCGTGAACGAGGCATTACGATCAAGAGTCATGCCATTCAGATGAAGTATGTTTACAAAGGGGAAGAATTTATCCTGAACCTGATCGATACTCCGGGACATGTCGACTTTTCGTATGAAGTCTCCCGTTCGATTGCAGCTTGTGAAGGTGCTTTGCTGATTGTTGACGCAGCTCAGGGCATTCAGGCACAGACTATTTCCAACTTGTATATGGCAATCGAGAATGATCTGGAGATAATTCCGGTGATGAACAAAATAGACCTTCCGAGTGCTATGCCGGATGAGGTGGAAGACCAGATTGTCGAATTGCTGGGATGTCCGCGGGAAGACATTCTTCGGGCCAGCGGCAAGACGGGAGAAGGAGTCTATGATATTTTGAATGCGATCGTCGAAAAAGTGCCGGCTCCCAAAGGCGATCCGGAAGCTCCGTTGCAATGTTTGATTTTTGACTCGGTGTTTAATTCCTTCCGGGGGATCATTGCTTACTTCAAAGTCGTGAATGGGGTGATCCGTAAAGGAGACCACGTCAAGTTCATAGCGACAGGCAAGGAATATGATGCCGATGAGGTTGGCGTGTTGAAACTTACGATGTCTCCCCGCAACGAAATACGTACGGGCGATGTCGGTTATATTATATCCGGTATTAAGACTTCCCGCGAGGTTCGGGTTGGAGATACCATTACCCATGTGGTTCGTCCGGCGAAGGACGCTATTGCCGGGTTCGAAGAAGTGAAACCGATGGTCTTTGCCGGGGTTTATCCGATCGAAAGCGAGGATTTCGAGAATTTGCGTGCTTCTTTGGAAAAACTCCAGTTGAATGACGCCTCTTTGACTTTCCAGCCGGAAAGCTCGGCGGCGTTGGGTTTTGGTTTCCGTTGTGGTTTCTTAGGGCTGTTACATATGGAGATCGTACAGGAACGTCTGGACCGTGAGTTCAATATGGATGTGATCACGACAGTTCCTAACGTGTCATATAAGGTTTACGATAAGAAAGGCAACTGTACGGAAGTGCATAACCCGAGTGGCTTGCCCGATCTTACACTGATCGACCATATCGACGAGCCGTATATCCGCGCATCTGTCATAACCAATACGGCCTTCATCGGTCCGATCATGACGCTTTGTCTGGGAAAGCGTGGCATATTGATCAAGCAGGAATATATTTCCGGTGATCGTATCGAGATTCATTATGATATGCCTTTGGGTGAGATCGTAATCGATTTCTATGACAAGCTGAAAAGCATTTCTAAGGGGTATGCCTCTTTTGATTATCATATACATGATTTCCGCCCAAGCAAGTTGATCAAGCTGGACATCCTCCTGAATGGGGAGCCGGTGGACGCCCTTTCGACGCTGACGCATGTGGACAACAGCGTCACTTTCGGCCGGCGTATGTGTGAGAAGTTGAAAGAATTGATCCCGCGGCAACAGTTCGATATCGCTATCCAGGCGGCTATCGGAGCGAAGATCATCGCCAGAGAAACGATAAAGGCGGTCCGTAAGGATGTGACGGCCAAATGTTATGGCGGCGATATCTCTCGTAAACGCAAGTTGCTTGAAAAGCAGAAAGAAGGGAAAAAACGAATGAAACAGATCGGTACGGTCGAGGTTCCGCAGAAGGCTTTCCTGGCTGTGTTGAAATTGGATTAAATGTTTTTTATGCCTATGCAACTCCGGTTCCATGATGGCAAGTAATAAAAAAAGGATGAATCATTGCAGGTTCATCCTTTTTTTATTACCGTGGATCGGATTTTTAATATTGTCTTTCCAGAATCCAAGCATCCTGGAAGTTGGGGGCATATTTGGCTTTGATCGCATCGCGGCTGTCGGCAGCGTCCGCCTTGTCGTTAAAGCTGGCAACGATTACACGAAGCATGCCTTGTTCGTTTTCTCCCAGGACTGCGTTATATCCGTCGTTCTGCATACGTTCTTTCAAAGCGTAAGCATTTGTCTTGTTCTTGAAACTGCCGATAACGACACTGTAACGTTTCAGTCTGCTCGCGTCTTCACCTTGTGCGGCATTGATTCTTTCCGTGCGTGTGCTGACGTTGGATGTTCTCGGTTTAGAAACCGGAGTTACCTCTTCGACCACTTCCTCTTCTTCGATTACCTCAACCGGAGCTGTTGATTCTTTTTCTTTTGCTTGTTCGTAAGCAGCCTTATACGCACTTTGTTTAGGTTTGCAAGAACCTAATGCTAAAACCATAGATATGGAGGCTCCAAATAACCAAATCTTATTCATACTGTTCAGTTCTTAAATTAATGGGACAAAGATATAAATTATATTTTGTACTTTCGTGCCCAAAACACAATATATTATAAACTACATGAATAAATCTATCGGAACAATGGTTATGGCAACGTCTTTATTACTTGGAGCTTGTGATGGTAAGGATATGAACGTTGACACAAAGGTGAAGGCGAAGGGAAACACGGAAAATGTGATCGGCCGTTCGGATATTAAAGTCGAAGACGGACGGATGACGCCTGAAGTGCTTTGGGCGATGGGACGTATCGGGGGGATGAATGTCTCTCCGGACGGGCAGAAAGTAGTGTATACTGTAGCCTATTACAGCGTACCGGAAAACAGAAGCAATCGCGAAGTGTTTGTCATGAACGCAGACGGGACAGGCAATAAGCAGATTACGAAAACAGCTTACTCTGAAAATGAGGCCGTTTGGATCAAAGGTGGAAAGAAAATCGCTTTCCTTTGCAATGAAAGCGGCAGCAGCCAGCTTTGGGAAATGAACCCGGATGGAAGCGGCCGCAAGCAACTTTCCGAATACGACGGGGATATTGAAGGTTTTGCCTTTTCTCCTGACGAAAAGAAAGTCCTGTTTATTTCACAGGTGAAGACGGTCAAGAGCACGGCAGACAAATACCCGGATTTGGATAAGGCTACCGGTGTCATCGTAACGGACTTGATGTACAAACATTGGGACGAATGGGTAACAACGGCCCCGCATCCTTTTGTGGCTGATTTTGACGGCAAAGCTATCGGAACTCCTGTCGATATAATGGAAGGCGAACCGTTTGAAAGCCCGATGAAACCGTTCGGGGGAATCGAACAGTTGGCATGGAACACGACGTCGGACAAGATCGCTTACACGAGTCGTAAAAAGACCGGAAAGGAATATGCGTTGTCCACCAATTCGGATATTTATGTATATGACTTGAACACGAAAAAGACGACCAATATCAGTGAAGGGATCATGGGATATGACACGAACCCCCAATATTCCCCTGATGGCAAGTTCATCGCATGGCAGAGCATGGAGCGGGACGGATATGAGGCTGACCAGAACCGTTTGATGGTCATGAACCTGGAAACGGGCGAAAAGATATTCGCCAGCAAGGGTTTCGACTCCAACGTAGACGGGTTCGTCTGGAGTGCGGATGCAAAGGCCCTCTACTTTACGGGTGTATGGCATGGCGAGTCACAGGTATATAAGATCGATCTGGCGGATGGCAACAAGATTACGCCTCTTACTTCCGGGATGTACGATTATGCCGGTGTGGCCTTGTTAGGTGAAAACAAGCTGATCGTGCAGCGCCATTCTTTGAGCATGGGAGACGAAATCTATTCGATTGATTTGGCCGATAACAATAAAGTGACCCAGTTGACAACGGAGAACAAGCAGATTTACGACCAGTTGGCAATCGGTAAGGTGGAAGGGCGTTGGATGAAAACGACAGATGGCAAGCAAATGCTCACTTGGGTGATTTATCCCCCTCATTTCGATCCGAATAAGAAATATCCAACCTTGTTGTTCTGCGAGGGCGGTCCTCAAAGCCCGGTAAGCCAATTCTGGTCCTATCGTTGGAATATGCAGATCATGGCTGCTAACGACTATATCGTGGTTGCCCCGAACCGCCGCGGCCTTCCCGGTTTCGGTATGGAGTGGAACGAACAGATCAGCGGTGACTACGGAGGCCAGTGCATGAAAGACTATTTTACGGCTATCGACGAGATGGCCAAAGAGCCGTTTGTCGATAAGGACCGGTTGGGGTGTGTCGGAGCGAGTTTCGGAGGCTTCTCTGTTTATTGGTTGGCCGGTCACCACGACAAACGTTTCAAAGCCTTTATCGCACACGACGGCATTTTCAATATGGAGATGCAGTATTTGGAAACAGAGGAAATGTGGTTCGCCAACTGGGATATGGGCGGTGCTTACTGGGAAAAGCAAAATGCGACGGCACAGCGTACGTTTGCCAACTCACCGCACTTGTTTGTCGATAAGTGGGATACTCCGATCCTCTGCATCCACGGTGAAAAGGACTATCGTATTCTGGCCAACCAAGGTATGGCGGCGTTTAACTCGGCTGTCCTTCGGGGGGTTCCGGCCGAGTTGCTGATCTATCCCGATGAAAACCATTGGGTGCTGAAACCTCAGAACGGCGTGCTTTGGCAGCGTACCTTCTTTGAATGGCTGGACATGTGGCTGAAGAAGTAATACTGTTCGGTCCGGGGAAACATAAAGCTATGGGTTACGTTACCTAAAGCATAGCTTTACGGGGGCAGACTCGATATTGTAGGGGGTTGCTTTCGTTGAGCCGCACCAAGTTGTCATTTTCGATATTGCGGCCAATGGGCGGAATACAGTGTGATAGGGGGATTTCATAGTTTTTATCAATTGACAGATAGAATAAATTTATGGGTTTTTGTAGAACTTGTTTTAGAATGTTTCCCTACATTTGCAGTGAACAAATAATGAGTCAGACAATAATTTTAGATTATTCAACCAATAAAAATTTTACAAAGATGAAAAAGAAATGGATTTGCACGGTATGCGGTTATGTACACGAAGGTGATGAAGCTCCTGAATTTTGCCCCCAGTGCAAGCAGCCGAAAAGCAAATTTAAAGAAATGGTAGAAACGACCGGTGCACTGACTTTTGCCGATGAACACGTGATCGGTGTTGCCAAAGGTTGTGATGAAGAAATGATTAAAGACTTGAACGCGCATTTCATGGGCGAATGTACTGAAGTCGGTATGTATTTGGCAATGAGCCGCCAAGCTGATCGCGAAGGCTATCCCGAAGTTGCAGAAGCATTCAAACGCTATGCTTGGGAAGAGGCTGAACACGCTGCCAAGTTTGCCGAACTGCTGGGTGATGTCGTTTGGGACACGAAAACAAACCTGGAAAAGCGCAAAGATGCCGAATGTGGTGCTTGCGAAGACAAGAAACGTATTGCCACTCGTGCAAAACAGTTAAACCTGGACGCTATCCACGACACGGTTCATGAAATGTGCAAGGACGAAGCTCGCCACGGTAAAGGATTTGAAGGTTTATACAACCGTTATTTCAAATAATTCGCAAATTTTGGTACATCCCCTTTGCCATGTGGCAAAGCGTGTCGGCTATAATGAAAAAGGCCGTATCGTAATTTCCATATTACGATACGGCCTTTTTGAAATAAATTTCGTATAGTTCATTTAATCTCTGTTAGAGAAGTATTTCATGAATTGTGAACGTTCATACATCGCCGGATTGTGGATGTTGGCATAGTTCAGTTTGCCTTTGAACTGGTCAAGCGACCGGTAATGCGCTTGGTGCATCCATTCTTCGATACACGTGAGCACTTGTGAGATGATCTCTCCCCCGTGTGTATAGACGGCACTGCACATCTGCACGGCATCGGCGCCTGCGAGTAAACATTTGATAACGTCTTCCCAGTCATGTACTCCCGTAGAGGCGGCGATACTGATTCCGGGTATCTTGCCTGAGGCGATTGCTGTCCAGCGAAGTGTGTCGCTCAGGTCGGAGTGGTTACTGAAGACGTTGCCTGAGACGATTTGCATGTTGTTAATGTCGATGTCCGGTTGGTAAAAACGATTGAAAAGGACGATTCCGTCCGCTCCGTTTACGGTCAGTATATGGGCGAGGGCCGGAATATTGCCGACCATTTTGCTCATCTTGACCATGACGGGGATTGAAACCGTTTCTTTCACTTTGCGGATAATAGTGACATACAGGTCGCGCATGTTTTCGCTGTTGTACGTGAGGTCCGTTTCCAGGAAGAATACGTTCAGTTCCAAGGCGTCGGCTCCTGCCAATTCAATCTGGCGGGCAAACTCGACCCACGCATCCGATTTATAGCAGTTGATGCTTGCGATAACCGGGATGGTGCATAACTCTTTTGTCTTCTGGATCAGTTCCAGATAATCGTTTATCTGATTCGCTTTTACATAACTGCGTATGTAATCGGCTGCTTCGGGGAAGTCCGAATCTTGCATTAGTACATCGCTTTGCATTTCAATCTGCTCTTCGAAGAGCGATTTCAGCACGATTGCACCGGCACCGGCTTTTTCAAATTCCTTGTTTCGTTCCGCGTTGTTTGTCAAACCGGAACTTCCAACGATAAGCGGGTTACGAAGTGTCAGGCCCGCATATTGTGTTTTAATGTCAATCATGTCAGATTCAATTATGTTCAACGATTACAAAAATAGAGAATTATTTTCTACCTTATCTATTCTTGCTCTTTAAAATGGTTAAAACTCAATATTCCCGTTCTCCGAAAATGCTGGTTCCTATGCGTACCATTGTACTGCCTTCGCGGATGGCGACCGGGTAGTCATGGCTCATTCCCATCGATAATTCGCAGAAATGTTCGTTCTCTTTGAACACTGAGTTTTTCAATTCGGCGAAAAGTTCATGTATCTGATGGAACTCATCTTGTATTTGCGTGGTATCGTCGGTATTTGTTGCCATTCCCATCAGCCCGCATATCCGGATGTTAGGGAGGGCATCGGGTGGCAAGCCGTGCAGCAACCTGCGGCATTCATCGGGGCTGAAACCATGTTTGGCTTCTTCCTGTGCGACATGTATCTCCAGCAAGACGCGGATGATGCGGTCGTGTTTGGCCGCTTGCTTGTTGACTTCCTGCAATAGTTTCAGCGAGTCGATACTATGTATCGTGTGGATGAAAGGTGCGATATCTTTCACCTTGTTGCTTTGCAACGGACCGATAAAATGCCATTCGATGTCACTGGGCAAGACTTTTTGTTTAGCTGTCAGCTCTTGTGCTCTGCTTTCGCCAAAGACACGTTGTCCGGTGTTGTAGGCTTTCAGCAAAGCTTCGGCGGGATGGAATTTTGAAATCGCCACCAGCTTGACGTTTGCCGGTAGCGATGCTTTCAGTCTTGTAATGTTCTCGGTGACACTCATGCTTCTTTTGTTTCCGCCTGTTTTTTCTGTTCGGCTATCAGTTCTTCCTCGGATTTCTTTTCCTCGGGTACACTGTTGGCATCAAAGGGGAAGACGTCCATTAGCGGGGTTTCCGTAACGGATGCGATGGTATAGTCGGCAAGCGTACCTTTCATACCGTCTTCCAATACGGCGATGGCTTCTTTCAAGCTAGATGCCTGCGCCAGCATTTGTGCGGCGGTTTTCTTTTCGGCTCCACTTTTTTCATCGAGAGTGATGAAATAAATTTTGATCTTGTAGAAACGGTCGCCATTTTCGTTGAAGAACAATTCCGAGAGACGGGCACGTTTGATATCTGTTATTGTAAACTCTCCAGAGATGAAAGGACGGATTTCTTCGATGATGCGGGCTTCCGCTTCCGTGAACGACATGGCGTCAACCAGATAAGGTTCCGTCACTTTCTTTTGCATTCCAGTCTCCAATATTTTTTCGAAGGAGACTTTACATTCAAACCAGTTATGCATAAATTTGTTTACGTTTTGTTAATGTATATGTTTTTATTTCAAACGAGGTACAAATATAACGGCAATTCGGGAATTAAGCAACCGGAACGGATTTCTTTGTCAATTATTGGAATCACGGTGAACTTTCTGCCACCTGTTCCGGTTATATAATCGTAGTGTGTTTTTTCATGGTATTAGATTTTTAGATTAGTAATTAGGTTGTTTTGTCCGGTTCGTGAGGAATAGGGCAAAGGTTCTAAAATATCAGAGCCGGAAGGGCCGGGGACTATCCCGTCGTTCCGGCTCTTTTGTTTTTCTTTATGAACGGTTTCTTCTTGAAGATCACATAATTTTGGGCAGCAATCCATCGTTGCAGGTTACATAATGTTACTTTTTATACCTGTATTTCCTCCAGTCCGGAAAGGTGATGCGCAGGAAATCACGTAGTGTCTGGCGGCTGACTCCGAATTTCTCGGCGATTTCATTCATCAGGTATTTCTCATTGATCATCTTCAAGATGATGTTTTCTTTTCCGGATAATTTGGTGTTTATTTTCTTTTTGCCTTTCGGACGACCCAGTTTCTTGCCTTCCGCTTTTTTGCGTGCAAGAGCTTCCCTGGTACGTTGTGAAATCAGATTACGTTCGATTTCGGCACTTAGGCTGAAGGCAAAGGCAAGGATTTTGCTATTGATGTTGTTTCCTAATTCATAGCGTTCTTTGACGGTAAAGACGATGATATCCCGTTCCATGCACTGGTGAAGGAACCCCATTACTTGCATCAAATTGCGTCCGAGTCTTGAAAGCTCGGTTGTTATAAGAGTATCACCTTTACGGATTTGTTTCAACAGTCTGCCGAGTTGGCGATCCGATACATTTGTTGTCCCACTGATTGTTTCGTCTATCCAACGTTCGATGCGGAAACCTTTCTCCTTGGAATAGTTCTCAATTTCGAATCGCTGATTTTCAGTGCTCTGCTTGTCTGTGCTGACTCTTACATAGCCGTAAATCATAATATTAGAATATTTAAGTGAATAAAAAAAGGGAATTCTGTATAGAAAGAGTTATGGGGCTGTAAATGATACTGTCGGGCAGAAAGTATCTTTTTTACAAAGGTGTGTATTATCGTTGAACAAGAAATTGCAGTTATGATTTTTAAACTAAATTGTGTCAGGCAAGGCGAGAAATAATGTACATTTGTCGCAAAGAATGGTAAGAATATGAAGAAATTATTGTCACTGCCGCCTAATCTTGTCGGCAGTTTTCATGAGATAGCGGGTGTCGGTCCGGTAGATTGGTTTTGTACATCTGATCCTGTGGGGGGCCGTTTGGGATCGGGCGGAGGGACAACCTGGTTGCTTGAGGCTTGCCGCAAGGATGAAGATCCGGCCGGAATGTTGACGATCGGTGAATGGCTGGCGCGTGAAAAACGGATTTTATTGCATGCCGGAGGGCAGAGCCGGCGTTTGCCCGGGTACGCGCCTTCGGGTAAAATATTGACTCCCATCCCGGTGTTCAGGTGGGCAAGGGGACAGAAACTATCTCAAAATCTCCTTTCACTCCAACTGCCGCTGTATGAGGAGATCATGCGTAAAGCACCGGATTCGTTGCATACGCTGATCGCCAGCGGTGATGTTTACCTGCGCAACAGCGAGCCGTTGCAGGAGATTCCTGATGCCGATGTTGTTTGTTACGGTTTGTGGGCTGACCCTGCCCTTGCCACTCGCCACGGAGTATTCGTGTCGCACCGTAACTCTCCCGACCGGCTGGATTTCATGCTCCAGAAACCGACTCTCGATGAATTGGGACGATTGGCAGGTACGCATCTTTTCCTGATGGACATAGGAGTTTGGCTGCTCAGTGACCGGGCGGTTGAGTTGCTGATGAAGTATTCTCATGATCTGGGCGGGAAAAAGTTGAAGGAATATGATCTGTATTCCGAGTTCGGTCTTGCTCTCGGAGCTCATCCAGGTATTACCGACGAGGAGTTGAATGCGTTGACCGTTGCCATCCTGCCGTTACCGGGAGGTGAGTTTTATCATTATGGTACGAGTCGCGAACTGATTTCTTCGACGTTGTCGGTGCAGAACCTTGTACGTGACCAGCGGGCGATTATGCAACGCAAGGTCAAGCCGCATCCTGCCATGTTTGTTCAGAACGCCGAAGTTTGTTGTCTGTTGACTTCCGGCAACTCTGAACTATGGATCGAAAACAGTTTTGTAGGTAAACGATGGATACTTGCCGATCGGCATGTGATAACGGGGGTTCCTGTGAACGACTGGGAACTGCATATCCCTTCCGGTGTCTGTATCGATGTCGTGCCTTTCGGTGATGAAGGATGGGTGGCGCGTCCGTACGGTTTCAATGATCCTTTCAAGGGAAATACGAATGAGGAGTCGACATTTTTCATGGGGCGTCCCGTTGTGGAATGGGCTGTGGAGCGAGGTGTCTGCTTGCCGGAGTGTGCCGACATACAAAATGCGGCCTTGTTTCCTGTCTGCCGGAGTATGGACGAGTTGGGTATTGTGCTGCGCTGGATGGTGTCTGAGCCTTGTCTGGATGAAGGACGCAAGGTGTGGGAAGCGGCTGAGAAGATGTCTGCAAACAGGCTTTCCGATTGTGCGAATCTTCGTCGTTTGTTTGCCCAGCGCGAAGTGTTCAGGAAGAAAAACTGGCCGATGCTTGCGGCCAATCATGATAAAAGCATTTTCTATCAGTTGGACTTGGCGGATGCCGCATCCGAATTTGTTACCGGAGGGATCACGTTGCCAGAGGCTTTGCCAGCGGATGTTTCGTTGATGAAGCGCGTGCATGACGCGATGTTTCGTGCCCGTGTCTTCCAGCTTTCGGGGGATGACCGGGGTATGGTGGAACAGCAGCAGGCATTCTCTTTGTTACGTGAGAGCCTGATCGGAACGATTGCAGAGGAGAAGCAGTCACCCCGCTTGAACGTGTATCGCGATCAGATCGTTTGGGGGCGCAGTCCCGTGCGCATCGACTTGGCTGGAGGCTGGACGGATACGCCTCCTTACTGCATGTATGCCGGAGGCAATGTCGTGAACGTGGCGATCGAATTGAATGGTCAACCTCCCTTGCAGGTCTACGTGAAACCGGCTCGCGAGTATCGTATCATTCTTCGTTCCATCGATATCGGGGCGATGGAGAGCATTTCCACTTGGGATGAATTACGTGACTTTAACAAGGTTGGATCTCCATTCTCTATCCCGAAGGCGGCGTTGGCCTTGGTCGGGTTTGCACCCGAATTTTCAGCAGACCGTTATGTTTCGTTGGAAGAACAGTTGAAAGCATTCGGATGTGGCTTGGAAGTGACGTTGCTGGCTGCAATTCCCGCCGGTTCGGGTTTGGGAACCAGTTCGATCCTTGCCGCTACGGTATTGGGCACGTTGTCGGATTTTTGTGGGTTGGCGTGGGATAAGAGCGAGATAGGTAACCGGACGCTGATTCTTGAGCAGTTGCTCACGACCGGAGGGGGCTGGCAAGACCAGTATGGAGGTGTCTTGCATGGATTGAAATTGTTGCAGACGGGTGAAGGATTCCGACAGAACCCGTCGGTACGCTGGTTACCGGAATATCTTTTTACCGAACCGGAATACCGCGCCTGTCATCTGCTTTACTATACGGGGATTACCCGTACGGCGAAGGATATCCTTGCAGAAATCGTACGCGGAATGTTTTTAAACAGCGGGACTCATCTTCGTCTGCTTTCTGAAATGAAAGTGCATGCTTTGGATATGTACGAGGCGATCCTTCGGGGTGATTTCGTTTCTTATGGTCGATTGGTCGGCAAAAGTTGGGAACAAAACAAGGCTCTTGATGCGGGGACAAATCCTCCTGCTGTGGAACGGCTTATAACTTGCATCAAGGATTATGCGCTGGGTTATAAACTTCCCGGCGCCGGCGGAGGCGGTTACCTTTATATTATAGCCAAAGATCCGGAAGCCTCTTTGCAGATTCGTCGTCTTCTTACTGGTGGTCCGCAGAATGGCAATGCCCGCTTCGTTGAAATGAGTTTGTCGGATAAGGGGTTGCAGGTGAGCAGATCGTAAATTTATATGTGCTTATGAGAACCCTTGGATCAATTCAAAAAGATGGTTATTAGTGTATTAATGAAATCTCTTTACAATGAGATCTATTAGAAGTCTGATATATGCCTTTTTATTTACAGTCGCTGTTCAGGTGGCAACTGCGCAGATAAAGATTCTTTACGGACCTTATCTGCAGAATGTGAAAGAGAACGAAGCGACCATTGCCTGAGAGGCGGATGAACCTTCCATCGGTTGGGTGGAATTGGCTCCGGATGACGGAACGCATTATTATGGAGAGGAAAGGACTAAATATTTCGATACGACTAACGGGGTTAAGAGCCTGTTTAAATTTTGTTCAACATTCTTTTGAGAGTTTTTTTTGAGTATGTTTTTCTGTTTTTATAAGGAGCATAGCGGGCTATGTGACGAATAAAAACAGGAAAACAGACCGGAAAGAAACTCAAAAGAAGTTGAAAAAAACTTTTTGAACAAAATTTAAACAGGCTCTTACTATCTCCGAATGATGCCTTTCATTCATATCTCTTTCAATCAGCTTATATCCGTTGCTTGGATTATTTTAAGAAAAGTCTCTCGATTGAAAAATGCCATTCACAAGCGTGACGTGACGGAACGTGTTAAATTATCCACCGTAAAGCTATGCTTTAGGTGTCCTAACCCATAAGGTTAGCTCTTGTAAAGCTATGGGTTGGGATTCGGGTAGAAATTTAGCTGTGCGTGGGGTATTTATGAATGACATTCATTGGCATTTAAAAAAAATGATTTATATTTGTCGAAAAGTAATTTAATATAAAAAGCAAAAATGAAATTCGATCATACGTTTTGGCAAAATATGCGGGACGTTGCGGCTATGGCATGGGGAGATGGCGAGGTGTGGAATTTCTGTTTGTTGAAAGGGTTGCGATCCTATAATATTGTTAACCTGGTATCCTCCTTGCCTTACAAGGAGGATATTCTTTGGTATACCAAAGAATATCGAATCTTTATTTATCGTTTCTGCTGATTTTCTGAAAGCAGGATTAATCAAGCATATATATAATGTAGGCATTGGACTGTTTCAGATGGCTCAATGCGGACTTCTTTGTGTAATTTTAAAAACAAATGCTTATGGAGAATTGAAATGTCCTATCAGGAACGTTGCCGCCCGATAGGGTCGGTGCGTTGTAGCCGGGTGCATCGTGCCCCGTAAGGAGTTAACTGATTTTATAGTACTAATAAAAAATTGCATGGTATGAATAGAAAGATACCTGTTGCGACGTTATCTGCATTTTTGGTCGCAACATCGCCGGTGATGGCAATAAATGAATTGAGTGGCAATGCTGAAACGGAGCATGTGTCTTTGGCAAGTGTTCAACAGGCCAGGAAGACAATTAGAGGTACGGTTGTCGATAATACCGGCCTTCCTGTTATAGGAGCAAATGTCATTGTGAAAGGGAGTGCCGGTGTTGGTACGGTTACAAATGTTGACGGTGATTTTATATTGGAAGGGATTGAAGACGGTGCGACATTGATGATCTCCTATATCGGTTATGTAGACCAGGAGATTGCCGTAGCGAAAGGAAAAAGCGATTATAAAATTACGATCCACGAAGATACACAAAATCTGGATGAAGTAGTTGTTGTCGGTTATGGAACACAAACCAAAGTAAATCTGACAGGTGCGGTGAGCACGATCAGTAAAGACGAATTGATCAACCGGCCGGTGACGAATATCTCCTCTGCTCTCCAGGGATTGACGCCGGGGGTTACGATTACTTCCGGGTCAGGCAGTCCGGGACGTGACGGGTCGACTATCCGTGTGCGTGGTGTCGGAACATTGAACAATGCCAACCCGTATATATTGGTGGATGGGATCGAAACCGGGACATTCGATTCTATCGACCCTAACGATATCGAGTCCATATCTGTTTTGAAGGATGCGGCATCTGCCGCCATTTATGGATCAAAAGCAGCCAATGGCGTGATCTTGGTTACGACCAAGCGAGGTAAATCGGGAAAAGCGATGGTCTCTTATAACGGAAATGTCAGCCTTTCCAATGTATCGACTCTGATTGAAAGATTGGATTCTTACGACTATGCCCGTCTATATAATGATTTGTTAAGCCAAACAGGTGCTTCGCCTCGTTTTACGGATGAAGACATCCGCTTGTTTAAAGACGGTTCCGACCCGTACGGGCATCCTAATACCAAGTGGTTGGACTACATATTCCGTACGGGATTCATGCATAAGCACAATCTGAATGTGAGTGGAGGTTCCGAAGATGTAAAGTATATGGCTTCCGCCGGATTTTTGGGGCAAGAAGGAACGATGAAAAATTCTGACCGCCAGCAGTTCAATATTCGTACGAACTTGGACATCAAATTGTCGGATAAGTTTACTATGCGTACCAACATGGCATTTATCCATAATCAATATTCCAATCCGAATGCTTCGTATGGAGGCGGTTCCGGCCAGTTGATACGCCAGGCAGCCCGTATGGCTCCATGGATTCCTTATAAGAAAGAAGATGGTTCTTATGGTTCTATCTCGGATGGAAACCCGGTAGCATGGTTGGATATTGACAGCAAAGTGAATTACCTGCAACAGAATTTTTCCGGTGTATTGGCGTTTGATTATCATCTTTTGGATGGGTTGACCTTTACGTTGCAAGGGGCTTATGTGACCGATGTCAAGGAAACGAAAGATTATCGTAAGGAATGCTGGTATGACGAGGTGAATTATCACGGACCGGATCAATTGACGGAAACGGTCAACAGATGGAGCCGGTATACGTTGGATGCGTTGGTGAACTATGATAAGGTATTTGGCCGGGACCATCACTTCAAGGCAATGGCCGGCTATAAGATCGAAAAATATGACAATAGGGAATTGAAAGCTTTCAGAAAGAATTTCCCGAATAGCGATGTTACCGATTTGAATGGCGGTGATTCGGCTACGCAGACGAATAGCGGTTATTCCCGTGAATTGGCGTTGTTGTCTTATTTCGGACGTCTCAACTATGACTACCGGGGCAAATATCTGTTGGAAGCTAATTTCCGTGCAGATGCCTCTTCCCGTTTTGCCGATGGTTTTCGTTGGGGGTATTTCCCTTCATTCTCTGGTGGTTGGCGTATCTCGGAGGAAGATTTCATGGAAAACACAAAAGGATGGTTGCAGTCTTTGAAGCTCAGAGGGTCTTGGGGATTGCTCGGAAATCAGGATGCTGTGGAGGGCGAGTATTATCCGTATTTGCCGACTTTATATATCGGAAAGAATTTCCCGTTTGGCGGCACGGTTCATCAGGGCATTACGGTTGTAAGCCATAAAGTGACAACTATTTCTTGGGAAAAGTCCATGAACTGGGGGATCGGTTTTGACATGAATTTCTTGGACGATTTCATGTTGAGCCTTGAATATTATAATCGTAAGACTACCGATATTATTATGGATATCCCTGTCTCCGATACGTTTGGCATATCCGGAACCTATCAGGACAACAAAGGGGCGTTGCGCAATAGCGGTATTGAAGCCGGTTTTGCTTGGAACCATTCCTTCAATAAGGACTGGAGAATGGGCGTCAATGCGAATTTCTCCTATAACAAAAACAAGTTGCTCGACTTGGCCGGTGTGAACGAAATTATAGATGGTTATATGATTAACCGGATCGGTTCGCCCTACGAATCGTTTTATGTGTATGACGTGGGCGGGTTGTTCCAGAGTGATGAGGAAGCTGCCGCGTATGAAAAGCAATACGGCAATCCTTGGTCGCTTCCTTTCAAGGGTGGTGATTTCCGGATCAAAGATGCTGACGGAGATGGCAAACTGACCGATAAGGACCGTGTTGTGAAAGGTTCTCAGCAGCCCAAGACGACTTTCGGGTTGACGTTGAGTGCGGGATGGAAAAATTTCGATTTGTCTGTGTTCATACAAGGTGTGACAGGTACAAACCGTTATTTCACAAAAGAAGCGGCGGGTTTGTTTGTCGGTGATACCTCTCATCCGAATACGTGCTGGCTTGATGCTTGGACTCCTGAAAACAAAAACGCTGATTGGCCACGTATGTTTTTGGAAGAAAGTTCGATCAGTGCTCCTGACCGTGTACGCTCTTCTTTCTGGTGCATGAACACGGATTATTTGCGTATCAAGAACATCAATTTCGGCTATACGTTGCCGAAATCCGTTACGAATAAATTGGGTATCGCCAATGTACGTCTTTATTATACAGGAGAAAACCTGCTTACTTTTGACAGCCTTCCGTTCAATGTGGATCCGGAATCCGGTTCCGGCGATATGGACGGTTATCCGACAAGCAGAAGTCATTCGTTTGGTATTAATGTCACATTTTAAAAGGAATTGAATTATGAAACTAAAAAAAATAGTAAGTCTTGCTGCTTTTTTAGCGACTGCGAGCGTTTTCGCTTCTTGTGATGATTTCTTTGATTTAAGCCCGAAAGATCAGTTGACGAGCAACATATTTTGGAAAACGGTCGATGATGTCGATGCCGCCGTGACGGCTTCTTACAACTGGTGGGTCAATAACTTTGTCGGATCGAAGTTTATTTTTTATGAGGATACTTATTCGGACATAGGTTTCAACTATACGAATACATCCAAGATACGAGATATGGGACGTGGAGCCGTTTCACCGTCCTCTGCCCCGAATTATTGGAGGCAGTATGAGACGATACGCCGTTGTAATTTTGTAATTGAAAATATTGATTTGGTTCCAGCTTCGGCCATGACGGAAACTCAGAAGAATGATTTTTTGGCACAAGTACGGGCGATCCGTGGATATAGCCATGCTTATTTGGCGACTTGGTATGGAGATGCCGTGATCATGGATTTTGTCCCGGCAACGGCAGATGATGCCAAACTTCCGCGTGAACCGGAAGCGAAAGTGAAAGAGCATGTCATGAACGACTTGAACTGGAGTGCTGACCATATTGCGGAGAAACCGGCTGAAAAGGGGCGTATTGCCAAAGGTACGGTTCTCTCCATGATCGCCCGTTTCAATTTGTTGTGGGGCAATTATTCGGAGGCGCTGGATGCAGCTAATAAAGTAATTGCTCTGGACCAGTATGAGCTGGATCCTGATTTCTTGAATATGTTCTCTATGGTCGGTCAGGGGTCGAAGGAAATTATTTGTACTTACGAACATGTTCAGACTACTTATGCTTTTACCGATGTGATTCGTCTTTACAACAATGCTGACGGCGGTTGGGCTTCGGCTGTACCTACTCAGAAATTGGTCGACATGTTTGAAATGGCAGATGGCAAGTTGATTGATGAGCCGGGTTCCGGCTATGATCCGGTCCATCCGTTCTACAATCGTGATCCGAGATTGAAAAATACGGTTATCTATTCCGGATTGGACTGGGTGGGACGTAATAATATACCGCGCATTTTCAATACACTTGACAAGACGTTGACGAACGGTTCTTCTAATAAGGACTATTATACGGCGGCAGATAATGCGTCTCATACCGGCATGTTATGGGCGAAGTATTTGTATCCTAACCAAGGGCAATATTCTACTTCCATGGGTGATGACGCTTTGTGTCCGATCATATTCCGGTATGCGGAAATACTGTTGACGAAAGCCGAATGCTTGGTCGAACTGAACCAGGATTTACAGGAAGCGATGAACATCATCGACCGGTTACGTTTGCGCGGAGGCCATATTGCTGTAGACCGCTCTAAATATGATACACAAGCCAAAGTGCGTGAACTGGTAAGAAGGGAACGCACGATAGAACTGGCTGGTGAAGGTTTTCGTTTTGAAGATATCGTTCGTTGGGATGAGTATGACAAGAACGGAGCCAAAACCGGAAGGAAAGTGGCAGAATCCGTTATGCCGGGCGACTTGTACCGTTTGTGTGGTACGGTTGATTATGCCGAGCCGGATCCTGACCGCCGTGCCGTGGTAGATGTGAATGCTTCGCGTGAAGACCGTCTTGTCGAAGTACGTTATTTTGACAAGAAACAATTCCATTTGCCTATTCTGCAAGCAGAAATGGATGCCAATCCTCAATTGGTCCAGAATGATGGTTATTAGTAGATTAATTAAATTTGTTTACAATGAGATATATTAGAAATTTGATATATGCTCTTTTACTCACAGTTGCCACCCAGGTGGCAACTGCACAGATAAAGATCCTTTACGGACCTTATCTGCAGAATGTGAAAGAAAATGAGGCTACTATTGTCTGGGTGGCGGATAAGCCGTCTATCGGCTGGGTGGAACTGGCTCCGAATGACGGAACTCATTATTATGGAGAAGAACGACCTAAATATTTCGATACGACCAATGGAGTTAAAAATACATCCTTGCTGCATGCAGTGAAGGTAAAAGCGTTGACTCCCGGAACAACCTATCGTTATCGTATTTATTCACAGGAAGTGTTGTCGCATGAAGGAATTAATGTCATATACGGACGTGTGGCTGCATCGGATGTTTACAAAAAGAAAGCCTTGACGTTTACAACGTGCGATCCGGATAAGAAAGAGACTTCTTTTGCAATGGTCAATGATATCCATGGACGTGAAAACATTATTACAAAACTGTTGAATAATGCAAATTACAAGGATAAAGACTTGATTATTTTCAATGGGGATATGGTTTCGGAATTTAAAGACGAGCAAACAATCTTTAATGGATTCATGAAAGAAAGTATCGGCTTGTTTGCATCGGAGAAACCTATGTATTATGCTCGTGGTAATCATGAAACCCGTGGCGAGTTCGCCACTTCATTCCAGAAATATTTTTCACCAAAAGAACCGTTTTTGTATTATCTTTTCAGACAGGGGCCTGTCTGTTTCATTATGTTGGATACGGGGGAAGACAAGCCGGATTCCGATATCGAGTACAGTGGTATTACTGATTATGACGGTTATCGTACGGATCAGATGGAGTGGATGAAAGGATTATATGAAAATGAAGATTTCAAACAGGCTAAATTTAAAGTTGTCATTGCACACATGCCTCCTTCTGCCGATCTTGATATCTGGCATGGACAGAAAGAGGTCTTGAAGAAATTCGTTCCTGTCTTGAATGAACTCGGGGTGGATTTGATGTTATGCGGACATCTTCATCGGAACAAATATGAGGAGCCGAGCGCCGGTATTGGTTTTCCGGTATTGGTAAATTCGAATAACAGTGTGGTCTCCGTGGAGACGGATGGGAATCAGATGAATCTGGTGGTATTTGATTTGGAAGGCAAAGTCATTACAAAAAAATCATATATAGCAAAATAGTCTTCATAATTTCGGCATTAAATTAGTATGAGTGCGGTTATCCGGATTGTAATCCGGGTAACCGCACTTGATGTATTAGGCTTTTATCGGGTCATTTTGTTTTCAAGGATATAAGACATGTGAATTTAGGAACGAAGCGGATTGCCGTCAGGACGAACTACTAATGAATCTGAAAAAAACTTAGAGCGTGGGTTTTATTTTTATAAGAGGGAAACAAAATGAAAAATGCTGTTGTTATTCTATAAAAACGTAAAGTCTTTATTGCAATAATAGATTTATTTATGAGTGATTTTATAAAAAAAGGAGGGAACTATTTGAAATAATATTGTTGATAATTGTCTGCAAATAATGAGCTAAATATGCTTGTGTTTTGCGAGGGTGATATCAGAAATAGCATTGGATTGTTTCGAAAATGTGTATTTGGGTATTATTCTAAATATTTAAAGAAGTGTATAATTAAAAAATTGTTCAAATGAAAAAGATTCTTTTTATAACATTTTTGCTGATAACCTCCTTGGGGGTATTTGCCCAAAAGGGAGATTTTTCCCTGTTAGGGAATTTTGGTTATCAGACAGATTTTAAGCGTGTGATGTTAGGTGTCCAAGGACGCTACAATTTGACGGATCATATACGTTTGGCGCCTGACCTGATGTTCTTTTTCCCGAAAGATAAAACAACTGGTTTGGATGTAGATGTCAATGCTCATTATGTGTTTGACTTAGATGCGGAACATCTGTCGCTTTATCCTTTGGCCGGATTTAATCTGCAAAATAATTTTCAAGGTAAACAGACCGTAAAAGGAGAAGAAGGAGAAGTTACGTTGGATTCGCACAGTTCTACAAATTTCGGTTTTAATGTAGGAGGTGGATTGACCTATAATCTCAATTCCCGTAATTTTCTTAACGTCGAATATAAATATGTCTTCGGTAAAGACAATTCTTCCGTAATTGCGTTCGGCTGGGGATACCGTTTTTGATCCCGGCTATTTTCATCATAAAAAAATTCAATCATGAAGAAATATTTGTTTATTATGGTGCTTTGTAGCATCATGCAGACCTCTTTTGCCCAAGTGAAAGAAGGTCAGAGTTCAGAACCTGCCCGTAAAGCGACATTTATCAATAATGGTTTTTGGGATCATTGGTTTATTGGAGCGGGTGCAGGAGCCAATATTTATTTTGGCGACAGAAATAGTGATGCCGACTTCTTCCATCGGTTTACTGTAGCACCGGAAGTACAGTTCGGTAAATGGATTAATCCCTATCTGGGTACACGTATCAAAGGGACGGGTTTGACGAATTTGCATACGTTCAATGATAATGCGACTATCATGTCTCGTAACAGGTTTGCAACTGTACAAGCGGATTTGATGTGGAGCATGACTGATTATTTCATGAAATATAGTTCGGATCGCGTGTACAGCCTTGTGCCTTATGTCGGTTTCGGATGGGCTTTCGGGTGGGACTATGCGAATCAGCCGACTTATGCAGGCGGACATACCCGCATGAATGGCATGACGCTCAATGCCGGTATTATCAATAACTTCAAACTATCCGACCGGGTGACTCTTTCTTTCGAGTTTGCAGCGACTGCTGTCAGAAGTGAATTCAATCAAGTCAAGAGCAGTGGTAATTACGATATCCTGGGAACCGCTTCGGCCGGCCTGATCTTTAATTTGGGCAAGACCGCTACTTTCTCGGAAGCTGAGTTGAGAAATCCTCAGGAGATTGATGCATTGAACAGCCGGATCAACGAATTATATGCCCAGAATCAGGAATTGGCACAACGTCCTGTGGATTGTCCGGACTGTCCGGAACCTGAGGTGATAACCGAAAAGGTTGTTGAGTTTGAAGAAAATCCGTTGATAAACAATGTAGTTCTCTTCAAGATCAATCAAACGAAAGTGGATCCTTATCAAGGGGTAAATATCTATAATATTGCACAATATCTGAAAGATAACCCGCAGTTTAAGGTGCGTGTGATTGGTTATACAGATCGTAAGACCGGAACAAGCCAGATCAATGAAAAACTTTCTGCGGAAAGAGCACAGAATGTAGCCCGTATTTTAATCAGCGACTATAATATCAGTCGCGACAGAGTCATTGTGGAATGGGTTGGTGACAAGGAACCTCCTTTTGATAAACCGGAATGGAATCGCGCTGTGATCCTTTATGTAGAATAATAAATACAAAAGAAGAGACCATCCCGGAATTATCCAGAGATGGTCTTTCTGTTGTGTAAGAATATAAATTATTAATGATTAAAATAATGCGTTATGGCACATATAAATAATTGGACAGAATTGAAAAAAAGAGTTTCTTGGGGAAGTGTTTTCGGTGGCGTAGTGACGGTACTGGCTGTTTCTATTTTGCTGTCGGTGTTAAGTTCCAGTATCGGTCTGTTTATGTTTGACCCGTTTGCCGATAATCCTGTTTCAGGTATTGGGACAACGGTCGGCATAGGCTCGGCAGTCGCCTTGATCGTCAGTATGGTTGCCGGTGGTTTTGTCGCAGGCAAACTGGCTGGGGTGGATGGTTTGATACATGGTTTTTTGGTTTGGGGTACGACGCTTATTGTAGGGGCGTTTTTCTGTGTTTTACTTACTGCAGGGGCGGCAAAACTTACGATGAATGCCTTAGGGGCAGCGTCGTCAGTGGCAGGAGGTGTTATTTCCGGAACGGGTTCGATTGTCGGTAGTGGGGTTTCCGCTCTCTCGGATCAAGCTAAAGAATTGTTCGGCGGAATTGATTTTAAAGCAGATTTGAAAGACGGAGAGTTACCGAAAGATGTTCAGGCGATTCTTGTAAAAAGTAAAGTGAAAGAGTTGCAACCCGATTATTTGCAGAAACAGTTAGAGAGTGTGAAGGCTGACTTCGGCAAGTCTGTGAAGAAAGCTGTTGCATCTCCGGAAGAAGCGGATGATATTTTAAAAGGTTTTCTCGCCCGTTTGAAACAACAGACGAATGATCTGGCAAAAAGCATAGACCGGGATGATCTTGCCAAAGCGTTGGCTAATAACACCAATATGTCAAAAGCTGAAGCAGACAAGGCGATCAAGCAGTACACAGAAATTATGCATAAGACAACAGCAGAAGCAGACAAACAAATCCGCAACTTGGAACAAAATCTGGATAAAGCGGTCCGGGAATGGCAGGAAGTAAAGCAAAATGCACTGGAAGCGGCTGATAAAGCGGCAAATGTTGCGGCTCGCTCGGCTCTTATATCTTTCTTTGCTATTTTGATAGGTGCTGTTTTGTGTAGCTTGGCCGGTGCTTACGGTAGTCGGAAAACACAGGAAAGAATAGATATATGATTGATATGAAGTTTCTTGTTTGATAGTTTCTTTGATTAGTATGAGAGGGTGTGTCGAAATGAACGATGCATCCTCTTTTTTCGTCTTCTATAAAAATAGTCCCTGTATTTTTAAGCTGCGATATTTTGAAAATTTCTTTTCTCATTTTTGCCTTTGAAATAGCTAACATGCAAAGGTCTGTACTTAGGGCTATGGTGGCACTATTTTGATTTAGAATAGTGGCGCACTTTTCAATTAGTATATATACGAAAAAAGAAAGGTAGGCCGAACGGCTGAAAGGGGCAGCCACGACCGCAGTCGCCAATATCGTCGAAAGTGTCGGTTTTTAAGAATTTGACGTATTAGTATTTACTGCAGTTTCTTTCACAGATAAAACGACCAATTTTAAAAGCCTGAAAGAAATGAGCATGGTGAATACGCCTGTATGGGGTGTGTTCCTATGGCTTATTTTAGTTTGGGCTTGGGTGATTTGGTCGTTACCTTCTGTGAACTGGAAAGCCGGGTGCACACCTTTCTTATATCCATATACACCTTAGTATTCACCTTAAAAACGGATCGCCTATGAGATAAAACAACATCTTTATATATTTGCCCCGCCTGCATTTCTTCAATAGAAAAAACGACCAAATTTATTCTAAGCCCAGAGAAAGCATACAGGTGATGCACCCCATTACAGTTTGTTATGAATGGGCGTGTTTCTTGTTTTTTTATCATTCTGATTTTTCATTAGAAACATACGGACAAAAATTAAAAAAACGTGTTCGGACTTTATTAATTCCATATATATTTTGGAATGTAGTAGTATTTCTTTTGATTCTTTTATCCCAATCCCCGGATTTAGTATTATCGCCTTTTTCTTTTTCTCTTTTGGGGCATGGTTTAGTATTAACAGACATAATTTTACAATTGATTTTTGTCCAATGCGTTGGATTACGACCTTCGTGTATTTGGCTTTAGTCGTGCTGGATACTTGGTTATGGTATTGTAAAATAATGGATAATGATTATATACATAAAATAGGGATTATTGTTGGATTAGTTGCAGTTGTTTCTTGGACAGCGTATGGTATAACAAAGAACTATTTACATGTAAGTGCTTTTTTTAGAGGAAGTTCTTTTTTTGTTTATGCTTATCATGGAATGCCTGCGGCTCTTGTTATAAAATATTGGATGAAATTATTATCACCCGTTAGCGAGTGGATGATGTTGGTTAGTTATTTCCTTATACCGTTTTTTATCGTTGGTATAGGAGTTGGTATTTATGCGTTGTCACGTAAGTTTTTTCCTGCCTTAACTGCACTGGTTACAGGTGGACGCTAAACGTATTGTAATTAAAGTAAGTCTTTTGATAAATAATGAAACAACACTGAACAAGATAGAAATTTGAAATATATAAAATCCCTGCCTATAGTAATATTAGGCAGGATTTTTTTATTGTTTTATCAGTAGTATCTTGACATTGTGGGTGGAATAAAAATCCCGGTGAAGATATTTTTCTTCGCCGGGAATAGGGGTTAATTACTTACAAGTGATGTGTTGCGGTTACTTTTTAGCCGATTTCTTTTCAGAAGTTGAGCACTTGCATTCTTTAGCTTGGGTTTCTTTTTTCGTACCCTTTGCTTCTACCTGTTTTTTTTCATTCTTCTTGTTCATAATACGGTAAATTTTAAAATGAATATATACGGGGCAACAGTTTACCTGTTACCTTTTTTATCTTGATAATTACACCAGCTCATGACGCCGCCGGGTAAAGACGAAAGGACTTCTTTGCTGCGCTCTTTGGCGAGTTCGTTGTCCATTTTATGTACATCTTTCTCTGTGCGGTGCGTACCTTTCGGTTTACGGTCAACGAGTCCGTTTGTACTTCTTACTTCTTGCAGGGAGTCGTCGATGTATTGCCATTCTTCCTTCAAGCGTGTACTTTCGCCTTCATTCCACGGTCCGCGGGCGTCTTTGCCTTTCGACAGATTGAAATATAGGTTGCTATATTTGGGGGAGGTTTGAAACACTCCGGGAGGAAAGTTGGGTTGGATTGTCTCCAATGCTGCTTCGAATTGTTGAAAATGGGTTACCTCGCGTGTCATGAGAAATGTGAGGGTCTCTTTCACGTATGGGTCGTCTGTCAGTGGAATGAGATTTTCATATCCGATCTTTGCCCGGCATTCTCCTGCCATATTTGAGCGAAGATCCACGGTCAAGTCCGCATTGGCAGATACATAGGTGGCACACCAGGGATTACCGTTACTGTCTGTCAGCGTAGGACTTCCGGGGGAGGTTACAAGGAACTGCGGATTAGTGAACGCTTGGTGGATGAAATCTTCTTTGGCAGCTTTGCCATTCATCATCGTATTGATTTCCATGTTTTCCACCACGTCCTTCATTTTCCCGTTTACGGGTCCGAGGAGCATTTGGATGGTTGCTCCGACGATTTCGAGGTGTCCCAGTTCTTCTGTTGCGATATCCATCAGCATATCATATTTGTCAGGATGAGGATTGTGGCAACTGAAAGCTTGTACGAAATATTGCAAGGCTGATTTTAACTCTCCGTTGGCACCACCGAAAGCCTCAAGAAGGACACGTGCGAAACGTGGATCCGGGGCGGAAACGCGAGTGTTGTATTGCAAATCTTTTACATGATAAAACATAATTCAAAAGTTTTAATTATACATATATTGAAGATGCGCATCTGATTAAAAAACAAGCAATAATTTATTTTAGTTGATGTAATTCTTTGAAAATAGTAGTATTTAACTAATGATTATTGAAGTATGAATCAATATTAATAGCTACTATTTATATCCTATTCTTGACAGGCTAAATAAAAAAGAGGACGACGAGATAGGATATCTTTCCGTCCTCTTTTTATTATCCATGATCAATTAATTACTTTTTTGCGTTATCGGCAAAATTGTGTACTTTGTTTTTTACGTCATCGGCTTTTTCTGCGATGTTGAAAGTCTCGTGGGCAACCTTGTCTGCTACCTTTGTTCCGGCATCTACTACTTTGTCTTTTGCAGAGTCAATCATGTCTTCTGCTTTACCGCCCATCTGATGAAGGGCATGGCATGCTTTTTCTTTTAACATTTTACCTTTAGAAGAACAGCTAAAGCGGTAAGCTACTACACCGATAATTGAGCCTAACCCCAGGCCCAGCCAAAATTTTGAACAACTTGTTTCCATAAATTCAACAGGTTTAAATGATTAATAAATAATTGATTATATTTCTGTTTTATGTGGATTATTGAATAATGAGACAATCCACAATAATAAGACAGCTCCAACTATGGAAGTGATCAGACTACCCAGAATGCCGGCTGTGGCGATGCCCAGCAAGCCGAAGACCCAGCCGCCCAGCAGGCCGCCGATTATACCGACCAGCAAATTGACGAGGATGCCGAATCCTCCTCCACGCATGATCTTACCGGCTACAAAACCGGCCAAGATTCCAATAAGAATATACCAAATAAAATACATAAGAATAAATTTTTTTGTGTATTAATATACAAAGATCAATAACGTGAAATTTAGATGTTGGTACCATACCTGATTCACATTTAAAAAACAGTGATAAAGAGAATTTGGTTCGTGGCAAAAAAAGAAATTTAACATCTATTTTGCGAGGTACGTGATAAGTGTATATAGGTGTTAAGTTTGTTGGATTGGTTTCGTTTTTTTGTTGGAACTATTTTTATCTACGTATTGTTTATTTTATAAATAAGATCCTGTAGACAATTATTTTCAAGAAATATGGAATGGGAAGAAACTTTAAAAAAGGAATTAACAGATTCCGCTCAATTGGATTATGAGCATCTTTATCGTATTTGTAGGGATGCCTATAAGGAAGGGTGCGGATATGAGAAATCTTTGGCTGTTGAGGCATATAGGCTGAGATGCTCCCGCTTGTTCGGGAACAGATGCATGGTTGTCTCTAATACAATTCCCCGGCATATAAAAATATGTGACGGGAATTGCAGTTATCTTCATAAATATGAATTCGAATTGTATAAGTTGGAGGATTAAGGTGCTTAGTGAGGATTGTTTCATATAAAATACGAAGTGGATATGGTTGGTTTCGCAATTTGGTTTATAGGCCTGGTTCTGGCTTTGAAAGCCGCGCTTAAAATCTGGAACCTCAATGCCCCAAAAAGAAAAAAGTGGATAGCTGGTATGTTGATTGTTCTTACCAGTTGGATAGGCTTGTTTTTTTATGATTTCTACGGCAGGAGAAGGTTTCCGGTGTGGTTAAATCGATAATCGGTAGAGTGGAAAAGAACCAGATACACGGGGGATTGCGGATCATCCGTGTACTTGGTTCTTTGTTTTTTGAGGGTGTAGTCCCTCTTGGTTGCGGCAGGTTTTTTATGACGCTTTTCGTATTCGTCCAAATCCGAAGACTTCTTCCCGTGCATTCTCTTTTCCTTGTAAGAGATTCGATATGATCTGTGCCCCGATCATGCTGAACGTGATTCCGTTGCCGCCATATCCCAAATCAAAAAATATGCGCTCCGTCCCCGGCCATGTTCCGATAAATGGAAGCCCGTCTTTTGTTGTGCTGAAGGTTCCGCACCAGGCCATTTCTGTCTTGAAAGGAACGGATGGCAGTAATTTACGGAATTTCCTTTCAAGTTTTTCCGTCTTTTCTCGGAGCAGTTCATCTCTTGCTTCAGGGTTGTTGAAATCTTCATCCTCTCCGCCTATGATGATTCGGTTGCCACTGGTCCTTATATAGATGTAAGGCTCCGCTGTTTCCCAGATGAGGCAGTGTTCTGCCCACAGGTCCTTATTATCGATAGGGTGAGAGATAAGTGCGTAAGTTGAGGTCAGCTTCATTACTTTTTCGGGTAAGAACCGTCCGGCTTCGAACCCGGAGGCGACTATCACATATTTACATCGGATGATCCGGCCATCCTGTGTTTCCAGTCGGCAACCCAGTGGTGTTTCTTCAAGAGATGTGACTTCCGTGTGGGTGAATATTCGTAAGTGATCTTTTTCTATATGATACTGGAAGAGCTTGGTCGCAGCCTTATAAGCATCGAGCTGTGCGGACCGGCGGTTCAGCAACGCTCCGGCGTATGTTTCCAGTTTGTATCGTTTATGGAGTTCGTCTTTATTCAACAGTTCCACCGGGAGCTTGTGCCGTTTGCGTATTTCATATTCACGTTCGATGAGTTCTACTCCTTTACTGTCACTGGCATAAAAAATACTTGGCAACCATTCAAAGTCGGCATCGATATTCGTCTCTTTCAAAACAGCTTCGATATCTGGGATTGATTGCAGGCAAGAGCGGTATGCAGTTACTGCATTCTTTTCACCAATTTGTTCAGCCATTTCGCAAAGTGGAACATCAATTTCATATTGCAAGAGTGCCGTGCTGGCTGCGGAACTACCTGTGGCGATACTCCGTTTGTCCACGATGCAACACTCCAGTCCTGTCCGGCACAACTCATGAGCCATAAGGGCGCCGGTTATGCCCGAACCGATGATTACTATGTCTGTTTCCAGATCCTTTTTCAAAGGATTGTAGTAATCGAACAGAGGATTTTTGATTATCCAGTATGGTAATCCTGAGTGTAAGTCCATTGTTAATGTATTTTATTTTTGAATTTTTTCTATTTCATTTTTGATTTTCTCTGCTTCTTTTCGGGTCTCTTTTTTGGTGTCGTCCCAAGCGTTGTCTAACTTATCGGCTTCATCTTCCACTTTTTCGATTGCGTTATCCAAGGCTCTGTTCATTTTATCCTGCTTTTTGTTTGTGCACGAGAAAGAAACGAGGCTTAACGTGCAGACCAAAACCAATAAAAATGTGTGCCTCATCTTGTTTTTTGATTTGCGCGCGAGAAGATACAAAACGATTCCGGCCAATGTTACGACACCTTGCAGAAATTTACTTTTTCCTAATCTCATGCTGCTTCCTGAGCTGAGGAAGGAGCTTTTTCCTTTTTTCATTTTTGTTTCCATACGATTTTGAATTTAATGAGTAAATGAACCCGTTACGGGATATTGCTTTTGCAAGAAACAGGATAGCGATATTTTTTTGTTGTCGTGCTTAAGATTTTTGAAGAATATTTTGAAGAACTGTTTCGGACTCTTGCCAAAAGATCAAAAAAATGAATAATCACCTTTCTTTTGTCCTGTTGGTGATTGTTTATATATCTTGTATGTGCGTTGTACACGAATGATGATTTATGGATATGTTTTTCCATCATCAGTATGATATCGTATTGTTGCCGGATTTTGGTGTGTTTGCCTTGTTTTTTTGTCCTGTAGGGCTTGTTTTTCGGATGATTTTGTATTTTTGCAGGACAAAGGGTGAATGTAATTATGCAAGAGTTTGGGAAGTACACACAATTATATCTATTATTATTTTTTCTATTCTTGGCAGGGGCTATTCAAGCAGTCCCCAGGTATTATTTTAAACAAATTTCATTGGAAGAAGGCTTATCGCAATCTTCCGTGAAGTGTGTATTGGTGGATGATAGAGGTGTTTTGTGGATCGGAACCCGGTTTGGATTGAATCGTTTCGACAGAGAAAAAATCACGGTTTACCAAGAAGAGCATGACAACCCGTATTCTCTTCCTTATAATGATGTTGTTTTCCTGGAGGAAGATGCGGATCGGAATATCTGGGTAGGAACCAGTCGCGGATTGGCTATTTTTGATCGTAATACCCGTAAATTCGCTTGCCAGGAGTTAGACGGAGAACCAGTAGTGGCTACTTGTTGCCTTCTCATGAGGGAAGGGGTCTATTTCTTTGGTGTGAAGGGAGTGTTTTATTATTCCTATGCCGAAAAGAAATTAGGCAAGTGCCAGTTGAAGGATGCTATGCCTATCTCTGCTCCTAACCGCGCCTATCTGTATGACGAAAAAGAGGAAAAGGTCATTTTGTCTTTCCGTGGAAACGGTATTTGGTGGTATTACCCGAAGACAGGGACTATGGAGCGGGTGTCGTTTATTCAGGAAAGGAATATACCTACCCTGTTTTTGGATTCGCGTGGAAGGATTTGGGTATCGGTCTATAATAAAGGAGTGTATTGTTATGACCGCGAAGGAGGGCTGATTGAGCATCTGGAAGCACCGGATCGTTTGACGCACAATGTCGTGCAGGATATGCGGGAAAAGGATGGTGAACTTTGGTTGGCGACCGATGGGGGAGGAATCAATATTTATAACTATGCCACCAAGTCTGTAAAAGGAATCATGCATCTTCCGGGTGATCGCCATTCCCTTCCTGTGAATTCTTTTGCCAGTCTGTATATTGATGATGAAGGGAATATCTGGGCCGGTAGTATTTTGGGTGGTCTGATCGGTATCAAGCCTGTTTACATGACTACTTATCGGGATGCACCTCCCGGAGCGACCTATGGATTGAGTTTCCAGTCGGTAGCATCCATGTATGAAGATCATGACGGTAGAATATGGATGGGAACGGATGGCGGCGGAATGGATTTGTTTGATCCTAAAAATGAGACATTTCAGGAGTTTCGACAGACGGAGGGGATGAAAATCGTTTCCATTATACCTTATAATGATTCGGAACTGTTGTTGTCCTTGTTTGGTGTCGGGCTTTATCGTTTTAATAAGAAGACCGGTGAATGCCGGGAGTTTCCGTTGAATTGGGGAAATATCCGGAAAGATCTTTTCTTGTGTGGGAATGCGATTCGCCTCTATCGTGTAGATGAAGACCGTTTCTGTCTTCTGACCGACAATTATTTGTTTGTGTATGACCAACGGAAACAGCAATTTGAAATCTTTTCGGAAAACATGGTACCCAATTTCCAAGCTCCTCGTTTCATTACGGGCGATTCATGCTATATCAGTACTTCTGCCGGACTTTATGTTTTGGATTTTCTGCGCGAAGAACGGCGTCCGGTCTTTTTACCTGGAGAGGGGATCGGTACGCTGACGGCGGTCAAGCAAGGCAAGGACAAACGTTTTTGGCTGGGGACGACTTCCGGCCTGTATGTTTATGATCGGATTCGTCAGAAACTGGATACGGTCGATACGAAGCGTTTCATCGGAGTCACGTCGCTTGCTTTTGACAATCGTGACCAATTGTGGGTCAGTACGCATGAAGGATTGTATGCGTATGTTCCCCAAGAGAAGCGTATCGTTGTTTTCGGGGAATCCGATGGTGTTTTTACACATGAGTTTTTGCCGCAACCGGCTTTGGAATCCGTTTTTGGTGACATCTATATGGCAGGAGTGGAAGGGGTGGTTCGAATACGGCCGGACCAGAAATTTCAGGAAGAAGAGGATTTTTCCGTCAACCTGATTAATTTGGCTTTGGACGGCTCTTTTATTCATCCGAACGGCCTGTTTGGCGAGCAGGCAATTTCTATTCCTTGGGATTATTCATCTTTGGGGGTGAGTGTCATAGTCAAGGAAAAGGATTTGATGCGAAAAAAATTGTTCCGTTTTTATATTAAAGGGGATCGTGAGGATTTGTTGGAAACGTCTAGTCATGCCTTTGCATTTCCAGCTTTATCTCCCGGAAATTATGAATTGTGGGTTTCTTATAGCAAGCGCAACGGAGACTGGAGCATTCCCCTTAAATTGCTCACGGTCGATGTGGTTCCACCTTTATGGCAGCGTGTTTGGTTTTGGGTGGTTTTATTGTTGATGGTGTTGACGGTGGCCATATGGATCATCCGGTCTGTCATGAATCGTAAGGAGCGGGAACTTGCTTGGGCGATGCAGGAACATGAACGTAAGTTTTATGAAGAGAAGGTTCGTTTTATGGTCAATATCAGCCACGAGCTTCGCACGCCGTTGACGTTGATCTATGCTCCTCTCAAACGTTTGTTGAAATCCGGAAAAGTGACGGATGATGAGGTCTCTCGGCAATTGGATGGTTTGTTGTTGCAAACTTGCCGGATGCGGGAAATTGTCGATATGGTGCTGGATGCGCAAAAATCGGACACGAACGGCGATGTCATGGATATTCATTATTACAATGTTGCCGATTGGATCCGGACGGTGACGGGCGACTTTATGCAAGAACTTGAGGCACGGGGTATCTGTTTGGAATATAAATTGAATACTTCGGTGGAAAAAATACCTTTCGATGCGGCCAAATGCCGGGTTGTGTTGTCCAATTTGTTAATCAATGCGATGAAGTTCAGTGAACCGAATAGCTTGTTATCTATTCGTACAGAATGTGTGGGAACGTGCTTGCGTATATCGCTTGCCGACCAAGGGATCGGATTGGCTCATGTGGACATGGATCGTCTTTTCTCTCGTTTCTACCAAGGTGAACACAATTGCAAAGGGAGTGGAATCGGTTTGGCATACGCCCGTACACTTGTGGAACTACATGGTGGAAGTATCGGAGCTTACAATAATGAAGAGGGGGGCGCGACGTTTTATTTTGATTTGCCGTTGGTACAGGCATTTGTTTCCGATGAGCCGGACAAAACAGTCTGTTTGGATCAGAAGGAAGGAGCAGCGGATTCCCAGGGGGTGCAAGCCGGTTCGTTTGCGCAATACACGGCGTTGGTGGTTGAAGACGAACCGGAGTTGCGTTCCTATCTGCAAAGCGTCTTGCAGGCGGAGTTCAAGAATGTGCATGCGGCTAAAGATGGTGAGGAGGCTTGCGATTTCTTGAAACAATCCCAGCCGGATATTATCGTCAGTGATGTTATGATGCCCCGGATGGATGGCTACGAATTGTGCCGTCGGGTAAAGAATGATTTAAAGGTCAGTCATATTCCTGTGGTTTTGCTGACTGCCAAGGCAGATCCTGCGAGTTCGGTTGAGGGCTATAAGTCGGGGGCGGATGTCTATTTGGCAAAGCCGTTTGATGTGGATTCCCTTATGATTATTTTGCAGAACGTATTGAGGCAGCGTGACCAGCTCCGCTCCCGTTATCGGGAGTCCGGCTGTCTTTTCTCTCCTAAAGAAGATGCCGTCAGTAATGCGGATGAACAATTCATGCAGAAATTGAATCTGTTGATTCAGGAGAACTTGGCTAATCCGGATCTGAACGTCGCCTTTATCGCTTCCGGTATGGCGATGAGCCGGACGACGCTTTACAGCAAGTTTAGCCATTTGTCGGATATTTCGATCGGCGATTATGTGAACCGGTTCCGTATGGTCGAAGCCACCCGCTTGTTATCTTCTCATAAGGATATGAGTATCCAGGATGTGGCGGATCGTACCGGTTTTTCCAGTGCTCGTTATTTCAGTACGGCCTTTAAACAAAACTATGGAATGACTCCCACAGAATATCGTCGTCAAAATTTAGAGCCTGTTTAAATTTTGTTCAAAAAGTTTTTTTCAACTTCTTTTGAGTTTCTTTCCGGTCTGTTTTCCTGTTTTTATTCGTCACATAGCCCGCTATGCTCCTTATAAAAACAGAAAAACATCCTCAAAAAGAACTCTCAAAAGAATGTTGAACAAAATTTAAACAGGCTCTAAGGAATACCTTTGTGTTGCCTTCGGAAAAGCCGTTTATTTTGAAAATGAGACAACCCCTAACATAGAACGCGATGAACTATGTTAGGGGGGGTATCATAGTCTGTAGCAAGCATATCAAGAATTTTTATAGAGGAGATGCGATTTCTCCGGCAATCAATTCGTATCCTTTGTTGTTCGGATGGAGTCCGTCACCGATAAAGAGGCTTTCGTCTATCTTGCCGTCCGGTTGTAATAGGGCGGTTCCGGGGTTGGCGAATGTGTAGCCTTCCGTTTCCACCATCTGCTTGATGTCGTAGTTGATGTTCTTGACCCATTGCTCCTGATGTCGACGTGGGAGGATGCCGATCACCTTAATGGAGGCTTTCGGTTGCCGGTGGTGGATGGCGGACAATAGGAAGCGGAGACCTTCGACGATCTCTTTGTCACTGTTCAGGCCGAAGTTGTTCGTGCCGATCATCAGGATAACCTTGCCGGTTTCATAACCGTCCAGTTCGTCGTGATACACGCGCCAAAGCACGTTCTCGATACGGTCCCAGCCGCAGCCCAGGTTTTGGAAACCGGCGGGGCGCATGACTTTTTCCCACGTTTCCCGCCCGTTCTTGTTGCGGTGTTCCGGTTCGCCTCCCCAATAATGGGTGATCGAGTTGCCGATGATCACGGCTTTGGGTGGATAGTTGCGAACCTGCTCCAGGAAAGCGCGGTGACGGGCACGCCATTCGTACATGGGCGGTTCCCGGCGTTGGGTGACGGGGATGGTGGTTTGCAGGTGGCCCAGTGGGATATGGAGGATTTCCCGTACTTTTCTTTCTACTACTTCTGCCTGCCGTTGCATGCCGAGATCGGACGGGTGTACATAATCCACCCAGCCGTCGGCGGGTATGTCCAGTTCTTCACGGGACAGGTAATGGATATTCTTGATCCCGTCGGACAGAATTTGTTCGTATGCTTTGCGGGAAGCGCGGTTTACTTTCGTGATGGCTTTGTGTTGAGCCGAGTCAGTGTACATATTACTATAGCCTCCATGTTCTATCAGCAGGATAGGAGTATCGTGCTTCTCGCGGAGTTGCTTGACAGCGGCGACCGTCAGGGCAGTCACCTCCTCTTCGTTTTGGTTCGTCAGGTTTGGCATGCAGTCCAGGATATATAACCGGGCATCCGTCTCGTTGATAAACTGCAACATTTCTTTCTCCAATTTGCCGTTGCCTGAGAAACCAAGGTTGATCAGCGGGTAGTCCAGCGACCGTTGCAGGATCGTAGACCAAGCCATTGCCGGGCGGGAGGCGCAAGCGCCGTGGGCGATCGAAGTACCGTAGAGGACGATCGGCTTTTCAGGTGAAAGGGGAATGAACTCCAGTTTCGCTTCTTCGGGCGTACCGATTTCCAGCCATTTCACTCCATTGTACAAAGGCAGGAAGAGGCGATATTCGAATCCTTTTTTGTGGTAACGGTCTTCACCTATATTGTTGTAAGTATAAGTGATCGTGTCTCCGAAAGAGTAACCGCCGAAACAGAAACGCCATTCTCCATCACTGTTGATGCTGTAGAGATCAACGCCTGAAACGCCGGTCGCGGGCATGTGTGGCATACTCAGGTTGCCGGTGACTGTATAGCGGATTTTTATCTGAGGAGCGTCGCTGTAGAAATGAAGGGCGAGTCCGGCCGAATGACGGGACAGGTTCCAGACAGGTTCGCGTACTGCACCTTTGGCTCGGTCCGGCAGACGTGTGTAGGAAGTTCCGATCTCTCGGGTGAATCCTTGATTTTGAACGACCGGGAAACCGGCATCCATCGGGTTGTGCCATTTCCATTGGGCGGTAGCCGGAAGGAAAGACAGGCAACAGAACAGTAAAGAAAAAAGTTTTATCATGGTTGTTTATGTATTATGATACAATATCAACAAAGATAAGACAATTTCGCAAAAACATTTCTTAGTTAATCTTGTATATTTGTCACCGATTAATAAAATTTGAAAGCTATGAAGATAAAAGTTTTTATTGTGCTCTTCCTTATGGGGAGCTTGTCGCTGATGGCGCAGAAAAGCTATCGGTTACAATCGCCGGATACAAAACTACAAGCTGTCGTTACGATAGGTGACGATATCCGTTTTTCGTTTATGCATGACGGGACTGAAGTTCTTGCTGCATCTCCCATCTCCATGACGTTGCAAAACGGAGTTGTCTTAGGTGCCAGTCCCAAAGTCTCGAAAGTACTGAAAGCGGCAGTCGATAAAGTGATCCCTTCTCCTTTCTATAAAAAGACGGAAGTGGAGGATATTTATAATGAAATGACACTGTCGTTCCAGGGTAACTACGGCCTTGTCTTCCGTTTGTATAATGACGGTCTGGCCTATCGTTTCACGACGAAGATGAAGAATGATATCGTTGTGGTGAATGAAGAAGCTGATTATAATTTTTCTTCCGACCACATGACTTTTGCTCCCTACGTAAACAGTAAGAAGGCGACTTTTGAAGAACAGTTCATGAACTCATTCGAACAGCCATATGTGTATGAACCGATTACAAAACTGAACAGCGAACGCCTGATGATCCTTCCGTTCCTGGTCGAACTGGACGGTGGCAAGAAACTTTGTATTACCGAAGCGGATTTGGAAGGTTATCCCGGCATGTTCCTGAATAACTCGACCGATAATCCTGTATTGAAACCTGTATTTGCTCCCTATCCGAAAGTGAAAAAGCAAGGTGGGCACAATAATCTTCAGATGTTGGTGGAAGAACGTGAGGATTATATTGCCAAGACAAAAGGCACCCGTGCTTTTCCGTGGCGTGTGTTTGTCGTTTCTGAGGATGACAAGCAATTGGCCGATTGCGATATGGTGTATCGCCTGGCTTCTCCCTGCCGTTTGCAGGATGTTTCCTGGGTAAAACCTGGTAAGGTGGCATGGGACTGGTGGAATGACTGGAATATCTACGATGTGGATTTCCGTGCCGGCATCAACAATGAAACCTATAAATATTATATCGATTTCGCAGCCGAACATGGTATCGAATATGTGATTCTCGATGAAGGCTGGTCTGTCAACATGGCTGCCGACTTGATGCAGGTTATCCCGGAAATCAATATTCCCGAATTGGTGGATTATGGTAAATCCAAGAATGTCGGTATCATCCTTTGGGCTGGTTATCACGCATTCGATCGTGATCTGGAAAAGGTCGTGAAACATTATTCCGATATGGGCGTGAAAGGATTCAAGGTGGACTTTATGGATCGTGATGATCAGGAGATCATCGACTTCCTGTACAGAGGAGCCGAAACTTGTGCCAAATATAAGATGATGGTGGATTATCATGGCATCTGCAAACCGACAGGCTTGCAACGTACTTATCCGAATGTAATCAACTATGAAGGTGTTCATGGTTTGGAAAATATGAAATGGGTTGCCGATACATACGATATGCCCCTTTACGACGTGACGATTCCTTTTGTCCGCATGGTAGCCGGCCCGATGGATTATACACAAGGTGCTATGCGTAATGCAATCCGCAAGAATTACGCACCGATCTATACCGAGCCGATGAGCCAGGGGACACGTTGTCACCAGTTGGCTACTTACGTGATTTTCGAGTCTCCGTTGAACATGCTGTGCGACAATCCTTCTAATTACAATCGTGAACCCGAATGTACGGAATTTATTGCCAAGATCCCGACCGTATGGGAAAAGACGGTTGCTTTAGACGGTAAAGTGGGCGAGTATGTAGCCATAGCTCGCCTTCATGGTAATGACTGGTATGTAGGTGCTCTGACGAATTGGGCTGCCCGCGAGATAGAACTTGACTTGTCTTTTTTGGGCGACGGCAATTATAAAATAGAATTGTTCAAAGACGGGATCAATGCCGACCGGGCTGCCTGCGATTATAAAAAGGAAATCGTTCAGGTTCCTGCCGATCGTAAGATGGAAGTTAAGATGGCGCCCGGTGGCGGTTGGGCTGCTAAGATTTATAAATAAAACGTATTTCCCGTGTGATTATAAAACACACGGTTTCCAAATGTCTGCCGGAACAACGCGTATTTGTCAATACCCGTACAATGACAAATGCCGATCTGTTCCGGCAGATTGTTTGTCAGGTAGTCCGCTATGATACTGAATTTTTCATCCTGGGCATTGTGGATATGAAAGCCTCCGGCCAATAGCTTAAACGTATGTCCGGGAAAACGACTTTGTATGGTCCGGATAATATTGGTGATTCCCCGGTGGGAGCAAGCACTTATTATGGAATATGTATTTTTCGTTGTAAGTGTGACAGCCAGTTCGTCATTAAAATTGTCCGGGATTACTCCCTGGGGAGTTTGAGTAAAGAACCGTTCGAAGTGGGTATCATCCTCATTCATGACAGGTAGTTCAGGGAATAGGAACAGGCCGGAAATAAGTTCGGTTCGTTCCGTGATAAAACAGAAACGGGACAAATCTAATCCTTTGGATTCTATGATCCCGTTTTCCCGTTTATCTTTGAATTTCCGGTAAAGGGCTTCCTGCTTGCAAATAACCGGAGCTTTCTTATTGGCAGAAAGGAAATGCCCCAATCCCCCTGTATGATCGCTATGTCCATGCGACAGGATAAGAAAATCGACATCTGTGATATCTATATTCAAAAGTTTTGCATTACGGATAAACAGATCCGACTGACCCGTATCAAATAATATTTTATACTTGCCGGTTTCAATAAGCAGTGACAGTCCGTGTTCCGCTTGCAGTCCTCTTCCGTAAATCGCATTTTCTACGAGTGTCGTGATTTTGTAATGCATAATCTTCTCTTTTCAATTCTCAATTACGCACACAAAAATATAAAGAATTCATGAGATTTCTTCCTCCATTTCATAAAGAAATTCGAGAAGAACCTTGTTGCTGGCCACACGACTGATGACGGTTATCCGCAACTGGCGTTAATAAATAAAATCTTCTTTATAATATTCATTTCTCTGATTTTTCAAGTTCTATTTCTAAATAAGTATTATCCCATTTGCAGGCCTTCTGGGTACCTAAGTCAATTCCCCAAGCAATTACGTTTAATAAGTTGATACAAGCAATGGGGTTAAATGTTGCATCCAAACGCATAGGATATGGTTTATATCCGTCCTTTTTAGCGACTAATTCCTTTGAGGAAAGTTTCTTCCTCATCCTGACGGAGGTTTCTCCTGTTTCTCCAATAGTTGCGATTTTCTGACCATTGTCATAAATTTTTGTATCTTTAGGACCAACAAATGTAATAGATTGCGTTGATCTTGTGAACAATGTACATCAACTTGACATTGAAATACAAACAATTGATAAAAATAAGAATTTCTTCATTTTGATTTTTTTTTGATGATTAGTAATTTGCCGTGAAGATAAAATTATTTGTTTATATATGTAAATATGGGAGCATGTTTTACAACATAAATATACACAAATACAGATCATGAACCTGCATACATACATGTAGGTTGTTTTTATGACCGTACTTAAGATATTAGATCCGTGTAAAGTATTAATGTATTCACAACATTTAGGGGAATTGTCCTGACGAATTTGGTTTAGGTGGTAATATTTTTCTTTTAGTGAGGTTCCTGGCGGATTCGAACCGCCGTACATGGTTTTGCAGACCACTGACTAAGCCACTCATCCAAGGAACCGATATGAAATAGTGAAAAATATTTATTTGGAGGTTCCTGGCGGATTCGAACCGCCGTACACGGTTTTGCAGACCGCTGACTAAGCCACTCATCCAAGGAACCAATATCTTTTCTGACTATTTCGGTTTTGCGAGTGCAAAGAAAGATAATATATTTGGAATATGCAAATTTTTTGTCTTTTTTATTTTACAGGGCGGCCGCTTATTTTGTATAAACACGAGTATGAAATATGTAAGACTGGTGCTTTTTGTTTTCAGGGAGGTTGTAGAAGTAAGGAAAAAGAAGTTACTTTGTCATCTGTTAGCATAAATAATGAGACAATGACATATATTGAAACAGAAATTCCCGGTGTGTGGATCATTGAACCGAAAGTTTTTAAAGATGCACGCGGTTACTTTATGGAGGCTTGGAAAAAAGCGGAGTTTGAAAAAAATATCGGCAAAGTGGAATTTGTGCAAGATAACGAATCTTGTTCATCAAAAGGCGTGTTGCGAGGATTGCATTATCAATTGGCTCCTTACTCTCAATCCAAATTGGTACGTGTGATAAAAGGATGTGTTTTGGATGTGGCTGTCGATTTGCGTAAAGGTTCCCCGACATTCGGGAAATATGTTGCCGTAGAGTTGTCGGACGAGAATAAACGCCAGCTTTTTATCCCGCAGGGATTCGCTCATGGTTTCCATGTCTTGAGTGAGGAGGCTGTTTTCACTTATAAGGTCGATAACCCTTATATGCCTACCCACGAACGTGGATTACGTTTCGATGATGTTGCGGTCGGTGTGGATTGGAAGATCATTGATCCGTCTATTCTCAACTTGTCGGATAAAGACAGGAATGCCCCTTTGTTGCAGGATGCAGAGATAAACTTTGAATATTGATTTGTCTATTTTTGATTATTCATTTTTAATTATTCGTTTATGAAGACTTATTTGGTTACCGGAGCTGCCGGTTTTATCGGCGCGAACTTTATTAAATATATGTTGGCGAAGTATCCTGAAATAAAGATTGTAGTTCTGGATCTGCTGACTTATGCGGGTAATCTCGGTACGATTGCCCAAGACATCGACGGAGGACGTTGCGAGTTTGTAAAAGGTGATATCTGCGACTGTGCGTTGACGGACGAACTCTTTGCTAAATACCAGTTTGATTATGTCGTTAATTTTGCGGCGGAAAGCCATGTGGACCGTAGCATTGAGAATCCTCAGCTTTTCTTGGTCACGAATATATTAGGTACGCAAAATCTGCTTGATTCCGCCCGTAAAGCTTGGGTAACGGGCAAAACGGCTGACGGTTATCCCGAATGGCGGGAGGGGGTTCGTTTCCACCAGGTATCTACTGACGAGGTGTATGGCAGTTTGGGTGCTGAAGGCTATTTCCATGAAACGACCCCGTTGGACCCGCGGAGTCCGTATAGTGCATCCAAGACGAGTGCCGACCTGTTTGTACAGGCCTATTCCGAAACCTACAAGATGCCGGTCAGCATTACCCGCTGTTCCAACAACTACGGCCCCTATCATTTCCCGGAAAAGTTGATTCCGCTGATTATTAAGAATATCCTTGAAGGTAAGTCGCTTCCTGTTTATGGCGACGGGACAAATGTACGTGACTGGTTGTACGTGGAAGACCACTGCAAGGCTATTGATTTGGTGATTCATAAGGGGCAGGCAGGAGAGGTCTACAATGTGGGCGGTCATAACGAGAAGCAGAATATTGAAATCGTGAAGTTGACAATCAGTACTATTCGCCGGTTGATGACGGAACAGCCCGAATATCGCTGGATTCTGAAGAAAAAGGAGATCGGTACGGACGGGCAGATTTCTATCGACTGGATCAACGACAGTCTGATTACCTTTGTAAAGGACCGTTTGGGCCATGACCAGCGTTATGCCATCGATCCGACAAAGATCACAAACGAATTGGGCTGGACTCCCGAAACTTCTTTCGAAACCGGTATTGTCAAAACGATCCGCTGGTATTTGGACAATCAAAAATGGGTGGAAGAGATCACAGGGGGAGACTATATGAAATATTACGAACAGATGTACGGGAACCGTTAAGGTTCCCCATCTTTCACTGCTCTTGCCAAAGCCTGTTTTTTCCCTAACTCCGGTGCTGCTTCTTCGATTTGTTTGCGTACTGCGTCGCGGATATCTTTCCGGATATTTTTGCGTGTGCTATCCAGTTCCGCCTGCTTGGCAGGTTTGAATATATCCTTGTATTTGCATTTCGTGATCTTATACTTGAAATCATCCAGGTTTCCGGTTATGTCGATTCCCAGTTTGAAAGGAACGGGCGATTTGAGGACCGATAGATGATAATTGAATGTCATGTTCAAATTATGTGTTCCGCCGACGGCTACTTTGTAACGATCCATCTCTATCAGGAATGGGAAGACTTCGATCTTATTGTCTTTGATGGCAAGGTCCACGGAAATACTGTCGATTATGTTTCGCTTCTTGTTTTTGAACATCAGTGTTTTGGATATTTCTGTAAATGTTTCTCCATCGAGCAGAACCATATTGTTTCCATGCAGATAGCAGGAGGAATTAATGGACGGCATGATGAGAGACATGGTCGAGTCTATCTTGCAAGTCGCTGTGATCTGGCAATCCAAATCCCCTTCGAACGAACGGAGCATTGGAACTAATGTGTCGAAGGAAGGGATCAACGCTATCAGCTTTTCTACTTGTACATCCTTCATGTCAAGATCCAGGCCGGCGGTCGCTTCCTGTTTGTTTTTAGCTTTGTAGACCATTGTCAGATTGCCGTTTCCCATATTGGATTGTATGTTCAGCTTGCTCAGGTTGATGCTTTGGTCGCGTAAGACAACCTCACCGGCAACGTTATTCAGTTCCAGATCCTTGAAGTCGATACGCTTCGCGTTCGTGTGGAGTGCCATGTCAAGAAAAGCCGGAAGGGTGAATAATTGGTTGGTCGTGTCGGCTTCTGTTTCCGCACAGCTTTCCTCCTGCAAGGCTTGTGGGTCGAGCTGCTGTGTGATATTTTCATCATTAAGCGTCAGTTTATCCGAATTTTCCGCATATTGCATACCGTTGTTGATTGCTTGCATTAACTGGTTGCAATCAATATAATCTGAACTTAAATTGAATTTCCCCTTCAATTTGCCTCCCCGGAGCATCGCTCTGCGAATCTGGTTGATTTCGCCATTCAGGGTAAAATCGCTTTTGCCAAGATGCAAGCGGGCGTCTGTCAGTGTGATATCGTTTGTATTGAATTTCATCGTCGTTTCGTCTATCCACATCGGAATCGGGAACATACGGCTGAAACCTCTCAGTTGTTTGAATGAGACATTGCCTCGGGCTTCCCATTTACGGAGAAGCCCGCTGTTGGTGGCGGTATTGTCGCCGGAGCTTGCTTTTTTAGCTGCATTTTTTATCCTTTCTGCTTGTAGTGTGCGTTGCTGTCGGTTAGAAGTTTGCTGCCGGCGTGCATCCCGGTAGGGGAGAGCTTCGATCGTGAATCCGCATCCCGTCAGAGAGAGACCGGTACGTAAAGGCAGGCTGATATATTTTAACGTATCTATCGAGATGACGGCTGCTGCTGTAGGGAGCCGTTTGTCGGAAGCAGACGATTTGATGCCGCCTCTCAGTTCGGTACGTCCGGCGGCAATCCAGACGGAGTCGGATGTTCTGGTTTTCAAATGTTTGAAGGCCAATCGCCCGGTCATAGGTATGACTGCCGTTGTATCGATAGTTGGGGAAGTTTGCGCCATCATTTCCAGTTTGCCGATATTCGTGCTGATCTCATCCTTATACTTGATGCCCAGACTATCTATCACCAATGTCATGCGCATCAAGTTCTGCACTTCTATATACCGGCTTTTCTGGTGGGTGGAATCGATCGCCAGATGGGCTCCGGAAATGAATAGGTCCATGTCGAGCGGTTGGCTGAAGGCTTTCAGGTTGTCGATCGTTAATCTTCCGGAACTGTGTATTTTTCCGAAACGGCTTTCTACAAGGTCGTCTACAGTGAAGGCGGTTGACAGGTCGGCATTCATAACTCCTTCCACCAGCAGGGTGTCCGGATTAAGAAATTCCTGTCCTAACCGGGTGAAGTTCACCTTCCCTTTCATTCCGGCTTGAACAGCGGGATTCTTGAAGAGGTTGGTTATTTTGGCTTGCATATCCAATGACGTGTCGAGTCCTCTCATCGTGAGTCGTTCGAGCGAGACGAAAGAAGAATCCGGGAAAGGTCCGTTCAGATGAATATCGAGGTCCATTTCCAACATGTCGATGCCTTGTTTGATATCCTTAATATGGTAGGAACCGTTTTCTATCTTGCAGCATAGGTTTACGTTAGGCATGATACTGTCCTCCAAGAAACCGTGAATGCTTCCTTCCACAAGGATCGAACCTTCCGCCAGTGTCTTATCACGATTTTGGAAATAGGCATCGGGAAGGAATTTCAGCAGATCATTCATATCCGAGATTTTTAATCCCATATCCATATCGATACGGGTACGCCGGTCTTCCGGGAAACGGCGTATGGCGCCGTCGGCGGTGAAAGGCAGATTGTTTACCATCAATTCCGAATCTTTCAATGTGATCGAATTGTAATGTTCGGCGAGAACCAACCGGCTTTTAAGGCGAAGTGACAAGTCGTTTTTCAGTGTATAAGCCGGGTTGCTGAATATAAGGGACGAACAACCTGTCTCAACATCGAGTGTGTTGGCTCCTTCTGCCAACGAACCGTCGAGATGTACGAAGAAACCCTGGATTTCGGTAAAAAGATCCGACTGGCGGTCGTCATACGTGAAATGTCCTCCGTAAATACGTACCTTTTGCAGGTCAATAGGCGGCAAGGGCTTTTTGTCTGTATCGGCCTTTGACGAATCTGTCTCGCTTTTGTAGATATCCCAGTTCGCATGTCCGTTCTTATTGACGAATCCATAGAAGCGCGGGTTTTCGATGGAGAAGTCCTTGATGGTGATCTTGCCTCCGAAGAGGTAATCGAGTGGTTGCAGGGACAAGGTTGCCCGGCTGAAAGCAAGCAGTGAGTCGGAAGGGATTGCCAGTTCTTTTTCATGGGCGGTCGAGTCTTCGGCTACATGTGAGATTAAGTGACCGTTTGTCAGTTTTACACCCAAATAAGGATAGGTTTCGAAATAGGTTAGTTCCACCCGTTCGCAATCCAAATGTGCATCAATGAACTTATTGGTCTGCTCAATAACCAGCGGCGTCAGCTTCTCCGGAGGCAATACTCCCCAGTTCAGAATGCTGAACCCGATAGCTGGGACTATGAGTATCAGGGTTATAGTCGTTAGGACGATGGTTGTCAGTATTTTCTTTTTCCTTTTCATATCTATCTCATGTATGCTTTTTCCAAGAATTATGTGGTTACAAAAGTATGAAAAAGCCGGAGATGCCGAAGATGATTTGTTGCCTTTTTTAAATAATCCGTTTAGAACTCATTTCGTAAGCGGTGCGTTTGCCTGTATGTTACGAAAAGCACCGTTTGGGTGTGTAAAAGTCAATCTGAAAGCATCCATCTGTTTTCGTCACCGATGCGGATTAAATACATAAATGTTTTTGCAAAAACAACTATCATACTATCATATTTGTCTGTATATTGTTTTAAACCAATATGTTATGGCATGATAGTTGCCGTTTTGAACTATCATTCACCTATCATAACCATCATGGTAAAAAACGATAATGTCCTGTGTATCAATTATACGATAAAAACGGAGACCGTCCAGAAACAGGTGCAAAACATGTTAAAACGGCTTCTTTTTCCATCAAGACAGGCTTTTCTTTTGTCAAAAACAGCTTTTAAAGCCGCTTGAGGCCCGGGTGTACCCACCACACAGACCCGGGTGCGGGAGGGGTGCGGACCCGGGTCTGGGCGAGAGCTTTCCGGGGGTGCACCGATGTTTATCCGCCATGTTGGAGGTGTTTTTATGCCCTGTTTTTGCATCTTTTTCTCCGATGGCTATTTTGGGTGCGGTTGCCCTGGTTGTAATCCGATTTTGATGGGGTAGTAGTGACTATTTGATTATCTTTGCCGAAAATAAAAACGGAAAAGGAGAAGTGTCTATGTTCTTAAGCTGAATCGGGAATGGACAAATAAATAAAAGAAAGATGATGAAACTGAAATTCAAGATACAACAATACCAAACAGATGCTGTCGAAATTATACATTTCGAAGAAGACTCTGCCGGATATAAAAACGGAGATATAGTCTTGACTAAAGATGAATTATTAAAGATGAATTATTGAAAAATATTCATCAGGTAAAGTAAAAAATAATATCGGTAAAGTATAGATATGGATTTCCGTCTGAAAGTATTTCATAGCGTAGCCACGAATTTAAGTTTCACGAAGGCTTCAAAAGAGTTGTTTATCAGCCAGCCGGCCATCAGTAAACATATTCATGAACTGGAGGTACAGTATAAAACTCCCTTGTTTGACCGGGTAGGAGGCCGGGTCGGGCTGACGCGTGCGGGGGAATTGTTGTTGTTACATACGAGACAGTTGCTTGCCGCCTACCGGCAGATGGACTTCGAGATGAACTTGCTGACAGACAATTTCAGCGGAGAGTTGAGATTGGGGGCCAGCACGACCATTTCGCAATACGTGCTTCCTCCTGTTCTCGCCTCTTTTATCAAAAAGTTTCCGGAGATTAAAATTTCTTTGTCGAATGGGAACAGCCGCGATATCGAACAGGCGTTGAGGGAAGGGAAAATCACTCTCGGGCTGGTGGAAGGAGTTGTCCATCAGAGTACGCTTCATTATACTCCTTTCATGAAAGACGAGCTGGTTGTCGTGGCGCATACGGGCAGTTCATTGGCTATTTATGACGAGATTACGATTGAGCAGTTAAGCACGTTGCCGCTTGTTCTCCGGGAGAACGGTTCGGGCACTCTTGAGGTCGTGGAGGCGGCTTTGGCGAAGCATCGAATAAAGTTATCGCAACTGAACGTCCTGTTGCAAATGGGAAGTACCGAGAGCATAAAATTGTTTTTGGAGAACTTTGACGCGCTCGGAATTGTTTCTGTTCGTGCCGTGACCCGTGAACTGATATCCGGGCGGCTGAAGGTGATAGATGTGGAAGGTTTCCTTGCCGAGCGGATGTTTGCCTTTGCCGAGCCGCAGGGACAAAACGGGGGAGTGGAAGAACGTTTTATTCGGTATGCCTGTCAATTCTGGCAATAACCTGAAGTTATACTCAATAACAACTTATCAGGGTGAGGAACCGGGTAAAATCCTTACATTTGTATCGGTTTTGAAAAAGTAATGTATTTTAAACTTGATAGATTATGTTTAGCGAAAAAAGGAGTAATGTTCTTCATGGTGTCCTGTTGATTGCCCTCTTCTCTTGCTCTGCTTTTTACATTGCAGAGTTTCCCTTTGTCAAAAATCTTTCCTTCAGCCCGCTGATTGTCGGGATCATTTTGGGTATGATCTATGCGAACAGCTTGCGTAATCATTTGCCGGACACTTGGGTTCCGGGGATCTTGTTTTGTACGAAACAGGTGCTACGTGCCGGTATCGTGCTGTATGGTTTCAGGTTGACATTTCAGAGCGTGGTGGCGATCGGGCTTCCGGCCGTCTTGATCGATGCGGTTATTGTGGCGGCTACTATATTTATAGGGATGTTGGTCGGCCGTTTGCTGAAAATGGATAAAGATCTCGCTTTGCTGACGTCGACCGGTAGCGCGATTTGCGGGGCGGCTGCTGTGTTGGGAGCCGAACCGGTGGTGAAGGGCGAGCCGCATAAAACAGCGGTTGCCGTATCGACGGTCGTTATTTTCGGTATGTTGTCCATGTTTATCTATCCGGCATTGTACCGTGCAGGCATATTGGATCTGGAACCTGAGCAGATGGGACTTTATACCGGGGCGACCTTGCACGAAGTCGCGCATGTTGTGGGGGCCGGCAATGCGATGGGGAAAGAAATTTCGGATGCTGCCATTATCGTAAAGATGATCCGTGTCATGATGCTTGCTCCGGTACTGGTGATTATGAGTTTTGCTTTGGCACGCACGGCTGTAAAAGCTGTTTCCGACGGAGTGAAAGAGACTGGTAATGAAGTCGGCAAACGGAATAAGATCACGATCCCGTGGTTTGCTTTCGGCTTTCTTGCCGTGATCGGTTTCAACTCTTTGGATCTGCTGCCTCATACGGTAGTGGATGGAATCAACAATATAGATACATTCATGTTGACGATGGCGATGACGGCGTTGGGTACGGAAACCAGCATCGAGAAATTTAAAAAGGCTGGGGCGAAGCCTTTTATCTTGGCGACTGTGCTCTACATTTGGCTGTTAGGCGGGGGCTATTTGTTGGCGAAGTATTTGGTTTAACATAAATTGCTTGCTACTGGGTTGAAGGAGTGTCTTAATAAATTATTACCTTTGTAGCGAAAACAAGAAAGATATAGGAAAAGTGGCTTCAAAGATAACAAAAGGTATTATCATTTCGTTCTGGGTGCTGTTTGCCATAGCAGTAGGAGTTGTAGTTTTATTGTTTTTAGCAATAGCCAAAGGTTCGATAGGCTATATGCCGCCGGTTGAACAGCTTGAAAATCCGATAGACAAATATGCTTCGCAAGTGGTGTCTTCCGATGGAAAAACACTTGCAACGTATGCCCATAGTCAGGATAATCGTATTTTTGTCAATTATAACGACCTGTCTCCGGATTTGGTGAAGGCGTTGATCGCAACCGAAGATGTCCGTTTTGCGGAACATAGCGGTATTGACGCGCAGGGGTTGTTCCGGGCGGTCGTGAAACGTGGAATCCTGATGCAGAAGAGTGGCGGTGGTGGCAGTACCATTACGCAGCAGTTGGCTAAACAGCTTTTCTCGCCGAGTGCGGACAATGTGATGGAGCGTCTGTTCCAGAAGCCGATTGAATGGGTGATTGCGGTGCAGTTGGAGCGTTTCTATACGAAGGAAGAAATTATCAATATGTATTTGAACAAGTTTGACTTCCTTTACAATGCAGTCGGTATACAATCGGCTGCCCGCGTCTATTTTGGAAAGACTCCAAAGACGTTGAAGATAGAGGAAGCCGCCACGTTGGTAGGGATGTGTAAGAACCCTTCTTATTTCAATCCTGTGCGTCACAACGAGCGGACACGCGGTCGCCGGAATACGGTTCTGGAGCAAATGTTGAAAGCCGGCTATATCACGCAGGCTGAATGTGACTCCCTGAAAAAGTTGCCGCTTACCATACATTTCAGTCGTATGGACCATAAAGACGGCTTGGCTCCTTATTTTCGTGAGTACCTGCGTTTGACTTTGACGGCGAAGAAACCCCAACGTAAAAATTACCGGGGGTGGCAGATGCAACAGTTTAAGGAAGACTCGCTCGCCTGGGAAACAAACCCGATGTATGGCTGGTGTAACAAGAACAAGAAGCCGGACGGAGAGTTTTATAATTTGTACACGGATGGCTTGAAAATTTATACGACGATAGATTCCCGTATGCAAAGATATGCGGAAGAGGCTGTCCGTGAGCATATAGGGGAGTATTTGCAGCCTGCTTTCTTCAAAGAAAAGAAAGGAAAAAATTATGCACCGTTCTCACGTGACTTGCGTCAGGGCGAAGTCGATACGATCTTTATGCGTGCCATGCATCAGACCGATCGTTATCGTGCGATGAAAAAAGGCGGAGCGAGTGAAAAAGAGATAAAAGCAGCTTTTAACAAACCTGTCGAAATGCGTGTCTTTAGTTGGAACGGGGCGATCGATACAATTATGTCACCGATGGATTCGATCCGTTATCATAAGAGTTTCCTGCGTACCGGATTCATGTCGATGGATCCGCGTACCGGCCATGTGAAGGCATACGTGGGAGGTATCGATTATAATGATTTCCAGTATGACATGGTAAATGGCGGACGTCGCCAGATCGGTTCCACTATCAAGCCGTTCCTTTATTCGTTGGCAATGATCGAAGGAATCAACCCTTGCGACGAGATGTTGCATGTGCAACAACGGCTGACTGATGAGAATGGCAAGCTTTGGGAACCCCGTAATGCCAATAAGAAACTGATAGGTGAAATGGTTTCCGTACAGTGGGGGTTGCAGAATTCAGACAATTGGGTGACTGCTTGGTTGATGAGCCAGTTGTCACCTTACACGTTCGTCCGTCTGCTTCATTCGTTCGGTTTGAAAAATGAGATGGATCCTGTGATTTCGATCTGCCTGGGCACTCCGGATGTGTCGGTGGGCGAAATGGTGAGTGCTTATACGACTTTTGCCAACAAAGGGATTCGTGTAGAGCCGTTGTATGTGACTCGTATAGAGGATATGTCCGGGAATACGATTGTGAACTTTAATCCCCAGATGAGTGAGGTGTTGACGGAAGATGCTTCTTATAAGATGCTTCACATGCTGAAAAACGTGATAGACGGCGGTACTGGTAGCCGCGTTCGTTTCCGTTATGGAATCAAAGCGCCGATGGGAGGAAAGACCGGTACGACACAGAATAACTCTGACGGCTGGTTCATGGGTTTTACGCCGAGCTTGGTGTCCGGTGTGTGGGTCGGTGGCGAAGACCGTTCCATTCATTTCGACCGGATGTCGGAAGGACAGGGGGCCAGCATGGCACTGCCGATTTATGGGCTGTATATGCAGAAGGTTTTTGCAGACAAGACGTTAGGCTATTCGCAGGATGAAGATTTCGAGATTCCCGAACAATATCAGAATCCGTGTAAGAAGACCTCCGAGGAGGAACGGAAACAAACGCCGACTGATGTGGGGGGGATCGATAAGATGTTTGAGTAAAAGAGCCGGTTAGCCTTTTCGTGACTTCCGGATTCGCTGCGGAATGTTGCTTTGCGTTTTCATGACGGTGGAACCATAGTCGGAACTTATTTGTTAGATTTGTAAACGCCGACTTTTCATGACATTAAGTCAGGAACAGGAAAAGGAGGTACTGAACGTGAAGTCTAATGAAATGAAAGATAGGTATGAATTTCAGGAACAAGTATGTGTTGGCTATCGACCAAGGCACGACCTCTTCAAGAGCCATCCTTTTCAACCACCAAGGTCATGTCATTACGCTGGCGCAAAAAACATTTCAACAATATTTCCCTAAGCCCGGTTGGGTCGAACATGATCCGAACGAGATTTGGTACACGCAGTCGTCAGCGATCAAGGAAGCAATGGCCAAAGCGGATATTGTGGATGCGCATATCGCTTGCATCGGCATTGCCAACCAACGCGAGACGACGTTGGTATGGGACCGGGAGACCGGATTTCCGGTTTATAACGCTGTTGTCTGGCAGGATCGGCGTACGGCAGGTTATTGTGAGGAACTGAAAGCAAAAGGTTATGCTTCTCTGATCCGGCAGAAGACCGGATTGGTGATCGATGCATATTTCTCCGCCACAAAGATACGGTGGATTCTGGATCATGTGAAAGGTGTCCGGAAACGTGCCGAGCGTGGGGAACTTTGTTTTGGTACGGTCGATTCCTGGTTGGTTTGGAAACTGACCCGCGGAACCCAATTTATTACGGATATCACGAATGCTTCCCGTACGATGTTGTTTAACATCCATACGCAGGAATGGGACAAGGAACTGCTCGATCTTTTCCAAATTCCGGTGTCCATGATGCCGGAAGTGAAAAGCAGCAGCGAGATATATTGCGAGACTTCCACTCCTGTTTTTAAGACCGGTATCCCTGTTTCAGGAATGGCGGGCGACCAGCAAGCAGCCTTGTTCGGTCAATTGTGTACGGACATCGGCATGATTAAGACGACATACGGGACTGGATGCTTTATGATTGTGAATACCGGGAGCAAACCTGTTTTGTCTCAAAATAACCTGTTGACGACGATTGCCTGGAAATTCGGTGGGAAAGTGACGTATGCGCTGGAAGGAAGTGTTTTTGTCGGTGGAGCGGTCGTTCAATGGTTGCGCGATGAATTGGGACTGATACAAAGTGCCGCAATCACGGAGCAACTGGCCAATTCCGTCCCGGATAACGGAGGTGTCTATTTTGTTCCGGCACTGACTGGCTTGGGAGCTCCTTACTGGGACCAGTATGCCCGTGGCGCCATTATCGGGATCACGCGTGGTACAAGTTCGGCTCATCTGACCCGTGCTGCCTTGGAAGGTATTTGCTATCAGGTTTATGATGTCCTGATGGCGATGGAGAACGACATACATGCCAAGCCGAAAGAGATCCGTGTGGATGGCGGAGCGATTGCCAATAATTTCCTGATGCAGTTTCAGGCGGATATTTGCCGTTGTCCGGTAGTTCGTCCGCATGTCTTCGAAACGACGGCTTTGGGTGCTGCCTATCTGGCAGGGCTGGCGATCGGCTATTGGAAGGATGTGGATGAATTAAAAAAACAATGGTCTATGGATAATATCTTTAGTGCTGAAATGCACGAAGAGACGGCCAGGACTTTGCTTGCCCAATGGCATAAGGCAGTCGGGAGGAGTTTGAACTGGGCTGCGAAGTGATTTGAACTGGAGAATTTCGTACCTTTGTCCCGGTAAAAATATAAAAAGATATGAATAGAACACTGATAAAAAATGCCACTGTCATTAACGAAGGCCGTACCTTTACCGGTTCGGTATTGATCGAGGAGGATAAGATTGTCGCTGTATATGAAGGGACAATTCCGGTCTCTGCCAATGATGCGGCTGTGGTAGATGCTACAGGTAAGTATCTGCTTCCGGGTGCTATCGACGACCAGGTACATTTCCGTGAGCCGGGATTGACTCATAAAGGCGATATCGCCAGTGAAAGTCGTGCCGCTGTAGCCGGCGGAGTGACTACCTTTATGGATATGCCGAATACAAAACCGCAGACGACTACTTTTGCCGATCTGGAGTGGAAGTTGCAGCGGGGAGCTGAAACATCGGTTGCCAACTATTCTTTTTTCTTTGGCGGAACGAACGACAATATGGATGAAATCCGTAAGTTGGATCGTAATCGTGTGCCGGGGCTGAAGCTTTTTCTCGGTTCTTCTACGGGGAATATGCTGGTCGATAAGAAGCAAAGTCTGGAGCGTATTTTTGGTGAAGCCGGAATGTTAATTGCTGTTCATGCTGAAAAAGAGGAAGTAATCAAGCGGAATATTGCCCATTATACGGGTTTATACGGCGAAGATTTGGATATTTCTTTCCATAGTAAGATCCGTAGTGAGGAAGCCTGTTATGCCTCCTCATCCGAAGCGGTTGAATTAGCTACCCGACTCGGTTCCCGTCTGCATCTTTTGCATCTTTCGACGGCAAAAGAACTTTCTTTGTTAAGTAACAAGCTTTCGCTGGGTGAAAAGAATATCACGGGTGAAGTATGTGTGCATCATCTTTGGTTTCACGATGGTGATTATGGACAGTTCGGAAACCGTATCAAATGGAATCCGTCTATCAAGACGCTGGCGGATCGTACGGCATTGCGTGAAGCCGTTAATAACAACACGATTGATATCGTGGCGACTGACCATGCCCCGCATCTCCTTTCCGAGAAGGAAGGAAGCTGTCTGAAAGCCGCCTCCGGAGGTCCGCTGATCCAACATTCGCTCATTGTCATGCTGGAGTTGGCGATGGAAGGCCGTTTTACTTATGAGAAAGTTGTGGAAAAGATGGCGCACATGCCGGCCGAACTGTTCCGTGTGGATCGTCGTGGCTATATCCGTCCGGGTTATTATGCCGACCTTGTTCTGGTTGACCCGAAAGAAACTTGGACGGTCGCAAAAGAAAATATACTGTATAAATGCGGCTGGTCCCCTTTCGAAGGCTACACATTTCATCATGCCGTCTGGAAAACATTCGTTAACGGACAATTGGCTTACGACAATGGACGAGTCAATGATGAGGTGCACGGAATGGAAGTCAGGTATAGTTGAAAATTGACAGAAATGAAAATATAATGTTGATTTTTCAATTGATATTGATAAGTTTGTGCGTCTGCAAGCTAAGGCGCCATCGGGGGTGGTCGAGGATATACTCTACCACCTCTTTTATATTTCGGCAGGAGCAAGGTTGAAGAAAATGCCAGGCCGCTTTCAAGTTTTCATATTCCGTCAAGTCTTGTCCCGTATAAACAACCTTTACTTCGTCCATGTGCGACAGCCGCAAAGGGGCTCCTTTCGGGGAGCAGGTAACCCAATCGATGCCTTCCGGCAACGGATTTGTCCCGTTGGTTTCGATGCAAATATACTTTCCCGCCCTGTGCAACAGATCGATGAATGTCTGGTCGATCCAAAGCGAAGGTTCGCCTCCTGTCAAAATAATGACATTTGAAGGGAAAACCGAAATCGTTTGTAAAATTTCTTCATCAGACATCAGGATTCCTTCCTCATGTCGAGTATCGCAAAAGCTGCATTTCAGGTTGCATCCGGAAAAACGGACAAAAACGGCAGGTGTCCCTGTATGGAAGCCTTCGCCTTGAAGACTGTAGAATATTTCGTTAATCTTTCTCATAGATCGCTGTGTTTGCTTCTGATTCCTGCACTTCTACTTTATAGCATCCGGGGAGTTGGTCGCATATCCACCGGGCGATATTTTCGGCTGTCGGGTTAAAAGGGAGCACCTCGTTGAGGTTCCGGTGGTCAAGCTGTTCTTTCACAATTCGCTTGATATGGCTGAAATCAATCACCATGCCGTCTGTGTTTAATTCTTTAGACCGGCAATGTATAGTGATAATCCAGTTGTGACCATGCAGATTTTCACATTTACTCGGATAGGAAAGCGACAGACTGTGAGCTGCCGAAATCTCCATGCGTTTGATAACGGTATACATATAATAAAATTGTTTTAAAATATTATGTCTGCACCTAATGTCACCTCGGTACAGGGTGCAAATTTACGCAAAAAATCGAGTTCCGAAGCTGTGCTTAATGTATTGAAAATATTAAAAAAACTGTAGTCGCTTGCAGGCGTTTAAAATCATGGCCTTTGAAATGATTTATCATAAAAACGGATTGTTTTGTTTTAAAATAGAAATATTATATATTAATTTGCTTTTTAATTGAAAATATAAGGAGACTTTAATGTCTGTAGACCGATGTCTCGGTAGTATCCTGATATTGTTAAAAAATAGAAGAAGCTGCAAATAAATTTCGATAATCTTAAAAATGTGTTTTATAATATCTTTTTTTATTTGTTCGGTAATTTAAAATCCCTCATATTTGCAAACAGATAACCTAAACAATCTTTTTGCCTTAATGACTAATACCTAATTAAAACCTATAAAGAGGACCTTTGAGAAAAGGTCCTCTTTATGATTTTAGGGGGGGGTGTCTTTCTGCTTCAAGCGTTTTTTGAGATATAGAGAAGAAATATTTGATTGCCAATGAATATATATGATGGATGAGCATAGTTTGAAAATTTGACTATTTTTGTGCGGGTTATTAGGAAATGAGATGATGGTAGGACAGGAGATAAGAAAATATCTGAGGCAGATTGAAGAAGAAGGTTCCCAAACCGCTCTGCATGACTTTTATAATCTTTGCTTCGACCGTTTCTTTCGTATTGCATTCTACTACCTGCATACGGAAGAGTGGGCGCAGGAGGTTATCCTTGATGTGTTCCTGAAAATATGGGAATGTCGTGAGTCCTTGCATCATATCACCGATCCGGAAGATTATTTTTTTATCACAATTAAAAATGCCTCCTTGAACTATCTTGAGAAAGAGCAACGCTGGAAAGACGTGGCGAAAGGTGCTCTTGGCGGTTCGGTCATATCCGTTGAATCGCCAGAGGATATTTTGGTTAGTGAGGAGCTTTTTGCCTTCTATGTCAAGGCTCTCGACCGCCTGCCGGAGCGATGCCGTGAGGTATTTGTCCGTGTGCGTGAAGAAAAACAATCGTATGCCGAGGTTGCAAAGGACTTGGGTATAAGCATCAATACGGTTGATGTACAGTTGCAGAAGGCAGTCAGGCGGATGCGGGACATGTTGTCGCGTTATATGGATGGAACTGAAGAATGAATATTGATGGTCTTGATATGTGCCTGTGTGAAATAGGATCTATTTGCTTGATTTGTTATTTCTTTCTGCTATGCAGCGTTTCTTTTTCCCGACGCATCTTGCTTTATAAATAGGGATTTGTCGGACGAGGACGTTGTTCGGATGGTTAAAGTATATATAAATGCTTGGAAACTATTTGGAAACATCTATATTTGTAGATAATAACGGATGATCTTTATTAATGAGGCGGGAAAGGTGTTAAACCTATCCCTGTGTATTTAGTCTAAAGAGTAGAAATATTATAAAGTAGAGGAGAAACGAATATGAAACCCGTGAAATTAACATCTTTGATGGTAATGCTTCTGGTAGGCTTCAGTGCCGCTGCCCAGGAGGAGTTCTTTGATGATGTGTATTTCTCTTCCAGCAAGAAAGATAAAAAAGAAAAAACAGAAGAGAAGGTCATACAGCCTAAAGAAAATGCTGAGCGTACGGTAATGGTATCTACATACAGTACCGCCAAAAGAAAAAACGTCGCGTCTGATGAAGGACGCGATGTAGACGAATATAACCGCCGCTATGTTTCGGTGGATGTGGAAGAACCGTATGATGAAGATTCGGATGGTGAAGTCCTGGCCGAATATGACGACGATATGGATAATAAGAAAACGGTTGTTTCCGATTCTAAGAAAGAACGCCGTTCGGATACGGAATATACTGAGCGTATCATCCGTTACCATTCACCGAGCAAGATTACGATTGCCGGAGCCGACCAGGTCGACTTGTATCTGAGTGACGGGTATTACGGGTATGGCTACGATACGGATTATTCGAACGGCAGTGCCAACGTGAGCGTCAATGTGAACATCGGTAACGGCTGGTATGGTTACTATGATCCGTGGTACAGCGGCTGGTATGGTGGCTGGTATGGTGGCTGGTACGGCGGTTGGTATGATCCTTGGATCTTCAGTCCGGCGCGTTATTGGGGTTATGGCCCGTCTTTCGGCTTCGGCTGGGGTTGGGGTGGCTTCTATGCCGGCTATTGGGGTCCGTCTTGGGGCTGGGGTCCCGGTTATTGGGGTGGCGGCTACTGGGGTGGCTATTGGGGACATCACCACCACCATCATTATGCAACCCCGTATTATCGTACGAATGCTGGCCGTTCAAACTCTTATGCCAATAGTTATAGGGGCAGCGGGGGAAGAAGTGGCAATTCGGTTTATCGGCAGTCTTCACGAAGTCGTTATGATGGATCGGCCTCTTCTTTGAAAGGAAGTGGAAGTAGTTCTGTCACTACTTCTAATGGAAGTAATCGTTCGGGGCGTCCCTCTTCTTCTCAAGGTGTAATTCGAAATGAGAATAGCGGTTCTGTGACGACTCGTCCGTCATCTGCAAATATTTCAACAAGAACACGAATCAATCGTCGGAACGATGCCAATACGGTAGGTTCGTCTACTACACGTTCTTCCAATCGGCAGTATACTGCTCCGGCAAGAAGTAATAGCAGAAGCAGTTACAATAGTAATGAAACTCGTTCCTATCAATCAAGAAGCCAAAATACATATACGCCTTCAAGAAGTACTTATACACCTTCGAGAAGTAGTGGCAGCAATGGTGGCGGTTCTTATAGTGGTGGCGGTGGCCGCTCGGGAGGAGGAAGTAGCAGAAGTGGCGGCGGTCGGCGTTGATATTCTGTTTTGAAGTGAAAATGCAGGGGAGGTTTTCCTCCCCATATTATGTTGAAATAAAAGGAAAAAGAGATGAATAAAATAATATGCTTGTTGGTTTCAGCATCTTTGCTGAGTAGCGGTGTCGTATTTGCACAAGGCGAGTTGGATGCTTATCGGTATTCTCAGAATGAATTGAATGGTACAGCCCGTTATTTAGGTATGGGGGGAGCATTCGGCGCATTGGGGGGGGATATTTCTTCCATGTCTTCTAATCCGGCAGGATTGGGGATTTATCGCAGCTCGGAAGTCGTTACCACATTGAGTTTGTCATCAATAAAAGCTAAGTCGGATTGGAAAGGCTCGAAGGCGGATGGCAGTAAAACGAAATTCAATTTTGATAATATTGCTTATGTAGGATATTTCCCTACCGGAAATGACGACGGGTTAGTCGGTTGGAATGTCGGGTTCTCCTATAACCGAGTAAAGAATTTTAATCGTAATTACCGTTTGCGCGGGGCTCAAAACTATTCGTTGGCTGATTATGCTGCGGCTAAGGCTTCTTATGTCGGAACAGATCGGAATGGTGGTTGGTTTGGTGTTAAAGAAAATGATATGCCTCCATTTAATCAGATAAATAGTGAATCCGTTGATGCGTATAATAATTTAGGTGGGGTCTGGTTGCCTGGGTTAGCTTATCAATCGGGAATGATCGGAGCAAATACAATGGATGCAAATGATGATATGTATCATTCGACTTTTGCGGAGTGGGATGAAGCGAATCAGACGTGGTATCCTGATAGTCGTCCGGACTTTTCCGCATTGGAGGTAAGCGAGAGAGGGGCTATTGACCAATATGATTTTTCATTTGCTACAAATATTTCAAATAGATTTTTTTTGGGTGCTACCATTTCTGTAACTGATTTGAATTATCGGATGTCTTCTGAATATACGGAAGAATACTATTATACGGATGGTTCTACGGATCATTTGTTTTGGGATAATGAATTAAAAACCGATGGTACTGGGTATTCATTTAATATAGGAACAATTATTCGTCCTTCTGACTACTTGCGCTTAGGTGTTGCTTATAATTCTCCTGTTTGGTATAAGTTGACAGATTCTTATTTTGGAAGTGCGGAAACTTTTAATGGAAATTTTGATCCGGCAAAAGCAAATGGTGCAACTCCAAGTAATCCGAATCCTTATACGTTGTATAGACTTCGTACGGCAGATAAGTGGATTTTTAGTGTTGCCGGTATCCTCGGGAAAACTGCTTTGATTAGTTTGGATTATGAATTGGGGAATTATAGTTTTATGAAACTTTCCGATCAGGATGGATATGAATATGCAGATATAAATAAAGATTTAATAAAGAAAGATTTTGGTTATGCCCATACGGTAAAATTTGGAACTGAAATAAAAATAACCCCTCAATTTGCTGTCCGTGCCGGCGCCAACTGGCGGACAAGTCCGATGAAAAAAGAGTTCAGAGAAGGTGCTTTTGAGGTATTTCCCGCAGGAACAGTGGCCCATTACACCTTGGATAAAGGAACAACCTCTTATTCGGTAGGTTTGGGATATCGTTTCACTCCTAACTTTTATATGGATTTGGCGTGTGTATATCGTCAATATAAGGAGGATGCTTATACGTTTTCTAAAGTTGTCGTAGAAGATAATAATGGTCTTCACACGCTTGTCGATTCTGAAGCAATAGGTCTGAAGACAAACACTACCCAGGTTGCTCTTACGTTAGGTTATAAGTTTTAAATGAGTGATAGATTATAAAATAGATCCTCTATCCGTGTAATTTGTTTACGGGTAGAGGATTTTTTATAAGCAGGGTAACCGCACCAGAAACAGCCATCGCCGCAAAAGATGCAAAAACAGGGCATAAAAGCACCTCCAACACGGCGGATAAACATCCCCGCATCCCCGTCAGGGCTTCGCGCAGACCCGGGTCTGCACCTCTCCCGTGCCCGGGTCTACATGGTGGGTACACCCGGGTCTCAAGCGGCTTTAAAAGCTGTTTTTGACAAAAGAAAAGCCTGTCTTGATGGAAAAAGAAGCCGTTTTAACATGTTTCGCACCTGTTTCCGGACGGTCACTGTTTTTATCGTACAATTGATACACAGGATGTTATCATTTTTCACTATGATAGTTGTGATAGATGAATGATAGTTCAAAACGACAACTATCATGCCATAACATATTGGTTTAAAACAATATACAGGCAAATATGATAGTATGATAGTTGTTTTTGCAAAAACATTTATGTAGTTAGTCCGTATCGGTCGGTGGCGAAAACAGATGGACGGTTTATGATTTTGGGGCGGTTGCCCTGAAAAAATAAGGGAAATGTTTGCCTATTTAAAATACTTTTCGTTCTTTTGCCTTCGTAAATATTATTGTCTAACAGTTTTAAATACCGTAGCCTATAGCATACATTACTCAAGAAAAACTAAAAACATAGAAGTAATGAAGACTTTAAGAATGATGACTGACGAAGAGTTGGTTGTTCTTTATGCAGAAGGTAATAATGCTGCTTTCGATGTATTGTTGGATCGTTACAAAAGTAGCATACACTCTTACATTTACTTTATAGTCCATAACAAAGATCTCACCGAAGATATTTTCCAGGAGACTTTTGTCAAGGTTATTATGACTATTAAACAAGGTCGTTATACTGAAAACGGCAAGTTTAAAGCATGGATCACCCGTATTGCTCATAACCTGATTATCGATAATTTCCGTCAGGAACGCAGTGAAAATACGGTTTCAAACGATGAAGTGGAAGTGGATCTTTTCAATAATATCAAACTTTGCGATGGTACGATCGAAGATAATATCGTACGCCATCAGGTATTGTCTGATGTGAAAAAGCTGGTGAAGCATCTTCCCGACAGTCAGCGTGAAGTATTGGAAATGCGCTATTATCAGGATCTCAGTTTTAAAGAAATTGCCGATATTACCGGTGTGAGCATCAATACGGCGTTAGGACGTATGCGTTATGCAATCCTGAACATGCGCCGTATGGCGGAAGAAAACAGTATCGAGCTGTCGATGGCTTGATCGTAAGAATTGAAAGTTAAAATTTTATTTTCTTGTCATACAATAAGGAGAAAGCCTTCCCGTTTTATTATCAAACAAGATAAAAACGAGTTGCCTATGAAGAGACTTTCTACTCAATGTATGAATGAAATAGAAGATAAAACAGACAGAGACCGAAAAGAAAGGAAAACAATGCCGCGTCGGCAAACACTTGATTTCCTTTCTCAATTTGCGAGGGTTTATCATTCAGAACCTGCTTTATGCGCGGAATTCTGTGGTTTAGTAATGAATTGATGCCGCTCTTGAAAGAAACAAAAAGATTATGAAACATAAAATAGCACCTTCTTTGTTGGCTGCTGATTTTCTGAACTTGCAGCGAGAAGTGGAAATGATCAACAAGAGTGATGCCGATTGGTTGCACTTGGATATAATGGATGGCGTGTTCGTTCCTAATATATCATTTGGCTTTCCGGTGTTGGATGCGTTGAAACTGATTTGCAAGAAACCGATGGATGTGCATCTGATGATCGTAGAGCCGCAAAAATTCATTCCGGAAGTGGCGGCTGCGGGCGCATATATGATGAATGTGCATTATGAGGCTTGTACGCATCTGCACCGTACGGTGGCTGCGATTAAAGAGGCGGGGATGAAAGCGGCTGTCACATTGAATCCGCATACGCCGATTTCTCTGTTGGAAGATATCCTGCAGGATTTGGATATGGTGTTGCTCATGTCGGTGAATCCGGGTTACGGCGGACAAAAGTTTATTGAGCATTCGATAGACAAGACGGCTCGTCTGAAAGATATGATCCTTGCAAAGGGTCTGGACACCTTGATTGAAGTGGACGGCGGGGTAAATATGCAGACTGCGAAACCTTTGCTTGAGGTGGGTGCGGATGTGCTGGTCGCTGGCAGCTTTGTCTTTCGTTCTCCTGATCCGTTGAAGACGATCCGGGAATTGAAAGAATTGTGATCGATTTGTTACTTTATCTCTTGAAAGAAAAATAACAAAAAGTTCAAGATAAAAGCAACCTTTCTACTTCGTTCCTTGCGTCCGGAGCGTCTGTTGTTTGAGTGAAGCGAGTTTCAGGCGCTTCGGACGTTTGCTTTGGTATCTGCGGTTGACGCTCAGTAATTTAGTCCGGAAATTTGAACCGACAATTTCAAAACCTTATATTGTGATAAAAGAATTACAGATTCGTCCCTTTGCTCGTCCGCTGCTTGTCTGGATTGCGGGGATTGTATTGCAGACCGTTTTTTCGTGTTGTGCTTATTCTTGGGTATTATTATTGTTTCCTGTTATTGCCCTTGCCACAGCTTGTCTTACCCAGAGAGGGCAGGAGCATTTTTGTTATGAAACTCGTTGGCTTTGGGGAACGGTCTTCTTGTCTCTGCTGCTTTTCCTTTCGATACAAAAGACTGCTTATTCGCAGTTTGGGCCTTCATCGGGACATTCGGTTTCCTGTCTTTCCCGTTGGGCTCGAGAAGAACAGCAGCGATTATTGGAGCCGATCGCAAAACTGAACTTGACTGATGAGGAAAAATCCGTACTGTCCACTATTACTGTCGGTTACCGGCAAGTCATGAACCGGGAGGTGAGAGACCGTTTCTCGGTTACGGGAGTAGCGCATGTTCTGGCCGTAAGTGGTTTTCATGTGGCAATCGTTTGTGGCTTTTTATCTTTTCTTCTTTCTTTTCTTCCCCGGAACGGGTTTGGCAAATGGTGTCGATATTTGTTGAACATTGTGTTGTTATGGATATTTGTGGCGGTGACAGGATTTGCCGTTTCGGCTGTCCGGGCAGGGTTGATGCTGACATTGTTCCTGTCCGGGTTTGTCTTGGAAAGGCAGGTAGAGCGGTATAATATCTTGGCGGCTTCGGCTTTCGGCATATTGGTTTATGAACCGCTTTATTTGTTTGATATCGGTTTTCAGCTAAGTTATTTGGCTGTGTTTTCCATTTTGTATTTTCAGCCTCGCTTACAGCGTTTGGTGGAGATTCGTAATCCTTTTCTGTTGACTCCGTGGAGATGGATTACCGCAACATTGTCGGCACAGGTTGGTACGACGTTCCTAAGCCTTTACTATTTCGGGCGGTTTTCAACTGTCTTTTTGTTGACAAATTTGCCGCTTACACTGTTGGCGACGTTGTTGGTTCCGGCATGTTTGATTTGGATGTTGTTGCCGGCAGGTTTTCCTGGTGTTGAGTGGTTGCAGGTTGTTGTTGAGTGGCTTGCGCGTTGCTTGCTTTGGACCGTAGATTCTTTTAGCCGGATACCCGGAGCGTTTTTTTCCTTCCGGTTCGGTTTTCTGATGATGCTGATGGCGTATGGGATGCTTTTGTCTACCATATTATATGGTCATACCGGGCGTTCGCGCTATCTGCTTGTTACTCTGTTTTTGTTATTAATTATCTTTCTTGTCCGGGTGATTGGGAATTTAAAGCTGTGCGGAATCTAAAAAAAGTAGTACCTTTGTCGCTGAAAATAAGAGAATATATGATTACGAAAATCATTCACGAAGAGAAGATTCAGAAAGCCAAGAAGTACGTCGAGAAAGGCGAAAGTTTTGTGATAGTGACGCATGTTACCCCTGATGGGGATGCTATAGGTTCCGCATTGGGACTGTACCATTTTTTGACAGCCTACGGGAAAGATAATGTAGCGGTGGTGGTTCCTAACGATTTTCCCCAGTTTTATAAATGGATGCCGGGGCATAAGGAAATCGTCATTCATGAGAAGTATCCTGATTTTGCCGAACAGCTGGTCCGGGATGCAGATGTCATATTCTGCCTCGATTTCAATGAACCTAAGCGTATAGAAAAACTGGCTTCGGTAGTTGTAGCAGCAGAGGGGCGTAGGGTAATGATTGACCACCATCTGAATCCGGCGGATTTTTGCCGGGTTACGATGTCCTATCCCGAAATGTCGTCTACGAGCGAGATGGTTTTCCGTTTCATTTGCCGTATGGGGATGTTTGACCTGATCAATAAAGATTGTGCTGCTTGTATCTATACAGGTATGATGACGGATACCGGTTCGTTTACCTATAATTCGAATAAGCCGGAGATTTATACTATCATAAGTGAACTGATCAGGAAGGGTATCGATAAGGATCTGATCTACCGGAAAGTGAATCAAGTCTATTCGGAAAGTCGTTTGCGAATGATGGGATACGTGTTGTATGAAAAGATGAAGGTTTATCCGGAGCAACATGCCGCTCTGATCGCGCTTTCGCTGGAAGAGATGAACCGTTTCCGTTATGTGACAGGCGACACGGAGGGATTTGTCAATCTGCCGTTGAGCATCGAAAATGTGGCTTTCAGTGTCTTTATCCGCGAAGATAGGGATTATGTGAAAATCTCGCTTCGTTCTGTCGGAGATTTCCCCTGCAATCAATTTGCAAGCCGTTATTTCAATGGTGGGGGACATAAAAATGCTTCTGGTGGAGAATTTTATGGCTCATTGGCCGATGCCGTTGCCGTGTTTGAGAAAGGTTTAAGGGAATTTAATCCTAATAAAACAGAAGAATTGGGCAAACATGCCTGAGATATGGTAGAGATTATATACATTTGTCATGCATTATACAATAAATACGTAACAGATGAAGAGAGGTTTTTATATCCTGTTGATTATGTGCGCTGCCATAATGGCGGTGTCGTGTGACAAGACAAAGTCATACACTGATATGTTGAAGGCTCAAGACAAAGCCATTAATCGTCTGCGTGCAGATAGTGGTCTGGTTTTTTTGGAAGAATTTCCGGCAGATAGCGTCTTTAAAGAGAATGAATACGTTGAGTTGGAAAATGGCGTTTATTTGAATATCGTCAATAAAGGAAACAGCGAACGTGCGATAGCAGGACAAACGGCGATCCGTTCTCGTTTTATCGCCCGGATGTTTATGGAAAACAGCAGTATGGGAACTGGGGTCGTTGATTTGCTTGGCCCTAATTCGAACGGCACGCATCCGGTAGAGTTCAGATATGGCTATTTTACATCTTTGAATCCGGATTACTCTTACACATGGGATATGTTTATTTGCGAAGGTTTAGGAGCCGGGCTTCCTTACGTGGGAGACAGTTCGATTGTCAAACTGATCGTTCCGTTTAAACTGATGAGCAATGATTTCCAAAGTACGGGGACACCTGTCTATTTTGAGAAAGTGAAGTATACTTTTATAAAATAAATCTAACTAAATGACACTGATTAAATCTATTTCCGGTATTCGTGGGACAATAGGCGGGAATCCGGAAGACGGGCTCAATCCGTTGGCTATTGTCAAGTTTGTGGCTGCTTATGCTACATTCATTAAGAAAAACACGAAGGTGACAACAAACAAGATCGTGGTAGGGCGTGATGCACGTATCTCCGGTCCGATGGTAAAACAAGTCGTTCTCGGTACGCTTACCGGAATGGGCTTTGATGTGGTAGATATTGATCTGGCCACTACTCCGACTACAGAGTTGGCTGTTGCCTGGGAAGAAGCTTGTGGTGGTATTATTTTGACTGCCAGCCATAATCCGAAACAATGGAATGCCCTGAAGTTATTGAACGAACGGGGGGAATTCCTGAACGCAGCCGAAGGCGCCGAAGTGCTGAAGATAGCTTCTGAAGAAAGTTTCGTATTTGCCGATGTCGACAATTTAGGGAATGTATATGTCAATAATACATATAATCAAAAGCATATCGAGAGCGTATTGAAGCTGGATTTGGTGGATGTTGAGGCTATCAAGGCTGCGAATTTCCGTGTCGTTGTCGACTGTGTAAACTCGGTTGGCGGTGTCGTTATTCCTGAATTGCTTTCAGCTTTGGGGGTAAAGGAAATTTTCAAGTTGCATTGTGCTCCTCATGGTAATTTTGCACACAATCCGGAACCTATTCCCGAGAACCTGACGGAGATTTCTGATCTGATGAAGCATGCTAAAGCCGATGTTGGTTTTGTCGTGGATCCGGATGTTGACCGTTTGGCTATTATTTGTGAAGATGGGGAGATGTTTGGAGAAGAATATACGCTGGTAGCCGTCAGTGACTATGTTTTGAGTCATACACCGGGCAATACGGTTAGTAACCTGAGTTCAAGCCGTGCTTTGCGTGACGTTACCCGTACTCATGGTTGCGAGTATAACGCGGCTGCAGTGGGTGAAGTGAATGTCGTAACGAAGATGAAAGCGACCAACGCCATCATTGGTGGTGAAGGCAATGGCGGTGTGATTTATCCGGCCAGCCATTATGGTCGTGATGCCTTGGTCGGTATTGCCTTGTTCCTGACTCATCTGGCAAAAAAACAGATGAAGACAAGCGAACTGCGTGCTTCCTATCCTCCGTACTTTATTTCCAAGAAGAAAGTGGAACTGACTGCGGATATCGATGTAGATGCTATCTTGGCGAAAGTGAAAGAGAAATTCGCCCAGTACGACATTACCGATATCGACGGTGTGAAGATCGACTTTCCTGAAAAATGGGTTCATTTGCGTAAAAGCAATACGGAACCGATTATCCGTATTTATTCCGAAGCCCATACGATGCAGGAAGCTGAAGAAATTGGCGATGAGCTGATTCAGATCATTCGCGATATGTGTAAATAATCTTTTATCGAGAGAAGGAAGAAGGAACTGTGTCTTGATCCCTTTTTGTCAGACTGACTTGATTTCGGGATGGCAGGAATGTGAATTTAGACACAGTCCCTTTCAGGATAAAGGTTTTTCTGCTAATGATGAAACAATTGTATGTCTTGAATACTATTGTTTTATGTTTTGGATTGTTGTAGTTTACATGAATAACCGTTTATATTCTCTTTCAAAGTTGGGAGTAAAAATTCCTTTTCCCATGTTTTCGAGAATTTCTGGTATAGACCAGAAACGTCCACCGTCCAGTTCGGAAGTGTCGGGAGTGACCGGTCCCTCGTAAGTGGTGCGGTAGGTATTGACCAACTCTTTTTCTATAGTCGATTCGAATACATAACGGGTAATGAATTGCGGGATGAAATCTGTTATCCCTAATTCTTCTCTCACTTCCCGGCGAAGGGCTTCTTCGACTGTCTCGCCGTAGTCGATATGACCTCCCACGGCTGTGTCCCATTTACCGGGTTGGATATCTTTGTTCATCGAACGTTTTTGCAGGTAGAGGTCTCCCGCCTCATTGAAAATGTGCAGATGCACTACCGGATGTAACATCTTCGATCCGCTATGACATTCTTTGCGGGTTGCTTTTCCTATCGTTTCTCCTTCCTCATTAACCAAAGGGAACCATTCTTCTTTCATTGATTTTAGATTTTTTAAGCGCGAATTTACATAAAAATCGGAAATCTTTATGTGAGTCGAATAAAAAATCAAGATCCAATCCCCTGACTTCGTCACTATAAAAACCGCTATCTTATAATTGCCTAATAAATAGAAT
>CAJTMR010000019.1 GCA_910577325.1 uncultured Parabacteroides sp.
GAATCGGGTAAGGGAAACTATGTCTCTACTTAGAGCTTAAATGAAAGAGCCGTGGTCGGCATACAGACGATTGCGAAGCGTGGTGGTCGGAACACAATAAATCTCGCATGGGGAATTTACCTTGATAGAAACTTTTGATGGAACTCCGTAGATAGAATCCGGGAAATCCGCTACGAACTCCCCGGCAAATTCCAGATTGATGATGTGCTCGTTGCCTTCCGGATCGACAGCTATATACTTAAGAGTCCCTTCCTTGACAAAACCGATATAACGACCTATTCTGCCGGCTTCCAAAAAAAAAATCTCCGGTCTCATAATGGTACAATTCTCCCTCCCTGACGCAAAGGTCACGCCAGTAACCGGTATCAATCGTTGATATGTAAGGATTGAATTCATTCATTGCCTACGTTAGGATTATTTCTCCTCATCAATAATCATGCCACTACCCAGGCAAAGATGATGGTCTTTGTCGTAGACCACGCCGTATTGTCCGGGGGCGATTCCCTGTATCTTGCAGTCGGATTCGATGCGGTAGAGGTCACCGATGTGGCGGATGCGGCCAGAGGTGAAGTCCGGCGTATGGCGGATTTTGAACGTGATCTCTTTCTCGTCCGTAAATTCTCCCCACGGATCTTCGGTGATGAAGTCGAAGCCGTGCAGGTTGATAGTCTTGCCGTATTGCGTTTCCGGATCGTAGCCGTTGGAGACGTAGATGATGTTACGCTTGATGTCTTTCTTGATGACGAACCACGGTCCGCCGCTCAATCCCAACCCTTTGCGCTGCCCGATGGTATGGAACCAATAACCGTTGTGCTTGCCCAGTACCTTGCCTGTTTCCAGTTCGACGATTTTTCCGGTCCGTTTGCCTAAGTAACGCTCGATGAAGTCATTATAATTGATCTTGCCTAAGAAGCAGATTCCCTGGCTGTCTTTCCGTTTGGCGCTCGGCAATTTCTGCTGTTCGGCAATGGCGCGTACTTCGCTTTTCATCAGATGCCCGATCGGGAACATCAACTTCTGTATTTGCAGACGGGTGATCTGGCCGAGGAAGTCGGTCTGGTCCTTTACCGGGTCCTTGGCGGTCGAAAGCCATACCTTGCCGTCTATCTCGGTTGTCGTGGCATAATGGCCGGTTGCTATTTTATCGAAGTCTTTTCCCCATTTTTCCTCGAAGCAGCCGAACTTGATGTATTTGTTGCACATCATATCCGGGTTAGGGGTGAGACCGCGTTTGACGGAATCGATGGTGTAGCTCACCACGCGATCCCAATATTCATCGTGCAAGGAGACGATTTCAAACCGGCATCCGTACTTCTTGGCAATATAGGATGTGATCTCGATATCTTCTTCGGCGGGGCAGTCTATGTATCCGTCTTTATCTTCCATGCCGATACGGATATAGAAAATGGTAGGATCATATCCCGCCTCTTTCAACTGGTGGACTACTACGGAGCTGTCGACTCCTCCCGATACTAATGCTGCAATTTCCATATTTTTACGATGAATAAGAATTATACAAAGGTACGGTAAATTTTTTAATTAAAAACAGGAGAGATGCTTTGGCCAGGGCAACCGCTCCAAAAATTGCTATCTGGGATCACTTCTCTTCTTCCGTGAAAATTTAGCAAACCAACTATCATACTATCACATCCGGCCGTTAACTACTGCTTCACAATATGTTAAAGCATGATAGTAGCTGTTTTTTACTATCATTCTACTATCATGCATCTATCATGCATCTATCATGCTTTTTACATAAATTTTTATTTATATAACTGATAATATGATATTTATGTTTGCATAGGCAAAAACAGCCATCGGCGAAAAAGATGTAAAAACGAGGCATAAAAGTGCCTCCGACACGGCAGATAAACATCCCCGCACCTCCGTAAAGGTCTCACGCAGACCCGGGTCTGCACCTCTCCCGCACCCGGGTCTGTGTGGTGGGTACACCCGGGTCTCAAGCGGCTTTAAAAGCTGTTTTTGACAAAAGAAAAGCCTGTCTTGATGAAAAAAGAAGCTGTTTTAACATGTTTTGCACCTGTTTCCGGACGATCCCTGTTTTCATCGTATAATTGATACACTGGATGTTATCGTTTTTCGCTATGATAGTTATGATAGATGAATGATAGTACAAAATGGCAACTATCATGCCATAACATATTGGTTTTAAATAATATACAAGCGAATATGATAGTGTGATAGTTGTTTTTGCAAAAACATTTATGTATTCAGTCCGTATCGGTGGCGAAAACAGATGGACGCTTTATGATTCTGGTGCCGTTGCCCTGTGCTTTGGCCGCTTCGGTTTGTTGCGAGGCTGACAGACGGGCGTCTGTTCGATCGACAGATATGTCAAAATCGTCAGGCTCCGATATATCCTTTCAGCGCATCCACATAATCCTCGAACGCCTGCTTGCCGGCAGGCGTGATCCGGCAAGTCGTGCGGGGCTTTTTCCCGACGAAGCTTTTTTCCACTTCGATATATCCGGCTTCGCTCAATTTGTCTATCTGCACGCTCAGGTTGCCGGCGGTCGCCTGCGTCTTTTCTTTCAGATAGACAAAATCAGCCTCCTCTGCCGATAAAAGAATGGACATGACCGCAAGCCGGAGCTGGGAGTGTAATAATGGATCTAATTCTTTGAACATAGCTGCTTCATTTGTTTATTCAGGATGTGTCCCGGTATGATCATCATGACGACAAAGATAGCTGCAAACGCCAATAATTTGTCGACTCCGTTTATGAACAGAAGGGAAAAAGACAAGGCTGTGCCGATCGTCCCGGCCAAAGTCATCGGCTTGAATTTGGTGACGCAACCGGAAAGTGTCGTTGCCATTCCCATCAATAACGGGATCATAAACAGGATGTCGATCTTTCTAAAAAATGCGAAGCAGGATAAGAACCAACCGACTAACCCGAATACGAGCCATATCTGGTTTGTGATCCGGTCCATGTAATTCTTTACGCCTCTCTTTTCGTTTTTCCGGCTGAAAAGCCAAGTGAGCGGTCCGGCTATGGCAGGCAGGGCGAACCAGATATAATGGACCTTGTAGGAGTCGATTTGTAAGAAAGCAAACCAAATAACAATTGTAATAACAACTGTCGTATCCCCATATCAGAAGCGGATAAGCGGCATGCCGGGCTACATTTTCTTGTGTTTCCTTGATCATCCGGGTAATTAGCTCCAGACTTTCTCTCTCGTTTAATTTTCTATCTTCCATGAGTTTATTCGTTTTTATTTTATTCGTTTTTATTTTATTCGTTTTTATTTTATTCGTTTTTATTTTATTCGTATATACACTGTTAATTCAAAGATGATTATTTTTCATTGAGACGGTTTCTTTCGAAGGCCGAACTTCTTTCGATCTTGCTTTCTTTCCCTTGTCGGGTCATTACCAGGACGTTCCCTTTTTCACCCCGTACGTTGCTTATCTTTACGATAATTGTTCGTGCCATTACTGAACTGCAACTGAAGATCAATGCTAAAATGCTTGCTATTATAATCCATTTCATTTTTTGTCCTCCTTTTCTTCTTCTTTGGTTTGAAATAAATAAGTTTATGATATAAACCATATATGGATTAAAAAAGTGCAAGGAGCTGCGCATATCTCACTTGCATGCTGCAAATATAAAATGATTTATAATATAAACCAAATAAAAAGGAGGAAATATTTTGTTAGGTTGTCTTTTTAGGAGAAATGCGTATGTTTTAGATCCTAAGATGTTTAGGAGGATTTTGATGAGGTAGGGAATGTGTCAATAAGAGAAATACTTTCTTTATTTCGGAAGAAGACAATTTTCGATTTATATGACAGGTAAATCGGATTTTGCCTGTGGGTAGCCGTTTGTCGACAATCGTCGGTAGGCAACGGTGTTTACGCGAATATACAAAATAATCCGATGTAATTTCCGAAATATCTGTACCTTTGCGAAACAACCTTTTGGTGAATAGTATTAGAAAAAATTAAAAGTTAGTATATGAAAAATATAATGTTATCGCTTATGACTGCAATGGCTATGACTGCTTGTACGGGGCAGGAAGCTGAGAAGGCGGACGCTACTCAGGATAAATTCAATTACGTGGTGGATCAGTTTGCTGATCTCCAGATACTGCGTTATCAGGTTCCGGGATTTGAATCCCTTTCTTTGAAGCAAAAACAACTATTATATCATTTGTCGGAAGCAGCTTTGATGGGGCGGGACATTCTGTTTGACCAGAATTGCCGGTATAACCTGCCGGTCCGCCGTATGTTGGAGGTTATTTATAAGGAATATAAAGGAGACCGGAAAGACCCGCAGTTCGTTGCTTTGGAAACTTATCTGAAAAGGGTCTGGTTTGCCAATGGTATTCATCACCATTATGCGGAAGATAAGTTCGTTCCGGGTTTTACTCCCGAATTCTTCCGGACTTGCGTTTCGCAGGTTGAGGTTTCTGCGCTTCCGTTACGTGAAGGGCAGACGGTAGAACAGTTTGTGGCCGAGATCACCCCTGTGATCTTTGATCCGGCTGTGATGGCTAAACGTACGGTCCAGAGCGGGGATGCCGATCTGATTCGGGCTTCAGCCAACAATTATTATGGTGAAGGCGTCACTCAAAAAGAGGTAGAGGACTTCTATATGGAAATGAAGGCAGGAAAAGACACGGTTTCTCCGATCTCGTATGGCTTGAACAGCCGTTTGGTAAAAGAGAACGGGAAGCTTGTCGAAAAAGTCTGGAAAGTAGGTGGCCTGTATTCTCCGGCAATCGAAAAGATCGTGTCGGAGTTGCAGAAAGCGGTTGCTTTTGCCGAAAATGACGCACAAAAGGCAATCATCGGGAAACTGATCGAATATTACCGGACTGGTGATTTGAAAACATTTGATGCCTATTCGATCCTGTGGGTGGAAGACACGGCTTCGGATGTTGACTTTGTAAACGGCTTTATCGAAACATACGGAGATCCGTTAGGAATGAAAGCAAGCTGGGAATCAACCGTGAATTTTATAAATAAGGAGGCGACGAAGCGGACGAAGGTGATCAGCGACAATGCGCAATGGTTCGAAGATCATTCACCGGTCGATAAACGTTTTAAGAAAGAAAAAGTGAAAGGTGTCAGTGCGAAGGTGATTACGGTTTCCATGTTGGGAGGAGACTGCTATCCGGCGACCCCGATTGGCATAAACCTGCCGAATGCCGACTGGATCCGCCGCGATCATGGTTCGAAATCCGTTACGATCGAGAATATCACCGAGGCATACGACAAAGCCTCTCTGGGGAATGGCTTCAATGAAGAATTTGTCTGGAGCGACAAGGAGCGCGGGGACTTGAAGAAATACGGATTCATCACCGACAACCTGCATACCGACTTGCATGAATGCCTGGGGCATGGTTCCGGCAAATTGCTTCCCGATACTGATCCGGATGCTTTGAAGGCATACAGCTCGACATTGGAAGAGGCGCGTGCCGATCTTTTCGGTTTGTATTATCTGGGAGATGCCAAACTGGTGGAACTCGGACTTGTGCCGGATGCGGAAGCCTATAAGGCCGAATACTATAAATATATAATGAATGGCCTGATGACGCAACTGGTCCGGATCGAGCAGGGCAAGAATGTCGAAGAAGCCCATATGCGTAACCGTCAACTGATCGCTAAATGGGTCTATGAAAAAGGAAAGGCAGGCAATGTTATCGAACTGAAAAAACGGGATGGCAAGACATTTGTGACAGTCAATGATTATGCGAAACTGCGCGATTTGTTCGGCGATTTGCTGGCAGAAGTGCAACGGATCAAGAGTGAGGGTGATTTTGCCGCCGGAAAAATGCTGGTAGAAGAGTATGCCGTAAAGGTCGATCCGGTTCTTCATGCCGAAGTGCTGGAGCGCTATGCCAAGTTGAACTTAGCTCCGTATAAGGGATTTGTGAATCCGGTGATGAAGGTAGTCAAGAACAGCCAGGGAGAAGTAACGGATGTTGTACTGGATTATACCGAAGGGTATGCTGACCAGATGCTTCGGTATAGCAAAGAGTATTCGTTTTTACCTACTTATAATGAATGATAAATCGTATGTTGCAGGATGAATTAAAAGAAATACGGACTCAGCTTCGCTTGGCGATGAATGGGGTGATCTCTACCAGCATGCGCGAGAAGGGTATTGCCTATAAGCTGAATTTCGGTGTTCCTCTGCCAGAAATCAGGCAGATTGCCGCTACGCATAAACCGGACTCCGAGCTGGCCGCTGCCTTGTGGAAGGAAGATATCCGCGAATTCAAGATATTGGCTTCTCTCTTGCAGCCGGTGGACGAGTTCTCGTCCCGAAAGGCGAAGCAATGGGTGAAGGAAATCCCTTATCTGGAAATCGCGGAACAGTGTAGCCATAATTTGTTTTATAAGTTGCCGGATGTGGAGGATCTGTTGCTTGAGCTGATTTTTAATGTGGAAGACGAATATGCACGTACGGTAGCTTATCTTGTCTGGGCCGAACTGTTTAAGGCGGGAAAGGAACTGATTGCTCCGGTGAGGGCTGCATTTATTGCAGAGTGTATGCGTACGGTAGCCAAGCCTGATTTCGAGGCGTCCTTCAAAGAAAAGCAGGCTGCGGTGAAAGCTATGAAGTTCTACGGAAGGCAGTCGGCAGAACGGGCGCGGCAAATGTTGGGCGGGTTCGACGAATTCCCTGAATTTATGGATACGTCCGAAGGGCGGGAAATATATAATGATTTAAAATTTGAATTTGAATATTGTCGTTAAGGCTTTGCGTTTAAAATAAATGCGCTAACTTTGTCGGTCGCGTGGGGTCGCAACTTGAAGATGGATGCAAAAAAGTACACAGAGATGCAAGACCTGTCCACCAGGTATCTTGCTGGGAAAAACTACGGAAGACCGAGGAACGGTATGCTACATTGGAATGTCTGTGCAGTTTCCCGGTTATTTCGATATGTGTTTGCTTCATCAGAAATTGGAGAAAATGAAATGTAAGTACCGGCTTCGGCGGAAGAAGTAAGAATATTAACATCTATATAATTATAAACGATGAAAGTTGACGTTCTATTAGGATTGCAGTGGGGTGACGAAGGCAAAGGTAAAGTTGTCGACGTTTTGACTCCGAACTACGATGTGATCACTCGTTTTCAGGGAGGTCCCAATGCAGGACATACTTTGGAGTTTGACGGTGAAAAGTATGTATTACGTTCCATCCCTTCCGGTATTTTCCAGGGAGGAAAGATAAACGTTATCGGCAACGGTGTTGTGCTGGATCCGTTGTTGTTCCAGCAGGAAGCAGAAGCGCTTGCTGCCAGCGGCCATGACCTGACCAAACAACTGTGTATCTCTAAGAAAGCTCATTTAATCCTGCCTACTCACCGTATACTGGATGCCGCTTACGAAGCAGCAAAGGGAGCCGGCAAAATCGGTACGACCGGTAAAGGTATCGGTCCGACCTATACGGATAAAATCAGCCGTAACGGTTTGCGTGTAGGCGACTTGTTACATGACTTCGATGAAAAGTATGTCGCAGCGAAAGCAAAACATGAAGCGATTCTGCGTTCTCTGAATTATGAATATGATATTGCCGAACTGGAAGCACAGTGGTTCAAGGCTTTGGATTACTTGAAACAGTTCCGTTTGATCGACAGCGAACATGTGATCAATAATTATCTGAAAGAAGGCAAGTCCGTCCTGGCCGAAGGTGCGCAGGGCACTCTGTTGGATATCGACTTCGGTTCGTATCCGTTCGTGACTTCCTCCAATACGATTTGTGCAGGTTGCTGTACCGGTTTGGGCGTTTCCCCGCGTAACATCGGCGAAGTGTATGGTATCTTCAAAGCCTATTGTACACGTGTCGGTAGCGGTCCGTTCCCGACAGAGCTGTTCGACGAGACAGGTAGCAAGATCCGTCAGATCGGACATGAATATGGTGCTGTGACCGGACGCGAACGCCGTTGTGGCTGGATTGACCTGGTTGCGCTGAAATATGCAATCATGATCAACGGTGTGACGAAACTGATCATGATGAAGAGCGATGTACTGGATGGTTTTGAAACGGTAAAGGCTTGCATTGCTTATAAAGTCGATGGTGAAGAGACAACAGAGTTCCCGTTTGAAATCAACGAAGGCATCGAGCCCGTATATGTGGAAATGCCGGGTTGGAACGTCGATATGACGAAGATGCAGAGTGAAGACGAATTCCCCGAAGAGTTCAATGCTTACATCTCTTTCCTGGAAGAAGAACTGGAAGTTCCGATCAAGATCGTTTCCGTCGGCCCTGACCGTGAGCAAACAATTGTCAGATATACTGAAGAATAAAACCTGAAAATAATACAAAATGGCAGAAGACCATGCTTTGAAAGGCTGATCTCCTGCCATTTTTGTTTTTGGCAAACATTTTGTCTTATATAATTGTAATAACTATAAAAACAAAAAGAATATGAGCATGTATTGGATTATATTTATAGGTTTTGCCCTTCTTAGCTGGCTGGTATCTTCCAGACTCCAGAATAAGTTTGAAAAATATTCCAAGATCCCGATGCCGAACGGTATGACAGGGAAAGATGTGGCAGAGAAGATGCTGCGTGACAACGGCATCTATGACGTAAAGGTGATTTCCACTCCCGGTCATTTGACGGACCATTATAATCCGGCAAACCAAACCGTCAATCTGAGTGAATCGGTGTATTACAGTAATAGTATTGCCGCTGCTGCCGTTGCGGCCCACGAATGCGGGCACGCTGTCCAGCACGCTACGGCATACGCGCCTCTGCGGATGCGTTCGGCTTTGGTTCCGGTTGTCAGTTTTGCTTCCAACATTATGACATGGGTGTTGTTGGGCGGTATGTTGTTGTTGCATACGTTCCCTCAGTTGATGCTTTTCGGCATTATTCTTTTTGCTTCAACGACTTTGTTCAGTTTCATCACGTTACCGGTCGAGATCAACGCCAGCCAGCGGGCTTTGGCATGGCTGAGCAACGCCGGTATCACGAATGTATATACGCACGACAAGGCTGAAGACGCTCTGCGTTCTGCTGCTTACACGTATGTTGTGGCTGCCTTGGGTTCGCTTGCTTCATTATTATATTATATCATGATCTTCCTGGGGGGAAGAAGCCGGGATTAATAGGTGTTAGTTTTCTATAGTGAAAGCGGGGGCTATCCTTTTAGGCAGGAAAGATCCCCGCTTCTTGTTTGTTTCTTTTTCACGGTCGTATGTTTGCTCGACACGCTCCAAGTATTCTTTTGGAGATAAAAGCATTCTCTTGAAAAAATTTGCTGCGGTTACCTTCGCTAACTTGTCGGATAAACTTCCATATTCCTCTAAAAGCATTACCTTTGCAGTTTGAATAAATAAATTAGTGAATCATGCAAAAGCCGTCTATCCCTAAAGGAACAAGAGATTTTTCGCCTGAAGAAATGGCGAAGCGTAATTATATATTCAATACTATCCGCGAAGTGTACCATCTGTACGGATTTCAGCAGATCGAAACGCCTGCTATGGAAAACCTGTCTACGCTGATGGGCAAATACGGAGATGAAGGCGATAAGTTGCTTTTCAAGATATTAAATTCCGGCGATTGTTTTTCCGGAATAACGGATGAAGAACTGTCGGAGCGCAATGCCGTGAGATTCGGAATGAGAGCTTGCGAGAAAGGTCTGCGTTATGACCTGACGGTTCCCTTTGCCCGTTATGTGGTACAGCACCGTAATGATATCGCTTTCCCGTTCAAACGTTACCAGATACAGCCGGTATGGCGTGCCGACCGTCCGCAGAAAGGGCGTTACCGCGAGTTTTACCAGTGTGACGGCGATGTCGTAGGCTCCGATTCGCTGGTGAATGAAGTCGAACTGATCCAGATCATGGATGAGGTATTCCGCCGTTTCGGAATCCGTGTCTGCATCAAGATGAACAACCGTAAGATCCTTTCCGGTATTGCGGAGATAATCGGTGAAGCCGATAAGATTGTCGATATTACAGTTGCTATTGACAAGCTGGACAAGATCGGTCTGGATAATGTGAATGAGGAGTTGCGCTCCAAGGAATTGTCTGAAGACGCGATCGCCCGTTTGCAGCCGATCATTATGCTGAACGGTACGAACCGTGAAAAGCTGGCTGTCCTGAAAAAGGAACTGGCCGCGTCGGAAATAGCGATGAAAGGTATTGCCGAAATGGAATTTATCCTGGACCGCATCGAGAAGTTGGAACTGACAGCTGAGTTGGAACTGGATCTGACGTTGGCACGCGGTCTGAACTACTATACGGGTGCCATCTTCGAAGTGAAGGCATTGGATGTCCAGATCGGAAGTATCACAGGCGGCGGACGCTATGACAATTTGACCGGCGTGTTTGGCATGGACGGCGTGTCGGGGGTCGGAATCTCCTTCGGCGCCGATCGTATCTTCGATGTACTGAACCAACTGGAGCTTTATCCGGCCGATTCTTTGAAGACCACGCAACTGCTGTTCGTGAACTTCGGCGAGAAAGAAGAAAACTATTTATTGCCTCTGATCTCGAAAGTGCGTGCCGCCGGTATCCGTACGGAGTTGTATCCCGAATCTGCCAAAATGAAGAAACAGATGGGCTATGCCGATACAAAGAAAATCCCGTTTGTGGCGATTGTCGGTGAAAATGAAATAAACGAAGGAAAGGTCAATCTGAAGAACATGTTGACGGGTGAACAGTCGCTTGTCACGTTGGAAGAACTGATCGAAAAATTCTAACATCGTTTTATCCTATGTAACCCTATGCTTTAGGTATCGTAAAGCATAGGGTTTGTTGTGTTAAAGCATAGGGTTTTGGAAAGGATATAAACCGATTTGGACGAGTCGTGTTATCTGACATATTTGCATTGTTTGTCTTTCCGGAGTGTAAAATTGTCATTCTTTTTTCTGATAATCGTTTTGGCACAATATTCGCATAGACATTTGTGTGCGATCATTGAGGAAAGCACAAAGAGTAATGTAATATTATTAACAACTAAAAAATATACAACGATGAACATTAGACCATTAGCAGACAGAGTGCTGATTAAGCCGGCTGCAGCAGAAGAAAAGACACTTGGCGGAATCATTATTCCCGATTCAGCAAAAGAAAAACCTTTAAAAGGTGAAGTTGTTGCCGTAGGTAACGGAACAAAGGATGAAGAAATGGTTGTAAAGAATGGCGATACCGTATTGTACGGCAAGTATGCAGGTACGGAAATCGAACTGGACGGTGAGAAATATCTTATCATGCGCCAGTCTGATATTTTGGCTATTATCTAATTCATTATAAAACAATAAAAATATAAGATATATATTACTATGGCAAAAGAGATTAAATACGATATGGATGCCCGCGACCTTCTGAAGAAAGGTGTGGATGAACTCGCTAACGCAGTAAAAGTAACACTGGGCCCGAAGGGACGTAACGTGATCATCGAAAAGAAATTCGGTGCTCCTCACATCACAAAAGACGGTGTGACGGTTGCTAAAGAAGTGGAACTGGCTTGCCCGTTTGAAAACATGGGTGCTCAGTTGGTTAAGGAAGTCGCTTCCAAGACTAACGACAATGCCGGTGACGGTACGACGACAGCAACGGTTCTGGCACAGGCTATCATCGGTGTCGGTCTGAAGAACGTAACGGCAGGAGCCAACCCTATGGATTTGAAACGTGGTATCGACAAAGCTGTGGCTAAAGTCGTAGAAAGCATCTCCGCTCAGTCTGAAGCTGTAGGCGACCAGTTCGAAAAGATCGAACACGTGGCCAAGATTTCCGCTAACGGTGACGAAGCCATCGGTAAGCTGATCGCTGAAGCTATGCAGAGAGTAAAAACCGAAGGTGTTATCACAGTAGAAGAAGCTAAAGGTACGGAAACTACGGTAGACGTAGTAGAAGGTATGCAGTTCGACCGTGGTTATATCTCTCCGTATTTCGTGACCAACACGGAAAAGATGGAATGCGAGATGGAAAATCCGTATATCCTGATCTACGACAAGAAGATCTCTGTATTGAAAGACCTGCTGCCTATCCTTGAACCGGCAGTTCAGAGCGGCCGTCCTCTGTTGATCATCGCTGAAGATATCGATAGTGAAGCATTGGCAACTTTGGTTGTAAACCGTCTGCGCGGTTCTTTGAAGATCTGTGCAGTCAAGGCTCCGGGCTTCGGTGACCGTCGTAAAGCCATGCTGGAAGACATCGCCGTCCTGACTGGTGGTGTTGTGATCTCCGAAGAAAAAGGCTTGAAGCTGGAAGGTGCTACAATGGATATGCTGGGTACGGCTGAAAAGATTACGGTAGACAAAGACACGACTACTATTGTAAACGGCGCAGGCGACAAGGAAGCTATCCAGGCTCGTATCGGCCAGATCAAGATTCAGATCGAAAATACGACTTCCGACTACGACAAGGAAAAACTGCAGGAACGTCTGGCTAAGATGGCCGGTGGTGTTGCCGTACTGTATGTCGGTGCTCCTTCCGAAGTGGAAATGAAAGAAAAGAAAGACCGTGTCGACGATGCCCTGCATGCAACTCGTGCCGCTATCGAAGAAGGTACGGTTCCTGGTGGTGGTGTCGCTTACATCCGCGCTATCGAAGCATTGGACGGTCTGAAGGGCGAAAATGAAGATGAAACAACCGGTATCGAAATCGTTAAACGCGCGATCGAAGAGCCGTTGCGCCAGATCGTAGCCAACGCTGGTAAAGAAGGTGCGGTAGTTGTTCAGAAGGTAAAAGAAGGTAAGGGTGACTTCGGTTACAATGCACGTGCTGACAAGTATGAAAACTTGTGTGCAGCCGGTGTGATCGATCCTGCCAAGGTGACACGTGTAGCTTTGGAAAATGCTGCGTCTATCGCAGGAATGTTCCTGACTACTGAATGTGTGATCGCTGAAAAGAAAGAAGAAACTCCGGCTGCTCCTGCCATGAACCCGGGTATGGGTGGCATGGGCGGTATGATGTAATTCTTCCCATAAAGCATAAAATCGGAAACGGCTGCTTCCCGAAAGGGAGGCAGTCGTTTTTTTGAATAAAAAAGTAGGGTGGCTGTTTGGCAGTTTCAAAAAAGTTGCTACCTTTGCAACCGCAATCAAGAGAGATTGCTTCACTGAAAAGTGCTGAATTGCCCAGGTGGCGGAATTGGTAGACGCGCACGTTTCAGGTGCGTGTGTCGAGAGGCATGCAGGTTCGAGTCCTGTTCTGGGCACTTCAAAGCGGATGACTTATAGGGTTGTCCGCTTTTTTTATATCCCTTTATGAGTCTTGATTAAACTTTAGATCAGTATTTTCGTCTGTTATAGGAGGGAGATAATGATTATTTTCTTATATTTACCCTAAATTAGTGAGTAGGAATGCAACAATATATAGAGGAAGAGATAATAGAACAATTACGTGATCCGGCGCATCAACGCGATGCCTTCGCGCAGGTTGTCAATTTCTACGGGGAGAAGTTATATTGGCAGATACGAAAGATGGTGTTGGAGCATGACGATGCCAATGACTTATTGCAGAATACATTCCTGAAAGCTTGGATGAATATCGACTATTTCCGGGGAGAGGCGAAGATGTCGACCTGGTTGTATAAGATCGCGATAAACGAATGTATAACCTTTCTGAACCGCCAGCGTGCGCAAAACAATGTTTCGATCGACGATACGGACGTGTTTTTGCTGGAGCGCCTGAAAGGAGACGAATATTTCGACGGGGATGCCGCACAGTTGAAACTGCAGGAAGCGATCCTGACATTGCCGGAGAAACAGCGTGCCGTTTTTAATATGAAATATTTTGACGATATGAAATATGAAGATATGTCCGAAGTTTTCGGGACTTCCGTAGGCGCTTTAAAAGCCTCCTATCACCATGCGGTGAAGAAAGTAGAGGAGTTTTTAACAAAAGACATTTAAACCTTTCGTGTTATCATTTGTCAAAAGAACATAAAAGAGAGATGATATGAAAACAGAACAAAACAATCTGGGCCATCTTAAAGGGAAAAATCCTTTTATTGTGCCTGAGGGGTACATGGAGGGATTGACGGCAAACATCATGAGTCAGCTTCCCGAAAAAGTACCTGAAGAGGGGACGAAAAAGGTTTCCTTGATGGATCGTGTCCGTCCTTGGTTATATATGGCAGCCGTTTTTGCCGGATTGGGGTTGTTTTTTAAAGTTTTGGTCGGATCTGAAGACAAAGTGGCAAGAACCGACTCGTTACTTGTGAAGACAGATGTGTCTTCTGCCGCGGTTTCCGCTCTGCAAGCGGCTGAGGATGAAGAATACCTGGAGTACTTGGAAGAACGGTATGCCGGTTATATATTGGCAGAAGAAATAGAGGAAACGGAATAGATTGAAGAAAAATAAAGTTTGACGAAATATTTTTGAAAGAATACTTGTATGAATAAAATATTTTTTATTACATTTGTGGCGTGTTCAGTTGTGTTCTCATTCAGTGCTCACGCTCAAAGTGGGAAACAGCATCGCAATTTTGATAGAGAGGCGTTCCTTGCAAAGAAGAATGCTTTTATTACGGCAGAAATGGGATTGACTCCCGAGGAGGCTGCATCATTTATACCTCTTTGTAACGAATTGCAGGAAAAGATGTTTGATGCCGGTCATGAATGTCGTAAACTATCCAAAAATTTAAAGCAGAATGAAGGTGCAACCGATGCTGATTATCTGAAAGTTATTGATGAATGTGTGAGCGTGAACATAAAGCGGGCACAGTTGGAAAAGGAGTATTATGAAAAGTTTAAAAAGATATTGCCTCCAAAGAAACTTTACAAATACAAGCGTGCGGAAGGTAAGTTCGCACGGGAGTTTATGAAAGGAGGAGACGATAGAAAAGAAGAGAATAGAAAGAAATAAAATATTATCATTATTTGTGTTTTTTGTTTAGATTTAGTTTTGGCGTTTAAGTTAAGGGAGGGGTGGCGACGTGATGTCGGTTCCCCTTTTGTTTTTATAATCCTTTCGCTTTTGCTTCGTTCCAGATCCGGTCCATTTCTTCCAAAGACATATCCTTTAATGACTTGCCCTCTTTGATAGTATGTTCTTCCAAATAGTTGAAACGGCGGGTGAATTTCTGGTTCGTACGTTCCAAGGCATTGTCCGGATTGATCTTATAAAGGCGGGCTGCGTTGATCAGGCTGAAGAACAGGTCTCCGAATTCGGCTTCCATCTTGTCTGCATCCATCTTATCGATTTCGGTCTTCAGTTCGGTAAACTCTTCATGCACCTTATCCCAGACCTGGTCGCGCTGTTCCCAGTCGAAGCCGACATTGCGGGCTTTGTCTTGGATGCGGTGGGCTTTGACAACGGAAGGCAGGGAAGCGGGAACGCCTTCGAGAACGGTCTTGTTGCCGCCTTTTTCCTTAAGTTTGAGTTGTTCCCAGCTCTGTTCAACCTTGCCGGCTGTTTCGGCTTGGGCGTCTCCGAAGACATGCGGATGGCGGTAGATCAGCTTTTGGCAAAGGCTGTCGCATACATCTTTGATGTCGAACGCCGCTTTTTCTTCACCGATCTTGGCATAGAAGACAATGTGCAGGAGCAGGTCGCCCAATTCTTTTTTGATGTTATTGTTGTCATCTTTCATGATGGCATCGCACAACTCGTAAGTTTCTTCGATTGTATTCGTACGAAGGCTTTCGTTCGTTTGTTTACGGTCCCACGGACATTTCACACGAAGCTCGTCCAGAATGTCGAGTAACTGTCCGAAGGCTTCCATCTTTTCTTGTTTTGTTGCCATTTGTCAGTTGTTTGGTTGGAGAGAGAGGAAGTGTGTTAAAATTCCTCTTTCTTTTTTGCCGGGGGATTAGTCCCCCGGCAAGGAGTTGATTTCTCTATCTCTTTAACACACAGCCAATGAGATATTATTTGTTTTGTTCTTGTTGCTTGAAGACTTTCAATCCGTTTTCCAGGAATTTGATATAGTCGGGAATACTCTCGTTGAATGCGTATGACGGGCCGAGTAGTTCGCCTTTGTCGTTCAGCAGGATGTAGAACGGCTGGGCGTTTGCACCGAACTTACTACGCTGCAAGTAACTCCATTTGTCGCCGATTGTTTTCAATTTGCGGGTCTTGCCATGCTCTTCGATCGTGATCGGTTGCGGCAGCTTCGTCTTGTCGTCGACCATCAAGGTGATCAGGACATAATCATTTTCCAATATCTGCTTTACTTTCGGGTCGGTCCAAACGGATGCTTCCATCTTGCGGCAGTTCACACAACCGAAACCGGAGAAGTCGATCATGACCGGCTTGTTCACCTTTTTGGCGTACGCCATACCGGTTTCGTAGTCGTCAAAAGCAGCGTGCACTTCGCTATTGTACAGGTTGAAATCCTGAGTGTACAAGGGAGGAGCGAAAGCACTGATCGCTTTCAATGGCGCTCCCCAAAGTCCCGGAACCATGTAAATGGCAAAAGAGAAAGAAATGATCGCCATGAACAGACGCGGCACGGATACGTACGGCAGATCGCTGTCGTGGCTGAACCTGATCTTGCCTAACAGGTAACAACCCAACAGGATAAAGATAACGATCCAAAGCACGATAAACACTTCGCGGTCCAGCAAACGCCATCCGTAAGCCAGGTCGGCAACCGAAAGGAACTTCAGTGCCAGTGCCAGTTCAAGGAAGCCTAACACCACCTTGACCGAGTTCAGCCAGCCTCCGGACTTCGGCATGCTTTGCAGCATGTTCGGGAAGATAGCGAAAAGGCTGAACGGAATAGACAGCGCCAAAGCAAAACCAAACATACCAATAGCTGGTCCTACCGCCGTTCCCATCGAAGCAGCCTGTACCAGCAAAGTCCCGATGATCGGACCCGTACAAGAGAAGGAAACCAGCACCAGTGTGAACGACATGAAGAAAATACTGATAATACCTGTCGTCGAATCCGCCTTCGTGTCCAGTTTATTCGTCCAGGAAGAGGGCAATACCATTTCGAACGCCCCGAAGAAAGAGATGGCGAAGACTACTAACAACAGGAAGAATATGATATTGAAGATCGCATTCGTCGACAAGTCGTTCAGCGCACTTGCCCCGAATATCCCCGTAATCAGCAATCCCATCACCAGATAAATCACAATAATCGAAAGTCCGTATGTCACCGCATCGCGGATCGCCTTCTTGCGGTCCTTCGTCCGTTTGAGGAAGAAGCTGACCGTCATCGGGATCATCGGCCATACGCAAGGAGTCAGCAGGGCGATCAGGCCACCTAAGAAACCGGCGAAGAAGATAAACAACCAGGATGTGTCGGTCGCGGAAACTGTCGTGTCGCCGAAAGCCTTCAGGCTGTCAATGACGGGAGTCCAGAGAGCAGCATTGTCGGTCAGTTCGTTGGAGACACGGATCGGTTTATTCTCCGTTTTATCCTTGTCGGTATCAAGGGCAGGAGTCTTTGGTTGGGCTACTTCTTCCGTCACCTTTTCGATATCCGGCTGTACGGTTGTCACGTCGTCTTGCTCGACTTCCGGTGTTTCGGCCACTGTTTCGGTTGCGGCTGTCATTTTTATATTCTTTTTGTCGAACGAGAAGCTGACGCGGTCGGGTGGCAGGCAAGTTTCGTCGTTGCAAGCCATGAATTCCACTTCCCCTTCGGCTTTGAACTTGGCGGGATCGGTCACTTTGATCTTCTGGGTGAACGAAACTGTTCCCGGATACCAGCGCAGGTTCATGGCAAACAATTCATCGTACACGGTTGTAGGTTTGACGGACGGTGTCGGTTTGCCGATCAAATCGGCTCCTTTCAGTGTCTCGAATGTGAACGAAGTGGAGACAGGACCACCTTCCGGCAGGTCTTGGTCATATAAATGCCAGCCTTGGTCGGCTGTAGCGGTAAATACGATTTCTTTCTCTGCGGAACCGGAATCGTTCAACTGTATTTTCCATTTCACAGGCTGGAGAATCTGTGCCTGTACGGTCAGCGCGATGAGCACTGACATTAAGGTACTAAAGAGCTTCTTCATATTATTTTTATTTTTGTTTATTTAGCTAAAGAGGTAAATTTATCAGGAATGCGTGTCTCGAAATGCATCTCTTGGCCCGTTACCGGGTGAACGAAGTTGAGCCGTCGGGCGTGAAGCATCAGCCGTCCGGTGGGATCTGTCTCCGCACCATACTTGTAATCGCCGGCGATAGAGTGGCCGATCGATTGCATCTGGGCGCGTATCTGGTTCTTGCGTCCCGTCTCCAGGTCGAGTTCCAACAACGAATAGGCTCCGTTGCTGTGTAGCAGACGGTAGCGTGTGATCGCCTCTTTCCCGTCTCCTTCAGTCGTTACGTAGACTTGCATCTTGGCGTTTTCGGTCAGGTTGGAGACGATCAAATCGGAATCTTTTTCCGGGCATCCTTCCACTACGGCCACGTATGTGCGTGCCGTGATGGCAGAGTTCCAATTTGATTGCAATGCTTTTTGCACTTGCAGGTTCTTTGCGAACATCATCAGCCCTGAAGTGTCACGGTCCAGACGATGAAGTACAAATATTTTATTACGCGGATCTGTCTTCTTGACATATTCGCTGAGCAGGTGGAAAGCGGTCCGTTCCTTCACGCGCGTGCTGGAAACCGAAAGCAAGCCTTCTTTCTTGTTTACGACTATCAGGTCGTCGTCTTCCCAAACAATCGTGAGCAGTGGGTTGTTGAACTCGACTTTTCCCCGTTCGTAGCTGATTAACACTTCGTCGCCCGGTGCGAGCGGCGTGTTGAACTGGGAGGTTACCGTGCCATTGACTGAAATCTGTCCGTGGGCGAGTAGTGCCTTGACTGAACTTTTACTTTGTTCGTTTAAAAGACCGAACAGGAAAGGAAGTAACGTATTTTCTTCTTTCACTGTGACTTTACGTCCTCGAGGGGCTCTGGATCTATCTGCGCCTCTGTATTCTGAGCGTCTTGCCATATTCCTAAATAATATATAGTTCACAAAGATACTGGCTTTTGGCCAATGCTGCAAGGAGATGCGGACAAATAAAATAAATAGGCAATTCCTGTTTTTTTGTATTCGCCGGAAAAAGATCTTGTCGGTTTCGCCCCGGAAGTGTGTGAACTGCGGACGATGGAATGAATGCCTATTTGTTCCGTCTCCCGGTGGACGGGGCGTGAACTGCTTAAAGGGATGGCAAATCAGGATTATTGAAAAGATGTTCCCCCGAAGGATATTGTGCTGGAAATAAATTCGTATATTTGCTTCTCTGTCCACAGTCGGGCGGGGGAATAAAAACAAAACGGCTATGAAAAGAAAAAAAGAAAGTGAGGAAATTATGAAAGATTTGATGGATAAATACATCCGTTTTGACTGGGCGAGCAAACGGCTGCTCCGCCAAAAAGCGAACTTCAGCGTGCTTGAAGGGTTCTTGACCGTATTGCTGAACGAAAAAGTCACTATCTTGGAGATATTGGAAAGCGAGGGGAACCAGCAGTTTGCGGAGGACAAGTTCAACTGGGTCGATATCAAGGCCAGAAACAGCAAAGACGAGATTATCATTGTCGAGATACAGAACACCCGCGAACTGTACTATCTGGAACGTATCCTTTATGGCGTGGCGAAAGCTATCACGGAGCATATCGATTTAGGGAAAAGCTATGAGAAGGTGAAAAAAGTCTACTCAATCAGCATCCTTTATTTCGATATCGGGCATGGTGACGATTATCTCTATCATGGTCAGACTCACTTTATCGGTGTCCATACCGGTGACCTGTTAAAGATATCGACTAAAGAGAAAGAAGCGATCGTCTCAAAATCACCGGCTGAAATCTATCCTGAATATTTCCTGATTCGGGTTAATGAGTTCGACAAAGTTGCCGTCACCCCTTTGGAAGAATGGGTGAATTACCTCAAAAACGGAGTTATCGCCTCTGATACGAAAGTTCCCGGATTGGCCGAAGCACGTGAAAAATTGCGCTACTACAATATGACGAAGGAAGAACGTTATGCTTACGATGAGCATATCAATGCCATCATGATACAAAACGACGTTTTAAGTTCCGCAAAATTGGAAGGGCTGATCGAAGGTCGTGCAGAGGGTCGTGCAGAAGGTCGTGCAGAAGGAGAAAAGGAAAAGCAAAGAGAAATAGCCCGCAATCTGAAAAAGAACAAGGTCTCTTTGGAGATCATCGCCTTGTCCACCGGATTATCTATCGAAGAAATTTTAACTCTTTAGTGTCTGGGGTAAGTCATGTCTCCTCTTGCCTGTATTGAGATCGGAGTACGCTTGTGTATGCTAAGAGAATCATTTTCGGGCTGGTAGAATCCGTTTTGGAGGCTACCGGTATGGATGAGATTATTTTGCCGGCGGATGTTTGAACTCTAAAATAATATATTACTTTTGCTAAAAAGAGTAAATTAAACTGGTATGTTATGCCTTAAAAGTGATTTTGAGAAGCTATATAAGCTGTATTATCCGAAGATGTTCGCTTTCGCCAAAAACTATGTCCCGGCAAACGAAGATGCGGAGAATATCGTGCAAGATGTGTTTCTCACACTTTGGGAAAGAAAGGAGGAGATCGAGATCTCTTTTACGCTTACGACTTATTTGTTTACATTGGTGAAAAACCGCTGCTTGAACTTCCTGCGCCACAAGCTGATCGAAGAAGAGTATAACAGCCAGATGAAAAAAGAACTGGGATTCAAACTGTATGCATTGGAAGTGTTCGACTATTCCTACCAGTCGGAAGAGGAGTTGCAGGAGATTATCCGGCGTGCGCTTGACGCCTTGCCGGAACGTTGCCGCGAAGTCTTTATCAAAAGCCGCATTGAAGGGCTCAAATACAAGGAAATATCGGACGAACTCGGAATCTCCGTGAATACGGTGGAGAACCAAATAGTCACAGCTCTCAGAAAGTTACGTGTGGCACTGAAAGACTATTTACCGTTATTGTTGTTCCTGGTTAATTAATGTTTATTTTGGATTGAGGCATAGTGGTACGTTCCACGACGAGGGTTTAACCTAATATAATGACAAAAGAAAGTATGTACGATCTGTTATCAAAATATTTGGCAGGAGACATTTCAGCAGAAGAAAGACGAATATTTTTTCAGCAATTGGAAGAAAATGAAGAGTTCAGGAAAGAGGCGGCCGGGATACAAAATCTGTCTGCACTCGTTTCTATGGCGAGTGAGGATGGAGTGGCTTCGGATCTGCAATATCGTTCGTTCATCGGTATGCGGAAGAGACGCGCGTTGCTGTTCAGCATGCGTAAAGTGGCGGGGTATGCCGCGATCGTGCTCTTTTCCGTCCTGTCGACTTATCTGCTGATGAATTATGCGGGAAATAAAGAGGAAGAGTTTGTCCGCTATCAGGAGTTTTCGACTCCGGCCGGTCAGCGTGCCAAAGTCTTGCTTGCCGATGGCACGGAAGTCTGGTTGAATGCCAACTCCACCTTGCGTTATCCCGAACGTTTCGATCCGAAAAGGAGGGAGGTCGAATTGCATGGCGAAGCCTTTTTCGAAGTGGAAAAAGCAGCAGGGAATCTTTTCGTGGTCAAGACAAACAAAATGGACATTCAGGTCACCGGGACGAAGTTCAATGTGAATGCTTACGATACGGAAGAGTATTTCGTCGCTTCACTGGTTGAAGGGGCTGTCTCCGTCTCCTGTGTGCATAACAGGAATAGCAGCTATGCTTTGCAACCCCGGCAGCAGATTGTGGTCTCGGACCATTCTTCCAAAGTCTCCTCATTCGAGAATACGGATTTTATGGCATGGAAGGATGGTATCTTTATCTTTGACGATATGTTGCTGACAGATATCATCAAGAAGCTGGAACTCTACTATGATGTGTCGATCATCGTGAAAAACACGAAACTCGGAAACTTCCGCTATACCGGTAAATTCAGGCAACGGGATGGAGTGGAAAGCGTTTTGCGGAAACTCCAGATCGTATATCCGTTCAAGTATATGAAGGATGATGACAAGAATCAGATCGTTTTACGATAGATGAGTAAAACATGAACTCTGAAATTATGACCTGCGCTTTATTACATTTAAAGAACGTTAAATAGAAAGAGCTTTGTAGTGGTATTCCTGCCGTGAAGGGTTAAACTATACAAATACCGGAAAAACACGATAAATACCGGAAAAACATGTCTAACTAAGAAGATGATGCCTATGATTTGAATGAAAGAAGTTTTATATATAAAAACCGATCGGTGCGGGAACACCGATCGGTTGTAAATCTAACACTCTTAGTCATAAAAAAGTATTAAATATGTAATTTACAAAAGTATGAAAAAAAATACTTTACCAGTACATTTATTCTGTAAACAGAAGCACATTCTGAAATTTTTTAATGTTATGAAATTATCAACATTAGGATTGTTTGCTTGTGCGTTTGCTGCCTATGCGGTAGATGCGGACGCCCAGGCGGCTAAAATCAACGTTTCGAATTCCCGTATGACAATCGGAAACTTTATTGAGCAAGTGGAAGAAGAGACGGGGTATATGTTTGTGTACAACAAGCGAGAAGTAGATCTGAACAGGACGGTTTCATTGGAAGCCGGGAATAGTTCCGTTGCTGATTGCTTGAATCGTATATTTGAAAATTCCGGTATTACGTATGTTTTTGAAGACGACTATATTGTATTGACAAAGCGTACTAAAGACACAAAAGCCACTCTGATTGTGCAGCAGTCAGGAAAGACGATCAAAGGTGTAATTACGGACGAAGCGGGTCTTTCGGTAGTCGGAGCCAATGTTATCGTGAAAGGTACGACGATCGGTACGGTGACAGATGCAGACGGGAACTTCTCCATCGAAGTCCCTTCTGATGATGCCGTGCTCGTCATTTCCTATATCGGCTACATGGAGCAGGAAATTCCGGTAAAGAGACAAAAAAACTGGTCAATTGTTTTGAAAGAAGATTCACAGAGTTTGGACGAGGTGGTCGTTGTCGGATATGGCACTCAGAAAAAAATTGATTTGACAGGTGCAGTCACATCTGTGAAAATGGATGATGTAATTGGAAACCGTCCGATTGGCTCTGCTGTGCAGGCTCTTGAAAGTACAGTCCCCGGATTGCAAATATCTCGAAACAATGGAAAACCGGGTGTTTCAATGAATATGAATATTCGAGGCGTGACCAGTACGAATAACAGCGATGCCGCCCCACTCGTTTTGGTGGATAATGTGCCGATGGATATCAATATGATTGATCCAAGTGACATTGAAAGTGTATCTGTGTTGAAAGATGCCGCCTCTGCTGCGATTTATGGTGCACGTGCTGCGTTTGGTATCATCTTGATAACAACGAAACAAGGGAAAAGAGAAACTCCTGTTTCTTTCAATTATTCGAATAATTTTGCATTTTCAAATCCGATGTCATTACCTAATAAGGTAAACCCGAGACAGACGGTACAGGTATATAAGGATTTAGGCTTGACTTCGCATTTTGGCGGACAGAATATCGAACTTTGGAAACAGTATTTGGATGAATATGCACAAGGAATGTATCATGAAGGCTATGTTGTGAATGATGGTGTGAGGTATAGTTTGCAACCGACAGATGCCTATGAGGATATGATGGACCGTTTCGGATTTCAGCAACAACACAATTTGTCAATGCAGGGTGGTACAAAAAATGCTAATTATCGTTTGGCTTTCGGTATGGTTGATGAAGATGGCGTTTTGTATGGTGGTAATGACACTTATCGTCGGTATAATGTCTCCAGTTTTATCAATATGGACGTGACGAAATGGTTAAGTGGACAGTTGGATTTCCGTTATTCGGATTCGAATACTTTAACCGCGAAAGGAAATCGTGAAGGAGGAGCCAATATTTGGCAAGTTGCACATCAGGCTCAGCCGATGGCTCCATTGGGATATGGTTATCCGGTTAATGATGAAACGCAAGGCCTGTTGCCGTATTTTTCTCCCCGTAATATGTTATCGTTGGACAGCCCTTCAAAAGATCGTAAATCTGATACACGTGTTTTAGGAAGGTTTATATTGAGACCTGTTGATAATCTGTCTGTTACGGGAGAATATAGTTTCTATCGCCAATGGGGAACCAATTCTTATGCTCCTAAGATTTATCAAGGTTTGTTACAGACTTCAAATAATAAGGTCCCAAGTCGTACAAAGAACTTTTATGAAACCAAAGAATGGTTTTCAACAACGAATGCCATAAATGTATATGCGACTTATGAACTGAATTTCTTGCAAGATCATAATGTTAAGGCAATGGCCGGATTTAATCAGGAATCCTATCATTATGAAGAAAGATATTCAAAAAGGGAAGATTTAATAGATCAGGATCTCCCTTCTTTATCTACAGGAAGCGGAGTACAGACAACGAAAGACGCATTTAGTGAATATGCTTTGCGAAGTGGATTTTTCCGTTTGAATTATGATTATAAAAATCGTTACTTGTTGACATTTAATGGCCGTTATGATGGTTCTTCCCGTTTTGGAAAAGATAATCGTTTTGGTTTCTTTCCTTCGTTTTCTGCCGGATGGCGTGTTTCGGAAGAATCATTTATGGAATCGGTAAAAGAAATTGTATCGAATTTGAAACCTCGTATATCTTGGGGTAGTATCGGTAATCAAAATGTTTCCAATTATGGATATATGTCTGCGATGGACATAGATAAAAACCATGACATAAAATGGATATTGCCGGGAGAATCCGATTATGTTTTGACGGTGAAAAAACCGGGACTTGTTTCTTCCTATTATACATGGGAAACGGTTGAGACTTTAAATGTCGGAGTTGATATGGGATTGTTAAACAATCAGTTGCAAATGAATTTTGACTGGTATCAACGTGATACGAAAAACATGTTGGCTCCTTATAGAACCGCTCCGTCAGTATTAGGAGCCGGTTATCCTAATACAAACTCGGCAAGTTTACGTACAAATGGTTGGGAGTTGACAGTTAATTGGAATGGAAAGATCGGGCAAGATATCCGTTATAATTTAGGTTTGAATTTATATGATAGCCGCTCTAAAATTACCCGTTATGAAAATTCACAAGGTATTTTGGAGGATGATGGAAAATTGGTTTTGCGTGAGGGCATGGAATATGGTGAGATTTGGGGATATACCACTGATCGTTTCTATACGGAAGCTGATTTTGACGAAAATGGAAAATTGAAAGATGGCATACCTTACGTAGAGGGAGTGACAAAACCCAATCCGGGTGACATCCTATATGTGGATTATGATGGTAACGGTATTATAAATGGTGGAAAGAACACGGAAGATGAACCTGGCGACAAACGAGTCATAGGTAACAACACGCCACGTTATCAATATAACATCAATGGCGGGATCAGTTGGAAAAATTTTGATCTTAGTTTTATTTTGACCGGTGTTGGGAAGCGAGATTTGTGGATGCCGGGATATTGGTGTGCTTCGGGGACGTTTACTGAAGCGGTGTACGATTATCAGATGGATTATTGGACAGAGGAAAATACAAATTCGTATTGGCCCAGACTATATAGTGCGGGAGGTAATAACTCCGCGAATAATCGCATACAAACGAAATATTTGCGTGATGGGTCTTATCTGCGTTTGAAGAATATCACGTTGGGTTATAATTTGCCGAAACAGCTTTGCTCGAAATTGTATATCGGCAATTTGCGCTTTTTTATCAGCGGAGAGAACTTATATACATGGCATCATTTGCCGGAAGGATATAATCCGGATTCGTTTGTCGCTATTCCGGGAGACTTGAAAGTGACTTCCGGAATACAAGGAGATGGTGCAACAAACTGGTCTTATCCATTGATGCGTCAATTTTCGTTTGGCATAAATTTAATATTTTAAAAGAATAACAAGATGAATATGAAAAAGTATATATTGTTCTTGCTAATGGGATGTTTGTCCTGTAATGATAGTTTTTTGGATAGAAAACCTCTTGATCAGCCTATAGAGAAAACTTTTTTCAAATCGTATGAAAATTGCCGGACGTATGCTTGGCAGTTCTATGCTTGGTTCCCTGGTTATAATAAAGATAAAAATGAATTGTATGACATCTATACGGATAACGGTTTTCATGGAGCCAATAACAATGAGAATAAATATGGTTGGGACAAAGTGACAAAAGGCAGTTATACCTCAACCGGTTCAAATGGTTGGAAGTATGAAAATATACGCACGATTCAGTATATGTTGGATAATATCGACGATTCCAAAATGACGGAAACGGAGAAAAACCATTGGAAAGGTGTTTGCTATTTTTTCAAGGCAAATGAATATTTTTCTTTCTTGTCGCGTTTTGGAAAAGCGATATGGGTCGATAAGGTGCTGACGGATGCGGATGAGGATATTTTGTATGGACCGACGATTTCACGGGTGGAACTGGCTGGTAAAATATTGGAGATGCTTGAGTTTGCCCGTGACAATGTGAAAAAAGACGGAGATGGGAAAAATACGGTTACACCGGATGTTGTGAACGCATTGATTTCACGTTTTGGATTGTTTGAAGGAACGTGGGAAAAGTATCATAATGTAGAAGGCGGAGATCCTGTAAAATATTTGCAAGCAAGTTTTGATGCTTCTTCTGCTTTGGTTACTAAATACCCTATGATTCATTCTAATTATAATGAACTTTTCAATTCGTATGATTTGTCTGGAGTACAGGGAGTTTTGTTGTATAAAATTTATATTCCGACAAAAGGGCATGATCTTATGCGGGTGATGCGTTCTTCAGAGTCTTGGCAAGAGGCTTCTTCGGATATGGTACAATCTTATCTTTGCAGAGATGGAAAGCCGATTTGGACAAGTTCGGAATATGAAGGGAATCGACAAACCGGAAATGATATTATGAATGTAGAGTTCAGAAATAGGGATCATCGGTTATATTATTCTATTTGTCCGCCCTTTAGGGTAAATACGGAAATTAGTACGAAAAAATGGAATGCAGGTAAAGATGTGGAAGAATTTTGTGAACGGACAGAGAATGCTATTGATGGTGAGTATATTGACTTAATGAAAGAGATAACATCAGGTTCTTCGATTCAGAAATTTTTACCTGTTATTCAATGGAATGATGAAATTGTACGTGAAATTCCTCATTTCAGAGGCCGCTATCAAATGGGGCAGGGATATAACACATCGAATGGAGGATATTATATATGGAAATATTATACGCCTGATAATCAGCAGGTATATAGTGATACGGATGCTCCTGTTTTCCGAATGGGAGAAGTGTTGGTAAATCATGCAGAAGCCGCTTGGGAATTGGGGCGTTTTGATCAGAGCGTAGCTGATGAAACCATTAATAAATTGAGAGAAAGAGCTCATATTGCGTCGATGAAAGTGGCTGGAATCACTTCGGATTTTGATCCTAAACGGGATAAGGGTGGATATGTTTGTAGCGGTGATCCTGTTTCTGGTCCAAATGATTATGAAGTGGATCCTGTTTTGTGGGAAATCCGTCGTGAACGTCGTGTAGAACTGTATGCTGAAGGTTTCCGGTTTGATGATTTGCGCCGTTGGGCCAAAGGTCATTATATCAGTAAAACGCAATACGGTGTTTATGTCAAAAAAGCTGATTACGAAAACGAACGTTATGTAGGTGATCCGGATGTCAACAATTTTAATTTAAAGATTGTTGATGACGGAAAAGGTGGCGGACGTGTTTGTCTGTTCGGTGCTCCCACTCCAGGATGGCTGAATAAGTATTATTTATATCCTGTTCCAATCAATGATTTGGTTTTGAATACGAACTTGGTGCAATCTCCAGGGTACGAAGTTGACTAAAAAGCATATTAATTAAGGTTGTGTCAGAGTGAGTGATCATTATAGCGGATTTGGCCTGTCATTTCTTGCTAAAATATTACAGGGCGTGTAGAAAATGCCGGAGTAAATTCAATATGGTGGAATGTTGATTTTGACACAACCTTTATAATGAAAACGTGATGAGCAGAATGATATGTAAGACGTGTTTGTTGATTTTCGGATTGTTCTTGTTGAATATTAATTGTTTGTATGCCGTCAATTTGACGAAGGGAAATGTTGTGGTAATAGAACAGTTGGTACAGCGCTTGCTGCCTGGACAATCAGATAAGTTTGTGTTTTCTATTGATACGAAAAGTAAAAATAAATTTTACCGGATATCATCGAAAAACGGGAGGGTTTATATTAAAGGAGATTCTCCGGTAAGTATAGCATCCGGATTGCATCGTTATATGCGGGAGTATTTGCATGCAGAGGTAAGCTGGACAAATTGGAGTCCTCAGATACCGGTTGAATTACCATTGCCAAAAGTTTCTGTTTATGAAGAAAGTCCTTATTCGTTTGTTACTTATATGAATTATTGTACTTTTGGATATACTACAGTCTATTGGGATTGGGAACGCTGGGAGAAAGAGATAGATTGGATGGCTCTTCATGGCATTACACATCCTTTGAGCTTAGTGGGGGTTGAACAGGTGTGGCGTAACTTTTTGTCCCGTGTCGGTTATACGGATGAAGAAGCGAAGAACTTTTTGACAGGACCCGTTTATTTGCCTTGGTTATTGATGGGAAATATGGAAACATTAGGTGGTCCTATGCCGGAAGAATGGTTTGACAGACAAGTGAAATTGCAGCATAAAATTCTCGGTCGGATGAGAGATTATGGGATGGAACCGATCTTTCAGGCCTTTTATGGGATGATACCTTCTGATTATAAAAAGAAATATCCGCATGTAAAGATCATAGAGCAGGGTAAATGGAATACTTTTGACAGACCGGATGTCCTTTCTCCGTTGGATGTTGAATTTAAGCGCTTGGCAAAGATTTGGTATGAAGAATATGAAAAACTATTTGGAAGAACCGATTATTATGCAGGTGACCTTTTCCACGAGGGAGGAAAGAGTGCCGGTTTGGATATAACGGCTTGCGCAAGGTCTGTAGAAAGGGAAATGTGTGCATATAATCCGAATGCGGTATGGGTTCTCCAAAGTTGGGGGGCAAATCCGTTTCCTGAATTGCTGAAAGGTTTGAATCCCGATCATGCAATAGTAGTGGAATTATGTGCTGAATATTGGCATCGTTGGAAAGATAAGGGAGGATATGAAGGAATTCCTTGGGCTTGGTCTAATATATCGAATTGGGGAGGTAATATTGGACTTCATGGACGTTTGGATGCGATTGCGACAGAGCCGGTTGAAGCATTGAATGACCGAAAAGCATCAAAAACATTGAGAGGTATTGGTTTTACACCGGAAGGTATTGAAACGAATCCGATCGTCCCCTCTTTATGGAGTGATATGGTTTGGACGGAAAAAACGCCGGATATGTCTTTATGGGTTAAACAATATTCCCAAAATAGGTATGGAGTTGTATTGCCGTCTTTGGAAAGAGCCTGGTGTGGCTTTTATGAAACCGCTTATGGAACTTATGAAGGTTCAAGGCGTCCTTCCGAATCGGTTTTTTGCGCATCTCCGTCGTTAGAAGTAAAAACGGTATCATCTTGGTCACAATGTAAAATATTTTATGAACCGGAAGCTTTTGCGGATGCTTGTAGTGTTTTTTTGCAGGATGCAGTTATGCTTGAAGACAATAAAAATTATCAGTATGATGTAGTCGATATGGTCCGTCAATATTTGTCAAATTTGGGACGCAGTTCGTATGCGACAATACAAAAAGCATGGCAAAACAAGGATAAAGAACTTTTTAATAAAGAGGTCGATAATTTTCTCGGTTTGATAAAAGATCAGGATAAACTGTTGTTGAGTCATCCTTCCTTTTGTTTTCATTCTTGGTTACAATCAGCTCGTGATGCCAGTGCCGACGTGGGAATGGCTAATCAATATGAATATTATAATAAATTGATTGTTACCTCTTGGGATGTAAATGAAGGTAGTTTGAATGATTATGCGCACAGGGAATTAGGAGGTGTGTTAGGCTCCTATTATTATAAACGATGGCGTTTGTATTTTAATTATCTGAAACAAGCTTGGGATAATCCCGGTATGCCTAAGCCTTATATATTTGGAGTAACAAGCTCATGGCTGTATGAAGATATAGAAGATGCTATAAAACCATCGGATCGAAATCCTGTGAAAGTCGCAGTTGAGGTTTTTGACAAATACTATAGTGGCGGAGCGGCAGAATGAAAAGAATGTATTTTTGTCTGAACATGGGTATGGCAGGTTTGTTTGTCCTGCTGTGCCAAACAATAGGTGAGTTGATTATCGCGTCGTAAAACATGTTTTGAACTGCAATTTTGGTGAGGTTGCCCTAATAAAATTGCAGGGCAACCGCACCAAAATCATAACGCGTCCATCTGTTTTCGCCATCGATACGGACCAACTCACATAAATGTTTTTGCAAAAACAACTATCATACTATCATATTTTCTGTATATTGTTTTAAATCAATGTGTTATGGTATGATAGTCGCCGTTTTGAACTATCATTCATCTATCACAACTATCATGGCAAAAAACCGTAATATCTTGTGTGTCAATCATACGAAAAAAACAGGGACCGTTCAGAAACAGGTGCAAAACATGTTAAAACGGCTTCTTTTTTCATCAAGACAGGCTCTTCTTTTGTCAAAAACAGCTTGCAAAGCCGCTTGAGACCCGGGTGTACCCACCACACAGACCCGGGTGCGGGAGAGGTGCAGACCCGGGTCTGCGTGAGACCTTTACGGAGGTGCGGGGATGTTTATCTGCCGTGTCGGAGGCACTTTTATGCCTCGTTTTTACATCTTTTTCGCCGATGGCTGTTTTTGCCTATGCAAACATAAATATCATATTATCAGTTATATAAATAAAAATTTATGTAAAAAGCATGATAGATGCATGATAGATGCATGATAGTAGAATGATAGTAAAAAACAGCTACTATCATGCTTTAACATATTGTGAAACAGTAGTTAACGTCCGGATGTGATAGTATGATAGTTGATTTGCGAAATTTGCATAGAAAAAGAGAAGTGATTCCGGATAGCAATTTTTGGTGCGGTTGCCCTGAATAAAATTAAGGCCTTATGTTCTTGTCTACATTATTTTTGTATTTTTGCGCTTTAAAAATTGGATATTCAGCGTTTAAACTCGAACAAGGATAAAATAAAGAACGAAACAATATGGAAATTGCAAGTAAGTACAACCCCGCAGAAGTAGAGGGTAAGTGGTATCAGTATTGGTTGGATAACGGCTTTTTCAAGTCGAAACCCGACGGTCGTGAGCCGTATACGATCGTTATTCCGCCCCCAAACGTCACCGGCGTGCTTCATATGGGACACATGCTTAACAATACCATTCAGGATATTCTGATCCGTCGTGCCCGTATGCAGGGGAAGAACGCTTGTTGGGTTCCGGGAACGGACCACGCTTCCATTGCAACCGAGGCGAAAGTCGTGAATCGTCTGGCACAGCAGGGAATTAAGAAGACTGATCTGACTCGCGAAGACTTCCTGAAACATGCTTGGGAATGGAAGGAAGAACACGGAGGTATCATACTTAAGCAGTTGCGTAAGTTGGGGGCGTCTTGTGATTGGGACCGTACGGCTTTCACGATGGACGAACTGCGTTCCGAAAGTGTGATCAAGGTTTTTGTCGATCTCTATAATAAAGGACTGATATATCGTGGTGTCCGTATGGTGAACTGGGACCCGAAAGCGCTGACCGCCTTGTCCGACGAAGAGGTTATATATAAGGAAGAGCACAGCAAACTGTATTATCTTCGCTACAAGGTGGAAGGTGATCCGGAAGGCCGTTATGCGATTGTCGCAACAACCCGTCCCGAAACGATCATGGGAGATACGGCCATGTGTATCAATCCGAACGACCCGAAAAACACTTGGTTGAAAGGGAAGAAGGTGATTGTTCCGCTGGTAAACCGTGTGATCCCTGTGATCGAAGACGATTATGTGGATATCGAGTTCGGTACTGGTTGTCTGAAAGTAACTCCGGCACACGATGTTAACGACTATATGTTGGGCGAAAAATATAATCTGCCCTCCATTGATATATTCAATGATAACGGTACGATCAGCGAGGCCGGCGGCTTGTATGTCGGCATGGACCGTTTCGACGTTCGTAAGCAGATCGAAAAAGACCTGGAAGCTGCCGGCCTGATGGAAAAGGTGGAAGCTTACGAAAATAAAGTCGGTTTCTCCGAACGCACCAATGTGCCTATCGAACCGAAGCTGTCCATGCAGTGGTTCCTGAAGATGGAGCACCTCGCACAGATCGCTCTGGAACCGGTGATGAAGGACGAGATCAAGTTCTATCCTTCGAAGTTCAAGAATACCTATCGTCATTGGATGGAAAATATCAAGGACTGGTGTATCAGCCGTCAGTTGTGGTGGGGACACCGTATCCCGGCTTATTTCTTGCCCGAAGGCGGTTATGTTGTGGCCGAAACGGCAGAAAAAGCTTTGGAAATGGCAAGAGAAAAGACGGGTAACACTTCTCTGATGATGGCTGATCTGCGTCAGGATGAGGATGTGCTGGATACCTGGTTCTCTTCTTGGTTATGGCCGATCTCTCTGTTCAATGGTATCAACGATCCGGACAATCAGGAGATCGATTATTATTATCCGACGAGCGACTTGGTGACAGGGCCGGATATCATCTTCTTCTGGGTAGCCCGTATGATTATGGCCGGTTACGAATATCGGGGAAAGATGCCTTTCAAGAATGTTTATTTCACCGGTATTGTGCGTGACAAACTGGGACGTAAGATGTCAAAGTCGTTAGGAAACTCTCCCGATCCGCTGCAGCTTATCGAACAATACGGTGCCGACGGTGTACGTATGGGATTGATGATGGCGGCGCCTGCCGGAAACGATATTCCTTTCGACGATGCGTTGTGTGAACAAGGGCGTAACTTCAACAATAAGATATGGAACGCTTTCCGTCTGATCAAAGGATGGACGGTAGATTCAACTATTGAACAGCCTGAGGCATCCGCGACTGCTGTCAAATGGTTTAAGATGCAGTTGGATAAGACGATCGCCGAAATGGACGACCTGTTCGGCAAATACCGCTTGAGCGAAGCGATGATGGCTGTTTATAAACTCTTCTGGGATGAGTTCTCTTCCTGGTACTTGGAGATGGTTAAACCGGGCTATCAACAACCTGTTGATGAGTCTACTTATTTGTCAACACTCGGTTTCTTCGATGCGCTGCTCCGTTTGCTCCATCCGTTCATGCCTTTTATTACAGAAGAATTGTGGCAGGCGCTGGAACCGCGTAAGGAAGGCGAAAGCCTGATGGTCTCTCTGATGCCGGAGGTTGCTCCTGTCGATAACGCTTATCTGGAAGATTTCGAAATTGTAAAAGAAATTGTGGGCGGAGTGCGTACGATACGTCTCCAGAAGAATATATCGAACAAGGAAGTATTGGAATTGCAGGTGTTGGGTGAGCACAATGATCATTTCAACGCTGTAGTCGTCAAGATGTGTAACCTCTCATCTGTCGTTTGTACGGAAGAAAAAACTGCCGGTTCTGCGTCTTTCTTGGTGCGTACGACGGAATATGCTGTTCCTTTAGGTAATATGATCAATGTGGAAGAGGAGTTGGCTAAGCTTCAAGACGAACTGGAATATCAGCAAGGTTTCCTTGCTTCTGTCATGAAAAAATTGAGTAACGAAAGTTTTGTAAGTAAAGCCCCCGCCAAAGTTATTGAAATGGAACGCAAGAAACAGGCCGATGCAGAGAGTAAAATCAAATCTATTGAAGAAAGTATCGCAGCTTTGAAGAAGTAAGATCGGAATTTTTTAGAAATACAGAAAGGAGGTATGTAGGATAATAGACATATCTCCTTTTTTTATGCGGAATGTTTTCGTACACACTTAAAAAAAACTATATTTGCACTGTTATAATAAACATAATTTCAATTTAATATCATGGAGAAATCAAGAAGAACCTTTTTCAAGAAAGGGCTGGCCGGTGCGATCTTGCTGGGAACGGCAAGTACACTTAATGCGGGCGTGCCCGATCCGGTTAAACCTAAGGCAGCCAAGGCTGTGAATCCTTTCCGTTTGGGAATGGCGGGATATACATTTGTAAATTTTGATTTGGAAACTACCTTGAAAACTTTGCAGCGTCTGGATATTCATTATCTTTGTATCAAGGATTTCCACCTGCCGTTTAAAAGCACAGATGAAGAGATCAAGGCTTTTCATGACAAATGTGCTTCTTATGGCGTGACCGGATATGCAGTTGGTCCTATCTATATGAAGAGCGAAGCTGAAATTGATCGTGCTTTTGAATATGCGAAACGGGTAGGTGTGAAAACGATTGTCGGTGTACCGAATTACGAGCTTTTGCCATATGTGGACAAAAAAGTAAAAGAGTATGATTTCAATTATGCAATCCATTTGCACGGACCTGATATCAAGATCTATCCGGATGCGACGGATGTCTGGGAACATACGAAAGATCTGGATCCGCGTATCGGTATGTGTCTGGATGTCGGTCATGATCTGCGTAATGGTTGCGATCCTGTTGCCGACTTGAAGAAATATCATACCCGTGTGTTTGATATGCACATTAAGGATGTGACGGATTCTTCCAAAGCCGGACGCGGCATCGAAATCGGGCGTGGAAAGATCGACTTTCCCGCATTGGTCCGTATGATGAGGGAAGTGAACTATACAGGAGTGTGTAGTCTTGAGTTCGAAAAGGATATGAAAGATCCTTTCCTCGGAATAGCAGAGTCTATCGGTTATTTCAAAGCCGTCAGTGATATGGCATAATAAGAATTATGATTTATGATTTGTGATTTATGGTTTATGGAGTACAAATTGTGAAACATAATTCATAAATTATAAATCATAAATGTAAAGATGAAAACAACATTGTATCTGTTGGTGGCCTGCCTGTTTTCGGCATGTAGCACCGTTGAATATATTGAGATAGAAACTTATAACCCTGCCGGGATTACTTTCCCGAAGAATGTCGGCAAGGTCTTGGTTGTTAATAATGCCGTTCCCCAGCCAGACGATGTAGGCTATACATATAATTTATATGGAACTGTGCAAGATACGGCTCGTGCCTGTGCGGATAGCGCTTTGTATGATGTTTGTCATTCCTTGGGCAAATCGATAATGGATGTTTCTTTCTTCGATGATGTTCTTTTATATCACGGTGGTACTCGTCAAGATACAAAATATTTGATGGATGAAAAGTTAGCCCCCGAGGCGGTGAAGGAATTGTGTCGGGAGACGGGGACGGATGCCATTATTTCGATTGACCGTTTGTTGTTTCGGATGGAGAAGAATGTTGCCGCTTTTTCCGAAGGCTTCGTGATAGGAGGTGTCAATGTTGAGATTACGGGAACCATCCGCAGTTATCTTCCCGGACGTGGCAAGCCATTGGCCACTGTCTATGTGCAGGATAGCGTTTTCTGGTCTGAAAGTGCGGATAATATGGAACAATTGAAACTTTATCTGCCGTTACCGGATGAAGCTTTGCGGGCTGCCGGACAGTATATCGGTACGAAGGTTACTCCGAACTTTGTCCCTCATTGGGATAGTGAAAGCCGTTGGTTTTATAAAGGAGAGAGAGCGCGGTGGAAAGAGGCGACCGCTTATGCCTTGTCTGACAAATGGGAGGAAGCGGCCTTGCGATGGAAATATGTGTATGAAAATTCTTCACGCTGGAAAGAACGGGCAAAGGCTGCATCAAACTTGGCTTTGTACTATGAAATGAATACTCATTTGAAGGAAGCCTACAGCTGGGCAGCCAAATCTTACGATATTTTTAATAGTAAAAAGGGCGAAGCCTACAATTATACGAAAATGCAACGATTGTATGTAGAGGCTCTTGGCAAACGTATCCGTTCAGATCAAAAACTAAATAAGCAATTTGGAGAATAATAATCTTGTATTCTCTGAATTATTATTACTTTTGGCAGACGTTTCGAATTAAAGAATAAATAATAAGATATGAGTGCGAATAATGCAAAGGTTCAGGCTGTCATAGAAACGACTTTTAATTCGGCCATCAATAAACTTGCTGCGGACGAAGCTGGCAAATGTTACAGCGATTTATATGTGCAGGTGGATGCTGAAAATGGAGAGTTGCTTATTTATGATGAGGAGGATGCGTTGATTGAAAAAACTATTATTTTCGATTGGGTGAATATGAAATGTGAAGATGATCAGTTCACCCGGCAGGTTTCTGTAACATTGAAAGCCGTGCTTGCAGTTCTGGTTACAAAAAAAGTTTTTGATAATTCTTGTTTTCTGCAACCGTTCTCGGTGAGCTTGACTGACGAAAATTTCTCTGTTATTGAGGAACTTCTGTTCTTGGATGATGAAAATCTTCGTTTGGATGATCCTCTCTTGAAAGATTTGGATGCAGAATTAGATGATTTTTTAGCAAAACTTCTTTCAGATGTCAAATAAATTCTTTACATTTGCACCCGCATTCAGGAATTAAATGTCGCCGAAATAGCTCAGCTGGTAGAGCAACGCATTCGTAATGCGTAGGTCGCCGGTTCAAGTCCGGCTTTCGGCTCATAATATTAGGCAGTTATCTTTTTAGGTAACTGCTTTTTTTATGCTTTTCTTGTTTTGTTTCTCTACGACCAGTCGTTTTATTTTGAGTGCTGTAATATCCTTAATATCAAAGTCTGCCATATCAATGAATATCTTTTGGCATTGTGAGTATGTTTTTTCCGGCTGAATGACTGTAGGTGACTTCCGTCATCAGTTGTTTGACCAGATAGATCCCGAGTCCGCCGATGGGGCGCTCTTCCAACGAAAGTGTCAGATCCGGTATTGCTTTCAACCCGCTTGAAAGCAATACCGGTATCGGTTATGACGATTGTAAGCCGTTTGTTCTTATAGCTCATGTCAATACGGATGTCTTGGTTTTTCTTGTCCAGGAATGCGTATCTGATTTTTATTCAAGCAAAAGTAAAGAGTATCCTTTACGTGAGCAAGTTTTATTTTCTCAATCTTCCGATCAAGCGTCCAGCCTCTCCGACCCAGAGAACCAGTGAAGTCGAGCCGATAATGATCCCCCAATCTTTCCAAGATAAGGGTACGACACTAAACATCTCGCCGCCAAACGTGACGATCAGGTATTGTCCTACGATGATAAGCAAGGCTACCATCAAAAAACTTTTGCATCCTTTCAGGTTGGCGAATGCCGAGCGTCCTTCCATGAACGCTTTTGCGTTGAACATGTTCCAGAACTGGAGCATCACGAAGAAGCTGAAGAACCAGGACAGATCATGCGGGGTTAGTCCGTCCTGTGCATGGAAGTGAAGCAATAATCCGATCAAGACAATTACGAATGAAAGCCCTACGCCGAATATGTTATAAGCCATCGGACGTGTAATAATAAAGTCGCCATCCTTACCACTACGACGGGGTTTGTCTTTCATTACTTGTTCGTTAGGAGGCAACGATGCTAACGCTCCGGCGGCAAATGTATCCATGATCAGGTTTACCCAAAGCATCTGTGTGATGGTAAGCGGAGATTCGGTTCCCAAGAGCGAACCCAACAATACGATCAGACACGCAGCTACATTGATCGTCAACTGGAACAACAGGAATTTCTGGATATTCCGGTATAGGGAACGTCCCCACATCACCGCGCGGGTGATGCTGCTGAACGAGTTGTCTATGATGGTAATATCGCTTGCCTCTTTCGCCACGGAGGTTCCGTCACCCATAGACAAACCGACTTGCGCTGCTTTCAGGGCCGGAGCGTCGTTTGTCCCGTCGCCGGTTACGGCAACTACTGCTGCTTTCTGTTGTAACAATTGTACCAGTCGCTGTTTGTCGGTAGGGCGGGCACGGCACATGATCTTCAGATCGAGTACACGTTCCAAGGCTTCCTCGTCAGTCAAGGCTTCGAAGCCCGGTCCGGTGATAATATTTTGTTCGGTGTCTTGGCTTTTCCAGATTCCGATCTGGCGTCCTATCTCTTTGGCTGTTCCAGGGGTGTCTCCGGTTACGATCTTGATGTCGATACCTGCATCCAGGCAACTCTGAACGGCTGCCGGAACATCGGCACGCACGGGGTCGGAGATAGCGACGATACCTAAATAAGTGAGGTCCGTATTGTGCAATCGTCCATTTACAAAAAATGAAACATCCTGTCCGTCCTCCAATATCTGGTAGGCAAATCCCAGCGTACGCATGGCCTGGTTCTGATAGTCCAGTAGCTGCTTTTCTATAGCGGCTTTACAGTCTTCCACCGGTTTAGAAGTCCCGTTGATCGCCACCCGGTTACTGTTCGCCAATACGATTTCCGGAGCGCCTTTGACATACAACACGCGTTTCCCCAGCAAGGACGATTGTACGACTGTCGCCATATATTTCCGTTCGGTGGAGAAGGTCAATTGATCCAGTATCCGGTCGCTTTCCCGTATTTCCAGGTAGTTCTGATGTTGGCTGTTCAGCCATAACAACAATGCTGCTTCCGTCGGGTTACCCAAGGTCTTTATCTTATCATCGGAAAAATCGAGGAAGGCGGTTGAGTTGACCGATATTCCGTCTTTTATTAGGTTACTCAGTTCGTCATCTCCTAATTTCTGGTCTTTCAGATTGTAAAAGTTCGTTTGGTACACCTGCATCTGGTTCTGCGTAAGCGTTCCAGTCTTGTCCGTACAAATGACAGTGGTAGCCCCCATCGTTTCGCAGGCATGCATTTTACGGACGAGGTTGTTCGTTTTCAGCATCCGGTTCATGCTAAGCGCCAAACTTAGGGTCACGCTCATCGGCAAACCTTCCGGTACGGATACGACGATCAGCGTAACTGCGACCATAAATATATTCAGGATATGGGAGATCAGGTCCATGACCGGCATTCCGGATGAGGATAGCAATACCTTTGTCAGTAATGCGATAAAGGTAATGGCAGCAATCGCATAACCGGCTTTGCTGATCACCTTCGCCAACCCTGCTAACTGCATCTGCAACGGCGTGTCGATATTATTTTCGATCTGCGAGCCTTCGTATACCTTTCCGTATCCGGTTTCATCGCCTACTTTTTCTACTTCCATCACACCATGTCCGTCGACAACGGTCGTTCCGCGCATGACCACATTGGACGGATAGGTCGCTTCTTCATCGAAGTCCGCTTCGTTCGTGGTTTTGCTGATGATCGGCTCACCGGTCAGGGTCGATTCGTTGATCTGTAGGGAGATCGCCTCCAGCAACTGTCCGTCAGCCGGGATTTCTTCTCCTGTTTCCAGTACGACAATGTCGCCGACAACAACCTCTTTGCGCGGAATCTGACAGATATTCCCTTCCCGGATCACCTTGACGAAAATATCGTCATTGACCGTATTCAGCACATCAAAAGCCCGGTTCGCTTTGACTTCGAAAAAGAAGCCGACACAAGATGCGAGCATGATTGCAAAGAATATCCCGATCGGTTCGAGAAAGGCCGTGAACCCTTTAGCCTCCGGTCCCCAGCAATGCACACCTGCGATAATCATGGACAAGAACCATGCTACCAATAGGATCTTAATAATCGGATCATTGAATTTCTCGATGAATTGACTCCACAGAGATGCTTTCTCAGGGGGAGTGAGGATATTTTCGCCATGCAGGCGCCTGCTTTCTTCTACTTCTTGTTTGGTTAATCCTTGATACTGATGTTTTTTCTCCATAAATTTATTAATCTGTTTCAGAAAATTGAAGGAACAAATTACGCAAAGTTATAGGACATATACAAATACCTGAATCGCTTTATTCTTTTCTTTGTGTTTTAATGTATTTTAATATCATGGGAGTAAACCTTTTGAGGTTTAGAGTTGTCTTATATACAAAGGCAAAAATAGTGTTTGGTTGTTTAAGGTTTTATGAAGAATGTTAGGTTATTATTTTTGAAGGGGATTGTCCTTATGATCGGAGGGCAATCCCTTTATTTTCAAAGTAGGAGGGAGATAAGTTCGGATCGAACAGACGCCCTTGCCGCGCTTTTCGCTCGGAAATGCGTTTATTGACCTTAGCTGTGAATTCGAAGTTCTTAAGTCCCCAGTCCGGAGCTATCAACAACTCTTTAGGAGATTGCGATACAAACCTCTCTACAACAATGGAGGGGCTTAACCGTTCTATGAAGTCGATGACCAACTCGATATATTCGTCAGCCGTATAAAGATGAAACAGTTCGGGATGTTCTTCCTGCTCTCTGGCCATGCGTGTCCCCCGAATGAGCTGTAGTTGGTGGAGTTTTAGTGTTGTAATAGGAAGTGTGGACAATACATCGGCATGGTGCAGAATCTCCTCCCGGCTTTCTCCCGGTAAACCCAGAATCAAATGGGCCCCCGTATATATATGTTTGGCTGCCGTGCGTCGGATGGTCTTTTCTGATTCCGTGTGGGTATGTCCCCGGTTGATACGCGTTAAGGTACGGTCCAGCGTACTTTCCATACCATATTCGATCATCACGAACTTTTTTTGCGATAAGACGGAGAAATAATCCAATAGTGCGTCCGGCATGCAATCCGGCCGTGTACCGACGATCAGCCCGACAACTCCTGGATAGGAGAGGGCTTCTTCATATTTCGCAATCAACGAACTCAATTCGGCATAAGTGTTTGTATAAGCTTGGAAATAGGCCAGGTATTTCATGTCCGGATATTTGCGGGAGAAAAAGCGGACGCCCTCTTCCAATTGTTCCGTTACGCTTTTTTCGGTATGGCAATATTCTGGGCTGAACGTCTGGTTATTGCAGTAGGTACAGCCGCCAAAACCTTTCGTCCCATCCCGGTTCGGACAGGTGAAGCCGGCATTGATCGATATTTTTTGCACTTTATAAGGGAATACTCCTCGTAGGAAGTCTCCGAAATCACGATATGGTTTACTGTTTTCCATACGGGCAAAGGTAATAAATCCGCCGAAATATAGTAACTTTGCAATTCATTCTAACAGAAATATTAAGATAAAAATAGAATCATACATGAAACGATTAGGGTTTGGTGCTTTACTTTCGTTCCTGCTTGTCGGGAGCCTGACAGCTCAGAATGGGAGCAAACGTGTCGATTTAAAAGAAATTACAGACGGACAGTTCCGCCAGGTTACTAATATTGGAGAAATGCGTTCTATGCCTGATGGCGAGCATTATACGGCGATGAATGTTACCCGCGACATGATTATAAAATATTCTTATCGCACCGGAAATCCGGTCGATACTTTGTTCAATACCGGAAAAGCGCGTGAGTGTACATTCGACAAGTTTGACGGATATATGATTAGCAGTACGGGACACCATATTCTCGTATGGTGCGATACGGAACCAATCTATCGCCGTTCGTTCAAGGCGAATGTGTATGACTATGACGTGCGCCGTAATTATGTGAAGCCGATTTCAGATTCGAAAAGCAAGCAGATGATCCCGACATTTTCTCCGGACGGAAGGATGGTCGCATACGTGAGTGACAATAATATATGGATTCGTAAATTCGATTACGATACGGAGGTTCAAGTGACGAAAGACGGGGAGACAAATAAAATACTGAACGGTATTACCGACTGGGTATATGAAGAGGAGTTTGCCGTAACGAACCTGATGGCTTGGTCGCCGAACAGCGAACAGTTGGCCTTTGTGCGTTTTGATGAATCGGAAGTTCCTCAATATTCGATGCAGATGTTCGGAGAGGGGCTGTATCCCGGATATTATGACTATAAATATCCGAAGGCCGGAGAAAAGAATTCGAAAGTAACGTTGCATTCTTATGACGTGGTGACGAAAGATACGAAGGAACTGAAAGTCCCGGTAGAAGCGGACAGTTATATTCCACGGATTGTTTTTACGAATAATGACGAACAGTTGGCTGTGATGACGTTGAACCGTCATCAGAATGTTTTCAATATGTATTATGCGAATCCGAAGAGCGGCGTTTTCCGTTTGATCCTACGTGACGAAAACAAGGCGTATGTCGATTCGGAGTGGTTGAGTTCCATCCATTTTTATGCGAACAGTTTCTCATATGTGAACGAACAGGATGGCTATGCGCATATTTATTTGTATTCTCCTACTGGTGTCATGCAGCGACAAGTGACGAAAGGCAACTGGGACGTGACGGCGTTTTTGGGCTATGATGAAGCAACAAAGACGGTCTATTATGAATCGGCAGAAGAAAGTCCGATTCGCCGTGCGATTTATAAGGTTGACGCGAAAGGGGTTAAAACGAAACTTTCGACACAGGAAGGAACTAATAATGCGACATTCAGCGATAATTTCGCTTATTATGTAAACCAGTATTCCAATGCCAACACGCCGGTAAAAATTACTGTAAACGAGACGAAGACGAACAAAGTTTTGCGTGTTTTGCAAGATAACGCTCCCCTGATAGACAAGCTGGCAGGCTATTCATATGCCAAGAAAGAGTTCATCAAAGTGCGTACAGCCTCCGATTATGAACTGAATGCATGGATCGTGAAACCGGCCGACTTCGATGAGTCGAGAAAATATCCGGTTCTGATGTTCCAGTACAGTGGTCCGAACTCCCAACAGGTATTGGATAAATATGGTTTTGACTGGGAACACTATCTGGCTGCTAACGGGATCATTACGGTCTGTGTGGACGGACGTGGTACGGGGGCTCGCGGGGAAGCCTTCCGCAAATGTACCTACCTGCGTATGGGGGAACTGGAATCCAGAGACCAGGTAGAAGCTGCGCAGGCCTTGGCCCAGTTGCCGTTTGTCGATAAGAACCGCATGGCGATTTGGGGATGGAGCTTCGGCGGTTACAATACGTTGATGTCCATGAGTGTCGGCAACGGGACTTTCAAAGCCGGTATAGCTGTCGCACCTCCTACCGATTGGAAATATTACGATTCGGTCTACACGGAACGCTTTATGCGTACGCCGAAAGAAAATTTTGAAGGCTATGCCGCCACTTCGCCGATCCGTCGGGCGAAGGATTTACAAGGGAAACTGTTGCTGATCCACGGCACTGCTGACGATAATGTGCATTTCCAGCAGACAATGGATTATGCCGAAAGCTTGGTGCAGGCCGGTAAACAGTTTGAAATGCAGGTTTACAAAGACCGCAATCACAGTATCTATGGTGGGAACACCCGCTACCATCTGTATACCAGAATGTCTAACTTTTTATTTGATAATTTGTAACTTGTAATGTCAGAACATTTGAGAAAGCCGGATTGGTTGAAAATCCGGCTGGGTGGGAACGAACAGTTCACACGGACAAAAAGCATCGTTGAGTCCCACTGCCTGCATACGATCTGCACCAGCGGGAAATGTCCCAATATGGGAGAGTGCTGGAGCAGAGGAACGGCAACCTTTATGATTGCCGGAGATATTTGTACGCGTTCTTGCCGTTTCTGCAATACGTTGACAGGCAAACCGCTCCCGTTGGACCCGAAGGAGCCTGCGAATGTGGCGGAAAGTATTCGGTTGATGAAATTGAAACATGCGGTTATTACTTCTGTCGACCGGGATGATTTGCCTGATTTGGGTGCGCAGCATTGGGTCGATACGATCCGTATGATAAAAGCGGTCAATCCGGAAACCACGGTAGAGGTCTTGATCCCCGACTTCCAGGGACGGTTGGAACTGGTGGATCAAGTGGTGGCGGCCGCTCCCGAAATAATATCCCATAATATGGAAACAGTTCGCCGTATCAGCCCCGAAGTGCGCAGTGCCGCGAAGTACGAGGTAAGTCTCTCCGTGCTTGCGCGTATAGCCGAACAAGGCATTGTCGCTAAGACCGGTATAATGGTAGGTTTGGGTGAAACGGTCGAGGAAGTTTGTGAATTAATGGATGACGTGCGAACCGCCGGAGTCTCCGTTTTGACAATCGGGCAATATTTACAACCCAGCCGGAAAAATATTCCAGTCAAGGAGTATGTGACACCCTGGCAATTTGAGTCTTATAAATCAATAGCTTTAAGAAAAGGATTTGAAAAAGTGGAGAGCGCTCCCTTGGTTCGTTCTTCTTATCATGCAGAAAAACATGTGTGAAGGCGCGAACTTTTTTTCAGAAAGGTTTGTTATGTGGTAAAGGGTAAATCAGGGAAAGGATATGAACAAAGTGAAGAAAGGCTTGGATAATCAAGCCGTGGGGTTGATGCCGTTGTTGCTGTTTATGTTTTTAGACAACTATTTTTCATATTTGTTGTCTTTCATGATCGGCATATCTTTTTGTTTTGTTTGTCTTTTTTTATATCAGGCTTTGAGCAAAGACAAAATTTATCAGTTTTTGTTATTGCCCTCGGCGGCTACATTGATTCTCTATTCTGTTTTTCTTTGCCTCCGGCTTGAGCCGGTACTGTTTATCTATTCTCCGTTGATAACAGAGATCTTGCTTGTTGTCGTTTTGGCGTTTATGGGCTTTGCCAGACGGTTGCTTCTGAAGCGAATCCGGAATTCTGATTATCCTGCTTACAAACGGACACTGATGCGTACTACGCTGAATGAGTTCTTTTTTGTGGCTATGCTTGTCCAAAATCTTTATACACTGCATTTATTTGTCATTCTTGTGTACAGTATTTTGCCGGAGACAATGCAGGATGTGCGGATTGAGCGTTTTTTATACAGGGAGCTTGGTATTCTTATCGGTGTATTTTTGATTTTGTATGAGCAGGTAAGGATATCGATGGTACAAGGAAGTCTTCGTAAGGAAATGTGGTTGCCTGTGTTGAATGACAACGGCAAAGTGGTTGGCTGCATAGCCCGTTCGGTGAGCCGTTCTTTGCCCAAGAAATATTATCATCCGGTGGTGCGTGTGGCCGTTGTTCACCAAGGAATGCTCTATTTGGTCAAGCGTGGGAAAAAGTCATTTGTTTCGCCCGATACGATTGACTATCCGTTTTGCAGCTATGTGTTGTTTAAGCACACCATAGAAGCTACAGCCTGTGAAACGATGGGGGAATTGGGGAAGAAGGACGATTTGAAACCCCGCTTCTTGATCCGTTATACGTTTGAAAATGACAAGGTGAAGCATATGGTGAATCTTTTTGTCGTATGTGTGCGTTCGGAAGAACTGATGGAAAAAATCAAGCGTCCGAGCGGAAAACTATGGACGACCAAGCAGATTGAGGAAAACCTGGGGGCCGGTGTTTTCAGCGAGTATTTCGAGCAAGAGTTCGGCTATTTGCAAAATACCATTTTATATGCTGAAAATTTTTGCCGGACGCATGCTTGAACGGCGACCGGCAGTTTTCGTGTTTCTACCGATTGCCCAACTCTATCACCTCCAGATCCCGAATCCTTTTTTTGTCTATGATGAAGCGTATTAGTGTCCTTACCTGATGGAATCCACTCTTGCCGGCTGCTCCCGGATTCATGTACAGACAATTCAAATTTTTGTCGAACCCTACTTTCAATATATGTGAATGGCCGGCAATGAAAAGATCGGGGCGGGTGTCGTATAGCTCTTTGCGGATAAGCGGATTATAGCGTCCCGGGTAGCCTCCTATATGTGTCATCATTACGTTTACTTCTTCGGCTTTAAAATGGGCGACTTGCGGATATTGCAGTCGTAGCGATTGGCCGTCAATATTGCCATATACGGCGCGAAGCGGTTTCAAGGTAGCCAATCGTGTCGCCAGTCCGTCTGAACCGATATCTCCCGCATGCCAGATTTCGTCGCATTCCGAGAAATATTCTGTATATTTGTCGTCCCACCAAGCATGGGTATCTGAAAGAAGTCCTATTTTTAGCATATTTGTTTCGTTTTTGCAAAAGTAAGAAAAAAGTAAAAGATAGTATAAGGAAGGAAATCGGGGTCAAGGCAACTGCATCTCAATTTTTCAAGATATCCTATAGAAGAGAAGCAGAATAGAAGAACTATATCGGAGTAAAGTCGTTTTTTTGTACCGTAGTTCTGCAAGAACTATGATAAAACAAATCATATTACCGTTGCAAATTAAAACAAAGATATAAAAAATAATTATAATAAACAAATTGTATTGTGATTTGATCAGGGCAACCGCACCAAAAGTTGCTATCCGGAATCACTTCTCTTCTTCCATGCAAATTTCGCAAATCAACTATCATACTATCACATCCGGCCGTTAACTACTGTTTCACAATATGTTAAAGCATGATAGTAGCTGTTTTCAACTATCATTCAACTATCATGCATCTATCATGCTTTTTACATGACTGTTTATTTATATAGCTGATAATATGATATTTATGTTTGCATAGGCAAAAACAGCCATCGGCGAAAAAGATGTAAAAACGAGGCATAAAAGTGCCTCCGACACGGCAGATAAACATCCCCGCACCTCCGTAAAGGTCTCACGCAGACCCGGGTCTGCACCTCTCCCGCACCCGGGTCTGTGTGGTGGGTACACCCGGGTCTCAAGCGGCTTTGCAAGCTGTTTTTGACAAAAGAAAAGCCTGTCTTGATGAAAAAAGAAGCCGTTTTAACAGGTTTTGCACCTGTTTCCGAACGGTCCCTGTTTTTATCGTATAATTGATACACAGGATATTATCGTTTTTACCATGATGGTTATGACAGATGAATGATAGTTCAAAATGGCAACTGTCATGCTGTAACATATTGGTTTAAAATAATATACAGACGGATATGATAGTATGATAGTTGTTTTTGCAAAAACATTTATGTGAGTTGCTCCGTATCGGTGGCGAAAACAGATGGATGCTTCATGATTTTGGTGCGGTTACCCTGCTGATTTGATACTGTAGTTTGTTATTTGTTCAGGAAATTGTTGGTAATAATGTCGCCAATAGCTATTAATACTTGTTCCAAGTAAAAGATATTGAATATTCAGGTCTGGTATTTTCAATCAAGTTCTTGCAGAACTATGATGTTTTTCAGGTTTATTAATGTTGCAAAAAAAATCAAGTTTTTATTATTAACCTTAAACAAAATGTGATGATTGGATTACTAAAGAGGCATGATCACCAGCCTCAAGAGAATCGAAGAATGGAATCCGGTTATAATCCATTTCGATGGGTTCTTCCGGCATTTGTGTTAACCTTGGCAGTCCCCCCTTTCCAGATCCTTGAAGCGGAAGAGCTACCTGTCGTAGCATTAACCCAACAAGTTTCAAAGTTTAAAGGTAAGATTTCCGATACAGGTGGAGATCCTTTACCCGGAGCTACTGTTCAAATTAAAGGTAGTACACAGGGAGTCATAGCTGATGTGGATGGTAATTTTGAATTTGACAATTGTCCTCCGAACAGTATTTTAGTTGTTTCGTACATCGGTATGGAAACGAAGGAGATTAAGTTTACGGGGCAGTCTTTTCTAAACATTATCCTGGAACCGAAGGTCGACGAGTTGGAAGAAGTGACGGTCGTCGCTTTTTCCAAGCAGAAAAAAGAAAGTGTTGTATCGGCCATCACGACGGTGAAGCCGGGAGAGTTGAAGGTTCCGAGTAGTAATTTGACAACAGCTTTTGCCGGACGTGTTGCCGGGCTGATTTCTTATCAGACAAGTGGTGAACCGGGACAAGACAATGCTAATTTCTTTATTCGGGGTATTACGACTTTTGGTGCGGAGGCTAAAAAAGACCCGCTGATCCTTATCGACGGCATTGAGTTGAGTACAGATGATTTGGCGCGTTTGAATACGGATGATATCGCCAGTTTTTCCATTATGAAGGATGCCACCGCCACGGCATTGTATGGTGCTCGCGGTGCAAATGGCGTGATTTCCGTCACGACAAAGGAGGGTAAGGAAGGGAAAGTCTCGATTAATGCCCGTGTGGAAAACTCGTTCTCTTCACCCACCAGGAAAGTCAAGCTTGCAGACCCGGTTACTTACATGAGGATGCAGAACGAAGCGATAAAGACCCGCGACCCGTTGGGGTTGGCTTTATATTCGGAAGAGAAGATAACGATGACGGAGAGAGGTTTGTATCCGGATATTTTCCCGACAACGGATTGGTATGACACGATGTTTAGCAATGTGATTTCCAATCAACGTGCCAATTTGAGTATAAGCGGAGGCGGTACGGTCGCACGTTATTATGTGGCGGCAAATGTGTCGAAGGACAATGGGAACCTGAAAGTGGACAAACGGAATAATTTCAATTCGAATATCAATTTGATGAAATATTCGGTACGATCGAATGTGAATATCAACTTGACGAAATCGACCGAATTGATTTTGCGTATGAGCGGGACTTTCGACGAGTATACAGGACCGATCGGTGGTGGGTCTTTCATGTACAAAGAGGTTATGATGGCGAATCCGGTTCTGTTTAAACCTTATTATGCTCCTGACGAGCAGTATGCTTATTCCAAACATATTTTATTCGGGAACTATGGGGCCGGTAATTATGTGAATCCTTATGCGCAGGCATTGAAAGGATACAATGATTACAGTAAAAATACGATGTTGGTCCAGTTTGAAGGAAAACAAAACTTGGAGATGCTGACCGAGGGATTGTCTGTCCGTGCTAAAGTCAATATGGACCGTTATTCCGAATATTCGGTAGATCGTGCATATTTCCCTTTTTTCTATAATATCTCGAATTATAACTTGGTTGAAAATTCGTATAAGCTGAATCGCTTGAATCCGGGGACAGGTACGGAATGGATCAATTATATACCAAGGAACAGATACGTAAACACGAATTTCTACCTTGAAGCTGCGGCTGAATACACGCGAACCTTTGACAAGCATGGCGTGAACGGGTTGCTGGTATATACGATGCAAAGCAAGAAGACCGGGATTGCCGACAATTTGCAATTGTCTTTGCCTGGAAGGAATATCGGGTTGGCCGGGCGTGCTGCGTATAATTATGACGGGCGTTATTTCGGGGAGTTTACTTTCGGATATAACGGTTCCGAACGTTTTGCGAAGAATAACCGGTGGGGGTTTTTCCCTTCCGTGGCTGGCGGTTGGATGATCTCTAAAGAGAATTTTTTCGAACCTCTGACGGGCCTGTTCGATCAGTTCAAACTTAAGGCTTCTTATGGTTTGACCGGACAGGACCAAATTGGAAGTGGCAATGATCGCTTTTATTATTTATCGCAAGTTACATTAAACAGTCTCGACCGGAATGTGAACTGGGGAACTCAGTTGAATTATAATCCGGGAGGTGTGATTGTGGACCGTTATGCAAATGACGAGATCGGTTGGGAAAAGTCCTACAAATTGAATGTGGGGGCTGAGATTCATACGGTCTACGGATTGTCTGCCAATGTCGAGTATTTTACGGAACGCCGTGAGAACATTCTGCTTGACCGTATTATTCCAAGTACGATGGGGATTATCCCTGATGTTAAAGCGAACTTGGGAAAAGCAAAAGGCAAAGGGGTGGATATGGAGCTGAATTATGAGAAGAGTTTCAATAAAGACCTTTGGATTACAGGACGCGGGACTTTCACTTATGCAGTCAGTGAAGCATTGGAATGGGAAGAACCTGATTATAGTAATACGCCGTGGCTTTCGAAGATTGGAAGATCTTTGGGGCAGACTTGGGGATATATAGCCGAACGTTTGTTTGTTGATGACGAAGAGGTGAAAAATTCTCCTGCACAGTTTGGTGAGTATAAGGCAGGCGATATCAAGTATCGTGATGTGAACGGGGATGGAAAGATCTCTGAATTGGACAAGGTTCCTATCGGTTATCCGACCACGCCGGAAATCAATTACGGTTTCGGGCTCTCTGCCGGGTACAAAGGCATAGATGCTTCCTTCTTTTTTCAGGGGGCGGCACGGCAATCTTTCTGGCTGGATTTGAAGAGGATTACTCCGTTCTTGGATGGAGATGCCGGCGACAATGACACGGATGGATTGTTGGGACAAAATGCGGTGTTGGAGGTGATTGCCAATAGTTATTGGTCGGAAAACAACCGGGATCCTTATTCGTTCTGGCCCCGATTGTCCAATCAGGTGAACGAGAATAATAATCAGACCAGCACTTGGTTTATGCAAGATGCCACGTTCTTGCGGTTGAAGTCGGTCGAGTTGGGATATACTCTTCCACGCAAGATCACGAAAAAATTCAAGGTGCAGAACTTGCGTTTGTATGTGAGCGGGACCAATCTTCTTTGTTGGAGCCGTTTCAAGTTGTGGGACCCGGAGATGGCCGGAAACGGGTTGGGGTATCCCGTGCAACGTGTGATTAATGTGGGATTGAATTTAGGATTCTAATTAAAAAAGGAAATATGAAATCTATCAGTAAATATTTGTTATATATATGTACGGCGTTGGCTGTTTGCTCATGTAATTATTTGGATGTGGTTCCGGACAATGTCGCGACGATCGAGAATGCTTTCTCGGACCGTTATACGGCAGAACAGTATCTGGCTACTTGCTATTGGGGAATGCCCAAGTCGGCTGGATGGAACGAAAATCCGGCCATGTTCGGTGCGTTGGAAATGGTCTTTAATAAAGAAAACAGCACGGCGGGAGGTATGAAGTTGGGACTGGGGACTGATAGCCCTACAAGTGCGTTGATCAATTACTGGGGAGGTACGGGAATTATGATCCGTTCTTTGTATGCGGGAATCCGTGAGTGTAATACGTTCATGGAAGGAGTCGTTGGTGTGAAAGATTTGAACCAGTATGAGATAAAGCGCATGGTAGCGGAAGCGAAGCTGATAAAAGCCTATATGCACTTTTATCTTTTGTCTTATTACGGTCCCATCTGCCCGTTGCGTGAAAACACTCCGGTCAACGAGTCAACACAAGGCGTACGGGTTTACAGGGAGAAGGTGGATGATTGTTTTGCGTATATTTTGGAATTATTGGACGAAGTGATAGAAGGTGATCCGCTTCCGCTGGTGATCGAAAACCAGACGAGCGAACTGGGGCGTTTTACACGTCCGGCCGCTTATATGCTGAAAGCGAAGGTGCTGCTGTTTTGGGCAAGCCCGTTGTTTAATGGGAATACGGATTACAACAGTTTCCGAAACCATGAAGGAGAGCCGTTTTTCAATCAGACGCAGGAACCGCAACGTTGGAACGTAGCGGCGGAAGCTTGTAAAAAGGCAATTGATATTTGTGAAAGTGCGGGAATCCGCCTTTACCGGACTTCCGATTATGTCGCGACAAAAAAGATGTCGGATGAAACTCTTTTGGTCCAGGCTTTACGCGGTTCCGTCACGGACCGTTGGAATTGTGAATTGGTATGGGGCAACTCGTCATATCCGGTAAATAGTGGTTTGCAAGGAGAATGTATCTGCTATCTGGAACAAGCCCTCCTTGAGCTATGGAACCAAGATGAGCGTTCCGATGGCGACGGTCGAACAATTTTATACTAAAAACGGGGTTCCTATCGAGGAAGACAAAGAGTTCGATTATGCGAACCGCTTCAATGTCCGTACCGGAGATGAGGCGCACAAGTATTATATTCAGCGGGGAGAACAGACTGCTGCCATGAATTTCGACCGTGAACCGCGTTTTTATTCCACATTGGGTTTCGACCGGGGTAAATGGTACGGCAATTCTTACAAGAATGTTCCGGACGACGATGCAGAGGCGTTATATCCGAGGAATCGTTTCGGCGAATTTTCATCGGTGGCGAATCCCGGCAATTACAATGCGACGGGATACTGGCCGAAAAAATTGGTTTCGATCAATACAAGTTTCCGTAATGCAAACGATATCAGTTGGGAGACATATCCTTTTCCGGATATGCGTTTTGCGGATTTGTTACTGATGTGTGCCGAAGCATTGAACGAATCAAAGGGCGCTCCGGATGCCGAAGTATATGAGTATATCGACATGGTACGTGAGCGCGCCGGGCTGAAAGGAGTGGTGGAAAGCTGGCAGAAATATTCCAATAATCCAAGTAAACCGACTACCAAAACAGGTATGCGGGAGATAATCCAGCGTGAACGCAAGATCGAACTGGCTTGCGAAGGCGCTTATTTTTGGGATACCCGCCGGTGGAAAACTGCTCAGAAAGAACAAAATAGACCTATACAGGGTTGGAACGTGAATGCGAAAGATGTGATGGACTATTATACGTTGACGACCATATACACGCAAACGTTTACTTACAAGAACTATTTGGCTCCGATACCGGAAGTGGATATGGTGAATAATCCGCAATTGATACAAAATCCGGGTTGGTAAATTAAGAAAGGAATGGATATGAAAGTGAAATATTTGATAATGCCGGTTGCGGCTTTATGGTTTTCCGCATGCACGGAAAAAACGTTGGAACCCATAACGGACAGTTTGGGAAAACCGGGTGTGGTAACAGATGTGAAAGTTGAATCGATTGCAGGAGGTGCAATTGTTTCTTACCGTATCCCCAATTCGGAGGATATCCTTGCTGTGAAGGCGGTCTATACCCTTTCACATGGAAAAGAGACGGAAAGTGTCGCTTCTTTCTATGAGAATAAGATCAAGATAGAAGGATATAACGATACGAAGTCATGCACTGCAAATTTGTATGTGGTCAATCGTGCCCAGGAACTTTCCGATCCGGTCGAGGTTGCTTTCACCCCTTTGGAATCGTCGTTGAGCAAGGCGGTCAAGACTGTGTCGATCATCCAGGACTTTGGTGGTGCACAATATAACTGGCGTAATGTGGACAAAGTCCCTTTGACGTTGGAATTTCTCGCGCAGGATTCGTTGGGACAAATGCAAACCATGCGCATCATGACTTCGGAAGCCGATTCAAACCGTTACAGTTTGCGTGGTTATGACGCTGTTCCGCGATGTTTCGGCATGATTATACGTGATAATTTCGAGAATGCTTCCGACACGATTTACCCGCCGGACGGAAAGATCACCCCGCTGTTCGAGGAAAAACTGGATAAGAAAAACATGGTGGTCATGAAGTTGGGTTCGGATGCCAGCTTTACCAATTGGGAGGGTATGGACAGTTATCTGATAGATGACGATCTGGAGACATTCGGGCATTCGGCTTCCAATTCCATGCCGGCTGCTTTTACGATAGATCTGGGATGTGTGGCAAAGCCGAGCCGTGTCGTGATGTTCCAGCGTAAGTTTTCGGACTCCTATTACAACTGGGGAAATCCGTTGAATTTTGAAGTGTATGTTTTCGAAGGCGAAGGAGTGCCTGCTCAAAGTGGAGACTGGAGTGAATGGAAGAAAGTCATGGACTGCCAAGTGGTCAAGCCCTCCGGTTCTCCGAGCGGAACGGTGACTGATGAAGATGTTGCGGCGGCGGAGGAAGGGCATGAGTTTGCATTCGACTTGTCTCAGGAACCCTTGCGTTATATTCGCATAAAATTTTTGGACACATGGGGAGCTTCTGCTTTCTGTCATCCGGCCGAGGTGGATATATATGGTGAGGTGGTTGATTAAGTATGATAAACAAAGGAGAAACGTATCATGAAAAAAGTATGTAGTTTATTGGCATTTGTTTTATGCACGATATTTGTGTCTTCGTGCGAGGATTTCATGGATATACATAAGGAGTACATAGAAGGTGGAGAGATCATTTATGCGCCCAAGCCTGATTCGGTTGCTTTTATTGCCGGAAAGGAACGTATCCTTTTTTTCTGCCGTGTGTATAATGCCCCGAACGTGAAGTCGGTAGAACTTTCCTGGAATGGTGGGGCGGATTCGTTGAGCGTACCGGTCTCTTTCAATTCCAGTTATGACAGCATCAGCGTTGTGTTGGAAAACCTGGAAGAGAAGTCCTATACATTCGAGGTCAGGTTGGTAGACAATTTCGGGCATAGCTCGTTGACCGTCACCGATTTTGGTACAGCTTATGGAAACAATTACCAGGCATCTCTGATGGGGCGCCGTATCAAAGATGTGTCTCTTACGGACAAAGGGGCTACCATCGGTTGGTATTCTGCTGCGGAAGGCTTGCTGGCCAATGAAGTGAAATATGTCAGGAAAGATGGAACGGAAGAGATTGTACGGACATCTTCGTCCGATTTTGCAACTTTTTGTCCGGATGCCAAGCCCGGGGAGAATTTCGAGTTTCGTTCCTTGTTTATTCCTGAAGCGGAATCTATTGACACTTTTTATGTAGCATGGCACGAGTATGATGAAGCTTTTCCCGATGAGTACGTGTTCGATCGTACGGGCTGGTCGGTTCTGGAAGTCTCCGATGAGACGGCAAGCGATGGCGGAGGCATGAACACGTTGCTTGATGGCGACTTGTCTACTTTCTGGCACTCGAAATATGATGACGGAAATGTCGCTTTGCCGCACTGGGCGGTGATAGATATGTTGTTGCCCCGGCAGATGTCAAGAATAGAGCTGTTCCGCCGTCAGGGCAGTACGGATACGAAGTCGGCTGAAGTTTTTGTGAATGACAAGCCGGATGCTTCAGATCCCGGCTGGCTGAAAATCGCAAGGGGCGAATTTGGTGACGGTGACAAGCTCACGCTTGTTCTCCGGGAGCCGGAGATTGCGATGAAAGGACGTTATTTGAAAATCGTCCTTCCTGAAAGCAATCGGGAACCTTTCACCAACCTTGCAGAGGTATATGTATACGGCAGATAAGAGATGATGTGCGGAAGCATGCTGTCCGTTAGATTCCTTGCATGTCTGTTATTTGGATTGCTGTAAATATCTTTAGATTCTCCGTCGCTGACCGGTCGCCGATCCGTTTTCCAGGAACGAAGTCGGGCCTGTTGTGGCGGAGAATATTGTTTTTTATTGTTACCGTATCGCTTTATATGGGACTTGCGCTTTGTGTCGGGGCGTAAAAAAAATATGGAAATCGGTTGCCCGCTAAGAGCCTGTTTAAATTTTGTTCAACATTCTTTTGAGAGTTCTTTTTGAGGATGTTTTTCTGTTTTTATAAGGAGCATAGCGGGCTATGTGACGAATAAAAACAGGAAAACAGACCGGAAAGAAACTCAAAAGAAGTTGAAAAAAAACTTTTTGAACAAAATTTAAACAGGCTCTAAGATTATTGACTAACTTTGTCTTTAGGGTATGTGTCAAAATTCATACTCATTATGGGCATCAGCCGAAGATAATAATATCATGGAGAATTCACATAAATACTTTAAACGCGATATCAGTTGGTTGTCCTTCAACTATCGTGTCTTGCTGGAGGCGGAGGATGAAACGCTTCCTATTTATGAACGTATCAAGTTCCTTTCGATTTATTCGTCCAATCTCGAAGAGTTTTACGAAATAAGGGTTGCCGAGCACCGGGGGGTGATCATGAAAAAGAATTTCGCCGAAGAAAGCGGGGCGGAAGCCGAAGAGACGCTTGCCGAAATCACGGAAGAGGTGAATCGGCAGCAGCGTGAATATTATCGTATATTTTCCAAAGTGTTGTTGGAGTTGAACCGGCAGGATATCTACCTGTATCAGGACAGCCGGCCGGAACCGTTTCATGAGGAGTTCGTGCATAACTTTTTCAACGAAGAGGTGTTTCCTTTCCTGTCGCCGGTCATGATACAGGCGGGAGATATCCGTACGTTCATACGCGACCGCCGTCTTTATCTGGTAATCAGGATGATGAAAAAGAGCAAGCGGATGTCGGAACCGGATTATGTGCCGGACTACCATTATGCGTTGATGAAGATCCCGTATGCGAAAGTGCCCCGTTTCATCGAACTGCCTGCGCATGAAGGAAAGCACTATGTCATGTTTATCGACGATATCATCCGCGCCAACCTCTCCAGTATCTTTCCCGGCTATGAGGTGGAGAGTTGTTACAGTATCAAGATCTCACGGGATGCTGATATCTATCTGGACGACGAGAAAGGCGGGAATATCGTGGAAAGCATTCGTAAGAAAGTGAAAAAGCGCAAGATCGGTGCTTTGAGCCGCTTTATGTACGACAGCAATATGCCCGATGATTTTTTGATGTTTGTCTGTAACGCTTTTGGGATTACCGCGGACGACCTGGTGATGGGAGGACGGTATAACAATTTGCAGGATCTGGTCAAATTGCCGAATCCCAAGGGGAAAGAGTTGGAGCAGCAGGTCCCGTCTCCTATGCGCGTGCCTTTCCTTGACGAGACGGGTTCTGTCTTCCGGGCAGTGAAAAAGAGGGATATCCTGTTGCATTTTCCCTATCAGTCTTTCGACTATCTGATCCGTTTCCTGATGGAGGCGGCCTTTGACCCGAAAGTGGACGAGATCAAGATCACGCAATACCGCGTGGCGGAGAATTCGGCTGTTATCAACACGTTGATCAGCGCAGCCCAGAACGGCAAGAAAGTGACGGTTTTCGTGGAACTGAAAGCCCGTTTCGACGAAGAGAACAACATGCGCACAGCCGAGCGGATGGAACAGGCGGGTATCCGCATCATCTATAGCATCCCCGGCTTGAAGGTGCATGCAAAAGTGGCGGTTATCCTGCGGAAAGATACGGAAGAAGGCGGCAAGCGGCGGGATTTCGCCTATCTGAGCACCGGCAATTTTAATGAAAAGACTGCGCGTGTCTATTCAGATATGGCGTTACTGACTTCGAATGCGGAATTGATAACCGACATAAACAAAGTATTTGCCGTGCTGGAAGGGAAGTTGGCCGAACCGGTATTCCGTCATCTGCTGGTGGCCCGTTTCAATATGGTGTCGGAACTGACCTGTATGATCCATCGGGAGATCGAACATGTGAGGGCCGGTCGTAAAGGGCGCATCATATTAAAAATGAACGGTCTGCATGATCAGAATATGATCAATGAATTGTATAATGCAAGTGAGAACGGAGTGGAGATCGACCTGATTGTCCGGGGAATTTGCTGCTTGGTCCCGAACCGTCCGTTCAGTGCGAATATCCGGGTGACCCGTATTGTGGACATGTTTCTGGAACATTCCCGCATCTGGTATTTCTATAATGATGGTGAGGAAGACCTGTTCCTTACTTCCGCCGACTGGATGCGCCGGAATCTGAATCGCCGTATAGAGACGGCTTTCCCGATCTTGGATGCGGAAATCAAGCAAAACATCATAGATGTCTTGAATATCCAGTTGCAAGACAACGTGAAAGCCTGTTTGATTGACGAACATCTGCGTAACAACTTCAAGCGGGACGACAACCCGGTGAAGGTCCGGGCGCAGTTGGCTATTTATGAATATCTGAAAAATAAAACATAGACAGTATGGATCTTCCTTCTTCCTGGACATTCATATTATTTACCTTGTGTTTTGTCGCCCTGATCGCAGGAGCCTTGCTCGGATTCGGGGTGGGATTCCGTACGGGCGGCAGGCAAGAACGCTTTCGCCAGGTAAAGGAAGGGCTGAAACGGAATAAAGCGGCCATCTGCCGTTGGCAAAAGGAACGTTACGAATATGCCAGGCAGGTGAAGCGGCTGGAAGAAGATTTGCTACATTCGGCATCCGAATCCGAGCTGTATAAGGAACGGATGTCCGATCTTGAGTTCTACCAGCAGAAACTCCGGGAGAGCGAGCGGGTCATATCCTCTTTGTCGGCCGAAAACGCGAACCTGTCCGACACGAATGTCTTGTCTATGCTGATCCAGTTGAAAGACGATCCGCTCCACACGAACCTCACCCGCGAGGAATGGAATGAGCTGTTTCATTTGACAGACATCCTTTTCAATCATATCCTGACCGATTTGAAAGAGAAGCAAGGCATCACCCGCCATGAACAGGAAATCTGCTGCCTGGTCAAGTGGAATTTCCCGCGCAAGGAGCAACTCGCCGTCTTCAATAATACATCCGAAGCCCTGACGAAGTCGAAAAACCGGTTGAAGAAGAAACTCCGGCTGGATGAGAAGGCCGATTTGGACCGGTTTATCCGTCTTTATTGATGGCCGTGAAGGGCGGATTGTCCGCCCAATTGGATATTTGTTACTGCTTGATCGGTTTATGTGGTTGTATTTTAGTTTGTTATCTGTCTTGTCACTTGTCCGGCATCGTTTCTTTCCCTTCTTTTTCATCCTCTCTATCTTTGCCTGGTGTAAATTTGATTTTTAAGATAATCTAAATGGAGGAATGATATGAGAACGCGGTTTTTATTCAGTTTGATGTTGATCGCCTTGGTAGGAGGGATCGCTTGCAACCGGTCGTCCAAACCGGCTAAACAGTCTGTTTTCATGAAACGGGCGACGGGATTCGCATACGAAGTATTGGTCGTCATGGACAAAGATATCTGGAAAGGCGAAGCCGGCCGGTTGCTGTACGGTCAACTGACAGCTTCTATTCCGGGGTTGCCCCAGAATGAGCCGATGATGCGGGTGACGTATGCCGAGCCGTCGCAGTTTGACGGTCTGCTGCATTATGTCCGCAACATTATCCACGTCCGGGTCGATGAATCCCTTTATACAAAAGTGTCTGTGCATAAAGAAAAAGACCGGTGGGCTACGGGGCAGGAAGTGGTTACGGTCGACGCTCCTTCTTCCCGGCTTTTGGCTGAATACTTGGAAAAACAGGGCACATCGTTGGTCGCTTGGTTGGAAGAGAAAGAACGGGAGCGGCAGGCCGGTTATCTGGAGGGTTCGCATAGCGTCTGGGTGAACGACAAGGTGAGGGCACGTTTCAATGCGCAGTTGTATGTTCCGGAAGAGATGTGTTCTTACAAAGATACGGCAGATTTCTTTTGGGTGACCGATCATGGCACGCGAGGACGGATCGATATGATCGTGTATAGTTTTCCGTATGTCAGCGAACGTACGTTTACGTTGGATTATCTGGTCGCCATGCGCGATTCCGTTTTGGGAGAACATATACAGGGAGCGTTTCCCGGTTCTTATATGACGACCGAAAAGCGTTTTACTCCCTCTTACGAGGCAATCTCGAAGAACGGGGAATACTGTGGAGTCGTGCGGGGCTTGTGGGAGATGGAAGGCGACATGATGGGTGGCCCGTTTGTCAGCCATGCCCATCTCGACCGGAAGAACCGGCGGGTTGTCGTGGCGGAAACCTTCGTCTATGCCCCCGGTGCGAAAAAAGCGAAACTGATCCGGCGTGGGGAGGCAGTACTTTATACGTTTTGTATGAATTGACGGAAAAGGGAAGGGGCAAGAAGGGTTATGTTTCAAAAACGTCACCGGCCGACGACGTACACCGTCGATCGCCGACGGTGGGTTGCGTCACCGGTTGACGGTGGGCTGCGTCAACCGGTAACGGAAAAAGGGGGTTACAACTCTCCCGGTCTTTCATCTTCACCATCGCCTCCGCTACTTGGCACTTTGCCGATATAGAGAGGAGCGTACATTAATGTACGAGGTGATTTCAGGAGTGTGGAGTTGTTGCTGAAATAGGTTTCGATCTCCAGCCGGTATGTCCCGTCCGTGAGGCTGGCCGGAACGACGAGTATGATGCGTCCCGGGTCGTTGATCGTCAGCGAAGTGACCGTTGCCGCCACCTCGTCCGTTTCGGTATTGACGAATTTGATGCTTCCGATGCCCGACCCGTCGGCGTTGAGGCTGCGGATCTTCTTGCCCGTGATGTCGATCGTGTTGCCCGGCGTCATGAAGCCGTCCGTGCGTCCGGTAGCCGAGTCGGTCACCAGGCCGATGCGCGCGCCGCCCGAGTCGAGCACGTTGCCGGAGAATACAGGCACTACCGATTCCAATTCCTTGCGGAATGCGGCTGAGGGGTTGATGTTCACGTACGGTTTCTGCTTGGCGGGGTCCACCACGCCCTCCGTCCCGATGAACGAGCCGGGCAGTGCGGGCGCATAAAGCGTCGAGCCGGTGTTGACGGTATTACCCAGGCAAACCGATTCGATGATTTTCTTGTCATACAGGGTGATGACGCCGATGACCGTTTCGCGGTTGTAGGCCGTTTCTTTCACGATGTCGTCGGCGAGATTGTCGATCGTCTTCGGAAGGAGGGTTTTTACTGTGGCTGTGTAGTCGTTCGTCACGTCTTTTGTCAGAAGGTTTTCAGCTAAATCGAAGAACCATTTGTAGCTTTTTGTTGCCATATTGTTTGTATTTATGTTGAAGGCAAACTTACTTTTTTATATTGGATTATAGCCTCGGATATCAATATATTTATTGTGTTGTATAGCACATGTTTCGAATGTCTTCACCTTCTCCGGCATATATCCTGTGCGGATGCGCCATTCCTGCGGATAAAGGTTGTTGGCACGGTTGCCGAGATGTTTGGCGAAGCCGAGCGGGAAACCTTTATGGCAGACCATGACATAGCCTTTTTCGGTGCTGTCGGGAAGGAGGAGGGCTTCTTTTTTCAGATACCGGATGGCGTCCTCCCAATCGAGGTCAACCGTAGGGAAAGCCTCCCGGTTGAGGGCCGTGCTGAGTGCCAGCTCTTCGGCGGGGATGAAATCCTTTCCTTTGGCTTCGCCCATGCGGGTTCCGGCTGAGAGGATACGCAGGTGCTCGCGTAGCAGGGGATACGCCTCCCGGACAGGTCCGGACAGCATGCGAAGGATGTTTCCGTCCCATTCGGGTGAGAAAGAGGCGGCATCCGACAGGTAGGAACGGGCCGCTTGCGGGATGGCTGGAGCCGCTTTCCCCTTTTCTTTTTTGCTTTTGCTTTTGTACCGGATCTCCTCCGTCTCGCCGTCCGCTTTGCGCAGGGCGGCGAGGAAGAAGCCTTCGCCCCTGGTCTTGTGCGGGAAAAAGCGATAGACCGGATGGCCGTATTTGAGCGGGCCGGTGGTCTGCCATTCGGCTTTTACAGGGATGGGCAGTGCTTCGGCTCCCAGTTCTTCCGTTATATGATGGATGTTCTCTTCGTCCTCCTCCGTGTTGTAGGTGCAGGTGCTGTAGATCAGCAAGCCGCCGGGTTTCAGCGCGTTCCAGATGTCGTGGATGATGCGGCGGCTGCGTCCGGCACAGAGCGCGACGTTGGCTACGCTCCATTCGCCTGTGCTGTCGGTATCTTTGCGGAACATGCCTTCGCCGGAACAGGGTACGTCGGCGACGATCACGTCAAAGAAATGCGTCAGGCGGCCGATCTCCTCCGGGTCGTTGTTTGTCACGATGCAATCCGGATTTCCCCACTTGGCGATATTTTCCGCCAGTATATGGCTCCGGCTGCGGATCACCTCGTTGCTGACCAGCAGGCTTCCTTCCGGCAGGTAAGCCGCCAGGTGGGTTGATTTACCTCCCGGAGCGGCACACAGGTCAAGACACCGGACAGGCGTTTTCACGTGGCTGCGGATCGCTTGTTCGAGAAACATGGACGACGCTTCCTGCACGTAGTAGGCGCCGGCATGGAAGAGCGGGTCGAAGGTAAACGAAAGTCTTTCGGACAGGTAATAGCCTGTATCGCACCACGCTACCCGTTCGCACGGTGCACCGGACATGGATGGGGCAGGCGTGCCTTTTTTCTCGTTGATACGGATACTGACAGGGACATCGGCCTGCAACGCCGCTTCGAAACTGTCGAACTCATTTCCCAGCAATGCACGGGTACGTGTGATAAAATCTATCGGAAGTGCCATCTCTTTTCGCTTGTTTTCGGCAAAAATACTACTTTTGCATTAAGATTTAAGATTTATGATTTAAGATTTATGGCAATGCCGCCCTTTTTATCATGATCATAAATCATGAATCGTAAATCATAAATCATAAATTCATGTCCGCTCTCTATCTCATCCCTGTCACGCTTGGCGACGTCGAACATCGCCGGGTCCTTCCCGAATATAACCGGGAGGTCATCCTTTCCATCCGTCATTTCATTGTCGAAAATGTGCGTACGGCACGCCGTTTCCTGAAAAAGACAGAGCCTTCGATCGTGATAGACGATCTTGTCTTTTATGAGCTGAACAAACATACGTCGCCCGAAGCCGTTGCCGCTTATCTGGCTCCTTTGGCGAAAGGCGAGCCGGTCGGCGTGATCTCGGAGGCCGGTTGTCCCGCTGTTGCCGATCCGGGGGCTGACGTGGTGGCGATCGCACAGCGTAAAAATTACAAAGTGGTTCCGCTCGTCGGTCCTTCTTCGATCCTGATGTCGGTGATGGGTTCCGGTTTCAACGGGCAGAGCTTTGCCTTTCACGGCTATCTGCCGATCGACGCTTCGCAGCGCACCAACACGATAAAGAAGCTGGAAGGCCGCATCTATTCGGAGAACCAGACGCAATTGTTCATCGAAACGCCTTACCGCAATAATAAACTGGCGGAGGAGTTGATCCGCACGTGCCGCCCTTCGACCAAATTGTGCATTGCCTCGAATATCACTTGCGAAGACGAATATATCCATACGCGTCCTGTCAAGGAGTGGGCGGGAAAGGTTCCCGATCTGAGCAAGAAACCGACAATCTTCCTAATATATAAATAAATGGCAGCATATCAGGCACACGAAACAGCCGTTATCGATCCCGGATGCACGATCGGGGAGGGTACGCGCATCTGGCATTTTTCCCATATCATGACGGGGTGCACGATCGGTCGGAATTGCAATATCGGGCAGAATGTCGTAATCTCTCCTAAGGTCGTCTTGGGAAATAATGTGAAGGTGCAGAACAATGTCTCCGTCTATACCGGTGTGACTTGCGGGGATGATGTCTTTCTGGGACCCAGTTGTGTTTTTACGAACGTGGTCAATCCCCGCAGTGCCGTTTCCCGTAAGGACCGGTATTTGGAAACGCATGTCGGAAAAGGAGCTTCTATCGGTGCGAATGCAACGATCGTTTGCGGCCATACGGTCGGTGAATATGCCATGATCGGAGCCGGAGCTGTTGTGACCAAAGATATTCCGCCATACGCTTTGGTAGTCGGCAATCCATCCCGCCGGATCGGTTGGGTGAGCGAATACGGGCATCGCCTCGCCTTCAATGAAAAAGGTATCGCCACATGCCCCGAAAGCAACCAGCAATACCAATTACAGAATGATGTCGTGAGACGTATTTCGTAGGGGCGAGGTCCGCTCGCCCCGGAGTGTGTATGATGCAGGTTTAATATTCTCCATTGAACCATCTCTTTCCTTTCGGTGTCCGGATGAAGATGAGGAAGATGAAACAAGCTAATGAGATAACTCCGAATAGACCTGCTAATAAATAACTTTCTACCATAATTATTCCTTTCCTTTTTTATATAGGATAAATCCTATAGTTGTTAATCCTATAATAGATATACATCCAATTGCAAATGTAACGATTTTGTTTATATCCGCATTGATAACCATCGTTAATATTATTCCGCCGAAAATCAATTTGGAGAGGTCCAATGCATATTGGCCGGCTTCAATATAGATTGCTTTTAGCACCTTGGGGGAGATTCTTTTCAGTTGTTTCTTCTTGTGGGAAGAGGGCTTTTGGGATAATTGTTTCATAGTTGTTCTGATTAGATATGAATAATGGCGTAAAGGTAAATAAAAATCTTTACGCCATTATTTATTGAAGCAAATCTCTTTAGCAAGCCTTGAAGCTCATATCCAGCCCTTTGACAGAATGTGTCAGTGCCCCGACCGAGATATAATCCACTCCGCATTCCGCATAATCGCGAAGTGTGGCGAATGTTATGCCTCCGGAAGATTCCAGTTCGTAACGTCCGGCAACCATTTCGACAGCCTTTTTCGTATTCTCGATGTTGAAGTTGTCCAGCATGATACGGTCGATACCGCCGACACGCATCGCTTCCTGCAACTCGTCGAAGTTACGGACTTCGATTTCGATCTTCAGATCCTTGTTTTTCTCTTTCAGGTATTGATGGCAACGTGTGATGGCCGCTTCGATACCACCGGCAAAGTCCACATGGTTGTCTTTCAGCAGAATCATGTCGAACAACCCGATACGATGGTTGACGCCGCCGCCGATTTTGACCGCCTCTTTCTCGATCATGCGCAAGCCCGGAGTCGTTTTACGCGTATCCAGCACGCGTGTCTTGGTTCCTTCCAATGCCTTGACATATTTGCGTGTCGTGGTCGCAATACCGCTCATGCGCTGCATGACGTTGAGCATCAGGCGTTCCGTTTGCAACAAAGACTGTACCTTGCCTTCGACGACGAAAGCGATATCGCCTTTCTTCACTTCGGCTCCGTCATGGATGAATGTCGTCATTTTCAAGTCCGGATCGAAGGTGTGGAAAATACGTTCAGCCATTTCGACACCGGCCAGTACGCCGTCTTCCTTCACGATCAGTTGGCTCTTACCCATTTCCGTAGCCGGGATGCAACATAAAGTCGTATGGTCGCCATCCCCTATATCTTCTGCAAATGCCAGGCGGATCAGTTCCGCAATCAGTTGTTCTTTTGTCTCTTGTACGTTCATGTTACTGTTGATTTATGATTGATGATTTATGATTTGTTATTTATGAATTATATGCGATAAACCATAAATTATAAATCATAAGTCATAAGATCTTTTTATTCAATTCTGATAGATTGTATAATCGCTTTGTCCCCTTCTGCACGGTATGTTACGTTCACGCGATATTCGCCGGATGAAGTCGGCAGTTTGCCGACAAAGAAACCATTGTCTTTTTTATCAGCATGGTGGACGACTGTGAATCCTGCCGGCTTGTTCCCTCCGAAGAAGGTGTTCAGCATTGAAACAGCGTCGTTTGCGTTGCACTTTTTGGATGAGCCCGGCAGGGCCATGTCGACTTCCTTGTCCATTGATCCGCTGAGCGACGAGGCGTTGCCTCCTTTGAATGCGTTCGATATGGGTACTATATCGGCCGCCGTTGCACTCAGAACCGAGAGAACCAATGCCAACGTCAGAAATAATCGTTTCATAAGCTTTCTCCTCTTTTTGTGAGTATTATAATGCAAAGGTATGTATTTTTTCCTGTAATTTAGCGTCCTGAATCTTTAAAATGTAAACGAATGAAAATTGCACTGGTTGTAATAGGCAAGACGGATGCCGGCTATTTTGTGGAAGCGATCAATGAGTACAAGAACCGCTTGGTGCATTATATCCCTTTTGAAATGGAAGTGATCCCTGATATCAAGAACGTCAGGAACCTTTCCGAATCACAGCAGAAAGAGAAAGAAGGCGAATTGATTTTGAAAACATTACAGCCGGGCGACTATTTGGTTTTGTTGGATGAAAAAGGAAAAGAATTTACTTCGGTGCAGTTTTCCGCCTATATGGAAAGAAAGATGCATACGGTTCCGAAGCGCTTGGTTTTCGTTGTCGGCGGGCCCTATGGTTTTAGCGATGCTGTTTATAAAGCCGCTGCCGAGAAAATATCCTTGAGCAAAATGACTTTCTCCCATCAGATGATCCGCCTTATCTTTATCGAACAGATCTACCGGGCAATGACGATCCTGAGCAATGAGCCTTATCATCATGAATAGCGTGGCAATTATCACATGTGCCAATGAAGGTTGCAAACGGTTGCATTTTCATTGGCACATGTATTTATTCCCTTGTCTTCTGTATCAGTAAGTAATCCAGCAATGTCATCGCCGTCATTGATTCGACGATGGGAACAGCACGGGGTAAGACACACGGATCATGGCGTCCGCGGGCGGTCAGGATCGTGTCTTCGCCTTCCATGTTGACGGTTTCCTGTTCCATCAGGATCGTGGCAACCGATTTGAAGGCGATGCGGAAATATATGTCCTGTCCGTTCGAGATGCCTCCTTGTATGCCTCCCGAATGATTCGTATGGGTGTTGATGTGTCCGTTGTCATTGAAGAAGCGGTCGTTCCGTTCCGAACCACGATATAAAGCCGCATCGAAACCGTCACCATATTCGAAACCTTTCACGGCATTGATAGTCAGCATGGCATGTCCTAATGCCGCATGTAGTTTCCCGAATACCGGTTCGCCCAGGCCAACGGGAACTCCCTTTGCAACACAAGTGATCACGCCGCCGACCGTATCTCCTTTGGATTTCACTTCCGCGATCAAAGCCTCCATTTTCCCGGCGGTCACCGGGTCCGGACAACGTACGGCAGTGTCTTCGGTCTTGTCCAAGTCGTAATCCGTGTATGCGCCGTTTAGTTTGATGTTTCCGACTTGCGAGGTAAATGCCTGTATTTGGATACCTTGCCGGCGAAGAACCAGTTTGGCGATCGCTCCGGCTACGCAACGGGCGATCGTTTCACGTGCCGACGAACGTCCGCCTCCGCGCGGGTCGCGGATTCCGTATTTGGTCTGGTAAGTATAGTCGGCATGCGAAGGGCGATAGACACGTTTCATATTGTCGTAATCGGCCGAGTGCTGGTTCTTGTTCCAGATGACGAAACCGATCGGAGTACCTGTCGTTTTTCCTTCGTAAATACCGGAAAGAAACTGTACTTCGTCGTCTTCCTTCCGCGGCGTCGTGATTTTGGATTGTCCCGGTTTGCGGCGGTTCAGTTCGCTTTGGATAAAAGCCATGTCCAACTCGATACCGGCAGGGCATCCGTCTATGACACCTCCGATTCCGGGTCCATGCGATTCACCGAAAGAGGTCAGTCTGTATATGTTTCCGAATGTGTTCACTTACAACCTCCGCATCCGCATCCACCTTCGTGGTCATGATCGCCGCAACCGCTTCCGCAGTCGTCACAGCCGCATCCGCATCCACCTGCCGGCGCAGTGAGGGCGGCGATTTCTTCAGCTGTCGGTTCATGCACATCGATGACTTCGCCGCTGAAATGCAACGTTTCGCCGGCCAGCGGATGGTTGAAGTCCATGACGACGACATCTTCTTTTACTTCCAAGACAGAACCGTTCATGCGGTTGCCGTTCGAATCCATCATCGGGACGGTGTTGCCTTCCTTGATCATTTCCGAGTCGAACTTGCCGTCTACCTCGAAAATATTCTTCGGAAGATCCAGTACGTGTTCCTCCACATATTCGCCGTATGCATCAGCCGGGGTTATAGAGAAATTAAATTTGTCGCCTACTTCCAGTCCTTTCAGAGCGTCTTCAAAAGCGGGGAGCATAGCACCTGTGCCAAAGATGAATTTCAGAGGTGTTTCGGTTGTTGCTCTTTCCATCAATTCGCGTTCTTCGCCTTCGCCTACGTTCAGGTCGTAAGTAACTGCAACGAACTTGTTTGCTGTAATTTTCATTTGTAATTGTATTTGTGATAAATAAAACGATGACAAATTTACGCATAATTTCCGACTTGTCAGCCTAATCTCCTATTTAAATAGGCAAACGTTTTTTATTTCTCATCTATAGCTTTCTTCAAAGCATCCAGCGCGGAAGACAGCGTGGAACGCGGACAGCCGATGTTCAAACGCATGTATCCTTCACCTCCGGGACCGAACATGCTTCCGTCATTCAGCAACAGGCCGGCTTTATCTTGAAACAGGCTTACCAGTTCAGGCTGACTTAGCCCGAGGTCACGGCAGTCCAGCCATATAAGGAAAGACGCCTGTGGTGGATAGACCTTGATTTTCGGAAGGTTGGATTTGCAATATTCATCTACGAAGCGGACATTTTCAGTGATATACATCCGCATCTGTTGCAACCATTCGGCTCCGTAGGTATAAGCGGCTTCTGTCGCCGTATAGGCAAAGATCGTTCCGGCATTGAATTCTCCCGCTTCCATGAAAGAGTAGAATTGTCCGCGTACCTCCGCATTGGGGATGATCGAATAGGAGGTTACGATTCCGGCAATATTGAAGGTCTTGCTCGGGGCCATGAATGTGATGCTGCAATTGGCCGCTGTTTCCGAAACAGTCGCGAACGGATGATGCGTATATTGCGGGTATGCCATCTCTGCATGGATTTCATCAGAGATGACGAGTATGTTATGTTTGCTACAAACCTCTGCCAACTTGGCCAGCGTGTCTTTTTCCCAGACGATGCCGCCCGGATTATGAGGGTTGCAAAGGATCAGGACCTTGCAGTGTTCGTCGATGACCGATTCAAGACTCTCGAGATCCATTTCATAAGTGCCGTCTACCATTTTCAGCGGGTTGTAAACGACTTCGCGGTGCATGCTTTCGGGAACAATACGGAAAGGGTGGTAAACCGGTGGCTGGATGATTACTTTGTCGCCAGGCCGGGTGAAACATTGCAAAACGAAACCGATTCCCTTTACGATACCGGGGATATAACTGAGCCATTCTCGTCGGATTTTCCAGTTATGCTTGTAGTGGACCCACTCGATGATGCTATTGTAGTAGGAATCCGAATCGAACGTGTATCCGAAAACTTCATGCTCGCAGCGTTTTTTGATGGCATCCACGATGAAGTCCGGTGTGCGGAAATCCATGTCGGCTACCCAAAGAGGGATGAGGTGCTCATTCCCGAACTCTTTTTTCAGAAGATCGAATTTGACACAATTCGTTCCTCGACGTTCGATGGTCTCGTCAAAGTTGTATTGTTTCATATTGTATGTTCTATAAATCTGTTTTATCGATAGATTGTGCCAAAGATACGAATAATATTTAAATTCCGAATCCGGGCAAAAGAGATATCTGGCGGCCTTCGCTTTACCGATGGATAAGAGTGGATTGGGTTTGATAATAGGATGGAAAGATAAGGGCTGTAGTTCTGAGAGAACTATGGGATTTAAGAGGGCGGAAAACATGAATTATTGGCGCTTTTCGTTTGGCAGGAGATGGTTTGATAGAAAAAAAATGATATTTTTTGTGTTTTTTATTCCAAATTAGTGGTAGTAAAAATTATTTTGCTTATTTTTGCAATTGAAATGTTCCATAGTTCTCTCAGGACTATGGAAATAACAGGGTTTTGAAACAGATGAATGTGTATAATAAATCTAAATCAGTGATTATGATGAAAAGAAAAATGTTGTTATTGCTTACCTGTTGTATAATAGGTATAGGTATGGTGATGGCTCAGACGTCCAAAGTGACCGGTAAGGTGTTGTCTTCGGAAGACGGAGAGGCGATTATCGGAGCGACCATTATGGTGAAAGGTACGACAATCGGTACCACGACGGATGAGAATGGTGTTTTTTCCTTGACAAACATACCGGCTTCCGGCAAGGAGTTGGAAATTTCGTTTGTCGGTATGGAATCGGTAACGGTTAAGATCAAACCGAATTTGACGATTTCATTGAAGACTTCTTCGGAAATGCTTGAAGAAGTATTGATTACGGGAACGTATGGATCGGCTAAAAAGTTAGGTTCAGTGGTCGGTTCGGTTGCAGCGGTCAAGTCGGAAAAGATTTCGAATCGTCCGAGTGCGAACTTTGCGGATGCCTTGCAGGGCCAGGTTGCCGGTTTGCAGGTGTTTACCTCTTCCGGTGAGCCGAGTGAGAACGTTTCTATGCGTATGCGTGGTGTCGGTTCTCTCAACTCTTCTACCGAACCGTTGTTCATTCTGGATGGAGCGCCGATTTCAAGTGGCGTGTTCACGGCTTTGAATCCGAGTGATATCGAAAACGTGACGATCTTGAAAGATGCCTCTTCTACTTCTATCTACGGTTCTCGTGCTGCAAACGGCGTGGTCGTTATTACCAGCAAACGTGGTAGAGGAGCCAAGCCTACGGTAGTCGTGAAAGGACAGTACGGTTTCTCTCAACCGGCTCTTCCGACATCTAAAATGATGAATACGGAACAGTATTACACGCTGTGGAAATCCATTAACCCGAATGCCAATTTCTCTGTGATTGAAAAGGCTATGGGGCTGGGAATCTCTACGGACTGGCAGGATTATTTCTTGAAAGACAATGCGCCGACGTGGCAGTTGGATGCCAGCATCTCCGGTGTTGCAAACAATACGAACTACTTTATCTCGGCCAGCCACTATGATGCCGACGGTATCGAGCCGGCTTCCGGTATGCGCCGCGAGACTTTGCGTAGCAATCTGGATACGAAAGTTTTCGATTGGCTGCGTGTAGGGGTGAACTTGGGGCTTTCTTATGAAGACTGGGAAACAAACGGTTTCGCATCAAGCGGTAACAGTTGGTATAATGTGTCAACCTTGAGCCGTTGGGCTTTCCCGTTCGAAACTCCCTACGAGGTGATCGAAGACGGAAAAGGCGGTTATTCGTTTGGCAATCGCAAAGACCTGCTGGATGTGCTGGGTTTGTGGAACCCTTATTATTTGTTGGAAAACCAGCCGACGGAAAAGAACAAGATCCGTCTCTATGGTAATATGTTCGAAGAACTCACTCCGGTGAAAGGCTTGACGTTGCGCGCTTCACAGGCGATGGATGCTTTCGATTACAGATATCGTTACAGAAATATGCCTGCACGATATAACGACTATACCGGTGCTGCAAGAGAATCGTTCGAACGCTATTCTTCGTTCACGTTCACAAATACGGCTGAGTATAAGTTCGATATCGACAAAGTCCACAATGTTACGGCTTTGGTCGGACAGGAAGCGATTGTTTTCGACCGCAGCTCGTTCGGGGCCAGTGTGACAGGTATTACCGATGACCGTTTGACATTGATCAGCCACGGTACGAAGTATGATAAACCGAGTGCGGATCTTCGGAAAAAGGTGATGAACTCTTTCTTCGCTCGTGCCGAATATAATTATGCTGAAAAATATTATTTCGATGCTTCTTATCGTACGGACGGTTCTTCTTTGTTTGGTAAGAACAAGCGTTGGGCTTCTTTCTTCTCGCTGGGAGCCATGTGGGATATGAAAAAGGAAGATTTCTTGGCTGATACCGATTGGTTGTCCGATTTACGCTTGAAAGTCAGCTACGGTACGACCGGTAACTCCGCTTTCGAAGGTGATCCTTACTATCCGGCTTTGGGATTGATCGGTACAGGAAACTATAATGAAGGCCAGTCTTTCGGTATTTCTTCTGTGCAAAACGATGATTTGACTTGGGAAAAGCAGAAGACGCTTAACGTAGGTCTCAACACTCGTTTCTTCGGCCGTTTGGGTGTCGACTTCGATTTCTACAACAAAGTGACTCAAGATATGTTGATGACGATTCCGTTCTCTTACACGACCGGTCATAGCTCAGGTTGGGGTAATATCGGTAGTATGTTCAACCGCGGTTTCGAGTTGACGGCTACTTATGACATCATTTCCAATAAGAATATGTACTGGACTGTTTCGGCTAACATCAACTACAATAAAAACGAAATCACGGAACTGTTCGGTGGACGCGATGAATATGTGTTGGCAAATACCGGTTTGAAATATCAGGTCGGCAAGCCTTATGGAGAATTCTATTATGTAAGATGGGTAGGTGTTGATCCTCAGGACGGACAGCAGATCTGGCTGGACAAGGATGGTAACGAGACGAAGGAATATTCCGAAAACAACGCTGCCTACACTGGCAAGCAGCAGTTCGCACCGTGGTCCGGAGGTTTCGGAACCCGTTTCGACTGGAAGGGCTTTAGCGTAAGCGCCGATTTCTCTTTCATGCTGGGCAAGTGGATGATCGACAATGACCGTTATTTCGTTGAAAACCCGAATTTTGTCGGACAGTTGAACCAGACGGTCGAAATGGAAAAAATGTGGACGACTCCGGGACAGATAACGGATATTCCGGCTGTCGATGCTCCGAGATATTTTGACACTCACCTGTTGGAAAATGCTTCATTCCTGCGTTTGAAGAACCTGACGATCGGTTATAACTTGCCGAACGATTTGTTGAGAAAGACCGGATTCTTGAGAGGCATACGCGTGTTTGCTGTCGGACGTAACTTGTTGACGGCTACAAAATATAAAGGTGCGGACCCGGAAGTCGATTCAAACTTGCAGTTGGGTAAATATCCGAATACACGCCAGTTCTCGTTTGGCGCAGAATTTACATTCTAATCAATTATAAAGAAAAAGAATATGAATATGAATAAAAAGTATATATTGTCTTTGCTCGCTTGTGCGGCATTTACTGCCTGTGATATGGACCTGACACCGGAAACCAGTATCTCGACAGGCGAATCGGTCCAGAGCGTGTTGGACTGCCAGAAATATAGTAATTTGATCCATGGCGAATGGCGTGGTTATATACAGGGGACATACGATATGGATGCCTTGGTGCAGTCGGGCTTGATTACGGCTACTGCCGATTACGGGAACACCTACGGGGCTTTTTATCGTTGGGACTATACGATTTCCGATGGCGCTTTTTCCGGTTGTTGGGCTGATAATTACAATTATATCGCCAATGCAAACGTGTTGCTGAAAGGCGGGCAGGCTTTGTTGGATGCCAACACCTTGTCGGACAGCGAACGTGCCCAGGTGAGCCTTTACATGGGACATGCCTATTTTTCACGTGCGTTTGCCTATTTCGAACTGGCTCGCCACTTCTGTAAAAACTATGAACCGGCGACCGCTTCCAGCGATTACGGAGTTCCTTTGACATTGGAATATAATCCGTCTTCGAATGCTTCGACTTATCCGGGGCGCAGTTCTTTGGCCGAAACATTCAAGCAGATCACGGATGATTTGGCTAAAGCCGAAAAAATGGTGACAACCCAAGGCTCTGTCCAATCCGCCTATATCACGATCGATGTCGTAAAAGCGCTCAAAGCACGTGTCGCATTGGAAATGGAAGACTACCAGACGGCGATCTCAGCGGCTACTGCCTTGATTAACGGAGGCAAATATACGTTGATGAGTGATGCTCTCGCCTATGCCAGAATGTGGAGATTCGATGAAGGGACGGAAGCGATCTGGCAGTTCTTTATGAATAAGAACGAATTGGGTCCCAACGCACTGGGTAGCTCGTTTTGTGGTGTGATCGATAAGTTGCCGCGTCCTTCTTATCTCCCGACGAAGACTGTTTTGGATTTGTATGATCAAAAGAACGATATCCGTTACGATGCTTATTTCGTTTATGACAGCATCGACGCGCAGTCGGTTGAGGATTTTGAACTGACTTTTTGCAAGAAATGGCCGGGTAATCCGGAACTGTATGATGGAAAGACAAACGTTACTAACAAGACGAAAGCTTTCCGTATTTCGGAAATGTACTTGATCGCAGCCGAAGCGTATGCCATGTCCGGGGATGCGGCGAATGCATCCAAGATGCTGAACGTTTTGAGAACTGCCCGTATCAAAGGATGGACGGCGCAGTCTTATAGCGGTGATGCTTTGATGAAGGAGATCCAGGACGAGTATGTTCGCGAGTTGTTTGGCGAAGATCCTTACCTCTTCAACTTGAAGCGTTGGAAAAAAGGTTTGAATCGTTCAAAGAGCGAAGCTCAGGTGGAATCTTATTTGCCGGCATTGGGAACTGATTTGGTGAAAGCCGCCAATGATCCTTGGTGGGTATGGCCGATCCCGAAAAATGAAATCGATTCCAACCCGCAGATCAAAGATCAACAAAATGAAGGTTATTAACCTTATCTAACACACATAAATAACTATATAGGGGAATGGCTGAATGGGAATTTCGCCATTCCCCGTCTTAAAAATGAATTGGACCCCTTGTCGTTCGGATGAATGGCAAAAACTCTCTTGAAAGACGCAAGTCTTACTTTGTTTGTTTTAAATTAACGATCTGATCCTATTATTTATGAAACGTTTTTTGATCCAATTTTTCATTTTCTCCTTTTTCTTGTTTTTGTTGGATGCTTGCCATGACGATTTGCCGATTGTCCCGGATAAGACGGCATCTTTCTCTGCCGTGACCAAGTCGGCCGGCGTGTTAGACGACAACCTGTTGTTGATTCAGGCAGCCATGCAGCGTGTCGACAGCGCCGTTCCTTTTTTGGATGAATTTTACCGGCTGTATGGAACGCCCTTGTGGGAATATGCTATTCCGTTGGGTGAGGAGGAGCGCGATATATCCTACTTTGTTCCAGTCTATGACGAAAAGCATCCTAATATCATCAACACGATCTGGTTTTTTGACATTTTCGAAGATACGCTTCGTTATCGGACGTTCACTCGTGAAAACGAACATATTCGTGCCAATCAACAGGATTTTGTCTTTGATGAGTTGAGTTATAATATCTTCGGCGACGAGTAGGCAGGCGTAATGAAGTTCGAAGATCCGCCTCAAACTCGCGCTTGGGGAAAAGAGTATTATGATTGTCATTATGGAATCATAGAATGGGGTGATATCGAGGTTTTCAATGAATTGTTATGTAAGGAGCGAACCGTTTGGATATCTGAAACTATCGACTCGACTGATGCCAACCCGATTATTGGAGGAGAAACAGGGATCGGTGGAGGCGGTGGCGGAGACGGTGACGGCGAAACAGGAAATGTCCCTTCCGGTTCTTCCAATAGTAAGATTACCAAGGAAAACCTGAATCAAAGGATTTCGGATATAAAGAAAAGAATGAAGGAATTGGCTTGTAACATCGATGATGTGGAGATAGGGCTTCCGACGGGTGTATGTGCAAGTAATGCCAGGGTTGAGGTAGATGAAATAACAGGCAAAAAGAAAATAGCTCTTTGCTATAAGTTTTTTGGGTTTGAATATCAGGATCAAATCTCTATCATTTATCATGAGGCTTATCATTGTAATTATGATGAGGCTTTGTCAAGCAAGTATGAAATGCCGCTGAATCCTTCATATTATCTTCAAATTCCTCAGGAACATTTGGATTACTTGTTGAAGTATGAGTTTGATGGTATCACGAATGCTATGAGTTTTATTAATAAAGAAATGGCTAAGATTACTGTTTTGCGTTGTCCGGAATATTATATGAACGAGATAAACGCATATAATGCTGAAATCAGGTTAAACCCATCTGTGTCTGAAAAATATAGTCTTGAAAGGTTGTTTGTGTTGTGGGTGCAGCAAACTCTGTATAACTATTCATTGAAACATTATAAATTTTAAACTTCAAGCGTTATGAAAACTCGAGTATTATTTCAGGTTCTATTGTCTGTTAGTTTATTTGTTTCAACAACCTGTTATGGTCAAGCCGGATCGGAGTTGAAATATTTAGAAATAGAAAAGGAAGGTTATGATTTGCAAGGCACTTTGCAGGTCGAAGAATCTTATGACAAGCAAACAAAAATGTTGACAT
>CAJTMR010000020.1 GCA_910577325.1 uncultured Parabacteroides sp.
TTTATTCCTATGCAAACTTTTTAACGGTTTTTTTTTGAAATATTTTTTCACGGGAAAGGGATATTATATGGTACGCGTAAGAGAAACTTTTATCTTCGACTATCACTAAGGGGAACACAACAATTAATATATTATCATGAGAGTGATGCCCTCTCCATAATATACAGCTGGTCGGACTCTAAAAGTCATTCCGACTATTCATGGCAAAAAGCACAACCGTCTTTTTTCGTCAAAAAAAGCAGATTCAGCAAATACACAGCGCGACCAAAACCATCACCGAATTTAATTCCCAATATGAAACATGCCTATTTTACCTGCTGGATAAAATAAGAATTGACGTTCCATTCTTCCACGGATCGGGTTATATTCATAGTTGACACCTACGCCAACTTTAAAACCACTATCGTTCACTTTGAATTCAAATGCTCCACCAACGCTTGTATGGTTGTAGAACGGATTCATCAGCATGTGCGGATTCCGTTTCTCCTTTTGATCATAAAACGTGTATTCTCCCCACCACCTCACCGTCAGCCAATCAGCCACATCATAACTGGCCATCGCATTGAAACCACCCATAAATTGAGGAGAAGGATTGAACGGCGTGAAATAACGTCCGCCGAAAGCACCTCCTGACAGGGAGAAACGGTCATGTCTCCACAGTAGTTCAACATTAATACGAGTCAAACCGCCAGCACCGGGCCATGTGTATTGTCGGCCGCTTGTGATAAAAGTTACTTGTTCGCTGGCTGGAACGATCAAGACTTCGTGAAAATCCAACGCCATCGGCGAAACACGTCTTAACATCGGCGTATACGGATTAAAGAAAGGCTGGTAGGCAACAGATGAAATGGTCATATCCATCGGACGCTCCTGCTCATATACGGACCAAACCGGAAAATCAGGAACAAATTCGCGCAACTTGGCTTCGATCAATTGTCTATTCGATGGCGTGAAACTTTTGTATACAAACTTGGGCAGATCCAAGTCAAAGACCATCCGCTTGGGTACTGCAACCATCTTTCCCTCTTTGGTCCTGATCCATGTCAGATTAGATTGCGCTTGCAAAAATAACGTACACAATAACAATAGGATTACACTTATACCCCACTTCATACGACAATTCATTTAATTTCTGCGAAGATAAAAATAAATTGAATCCTTTTCTTATCCTGACGGCATAAAATCCATCACTCTGTCAAGAAGTATCCCCAACCTTCAACCAATGTTCTACATTGAAAATCATTTTGCGAAGCGGTAAGTTCCTGTTGTGGTCAATATCTTGAAAGATTTTGACACGGCCACCCTCAGGGAACCGCACCAAAATTATAAAGCGCCCATCTGTTTTCGTCACCGATACGAACTAACTATATAAATGTTTTTGCCAAAACAACTATCATACTATCATATCCGCCTGTATATCGGTTTAAACCAATATGTTATGGCATGATAGTTGCCGTTTTTAACTATCATTCATCTATCACACCTATCATAGTTAAAAACGATAACATCCTGTGTATCAATTATACGATAAAAACAGAGACCGTCCGGGAACAGGTGCAGAATATGTTAAAACGGCTTCTTTTTTCATCAAGACAGGCTTTTCTTTTGTCAAAAACAGCTTTTAAAGCCGCTTGAGACCCGGGTGTACCCACCACACAGACCCGGGTGCGGGAGAGGTGCAGACCCGGGTCTGCGCGAAGCCCTTACGGGGGTGCAGAGAAGTTTATCCGCCATGTTGGAGGTACTTTTATGCCCTGTTTTTGCCTCTTTTTCGGTGATGGTTATTTTTTTGTCTACACAAACATAAATAATACATTATCAACAATATAAATAAATAGTCATGTGAAAAACATGAGGGCAGAATGATAGTAGGAAACAGCGACTGTCATGCTTTAATATATTGTGAAACAATAGTTAATAACCGAATATGATCGTATGATGGTTAGTTTGCGAAATTTTCATGAAAGAAGAGAGGTGATCCCGGATAGCAATTTTTGGTGCGGTTGCCCTGCACACTATTGTGTGTTCGAATATTTATACTTATCTTTGTCGAAATTTTGAAATAGAGCTTCATGACACAGAAAGCATATAAGGATAATCCAGCATATTTTTCCGGTTATATGTCGGATAATGAAGTTCATTTTTTTATTTTAAAGCATTATCATTTGGTTATATAGGATGCGTTAGTTATTTTTACTAACGCATTTTTTTTGTACCTTGTGATCTCTAAGACAATTATAACATAATATAAAATCATAAATTAAACAACCCAAATTACTATGTCGAAAAGTGGTATCAAAAAGGTGATTGTTCTGGGCTCGGGCGCCCTGAAGATCGGACAAGCCGGAGAATTTGACTACTCCGGTTCACAAGCATTGAAGGCACTGAAAGAAGAAGGGATCAGCACCGTATTGCTCAATCCGAACATTGCAACCATTCAAACATCAGAAGGGGTAGCCGACAAGGTGTATTTCTTGCCGATCACTCCTTATTTTGTTGAAGAAGTGATCAAAAAAGAACAACCGGACGGTATTCTGCTGGCTTTTGGCGGACAGACTGCTTTGAACTGCGGAACTGAACTGTATACCAGCGGAACACTGGATAAATATGGCGTGAAGGTACTGGGAACTTCGGTCGAAGCGATCATGTACACTGAAGACCGTGACCTGTTTGTAAAGAAACTTGACGAGATAGAAGTAAAAACTCCGGTCAGCCACGCTGTTGAAAACCTGGAAGACGCCGTAAAGGCTGCCTACGAAATCGGTTTCCCGGTCATGATCCGTTCGGCATACGCGTTGGGCGGCATGGGAAGCGGTATCTGCAAAGACGAAGCCGAACTGCGCACATTGGCTGAAAGCGCTTTTGCCTATTCCCCCCAAATACTGGTGGAAGAATCACTGAAAGGCTGGAAGGAAATCGAATTTGAAGTAATCCGTGACAAGAACGACCACTGCTTCACGGTCGTAAGCATGGAAAACGTGGACCCGTTAGGCGTACATACGGGCGAAAGTATCGTTGTCGCTCCCACCTGCTCGCTGACAGACAAGGAACTGAACCTGCTGAAAGAACTTTCAACCAAAACAATACGCCACTTGGGTATCGTAGGCGAATGTAACATCCAATACGCGTTCAACTCCGAAACTTGCGACTACCGTGTGATCGAAGTAAACGCCCGTTTGAGCCGCTCTTCCGCACTTGCATCCAAAGCAAGCGGTTATCCGCTGGCATTCGTGGCGGCCAAGCTGGCATTAGGCTACAGCCTTGACCAAATCGGCGAAATAGGAACACCTAATTCCGCTTATAAAGCACCGGAAGTAGATTATATGATCGTAAAAATCCCGCGTTGGGACTTGACCAAGTTCGTCGGTGTCAGCCGCCAGATCGGTTCGAGCATGAAGTCTGTTGGTGAAATCATGTCGATAGGCAAGAGCTTCGAGGAAATCATGCAGAAAGGTCTGCGTATGATCGGACAGGGTATGCACGGTTTCGTCGGTAACAACGACGTGGAATTCGACAATCTGGACGATGCGTTAGCCAACCCGACCGACCTGCGTATTTTCGCCGTAGCCAAAGCGCTGGAAGAAGGTTACACGGTAGACCGTATCCACGAATTGTCCAAGATCACCCCGTGGTTCCTGGAAAAACTGAAAAACATCGTAGACTATACGAAAGTATTATCCGCTTACAATAAGATCGAAGATCTTCCGGAAGATGTGCTGAAAGAAGCAAAACGCCTGGGATTCTCCGACTTCCAGATCGCCCGTTACGTTGAAAATCCGGAAGGTAACATGGAAAAGGAAAACATCCGCGTACGCAATCTGCGTAAAAAGTTAGGTATCCTGCCAAGCGTAAAACGCATCAATACGATCGCATCGGAACATCCAGAATTGACAAACTACCTGTATTTGACATACGACGGCAGCCAGCACGACATCTCTTACTACCCGAACGACAAGAGCGTCGTGATCCTGGGTTCAGGTGCTTACCGTATCGGTTCTTCCGTAGAGTTTGATTGGTGTTCGGTAAATGCTGCACAGACAGCCCGCAAGTTAGGCTACAAGTCCATTATGATCAACTACAATCCGGAAACCGTTTCCACTGATTATGACATGTGTGACCGTCTGTACTTCGACGAGCTTTCGTTCGAACGCGTGCTCGACGTAATCGACTTGGAACTTCCCAAGGGAGTAGTCGTTTCCGTAGGTGGTCAAATCCCAAACAACCTCGCCATGAAACTATATCGACAGAACGTGCCGGTATTGGGTACTTCTCCACTGTCGATTGACCGCGCCGAGAACCGTCATAAATTCTCCGCGATGCTGGATACGTTAGGAATCGACCAGCCACGTTGGGGCGAGCTGACCAGCATGGAGGAAATTGATGATTTCATCACCAAGGTCGGTTTTCCGGTTCTGATCCGTCCGTCTTACGTGCTTTCGGGGGCAGCCATGAACGTATGCCACAGCAAAGAGCAGATGATCGAATTCCTGAACCTGGCAGCCAAGGTATCTAAGGAATATCCGGTAGTCGTTTCCGAATTCCTGCAAGGAGCAAAAGAAATCGAGTTCGACGCGGTTGCCATGAACGGTGAAGTGGTCGAATACGCCATCTCCGAACATATCGAGTTTGCAGGTGTACACTCCGGTGACGCGACGTTGGTATTCCCGGCACAGAAAATATATTTCGAAACAGCACGCCGCATCAAGAAGGTGAGCAAGATGATCGCCAAAGAGTTGAACATTAGCGGACCGTTCAACATCCAGTTCCTGGCCAAGAACAACGACGTGAAGGTAATCGAATGTAACCTACGTGCATCCCGCAGTTTTCCGTTCGTCTCAAAAGTACTCAAACGCAACTTCATCGAAACGGCGACCCGTATCATGCTTGACGCTCCTTACACCAAACCGGACAAGAGTGCGTTCGATATCGACTGGATCGGCGTGAAGGCTTCCCAGTTCTCGTTCGCTCGTCTGCACAAGGCAGATCCCGTATTAGGCGTGGACATGAGTTCTACAGGTGAAGTAGGTTGCATCGGCGACGACTTCGACGAAGCATTGCTTTCCGCCATGATCGCCGTCGGAAACAAAATTCCAGAGAAGAACGTACTGGTTTCTTCCGGAGCAGCCAAGAGCAAAGCCGAACTACTGGAACCGTGCTCAATGCTGGCGGCTAAAGGCTACAACATCTACGGAACGGCAGGAACAGCCAGATTCTTGAACGAAAACGGCATCCCCGCAACAACAGTTTGCTGGCCGGACGAACAAGGTGACCTGAACATCATGGACATGTTTAGCCAACACGTCTTCGAGCTGGTTGTCAACATTCCGAAAGACCACAGCAAACGAGAGCTGACCAATGGCTACAAGATCCGCCGTGCGGCAATTGATCACAACATTCCATTGATCACCAACGCCCGCCTGGCAAGCGCCTTTATCAGCGCCTTCTGCAATATGGATGAAAAAGGCATCCAGATTAAAAGCTGGCAGGAATATAAATAAACAAGAGTCTGTTTAAATTTTCTCCAAAAAGTTTATTTCAGCTTCTTTTGAGTTTCTTTCCGGTCTGTTTTCCTGTTTTTATTCGTCACATAGCTCGCTATGCTCTTTATAAAAACAGGAAAACATACTCAAAAAGAACTCTCAAAAGAATGCTGAACAAAATTTAAACAAGCTCTAAGAATTTAATTATATTTGCATTCAAATATTCATAAGGGGAGGGGTGTCAAAGAACATCTGCTTCCCCTTCTACTTTTTTAATTCGAGCTTCAAATCATGTACAGACTACTGATCATTCTCGCTTCTTTCCTGTTCACGGCACATGCCCTGCGAGCATCAGTAGCTATTCCATACATATTTGTAAAAAACTATACAATCGACGATTATAAAGCAAGTTGCCAAAACTGGAGTTTTTCCCTGACCCCTGACGGTATCTTGTATGTCGCCAACAATTCCGGCCTGCTTGCTTTCGACGGCAATACCTGGAAACTATACCCGTTACCGGGACAAGAAGAGGTGACCGGCGTAACGAATTACAATGAGACGATCTACACCTGCAACGAGACAATGTTGGGAAGTTGGACACGCGACAAAGAGGGTATCCTCCATTATCATCCATTAAACACGGTTCCGCCAGAAGTCCGCTTCACCCCCCCACCCGTTGAAATCCCTTTTACTTTACCAAAAGAAATACAAAATGCACAACCAAGCGCCTTCGCGACCAACGGGACGCTCTTTTTCATCGGAACCCAGACACAAGGATTATATATCACAAACTCCGACGGTACGATCCTACAACACCTGTCTCTACAGAATCAGTTGCAAGACAACATCGTCCGCTTTATCTGCGTACAGGACTCTCGACAAATCTGGGTAGCACTCGATAACGGATTGTCCCAAATCTCTTTCGATCCCCCGATCACCTTGTTAGGAGAAAGAAGCACGATCGGCAAACTGACAAATGCCGGACTGGATGGTGATCAATTGTATATCCAGACCAACCTCGGCTATTTCAAACGCTCATTGGGAGCCGTAAGTCCTTTCATCCCTATATCCGAAGCCGAAGCCCAACCTTATCTTCGGGTCAACAAAGCACCCGTACCGTCTATCAGTCAATTGTTCCGAGATACAGAAGCTTTGGGAAAGTTCGCTCGAACAGAACTTGTTTACCCAACCGGGAACGACCTCTACTGGCTATCCTCTGGAAATGAAGCCGGCCTATTTCATGTCGCAGATGGTATCGGGACACTGAAGTGCCGCCTACTCTTCGACAATTACAATATGAACCTCGTGACAAGGGGCAAGCGCATCATCCCTTTAAACGATTCCCTGGTCTTGGCCTCCGCCATGCAAGGAGCCCTGTTGATCAACATTCGGGAACTGATCGGGAGTAGTCTCGGTAACACACCCTTAAAGATTTCCGGACTTGAATTCGTGGATGCTTCCGGCATTCACCGACTACCGATCAACACACAACACATTTCTCTCCCGCACAACTTCCAGGAAGTCAATCTGCAAGTAGGGACTACGATATTCACCCCCAGCCACCAGATCAGCTATAAAATCGAAGGAGTCTCTTCGGACTGGTCTGCTTGGCAAAACGACGGAAAAATATCTTTCCTGCAATTACCGGAAGGACACTACGAGCTGAAAGTCCGCAAGTATGTCATCAAAGGCCCCTATCCCGAACTCACACTCTCCATCGAAGTCCGCCCTCCTTGGTACAACACCCTATGGGCATGGTTGAGCTATATCGCCATCGTATGGTTCCTTGTACACGCCGTACTCCGCCATAATCTGAAAAACCTGCATAAAGAAGAACAGGAAAAAGCTGAAGCTGAACGGCAGGCAGAACAGCAGCAAATACAGATACTGAAAAATCGAATGCTCGAAGCAGAGTTGCAAAACAAAAACAACGAACTGACAATTCAAACCACAGCCCTTGTCAAACGTAACCAGGCTGTTCAAAGCCTTTTGGAGGAGCTGGAGAAACAGAAAGAAATACTGGGTGAACGCTATCCGAACAAATTCTACAACCGCATGAAAGGATTGATGGAAGAAACCTTGAACAACCAAGCGGACTGGATACTGTTCGAAAGCTATTTCAACAGTACGCACCAAACTTTCATAGACCGTCTCAGACAACAATACGGCGACCTTACGACAGGTGATCTCCGAATCTGTTGCCTGCTTCGCATGAATCTCTCGACAAAAGAGATCGCCTCCATCATGAACGTATCCGTGAGAGCCATAGAACTGCGCCGATATCGTCTAAGAAAACGTTTGGGACTGGAAGGAGAGACAAACTTAGTTGATTTTCTGATGGACTTATAGAAAATATTTTCTCAGAAACACATATCTTATATATCATTATTTATTAAGTAATTACATTGCAACAAGAATGAGATGAGAAACTAATATAGTAGTATTTTATCCCACTCAGAACACTTGCGCAAGCCATGTAGTAGCCCTTTCTTTGTACATTTTTCCGGATCATTCTTTCTTTGCAATAAAATCTAATTTTTTCAAACATGATGAAACACGAACTGAAAGATCAACTGAAGAATTTTGAAAAGAAAGGCATAGACCGCCGCCACTTTTTCAAGCTAATGGCAATGGCCGGTGTATTGACTGCTGCAAATACCCAAAAAGCAAAAGCATTTTCAAGCAAAGCCAAAGGCAAAATCGTTATTATCGGCGGAGGAGCTGCCGGTATCAGTATGGCTGCCCGTTTAAAGAACTGGCTGGACAAACCGGATATAACGTTGATCGATCCCAGTGATCGTCAGTTTTATCAACCAGGATTCACCCTGATTGCATCCGGCGTATACAAACCGGACGATGTTTGGAGAAAACAGGAAGACTGCATGCCCAGCGATATCAAATGGATCAAAGATTCTGTCACAGCCGTTGACCCTGTATTCAATCAGGTAATGACTAAAAACAACGGAAAAATCGCTTACGACTTCTTAGTACTGACCCCCGGACTCCAGATCAACTGGGAAAAGGTGGAAGGAATCACGCAAGCGACATTGGGACAAGGAAACGCTCATTGCATCTATGATTTCAAAGGTGCGCAAAAGACATGGAAAGCCATACAGGAGTTTTCCAAAACAGGTGGACGCGGAATATACACAGATACCTACACTAAACACAAATGCGGTGGAGCTCCCAAGAAAATCTGCCTGTTGACAGAACATTATACCCGTAAACAAGGAACACGCGAGACGGTAGACCTGAATTTCTACACAGCGTCCAAAGAACTGTATGATGTTCCGTTCTTCACCCCCCGCTTATTAGAAATCTACAAAGAACGAAATATTCCAATCAACTTGAATGTACGCGTGAAAGGCGTGGATACGGCTACCAAGCAGGTACATTTCGAAAAGATCGAAACAGTGGGTGACAAGAAAGTCTACACTCCGTTTGTGGAAGACTACGACTTTCTGCATTTCACACCTCCGATGTCAGCCCCCGATTTTGTAAGAGAGGCCGGATTGGGCTGGACGGAAGGCAAGCTGGCTGCCGACGCTTGGGTAATGGTAGACAAAGAAACACTGGTCCACAAGACATATCCAAACATCATCTCCTTAGGAGACGTAGCCGGAATCCCGACCAGCAAGACATCCGCCGCTATCCGCAAACAGGTTCCTATCGCTGCCAAGAACCTAATTTCGCTGATGGAAGGCAAGGAACCAGCAGAGAAATACGACGGATATGCCGCCTGTCCGATCGTGACAGACTACGGGCATGTACTTTTGTGCGAGTTCGATTACAAAAAAGAGGCACAAAACTCGTTCCCGTTCACGTTACTGGACACATCAAAAGAGCAGTGGGCTGCATGGTTGTTGAAGGTCTATTTCCTGAAACCCATGTATTTTTACGGTATGTTGAACGGCTGGGCATGATATAACCTAAACAACTCCCTATAATAAAAATGCCAAACTGAAAAATCCCCCCCCCGGTTCACTTCCAAGGTGTACGGGGGGATTTTATTTTCTCCCACCCGGTTCTATATCCGATGCTTGCTCTACGACTACCGGCAGAATATCCATGCACCGAATATAAAGTATTACCAGAAGTTTATCCTGAACATATCAAACACGATCGACAACTTCGGCTCACTCAAAAACACCTTTGTGATGGACGAGGCGCATATATTCCATTTATTTCTTCAAGGCATAAATCCGCTGGATGATGTCCACGACCTTCATGCCTTCCAGTACGTTGGTCGTGATACATTCCGTACTTGCACCGGAAAGAACACGGACCACATTACGGATCACGAAATTATGATTCTGGGCGGAACCTTTATAAGGACCGTAGTCATTTCCCGGATTCGTCGGCGCCAGTTCCGGCATTTCATAATCTTTGATATGACAATATTCGACTTCGTTCATATACTGCCCGCCGATTTTCACGCTGCCGTTCTCCGCAACAATCAGCATACTGCTTTCCATGTTCCTGTTCCAGACAGAAGTGGAATAGCTAAGGCTCCCCATTCCCCCGTTCACGAAATTGAAATTCACAAAACCCGAATCTTCAAAAGCCGTAAGTCCGGCATGGTTGAAATCGGCAAAGCGAGCCTGGATGTTACATATATCTCCAAAAAGCCAGTACATAATATCGATGAAATGGGAGAATTGAGTGAAAAGCGTACCCCCATCCAAAGCGGCATCGCCGTGCCAGCCTCCGGGTTTATAATAACGCTCGTCACGGTTCCAATAGCAATTCAACTGGACCATATAGATCTTGCCCAACTTGCCGGAATCCACCATTTCCTTGATCCAGACGGAGGGAGGGGAATAACGGTTTTGCATGACGCAGAACACTTGTTTACGATATTTCAACGAAACATAGACCACCTTCTCGGCATCGGCAAGCGTCAGTGCCATCGGTTTCTCGATCACGACGTGATACCCGGCTTCGATAGCCCGGATGGCCATAGAGGCATGCAGACCGTTCGGCACGCAGATATTCACGACATCAATGGAAAGTCCGCTCTGCAATAATTCCGTAAGGGAAGAAAAAAACGGGACATCGTATGCTTCAATACCCAACTCTTCACGAGGACGAATATCACAAAGGGCCACCAATTCGGCTCCCGGATCGCGTGTCACCATCTCGGCATGACGTTTGCCGATATGACCGCAACCGATTACTGCGAATTTTATCTTTTTATCCATAAATCATAAATCACAATTTTTCAGGATTTCTATTATATATTGTTGTTGTCCGGGAGACATTTCCGTATGGATGGGCAAGGAAAGGACGGATTCGCACAAACGGGTGGAGATGTCCAGGCTGCCGGATACACGGGAGATGTGCCGGTAAGCTTCCTGACGGTGCACCGGTACGGGGTAATAGATCATGGAAGGGATTCCCCGTTCTTTCAACAGACATTGAAGGGCATTCCGCCGGCCGTCTTTTACCCGGACCGTATATTGGTGATAGACATGAGTCGAAAACGTCGATCTCGCAGGGAGAACCAACGAATTGCAGGAAGACAAGGCTTCATCGTACCGGAAAGCAACCTGCCGGCGAGCTTCCGTGAACTCCTCCAGATGCTTCAACTTCACATCCAGTACGGCAGCCTGCAACGTATCCAGACGGGAGTTGCATCCGATCCGCCTATGATGGTATTTGCATTCCTGGCCATGATTGGCAATCATACGGATACGGGCAGCCAGCATCTCGTCGGAAGTCATCAACGCACCTCCGTCGCCATAGCAGGCCAACGGCTTGGACGGGAAAAAAGAAGTGGTTCCGATATGTCCGATCGTTCCGGTCTTTCGCACCCGCCCGTCGGAAAAGACATAATCGGCACCAACGGATTGGGCGTTATCTTCCACGACATACAGATGATAGGCATCTGCCAAAGCCATGATCGGCTCCATATCGCAAGATTGCCCGAACAGGTGGACGGCCACGACCGCCTTTGTCCGTTCCGAAACAGCCGCTTCCATTTTCCCGGGATCGATATTGAAGGTCCCGGGATCGACATCCACCAACACAGGCGTCAACCCTAACATAGCGACAACCTCGGCTGCCGCTATATAAGTAAATGCCGGCAGGATCACCTCATCGCCGGGCTGAAGTTCCAATGCCATCAGGGCGATCTGCAAAGCGTCCGTCCCGTTACCGCAAGGGATCACGAACGGAACCTGAAGATAACCGGCCAGATGCCCGGCAAAGGTTTTCACCTGCGGGCCATTGATAAAGGCACAACTGTCGATCACCGCCTGCATGGCCCCGTCGATCTCCTCTTTGAACCGGAGATATTGTCCATGCAAGTCGACCATCTGTATCTGTTCTTCCAGCATTGTATTATCTATTTCACTTCGCTGCCCGGTTTCACCTCTTTTTCAGGAGTGATGACAGCCAACTTGCCGTCGAAGTTTTCTGCGGAAAGGATCATTCCTTCGGAAACGATACCTTTCAACTTGCGCGGGGCCAGATTGGCAATGAAGCAAACCTGCTTTCCCACAAGGTCTTCCGGCTTGTAATGCTGGGCGATACCGGAAACGATCGTACGTTTTTCCAGACCATCATCGATACGGAACTGCAACAGCTTATCCGCCTTTGGCACTTTCGTACATTCCAACACGGTCCCGACACGGATATCCAGTTTCATGAAATCATCAAACTCGATATTCTCGCGGATGGGTTTCGCCTTGTAGTTCGCTTCCTCGTTTGCTTTCTTCGTGTCCAGCAACTTTTGTACCTGCGCTTCGATCACGCAGTCTTCAATCTTCTTGAACAACAGTTCCGATTTGCCCAACTGGTGGCCGGCTTCCAACAGGTCTGTCGATCCCAGACGGTTCCATCCTAACGGTTCCACATTCAACATCCTGTTCAGTTTCTCCATGCTGAACGGCAGGAACGGTTCGAAAGCGATCGCCAGATTTGCCGTGATCTGCAAAGCAATGTTCATGATCGTGGCGACACGTCCCATATCGGTCTTTGCCAATTTCCAAGGTTCAGTGTCAGCCAGGTATTTGTTTCCGATACGAGCCAGGTTCATCGCTTCTTTCTGTGCGTCACGGAAATGGTACGTATCCAACAGACGTTCCACGTCGGCCTTTACATTCGCGAAATCGGTCAATGTCTGGCGGTCATAATCGGTCAACTCGCCGGCAGCCGGCACCTTGCCTTCGAAATACTTTTCGGTAAGCACCAACGCACGGTTGACGAAGTTACCTAAAATGGCTACCAGCTCATTGTTATTGCGTGCCTGAAAATCTTTCCAGGTGAAATCGTTGTCTTTTGTTTCTGGAGCATTGGCCGTCAAAACATAGCGCAACACATCCTGCTTACCCGGCATGTCCACCAGATATTCGTTCAACCAGACAGCCCAATTGCGGGAAGTGGAGATCTTGTCGCCTTCCAAGTTCAGGAATTCATTGGCCGGCACATTTTCCGGCAGGTTGTAAGAACCTTCGGCTTTCAGCATGGCCGGAAACACGATACAGTGGAACACGATATTATCCTTACCGATGAAATGTACCATCTTGGTTTCAGGATCTTTCCACCAGGTCTCCCAACTTTCGGGGAGCAGTTCTTTTGTATTGGAGATATATCCGATAGGCGCATCGAACCAGACATACAGCACCTTCCCTTCCGCACCTTCCACAGGCACGGGAATACCCCAATCGAGGTCGCGGCTTACGGCGCGAGGCTGCAATCCCATATCCAGCCAGCTCTTGCACTGCCCGTATACGTTCGGTTTCCATTCCTTATGCCCTTCCAGTATCCACTGGCGCAGGTATGATTCCCACTTGTCCAAAGGCAAATACCAGTGTTTGGTTTCTTTCATCACCGGCTGGCTACCGCTGATGGCGGATTTCGGGTTGACCAGATCCGTCGGGCTCAAAGATGTACCGCAGGCTTCGCACTGGTCGCCATAGGCCTTTTCATTGCCGCAATGCGGACAAGTCCCGGTTATATAGCGGTCGGCAAGGAACTGTTTTGCTTCCTCGTCATAATACTGTTCGCTTGTTTTCTCGATAAACTCGCCTTTATCATATAAGGTACGGAAGAAATCCGACGCTACCTGGCGATGCGTAGCCGAAGTCGTACGGGAATAGATATCGAACGAGATACCGAAATCCTCAAAAGACTTCTTGATAATACCATGATAACGATCCACCACATCCTGCGGCGTAATCCCTTCTTTCTTCGCTCTCAGCGTGATAGGCACTCCATGTTCATCCGACCCACCGATCATCAAAACTTCTTCCCCCTTCAGGCGAAGATAGCGTGCATAAATATCAGCAGGCACATACACCCCGGCCAAATGACCGATATGCACCGGCCCGTTCGCATACGGCAACGCCGTAGTTATCAGCGTTCTCTTAAACTGTTTTTCCATACCTTGTGTTCTCTTTTTAAGACACAAAGGTAAGGAATAATTTGGTTAGATGGAAAAGATTGGTTTCCAATCCAAGGGCAACCGCACCAAAAAATAGCCATCGGCGAAAAAAAGGCAAAAACAAGGCATAAAAGTACCTCCAACATGGCGGATAAACATCTGCTCACCCCCGGGAAGGCCTCGCACAGACCCGGGTCTGCACCTCTCCCACACCCGGGTCTCCATACAGCTTACACCCGGGTCTCAAGCGGCTTTAAAAGCTGTTTTTGACAAAAGAAAAGCCTGTCTTGATGAAAAAAGAAGCCGTTTTAACATATTCTGCACCTGTTCCCGGACGGTCTCTGTTTTTATCGTATAATTGATACACAGGATGTTATCGTTTTTAACTATGATAGGTGTGATAGATGAATGATAGTTAAAAACAGCAACTATCATGCCATAACATATTGGTTTAAACCGATATACAGGCGGAAATGATAGTATGATGGTTGTTTTTGCAAAAACATTTATGTGATTAGTCCGTATCGGTGACGAAAACAGAGGGACGCTTTATGATTTTGATTCGGTTGCCCTGTTTCCGATCCCAGAGCAACCGTACCAAAATTCGGAAACCGTATCATTCCTCTATCACCGGCCATTCGGAAAAAATACAGGAACATTAATAGAAACTCACACCATAGGTTCCCAGCCCGGTTCATACGTGCGGCTCCACAAGCGTTGAGCCTCCGGATCGTTCACGATATGGCCATTGGAAGGGTCGATCATCAAGCGATGGCCCGTACGCCAGGCTATATTACCCAACTGGACCAACAACGTACTTTTATGCAACTCTTCAATGTCTCCATTCGGGCGGCGGTTCGTCTTGACCGCATCGATGAAATCCGCAATATGTCCCATATCCAAGTTCGCGCTCGGGCTGTTCGGGTCACGGCCGTCAATAACGTCCTTTGAAGCAAGTTCCTTGACCAGCTTGTTCTTCATATCGAAAATACGATACCCGTTATGGCCGGTCTCCAACGCCCCGCCTTCGCCATAGAAGATCACGCCACGGTCACGACCTTCCGTATCGCGGCTGTTGCAGCTCCGTCCCTCCCAGGTGACAAGGCAATCGTCGCCGAAACGGATATCGATCGTCTGCGTATCAGGAGTTTCCCAGTCATCCTTATAGCGGAAACGTCCGCCTTCAGAACTGACCGCTGTCGGGAAATCCAATCCCAGGCCCCAACGAACGACATCTATCTCATGCGTACCGTTGTTCAAAGCCTCGCCTGTTCCCCAATGCCAGAACCAATGCCAGTTATAATGAATCAGGTTATCACGGTAAGAACGACGGGGAGCCGGTCCCTGCCACAAATCAAAATCAATCGTGGAAGGAGCCGGAATTTCTTTTCCAAAACCGATCGATTTGCGGTTATTCGTGTACCAGGCCTTTGCAAAATGGACCTTGCCGATGACACCATTATGCAAAGCTTCTATTCCTTCCGTCAGACCAGGCCACGAACGACGCTGGGCACCGACCTGCACGACACGGTTATATTTGCGGGCGGCGGCAAGGCTCAGCTCACCCTCGTGAGGATTATGGCTACAAGGCTTTTCACAATAGACATGTTTACCTGCCTGACAAGCCATGATGGTCGCAGGTGCATGCCAATGGTCAGGAGCCGTCACCAGTATGGCATCGATGTTTTTATCTTCCAATACCTTACGAATATCCTTTTCCGTCTTCGGATTACCTCCGACTTTCTTTACGGCAGCAACACCTTTTGCCAATGCTTTTTCTTCCACATCACAGACGTATCTCATTTCCACATCCTTACGGCTTTGGAAATTACGAGCCATACCCGCACCACGCCCATTGGTCCCCATAACGGCCATGTTTACCCGTTCGTTCGAACCCATAATATTCGCATAACTCTTGGCACTGCTCGCTCTGAACGACATGCCACCGATGGTCAAACCCACACCCGTTGCGGCGACTTGCTTGATAAAACCTCTTCTTGTTGTTGTATTTTTCATCTCCCTGCTTGTTTTTTAATTATTTCAATTTTCTGATTTTTACATTCTTGAATGAAACGACATCCCCGTGGTCCTGCAAAAGAATATGCCCTTTTTCCACATCCCCAAACATAGGCCGGCTATTCTTATACTTGCTCAATTGCCAGGTTTCCTTATACGATCGGCTGCTACGGTCGAAGGTCAGGATTTTCTTCCCATTCAAGTAATGTGTGACCTTCGAACCTTTAGCGACAATACGGGCCTGATTCCATTCGCCTGTCGGATTTACCTTTTTCGCTGATGTCGGGAACATATCGTAAAGGCCGCCTTCCAAGCGATTTCCGTCACGTCCCATTTTTGCATCCGGATGGGTCTCGTCATCCAATATCTGATACTCCAATCCCAACCAGCCGCCTTTTTCGTACTTGGTAAAGAAGTATTTTATCCCGCTATTGGCTCCTTTCGTGATACGGAAATCCACTTTCAGGTCGAAATCCGCATACTGCTCACGCGTGATGATATCGCCTCCTCTTTTACCATCCTGCTTACGAACCGTCAGCACCCCGTTTTCAATCTCCCAGCCGAACGCAGGCGGGACATCTTTACCTACAGAAGTCCAGCCTTCCAGATTCTTTCCATTAAAAAGCAGCACCCAGCCTTCCTTCTTTTCCTTGGACGTAAGCTGATTGTCTTGCGCTTCGGCACTTACTGCACATATAAACAGAAGTGCGGCTAAAAACATATACATTCTTTTCATTTCCTTTTTATGCTATTTTGTAATAACTCCTCTTATTTAGCAGGCCTCTCCTGATCAATAGGTAAAGGTATAATATTCTTTTCAGTACCTGGATAACCTACATTTTGATTGATAATTCCCCCCGTATTCGCAGTAATTGCAACTTCTGGAATCGGCCATAATACATGATGAACACTAATACGATATTGCCCACAAGCAACTACAACTCCATCACGGAAAAAATTATTGTGTTTTATCATCCAATCATACCAAAAATTATAACCTTCTTCTTTCACATTTAAACCTGTCCCTCCCGGTCCTGAAAAATTCGTCAAACTATATACTCGTCCACCAAACACTTCGCAGGGTTTACCTGTACGAGCGTATGTATAAGAAATACGAACTAATTCAGTATGACGGTTTTCCTCATAATAAAGTTCACGAGCACGCTCTGCCAATATTTCTCCAATGTTAATATCCGAAACGACTAACGGATCAGCTCCCGCTCGTTCCCTTACTACATTCAACATATCTGCTGCCTCCTGTGATTGTCCTTTCCAATAGTAACATTCACCCATTAAAAGATACACTTCCGCAGAACGATAGATATACCAAGGTGTTTCCCCTCCCTTACGGTCTTGTGTAACAGTTGGATCCGGGACAAATGTCTTATAATGAGGCCACATAAACCAACAACGAACAGAGTCTGACACATTCATATTAACAGGACGAACCAAGTGCTTCCCATACCATTCCGATTTATTTTTCAAACTGGGTTCGTTATAGAACAAATCTTCCATTCGTCTCCAACTTTCTCGATTATTAGGACTGCGCAAATCATTTTTTTCTTTATCCGTCCAAATCTCGTATTGGAAATAATTCGTAGGACGCGTCGATGCAATGCCACGGCCAACATTATAATCATTGTCTATTTCAGTCCCTTTATCTTCCTTTGCCGGAACAATAGCAGTACCTGTCTTCCCATCAGGAGTTACATTCACAGAACCTTTTGCCCAATAAGGTAAAGCGTTACGCATAATTTGCATTCTGGTTGTCCCCTCGACTTGCGGATAAGCAACGACATACATCAGACCTTCCGTATTTGCCATATCCAACTTTGCTTCAACACTATGCAAATCATGCATCAAATTGGTATTTGGCTTCATTTTATTGCTTGTAAAACGTTGTGTCATTAAGGGATGCTTTGCCACAATTTCTCTTCCCACTTCAATTGCACGATCAAAATCAGACAAACACATACAAACTTTCATCAACAAAACACCGCAAGCTGCTTTGGATGTTTTTCCTCTATCCACTTTTTCCGGAACCCATTGGTAGGCAAATTCCAAATCCTTTTTCAATTGTTCCAATATACTCCAGCGATCATGTGTATAAAAATCTAATTTAGGAGTTGCATATTCTTTATCTAAAAAAGGTACGTCACCAAATTGATGAGTCAACTTATAATAGCGATAAGCACGTTGAAAATAAGCTGTTCCTAACACTTGGTTACGCTCTTCCTCGCTTTTAAAAGTAGCATTGTCTATACGAGACAATACCGTATTACCAAACCTGACTCCTCTATATCCCTCATTCCAGTACCATTGAATCTGATTTCGCTCATCACCACTTACATAAATAGTAGTCGGAAGCAAAAAATTATCAAAATCAATTAATGAACCATTGTGATCAGTTTTTCCATAAACCGCAATATCCGAAGAATTTAATTCCGATAAAATCGGGGATAAATTTCCAAAAAACTCATGCCGCATATTACGCTCTGCCGCTACAATTGCTGCATACAATCCATCCGCATCAACATAAGTATTTTCGGGTGTATAAAAAGAAAGAGGTTTAGGATCCAACCAACTCTCGCTACAACTACTCATCAACAATGGAATAAAGGTCAATACCAATACATGTTTTAAAATTTGCTTATTACAATTCATAATTTTATTTTCATTAATCGTTATCAAAGAGAAAAATTAACATTAAGGTTACAAGATTTCATCGTATAATCTCCACCTTCAACATCTCCAAAACTCCAACTTGAGATAACAAACGGATTACGTATACTCAACGACAAACGCATATTCTGAACTTTAAATTTATTCAAAAATGATTTCGGAACATTATAAGACAATGCTATATTTTCCATACGGATAAATGTTTTTTTCACGTAATGGTTAGCAAAATTATGAGAACCGATACGTCCATATTCATTCGTCGCATTATCAACCGTCCACCGTGGAATATCAAATGCGGTATAACGATCATACATTGTCCCTGAGTTCGAGGCTTTGTTGAAAGTACTATAATGCCCTACATGAGAATACATCATAAAAGAAAGTGAAACATCCTTATAAGTGAGTTCATTTCTCCACGACCAATAAAAACGAGGAGTTTTATACCCTTGGAACACTTTATCATTGCTGTCCAGGACTCCATCTTTATTTTGATCTATATAACGGAAATCACCAGGTCTGCAACTGTATTTAGCCGCTTCTTCTTCCTCACCCAATTGCCATACGCCATCTCCTTCATAATCCCAGATTTGATCAGGGTCATGACCTATAAACCATTTATTTTCCAAATCATCGGCCTCTTTTTGACCGATCACATTTCCATTTTGATCCAACACGTCCACCATATCACCATACAACGATTTCAATTTTCGACGATTAAAAGAAAATGTACCGGAGGAAGTCCATAAGAAATCTTCAATTTTAAGGATATCTCCATTCAAAGACAATTCAAAACCCTTATTCGTCAACTTACCCAAATTAGCCTTGACTTCATAAAATCCGATAATCGAAGGCAACGTACGATTGACCAACAAGTCTGTTGTCGTATTAAAATAGCTTTCCATTGAACCTCTCAAACGGTTATTGAACAATGCAAAATCCAGACCGGCATTGTAAGAAGCCGTCCGTTCCCACCGCAGGCTGGCATTCTCCATGTCATTCACATAGATCTGAGATGTGACAAACACATTCCCATTTTGATCTATATAAGGATGAAGACCTGACTTTAAACGAGCAAGCGCATCATAGCGGCCAATGTCACGATTTCCGTTTTCTCCCCATGAAATACGTAACTTTCCATAATTCCACCAACTGCTCGCCGATTCCATAAATCTTTCCGAAGTAAAAGTCCATCCTAACGCAATAGCCGGGAAAGTCGCACGAGGATTAGCTTGCCCAAAAGCAGAATAACCATCACGACGAACCGATGTGGTCAACATATATCTATTTTTATACGAATAAAATAAACGTCCCATCAATGCGTCTCCTGTTTCATAAGTATCATTACTTGATATGACGGGAAAAGTTCCAGCCCCTATGTTATGATACCCTAAAACATCGTTGGGTGAAAATTGCGTATTCTTAGCTGTCGTATTCCAGAATTGTCCTTTTTCCGCATTGGCCAAAAATGTGGCTTCCACATTATGATCTCCAAATCGTTTCTTCCAGCGGACAATATTATCGACCAGCCAGTTAAATGTTTTTTCTGTCGTTCTTTCAGAATTTCCACCTTTCCCTTTCCATTCCGGATGCTGAGATGATTCATGATTATAATACTCATACCATTTATAAGTAGGTGTAAAATTCATTTGATACTCTATACCAAACGGCAACTTCAGAATCGCATAAATATTTGCATTTAAAGTATGTGTCATTTTCTTACGATCCCTATACAAATTATCGAAAAATGGATTTTTTGTATTATTGTCACCAGAAGGATATAGCCGGTAAGGGCTATCTATATCATCTATTTCATTGGTCGTAAAAGGAGAATTATGTTCTCTTTGCCCAACGTCTGCAACTAATGCTTTTTCATCTTTTGTCGCAAAAGAAGAGACCAAGCCGACCGATAGGAAATCCGTCACTTTAGATTCCATATTCAAACGAGTACGGAATGTTTTATATCGATCACCGGCTTTTATCCCTTCACGATCCACATGTCCTAATGACCAATAGTAAGAAAAATTATCTGTCCGGTTCGATATGCTTGCTGTATAATCTTGTTGAAAACCTGTTGGGAAAAGCAATTCATCCCAATCTGTTTCTACCCCATCCAAATAATTGTCTATTTCTATATTTTTAAAATTCAGACGAGACAACCAAGTCCGTATCAACTGTTCTTCTGCCGGCAAGGTTGTTACCGGTTTGGATTGGTCATAGTTATACCAAGCCAACAGATCTACTCCCATATTATTTAATGTACGAGGATCAGCATACATTCCAGGTTTTGCTGCCATTTCCGCTTGTGTCAACAAACTTTCAGAATATTCTTGACGGAATTTGACAAAGCCTTCACCATCTACAACTTTTGGTAATAAAGAAGGACGGACAAAACCAAGATTTACGTTGAAATTCACAACAGGCTTACCAACTTTTCCTTTTTTAGTAGTAATAGCAATTACCCCATTAGCGGCTTTTGCACCATAAACGGCGACTGAACTGGCATCTTTCAATATATCAATAGATTGGATATCCATAGGATTAATATCAGAAAGGCTACCATTAAAAATCACACCGTCCAATACATATAATGGACTGGAACCTGCAGACAATGTATTTTTACCACGTATTTGAATATCAGACGTGCCTGCCGCATCTGTCGACATTTTAATGGAAAGACCTGCCGCATTTGCCCGTAACAAATCTTGAACGGAACGAGGACTTTCTTTTTCTAAAGATTCTGTTTTAACAGATGAGATTGCACCTGTCAAATCTCTTTTTTGGGCAGTTCCGTAACCAACCACCACCACTTCATCCAAAATTTCAGTATCTTCGCGCAGTTTCACATTAATGCTTTTCAGATTTCCTACAGAAACTTCCTGTGGAGCATATCCAATAAAACTAACAAGCAATACACTTTTTTCCGAAGCCTCCAACGTGAAATTTCCATTCATATCCGTTATCGTGCCATTCGTCGTCCCTTTCTCCACAACATTCGCACCGATGATCGGTTCGCCTTTTTCATCTTTGACAATGCCGGTGACTTTTCTTGTTTCGGAAGATGTCGATGCTTTTTTGGAAATGATTACATGACCGTTGCTGAATGTGACGGAACAGTTCGTGCCTTCCAGCAATTGTTCCAAGACGTTCTTGACATTGTTGCCTGCCGGTACTTTCTTAATTATGCGTGAATCGTCGACATCTTGTGTGTTGTAGTCTACGAAGAGTTTCGTTTGCTGTTCGATTTGCTTGAAAGCCGCCTTTAAGGTTAAATTATTTCCAGACAAACGAATTTGTTGATTTTGAGCAAATACGAACGGTCCACCAAGAGACAAAGCCCCTATTATACATAGACGGGAAAGCGTTTTTCCCGCTTTTATAGGTATTAGATTAGTTAATTTCATATATTTGTATGTTTGAAAATTGAATATTAATTATTTCCAACGTTTTACGTTGCATCCAAAAAAGTCACAATTCGGTTTCAAACGCCGGAAAGAGGGATTTTCGCACTTTCGTTCTTTCCGGTTTTCTTTTGTTCATTCTGTTCCTCTCCTCTCTTTTTAATTTATAAATACGACATTTCCCTTTATCTTGAAACGAATGCCGATCAACTGCTGCAAAACAGCCAGTACATCCTCCAAGGTTTCATGCGGGGCAAACTTGACATTGTAATACTCATCCGCATATTTCTGGGAGTTATAATGGATCGTCACGTTAAACTTCCGTTCCAACGAAGCCATCAGATGACAGAAAGAGACATTCTCGTAAATCAGGTAGCCGCTACGCTCCATCTTATAAAGCAAAGCATCGACCGGCCGGACCGTTACCGTATGCGCCGCATGCGAATAAACCAGACGTTCGTTCGGCTTCAAGATAGCCGGCTGGTGTTCGCCTGCCTTTACATCTACTTTGACACTCCCCTCTTCCAGAATCGTGCTTGTGCAGGAATCAGCCGGATAGGAAGCAACCGTAAATACCGTACCCAAAGCCTGCACATCCAGATAAGTCGTCTTTACGATAAAAGGCTTTTCCGTATTTTTCCGAACCGTGAATGACGCTTCACCTGTCAGGTAAACCGTACGGGTTTCCGTATCCGTAAAGTCTTTCGGGTAAACAAGCAACGAACCGGCATCGACCCATACCTGCGAACCGTCCGGCAAAAGGACCTGCCGGCTCTCGCCATAAGGAACGAACAACTCCGCCATCTCTACATGCCGGGCAGGTTTCATGCGATCCGTAACGAAAAAAGTAGCCACTCCCGTCAATAACATCAATGCGATCACCGCCGCATATTTGATCCACTCGCGACACATCGGGACGGTATTCCGGCAGACCGGTTCAACCTGTAAATGTCTTTGCAGGGCATCCCAGTCTTCGCGGGTTTCGGCAGTCGCTTCTGCCGGCGAATGTTCCCAAAAGGTTTGCAACAAATCGACCTTTTCAGAAACCCCATCCTCCGCCCGCAGCCAGCGTCCGAACAGGATACGTCCCGAACGGGAGAAATGCTTTCCGAAATAAAGCTGTATGATCCGTTTTATATTGTTGTCGTTTTCCATAAAATCCCATGCTTTATAATAAAGTCGGCTTACGACGCAAATACACACAACCGAATATGAACTTTTTTCATTTTCCTGTAATTTAACCACTTTCACAATATGAAAATAAACGGATGGGAGAATTTGAAAGGGGGGTTCTTGTATAATATTGTTTCGTTAACAACAAGACACATTCTTTGGGAATAGCTGCAAGTTCAGGTTTTTCATAGAAGAAAAATGGCTTTTCGTCATGAGGTGCGCGGTTTTTCACTGCAAAGACGGTCACCATCACCATGAGTTACAGAGATTACATACCATGAAGACGGTCGTCGCAGCGATGAAGACGGTCGTCGAGGCGATGAAAACGGTCGTCATATCGGTAAAGAAGCAAATCTTTTTTGAAATATTCAGGTCTACGGCAAGATTCTTTTGTCACAGACGAATCTCCGGAAGTTGAACTTTTCCATGATGCCAAGATTTCTTACTTTCCAGTAACAAAAAAATTCATTTTTTCCATTCCCTGCCGACCTCATTTTACCAATTGTTTATTGATTCCGGTCTAAAAGATGAAAACGTCAAACATGGATGGTCCGGAATTTCATTCCAAATAGAAAAACGGCCCAACAAGGGTTATTGTCTGTTTCGGTAACCCGTTCTTTGGCAAATCCTGCAATAACCACAAGAACAGATATAACCACTCCAACTACAAATTCATAACAAAGAATAAATAAAGGACTTTGCGAAGAATGGCAAGAGCGGCGGTCAAGTGATTTTCCACTGTTCGTTTACTAATATCAAGGCGCATGGCAATTTCATCATTGGACAAACCTTCCTCACGGCTCATCCGATAGATTCTGCTTCGCTGGGAAGACATTCGATCGACCGTACGATTAATGACCGATTGTAACTCACGGACAAACAAGGCCTCTTCCTCCGATTCAGCCGGGGAAACTTCCCGCAGGTATTCATTCGCATATCTTTCCGAGACAATGAGACGGTCAAAGTAGTCATACACGGTAAAACGCGCCATCTGGAAAAGGTAGGAGGAGAAAGAGCGGACATCCTTCAGTTTTTCGCGGTCTTTCCACAACGAGAGAAACAAATCCTGAGCCATATCACGGCTGACTTCCCTATCGTGCGTCAGGCCAATAAGGAAATTTACCAACCGAGGTTGGTACTGGAAAAACAAATGCTCGAAAGCTTCTACATTTCCGGCAGCAATCTCCTTTAACTTATTTTGCTCCTCTGGTAATTCCATAACAAATGCGAAGTAGCGAAAAATATCAGAATAATCAAAATAAAAGTTTGCAATTCAGTTGCATTAAATTGGAGGCACAACTGGAAACATGGGACAAATCAACCATTTCACGCTCTCGGTCGATCTTGTTGGAGCATCACGCCATCCACACTTTCGAGAAATGATCCCCCTGGATAACGGCTATGACCTTGCCGCATTGTTCAAGTATCGAAACGATCTCTTCCGCATTGCCGATATAAAGTTCTTTGTCGATTCCGGAGAAAGTATCCAACAATTCGTGGATAAAGATCACGACCGGCAAATCGTCTTTCTTCAGTTCCTGCCGGAGCCATTCCTTCTGAGCAGCCGGGATAAACGTTTTGGTCCAATCCAAATCACCGGAATCATAATCGGTTACCACCAGAAACGCAGGTTCCTTTGCCGGTTTAAACCGGCAAAAGAGCTCGGACAAGATAAAAGGAATGCCCCGGCACATGATCTTTTTAGAAATAATCGTCTATTCATGGTTTATCAGATTGATCAAGGTAAATGTAAACAATATTCTTAGAAACCAGACAAAACTGTTTATCTTTGCCTGATCAATTATGAAATGCTGTATGAAACTAAAAGTAATCACACTACTGGTCAGTCTGTTCTTTTGCACGTTGCAAGCCCAGACGATCCATTACAATGCTTTTTCGCACAATGATTATGAACGACCCCGTCCGCTACTCGACGCCCTCTCCTTCAACTTCAATTGCGTGGAAGCCGATTTATGGCTAATCGACGGAGAACTGTATGTATCCCACGACTCGGTCGCCCCCGATCCGGATATCACGTTCGAGAAGCTATACCTCCTGCCTTTAGTCGAAAGGATCAAGAACAATAACGGCAAAGTGTATCCAGGCAGCGACCGGCCCTTTTTCCTGATGGTCGATTGCAAGACAGACGGTGAAGCGATGTATCCTGTCCTGAAAAAGAAATTAAAGCCGTACGAATCTATTTTCTGCCATGAGAAAGACGGCAAACTGCAAGAAAGTGCCGTGTTGTTCTATCTGTCGGGCAGAAGTCCCCGCAAGGCTATTGCCGCCGAAACCAACCGCTTTATCTTCTTAGACGGCACGATAGAAGATTTAGGGAAGGACATTCCGGCCGCTCTGATGCCTGTTATCAGCGATAATTATTCCAAATACATCGGCTGGAAAGGCCAAGGAGAGATACCCGCAGAAAAGCTCGAAAAGATGCGAGAATATATCTGGCAAACCCATGCGGAAGGCAAACTGTTCCGCTGGTGGGGCGCACCGGACACACCACTGTTCAAGAAGTTCTTTATCAAAGAAAAAGTGGATTTAATCGGAGCCGACAACCTGAAAGCATTGAGTTTGATTTTACAGAATCCCTAAAAGAGACAGCGGCTTTTGATAAAACCGTCGGCGGCTTTTCCAAAAAGGATGCCTGCCGCTTTCCAAAAAGATATAGGTCGTTCCAGGACAGCCTTGCCCCCACATCAAGCGCGGGAACAAGGCTGTTTTGATACGTTTCCTTTAAAACAAGCCTATTTATAAGACGAAATATTGAATAACTTCTTCATCTCACCCGCTTTCACCTTGGCTGTAAACAGGTCTTGCAAATCCTTTGCGGATAAAGAGTAAGAGGGTGCGAAAGCAGGGGATTCCATGTATTCCAAAATGCTACGGTAGAACTGCCTGGCTTCCGGTTTGTCCTGTACGGCTTTCAGATCGGACATGCAAACCAAGAGTTTGCCCTTCCCGACCTTGAACTCGAACAACAAGCCCAACTTATGGTTGCGTTCGACATTGTCGATTACCTGCACGATCGGTCGGTAATCGTCGGACAGACGATCCAGAATCATAGGATAACTCTGCTTGATGATCGTGAACCATTGCCAATCGGTATGGAACTCGGTCGGGAAATCAGCCAATGCCGGATGGGCAGGATCGGTCAGAATCCCTAATGTGCCCGGAGAAACAGGCCGGCCTAAGTTCTCGCAAATGGAACGGAACATGCGGTAATTCCAGTAATCCGTCTGGAAAAGCCCGTCTACCGTTTGGTCCTTATGTTTGTCTTTCCTGGGGAACCAAAGGACTTTGCCGCCTTCCGTCAGGTATTTCAGATGAGCATCCAGATCATCCGTCACGCAAATGTCTTCAGCCGGGTTAACCTCTTTATCAGCCGGATAAATCCAAAGAGAATAATCATTCCGGTACGGAGTGCCGTCTATCGACAAGGCAAGCGTGAGTTTTTCCGCTTTCCGGACAGAAGCGATCGCCGGTTTCAATGAGCCTACCTTTGCCAGTTCTCCCTGTTTAACCTGCAAAGGTAAAACACCCTTATCCAAAACCTGTCGTTTGCTGTTGGTCAATGTCCAGGACAATTGTTTGCCATTCAAATCGCTTTCGGAATAATTGGCAATCTCCACCTCTCCGGTGAGTGCCTCATCGTTCGTCCAACAGAACTTCCCGGTGCAGAACAGAGGAACCACTTCCGAACAGAAATGCCGCCATTCCTCCGGCGTGATCAACCCTTTACTCTCCATAAAAGCATCTAAGATTCCGACATAAGCCGAACCCTGTCCCGGATAATCCTGCAAATCGAGCAACTGGAAGCCGCCCCATTCCGGTGTACGCAAGTTCATTTCGATATCCGCCCGGTACAGCAGAGCCGACCATTTGCCGGAAGCCATCATAAAGTCATGCGCCTGGTCGATCATGCCGGCATCTTCCAAACGTTTCCTGAAGATTTCGAAATTGCGAGGCTTCAATACACCCGTATATTTCTTGATCTCTTCATAATTCGGATATACCTGAAACTGCCCTGTCTCGTGACTGATAATCGGAACATCACACAAAGCATTGGCAGACGAGAAATCCATCTCCGAATTCGGGTACGTATGATTCAGATACCCGCCGTCATAAGCATCGGCGAATGAGAAAGAGGCACGGGCATGCGTGTTGAACTGCTTGTCGTCTTCACGCCCGACACGGCAAGTCGTGAAATAATCCTCATCCGCCTGTTTGCCCTTAAATCCTAAATAATTATTCGAACCGGAAGCATAGAGATGCCGGTCGTCTTCCTTTTTGAAAGTTCGGACCAGCATGGCAAGCCCTTCTTCGCCGGACATCTCGTTGCCTAATCCGAACATGACGAAAGAGGCATGATTGCTATACGCCTGATGCAGGTTCCGCCCTTCTTTCAACAGGTAATCGCATAATTCGGAATCGTTTATATCGATATTTCCCCAAACAGGAAGTTCCGGTTGCAGGTAAATACCTTCGATGTCGGCAGCCTCGAAACAGGCTTCGGGAGGACACCAGGAATGGAAACGGTAATGATTGATGCCGTATTGTTTCGCCACCCGGAAATAGTGCCGCCAAGTCTCCACGTCCATTGCGGTATGGGCAATCAGCGGGAAGACACAGGCGTCATGTTTCCCACGCAGGAACGTAGTCTTGCCATTTATGGTGAACTGACGTCCTTTTGTCCTAAAATCACGCAAACCGAAAGTAGCCTGCTCCGTATCAACGGACTGATCTGTTTTTAGTGAGACAGAGAAACGATATAGAGACGGTGTGAATTCACTCCAAAGCAAAGCCTTATCCCCCAGCGCAAGTTCGAGCACCTGTTCCGGTTTCATCCAGTCTACTTCAACTGTCTGTACCGGTGTTTTATGCTGTTTGTCCGTATTCCAAGCTTCGGCATAAAAGGACAATGTACCTTTTCCCGCCCCTTTGTCCGGGTTACGAAGGATTACTTTGGCTGTCACGGCTTTTTTTGCGACATCCGGATAAAGCTGGATCTCACCGATCCCGCAAAGAGGGGCGCTTTCCAGATAAAAATCACCGATAATCCCGTTCCAGTTCGTCTGCGTGGAAGCGGAATAGGCATGTGAAGAGCCATAGACCTTTTCCGGAACCGCCTCCTTTCCGTTATCGACCAAAATGGCAAGGGTATGAATTCCGGAAGACAGATAGGAGGACAGGTCATATTGTTGAGCCGTAGAGATATCACTATTCGACCCTACCTCTTTTCCGTCGATCCAGATCGTCGTGGGTTTCGTGCGTTCCATCACCAGGCGGACGGATGTTCCGTCCCATCCTTCCGGTATATCGACCAGCTTTGTGTACAAAGCTTTCCCTTCAAACATATATTCCCTGGAAAGGACTGTAGTCTGTGTCATATCCGTATTGTAAGTTCCCTTTTTTCCTATATCGGTAGTGCCGGGCAGGAAAAGAGAGTCGGTACAGGGCTTTGTCAACCAATCAGGAGCAATCCCCGTTCCGGCAGTATCCAGTTGCAACCCCCAATTACCCTCCAGGGAAATGCGGGTCCGGGTATCGGAAGGCATTTGTCGGGTACAGGCGGAATAAAATCCGGCGGTTAACAACAAGGCAACAAGTTTAATCGAATTTTTCATCTTCTTCAAGTTTATATTTACGTGCGTACTTCAGCAAAATTACAAAAAAAGCGCATCAGAATATCCTCGGATAGTCCTGATGCGCTTTCTCTCTATAATTCAGAACCGGTTACTATTTCCAGCCTTCGTTCTGGGTAATACGACCCGGATTCAAGTCAATCTCTGCTTGCGGGATCGGCCACCAGAAATCCCTTGCCGTATAGGCATCTCTCTCCGCTGGAATTAAAACGGTATGTTCAGGTGTCCCGCTTGAGAAGTCACGATATTCGATACCTTCGATCGGTTTGTTCATTACATCCAACAAAATATTCCAGCGACGGATATCGGCAAAGCGAAGGCCTTCCTGTGCCAGTTCCACACGTCTTTCGTTGCGGATCAGATCCCGGAGGCTGCCGTTATAATGTTCGGCAACCATCTTGTCGATATCGTTCGTATTGCCGGCACGGTCACGGATCACTTTTATCAAAGACTTGGCCTCGTCCGTACTTCCGCCGGTTTCCACCAACGCTTCCGCCCTCAACAGGTAGGCTTCCGCATAGCGGAAAATAATAAACGAGTTATAGGTCGTCCAAGTTTCCGGTTCCTGGCAATATTTCTTCCAAGCCAGTCCGGTAGGCGTCTTGTTCCATTCGCCACCGCCGCCTTCCGCCAAAGCGTCACCTACGCTGACTTCCTTGTCCTGCAAAGCCCCGTAATCCTTATTGGGATCAAAATAGGTCTTGCCATCCTTTTCAACCACATTGTTCGGAATCGTATTGAAATATTTGCCGCGCATTTCCATACCCGGAGCATAGATGGTCTGGTAAAAACGGGGATCTTTATTCAAATACGGCATCGTTTCGTTCCTCTCACCCACATATTCGAAAGCATCAGCCAGTGCCTTCACCGGAGTCGTCACGCAATATCCGCCGATAGACTGGTTATACCAGTTTCCCCAACTGTTCGTCGCATCCAACGAGTAGCGTCTTACGAGGATCACCTCGTCCAGGTCTTCACAACCGGTCATGAACAACTTGTCAAAATCGGCCAGTTGCGGAGCGGATGCAATCAGGTGGGCCGTTTCATCCAACGTGAGCTGAAAATAAGACTTATCATTCAGATAGCCGGCGGCATAGGCAGCAGCACGTGCACGAAGCAGGCGGGCGGCCGGTTTCCCGATCTTCGACTTATTGCCGGGCTTGTCCGGCAGTCCGGCAATTGCCTTGTCCAGATCATCCAGGATAAAATCGAACACTTCTTTCGGGTCCTGTACTTGCTGAACGTTTTCACTCTCCGCTACCGTAGCCGGATTTTCCGTATAAAACATGATATGTCCGAAGATGGAAACCAAATCCAAGTAGAAATAAGCACGCAAGGTACGGGCTTCACCCAAAACCCGGTTCCGGTTAGCATCGCTTTCCCCACCCGGCCATTGGTACTTATCGATGTTGTTGATCACGTTATTCGCACGCTGGACGGAAACATATCCTTTATCCCATTTGTCGGCAGGGAAAGAGGAAGCCGTACTTCCGATGCCCCGTCCCAAATCATATCCCCTGTTCCAACTATGCGTAACCAAACCATTATCCGTCACGCCATCCATCCATAAATCATAACTTTCGACATTCAGCCTCTCATACAAGGCGGTCAACGCCTTTTCATAGTCTTCTGCCGATTTGAAATACCCGTCTGCCGTAATGATACCTTCCGGCTCCAGATCAATATTACTGTTACAACCGCCTGCCATACAAAGGGTAAAAGCCAATGCCCCATACAGCAACGATTTCTTATATATTTTCATAATGCTCTATTTATTAGTTTAGATTAAAAGATAATGTTTACACCGAAATTCACGATTTTCAACGGAGGGAAATCATTGATCCGATCGCTCTTTCCTTCCGGGTCCAGCCCTTGATACAGGCTACTGAATGTAAGCAGGTTCGAGCCAGAAACATACAATCTCAGTTTCGTGATTCCCAGTTTGTCCGTGATCCCTTTCGAGAAGGTATAGCCCAACTGGGCGTTTTTCAAACGAAGATAGTTTGTCTTTTTCAGGAAGAAAGAGTTATAAGTAGATGCATTCCGGTTATTGGCCGCTTCCAAACGAGGCATTTCGGCATTTCCATTCCGGTTCTCTTCCGTCCACCTGTCACGGAAATGTATGCCGGTGAAAGCCTCATAGCTCGGTCCTTCGATCCATTCGCCGTACATCATACGGTTCGCGCCGCTCGACCCCTGGAACAACAAACTCAAGTCGAAGCCTTTATATTCGCCGCTGATATTCCATCCATACGTAAACTTCGGGATATTGGAGGCAAAGATCTGACGGTCGTCCGGGTCGATTGTTCCGTCGTTATTCGTATCGACCAGTTTCACATCGCCGGCATGAAGATCTGACATACCACGCGGGTCCGATTTATATTTGGCACGGTATTCTTCCAATTCCTGTTCGTTCGCGATCAGACCGTCTGCCTGATAGATATAGAAAGCGTTCAAAGGCGAACCGATCGTCTGGATATTATAACCGCTGATATTCTTGTCGTCTCCACCGCGATCGACCCATTCGTTTTTGTTATAAGCCAGGTTGAAAGAGGTGTTGAACGTAAACTCTCCGAATGTTTTACGGAAACCGGCCATCGCCTCTATACCAGAGTTACGAACCACTCCGGCATTTTGTTCGGGAGCATCCAAGCCGATGAAATGAGGAATACCCAATGCTAACAGAATATCTTTCGTATCTTTTGAGTACCAATCCAATTCACCGTAAATCGTATTATTCAGAAAACCGAAGTCCAAACCGATATTGGTCTGTTCCACCGTTTCCCAAGTCACATCCGGATTTGCCATCTTCTTCTGGTAAACCGCAGAAACAAGGCTACCGTTCATGACCACATTCGAAGTGTTATACTGAGGCAGATACATGAAAGCATCGATACGTTCGTTACCGGTCTGTCCCCAAGAGGCTCTCAGTTTCAGATTATCCACAAATCCTAAATTCTTCACAAACCCTTCTTCCGAAATACGCCATGCGGCAGAGAAAGACGGGAAAACACCCCACTTATGGCCTTTCGCAAAGCGGGAAGAACCGTCGGTACGGATATTCGCTTCAAATAAATATTTATCCTTAAAACCGTAGTTTACACGTCCGAAGAAAGAATTGATACCCCACTTTGTCGGATATCCTTCCGCAAACTGGCTACCGGCCGAACCTAAAGAAACGTCCGGTAAAGCATCAGAAATCAAATCTTTACGCTGAGCCATCGAATAGTAGTTGCGGTAAGAGATTTGTTCCATACCATAGAGCAATGCCAGATCATGGTCGTCGCCGAAACGCTTTTTGTAATTGGCCAGGAAACGAAGTGTCATCTGGTAACTGTTGTTACGTGAATCTTTTACACTGTTCGGATTATTACGCTGTGTAACCAGTTCACCGGCCTCATTGTAGTATTTATAATTCTTATAATGGATCTTTCTTCTGTCCCAGGAACCGTTCAAAGAAGCCATACCCGTAAACACCAAATCCTTGATCGGTTCGAAATCGGCTTTTACCTGTCCATAAACCACATCCTTGTTATAACGGTCTTCCCCGACCACGTCCATATCCATAAGGGAAATAGCATTTCGATTTTGCTTGTCCAGCCGGTAATCACCATTTTCATATTTTACCGGAGAGGTCGGTTGCATACTCCATACTTCATATTGCACGCTTCCCAAAGATTCCGGCCACAAACGATCGATATGACGATAAGTCACGTCACTACTGACTTTTAACATCTTTCCTATATTCAAGTCCGTATTGACACGATAGCTGTAACGCTGATACTCCGTATTCTCAATCAATCCCGGCTGGTCGAGATAATCAAACGAAACCAGATAACGTCCGACTTCACTCCCCCCTGTCAGATTCAATGTATGCTGCGTGATATAAGTAGGTTTATATACTTCATTCCCCCAGTTCAAGTAAGAATGATTATACGGATCATCGCCTCTTTCCGTTGCCAGGATATCATCCTCCGAATATTGGATCGAACCTCCCGAATTAACAAGAGCCTCGTTTACCATCGTCATATATTCGCGTGCGGAAACCTGTTCGGCTTTTACCGCCCGGTCTTGGAAACCGATCGTACCGTCGTACGATAATTTCACTTTCCCTTCCTTGCCGCGTTTGGTTGTTACTAAGATTACACCGTGAGCAGCACGTGAACCGTAGATCGAAGCAGATGCGGCATCTTTCAAGACGGAGATATTCTCGATTTCGGAAGAAGGAATCTGGCTGAGTGACATTTCGATACCGTCCACCAACACCAACGGTTTGGCATTACCGGTCGTACCGACACCACGCAAGTAGATTTCAGGATCGTCACTACCCGGAGCACCGCCACGGTCGACTACCGTGATACCGGGGCTCAAACCCTGCAAAGCTTTTGTGGCATTTACCACTGTCATTTTATTGATTTCATCCCCTTCCAATTTGGTAACAGCACCCGTAGTCGTCACTTTACGCTGAACACCGTAACCGACAACAACGACCTCGCTCAATGCCTGGGTATCTTCGACCAACCGGATAGCCAAAGCCGACTGGTTGCCGATCTTTACCTCCTGCGTATTATAACCGATATATGAAACCTGTACGACCGCACCCGGAGCGACTTCCAGCGTAAACTTGCCATCGATATCGGTGATAATGCCGTTTGTAGTTCCTTTTTCAATCACGTTGGCTCCGATAATCGGTTCACCCATCTCATCCGTGACAACGCCTGTGATTGTCTTCTTTTGCCGGTCAACGAGGAGAGCCGACGTTTCTTTTACTTTATGGCTCGACAAGACAATGTAGGAACCCTTCTGGGAATAACTTAATCCCAAAAGGGCAGAGAAATTATCCAAAACCTCCTTGATGGACTTACCGACCATATTAACAGATATCTTTTTATTCACATTCACACCTGCGTCATAGATAAAAAGATATTCCGTCTGCTTTTCAATAGTATTCAAATAATCTTTCACTGAAAGATTATCACCCTGCAGGGTGATCTTTTGCGATATCGCATGCTCTGCATGCAAGCAGAAGATGGCTGCAAATAATAACATATAGGTTATTCTCATAATCCTAAATAAATGTTTATGCCGTGATTTTAATAAGAGACAAAACCCCGACAGAGGTATTTTATTCATAACTTTGTGATATTTAAAGATTAATACTTGTGTTAGACATGTGTTAATTGCAAGGCGGTGAATCTCGCACATTCATCGCCTTTTACATTGTTTTTCCGTATTCTATTTCATTCCATAGGCATTTCTCGTTTTTAATTTAAGGTTACACACTTACTTGATATAGATAATCGTGTTATCGTCGCTACGGGTAAAGCTAAAACGCGTACTGCGCTGCAACACTTGCAAGATGAAATCCACACCATCCGAGACACGGCATTTTCCACTGCACCTATAATCATGCAGTCTTTTGTTCTGAATCACAATGTGGATATCATATGTTTTTTCAAAGCGTTTCATCAGGTCGTCAAAACGAATATCCTCAAAACAGATCAATCCTTCCGTCCAGCGGTAGTTATCGAGATTGCGGATGGAATCGACCACCATATCATTACCTCTCAATTCCGCTTTCTGCATAGGGGCAAGCCGGAACTTCGATCCCGGTTCCTGATTGTTCGTCAATTCGACAGAACCTTCCAACAAAGCAACTGAGAACTCACAATTCAGCTCCTCCGACTGGACATTGAATTTCGTTCCCAAAACTTTTATATCGTATCTATTCGTTTGTACGACAAAGGGATGTTCCGCATCTTCAGATACGTCGAAATAAGCTTCCCCTTTCAACGAAACGTTACGGGTTTCCTCCGTAAAAGAGGCCGGATAGGTTAATTCGCTACAAGCGTTCAACCAGACGTTCGTCCCATCGGACAGGGTGATATTCGCCCGTTGGCCCGGAGGGACGGAAATCTTGTTCATCGCCAAGACAGGAGCCGGTTTCGTCATACGGTCGTATACATACAAGGCAGATACTATCAAAACGGATATTGCAACTGCTATCTTCAGGGATTCTCCGATAACGGAAGGCAACCTGAAACGGCGTGCGGCCTGTCCCGAAGGGCTATTTTTCGCCTGATGCAACAACAGCACATCAAAATATTTCCGCTCTTTAATCAGCTCTTCCCTATTCTTATCAGAAGCATCCACCCAATTGCAGACAGCCTCTTCCTCTTCAAAAGAAGCTGTCCCTGCAAAAAACCGATGTAATACTTTTTTGTCCATATACTATATAAGCACTCCCCGGAAGCAACCCCCTAAAATTTTATCCGGATATTTTCACCTTCTTTTATTTTCCGGTTACAGATCTTCTTTCCGTCGGAGAGAACGGCCACTTGCAATTTATCTCCGGCACGCTTCACCTCGATATCGAAAACCTTTCCGAAAGCGCAAATCTTTCGCAGGTTCATGTGATCCCACTCCTGTGGGAGACGGGGAGTAAAGACAAATGAATTCAGGCCGGTCGGTCGGATACCGAACATGCCTTCCGTGATGATACGGCAATACAAACCGCTTTCGGCCGACAAATGGCGTTGGCTGCCTTCCGGCCATGCCTCGATGGCATAAGGGACATGTTCTCCCAACAAACGCTGGGAAGAGTAGAACTTCAGGTAATCGGTGGCTTTCTCCGTTTCGCCGCAGGCATACACGCCACGCAAAGCATACAAGGTGGATCGGTCCCAGAATGTTTCACTTCCGGCCTGCGTCAGCAAACCGTTTTCCGTCCACAGGCGCGGAGAGAACAAAGCTTGTATGGTTGCATCTTTCCGGTCCTGGATTCCAACGGTGAGCGGAATGCAGATCCAAGAACGCAGGACATCGTTTCCTTCATAATATTTATAAGTGTCGAATCCTTCGACAGTCCCGCCGAAATAGCGGTCGATATTTTTCTTCAGGGCTGTAGCCTGTCGAGCATAGGCAGCTACCGGCTTACCCAAATCTTTCCCTAAATAACCGGCTGAGATCAAGGCATCATAATATAAGGAAGAAGTACAAAGGTTTGCTTTTCCGGCAGGGAAACGGTTTTCCAATTCATCCGCATCGGAAGCCACAACACCGCCCTCGTTCAAATTACGCCTGCAATATTCCAGACACCATTCGATCAGCGGCCATAGTTTTTCGGCATTCTCCTCATCTCCACATGACAAAGCATAACGGGAAGCGCCATACGCAACCATTGCCGCATCGCCACGGTCGCCGGCTCCCGCCCAAATATCGATACCTTCCGCTATGATCGAACTGGGGATCGGCTTGTATCCGGGATTCATGAAACGGGCAAAATGCTCATAGGAACACTGTGCGGAACGGTTTCCGATCTCATATCCTAAATAAGGGAAGAAGGGATTGATATATTCCGCCTGGTCGTTCGCCCAGATTGCGGCATAATAGGATTCGCCGCCGGGACCGTGCATCAGACCGCCTTTCGTGTCGTAAATACTTTCAGCCCCACGTATTTTTGCAAAAGCAAACATCGTATTGATAACAGGATCGGGCGTGTCTAAGACCAACTTGTCCCAAAATCCGGCAATCAACGCCTGACGGGCCTGCAATTCCTGCTCTATGTCGAAAAGCTGTTCATTTTCATCCTTCTTATATCCGGCGAAGGTCGCGCTGAAGGTCAACTCCTCGCCCGGTTGCAACTGGCGGGCAGCCTGTCCGTTGATGGTCGAAACCAACTTATAACTGCCCTCCACCCCTTTCGCCGGGTCTGTCCCGATCACCGAACGGGAAGAAGGGATTTCCACCGATACGACGGATTCGCCTGTATTCCGTAAAATATATTTTTCACAAAAAGCAGGATTCCTGGTGGAAGGGAACAGGATACGGGTCAAACCAAGCTTGCCTTTGCGGGGAAGCACATATTCGCTCTGCACAACCATCGTCCCGTTCAACGTGATCTCTTTTACTTTTTCGTTCAGCAACGACTGTCCGTTTACTTCGACCATATCCGTCACATCCCAGGCAAAACGGCGCATCAGGCTGGCATGCGTATTGTTCGGAATCGTACGGAGCATCGGCCATACCAGACTCCTGTTCAGCAGAAAAGCCCCGTTCGCATCAACTCCGTAACGCAGGACGGTCGAGACTTTCAACCCACTCATTTCAATATGGTCTTCATGCGGAACCCGCCCGTCAATCTGCCAGGTAATACCGCCGGCAGGATTAATAACCCAACGATCGGTTGCCGAAACGGAAAGGCAACTGATCCACAAAAGAGATAAAAGGCAATAAATCTGTTTTCTCATATTATTTAATTGATAATGTGTTTTTCATGTTCTCTTTATAGTAAGCACCTCAAAAATGATATCCCCTAAAAAAAATATCATTTTTCCTGAAATACTTTCATTTCACATGAACAAAACAATCGTCATATAATCCTTCAACTTCACTTTCAATATCTTCAATGCTTTGGATACGTGGAACTCCACGCTCTTGACAGAAAGCGAGAAATAGACGGCAATTTCCGGATATGTCTTATTTTCATAGCGGCTCATGACAAAGATCCGGCGGGTCTTGTCAGGCATCATCGCCAATGCCTCATCGACGAGCCGCCCGGCCTCCGTACTGAAGATTTCCTGGGGATCGCAAGCTTCAAGCGTGGCGATCCTCAGACTGTTCACCCGTTGCTGGTGTTCCCGGATGCGTTGTTCAACATCCTCGCGGACACGAAGATGACGAAGGTAATTCAGGCATTTATGTTTGATCGCTTCCAGGATATAGGCAGGGATATTCGAATCGGATGTAAGCGTGTGACGGTTTTCCCAGTAATACATGATTCCTTCGACAGCAATATCTTCCGCCGCCGCTTCATCTTGTGTGTATGTATTGGCGAAACGCACAAACAATCCGTGATATTCGGCAAACAATTTGTTAAAAGCTTTTATCTCCGAGGTTGTTTCCATGATATTTCTTTTCGCTGATAAAGATAGTATAAATTTTCCTACCGAAAAGTTTCCGGGAACAGCGTTTCCTGTGTATTTTTTTTCGGGATGGCCGCAGAAACAATGTTTACAGGCATAAGCGGAACAATATATAGCTGGAAAAATGTTTCTGAGCCTATTCAGGGGAGGGGAAACAGGAAGAAACAGTATTTCCGGCTTGTCTCCAAAAGGGAAGCGACAAGAAATGGCGTTTTCGGGCTATTTCCAACCGGGAAGTAAAAAGAAACAGTGTTTCCGGGCTGTTTTTTTTGAAAAAGAACCGGGAAACACCGTTTTTAGCTACTTCCTATTCCGAACGGAACCGGAAACAATGTTTCTGCGCATTCATTTTATTTTTTCAAACCAGGGAAGGCGTTCCAAAGGAGCCGTTACTTCGATCGTTTTCGGCCCTTTGAACTTTTTGCCTGCCTCGTCCACCCATACGCCTTTGGGGAGCATCACTTTGCACGCGTGCTCCTTGGGTAGTACCGGGGATTGATTTACGTGTCATAATATATTCAATGTTGTTATGTTATTTACCGAATATTTCCACAAATATACGTTTTACTGTCGGAATACAATCTCCTTCCGGTTCGCTCGGATAAACATTTGTTGCTTTCGTCCAGGGTTCCTCGATTGCATAAAAGTCGATAGCTGCCGCTTTCGTGCCATCCAAAAGCCGAGTCTGATAATCGAACCAGGTTTTCCAGCGCATATAATAGAAATCTTTCAGGATGCCGTTCCATTCGCGATGGGCATAATCGCGCAAGCCGCCTTCGTCGGCCGCCAACCGGTTACCCCAAGTCGTAATCTGTACACGGGCGTTCCATTCGTACAGGTCCTTTTCTTCAGAGGTATTTCCGAGGCTGCGGGCACGAGCGATCCAGGTTCCGACCTTAAATTCAGGACGCGTTGCCAACAATTCGTCCTGCAACAGGATCAAACGCAGGAAACGGTCGGAAGCATCCTTATACAACTTTTTGTCGCCAGCGGCAAAAGCAGCCTCAACAACCTTCTCCGTAAGACGTCCTTTCTCGGCGATCGCCTGGCGGACGATATCGACTAAGTCATACTCAAAATTATTGTTTCCCTTGAACTGATCAGAGGCAGACACCATCATGGCGGCAGCACGGATCACATCGTTCGGATCATAATAGTCTTTCATCTCCGACCAACTTGAAACCTGATACGGATGTTCAGTAGGACGGGCACAGAATACAGATTCATGCGTTCCCTGCTGCGTATTTGCATCTGGACAGTTATAGATGGAATTGCTCAGCAGTATCCAAGCGTCCTGCACCGTGGGATTGCTCTTTCCGTAACGGGCAACCGTATACTCCTTCAACCACTGATCCTTGTCGAAACGCTGCGGGCGCCAAGGCAGTTCCGACAACAGTTCGAACATAACCGGGTTGTTTTCGCTCCCCTCCATCGTCATACCGACTCCTTTCAGCGTTTTACCGAACGGACTTTCCTTCGCCTTATAGAACTCGTCGATCACATGCTTCATCTTCCCGTGTAATCCAACGTTCCCACCATAGTTCAGCAACATACAATAAATCCAGTCATGCTGTCCGAACCCGTCCTTCCGATACCAAGTAGACGCAGGATCTCCCCACTGCGGACGACTTTCCGCGAACAGATCCAACGCGATCAGATCTCCCGCCTCCAAATTTCCGATCATCTGCGGACGCGGGTTCGCCTGCCATGCCTGAGCCACCCAGACGGCTTTCGGATTATTTTTCTTCATTGCTCGCATAATGGCCTTTCCTGCTGCATCCAGATCCACGCCAGCCACACTTCCGCCTTCGTGGAACGGGTCCATGCTGTAATAGTCCGCTTTGCCGTACAATTTATCCATCTCCTTATAATATAAGGAAGCGATCTCCTCGAAACGCGGATCTGTCGGTTGCAAAAATGCCGGACGGCGATACCCGTTCCATAATCCCGGATCAGAGACATTCAAACCTAACTTCTCTTTTGCGTTATGAGGAACCATGCCGGAGTATCCGGGGAATACCGGTTCGATACCATATTCACGCATCCGCTTCACGATCCGTTTCTGCAAAGCAATCTGCTGCTTATACCAGTTATCCGGATTCGGGCCACCCCAACCTTCCAGATTGTTCATCAACCACCAAGCCTGGAAACCGGGACCGGCTACAAAATCGTTGATTTCTTCCTTCGTATAGCCTAACTTGCCCAGCACATTGTACCAAACGCCATCCGTCCCGACCATCGCCAACGGCAAGTTAATGCCATGCAATGCCATCCAGTCGATCTCTTTCTCCCAACGCGTCCAATCCCAAAAGGCCATCGTATAGGAGAAGGTACAATAGTTGAAGTCATAGCGGTATTTCATATCCGTCTCATGACGTTCCTTCTGCTTTACAGCCGGCAAGACCTCCGGTAATTCGGCCTGCATGCCATTCCAGGAAAGATGAATTCCGGCATGATATTTCAGATACCAGTTCAGCCCGGTCGCGATACTCACATAATTATTACCCCGGATCACGACCTTGTCACCTTTCTGGTCGAGTTCGAAAAAATCGACAGGAGATTTCACCTGTTCAATCATAAATTTACGCGACGCACCTTTATCGATACGTTCCAGCAACCCTTCGATAGGGGAAGCCGCTTTTACGGCAAGCGCAACCAGCAACATGCCGAGGATATGGATAATTTTCATTTGATAAAAATTTTATTTATTAAGAGCCTGTTTAAAAAAGGTCGCAATGTTTTTCATATCAATCGTTTTTAGTTGTTGTTATAATCAATGTAGCCTCCTGCCCTTTCAGCAAGTCATCCGGCAAACCGGTAATCTTCCCGTTCACGATAACCGTTCCGGCATCCTGAACCAAGCGCAAGGCTTTATCATCCAACGGTTCCCATTCCACAAACTGTTGTGTTACCGTCCCGTCGTTATAATGCACATTTACAAACGAAGGCGTGTATAACAACTCGCGTGTCACATGTCCGTCAATATCGCGCAAGATAGCTTTTCCTTCGGATATCTGCAAGCATGCCGGCTCGACAGAAGTGATGCGTAACTCATTTTCTGGTACCGCCTGACAGCCTTCGGGTATCTTCTTGTACATGCGGATATAGTCGATATCGAAACTCTTCGGATACGGGACGGAAGGATCGTAAGTCCCTGTCCAGCCGTTCTTCGCTTTCCGATTGTCATAAAAAGAGATAATCTGGATCAGCGGATAAGTGATCGCCGCCTTATGCGTCATCACCCGTATGCCATCCACATACACAGTCACACCTTCCGGTGTCCAGTCGAAGCCATATACATGAAACTCTTCCGCCAATTTCTTATTGGCAAACCAGGGATGTTCCGTATGATACCGGATCGTCGAGTCTTTCCAACTGTGTACGGTAGACCAGATACGATTGACATCAGTCCCCAATATTTCAAAGATATCGATCTCGCAACTTTGGTTCGGATCATCTTCAAACCCGATCAACCACCAGGCACAATGCACCCCGCCCCCAGCTTGCATCTTGGCACGCATTTCATAATAGCCATACTGGTTTATTTGTGTAGCTTCCGTCTTGATCGAATGAAGGGCTTTCCTTTTCGGATCATAGTGATGCATACCGGTGCGGCTGGCACTCATAAAACCCGATATATACATCCCCTTATCAAACTCATTTTTTGAATCCCGGTCGATCGTCAACCGGACCACCCCGTCTTTCATCTCATACGTCGGTGTACAGACAGTCCGGTCTTTCGGCCAAGAAGGCAGATACTCAGGAATCCATTTCGTTCGGTCGATCTCTTTCCCCTCGAACTCATCATGAAAAATCAAACGATAACCCTCTTTCTCCAACGGGCTGGCGGGATAATCCTGCGCCCTAACAGAAAAGACAGACATTAATAATCCTACACAAACAATTACATCTACTTTTTTCATAAAACAATATTTTCAAGTTCACCATTTTAATAAACCTACTATATTTAGTACAACTTTCTCGTTATACAGATGTTGCAACCCTTGGCTTTCTACCCATTTTATATCATAAGTCGGATGATGGACTAAAGATAATTGTGCATCAGGCATCCAAATAGCAACTCTATAAGTACCGTCCATCAATGAAACAGGAACTTTCCCTTCCATCGTATGTGTGACAGTTTCATATTTTCCTGAAATGACACGATATGGTTGCCAATCTTTAGGATTGATATTTGAAAGCCTTATTTCTAAAGCAATCCTTCCTTCTTCATTAAGAAAAACCAAATAAACAGGATGTGGATTAACAACTGTGGCAAAACCTGTATTTTTCAAACGGATAGAATAGAATAAACTATTATCGCGCCTTTCAAATAAAGAAGAAACCAGATTCAAACGATATCCTAAATGATCCCTAATAAAATCATAAGCAGACCGAGACAGAACACTCCCATTTTTTCCCTGAAAATATTCCATATCATAAAGGATGCCGAGTGAATCCAGTTTTTGAGGACACACTTCATAATTTTTCCAATTCCGAATGTTCAGTTCATTATTTTGAGTGATATCAAAAGCCGAATAATGATGATCACGCAAAATTTGTAAAGAATGATCTACACTGATCAGATCATGTAAGCCCCATTCCGTATTTTCTGCATATGGTATTTCTCCACTCATAAAGAAACCAGAAGCATCTTTTAACACCATTTCGAAATTTTCGTCTCCTGGAACAAAATCATTTTCAGGAGCATGAGAATGCTCTCCTGCTGTAAAATAATCGTTAGAAAAACCGATTCTTTTCCAATCATCAGGATGATCCAGCGTTAGCAATTCTTTTTGCCTCGGATACCGCATCTGCAAACAATACTCTTTCGGAAAAATATCCAATAATGTATTGACCAATTTATTTTTCGCCTTTTGATTTTTGCTAAGCGGAGAATTATGCCACTCCCCCCATGCACCGATAAAGCCCATCTGACAAGTTGCGATCAATCCTAAATTCTTCCGTAAAAAAGGGCGGAGTTGTTCCAAATGTCGAGACATGATAGTCTCCGTTTCACCTCCAGAGGTATTCAAGCCCGTATAATTATATGCAAACCGTAAGATCGCTTTAAAACCCTTAGCCTCCAAATTATCAAAAATCACCTGCATCCGTTCAAATGCTTCTTGTGGAATATCCCGATCTACATAATCAGATAAATACAAATACAACTGTGTCAACGTAATACTGTCTTTCTCCGCACCAAATTGCTTTAAGCGTTCATCTACAAATCCTCCGGGATAAGTTTCTGAACGATTGAAAGGATTGATATAATTATGCACAAAATAATTGGATTCCAAATGAAAACCCCTATCTGGATTTCGAAGAGGGATTGCCGGCTCCAAACGTTTCGAAATATTCTGTGACTTTAATTCAATAATATTGCCACTTAATAAAAAAACTAATAATACCAAACAATATTTTATGTCTTTCATGTATCATCATTACTTTACAAGAAAGGCCGCTCTCTTCGCGGCCTTTCCCATTTATTAAATACAAACTATATTAATAACCCGGATTTTGAATGATCTTACCTTTACCTTCATTGATAACAGCTTGAGGAATTGCAAAACGTGTACGGATATCTGTTGAATTTTCACCCCGATCAATCGCCGACTGGATAAATTTGCCATGACGGATCAAATCGGAACGACGGTTTCCTTCCCACCAAAGTTCATGACCACGCTCCAACAACACATCATCAAGGAAAGCCTGTACATTTGCATAATCGGAAACTTTTCTTGCCGGAAGTTTTGCACGTTCACGAATCATATTCAATAAATCGACAGCTTCCTGCGTCACGGCATTACCATTACGGACAATTGCCTCCGAAAGCAAAGTCACAACATCGGCATATCGATATACGATCCAATCTATTTGGCTACCGTCTCCCGTAGAGTTGGGGTCCTCTCCATATTTTACAGGAACAGCACCCTGACGATAAATTTCAGTATGATTCACTTTGTCAATTGCCTCATTAAAAATCACATTGCCATCTGCATCAGTATATTTACCAACCAAAGCAGTCGTCAGACGATCATCACCTTTTTCAAAGGTATTATAAAATGCCCAAGGCACTTTATAACCATCCCAACGTTGGATAGATTTATTCTGTACAGGGAAGTTACTCGGCAGCGCATGATCATGCCATAATTGCAAACTGATACCTCTTTGTTCAACACAAGCGAAAACAATTTCTTTGTTTCCCTCATTTTCCAACGTAAAAATATCAGCATATTTATCCATCAAGCCATAACCATAATCAGGCTTCATCAGTTCACGACCACATTCTTCCGCCTTGCTCCATTGTTCCGTCGCCATATAAAATTTCATCAATACCGTATATGCCAACCCTTTATCAAAACGTCCAAATTCGTCTTTTGATACTTTTTTCGGCAAGGCAGTACTTTCTATAGCAGTTTTCAATTCTGTCTCAATAAACGTCTTCATCTCTTCTTCGGAAGCACGAGGAACAACTACATCATTCAACGGACTATTCAACTCTTCCAAAGTTGCTAAAGGCACCGGACCATAAAAATCGTATAACAGATAGCCTAACCAACCACGCCCTAAATGAATTTCCGCTTCAAAACGCGCTTTTGTATCATCGCTCATCGGCACGTTTTTAATACGGTCTTGCGTCAAAAGCATTTTACCCAAATCTTTGGCAAAATTCGTATAATTCATTGTCGAATAAGAATGATTCGGATCCCAATTGTGCTGTTGAAGCGGAATCCAAGCCACTCCACCCCAACAACAAGCTGCAACATCCGTTGTCATTTCACCAATTGTCTGAACACCTGCTGCGTTATTGAAAATGCCACCATAAGAATTATTTCTAAATGTGGCATACACATTCGCAGTCATCAAAGCCAAAGCATCTTTTTCTGTTTGAGGGAAAAGAGTCGTATTAATCTGGCTATAATCCTCCGGTTCCAAATCCGTGCAAGAAGTTGCAACCCCCAACAACCCTGCACATATATACATATATATATTTCTCATTTCGTCTATCTTTTATAAATGATTTAATTAAAACGTAATATCAACTCCCAAACTGAATGAACGTACATTCGGATAAGACCAATTAGCGGAACTGTCCGTTTCAGGGTCAATGCCACCATATGTTGTAAACATAAACGGATTGTTTACATCAGCATATACACGCAAGTTTGATAAAATATGACGTGTTGTCTTAATCGGTATGTTATATCCCAAAGTGATATTGCGACAACGGATAAACCATGTTTTCTCCAAGTAATAATCGCCTGTACCATAACTGCTGTATTGTTGAAGAAAACTTGGCAACGTTCCGGACGGATTCTGAGAACTCCATATATTTTCCGCTGCCGCCGGCAAATTATAACCACGCCGCAATTCTCCGGAAAGAGTTGACCAATTATTCTTATAATTCGAATTTAACAACATATTAAATTGTCCATAAAAATAAATATTCAAATCAAAATTCTTCCAACGAAGCGTATTATTCAACCCCATCATGAAACCAGGATCTTTACGACCATGAATTACCTTATCCGCATCATCCAATTTGCCGTCCGGCTTACCAGTCTTCAAAGGAATACCATGCTCATCTACTTTATAAGAACCGTCCTCGTTATATACAAAGCCATTTATATCCTTGATTTTCACCTGTCCCGGCAAAGCATTCGTCATCCAAGACACGTTTTCCCCCGGCTGTACAAGCCCATCAGACACATATCCAGAGTAATAACGCATCGGACCATCATAAGATTCCCAAGCACTTGGAACCCAACTTTCTATACGTTCCTTCCAATTATCACGATACAAAGAAAAAGTAAAATCGGATGTCCATTCGAAATCTTTAGTCCGGATATTATTGGTATTAACAGTCAATTCAACCCCTTGGCTAACTGTTTTTCCACTATTCGCTACAATTTTGCCAACTTCATTATACGACAACAAAGGGCGATCTGCCAACAACCCGGAAACAATACGGTGAAAATATTCAGCCGTGATATTAATCCGGCTGTTGAAAAGGCCCAAATCCAAACCGGCATTCCATTCCTTACTGGTTTCCCATGTTAAAGCAGGATTGCCCAATTGAGTCAAGTACACACCTTTAACAGAAGAAGAACCAAATATATTATTGTATCCGACCCCATAAAAACTCATCGCCTTATTACCGACATTCGAGTTACCTGTTTCACCATAGCTCAAACGCAATTTGGCATTTGAAACAACATCCCTCAGATTTTCCATGAAATTCTCTTCCGAGAAACGCCATCCCAACGCAACAGAAGGGAAATATCCCCACCGTTCTCCGTCGGCAAAGTTCGAAGAACCATCCGCACGCAATGAAGCGGTCACCAAATAACGGTCTTTATAAGTATAGTTCAGACGAGCAAAGAAAGAAGCCATCTTCGAACTGGAGGCATTTGACCCGACAGACGGTTTGTCCGCATTACCGGCTCCCAGATTATTATACAAAAAAGAATCCATCAAGAAATCATTGTTACCTGCGCTCAATCCTTCTTTGTCAAAACGCTGGTAAGAATGCCCCAACAAAGCGTTGAGACTATGATCTCCGAAAGATTTCAGATAAGACGCCGTCAACTCCATCAGATAATCGTTATTATCTTGCTGAGCAATGGTTGCAGCACCATTCTGCTTTTGTCCATATAAAGTTGTCGTAGGCAAATAAGTTTTACGTTTCTGATAGTTGCGGTCCAAGCCAAAGTTACCTTTGATATGTAAATCTTTAATCGGTTCGATATCGACGTAGAATGTACCAAGCAACCTATCTTTTGATGTTTTGTCTGTGACATCCAACAGGGATACCGGATTCGGCAAGAAAGCAGCATCCGGATTCATCGTATAATTTCCATTCTCATCCCGTATCGGCATAGTTGGATTATACTGGGATGCCGCAACCAACAAACTCGCACCTTCATTAGCACCATCTCCCAACGGAACATTATCATACTGGCTTCTCGTTGCAGTCAAGTTCAGACCTACTTTTACATATTTACTCAAACGCTGATCCAAATTAGCACGAAGTGAATAGCGATCCATTCCATTGTTCTTCACAACTCCATCCTGCAACAGGAAGTTACCGGAAATCATATATTGAGTACTTTCCGTACCTCCATTAATCGAGACATTGTGAGATGTCTGGACCCCTGTACGAGTAACAGCACCCAACCAATCCGTATTTGTCAAAGGATTGGCAATCTGCGAATCTGAATATTTAGGAGTATAGGCAGGTGCGCCCGATTCACTTGCCCCGCCATATATGCCGATTTTATTTTCATACATCCAAGCTTCGCGTGTATAAGCATTTGTCAAGCTCATGAAAGATGCGGCATCCAACATCTCATACGATCTTGCCATCGCTTGGACAGAAGCAGTCCCTGAATAACGTACGACCGGAGCACCTGTTTTTCCTCGTTTCGTTGTAATAATTATCACACCGTTACCGGCACGAGAACCATAAATGGCAGTAGAACTTGCATCTTTCAATACCTCAACAGATTCGATATCGTTCGGATTGATTGAAGCCAATATGTTGTCTTGGCTACCCGATTCATAATAACCTCCAGCGACATCGCCCGGATTACTAACCGGGAAACCATCGATGATAATCAAAGGATCATTCCCTGCAATATCGGAAGAAGCAGCACCACGAATACGAAAATTCGTCTTACCACCCGGCTGCGCACTTACAGTATTCACCTGCAAGCCGGCCGCCTTGCCTGCCAGCACTTGTCCGACGGAAGCAACAGTTGAAACAGGACTGTCATCCATCTTGACAGAAGAAACTGCACCTGTCATATCCTTCTTCTTCATCGTACCGTAGCCGACAACGACTACTTCTTCCAAAGCCTGCGTATCTTCCTTCAACAGAACATTGATGACACTCTGGTTCTTCACAGCGATATCCTGCGGAATGTATCCGATAAAGGAAATCTGCAAAGTCGCATTTGCCGGCACTTCAATGGAGAAGTTACCGTCCATATCGGTAGTCGTGCCGTTAGTCGTACCCTTCTGGATAACGTTCGCACCGGCAACAGGGCCGAAAGCATCACTTACAGTACCGGTCACCTTACGATCCTGTTGTGCGGCAGCAGTAGAAGGCAGAGCAGTTTCGGAAGTCAAGACAATGTGGCGATCCTTGATTGTGTACTTCAAACCGGTTTTAGCAGAAATAGCGTCCAAAACGGTCTGGATGTTTGCATTTTTTTCATTGATAGAGATCCTTTCATCCTTGTTGATCTCTTCCAGATTATAGAAAAAGAGGAACTCGGACTGCTTTTCGATCTGTTTCAACACTTTTTCCAATGTTTCATTCTTGGCTGAAACATTCAGAGTGGCAGTTTGTGCATAGGTGGAAGCAACCACGCTTGACAAACAAACAGCCAACATTAACACGGTTAATTTCATGATTTTTATAGTTCTTTTCAAGTTAAGAGAAACAACTATATGTTTATTATTCATACTTTTGAATGTTTTTAAGATTAAACATGATCCCACGGCAATGGGAGTTTAATTGTTCACACCTTAGAAGAGAAGATCCGGCAAGATTTTCTCTTCTTTTTTTGTTTAAGACTAACTGGTATTCATTCCTTTTCTAAGATTGGCAATTTGTTTTTATTTAAATTTCTGATATTGTTACGTGATGATCGTTGATCTCATACCGGATCGGGATCGACAAATGGATAATTTCCATGATGTCCTTGACACTTTGTCCACGATAGAAAGTCCCGGTAAACGTGCGGTGGTTCAACGTTTCCGACTTGACAGTAAACTGCACGCCGTAAACATGGCTCAACCGGTACAGAATAGCTTCAAGACTTTGTTCGGGGAAATAATAATATCCGGTGGTCCACGAAACGAACCGATTGGCGTCGACCTGCTGCAGGAGGGCTGATCGCGTTTTTTTGTTATAGACAAACTGTTCGTTTGGCTTCAGGATTGTAGGATGTAATAAATTCTGCGTGATCAGCAGCACAGAGCCATCCAGCAGTGTCGTAGTCAGGAGCGAATCGGCCGGATAAGCGGTGACGTTGAACTTCGTCCCAAGCGCTTCGATAGTTTGTTCTTTTGTATTGACAATAAAAGGCTTATCTTCCTCCTTGGCAACTTCAAAATAGGCTTCCCCTTCCAGATGCACGATACGATCGGATTTACCATAATGAGAATCATAGGAGAAAGAAGTCCGGGTTCCGAGGCTGACACGGGTTCCGTCTGGCAAGACAACAACATCCGCTTCAAGCCCATCTCCACCCACATAACGGGTAATCCGGCCATCATGTTCCCTTGAAGAAAAGATAAATACAGTAGAAGTAATAGCTGTGGCAATGATTGCCACAGCCGCATAAGTACTTATGCGGCTCAATAGAGAGAACCTTTTACGCTGGCGAGACTTTCTCTTATTGAGAAGGCGAAGCCAGCTATCTTGTATTTCAGAAGCATCGCGGGAGGGAACACAGGCTTCATAAAGCGCTTTCGTCTCGAAAAACAATTTTTTATTCTCCGCGCTTCCATTCACCCAAGCATAAAAATCGTCTAAAGACCGACCTTGCAACCGTCCCTGCAAATACCCGATGATTAATTCCGAATGTTCGTTTTCCATTTTCACTTAATTATTAGATGCAGATACAAAGTCGACACATGGTTAACTTGGTTCTTACATATACACAACGAACGGGAAAGAAAAAATACTCACAAGAAAAATGATTTTTTTATAAAAATCCATCACACGATTAAAAAACGGAACAACCGGCCTTCCCCTTATTGTCCATATTTCTTGAAAAAAGAAGCTTATCTATAAAAGGAAGATAAGTAGGAACAGATTCGAACAGTTCTTACGCAGATAAAGGAGGGAACGATAAAGCTGGTTCTCGACCGTACGGACAGAGAGATCCAGACGTTCCGCTATTTCGGCCGCTTTCAGACCTTCGAGATAGGACATACGGAAGATTTGCCGGCTTCTTTCAGGCAGTTCGGCAACTTTTTTCATCAGCAAATCGAGCAAATCCTTTCGCATGAAAAGTTCGTCGGATGCCTCAAAGAAGTCAAGCTCTTCCAATTTTAACTGAAGGGCGCGGTGATCGATGATCTCCTGCTCCATATTCATGCGGCGGAGACAATCCAGGCAGGCATTCCGGACGGAGACATAAAGCACCCGTTTCAGGTCATTCTCCGGGAGGCGGAACACCTGCTTGTCCCACAATTTCAGGAATACATCGTGAACAATATCTTCGGCAAAGAAACAGGAAACGAACTTCTCCGCAAAGCGCATCAACATCGGGGCATATTCCGTATAAATATGCCGGTATTGATCTATGTCCAAAGATGTATTCCCCATATCTGCAAATATACAAGAAAATCTAATTATTCATTAACAAACACTTCATGTACGCCCGGCTCATCGAATTTTATCGGTTCGACCTTTCGGGTGACAGCATTCCTCCGATCACGCGCAAGAATTTTCGCGCCGGGATTCCGGACTGCCCGAAGGTAACGGTTTCGGAAATGTTTTTCGTTCAAATCACTTTCCAAATGTACGATTTATTTCCGTATTATTATCAAGGCAACCGCACCAAAGAAAGCATGACAGAGGCTGTTTTCCACGATCATTCTGTTATATATTTATATATGCAAAAACAGGGCATAAAAACACCTCCAACACGGCGGATAAACATCCCCGCACCCCCGGAAAGGTCTCGTATAGACCCGGGTCTGCACCTCTCCCGCACCCGGGTCTCCGCGGTGGGTACACCCGGGTCTCAAGCAGCTCTGCAAGCCGTTTTTGACAAAAGAAAAGCCTGTCTTGATGAAAAAAGAAGCCGTTTTAACATATTCTGCACCTGTTCCCGGACGGTCTCTGTTTTTATCGTATAATTGATACACAGGATGTTATCGTTTTTAACTATGATAGGTGTGATAGATGAATGATAGTTAAAAACGGCAACTATCATTCCATAATATATTGGTTTAAAATAATATACGGACGAATATGATAGTATGATAGTTGTTTTTGCAAAAACATTTATGTAATTGATCCGTATCAGTGGCAAAAACGGATGGACGCTTTATGATTTCGGTGCGGTTGCCCTGCATTATTATTACTCACAGTTTTTATGTACTTTTGTGTCACTATTACTAAGTACCTAAGACTGACAAGATGATAGTTGTAAGAGACACGGAAACATTAAAAGGGAAAAAACTGGTAGCCACTATCGGCTTTTTCGACGGTGTCCATCTGGGGCATCGTTTTCTGATTCGCGAACTGAAGCAAGTAGCGGAAACCGCCGGGTTGCCTTCCGCCGTCATCACGTTTCCCCAACATCCCCGTGCAGTCCTGCACAGCGACTATCAGCCAAAGTTGCTCAACTCGTTCGAAGAGAAGTTGAACCAGTTGGCCTCCACTGGGATCGACTACTGCATCGTGTTGGATTTCACCCTCGAACTATCCCGCCTGACGGCAAAAGAGTTTATCACGACCCTATTGGCAGGCCAATTGCATGTAGACACATTGCTGATCGGCTACGACCATCGCTTCGGGCATAACCGCAAGGATGGCTTCGAACAGTATGTAACATACGGCAAAACTTGCGGCATCCGAGTTATCAAGGCGAAGCGATACAGCGAAGGCGAAGCGGCCATCAGTTCGTCCGAAATGCGGAAACTCCTTGCGGAATGCCGGGTGGAAGAGGCAGCTCATCTGCTGACTTACCCCTATGCGCTGAAAGGAACTATCGTCAGTGGCTATCAGGTCGGCCGGAAATTAGGTTTCCCGACCGCCAATATCCAAGTAGACGATCCCTTCAAGATTATTCCGGGTATCGGCGTATATGCCGTTCAGGTATATCTGAACGGTAAGCGCTACAAGGGAATGCTGTACATCGGCAACCGCCCGACTCTGGACAACGGGGACAATATCACACTGGAGGTAAACATCCTCAATTTCTCAGGTGATATCTACAATAACGAAATAACAGTCGCGTTCATACAACACGTACGAGGTGACATCAAATTCAACACCCTCGACCAACTGATCGACCAATTGAAAAAAGACAGGGAGACGGTGGATAATATATTAACGGAATAAAACATATCATGTACTACGACGCAATAGACCTATTAAAAGGAATGATTTCACGTCCTTCTTTCAGCAGAGAAGAGGGAGAAGTGGCGGATTTTCTCGAGCAGAACTGGAAAAAGGCCGGGTATAAGGTGAACCGCAATGGGAATAACCTGTGGATGGTCGCCCGGGGATTCAATATTAACAAACCGACCTTGCTGCTTAACTCCCATATCGACACCGTCAAGCCGGTTTCGGGCTGGACCAAAGATCCGTTCCATCCGGAAGAGACGGAAGAGGAACGCCTATACGGCCTTGGCAGCAATGATGCAGGCGCGAGTGTAGTTTCCCTATATGAAACATTCAGGGTACTATCAGGAAAGGAACAACCCTACAACCTGATCTTCCTGGCTTCATGCGAAGAAGAGATTTCCGGCAGAAACGGGCTGGAAAAGGTCCTTGCCGACCTCCCTCCCATCACATTCGCCGTTGTCGGCGAACCGACCGGCATGCAACCTGCCGTAGCCGAAAAGGGGCTGATGGTTCTGGATTGCGTAAGCACCGGCAAGGCCGGGCATGCCGCCCGAAACGAAGGGATCAATGCGATCACGCTTGCCATGAAAGATATCGAGTGGTTCAACACCTACCAGTTCCCGGAAAAGAGCGATTTCCTCGGGCCGGTGAAAATGAGCGTCACGATGATCCGCGCCGGGATACAACACAACATCATTCCGGATCGTTGCGAATTTACCGTCGATATCCGGACGAACGAGTTTTATCCCAATGAAAAATTGTTTGAATTGATCAAGCCGCAAGTCGGCTGTAAAATAGAAGCCCGCAGTTTCCGGCTCAACTCCACCCGCACGGATTTGCAACATCCGTTCGTCCGTCGTGCCGTCATGATGGGGAAAAAGCCTTTCGGTTCACCTACTTTGAGCGACCAAGCACTCATGCCTTTCCCCTCCGTGAAGATCGGTCCGGGAAATTCCGCCCGTTCCCATGCCGCCGACGAATATATCGGTCTGATGGAGATACGGGAAGCGATCGATATGTACATCAAGCTGCTTGACCAATTGTCATGAGGGAACTCTTCACGACCATCGGCACACGCTACCTGATTGCCATCCTGAACCTGGCACTGATCTTCATCAACGCCAAAGTACTGGGAGTCGAAGGAGTCGGGCTGGTCGGGTTGATTCTGGCGACAGTAGGAATCGCAACCATGTTCTGCGGAATATTGGCAGGAAACACAATCGTCTATTTCATGAACCGCTATTCCATGCAAGCCGTATTCTTACCCTCTTACTGCTGGACACCGGTCGGAGCAGGTATCGCTTGTGGCTGCATGGCCATCCTCGGAGTGTTTCCCGAAGGGTATGCCCTTGATATTTATATTCTTTCCATCCTGACCTCCCTCGTTACAGCGAACTCCCGTTTTCTGTTAGGAAAGAATCATATCTTCGGATTCAATCTGACTTTCGTCTTGCAAGGAGGATTACTATTCTTCGCGCTGCTATTCCTCTATTACGGATTGAAGATACAGAACGTAACCGCCTATCTGTGGGGAATGTATTTCACAAACGGCATTGCATTCCTCGTCAGCCTCTTCCTGCTCCTGCCGTTTCTGAACAAAAAAGAGGCAGATCCCCGTAAGGGACGCTCCCAATACGCTCTTTTGCAAGAGATGTTCGCCTACGGACTTTGGGGAAGTGCAGACAATATAGCCGAAATTCTGACTACCCGCCTCAACTATTTCCTGATCAAACAGTTTGCAGGGTTAGGTAGCGTCGGGTTATTGGATGCAGGAACCAAAATGTCCGAAAGTGTCTGGCACATCAATCGCAGCATCGGCTTTATCACATACAGCCACATTGCCCAAACACATAATCACGAAGAGCAAAAACAAATCACGCTCCGGTTCTTCAAACTAACCTTTTGTGCCGTAACGCTTGCGACCGGTTGCATTCTTCTGATACCGGAATGGATCTATACGGATTATCTGTTCAGTAACGAGTTTGCAGGGATGCACAATGTCATCACAGGACTGTCAGCCGGAATCATAGCGCTGGCCTGCAACAGCATACTATGCCAATATTTTACCGGAAGCGGTCAAATACGCTACAGCGCAGTCAGTTCTTTTGTCGGTTTGATAAGCCTGCTTGGTTCGGGCTACCTGCTGATTCCGCACTACGGAGTGTTCGGATCGGCCATCAGTTCCAGTATCGCATTCTGCACCATGCTGGCATTCTCCATGATTATCTTCTGTTGGAAAACGAAAGCTCGACCAAAGGACTTTCTGATCAGTAAAGAGAATGTGAAACTCGTACTCCGGAAGCTCCGGTTGACACATGACGGCAGCCAATCCTGACACAACCCCTGATCAACCTTGATATGCCTTTTCGTCAATCTAACCACAGAGCCGGATTCAATTTCGTTTTTTCTTTCCAAAGCTGGAAATGAAGGATCGTGGCATTGCCATCCTCGGTATCGGTAAAGATCTTTCCGATCGCCTGGCGGATGCTTACCTTATCGCCTGCTTTCACATAAACCTGGCTCAAGTTGCTATATACCGTCAAGTAATTTCCGTGACGAATAATGACCGAATTGTTATATCCCGGAACAACGAACACGCGCGTCACCTCGCCATTGAACACCGCACGAGCATCCGCACCCGGAGAGGTCTGGATATCGATACCGCTGTTATTCGTACGGACATACTTCAGTTCCTGATGCTGCTGCTCGCCAAAGGCAGCGACAATCGTATGGCGGCCAGATACAGGATAAGGCAGACGGCCCTTATTGCCTGCAAAATCATCGGACAAGCGTTTCTCGGCCTTTGTCATGGCATACCCGCCTTTGGTGTCGGCGACGCGTTCTTCACGGGCCGGTTCTGTCTCCGGAGCAGCATCTGGCACTTTCTTTCCTGAAGCAGCCGCCTTTTCACGCGCCAAGCGGTTCCTTTCAGCGCGAGCAACACGTTCGCGGGCAGCTTTGGCCTCAGCTTCGGCACGGGCGATTTCTTCAGCTATCTGTTTCTCGATCTGGCGATTCAGGGCATCAGCCTGCTTCTGTTTTTGTTTCAGGTCGGCCTGTAACTGCTTTTGTTTCTTATTTAACTGCTGTACTTCTTCCTTCTGATTCGATTCTTCTGTCTGAAGCTTGCGGCTTTCATCCTCACGCACACCCAATAAAGCGTTCTTCTCGGCACGCGTCTTTTCCAGTTCTTTCTGCTTACCGGCAATCTCCTTCTGTTTATCGATTATTGCGGATGCCTGCTTCTTCTGCCAGCCTGCGTACTCGCGAAGATAACGCATACGACGTAGGGACTGGGCAAAATTGTCGGCAGAAAGGATAAACAGCAACTTATCCTGTGAACTACGGCGCTTGTATATGCTTTGAACTGATTTACCGTAATTCTGCCGTTTATTCCCCAATTCTTTTTCCAGTTGAGAGATATTCCGTTGCGAAACAACTATTTGCTTATCTATTTCACTGATCTCCTGATTCAAAAGGTTAATGACCTGTTTACGAGAAAGGATCTGTTTGGAAAGCAAGTTCAGCCGGTTCAGCGAGTTACGCGCCGTCTGCCGCGTCTCGTCCAATAACTGGCTGGTCATCTCAATCTCGGCAAGTGCAGCTTTACGCCGCTCTTCGAGTTCGCGCACTCTTGCCGAATTCTGTGCGAAAACAGAATCTATCGACAATACGAATATGACGAACCAGAAATATCTCATTCTACATTTTATTACTACCCAACGATTTGAGGATCTGAGCCAATGTTATACGTTTATATTTGGAAGGAACGGAAGAATCCATTTTTACTGGGACATCCGTCTGCATGCGAGAAAAATGCAATGTTATTCCTCCTTGTGAAACACCATCCTTCATCACCTGAACATCCATCTTCATTGGAAACGGTTGTCCGTCCCCCAGGCGAAAATCAGCATAGTCCCATTGTAGAGCGTAACGGTTCGAAGGTTCGGCAATACAGGTTGAAAGAATCTTCTCCTCACCGTCCGCCAGAAAGGTATATAGCAGCCCCATCACATCTTTCACCCGTATTTCGGCTGCGAGTCCTTCCTGTTTCAACTCAAAACGACCATACTGCTTCGGACTGATCTCCTGTTGTCCGGGAAGGAACAGATGATTGGTAAACAAAGCCTGCAGATTATAGAAATTAAAATCGATCGGTGTCTGCCCTTTCAAGTTGGCATAATTATCAGCCACATAGCACTTGTTCATGCGGTCGATCACCTTTACACTATCCACACTGATCTCGGCACGGAAAACCTCGATACCCAAAAAAGGTTGTACGGACAACTGAAAAGCGCTGTCTTTTACCATCTTCAAGTCCACACGAGAACTCACACTGTTGCCCGGCAGATTCAAATCCACATTCAGGCGAGCGGTCAAAGTTTCGTACTTGAATGCCTGCTTCTGTATAAGCGCGAAAAATTCATCATGCGCTTTCGTCCCGCCTGCTTCGACCGTAGCGATTTTCCTGGTCGATTTACAGCCCGTAAACGACAAGCCGATAATTAGAACCAGTGCAAATATTAGGCTTATCTTATTCATTCCCGACCTCCTCTTCTATATAGTTCCCTTCTGCGATCTTACGATCCAGCACATCGCTCTCTTTTCCCATCTCCTTTGCTTTCTTCCACTGTTCAAGCGCCTTTTCCTTCTCTCCGCTCATAAAAAGGATATCGCCGTAATGGTCCACCAGCTCGAAACTTTTAGTCGTATCCTTGGCAAGTGCACTTTCTATGTATATCTTGGCAAGCGTATAGTTTCCCTGTACAAAAAATATCCAAGCATATGTGTCGAGGTAAGTCGAATTGTCCGGTTCCAGTTTGACCGCTAACGCGCTCATCCGCTCCGCCTTCTTTAAGTCTTTCTTTTCCAACGAAAGGAAATAGGCATAATTATTAAGAACAACTACATTTTTATCATTGTATTTCAATGCTTCGTCATACGCCTTATAAGTTTCCGGCATATTCTTGATCTGATAGTAAATATCACCTATCTGCCCGTAAAAATCCGATTTCAATCCGATATTCGTCTCCGGGATAATCTCCAGACCCGTTTTATAAGTATCCAAAGCTTCCTGATACTTTTCCTGCTGGAAATAAGCGATCCCAAGATAAAAATAATACTCTGGTGCATCAGGGAAAAGTTCCTGGCAACGGGTACAGATACGGATCATTTCAGGAATATCTTCAGACTTCAATGCCAAGTTCAAAAGTTGTTGCCAAGCAGTAACATCCGAAGGTTCCATCTCGGTAATCAGTTGAAATTGAAAACGAGCCTCGTCAGCTTTTCCCTGCGTAAACAGCAAGCTACCATACATTTGTTTCAGATGAGTATCTTCCGGATGCTGCTCCAGCAATGCCTGGAAAAGGACATTCGCGCTTTCGGTTCCCTTTTTCGTCTGTTGCAGTTTCAGAATATAACGGGACAGAATACCGACTTTCGTATCAACATCCAGCTTCTCATTCACCAATGCATTGCGTATCTGCGTCTCGGCGGCATCCTTATTACCGACAACTTCATAATAGTTAGCCATAGAAACAATATAATAAGGACTTTTCGGATCGATTTCGTATGCCTTCTGATAATATTTCAAGGCTTTGACCGTATCGCTCTTTTCGAGGTGGAGATCACCCAAAATTATCTGATAACGAGATTCCATTGGAAACTTGGCAGCAAGCTTTTCCACCTCTTTGAACGCATTGCCTGCTTGCTCCAACGCATTATACAATTTATATTTTTGCATGGAAAGGACTTCACTCATGCCGATAGACGATTCGAGAGCGTCATAAGCATCAATCGCCTTTCCGATTTCACCTTTCTGCGTAAGCGCATCCGCCAGATAATAGTTCAATTCCGGCTTTCCAGGATAATCTTTTACAAGTTTCTCATACTCTTCCGCCGCTTCGCCGAACATACCAAGATTACGGCTCATTGTCGCCAATGCCAGCCGATAAGTAAAATTATCGGAACTGTAAGCCACCGCACGCCGCAACATCTCCAGCGACTTTTCCGGCCGGTCCAGTTGAGCATAAAACGAAGAAAGCTCGTATAAGACGGCCGATGCAGTCGAGTCAATAGCCAGACAATGATTGAAAGCATCATAAGCGGCATCGAATTTTCCGGCTGCTTTCAAGTTCAGCCCTTCATAGAAGAAGTAATCGAATTTCCGCTGATCCTCGACACTTACTTTATCCGGCCCCGACGATGTTTCCACCTTCGCATTCTGATCCTGCGCTCTCAACGATTGCGAACTCCCGATCAGGAATAATAGAAAAGATATCGAGATCAGAGACTTTAGTATCTCTCCCATATTTTCTAACTCTTAATTTTTAATTCTCAATTATCTCCCCGTGTGACCAAAACCGCCAGCCCCCCGTTCGGTGTCGTCCAACACTTCCACCGGTCGCCAAACGACCTGGCTGTGAGTCGTGACCACCATCTGGCAAATACGTTCCCCATCGTTGATGGTAAACGGTTCGGATGAGAGATTTACCAGAATTATGCCGATCTCACCGCGATAGTCCGCATCAATAGTGCCCGGCGTGTTCAACAATGTGATGCCATGTTTCAATGCCAAGCCACTACGAGGACGCATCTGTGCCTCATAGCCTTCCGGCAATGCGATATATAATCCGGTCGGTATCAGTTTCCGCTCGAGGGGATTCAAAACTACCGGTTCCGTCAAATTTGCACGAATGTCCATTCCTGCCGACAGCGGAGTCGCATATCCCGGCAGCGGATGGTGTGACTTATTGATGATCTTTACTTCCATAATCTCTATTTATTTCCGGGCAAATTTACGCAAATATCCCTGAAGTATTCTCATGATTTTAGATTTATTAATTCAGGGACAAGGCAGGCACAAAGATTATTAGAAAAGATATTTGAAAGAATTTTAACACTCATCCGTAAACGAGGTATCAAATAACAATTCGGTACTGTACATTTTCCTTAGTTTCCCTTCATAATATCTTTGTAAAACAAGATATATAAAGCCTGTATCTGTTATTTCAGCGCGATTACCCTATAAGACAAACAAGATATATACGTATATTGTTCTTTTTCATTATATTTGTATCCATCATTCGTTCATTTCGAAATATAACACAAATAATATAACATGAAGAAAACAATCCTATTCCTCCAAGCTGCAGCACTGGGGCTTTTGACAGCCTGTAGCCAGCCTTCCGGTGAAGGACAACTATGCAATGAGATCCAGTATGTGAACCCATTTATCGGAACTGGGTTTCACGGGCATACCTTTCCTGGTGTTACCCGTCCTTTTGCACTCGTACAGGTCAGTCCCGATACACATATCATGGGCTGGGATGCCAGTAGCGGATATCATTATGATGACAACCAGATATACGCTTTCAGCCATACGCATCTGTCTGGCACGGGTATCGGCGACCTAGGAGATGTGGCAATATTGCCTTTCTCCGGTGGTGACTCCATCAAGCCGATAGCGACCTTCAAAAAGGAGACGGAAAAAGCAGCACCGGGCTATTATGCAGTACGTCTCGACAATTTCGGGATTAATGTGGAACTGACCAGTACAAACCGCGTCGGGTTCCATAAATACACATACGATAATCCGAAAGACCGCCGCGTCCTTCTCGATCTCGGCCATGTGCTGCAACCAAACTGGGGACATAAGCTAATAGGGAACGAATATCTTTTTGTAAACGATTCGACGGTGGAAGGAACCATCAAGACACAGGGATGGGCGCATTTCCATTCCGTCTCTTACCGGATAACCTTCTCTGAACCGATCGAAACGCTATACCAGTATATCGACGGGAATTTGCGTAAGGATTCGTTGTTTTTGCGTCTCAACACACCGGGAGACCTAAAATTCCATTACAAATTTGCAGAGAACGACAAGCCGCTCTATGTAAAAGTGGCGATTTCTCCTGTTGATACGGATGGTGCGGAAAGAAATATGCAGGCAGAGCTACCGGAATGGAATTTCGACGCTACACGAAACGAATCCGCGCATATCTGGAACAAAGCTTTAAACGATATCCAGATCGAAAGCTCTGATCCGAAAGTGATGGTGAACTTCTACACGGCTCTCTATCACACAATGATTGCGCCATACGTTTATCAAGATGTAGACGGACGTTACCTGGGAATGGACAAAAAAGTACACCGGGCGGAACTTGGCTATATGAACTATTCCGTCTTCTCACTTTGGGACACGTTCCGCGCCTTACATCCGCTAATGACGATCATCCAACCCAAACGAGCCGCCGACTGGGGAAAAGTGCTCGTGCAAGGATACAAAGAAGGAGGAATACTCCCAAAATGGCCGTTAGCTTCCAGTTATACAGGTTGCATGGTAGGTTATCCGGCAGTCTCCATACTGGCTGATCTGGTAACTAAAGACTTAGCGGAAGACGATCTGGATGTTTGGGTCGAAGCAGGTGTCCGTTCTTCTGTCTATAGGGAAGATCTGGCAGAAAAATTCAAAGGAACACGTGAGCTGGATTTGATTACCCGCCACCCTTATTATAAAGAGAAATACGGATTTGTTCCGGCCGACTCAGTTCCCGAGTCTGTTTCTTGGGGATTGGAAATGGCCTACTACGACTGGTGTATCTCCCAGATAGCCACCAAAGCGGGTAATACGGAACTGGCTAAAGAGTATGCTACAAAAGCCGCATACTACAAACACTATTTGGACCCGGAAACCAAGATGATGCGCGGAATAATGGGCGATGGTTCTTTCCGCACACCGTTCAATCCTCGTTATTCTTCACACATGAAAAGCGATTATACTGAAGGGAATGCCTTTCAATGGAGTTTCTTTGTCCCTCATGATATGGACAAATTCATCGAGACGATCGGAGGCAAACAGGAACTGGAAACGCGTTTAGATACATTGTTTACCACCTCTTCCCAAGTTGACGGTGAAGAAGCTTCCGGTGATATCACCGGTCTGATCGGCCAATATGCCCACGGTAACGAACCGAGCCATCACATGGCTTATCTCTACAACTGGACGGATGCCCCTTGGAAAGGACAGGAACGTCTGGACCAGATCATGCAGAATTTCTATACCAACGAACCAGACGGCATCATTGGGAACGAGGACTGCGGGCAGATGTCAGCCTGGTATGTGATGAGTGCGCTAGGCTTATACCAAGTCGCTCCCGGTATTCCGGTTTATACATTAGGCCGTCCGATGATCAATAAAGCACTTATTCGGGTAAAAGGCGGGATATTCAAAATCCAGGTGAAAAACAACAGTGCAGCCAACAAATACATCAAAAAAGTTAGACTGAACAACAAAGAACTCAAAACCCTGTTCATCAACCACAACGACATCATAAAAGGAGGCGAACTGGAGTTTATCATGACCGATCAACCGGTAAAGTAAATTCTTATAAAGAAACACACAAAACAAAGGACGGATCAGTGTACAGATCCGTCCTTTGTTTTGTGTTCACCTATCAACAACCAAATTAAAAGACTTTATCCAGAGCTTGTTAAAGTTTTATTCAATAACATCCTGATTTAAGGTTTTCTTGATAATATTGTCAATGTGTTTCTTCTAAATCCGTATAATACATAATTATTTGAAGTTTGATAACCAAAAACAATCATTTTGACGGAAAGAGGAAACACGCTTTTTATTTCAAACTACAAAATTTAAACAGGATCTAAGTAAATAAATTTGGATTATAAGAATATTTTCCTACCTTTGTACTCACAATCAGGAATGATTGCAATCTACATCGCGGAGTGGAGCAGTGGTAGCTCGTTGGGCTCATAACCCAAAGGTCGTAAGTTCGAGTCTTGCCTCCGCAACTTTTTAAGGAATAAGTATAAAAGAGGTGTACAAGACTGTACACCTCTTTTGCTATTTGGGCTTAATATGCAAAAAGTAGGGGTCAGTAGAAATTTAATTCCTCAAGCGTACGGCAGGTCACCGGGGATGTCTCCATATGTCTCTTCTAAAAAAACTCCAAATTCTTTGGAGTATCGGGTACCCTTGGCAACTATATCCAGGTCGATGGGAATACTGAAGCTCTTACCTGTGCGTAAGTCAGTCCAACGTCTGCGTCTGATTTTGAGAATCACCTTATGGTCTCTTACGGGAAAGTCAGTCACGCTTACTGCTTCCATAAAACCTTTGGATTCAAAATGTACGTCTTTAATCAATTCCGGATTCATTTTTTCATCCAGACTAATATAAATCTCTTGAGAGGTTTGT
>CAJTMR010000021.1:0-24178 GCA_910577325.1 uncultured Parabacteroides sp.
ACGACCCCGAGATTACAAATCACGTGCTCTGGCCAACTGAGCTAAAGAGGCAAACCTGCTTCAAAAAGCAGCCGTTTCGTCACCAAGGCGAAACGGCTGCAAATTTAGGCATTATTTCTTATATACCAAATTTATCTACCGTTTTTTTTATTTGGATCTAATTTTTTCCTTGAATTTAACCAACTGTTTCTCCAATGCTTCTACACATTCGTCAATTGATTCTTCAAAAGTATCATTCACCTTCTCGGCAAAACAATCTCCATTCTTAATAATTAACCGAATAGCCGCTTCTTTATTGTTGGCAGATTCCGGTTTCACGACTTTCAAATTGACTTCTGCCGATATAATGCCGTCGAAATATTGTTCCAACTTAGACACTTTCTTCTGAATAAACGCTTCCAATTGATCAGTTGCGTCAAAATGGATTGCTTGAATTCTAATGTTCATAATAAACCTCCTTCTTTTTGTGCTCTTGGATGAGCATGATACACTTTTTTTAATTCCTCAAAGGTTGTATGTGTGTAAATACTGGTAGAAGCCAAACTGCTGTGCCCAAGTAACTCTTTCACAGCGTTCAACTCTGCTCCATTATTCAACATACTTGTCGCAAACGAATGCCTTAATACGTGGGGACTACATTTTGCCAATGTCGGAATATCCGAGAGTTTCTTTTTTACTATCATATAAAGTATACCCGTGGACAACTGTTCTCCATTCTTCCGGACAAAGAACCATCCGCTTCCTGCACCAACTTCACGATTTCGGACTTCTGTATATGCAAGCATCAAGTTTCTTAATCTTTCTGCAAAAGGAATCAAGCGCTGCTTGTTACGCTTACCTGTCACCTTGACTTGCATGGCTTCATAATCTATATCGGTATCTTGTATACCGAGCAACTCAGAACGTCTCACGCCAGTATCATAAAGCATTTCAAGTATCAAACGATCCCTTATCCCTTCAAAATCCTCATCAAACCCGTCTCCGTCCAACAATTCTTCCATGTCCTTCTCTTTTACAAAAGTCGGCAAAGGCTTCTTCGTTTTCGGACCAGTCACAAAACGCAACGGGTTTACAGAAACAATTCCCTGCTTCATAAGGAATTTAAAAAAAGATTTCAAAGAACTCAATTTCCGGTTGACAGATACGGGCGAGATGTCATTATCCAACAGGCAGATAATCCAATTTCGTACAATATCCGCATCAACTTCTTCCGGCACAAATATGCCTTCTTTCTTCTCTTTTACAAAATCTTCAAATTGACGCAAATCTTTTGAATAAGCACCAACCGTATACTCGGAATAATTCCGCTCATACCGAAGATAATCTAAAAATGAATCAATCTGCACATTCACATTGCATCTACTTTTATGCAACGAAAATAAGAATAAGAATCCAATAAAACAAACTTAGTAGATAGATTTTGTATTTTTATTCTTCTACCTGCTGCAATTGCTGAACGTAAACAGCACGCATAGTTTGTTTTCTCTTTGCTACAGAAGGTTTTTCGAAAGCTTGACGATTTCTCAATTCTTTTACTACACCTGTTTTTTCAAACTTTCTTTTGAATTTCTTAAGCGCTTTTTCAATGTTTTCGCCTTCTTTTAATGGAACTACGATCATAATTTAATTTATTATATTGTTTATTACTATATCCACAAATTGGGCAGCAAAATTACTGATTGTTTCGGGATTAGCAAAACTTTCCGTAAATATTTTTATAAATCCTGCATACGAAAAGGAGGATAAACGATACCTTTCTCGGTTATAATCGCTGTTATCAAGTCGTGAGGAGTTACATCAAAAGCCGGATTATAGGCTTTCACCCCTTCAGGAGCCATCCGCGAAGCATACCACATATCCGTAATTTCTTCGGGATTCCTTTCTTCGATCACGATCGAATCCCCATCCGGACAATTCGGATCAATAGTGGATGTCGGCCCCAATACATAAAAAGGAATACCGTAATAACGTGCCAGAATCGCTACCCCCGAAGTCCCGATCTTATTAGCCGTATCCCCGTTTGCCGCAACCCGGTCGCAACCGACCACGACAGCCTGTACCCAACCTTTGCGCATAACGGCCGATACCATATTGTCACAAATCAGAGTGACATCCACGCCTGCCTTCTGCAATTCGTAAGCTGTCAGGCGTGCCCCCTGCAACAGCGGGCGCGTTTCATCGGCAAACACCTTGAAGCTATATCCACGTTCTTCCCCTAAATAAACCGGAGCCAGGGCCGTTCCATATTCCGAGACTGCCAGATGGCCGGCATTACAATGAGTCAGAATTCCCATTTTCGGACGCAGCAAGGACAAACCATTCTCTCCTATTTTACGGCAAGCAGCAGCATCTTCTGCTCGGATCGCCTCCGATTCGGCACGCAGCAATTGTATTACTTCCAAAACGGACTTCATCGGATGAACGGCCACGACTTTTTCCATCCGGTTCAAAGCAGCAACCAAGTTGACCGCAGTCGGACGAGAAGAGGCCAGATAATTTTTAATTCGGAGGAACTCATTGTAAAAACCTTCGTAAGTGTCTGCCGTAATCTGCCGGCTGCAAACATAAATACCATAGGCAGCAGCAATCCCAATAGCCGGAGCCCCGCGTACCTTCAATCTATATATAGCATCCCAAACTTCTTCTACAGAAGAAAGGGAAACATATACTTCAGATTCCGGCAAGCAGGTCTGATCCAGAATAATCACAGCACTCCCGTCTTGACTCAGACGAACTGTCTTCAAATCGATTATATTGGTATTCATCTTTAACAGAATCATGTTATATCAAACAAAAATACTTGCCGACAATTGTCGGCAAGCAGCTCTTTCTGCGCGAAGATACAAAATAATGCTGTTCATGCTATTGGTTATGAGCAATCTATTTTACAAAATCTTTCATCGGCGATTGAGATCTATCACAATAAATTTAATAACTTTGCAATATTAGTAATGTTGACATAAAACAAAATGTGATGAAAACAAACATTCCCGAACGCATTGCCGCCCTGAGAGAAGCAATGAAACAGCATAAAATCAATGCTTATATCATTCCGACTTCCGATCCTCACATGAGTGAATACCCTGCCGACTGCTGGAAATACCGCGAATGGATTTCCGGATTCACAGGTTCGGCCGGAACAGTTGTAATCACAGCCGATAAAGCTGGGCTTTGGACCGACTCACGCTATTTTCTTCAAGCCTCAGCCCAATTGGAAGGGACAGGTATTGAGCTTTTCAAAATGATGTTGCCCGAAACCCCGACAATCCCAGAGTTCTTAGCACACGAACTGGAAGAGGGACAGACTGTCGGACTGAACGGTGAGACATACAGTCTGGCAGATGCCCGCACACTGGAAAAGTCACTGGCGGAAAAAAAAATCAAACTGAACACAAACGCTTCGCTGATCGATCCGATCTGGAAAGAACGCCCCGCTATTCCGGAAGCTCCAATGTTTGAAATGCCAATCGAATTAAGCGGAAAATCAGTTGAAGACAAAATCCTCAATATCAACAAAATGCTACACAAGGCAGGAGCTGACTGCACCATCCTCTCCGCATTGGACGAAGTGGCTTGGACCTTTAATATCAGAGGTACGGACGTTGCCTATAATCCGGTCGTCACCAGTTATGCATTCGTTTCCGAAAAGGAAAGCGTACTATTCGTGAATCCGAAGAAAATCCCTACCGAAATAGCAAAACATCTAAAGGAAGAAGGAGTAATACTGGCCGATTACGGCATGTTGGCGACCTTCCTGTCACGGTTGCCGGAACGGACACGGGTGTTTGTCGACAGCAAACGGACAAACGTGGCCATCTACAATGCACTGCCCGAAAGCAGTATCCTGATAGAAGGAATCTCGCCTGCCAGCCACCTGAAAAGCATCAAGAACAAGACAGAAATAAAAGGATTCCGCAACGCAGTCCTGAAAGACGGTATCGCCATGACCAAATTCTATTTCTGGCTGGAAAAAATGCTTAAAGCCGGAGAAAGGGTGACAGAACTGAGTGCCGCCGCCAAGTTGACGGCTCTGCGCTCCGAACAGCCTCAATACGTCATGGACAGCTTTGCCTGCATATCCAGCTACGGCCCGCATGGAGCGGTCGTGCACTACTCTCCTACACCCGAAACAGACACGGAGCTGAAAACGGATAGTTTGTACCTGCTCGACTCCGGAGCCCAGTATTTGGACGGAACGACCGACATCACCCGTACGATCGCCCTTTGCAACGAACCGAGCGAGCAGATGAAGAAAGACTTTACCCGCACTCTGAAAGGCACGATTGGAATTGCCAAATGCAAATTCCCTGCAGGCATACGGGGCTGCTTGATCGACGCTTTTGCCCGAAAAGCCTTGTGGGATGCTGGCATCAACTATCTGCACGGAACCTGCCACGGCATCGGCCATTGTCTGAACGTGCATGAAGGGCCGCAAAGCATCCGAATGGAAGAAAACCCGGTAATCCTCCAACCGGGCATGGTGATGAGCGACGAACCGGCCATGTACCGCCCCGGCGAATACGGCATCCGGACCGAAAATATGATCTTGGTTCGTGAAGACAGTGAAACAGAATTCGGAAAATTCCTCGGTTTCGAGACTTTGACTTTATGTTACATAGATACGAAGCTGGTTATCCCATCTATGCTTTCCGTACGCGAACATGCCTGGCTGAACAAATACCACCAGATGGTATACGACTTGGTAAGCCCGCATTTGAACGAGGAAGAGAAAGCTTGGTTAAAAGAGAAAACGGCTGAAATTTAATCAACAGACGATTGACAATTGGCTTGTCGTTGTTAATTGTCAATTATTAATTGTCAATTAAAAAGTTATGGCTTTAATAAAATCAGTAAGAGGCTTTACTCCCCAAATAGGTAAAGACACGTTTTTAGCAGACAACGCCACTATTATCGGCGATGTAGAGATAGGCGAAGGTTGCAGCATCTGGTTCGGGACCGTGTTGCGAGGCGATGTAAACTCCATACGGATCGGCAACGGGGTGAATATACAGGACGGTTCCGTCCTGCACACCTTATACGAGAAATCGACAATTGAGATCGGTGATGATGTCTCGGTCGGCCACAATGTCACGATCCACGGGGCAAAGATATGCAACGGCGCTCTCATCGGAATGGGATCGGTCGTACTGGACCACGCCGTGATCGGCGAAGGTGCGATAGTCGCAGCCGGATCGGTCGTGTTAAGCAAGACTATCGTCGAGCCGGGAAGCATCTACGCAGGCGTACCAGCCAAGTTCGTAAAGAAGGTGGACCCGGAACAAGCAAAGGAGATCAATCAGAAGATAGCCAAGAACTATCACATATACTCATCTTGGTATAAAGAAGGACGCTAACCCGCTACCTGTAGCGGGATCATGGAACAGGATAAACAACACAATTGCAAATGAAAAAATACAAATACGTCCTGCTGGATCTGGACGGAACGATTACCGATCCGATGATCGGTATCACCCGATGCGTCGAATACGCATTGAACCATTTCGGCATACAGGTAAACGACCTACGTGAGTTATGTCCTTTTATCGGTCCTCCCCTTTTGGACTCGTTCCGGGATTTCTATCATTTCACAGACGAACAAGCCAAAGAGGCTACAGAAAAGTACCGGGAACGTTTTGCCGACACCGGCATTTATGAGAACAAACTGTATGACGGCATGAAAGACTTTTTAGAAGAGGCAACCCGGCAAGGGCGTATCCTAATGCTGGCGACATCCAAACCGACAGTCTTTGCCAAACGCATTCTGGACTATTTCGATATCGCCCATTACTTTGCCTTCGTCGCAGGCAGCGGCTTGGACGGTTCCTTCTATACAAAAGGAGATGTGATCCGTCATGTATTGGAAAGCAATAACCTGACGGATCATCCATCAGTCGTCATGATCGGCGACCGCAAACATGATATCATCGGGGCCAAAGAGAACAGGCTCGATTCGATCGGCGTGCTTTACGGTTACGGCAACCGGGAAGAATTGTCGAAAGCCGGGGCGGACTATATCGCAGAAGATATTGCCGGACTGCACAATCTGCTGTTCCATCAATAGCACACCCATTTTATCAGATAGCGACAAAACACATCTCCGACAAAGATCCCCACGCAATAAAGGATTCCTAATTTGTAGCCTTTCAGGTTACAGGACACTTTCAATGCTTGGAACATCCAAATCAGCACCCAGATCAAAAAGACAAAAGAGACCAGCGACAGCCATATCCCGATAAGGAATCCAGGCTGTTGCATGATCTCTGCCGGAGGCATGTTCACATCTATCTGTGCGAGTTTCTGCATAGGCGGCAAGAAATTGAAGAGGTTCATGACGATCAACGGCAATTGTGCGAAAACAACCGTTCCCAACACATCGACCATCCGTATGCGTGAACGGGAAAGCAACAGTCCTCCCAAATAAAACATAGCAGCCGGAATCAGCCAAACGGCAAGATGCTCCACCGCATAGCACCACCAAGCCAAATTCGGAGCCGGACCAAAATGTAGCAACCCGTGATAATGCCAACCGGAATAATAAGAAAGAACTGTCGATAGCACCATCCCAGCCAGTCCCCAAAGCGCTGCTTCCAGACCGGCAATCCGTTCAAAAGGATTTATCAATCCATAAAGATGTTGTTTGTTCATAATCTATTCGATTTTATTCAGTTTATCTATCAAATCGTCTAATACATTCCGGACAGTCGGATAACTGACTCCCATATTCCTCGCCATATCCTTCAAACTACCGCTGGATTTAATGAAGTCGATCACAAACTGCTGTTCCTTATCCGTCAGTTTTGCCAGTACAGACAGTTCAAACGTACCGCACACCTCTGTATCACATTGCCCACAAAACATCCGGCCCACTTTTAGAGGCGCATCACAAGCCGGACACTGCAAGGGTAATCTTCTTTTGATCTCGTTGTTCATAGACTTTTTTCTTATTCTTGTTTAGAGCTTGTTTTAATTTTATTCAGCATTCTTTTGAGAATTCTTTTTGAACAAAATTTAAACAGGCTCTTATATCTGACTAAAAGATTATTTCACAACAAATATATTCAATAATTCATAAATACGCAAGAAATAATAAATATTATTCATCAGCATATAAACATTATTCATATATATATACAATTATATCATTTATCCTCGCTCCAAACATGAACCAAGCAAAGAGGCTAAATGAACCATCGGATACCTCCATATAAAGAAATTAAACTACTTTTGTGACAGAACACTTAAAAACTAAACGAGTTACATCATGAGAAAGAACAATCTGTGGATAACGACCCTTGCATTCGGGCTATCGTTATCAGCTTACGGACAGCAGGCAGGGGGCGGTATCTCGTCCGGAATGTTGCAGGAAATCAAACAAGCCTACAAAGGAACGCCGGCCGACAAAGCCATTCACAATGCCATCAGCAACAACGACATCAACAAACTGGCAGTCAACAATGACAGTAAAAACAATTTCGACACCTACTTTTCCGACAAAGTGAACAGTAAAGGCATCACGAACCAGAAATCATCCGGCCGTTGCTGGTTGTTCACGGGACTGAACGTAATACGTGCGCAGGTCATCGCCAAGTATAACCTGCCGGAATTCGAGCTCTCGCAGAACTATAACTTCTTCTGGGACCAACTTGAGAAAGCGAACCTTTTTTTACAAGGAATCATCGATACACGCGAAAAACCGATCAACGACAAGATGGTGGAATGGCTATTCAAGAATCCGATCGGAGACGGCGGACAGTTCACCGGTATTTCCGACAACCTGATGAAATACGGCATCGTTCCTTCCGGTGTCATGGTCGAAACCTATAGCAGCGACAATACCAGCCGTATGTCCAACCTGATCGGTCTGAAACTGAAAGAATACGGATTGGAACTGCGCAATACAAAAGGCTCGAAACCGGAAGCACTGGCAAAACGCAAAACCGAGATGTTAGGCGAAATCTACCGTATGCTGGTCCTCAACTTCGGAGAACCTCCTACGAAATTCACCTGGACACGCAAAGACGCGAGCGGCAAACCGGTCGAAACAAAAGAATACACTCCGCAATCGTTCTATCAGGAATTCGTGGGCGAAGATTTGAAGAACAACTATGTCATGTTGATGAACGATCCGAGCCGCGACTACTACAAATTATATGAGATCGACTTTGACCGCCATGCCTATGACGGCAAAAACTGGACATATGTTAACCTTCCGATAGAAGATATCAAAGAAATGGCAATCGCTTCTATCAAGGACAGCACCATGATGTATTTCTCCTGTGACGTGGGCAAATTCTTCGATCGCAGCCGCGGAGTGCTCGATGTTGACTATTATGACTACGGTTCGCTGATGGGCACGACTTTCGGCATGGACAAGAAACAGCGCATCCAGACGTTCGCCAGCGGTTCTTCCCACGCCATGACCTTGATGGCGGTAGACCTCGATGCCAACGGCCAACCTAAAAAATGGATGGTGGAAAACAGCTGGGGACCGGGAGCCAACAACGGACACCTGATCATGACGGACGAATGGTTCAACGAATATATGTTCCGTCTGGTCGTCAACAAGAAATTCATCACAGCCAAGGTCAAGGAAGTATTGAAACAAACACCGACACGATTACCAGCTTGGGACCCGATGTTTGCTGAAGAAGAGTAAGAGAATAAGAATAGCATTTTAAATAAAAAGCCCGGTGAACCTTGCGGTTGGCCGGGCTTTTTATTTAAAATGCTATTTACATTGGCACGTTGTCCTTTACTTTCAAATTGAACTCATACAAATTCTTCGAAAAGACAGATCCTCAACCCTCGCCATCAGCGTACCATATTCATATAAAACCAACGACCGGAAACAATCGCCACCTACAAAGCCAGATCCTTCAATATACCATCCGTCGCACCTGCGTTACCTTTCACGAACTGGCCGGCGCTCTCACCTGTTGCCTTCAAAACCTCGGTATAAGTCAACAACTCATCCATCCTGGCCACGAACTCATCTTTCGATGCAACCGAAAATCCTCCTCCAACCTTGATCAGGTCACGAGCCTCCTTGAACTTCTGGAATCGGGGACCGAACAACACCGGAATACCGTAAACCGCCGCCTCCAGCGTATTATGAATACCGGCTCCGAAACCACCTCCGATATAAGCGATCGTCCCATACCGATAGATGGAAGACAACAATCCGAAACTATCCACGATAAGGCAATCTTTCCCTTCGAGCAGGCTCTTGTCCAGCATCACATCGGACAAACGGACAGACGGGCGTTTCAGCAACGACTCAATATACATCAGATGTTCTTTATGAATCTCATGCGGAGCGATAATCAGTTTCATCTCCGGATGCTCGTTGAAATAGGGAATTAATATTTCCTCGTCTTGCGGCCAGGAACTCCCGGCAATCAAAGTCTGGCATCTTTTCCCAGTCGAGTCCTTAAAAGATCGGCAAGAAGAGACAAATTGTTCGACTTCAGGCAACTCACGCGCCTGATTGCACACGTCCAATACCCGGTCGAAACGAGTGTCACCGTAAACCGTCACGTTATGGATACCATATTGTTCAAGCAATTCCTTCGAACGACCGTCCTGCACAAACAAATGCGTAAAACAGTGCAACATCTTCCGGTAAGGAACTCCGAACCATTGAAAGAACAACTGGTCGGGACGAAAAATCGCCGATATGATATAGACCGGTATTCCTCGCTTCTTCAACTCACGTAAATAGTTCCCCCAAAATTCATACTTGATGAAAACAGCCATAACAGGATTCACCAGATTCAGAAATTTCTTTACCCGGTAAGGCGTATCGAAAGGCAAATAGCAGATAACATCCGCCCCGCTATAGTTTTTCCGCACTTCATAGCCTGAAGGAGAAAAGAAAGTAAGCAATATCTTATATCCCGGATATTGCTCCTTGATCTTTTCGATCAAAGGACGTCCCTGCTCAAACTCTCCTAACGAAGAAGCATGAAACCAGATGTACTTCGCATTCCGGTTTATCTTCTCACGCAAAATGCTATTCGTCTTCCATTGGCCGAAACGCATCAGACGCGCCTTCCGGTGGAAAGGAGAAATCAGAGCGACAATAAAAGCATAAAAATGTATGAGCAGGCTATACATTATTTCAGTATTTCAATCGCACGCTGGATACGGCGGATAGACTCTTCCTTACCCAAGGCTTCCGTTATGTCGAAGATATGCGGACCTTTACCTTCACCGACAAGAGCCAAGCGGGTCGCATTCATAATATTTCCCAAATGATAACCTTTGCTTTCGATCCAAGCTTTTACCTCTTCTTCTGTTCCTTCGATATCGAACGGTTCACGTACCCGAAGCACTTCAACCAGTTCGGCAAGCTGGACGGCACTATCTTCTTTCCAGCGTTTTTTACGCGTCTTCTCGTCATATTCCGTCGGAGCAATAAAAAAGAATGAACAGAGATCCCACAGATCCTTGATAAAGGTGGCACGATCTTTCATCATGGCTACGACCTTCTCCACGTATGCTGGATCGGCTTTCACACCATGGCTCTCAAGGATCGGCATAAAGAGGGCGGCAGCTTCCTTATTGTCCATTGACTGAATATAGTGATGGTTGAACCACTTTCCCTTTTCATAATCAAACTTGGCCCCACTCTTACTGCAACGAGCCAGATCGAAACTCCGGATCAGTTCGTCCATGCTCATCACTTCCTGATCATTACCCGGATTCCATCCTAACAAAGCCAGGAAATTGACAACCGCTTCGGGCAGATAACCGCTCTCACGATAACCTGAAGAAACCTCACCGCTTTTCGGGTCATGCCATTCCAATGGGAACACGGGAAAGCCAAGACGGTCACCGTCACGCTTGCTCAGCTTGCCGTTCCCTTCCGGCTTCAGGAGCAAAGCCAGGTGTGCGAACCGAGGCATCGTATCCTCCCATCCGAAATAACGATACAGCAGTACGTGCAGCGGGGCGCTCGGCAACCATTCTTCACCACGGATCACATGCGTCACTTCCATCAAATGATCATCCACGATATTGGCCAAATGGTAAGTTGGCAACTGGTCGGCCGATTTATATAAGACTTTATCATCCAAAATAGAAGAGTTGATAATCACTTCGCCACGGATCAAATCGTTCACATGGATATTCTCATCCGGTTCGATTTTAACACGGACCACATACTGATTGCCTGCGTCGATCAAGGATTTCACCTCTTCCCCGGAAAGAGTCAGCGAATTGCGCATTTGCATACGGGTGGATGCATCATACTGAAAATTGGGGATTTCCTTCCGTTTGACATCCAGCTCTTCAGGAGTGTCGAATGCAATATAAGCACAACCTGCATCCAACAACTGATCGACATACTTCTTGTAAATATCTCTGCGTTCACTCTGACGATAAGGACCGTATTCACCTCCGAAGCCGACACCTTCATCAAATCGAATTCCCAGCCAAGTAAGCGCTTCTATAATATAAGCTTCCGCTCCGGGAACGAAACGCTGAGAATCGGTATCTTCAATACGGAGAATCAGATCTCCACCATTCTGTTTGGCAAACAAATAATTGTATAAAGCTGTACGAACACCTCCGATATGCAAGGCTCCTGTAGGACTTGGTGCAAACCGGACTCTAACTTTCCTTTGAGTCATAATTCTTTTATTCTATAATAATGCGGCAAAAATAGCCCTTTTTTTTCTCTTAATAAACTTTTTTATGTACATTTCGCCTTTCAATACATAACAGTATTTTTTTATATGAAATAAATAGTGATTTGTCGGTGTAAAACATGAATGACACGGTTATACGGAACGACATTATTTTATTATACACCCATAAATCATCATTTAAAGAATGATCAATAAAACAAAACATTATGAAGGTAAAGAACTATAGTATACATCCGAGTGTCTATTTTATCGTAGCGGCCTTGTTGATCGCTTACTTTTTTCCGCGGGAAGGAAAGTTTCGTTATCAGTTCTACGAAGGAAAGCCTTGGCGGTACGGGTTGCTCACCGCCCCAAGCGACTTTCCGATCTACAAGACAGATGCGGAAGTAGAGGCTGAACGCGATAGCGCTCTCAAAAAATTCGAACCTTATTATCGGCTGGATGACACAATCGAATCCGAAAAGATAGACAAACTCCGTACCGATTATCGAGGCACACTCAAGAACCGGGCGACTCCGGCCTATATGCAATATATAGAAAACAACTTGCAAAAACTATACCGGGACGGTATCATTTCCACTCAAGACATGGACGAACTCAAGAGAAAGGAATATCCCCGCATCAATCTGCTCGCGGGCAGTGTCGCGCAGCCATATTACAGCAGCGAGTTCTTTACGGTCAAAACAGCGTATGAGTTTATCATCAACAATTGTCCCTCCTATCTGGACAAGTCTGTATTGCAATCCTGCGATATCAATAACTATTTAGAGGAAAATGTCACATACGACGAAGCGATGTCGGAAAAAGTCAGGGAAGATATCCTGAACAGCATCCCGCTGGCTAATGGCATGATACAGGCGGGAGAGCGTATTGTCGACCGGGGCGAGATCATTGACAACCACACTTACAATGTGCTCCGTTCCCTTAAGATCGTACACGAGACCAAGTCCGGAGGCGCCCAGCGACAAGGTATCATTCTGGGAGGTCAGTTCGTACTGGTATTCGGGATCCTTTTCTGCTTCTGGCTATATCTTTGGTCTTTCCGGCTAAAGATCCTGCATAACAGGAGAAATGCTCTCTTCCTTGTATTATGTGTATTCGTAAGTTGCATCCTGACTGAACTTTGCGTGATGTACGGTTTGTTCAACGTCTATATTCTTCCGTTCGCCATCGTACCAATCGTCGTACGTACATTCTTCGATTCGCGCACGGCTTTGTTTACCCACCTGGTCATCGCACTGATCTGCTCGCTGATGGTTCCTTTTCCCCACGAGTTCCTATTGCTCCAAGCGATTGCCGGCATGGTCGTTACTTTCAGTTTGAGAGACTTGTACGAACGCTCGCAATTGATCCGTTGCGCTTTCTTCATCTTCATGTCATACACGCTCTGCTACATCAGTTTGTCCATCTATCAGGAAGCAGACATAAAAAAAATACATTGGATCATGATGCTCTACTTCGGCATCAACTTTATCTTGCTGATGTTTACTTACATATTAGTATATATATTGGAAAAGACATTCGGTTATGTATCCAGTATTACGCTGGTGGAACTCTCCAACATCAACACACCAATCCTGAAAAAGCTTTCGGAGACGTGTCCGGGCACTTTCCAGCATTCCTTGCAGATGTCGATCTTGGCATCGGAAGCTACTGCCGCCATCGGAGCCAACGCACAGCTTGTACGTACAGGTGCCATGTATCATGACATCGGAAAAATGGCAAATCCGGCGTTCTTCACCGAAAACCAAAGTAGCATCAATCCGCACAGCCAATTATCGTTCGACCAAAGCGCAAAAATCATCATCAACCACGTGAATGACGGTATCAAGATCGCGGAAAAAGCAATGCTGCCTAAAGCCATCATCGATTTCATCCGGACTCATCACGGACGCGGAAAAGCCAAATATTTCTATAACTCTTTCAAAAACCAATATCCCGACCGCGAGATAGAAGAAGAGGCTTTCACCTATCCGGGCCCGAACCCGTTCTCGAAAGAGACGGCCGTCCTGATGATGGCCGATTCCGTCGAAGCGGCATCCCGCAGCCTAAAAGAGCATACGGAAGAAAATATACGGGGATTGGTCGACAAGATCATAAACGGTCAAATAGCTGACGGACTGATGAAGAATGCTCCGCTGACATTCAAGGATGTGGAAACGATCAAGAACGTCTTTGTGGAAAAACTGAAGATCATGTATCATACACGGATCAGTTATCCGGATTTGAAGAAATAAGCCGTACGAGTTCCTTCAGCAACCCCGCACAAGCATCCTCCAGCAGATCGAGGACCAGCTCGAAACCTTCCGCTCCGCTATAGTACGGATCGGGGACATAATCATACAACTTGTCCTGGGCATATTCCGTCATCTGATGTATCTTTTCCACGGATTCCAAATCCGGAGCTTTCCGTTTGAGATCGTCGATGTTGCGGTTGTCCATTCCGATGATCAGGTCGAAATCAAAAAAATCTTCCGTACGTACCGGACGGGAAATCGAATCCAACTTATATCCCCTACGGGCAGCATGCGAACGCATACGCGGATCAGCCTTTTCCCCTTCGTGATACCCGATGATACCGGCCGAATCGACCTTGATCCGGCCGTCCAGCCCCGCATCATGAACCAACTTCTTCATCACGGCCTCGGCCGACGGTGACCGGCAAATATTCCCCAAACAGACAAACAGCACCTTATATTCTTTTCTCTCTTCCATAATTTCCAACTTTTTATTTCCAACTTTAACACTCAAACCGGATCCACATCATAATGCACAATCAACTGCTTAAACGGCAGATAACGTTGCATCTCGGCATATACCGACTCCAGTATCGCTCGTACCGGTGCGATCGCGGCGGCAATCTCAATCTTTAAAACAATTTTCCGGATATGAAGGGTTTGTACACGCGTTATCGGCGGAGTGACCGGGCCAAGCACACGTTCGCCCAAGCGACGACGCAAGTTTTCGGCGTATAGAACCGACAATTCCTGCAAGATAGAATCATTCCGGCTACGCAAGACAATCACGATCAAACGATAGTAAGGCGGATAACGGAACATGCTCCGCTCACCCAATTGAAGACGCACCATCTCCTTATAAGCGAAACGCTCCACCATCCGGATCAGGGGATGACCAGGCTGGGATGTTTGCAAGACAACCGTTCCCCGCTTCTCCCGTCTCCCGGCGCGGCCACTCACCTGCACCATCAACTGGAAAGCACGTTCATGGGCACGAAAATCCGGAAAGTTCATCAGATTGTCGGCATTCAAGATACCAACCACGCTGACATTCCCGAAATCCAACCCTTTCGACAACATCTGAGTTCCGATCAATATCTGTGTTTTGCCTTTCTCAAAGTCTGCAATGATCCGCTCGTATGCCGTACGAGTACGGGCTGTATCAAAATCCAGGCGCTCGACCTTGGCGGCCGGGAAGATAGCTGCAACCTCCTCCTCTACCATCTCGGTCCCGAATCCCATCATACGAAGTTCCGGCCCTTGGCATTCAGGACATTGGTGAGGTAACTGGATTTTATATCCGCAATAGTGGCATACCAGTTCCCCCCTGAACTTATGATATGTCAGACTGACATCGCAATTGACGCAATGGGGAACCCAACCACAACTCTTACACTCGATCACCGGAGCGAATCCCCGGCGGTTCTGGAACAGGATCACCTGCTCTCCTTTCCCCAAAGCTTCGCCCAACTTTTCCACCAAGACGGGTGAAAAGAGCGTATCTTTCATGATCTTCTTACGCCTCAACTCCTTAATATCGACCGTCCGTATTTCCGGCATCAGCCGGTCCTCATAACGAACAGCCAGTTCCACCAATCCATATTTGCCGGTAGTGGCATTAAAATAGGAATCTATGGAAGGAGTTGCAGAACCCAACAATGTTTTCGCTCCATGCATGCCGGCCAACACCAAGGCCGCATTACGCGCATGATAACGCGGAGCCGGGTCCTGCTGTTTATAGGTATTCTCATGTTCCTCGTCTATAATAATCAAACCTAAATCCCTGAACGGCAAAAACAAAGAAGAACGAACGCCTAACACCAGCATCGGCTCGCCCGTACGCAGCAAACGGTTCCAGACTTCCACCCGTTCGTTATCGGAAAATTTAGAATGATAAACCAGCAACTTGTCCCCGAACAGCTTGGCAAGCCGCTCCGTGATCTGAGTCGTGATGGCGATCTCAGGAAGCAAATACAAAACCTGGCGCCCCCCCTTCAACACCTCGTCGATCAGCCGCATATAGACTTCCGTCTTTCCACTGGAAGTAACGCCATGCAACAGGCAGACTTCTTTTTCCCGGAAAATATCATGTATCTCTCCGTAAGCCTTCTCCTGCGCCGCACTCAAAGGATTAAGAGAATGCAAACGGCAAACCGGAATCTGCAATCTTCCGACCTCTTTCTCATAACTTTCCAGTACACCCCGTTTCAACACCCCGTCCAGCACGGCCGATGAGCAACCACTGCTCTCCAGTAATTCTTTCTTCGACAATTCACGTGCCAGTGCCGGATTAAGCGCATGACTGAGCTCCAGAAAACAAATCAACAAGTGTTCCTGCTTCTTCGCCCGCTTGAAGTCTGCAAATACGGCCTGCAATTTTTCTTCATCCTTATACGTCTCGGCAAGACGGATAAAAGTCTGCATCTTCGGCACAAAGCCCCGTTTCAACTCCTCGCTCACCTCAACCGCACCTTTAGCCATCAGGGAAGCGACAACAGGCACGACATTTCGTAGCCCGGTTTTCTTTTCCAGTTCGGAAACCGTCAGTTTCAAAACACCGGCAAAGGCATCCAGCACAGCCTGTTCATTCGGTCGCAAAGGAGCGTCGGCTTCAAACTCTTCATTATAGGTTACGGCTGTTTCGCTCTCCAGTTTCAAACCGGAAGGCAAAGCCGCTTTATAAACATCTCCTAACTTACACAGATAATAAGATGCGATCCATTTCCAAAAACGAAGCTGCGGACGACGGAGCACGGGCGTGGCGTCCAATAAGGCATAAATCTCCTTCGTCTCGTATTGGCTGTCGGCTCCCCGCTCATGCACATCCATGACGATAGCCGTATAATAACGCTTCTTTCCAAAATGGACGATCACCCGGCAACCGGGTATTACCGTCTGTTCCAAATCGGGCGGTATGCTATAGGTATAGCTGTTCTCCAACGGAAGCGGGAGTATAACGTCTGCGTACTTCATTCTTATTCTTCTTTATACGAACCAATGTTCATAGCGATGCCAAAAGTAACAAAAAAGGCCGGACTACTAAAGCCCGGCCTCGGTTTATCCGATCACAAATCTTCTCTTAGAACAAGATGGCGGCCGTAATCGACCAGCCTCGGTTTTTCCCGTTCAAGTCCAACTTAGATGCGCTATAATCATCCGTCAGGCCAAGAGCATAATTGAAACCGACCTGCAAATGTCTGATCAGTTCCACACCAGCCCCCAAGTTCAAACCGGCATTAAAACTTTTTGCCTTCAACTGGTCTCCGACCGATCCCGGAATATCCCAAAACTTATCGCCGCCCACACGGAAACCGACATACGGACCGGCAGCCAGATATCCTTTGATAATAGGCAAACCGAATTTCCATTTCAGGTTAACCGGAACGTCGATATAGTCATTCTTAATGTCTTTCTCGCTCTTCACGCCTATCCCTTTTTGCGAATACAAGACAGCCGCATCAAAACCGACTCCCATTATCGGAGCCATCACCTCCACCATCGGACCGATATTGAATCCGGTCACATTATCCTTTCCGATAATATCTTTGTTGAAATGGACGGACGAAATATTCAAACCGCCTTTTATACCGAACTTAATCTGGGATTTCGCAGGCACGACGCTCAAGACCATCACAGCAAACAATATAAGCCCTACAATCTTCTTCATACTTTTTCTTTAATCAGTTAATATTAATTACAAATAAACACACTTTTCAAATAATAAACAAGTACTGCCGCCTAAGTGTTTCACCCGTAAAAAAGAAAGCATGAACCGGAAGCGGAGCTCATCCCACACACTGATTCATGCTTCTTTTCCTAATTATTATGGCAAAATAATTAAAAACAAATACAATAGGCTACGGAGAAACAAGAATAAAGAAAGGCAAAAGCCTGCGGCTTCACTGTTCTCACCCGGCCTTTCCTCGAAGCCGTCGAAAAAATATGCGTTGCAGGTCTTCTGACTTACTTCCGGCATGAGCGCCTTCCCAACTCGCGTCAGTGGCATAAAAGAATTGCCCAATCCGTTTTGAAGCTTACAGCAGCGGGACTGTCCGGGATTTGCACCCGATTCCCTTTTAATCCTTTTCCGCAGATCGCGAAACAGGAACAATGCATGGGACAAATATAAAGATATTTTTCCATACATTTCTCATCTTCTTACAGAAAAAGGGAACAACCGCATCAAAATCATAAAGCGTCCATCTGTTTTCGCCACCGATACGGACTAACCACATAAATGTTTTTGCAAAACCAACCATCATACTATCACTTTCGTCTTTATATTATTTTAAACCAATATGTTATGTCATGATAGTTGCCATTTTGAACTATCATTCATCTATCATAACCATCATGGCAAAAAACGATAACATCCTGTGTATCAATCATACGATAAAAACAGAGACCGTTCGGGAGTAGGTGCAAAACATGTTAAAACGGCTTCTTTTTTCATCAAGACAGGCTTTTCTTTTGTCAAAACAGCTTGCAGAGCCGCTTGAGAACCGGATATACCCACCACAAAGCCCAGGTACGGGAAAGTATCACCTTTCTATCACGACCAAAACAAACCGTCTTCAATATATTAACAGATAATCAACACATTGAATATTTTTTCATTCAAAAAACATCACATTCACATGTCAGTAAACTTTAAGCAAACAGGCTTGTCAACCCGGATGTCTTTTCCCGTATCCCTCAATAAACCACTTTGCTTGTCTATCTCGTAAAGCTGCACGACATTACTGTCCCGACAGGCACAGAGCAGGAACTTGCCGTTGGGAGTGATGACAAAATTACGCGGATGAATACCGGTCAACTGATAGCCAACCTTTGTCAATTGTCCGTCTGCCGGATCAATAGAGAAAATCGCGATACCGTCGCCTTTCAGACGATTGGAAGCATATAGGAAACGGCCGTCCGGTGTGATGTGTATATCGGCACTACCGGAAACATGCAATGTATCGGCTTCTACAAAGCAGGCCGGGGTCAGGTTGCCTTTGTCGTAATTCATGAGAGCGACACGCCCCGAAAGCTCACCGATCAGATAGGCCCATTTCCCGTTCGGATGAAAAACCGTATGGCGCGGACCTTCTCCCGCCGGCAAACCGAAAGAGGCAGGCGTCCCTTCCCGCAGGCTTAAGCTCTTATCGGAAACAATGATATCATATTTATAAATCCGATCCGTGCCCAGGTCGTTGGCATACAGATAGCTCTCATCCGGCGAGGCGTACACGCAATGCAGATGCGGGGCCTCCTGACGTTCGGAACCCGGCGTTCCTCCTTCATACGCATATACTTCAGCCGGTTGCAGAGTACCATCGTCCGAGATCGGGAAAACACTTATGCTTCGGCCGTTGTAGTTGGCCGTGACAGCCATCCGGCGTTTACTGTCCACCCAGATATAACAGGGAGCGCTGCCATCCGTCTTCTGTTCGTTCAGCAAGGAAAGTGTCCCGGTATGTTTATCAAACGAATAGGCACATACTTTCGCGTCCGGCACAGCAGTTTCACTCACCGAATAAACAAACTTTCCATCCCGGCTCACTGCCAGATAAGAAGGATCCTGAATGCCTGTCAGGCTCTTCACCAGCACAGCCGTCCCCTTCTCCACATCAAACCGATACAGATTTATGCCAGGCTCCGCAGCATCTGCATACGACCCGACAAACAAAAACAATTCACTCTCCTTTTGCATACACGATGTAATTGCGACTACTAACAATCCAACTAAAAAATACTTTAATTTCAACATACCCATTATTATTAACCGGGAAACGTATTTACTTCCCGCATTTATCTTTCAACCATTCAATACGCTCCGACTGCTGTTCCGGATACGTCCAGTGGCCGGTTTCGAGGTAAAGATGCAAATCCTTCGCTCCCGGAATAACATTGTAGGCCGAATACATGGAAGTCGGCGGACAAGTCACATCATTATATCCCCAACTATACCAGCCCGGTGCGTTCACCCGGCGGGCAAAATTCACGACATCGAAGTAAGCGAGCGTTTCCACTTCGTCAGCCACAGGCTGCGCATTCCGGTAATAATGCGGCCAGCCTCCCGCACGTTTATGCAGATAACCGGCATAATCGCACAAGGCCGGATAGAAAGCGGCAAGAAACTTAATACGCGGGTCCAGTCCGGCTGTGATAATAGACAAGGCTCCTCCCTGGCTCCCACCGGTCACACCGACTGTATTTCCGTCAAACTCAGGCAAAGAATAGAGGAAGTCCACAGCCCGCACGCAACCGAGATAGACCCGTTTGTAGTAATGCGTATCGCGATTATTCTTGTTCATCGCATTATATCCGTTCAATGCTCCGGCAGCCAAGTTGTTATACACTTCCTGCGGCATCGTTACAGGAACACCATGTATTCCAATCTCCAACGTAATGATATTTTCTCCCAAATTGAATCCGTTGTAAGGACGTATGCCAGCTCCGGGAACCTGGAGGACCGCCGGATATTTGCCGGGCTTCTTCGGAACAATCAGAATGCCATACATACGGGAACCGGGGCGTTCGTTCTGGAAACTGACATGATAGACATTCTGCGTAGAAGTGCATCTTTCCGGCAACAAAGTCATCTTGGAATCCAGCGGTTGCTTACGGGCCTCAGCGATCGCGGCAGTCCAGAAAGCATCGAAATCTCCCGGATTGACCGTTGTCGGCCGAATCTTCGTTTCATCCACGCCTACTGTCGCCATCCCTTCATACTTCCGTCCGTCCACCTTGGCCGTTACCTTGCAACGCAGGAATCCGGGTTCATTCATCTTCGCTTTCAGTGTCGTTTTTCCATCCGCCAAACGAACGTCTTTCTTTACAACCGTCGGAAAATACTCCGGTCCCAACTCATAATCGACAACTACATCTTCCAACAAATTCTCATTCCTGAAAACCTGCACCGTAAACTTCACTTCTTCCTTCACCTTGCATTTCCAATCGACACGATCAGGCGAAACCACCACATTGACCAACTTCTGGGCCGGCTGCGCCAATACCAACGCACAATTCCCCAACATGCCCAGAAACAAACACAATAAGAATAAAGATTTTTTCATGACAAAAACCGAATTAGATAATTTACTATTTATAAAACACTGTGATATCGGATCAGACCTTGAAGCGGACTTTGAACGATCGTTCCTGATCGAAGCTCGAACTCACGAACCACATCTTTCAATATATCCTGATAATGCCAAGCAATGGAGCCAGTCAGATGGACAGGATGTTCCCGGCAACCATACGGCAGGACATTGCGGGTAAAGAACGCCCGGAAGCTATTGTTCACCAGATCACGTATTGCCGGTTCTTCTATATGCCGGAGCAAAAAAGGAGACAGGCTTGCCAGGAAACGATTCGGGAAAGACCCCTTATAAACCTTTTCCATAATGATGGCCGGTGTCAAACCGGACTCTGCAAAGAAAGCCTCTTGCAAAGCTGCCGGCAACCGGTTCTTCAGCACATCCCCAACCAACAATTTCCCAAGTACGGCGCCACTCCCCTCATCTCCCAGGATAAAGCCCAACGGAGATATGTTTTTGACAATATCCTTTCCGTCATACAGGCAGGAATTGGAACCGGTCCCCAAAATACAGGCAATACCGGGACTGTCTCCACAAAGGGCACGGGCGGCTGCCAGCAAATCGCTGCCGACCTCCACCGGGACCGGCAGATAGTGCGTGACAGAACGGCGTATAATCTCGTTCTTTTCCGGGAATGCACATCCAGCACCATAAAAGTAAACGGCCTCGACAGAATCGGACTTCCTTATCCGGGGAATCAGATTGTCCCTTATCTCAGCCGAAATCTCCTCTTCCGTCTGGAAAAAAGGATTAATTCCCCGTGTCTTGATCCGGTCTATCTCCCGATTGCCGGACACGATACTCCAATCCGTTTTCGTAGAACCGCCATCCGCTATCAATATCGTTTTCGCCACCATACAAAGCTAATATTTAGTTATCTCCTTGTTTCTTCCCAAATTCGGGATCGATCTTCAGGCAAGCCGTGACAAACAATGTCACCAGGCAACATCCCATCACCCACCAGAAGAAGTTCTCGTAACCCATCTGTTCCTGCAACCAGCCGGCTGCCATTCCGGGAAGCATCAGGCCCAAAGCCATAAAAGCCGTACAGACCGCATAATGTGCTGTCTTATGTTCCCCATCGGAATAATAAATCAGATACAACATATAGGCCGTAAAGCCGAAGCCGTAGCCGAACTGTTCGATGAACACGCAAAAATTGACGATCCACAAATTATCAGGCAACGCACTGCTCAAATAGATAAAGACAGCGTCAGGCAGGGAAATCGCCAACGCCATCGGCCAGATCCATTTCTTCAATCCTCCCGTCGAAGCGGCAATGCCTCCCAATATTCCGCCCAACGTCAAACCGATCGTACCGATCGTACCGTACACCAGTCCGATTTCAGTCGTCGAAAGTCCCAATCCTCCCACTTCGCGGGGATCGACCAGGAAAGGCGTCACCAACTTTGTCAACTGGGCTTCCGGGAAACGGTACAGCAACATGAACAGGATCGCGATAAAAGCTTGTTTCTTTTTGAAAAAAGAGACGAAAGTCGCAAAAAACTCTTTCAGGATCGTGGAAGGAGTCACCGTCACTGAAGGCTTATCTCCCTTCGGGAAAGGAAGTATATACCGGTGATACAGGAACAAAGCCAAAAACAGCCCGCCTAAAATAAAAAACGTAACAGACCTGGCAAGCGGAATATTCCCCGTACTGTTTTCCAGGAATCCGGCAAACATGACCAGCACACCCTGCCCGGCAATAATCGCAATCCGGTAAAAGGTACTCCGGATACCGACAAAGAAAGCCTGTTCGTGCGAATCGAGGGCCAGCATATAAAAACCGTCCGCCGCAATATCATGCGTGGCGGAACTAAAAGCCAGCAACCAGAAAACCGCCAATGAAGCCTGGAAAAAGAATGTCGTCGGGATCGTGAACGCAACCCCGGCAAGCCCAGCCCCGATCAATAGCTGCATGGTGACCACCCACCAGCGTCTGGTCTTCAGCAAATCCACGAAAGGGCTCCAAAAAGGCTTGATCACCCAAGGCAGATTCAGCCAACTCGTATAAAGAGCGATATCGGTATTCGAAACTCCCAGGCGCTTATACATCAGGACAGAGACGATCATCACCGCAACATAAGGCATTCCCTGCGCAAAATACAGGGAAGGAACCCAAAACCAAGGAGACCGTACAGATGGCTTATCAGACATAGGCTTATGTGCTGTCATACTTCATCTCTTATTTTCCGGATGAGCTCATTCTCCTCATCCTCCGTAATACTTACCTCTTCCCAGACCTTTTCGAGGTCTGCAAATGTCACTTTCTTAAAGTCCTTTTCCAAAGGGACGACAAATAAACCGGCCATCTCGACCGTCGCCGGGCTGATGAGAATATTGGCATCTCCCTCGGCATAATAGCAGGATGGACGCAATTCCCGCCGGGGGAAGATACAGGTAATCCAAACATCCTCCTCCCTCCAGGCCACCACATTCATCATCGGCTCGTAATCCTCCGGCCCCATCGGCATCCTGTCGTATAACAACCCGAAAACGGCGGCCGCCTCATTCCTGTCTCCCGACACCAGGATAAAACAGACCGGAAGAAGGCCGGCAGAAGCATAGAGACTCGTCCGTCCCCTTTCCCAAACGACCCGTTTCCGGAAATTCAGCCAATTCCTCACAACCGGAAATTCCTCTTTCCTCCCAGCTTGGAAATGCATGTGGTCCGGAGCGGAAGCGCCGCATTTAGGACCATTATAAAAAAAAGCATAGCCGGATAAATCCGAAACGATGTCCAGCAAATCCCCGTAATAAGGTTTTATCTGTTGTCTTTCATGCCAACGCAGAGGCACGGTCAGATGCTCTTCGAAAATAGGGTATGGATTAACCAGTATCTCAAACGCATCATTATATGTCACTCCTTTTTGCCCTTCCGGCCGATGGCAAAAAAAACAGGGACGCGCCTGCAAGGATGCCTTGTCGATCTTAGCGGCGGAAGAACGAATCCGTTCCGGATTAAACTGAAGAACCGTTGTCCTGTAATCCTCCCGGAAATAGCGCGTCTGCACATTGGCCAAAGAAGCATAATTCTCCCTCGCCAGTTTCCAATCCTGCTTTTGGCAGAGAAGGAGCAAGTCTATTTGTTGTTCCAAATCATTCATGAAGTTCGTGTTTTCACGGTTGCCCACAACTTTTCCCGCAACACAAATGTAGTGAAAAAAACATTCGCTCGAAAGAACTTGTCCATAAGTTATCCGAT
>CAJTMR010000021.1:24278-59750 GCA_910577325.1 uncultured Parabacteroides sp.
CAACGACGGATCAGCATCCGATCAACGACGGATCAGCATCCGATCAACGACGGATCAGCATCCGATCAACGACGGATGCCCGTTCACCGCTTGGCGGCAGATACCGGACAAACGGATAAAAGATGCGGCAGATGAAAATAAAAGACAAAAAAGAAACTATTCATCGAGAAATGCATATCTTTGGACAAACGATAACTCAATTGCCATGAAACCCATCTTCTTTTTCTCTTCCCTGATTGTCTTAAGCCTGTCGGCTTGCGGCGGAAAACAAAACACAACCTCCGAAGATGAAAACGGGACGCTTGCGGCAGACACCGCCGCCGTCGAAATAATCCCGGAACTTCCGCCTTTAGAAGCCGGAGAAGTATTCTTGAAAGGAAAAGAGGTATTCCCCGAAGAGGCGGAACTGACGGGGACGCATATCGTGGAACCGGACACCTTCATCTTCAAGCCGGCCTCACCGTCTATGCTGGTCAAGGACAGCCTCTTGATCATGAGCAGCAAGGACGCGCCGTTTTATGCTTTCCGCTATCCGGCGCTCACCCACATGAAAACAATCGGCAAACGGGGAAACGGGCCGGATGAGTTCCTGCTGCCGGTCGCCGTAGAATCTCTTGATCCGGCCTACCTTTGCTATATGCTGGACGGATATAACGGCAACCTTTACGGACTCGGTCCTGATCTGGAAACGCATTTTATAAAGAAAACATTCGACCGCAAGTCAATCCGAGACTATGTCGAACATGCTTACCCGGCAGGCGAGAAAGCGATTGTCTACCAAATGGGCAGCAACATCTACCGTGTCTCTCTGGAAAACGATTCGGTTCAACGCGAAAAACTGTATAACCTGCGCCTGAAACAGGTCAAAAGCATACCGACGACAGGTGCGCTTTGCACCCATCCCGAACGAGACCGGATGGTCTACGCCTACAAGTACACCAAGATCATCAAGTTCATGGACATGGAGGCAAAGACCGTCCGGACGCTCAACTTCGAGCAATCCGGCTTTGACGAAAAGACGCTGGCCATCCAGAACGGGCTGGATGCAAACGTCACTCATTATATGCAAGTGATGGCAACCCGGGACCATGTCTACATCACCCACTCCGGACGGACTCCTTATGTCGTGGCGGCGGAAGTCCAGAAAGGCAACAACTATATGTTTCTGGAGAAATACGACTGGAACGGCAATCCGGTCAAACGATACAAGTTGCATGACTTTTGCGTCTACAACGTCATAGACCCTAAAACCGGTACGTTGATCATGACAACCTATTACCACGACGACCCGTTCGTCATCTATCACCTGGATGATTGAGCGTTCAACGCGATCCGCGCCTGCAACTCCCAGGTACGGAGACGGTCTTTGTAAGTATTATGCGCGTTCATTTTCACGATGTCGAGCGCGGCATCCGAATTGTCTTCCCAACGGCGGCAAAGGTAAAGGACGTCATAGATGCGTCCGATCCGCCAGGTACGGGAGATACGCAGCCCCACTGCATAATCTTCCCCATAACTGGTATTCGGCAGGTTGATTTCCCGAAGCACAGGCGTATAGAAAGCACGTGGAGCGCCTAAGCCGTTAATGCGCAGCGCATTGTTGCGCCCGTTTTCAGGCGTCCACTCCCGATGGTCGATGATGCCGGGCGGTATTTCGTTCAGATTGAAATCCGTCATCCGATAGGTTCCGACCACCATCGCGCAGTTCTGCTCGTAAAAAGCATCGACAATCTTCTGCAACGTGTCAGGACCGCTATACATGTCGTCGCTATCGAGCTGGACGGCAAACTTGCCACAAGCCGGATGATGTACGCCCATGTTCCAACAGCCGCCGATCCCCAGATCGGAACGTTCCGGCATCAAATGGATCACACGCGCGTCAGATGTATATTTTTCGATCGCTTCGGAAGTTCCGTCTGTCGAATGGTTGTCCACTATGATCAGATTAAAGCGGAAGGTCGTTTTCTGTGCCAGCACGGAGCGGATGGCATCTTCTATCGTACGGATGCGATTACGGACCGGGATGATAACGGAGGCTTCCTGCCCGAAAGCGCCGGCATCGAAAGCGACCGGTTCAAAGTCCGGGGCAAGATAACCGCCGACCCGTTTCAGGTAGGCCGTACAAACTGCTTCCATCTCGACCTGCACCGCCCGGTTCTTCGGATCGACATAATCGAACAACTTCTCTCCGCTCTTGCGGGTATCCGGTTCCGCCTCGGTGTACAAATACTCATTGACATGAACCAGTTCGGACAACTCCGACACACGCAGGCGAAGGTCATACAGTCCGGCGAAACGGTAATCGGCGTCCATTGCCCGGACTGCCTGCTTCAAGACGGATGAACGAAAGAACAAAAGCGAGCCGAAATCAAAATCATCACGCAGGCTTCCTCTCTGGTAGTCTATGACAGGAGCCGGTCGGCAGTTGCCGTCTTTCACCTGGTAACGATCTGCATAAAGCATTCCGGCATTCGTATCGCCAGCAATAGCCGACAGGCGTTCGAAAGCGAACTGCCCCAGCCCGAAAGCCGTATATTTAGTATATAATAATGTATAGGCCGTATCTGCATGCAAAGCGATCGTCCGTATAGTGGCGGTACTGGCGGGCGAGTCGATCATCAGGATCTCACAGCCCTCGACCTCATCCGTACCCTTTTCCGTTGCCAGCAGGTAAATGTTCTTTACCCGGCCGCACTGCCTCAACGCCCTTACGGCTTGTCCGGTCTGGGATAAAGAGAGGAACGGAATAAAACAATTTATCATTTCCATCATATAATTAATTGATACCGGAGCAAAAATAAGGATAAAATATGAGCTTTTGCCGGAAGAGAAAAGTATCTTTGTAAGTAGATCAAAAATAAAACAAATGAAACACCAGATAATACTACTTGGAAAAGACATAACTTCGGTCTATCACGGCATCAAAGAGTTCGGGCCGGACCATATTCATCTGCTCTACACGGATGCTACCGATCATATCGAAACGCCCATGTACCCGCTGTTGCCTCCTGCCATGCGGTGCAACCGTTACAAGACAGAACCTTACAACGGGAAAAGCGTGATCGAAGTTTGCCGCCGGATTCACCAAAAGTATCAGGGGGAATTTACCTATAACCTTTCCGAAGGGACGAAGGTCATGGCTGTTGCCGCTTTGGCTGTTGCCGAAGAATCGGGAGCCGATGCCTTCTACCTGACGCAACATGGCGAAGTCGTCCACCTCGGCCGTTTTGAAAACCATCCGTTGCGAACGACACTCAACAATGACGAGATTCTTCGCCTGAGCGGAAACATCCTCACCGCTTATCACGACGCAAAAAGACTAAGTAACGAAGATGTCAAAGCCTCCATGCGTATCAAACAATTCATCGAACAGTATCCGCAGGAACATGCCCGCATCCAAAAGTTCTTCAGTATATTCTGCAAACGCCAACTCAACCGTTTGCCGGCCTCCAAAATCTTTGCAAACAACCTGAGGTTCAAGCAAAGGAACGGTTCCATCCTGATTACCATGAAAGAATATGTCTTACTCCGGCTCCATCAAAACAATGCGACCCAACTCTATTTTGAAGGACGTTGGTGGGAGACGCTGGTTGCCAACCAAGTCCGTAACTGGAGCACACAACGAGAAAACTTGCCTGAAGTATGGCGCAGCGTCATTTTCCAGACAAACGAAAAAGACACACATCCGAAAAACGAGGTCGACGTATTGTTGAACAACCAACAGAAACTGATCTTTATCGAATGCAAATCCGGCAATGTCACGCAAAATGACATTTACAAGATCGATGCAGTACGGGAAACATACGGAGGCGACATATCGCAAGCCGTACTCGCCAGTTACTATCCGGTGGAAAAAAGTTTGCAGGATAAATGCAAAGACTTGCAGATACATCTTTTCGCCCCGAACTTCCTAACCGAACGAAGCAACCATTTAAACAAAATGCCAGCCTGGTTGGACAAGCTGGCAGATGATCTTCAATTATAAACTGATACAAGAGGTCTTATTTTCCGGAATCGAAGATAAGGCCTTTTGTTTGTTTTCTTCCGAGAGACGACGGAACAAGTGAAATACGGCCTTCACTTTCCGCACACACCGGCTGGTTCTTCAGTCCGATTATCCGCGAAAGTGCCTCGCCAAGCAACATTTCGTTCATGTCGCCGAAAGGCAACAAATCATTTCCTATAACCAGTTCCTCGATCTTTACATCCGGTTCAAAACCATTTGCATAGTCAGCTTCGTGATCGGCATTATAAATGCGTAATGTAATCGGATGCAACAGCCAGCCATATTTTTCTTTGGTTCCGAAAGTGTTGCTCCCGACCCGCTTGCCAATCGTTTTTTCACCGATAATCGTGATGTTACTACGGGAAAGATAAGGGATCAGGCTGTTGATCACGGCCTCCGAAGCAGATGCGGTCACACTTCCTGTCAGCACGTAAATGCGTTTCAAGTCCAGGTTGGCATTCCTGATTTCGGAATTCTTTTTCAACAATAATGTCTCATCTCTTTTCGATTGTTTTTCATTATGTTCCATGATGCAGAACGTCTTGCCCAAGGCATCAGCCGGAGCCAGAAGAGAGGTCATAAGCTGAGCACAAGTAACCAACCCTCCCTGGTTATATCGCAAATCCAATATAAACTCGTCCACATTTTCAGCCTTAAACCCGGCAAAGATCTGTTTCATCCGGTCGTCATAGATTGTACTTTCATCGTCCGGACCGGAAGAAAAACTGTTGTAAAGCAGATAACCGACCTTCTTGCCACCCACCGTATAGACGGAATCTTTCAGAAAAGGCGTGTCTTCCACTGCACGGGAAGCTGCAACCGAAATAGTTTTTCTTTTATAAAAAGTGACCTCATTGCCTTTCCTTACCGCATTTGCCAATAAGAAAGTAGTTTCACCTCCGCTATAAAAAGCAGACAAGTTCGTCACATTCGGAGTCTCACTACCGACGGCGATAATCCAGTCCCCCCGTTCCAGTCCGGCCTCGGCAGCAGGAGAACCGGGCAAGACATATAAAACCCAGGCATAATAAAGGTTGCCGTTTTTATATGATGCAAACTCAAAACCATACGAATCGGACTCCGAAACAGATTTCGTCTCCTCTTCCTTTTTCTCTATCCGGGAAAAAGTGAGCCATCCGTCTCCGTATTTTACGCCATCCTGATCAGACAACAATGAATCGAAGAACTTATCCGGAGATTGTGAGAAGTTCAAATTTCCTTTGCCGGGCATATCCTCATTCCACAAATAGTAGTCCGCCATGATCTTATAGATCCAACCATTCGTACCTTCGTCGGAGAGATCCGGAACCTCATCATCCGCCGTACAGGACGGCACAAGCAAAAGGACAGCCAGCAATCCCGCGAGGACGGCAAAACCATTGAGCACATTGAAGTTGGCCTTCCGGTACAATAAACGTTTGATGGCCCAGTCAAAACGAATAGGCCTATCCTGCAACACCCTTCTCTCCATCTCTTTCCTGATTTCCAAATCCGACTCTTCCTTTTTTGCTTTATTCACTATTACTTATGGCACAAATATAACTATTATTAATGAGTAGGCAACGAATCGAGAAGAATGTTCAAATAAAAGAGCCGTAGGAATGATCAGGACCTTATCTGCCAATCGCCGATACCATGCCGCTCCCGATCGAAACCGATGGCGACTTTCACGACCGGAAGCCCGCACAAGGCGAAGCGTTCGGGGTAATCCCGCAAATTGATCTGGTTCATAGCCGCATCCGCCGTCTTATCGAGCTTTAACTCCACGACATAAAGCGTCGTTTTCGTCCGTATCACCATATCCACACGACCACCCGGGTCTCAAGCGGCTTTAAAAGCTGTTTTTGACAAAAGAAAAGCCTGTCTTGATGAAAAAAGAAGCCGTTTTAACAGGTTTCGCACCTGTTTTCGGACGGTCTCTGTTTTTATCGTACAATTGATACACAGGATGTTATCGTTTTTCACTATGATAGTTGTGATAGATAAAACCTCATCCGTCTGCGATTGAGGCCTCTTTGCCGATTCTTCCTGCAACCAACTGATCTGCATCATCAGCAAGGAAGCCAAGTCTTTTTGTTTATAAGCTTCCGTCAGTTGTTTCATCCGTTCTTCCTTCTGCACACGCAATGTTTCATCTGTCTCCCGGTCCGGATGAAGTTCCTTTACCAGTTCCAGATATATTTCACGCATAGACTTTAAAGTTTGTTCCTCTTGCAATTTCTGATTCAATTCGGCTTTGGTCATTTTCCTTTTCCCGGACTGCGACGATTTCCGTTCCTCTTTGGCCGCACGCTTCTGCTGTTTTTTTTCTTCCGCCGCCACCATTTTTCCCATCTCATTCTCCATTAAATCATTAAAAGCGCCGAGCAGTTCCTCTTCCGTCTTTGCGTTTTTCATTTTCTTATTGAGTTTAAAACCCATCATTTGGATAACGAACAACATATCCTCTACAGCTTCCTTTTCCAGTTCTTCATGTGTCATACCGGATGAGAGTTCCTCATATTTATGAATGAGGGGAACAATAACGGAGCGTTGCTCCTCATTCATTGTGGCGGTCACCCCTTCGCTTTCAGCAACAATAAGATCTATCAGCGTTTTCCGATCCGTTTTACTCAGTTTTCCTCCTTCATATATTCCATCCAGATAAATCAGATAATCATATTTCATCGCGATCTCTTTCTCAAAGAAAGATTTAGCATGTTCCTGATAGAAAGTTCTGATTTTTCGTTCCTTCTCAGGAATAGACGTGATCTCTGCCTTTAGTTCATTTATCTTCCTGTTCAGGCGATTGAACTCGGACTGGGCAGCGGTAAGTTTCGTTCCTCCTTTCTTTTTAATAACAGGGGGCAAGGACAAATCATCTTTTACCATATCCTGATCTTGATTTAGTTTTGCTTGTTTGTTCATATCAATACTTATAATGGTAATAAAAAAACTGCGTAACTCTCCATCGAAAGCTACGCAGTCTACTATATTATAATAAAAACTTTACAGCTATTATTCTTCGCCCAACAGGATTTCCAAGATCTGAACGGCAGCCTTCGTCACAGAAGTACCTGGACCAAAAATAGCGGCAACGCCTGCTTTATACAAGAAATCATAATCTTGTGCGGGGATAACTCCACCGGCGATCACGATGATATCTTCGCGTCCCAACTTCTTCAATTCTTCGATCACCTGCGGAACCAAAGTCTTGTGTCCGGCAGCCAAAGAAGAAACACCCATTACGTGAACGTCGTTTTCTACAGCCTGGCGGGCAGCTTCGGCCGGAGTCTGGAACAACGGTCCCATATCCACGTCGAAACCACAGTCGGCATAACCTGTAGCCACAACTTTAGCACCACGGTCGTGTCCGTCCTGACCCATCTTAGCGATCATGATACGCGGCTGGCGACCTTCTTTCTTTGCAAACTCGGCAGTCAGCTCACAAGCCTTCTGGAAGTCTGCATCTTTCTTAGTTTCTGATGAATACACGCCTGATATAGTTCTGATGATTGCTTTATAACGACCTACAACAACTTCGCAAGCATCGGAGATTTCTCCCAATGATGCACGCAAGCCGGCTGCTTTGACAGCCAGTTCCAGCAAGTTGCCTTTCTTCGTACGAACGCATTCCGTGATGTCGGCCAATGCTTTCTGTACGGCTTCTTCATCGCGGTTTTCACGCAACACCTTCAGGTTTTCGATCTGTTCGTTACGGACGGCCGTATTGTCGATTTCAAGGATATCGATCGGATCTTCTTTCGGCAAACGGTATTTGTTCACACCCACGATTGTCTGGATACCGGAGTCGATACGAGCCTGCGTACGGGCAGCAGCTTCTTCGATGCGCATCTTAGGCAGACCAGTTTCGATAGCTTTCGCCATACCGCCCATGCTTTCGATTTCCTGGATCAAAGCCCAGCCTTTATGAACCAGTTCGTTTGTCAGAGATTCCACATAGTAAGAACCGGCCCACGGGTCGATTTCCTTACAGATCTTTGTTTCTTCCTGGATATAAATCTGAGTGTTACGGGCGATACGTGCAGAGAAGTCTGTCGGCAAAGCGATCGCTTCGTCCAATGCGTTCGTGTGCAGAGACTGCGTGTGGCCCAAAGCGGCAGCCATAGCTTCGATACAAGTACGGCCTACGTTGTTGAACGGGTCCTGTTCGGTCAAAGACCAACCTGAAGTCTGGCAGTGAGTACGCAGAGCTAAAGATTTCGGGTTCTTGGCTCCGAAACTCTTCACGATCTTTGCCCACAACATACGTGCGGCACGCATCTTGGCGATTTCCATGAAATGATTCACACCGATCGCCCAGAAGAAGGACAGACGCGGAGCGAAAGCATCGATGTCGATACCTGCGTTCACACCGGCACGAAGATATTCAAGACCGTCGCAAAGCGTATAAGCCATTTCGATATCGGCCGTCGCACCTGCTTCCTGCATGTGGTAGCCGGAGATGGAGATGGAGTTGAACTTCGGCATCTTCTGAGAAGTGTATTCGAAGATATCGGCGATGATACGCATGGAGAATTCAGGCGGATAGATATAAGTGTTACGCACCATGAACTCTTTCAGGATATCGTTCTGGATCGTACCGGCCATTTCTTCCAACTTGGCGCCTTGTTCCAAACCTGCATTGATATAGAATGCCAATACAGGAAGAACACCGCCGTTCATTGTCATGGAAACAGACATCTTGTTCAAAGGAATACCTGCGAACAACACTTTCATATTTTCCAATGAACAGATAGAAACACCGGCTTTACCGACGTCACCTACAACACGTTCGTTGTCGGCATCGTAACCACGGTGTGTCGGAAGGTCGAAAGCGACAGACAGACCTTTCTGGCCGGAAGCCAGGTTACGACGATAGAATGCGTTGGACTCTTCAGCAGTAGAGAAACCTGCATACTGGCGGATTGTCCAAGGGCGCATAGCATACATACCGCTATACGGACCACGCAGATAAGGAGGCAGACCGGAAGCATAGTTCAAGTGTTCCATACCTTCCAGGTCTTCTTTAGTATATACGGGTTTCACCTCGATGTGCTCGGGTGTTTTCCAATTGGCTTCGATGCCATTGGCTTTTGCCCATTCGGCAGCATTAGTAGCTGCAAAACCGGCATTCTTTATATCTATGTTTTTAAAATTTGGTCTCATATCTCTGATGATTTGAGATTCACCATTTATGATTTGCGATTTATGATTTATGGCAACGAACTGCCAATCATAAATTATAAATCATAAATCATAAATCAATTAATTCCTAATTTTACGTTGAAAGCTTTCAATGTCTCAAGCACGTTGCTCTTTACATTTACATATTGGTCGATGCCTACTGCTTTCAGGTCTTCCATACAAGCAGGCATACCGGCTACAACAAATTCAGATCTTCCGGCCAAAGCCTTGTAAGCAGCAGGAGCCAATTCAGCATATTCATCATCGCTTGAGCAAAGAACCACGATTTCAGCACCTGCCTCAACAGCGGCTTCCACACCGGCTTCAACCGTATCGAAGCCTAAGTTATCAATTACCTTATATCCTGCACAAGCAAAGAAGTTGCTTGAGAACTGAGAACGTGCCAGGCGCATAGCCAGGTTACCGATCGTCAGCATGAATACTTTCGGAGTCTTGCCGCTCTTTTCCGTTGCCAGACGCAAAGCTTCAAATTCCGAAGCACCACGCGAGAAGTCGAGAGCCGTGATAGTCGCTTCACCACAATTGTGACCGCCGCCACAGCAGCAACCGGCAGCTTCATTCTGAATCTTTTCGGCAGCCACTTCGTTGAAGTTCGGGAACTGGTTGGTTCCTAACAGGATTTCACGACGGGTCGCAACTGCTTTCTTACGGGCATCATTGGATGCGTTAACAGCTTTCTGGATTTCACCGGAAGCGACTTCCGCACCAAAACCGCCTTTATCTTCCACTTCCAGGAACAACTTCCAAGCTACATCAGCCAAAGAGTTCGTCAGCACCTCTACATAATAAGAACCGGCAGAAGGATCGACAACCTTATCCAAATGGCATTCTTCCTTCAACAACAACTGCTGGTTGCGGGCAATACGTTCGGAGAAGTCGTCCGGGGTCTGATAGGTCTTGTCGAACGGACGAACCGTGATCGAATCGACACCGGCAAGAGCGGCAGACATGGCTTCCGTCTGTGAACGCAGCAAGTTTACGTGAGCATCATAAACAGTCATGTTCCATTCCGAAGTCTGTGCATGAACATGCATCTTGCAAGCGCACTGGCAAGCAGGATTGTAGGCGGCAACGATTTCTGCCCACAACCAACGAGCGGCACGGAACTTGGCTATTTCCATGAAGTAGTTGGAACTGATACCGAAATTGAATTTGATCTTCTTGGCCACTTCCGTAGCGTCCAGTCCGGCTTCGATCAACTTAGCCAGCAGTTCGTTACCCCAAGCCAATGCATATCCCAACTCCTGAGAGATATAAGCACCTGCATTGTTGAAGTAGAAGGCATTCACTGCCAATACTTTGTAACCCGGCAGAGCAGCACCCGCTTTGAGCACAGCGGCGGCAGCTTCCACCCAGTTTTCATTTTCCTTACCTTTTACCAGAGGTTTCTTGAACGGGTCGTAGTTTACAGACCCTTTGCATTTTTCCAGATCTGCGCCTTTGCCTTTGAAATAGTCGGCAAGAATACCGATCAGCATTTCAGCCTTGCAATTGCAAGTATTGAAATTCAGTTCCACGCACTCAGGACAAATCCCGTCAAGCAAGGTAGCAATGTTTTCAGCGTTTACGTCGCTTCCCTTAATGATGAAGCCAAGAGATGTCACACCCTTATTCAGGATGTCAAGGGCTTTTTCATTAGCACCTTTGAAACAGGTGACTTCAATGTTCTGGCGCACCTTCCAATCGTTGTCCTTCTTTGTTCCGCGAACATAAGGGAATTCACCGGGAAGAGACTCGGTAGTCTTCAAACCTTCGATGTCTTCTGCACGATAGAAAGGATTCACATTAAATCCTTCGCCTGTCTTCCAGACAAGCTTTTTCTCAAACGGAACCCCTTTCAGGTCGGCCGTAATCTTCGCCATCCACTCTTCAGTAGACACAGGTGCGAATTCTGAGAAAAGTTTTTCTTTTAATTCTGCCATAATATTAGTTGTTTTAATACTGGTATTAGTAATTGTTCAATAGTATATTGTTCAATAACAGGAAGCAAAGGTAGAATAAATAAACTTGAACGCAAATGAAACACAAACGAATTTGATACCTCTTTTAACGCCTTTTAGTGGAGACACAAAGAAATTCATACCAAAATGACAACAGATAAACATTTTTCTCAAAAAATCACGCTGAAAGATACACCGAAATAAAATATTTACTAATTTCGCAACGTCAAACAAAGACAATCCGGTGCATTCGTCTAGTGGTCCAGGACGCCGCCCTCTCACGGCGGAAACTCGGGTTCGAACCCCGGACGCACTACAAAAAGCTCGCAATTCATTCGCGAGCTTTTCTTTTTCAAAAAAAATCTCTTGCAAAAATTTAAAACTCCATAAAATTCACTCCCCCATAAATCTTTTATCTCTTATGACTTGTTTATAGTTTACATAACATATAACGAAAATGGAGTTTATCATGAATAAAGGGACTATCGGATTAAATGCCGGAGCAATCTGCAATTTATTGTTAGATGGTGGATGTTGGAGTTTTGAGGAGTTGAAAAAAGCGACGGCTTTAACGGAAGCCGACTTATGGTCAGCAATCGGATGGCTGGCAAGGGAAAACAAAATCGAAATAAAAAGTGCCAGTAGCCAATTGGCTTTCTCTCCGGGAATGAACTGTTATTTCTAAACGTTGGATGCTTGTAGTATCTGCCACCATCTTCCAGGCTGCAGATACTACAAGTATGAATTCCTTTATTCTGACTTTCTGAACAATGTCGAAACTACCGCGCTATCCCCTTCAGTAAGAGCCGGCTGCAAATTCAGTAAACGTGCAATTATCAAATATAAATTGACATTTGCCATAACCGGCAGTTCTACATTTTGCTTGAATGAGGGCCCTGCCGCATAGAAGATAGCTTCCATCTCAGGAGCAAAGTTATTATATCCGTGCGTAGCAGCAAATATAGGACACGATTCGGAACGGAATTGCAAATACGTTCCGATATCCGGCAATACAAGCAAATCCCCACACGCGGGTTCTTCCCATATACAAACTTTTCCGGTATCTCGTTCTTCTTCCAAGCGGTGACATGAGGTACACGCTTCAAGATCGCGTAAGCACTATCCGTATAAGTCGGCTTCGGAATGTGCATGCAACGGATAATCGGAACGGAAACCGTCCATAGAAAGGACAACGACATAATGTTCTTTCTTCGAATGGGCCGTACATCCCGATATCAACAAATAGATTATCGAAATAAGGCTCACCAATCTCATAGTCAGAAGACCCTCAACCAAATTTAACATTGTCCAATAAATATACAATCTTACAATCACTTTTTTATTACATTCAGGTACAAAATTAACGACAAAGCGCTAATGCTCATCTCTATTACGAAGTTCATCTGCAATGTCCTGATGCTGGCGTGCCAGTTCTTCCTCTCCTATATGCAAGAACGCTTCAGCAAGATATTCATGGGCGGCGGCATGCTTCGGCTTCAGGTCGACGGCTTTCATAAAGTCAGAAACAGCTTCGTCATAATATTTTAGTTGAAGATAAGACTTTCCCCGGTTATAACGCGCCTTGAATGATTTCGGATTCAGCCGCACGGCTTCGTTCAGGCAAGTAAGTGCCTGGAAACCATCTCCCATATCCAAAAGAGTAACCCCTTTACGCACCCAGGCATCCACAAATTCAGGATAAAGCCTAAGTGCTTTATCGAAAGAACGGATAGCAGCATTCGGATCATGTGCTTTCGTTATGCATTCGTTTCCCATCAGATAATATTCGTGGGCATATTCTTTCAGAATCTCCCGCTGGACATGTATCTCCTCCCGGAGCTTCTTGATTTGTGCCCGTTGAGTATTCATTGTTTGTAACTTCATGCGGAGCAACCGCTGTACTTCCGGTTTTTCCAATTCGTTACGCTTACCGACAGCAGCGGCAAAAGCCTTGACCGTATCTTTTACATTTCCGGATTTAAAACTATGGGCGGCGCGTGCATATAGCAACTCCGCCTCACTTTCGCGCAAGCTCTCTTCAATCAGTTGCCGGTCATTAAACATCTGGCTGAACTGGACAATTTCCTTCCGCACAAAAATGTCATGGGGAGATATCCGGCTTTTCAGCACCAATCCTTCCAGAGACGTACAACGACTTAAAGCCACATACGTCTGCCCCCCGGCAAACACACCACCTGTCAGATCCACCACGACACGGCTGAAAGTAAGTCCCTGGCTCTTATGCACGGTAATAGCCCAGGCAAGGCGGATCGGTAACTGCTCGAAAGTTCCGACAATCTCCTCTTCTACCTTTTTCTCCTTTTCGTTATACTTATATTTATAATTACGCCAAGAAGTCGGTTCGACCAGATATTCCCTTCCGTCTTCAAGCAGGACGTAGACATTCCCATTCTCATCGATCCCCGATACCATACCGATCGTCCCATTAACCCAACGGCGCTCATAATCATTATCGATAAAGATGACCTGTGCCTGCTCTTTGATAGAAAGATTCAATTGTGTCGGTAACGACGACTCAGGAAAATCACCTTCGATCTTGCCGCGAGAGATAAACTCCTCGCCAGACAATTCCGCCAGTTTCCGCTCGTTAATAAAATCTACCTGATCACGGCGAGTCGCAAGCGTGATGTACATATCTTCGTTGCGAGGTGTAAAATCCGGAAAACAGCGGCCATTCAGAATTTCCAACTCCTGTTTACGGGCTGCATTGTTACGGATACGATCCAGAATATTGATAAACACCGGATCCGTCTGCCGGTAGACTTTCTGCAATTCGATCGGGACCAGATTTATATCTTTGAAGACACGAGCCGAAAAGAAAAACGGACTGGCATAGAATAGGCTCAATATCTCCTTTTGGTCCGAAGGGACAACCGGTTCCAACTGGAAGACGTCACCGACAAACAACAACTGTTTACCCCCGAACGGCAAACGCATATTACCGGAAAAGACACGCAAGATCCGGTCGACACAATCAATAATATCCGCCCGCACCATCGAAATTTCGTCTATAATGATCAATTCCACTTCCGAAATCAACTTCCGATGCTCTTTCTTGTATTTGAAGAACTCAAAAATACGTCCGTTCTTCAGACTCAAATCCGGATCATCGGGCAACATCGGGCGAAAGGGCAACTTGAAAAACGAATGAAGCGTCACCCCTTCCGCGTTAATCGCCGCTATCCCTGTCGGCGCCAATACAACATATTTCTTTTTCGTATGGGCGCAAATGTATTTCAGAAACGTGGATTTACCTGTTCCGGCCTTCCCGGTCAGGAAGACAGACTGACGTGTATGAGTGATCAGTTGCAGGGCATCCTGAAACTCCTTATTATCTGTATCTAACTGAAATTCCAATCGTGTATTTTTTAAGTAGACAAAGCTATAGAATATTTTATATATCTACTTATAAAAAGTTCATAATTTATTTGCAGAAGTCCGAATCATTCCCTTACTTTGTGATATCAAAATAATATCAAACATAAATCATTATGAAAACACAGGAAAAGAACTTCGACGGCATTAAAATATCCGGTTTTACGGCTATATTTATCATGCTTGCTTTAACAGGAACAGCCATATATTTACTATCGCTGTCACAAATTTCGAGTACCATCGCCGGTGTTATCTGCGGGATATGCGTTGCTATCATGATCCCAGGATTTATGATCATCCAGCCGAACAACTCGCGCGTATTGACTTTTTTCGGCAGATATGCCGGAACAGTCATAAGCAACGGTTTTTATTGGGTAAACCCGCTTTTCCAGAAATCGACCGTAACATTACGCATCCTTAACCTGAACATCGATCCGATCAAGGTTAATGACAAAGTCGGAAATCCGATCATGATCGGAGCTGTGGTCGTCTGGAGAATAAAAGACACCTATAAAGCCAGTTTCGATATATCCGGAAACATCCGGGAGTTTGTCCAAATACAAAGCGATGCCGCTCTTCGGCAGGTAGCAGGCATGTATGCTTACGATACTAACGAGACGATTGACAAAGTAACACTCCGTTCCGATGAAAGCGGAGAAATAACCCAACGCTTGGAAGACGAGCTAAACAGCCGTCTTGCCATCGCCGGAATCGAAATCGTGGAAGCACGCATCAACTACCTGGCTTATGCATCCGAAATCGCCAGCGTGATGTTGCGCCGCCAGCAGGCAGACGCCATCATCTCTGCCCGCGAACGGATCGTGGAAGGAGCCGTCAGCATGGTTCATCTGGCATTGGAAAAACTGAAGAAAGACGGTGTTGTCGAACTGGATGAAGAACGGAAAGCTGCAATGGTCAGCAACCTGCTGGTAGTCCTTTGCGCAGACGAGTCCGCACAGCCAGTAGTCAATACTGGCACTTTATATCAGTAATTTAATAGTAATACTAAATATGGCTAAAAAGGAAAATGGAAATGCAACCAAAAGTTTCATATTGCGTGTGGACGCCGAAATGATGGAAGCGATCGAAACCTGGGCAGCCGATGAATTCCGGAGTACAAACGGCCAGATACAATACATCTTGGATCAAGCCTTACGCAAGGCAGGCCGGCTTAAAAAGAAACGGAAATCAAAATCAGAAGAAGAAAAAGAGTAGAAAACGATAATAACGAAAACCTGTCCGGACGTTTTTTAAATTTCCTTCGGTAGAAAAGAACTTTTCATCCGAAGGAAATTTTATTTTCTACCGGATACCAACCACACAAAACAAATCCATTCGGGAACTTATATATTCAATAATCGAATCAACGACTGATAAACAACCAAGCATCTTTATACTTCGGATTGGAACGAAGTGTTGCCATATAGGATTCCGCCGCTTCGCGATTATCGAATTTATCTGCATATATACGATATTTCCCATCACGAAGAACCTTGCTAACATGCTTGCATTCGTTACGATCTACACCCGCAATAAATTCATCCGCTTGTGTTTCCAAAGGAAAACTGGCTATTACGATATGATACATTTTAGACTGAATAGCGACAGGCTTGGACACAACCGCTTTCTTTTCCAGTATCGGAGCAGGCACAACCTTTCGTACTCCATGCGCAATCACATCTTCTGGCGCTTCCTGCTTCGTCTCGGCTTCCGCCACTATACCGTCATCGGATAAAACTGTTTCTGGGAAAAGCGACTGTTGGACAGCTATCCCGGTCGGAACAAAACTTGCGGTATAGGCATCCTGGTTAACATCTTTCACCGGAGTGGAAACCAACAAAAACAAAGCCACTGCGGCAGCCGAAACCATAGCCGTGCGGATAAACTTGCGGCTGATCGGAATATAGAAAGTATCTTTCTTTTCTTTTGGGGATGCAAAAAGAGTGACCTCTTCCCGCACTACGGGTAATGGCTCAAGGACCGGAAAATAAAAAACGGGCAACCCATACGAACCGACACAAAACAAGTTAGTCTCGCTTGGATGGAAAATCATTTGCCCCTCTTCTCCTATACAGAACAAGCCCAACACTCCCAACGACAACTTTCCATACTGTTGCAAAGTGTTCTTCATATCTTCCACATCTTCCTCCAGCATTAGCTGTGCTTGACGGTAACTCACCGCATACATCTGCATATACGATTCCGACAAAAGCCCGTCATTATGCTGCAGTGTCATATTGAAACCAATCTCTTTTCGCAAAGGATGAAACGTATGTTGTTCCATCTGTTGCACAGCCGGAACAGCCTGCAGGACAAAACCACCGAACTTCGGCACGATCACACAATCATGCACCAAAAGCAAACGCTCAATATGTGTTACAATTCTAAGCATACAACAAAGGTATACATTTGCACGAATCTACAAAAGAAATTCTCATGCAAATTATAAAAAGACGCTACATTCGGAAAGGTCAAAACGATAAATCATCCCTTTAACAAAGCAAACCCGCCGTGTTTTTATTAGTCTTTTGAATGGTTGAACTGCCTGACAAGGCACTTTAGTTGCCATACACCCCCGTGTTGCCTCTTTTCACACTCGGATGCACGAACCTTATACACCCGGATGTAAAGAGCGACAGATGGAGGTCTCTGTGAAACTACATGTTTGCTTTTTCCTAAAAAAGAGATGGCTTCCGGAAAATAAGGAACCATATTCGGCCATTTTAAGACTAATTATTATGTATTATCACATTTGTTGATTGATATTTTTTAATACTCTATATGAATACAAAACAATACAATGCGTTTATCATCAGCATACTATTGAAAATTCTATCTTCTTAATAGTGATGGAGCAGCAATAGAGGAAACCACCTCACACAACAATATAAACACCTAATTATCAACATATATATCATAATAAATAAGAAGATGATAGAAGATTTGAAAAAACTTCGCATGTAGATCAGAATCTTGAAAAATTTTGGAGAGCTTACCCTGGAATGATATACTAAAACTATTTTATATCCCGTTAATTCTTTACATTTGCCACAAAATTATAGCGGTTATGACTGAATGCAAAAATGAACACATATTAAAATCCATTGATTGCCCGGAGGATTTACGCAAGTTATCCCCCGGTAAATTGGAACAGGTATGTGCAGAGTTGCGTCAATATATAATAGATGTACTATCAGAAAACCCCGGACATCTCGGCGCAAGTCTCGGTACGGTAGAGCTGACAGTTGCACTACATTATGTTTTTAATACCCCCTATGACCGTATTGTATGGGACGTGGGACATCAGGCTTACGGTCATAAAATACTGACCGGACGTCAGAAGGCCTTTCATACACTTCGGAAATTCAAAGGAATCAGCGGTTTCCCTAACCCTCAGGAAAGTTCCTATGACGCGTTTGTAGCAGGACATGCTTCAAATTCGATTTCAGCAGCCATGGGTATGTCGGTCGCTTCTGCCCTGAAAGGGGAAAAGGACAGGCACGTAATAGCTGTGATCGGCGACGGAGCCATGACCGGCGGTTTGGCGTTTGAAGGTCTGAACAATGCTTCGGCCAATCCTAACAATCTGCTTATCATTCTCAATGATAACGATATGGCGATAGATCACGCAGTCGGCGGGTTAAGCCAGTATCTGGTAGATATCACAACCAGCCAGACGTATAATAAAATGCGCTACGACGTGTACCGAGGACTGCGCAAGATGAAGTTGATCAATAATAACCGCCGAGGGAACATCCTTCGTTTCAATAATAGCTTGAAAGCATTACTCACGCAACAACATAATTTGTTCGAAGGATTCAGTATCCGTTATTTCGGGCCGATCGACGGGCATGATGTCGCTTATATGATCAAGGTACTGAATGATATAAAAGATATGGAAGGCCCGAAGTTGTTACATATCAAAACCAAAAAAGGTAAAGGATTCAAGCCTGCCGAAAAGTCGGCAACGGAATGGCATGCACCGGGACTGTTCAACAAGGAAACAGGAGAGCGGATCATTGTCCACAAGTCAAACGAGCCTCAACTTTATCAGGATATTTTCGGACATACCCTTGTCGAGTTAGCCGAAGAAGATGAACGGATCGTGGGAATTACCCCTGCAATGCCGACAGGTTGTTCCATGACTTACATGATGAAAGCGTTCCCGAAACGAGCATTTGATGTCGGGATTGCCGAAGGGCATTCGGTGACTTTCTCAGCCGGACTTGCCAAAGAAGGGATGATACCCTTCTGCAATGTCTACTCTTCTTTCATGCAGCGTGCATACGATATGATAATACACGATGTCGCCCTTCAGAATCTTCATATGGTGATCTGCCTGGACCGTGCCGGTTTGGTGGGTGAAGACGGGGCAACACACCACGGGGTGTTCGACCTTGCTTATCTGCGTCCGATCCCGAACCTTATTATCTCGTCACCTTTGAACGAACTGGATTTACGGAACCTGATGTACACAGGATATAAGAAAAACAACGGTCCATTCGTAATCCGTTATCCACGCGGAAAGGGAGAAATGGCGGATTGGAGGAACAAGATGCAGTTCCTGCCAATCGGAAAAGGCAAAAAACTTCGTGACGGGGATGATATTGCGGTCTTGTCGCTCGGTCCTATCGGTAATGAGGTAACAAAGGCAATAAATCAGGTTGAGGAAGACAATATATCGGTCGCCCATTACGATATGATTTATTTAAAACCGATAGATGAAGAACTGCTGCATGAAGTTGGTAAGAAATTCAACCGTATCATTACTGTTGAAAACGGTGTGATCAAAGGAGGATTTGGCAGTGCTGTTCTAGAATTTATGGCCGATAACGGTTACACCCCGCTGGTAAAACGTATCGGGGTTCCAGATGAGTTTATCGAGCATGGATCGGTCCTTGAGCTGTATAAGCAATGTGGAATGGATGCCGAAAGTATTGCAGGAGAAATAAAAAAGATGGTTATCAAAGGATAATATATCCCCATAATTACTCTCTATAAAATGAAAATTATTATAGCCGGAGCAGGTGAAGTAGGAACCCACCTGGCAAAGATGTTGTCACAGGAGAAACAGGATATTATCCTGATGGATCCAAACGAGGAACGTTTGAATTTTACGAATTCAAGCATGGAGATCCTTCCTATGGTGGGTAATCCGACATCCATTCGGGACTTGGAAGAAGCCGGTATTAGAAAAGCGGATCTGTTTATCAGCGTCACGCCGGAAGAAACAACCAATGTGGCTGCCAGTATCCTTGCTTCCAAATTAGGAGCACGCAAGACATTGACACGTATCAACAATTATGAATACCTGCTCCCTAAGAATAAAGAATTGTTTGAGAAGATGGGAATCGGCTCGATGATCTATCCGGAAATGCTGGCTGCCAAAGAAATTGTGACAGCAGTCAAACGTCCGTGGACCCGTCAATACTGGGAGTTGTTCGGAGGCGCCTTAATCCTGATAGGCGTGAAAGTACGTGATAACTCCCGACTCGTAAACAAACAGTTGTCCGAACTGCTGAACGAACAGAAGCTTTATCATATTGTAGCCATTAAACGGCAGAACGAGACCATTATCCCCCGCGGTATGGATCGTATAGAGTCGGGAGATATCGTTTTCTTTACAACGACCAAAGGCCATATCGAGGATGTCCGGCTGCATGCGGGCAAGCGGGACCCCGAAGTAAAGAAAGTCATCATCATGGGAGGCAGCCGCATAGCGATCCGTACCTGCCAATATCTTCCGAACAATATCCGTGTAAAAGTAATCGAGACAAACAAGGACAAGAGTCACCGTATAGCCGAAGTCGTTCCGGGGAATGTTTTGATCATCAACGGAGATGGACGTGATACTGACCTGTTGATGCAGGAAGGAATCAAAGACGCACAGGCATTTATCGCACTGACGGATAATTCAAGCACAAACATCTTGGCTTGCCTGGCTGCCAAACGCGCCGGAGTATTCAAGACCATCGCCAAGATCGAGAACATCGACTACATTCCTTTGGCGGAAAGCATGGATATCGGTTCGGTCATCAATAAGAAACTGATCGCCGCCAGTCATATCTACCAATTCCTGTTGGATGCCGACGTATCAAACGTGAAATGTCTCACTTTTGCCAATGCGGATGTGGCGGAACTTGTTGCCCGTCCCGATTCGAAGATTACCCGTAAGCAGGTAAAAGATTTGAACCTGCCGAAGGATTTGACATTAGGTGGGCTGATCCGTAACGGCGAACCAATGATGATCAAGGGTGATACACATATCCAGGCTTATGACCACGTTGTGGTGTTCTGCCTGGATACGGCTATGCGCAAATTGGAAGACTACTTTAATTAAGATGCTAAACATTCGTTTTATAATTAAGATGCTGGGGATGATGTTCATCCTTGAGACATTGTTTATGCTGGCTGCAACGGCAGTCGCTTTCCTGTATAAAGGGAACGATTTTTATCCACTTCTTCAGTCAAGCGGTATCATGTTCGGGACGGGAATTCTTTTTACGCTGGTCGGACTAAGGGCCAACGAACATACGGCCAGGCGCCGGGAAGGGATGCTGACTGTTACTTTAACTTGGGCACTTTTCTCTCTTTTGGGAATGTTGCCTTTCTATTTAGGCGGGTATATCGATAACGTGACGGACGCCTATTTCGAAACGATGTCCGGGTTCACAACGACAGGGGCCACCATACTAACTGATATAGAATCACTTCCTCACGGGATATTATTTTGGCGAAGTCTCACACAATGGCAAGGCGGAATCGGAATGATCGTGTTTACCATAGCATTGATGCCTATTATCGGCGGTGGAGCCACCCAGATGTTCAATGCCGAGACTCCAGGGATCACACACGAACGTTTCCGTCCGCGTGTTACCCAAGTCGCCAAGCGCCTATGGGGAGTATATCTGTTCCTGACCATAATCCTTATCGGCCTTTTATGGGCGGGGCCTATGAGCCTATACGACGCTGTCAATCATGCGCTCACCTGTATTTCCACCGGTGGCTATTCCACAAAGAATGCCAGCATCGCCTATTGGGATTCAGCCTATATCGAATATATTATTACGATCTTTATGTTCATCGGAGCAACCAACATCACCCTGATCTATTTCTTTTTTAACGGTAAACCTAAGAAACTGTTTACGGATGAAGAAACACGTTGGTTCTTTTGGTTCGTGTTGACCATTGCGGTGATGTCGACAACCTGGATCATGTATAAAGGTATTGTAGACGATTTCGAAACAGCTTTCAGACAAACAATATTCCAAGTTGTGACATTAGTGTCCACGTGCGGGTTTGCAACAGTTGACTATATTCCGTGGGGACCGTTCTTTTGGTTACTGGCATTGGTTCTGATGGTGGTCTGCGGTTGTGCCGGCTCAACCTGCGGAGGTTTGAAAATGGGACGTTTTGTCATCCTGACCAAGAATCTTTTTAACGAGTTTAAGAAACAGACGCATCCGCATGCCATTATTCCGGTACGAATGAATGGGCATGCCATTTCAGGTGATATCGTCCATCGGGTACTGGCGTTTACTTTCGCCTATATTGCTTTGATCTTTGTCAGTTGTATGGTACTGATGATTGACGGGCTGGGATTCGAAGAGACAATCGGGGCTACTATCTCTTCAATCAGCAATGTCGGACCGGGGCTTGGCAGTTTGGGACCTGCCGGAAACTATGCCGATGTCCCAACTGTGTCGAAATGGTTCTTGTCTTTCTTGATGATGGTCGGACGTTTAGAGATTTTTACAGTACTGACGATCTTGTTGCCGGGATTCTGGAAACAATAATACCAAAAAATAGAGTTCATATATACGCTTTTGCCAAATTTCGCGTTATATATTAGGTGCAATTTATAAAGATGTAAGATACATGATAGAATATATCAAGGGAGAGATTGTGGAATTGACGCCGGCCAGAATGATCTTGGAGTGTGCCGGAATCGGGTATGAACTGAATATCTCCCTGAATACATATACTTTTTACAATGGGAAACCGACCGGGAAGATTTACGTGTACGAAGTGATACGTGAAGATGCTCATTTGCTTTTTGGATTTGCAGGAAAAGATGAACGAGAACTGTTTTTGATGCTGACTTCCGTATCAGGAGTCGGTCCCAACACCGCTCGGATGATTCTTTCTTCCCTGTCGCCCGTCGAATTAATCCAAGTGATTGCCGATAAAAACGAAACAGCTCTGACAGGAGTCAAAGGAATCGGATTGAAAACGGCTCAACGTATTTTGGTCGACCTCAAAAACAAAGTGAAACCTATGGAAGGAACAGCTTCTGCAGGTTCTTCATCTGCTGCCACTACCCGTAGTGTTGTCACAGAAGAAGCCGTGGCGGCATTGGTTATGCTGGGATTCCAGAAAGCCGCTTCACAAAAAGCGGTTAACTCGATCTTGAAAGGTTCGCCGACATTAGCTGTCGAACAGATCATTAAAACAGCTCTAAGAATGCTTTAATAATTGAAAATTGAAAATGGATAATTGGAAGTTTCCTTATCACAGGTCTTCAATTGACCATTCTCAATTCTCAATTTTCAATTAATATGAGAAGGACACTAAAATTCATATTCTGGATAACAATTCTACTGTTTGGTGCAGGTCTGTATTCGATGAATACGGATTTCTTAGCCTACGCGATGTCGTTGCCGGATACCAATCTGCCGATCGTGCCAGACGATACGGTGCCGAAGGTGCGTACCCGCTTCCCGGTAGCCAAGACGGTTCCCGAAGAATACCAAGATCTTACCAAGCAATCGCCTGCAGATTTGAAAACACCGGAAAATGTAAAGTCGGTGGTCGAATACGATATCAGGACCGGAACGTATGTGGTCCGTACCAAGTTAGGCGATGCCGATCTGACGACCCCTATTTCGTTGACTCCTGAAGAATACCAAGATTATAGTTTCCAGAAATCTGTTCAATCTTACTATCGCCAGAAAAACGAGGAAGAATTTCAAAAAGCGGCTAACAAGCAGTTCAACTTAGCAGATATGCAGTTCAATATCGGTGCGGCGGAACGTATCTTCGGACCAGGGGGGGTGCGAGTGAAAACGCAAGGATCAGCCGAGGTAGAGCTGGGATTAAAACAAAATAAAACCAAGAATCCGTCTCTGCCAGAACGCGCTCGTAACCGAACCTTCTTCAATTTTGACGAAAATGTCCAATTGAATGTGCAAGCGTCAGTCGGCAGCAAGGTAAATTTCGATATGAACTATAATACCGAAACATCTTTCGACTTTGACTCCAAAAAACTCAAATTAGCTTATACAGGTGAGGAAGACGAAATCATCAAGTCACTGGAAGCTGGTAATGTGAGCATGACGACCAGTAACTCCTTGATCAACGGAGGAGCAGCTTTGTTCGGAATGAAAACGGACCTACAGTTCGGGAAACTGCGGGTCAATGCGTTGTTTGCACAACAGGAGTCGGAATCGAAAACGGTCAGTTCAAAGGGAGGGGTACAAACAAAGCCATTCGAACTGACGATCGACCAATATGACGAAAACCGCCATTTCTTCTTGTCACACTATTTCCGTGACCGCTATGACGAAGCGATAAAAAACCTGAATACGATATCCTCTCCTGTCACGATCAGCAAAGTGGAAGTTTGGGTGACAAACAAACGGGCGACCTACGACCAAGCACGCAACGTTGTCGCTTTTGCCGATCTGGCCGAACATGCCAATATCTCGAATACGGCGGTCGTTTCTCCTTCGGGAGCGCTATCTATTCCTTATAATAATACGAATACATTATATAACACCATTAACCAACAATTTACCGGAGCTCGCGATATCAGTACGGTGAACCAAACGTTGGGAGGAACCTTCGTCAATGGTACGGAATATGAAGAAGTAGAAAGTGCCCGTCTATTGGATGCATCCGAATATACGGTCAATACGAAATTGGGATATATATCGTTGAAAACACAGCTACAGGCTGATGAGGTATTAGCCGTCGCTTACAATTATACCTATTCGGACGGAAGGACCTATCAGGTCGGTGAGTTCTCGACAGACAACCCCTCTTCGGCAGCTTCCTGCCTGTATGTGAAGTTACTGAAAGGGATCACCATGTCGCCCGATATGCCTTTCTGGGATCTAATGATGAAAAATATCTATTCATTGGGAGCCTATTCCGTCCAAAAGGAGAAATTCAGGCTGAACATTATGTACCAAAGCGATACGACCGGAACATACATCAACTATTTGCCAGAAGGGGCGATTGCCAACCAGATCTTGCTCAGGGTACTGAACCTGGATAGTTACGATTCCAACAACCAGCCGCACCCGGATGGTATATACGACTTTATCGAAGGCGTGACCATCCTGTCCGACAATGGAAAGATTATATTTCCAAGTGTGGAACCGTTCGGATCTTATCTACGTAAAAAGATCAACAATGATGCGATTGCCGACAAATATGTGTTTCAGGAACTCTATGACTCGACACTGACCGTCGCCCGACAGATTGCAGAAAAGAATAAATTCAGACTGGAAGGAGAATACAAGGCTTCATCGGGAGCCGAGATACAGTTAGGCGCCTCCAACGTGGCACGCGGTTCGGTCAAAGTAATGGCCGGCGGGGTGATATTAACTGAGAATGTGGATTATACGGTAGATTACACATCCGGCGTAGTGACTATTCTGAACGAAAGTATTATTTCTGCCGGTACACCGATCAGCGTCTCATTGGAAAACCAAACAGCCTATAATATGCAGCGTAAGACCATGATGGGGCTGGACCTGAACTACCAGTTCAACCCAAACCTGATGATGGGTGCTACCATCATGCACATGTCTGAAATGCCATTGACAACTAAAACAACAATGGGAGACGAAGCGATAAAAAATACGCTTTGGGGGGTCAATATGGCTTATAAGGGAGAAAGCCAGTGGCTTACCAACATATTCGACAAGTTACCGCTATTGAACTTGAGTAAACCCAGCCAAATTTCTTTCAACGCAGAGTTCGCCCACTTGATCGCCGGACATTACGAAAACAAGAATACAGGTGGATATTCTTATCTGGACGACTTCGAATCGACACAGAGCAATTTCGATCTCTCCGACCCTTATCCCTGGCAATTATCCAGTGTGCCATACGACGATGGTACTCCCCAGCTATTTCCGGAAGCCAGACTGACTAATAACATCGATTACGGGAAAAACCGCGCTTTGCTTGCCTGGTATACGATCGATGGACTGTTTACACGCAAAAATTCCTCTTTGCGTCCGAAGTATATCACGACTAAAGAATTATCCAATCATTATGTTCGTGCGATTGAAACGAAAGAGTTGTTTCCACAGCGGCAGCAAAGCATGAGTGAGAGCAATACGCTGACAGTTCTGAACATGGCTTACTATCCACAGGAACGCGGTCCGTATAATCTGGATGCAGATAATATAAATCCAGATGGAACATTGCAGAATCCTGAAAAACGTTTTGGCGGTATGATGCGTAAGATAGACCAAAGTGATTTTGAGGCTGCAAATGTTGAATACATCGAATTCTGGATGCTCGATCCGTTTATCTATGACCGCCAGACCACTGGAGGCGACTTGTATTTTAATTTGGGTGAAATATCGGAAGACATCTTAAAGGATGAAAAGAAGTTCTTCGAAAACGGATTGCCGATCGATGGCGATACGTCGAAGGTTGATTATACGATCTGGGGTAAGGTTCCCAAGCAGCAGAGTACAGTCTATGCATTCGACAATACAGCCGGCGCACGTTTATTACAGGATGTCGGTTTGAACGGTTTATCTTCAGACGAAGAAAAGGAATATCCGGCTTACCAGGAGTATCTGAATAAATTGCGCCAGAAATTGAATGCTGTAACCCTTGCCGAGATGGAGAACGACCCGTTGCAACTGTCTCCTTTTTTTGACCCGGCAGGTGACAAATTTCACTATTTCCGAGGTTCAGATTATGATTCTCAAGAGGTAGACATCTTGACCCGTTACAAACGCTACAACGGAACGGAAGGAAACTCTAAAGATATCAACGACTCAAGCGAACGTTACAGCACATCTTCCAAGACTGTGCCCGATGTGGAAGACATTAATCAAGACAACACGTTGAATAAGAATGAAAAATATTTCGAATATAAGGTCAGGATCACTCCCCGGGATACGTTTATCGGCGAAAATTTCATCGCTGATAAACGTACTTCATCCGTAAGACTGGCTGATGGTACGACAGAATCTGTTACCTGGTATCAATTCAAGATTCCGGTAAAGCAATACCAACGTCGTGTAGGAGCAATCAATGATTTCAAGACGATTCGTTTCATGCGTATGTATATGACAGGATTTAAAGAATCGGTTGTATTGCGTTTCGGTACGTTGCAACTGGTACGCGGAGAGTGGCGATCATACGAACAGGATTTGTCCGATCCCAAAATGCCGCCCACAGTAAGGGGTAAATTGGAAGTCTCAACTGTCAACATTGAGGAAAACAGTGATAGGGATCCGGTCAGCTATACATTGCCCCCAGGTGTCAGCCGCGTACTGGATCCGAGCCAGCCGCAGATCCGTCAGGAAAACGAACAGGCACTTTCTTTAAAGGTTACGGATCTTGCCCCTTTGGACGCACGTGCCGTATACAAAAATACGAACTACGATTTGCGCCAATACAAACGTTTACAGCTGTTTACACATGCAGAAGCACCAAAATTGGATATAAACGATCTTATGGATGGTGATCTTACTGTCTTTATCCGCTTGGGATCGGACTATAAGAATAACTATTATGAATATGAGGTTCCATTAAGGTTGACTCCACATGGAGAATACAACTACGACAATTCAGAACACCAAAAAATAGTCTGGCCGGCAGAAAACATGTTAAACTTCCGTATGGAAATTCTGACAAACTTGAAACTGGAGCGTAACCGGGAAAAACGATCTGGTACAAATGGAGTGTCTTTCCAGACGATCTATTCAGGCAGGGACCCGGACAACGAGAGTAATACGATCCGTGTCAAAGGTAATCCAAGCCTTTCAGAAGTGAAGACAATTATGATCGGTGTACGAAATGTACGAAATAAATTAAAGAGCGGGGAAATCTGGGTAAACGAATTGCGTCTGACCGATTTCAATGAAGAAGGCGGATGGGCAGCCAACGCAAATTTGAATATCGCACTTTCCGACTTGGGTACGGTGAACGTAGGCGGACGTATCGAAACGGCCGGTTTCGGTGCTCTCGACCAATCATTGAACGAACGTCGGATGGAGGACTTCAAGCAATATAACGTGGCGACCTCTATCGAATTGGGTAAGTTGTTTTCGGAAAAGGCACAGGTTAGCATCCCGTTCTATTATGCCTATTCGAAAGAAACATATGATCCGAAATACAACCCGTTGGATCAGGATGTCAAATTAAAGGATGCGATCGATAAAACGGAAACGAAAGCAGAAAAAGATTCGATCCGTAATTATTCGCAGGACAAGACGGTTATCAAGAGTGTTTCGTTCAATAATGTGCGTGTGAATATAAAGAGCAAGAACCCGATGCCTTATGATCCGGCAAACTTCACGTTCGGATATTCGTACAGTATTAATGATAAGAAAAATCCGGAGACGGAATATGAAACTACAAAGGACTACCGTGCCAATTTCGCCTATAGCTATGTGCCATACGTTAAGCCAATCAAGCCATTTAACAAGTTATTGAAGAAAAACAACGGCTATACGCGCTATGCCAAACAATTGGCGTTTAACGTGGCTCCATCTATCAACTTCCAGACGGCTATGATGCGCAATTATTACGAAATAAAATTACGCGATTTGACAGGAGCAACAACCGGTGTCTCCAACGATATTCCGGTAACATTCAGCCAGAACTTCTATTGGGATCGTGCATTCAGCTTAAACTGGGCTTTTACTAATAACCTGAACATAACGTTCAGTTCCGGTACGAATGCCCGTATCGAAGAACCGTATGTGCAGGTCAATAAGGAACTGAACCCGGACGGTTACCAGTTATGGAAAGACTCCGTAAAGAAGAGCATCGCCGATCTTGGTTCCCCGATGAAGTACGACCAGCAATTCATAGCGACTTGGCAATTACCGTTGCAACTAATCCCAGTTCTTGATTGGACTAATGCATCTTTGAGCTACAATGCAACTTACAACTGGGACCGTGGAGCAACGGTAAGCGAAAATATCGAGATGGGTAATACAATCAAAAACCAGCGTCAATTCGATCTGCAGACGAACCTGAACTTGTTGACCCTCTACAACAAGAACAAATATCTGAAAAAAGTGAACCAAAAGTTCAACAATACTCGTGCCACGGCGAAAAAACCGGAAAAGAAGAAAAAGCCGAAGCTGGAGAAAGAAGTCGTCTTGAGTCCGGACAGCGCTACGATCGTCGAACATGGCATGTTTACGAAAAAGGTCCAAATCATAGCCAAAAGGACAAATGGACACGCATACAGAGTCAAGTTCAAGCCGATCAACTTTGCACAAGTCAAGATTTTAAACCAGGACACCGTACGCCTGAAATTAACGATCATACCGGGACCTGCTCCTACTGAGGATTTTCTTTACAAGGCAGTCGAACACAGCGCCCGCTTCCTGATGATGGTACGCCGTTTCAACATCCAGTTTACGAATTCTGCCGGTATGATGTTGCCCGGTTTTCGTCAGGAGATCGGTGATATCTTCGGACAGGGACGTTCTTCATCCGGGCTGGCTCCAGGTATAGGCTTTGCCTTCGGTGACGTGCGACGCAGCTATATAGACGAGGTGTATGAAAAAGGCTGGCTGATTACGAATACCGAAAGGGATGTAAATGCCGCCATCATGACCCACACGAAGGATCTGAATCTTCGGGCAAACCTCGAACCTATTACAGGATTAAAAATCGATCTGACAGCTCTTCGTAACGATACACGTAATACGGAAATACAATTCATGTATAAAGACATGCCGGAGATTATGGGAGGTAACTTTACCATGACGACAATCGCGTTAGGAAGTGCTTTCGGGGGAAGTGGAAATGCCATGAACAACTATTATTCAAAAGCTTTTGACAAGTTGTTGGCAAACCGCGAAATCATTGCCCAGCGTATAGAAAGCAAATATTCCGGCTTGAAATATCCTGATGCGGGCTTTATCCATGATAAAGGTTTGGGAGGAATGCCTTATAATCCGGGAACCGACAACGTGAACGGCATCAACCGAAATTCGGCAGATGTCCTAATTCCTGCATTCCTCGCCGCTTATACCGGCAAAGATCCAAAGAAAGTAGGTTTGACGGCTTTCCCTTCGTTGAAGAACATGTTACCTAACTGGCGCATTACTTACGACGGTTTGATTAAGATTCCGACTATCAAGAAATATTTCAAGAGCGTGACGTTGAGCCACCAGTACCGCTGTTCCTATTCGGTGGGTGCTTTCACCTCCTTCCTGAACTGGGTGGATGCCGGACAAGACGGATTGGGATATATCCAGTCGATCCTGAACGATAATCCAACCCCGTCGTCTCCTTATTCGATCTCATCTGTAAGCCTTACCGAAGCGTTCAGTCCTTTGCTGGGTACGGATGCGACCCTATTGAATAACATGACAGTCCGGGCGGACTATTCGACTACCCGAAATTTGAGTCTGAATACGACCTCTTACCAGTTGGTCGAAGCATTTTCCAAGAAAGTGACAATCGGCTTAGGCTACAAATATGCCGAGTTCAACAAGGTGTTGAAGATGAAGAAGACGCGGGATTTCAGCAATGACCTCACTGTCCGCTTGGATTTCTCGTATAACAAAATGCAATCGTTGATCCGCAAAATCGACACGCAACTGACACAGGCGACCAGCGGAAACATAGCAAAGACAATCTCGTTCTCGGCTGATTACGGCTTAAGCCGTGCGTTGACGATCCGTGCATTTTATGATATCCAAATCAACGAACCGTTGATATCAAGTGCATCTTATCCGACTTCCAACTCTAACTACGGTATTAGCCTGAGATTTTCTCTTGTACAATAATTGTAAACAAACACTTCAAGAATATGACAACATCGGTTATAACTCCAACTTTAAAACTGTTCCATATGAAGGAACAGTTTTAAATGAATCTTTCAGTTCATACTCTCCAGTATAGACACGGGCACAAGTTAAAACACCACCATGTGTAAAAAGACATACTTTCTGTAAACCGCTTTTTCTAATTTCATCCAAGAAATGACTGACACGATTATATTGATCTTGCAGAGATTCACCCGAAGGAGCCGGAACGTTGATCCAATCGTTGAACCAGGTTTCTGATCGCGGATCAGCAGACACTTCGTCCCAAGATTTCATTTCCCATTCCCCAAAGTTGATTTCTTTAATACGGTCTTCCTTTTCTGCATTTAAGTAGCCACAATAGTGTGCGAGACGAACGCAACGTGTTAACGGGCTGCTCCACACTTTATCAAATGTGTGAGCGGATAAGGTTTCTTTTACAATCTCAGCTTCCTCTTCGAATGAAGAGCGAAGAGGAACATCGGTTTGTCCGTATGCACAGCCGACAGGAACATCAACGGATGTGTGTCTGACCAGATAAATTTCCATGTGATATTGTTTTTACACGATTGTCGTATGAATAACAACTATTCCCAGATAGAAACTCAGTTCACAAAGCAAAAATGTTGCTCCGCAACAGTCACCAGTATAACCTTGTATTTTCTTTTTCATTAAAGAAATAAGAGAATAAAAAACAAGAACTGGCAGCAGACCTGCCAGAAAATAAACAGGCTCCGGTAACCAAAAGAGCGGAATAAGAGCGGAAAAAAGGGAGAATGTATATTCACCTGTTGTCATCCGATTATAAACTGTTTTATTTTTGGCCTCTTCTTCTTTACGGGCATAAGGAAGCCGGTTGATAATCATTCCGGCAACTCCTTTGGAAAAAGGATCGCCTGCCAATATAGCACTTCCGGCAAGAGCCGGTGGCAGACTACTCAGCAGCATATATAATAGTGCAAAATAAAGAATCAATCCGATCACTCCGTAACTTCCGATATGTGAATCCTTCATAATTGAAAGAATACGTTCACGCGAAGTCCCTCCTCCGAAACCGTCGAAGAAATCGGCAAGCCCGTCTTCATGCAGACAACCTGTTATCAACAGGCGGGTAACAATTGCCAATAGGATAGCGATACTCACCGGAAGTACCAGCGAAGCGGCATAAAGCACGATCACGGAAAGACCAGCAGTAAGCCAACCGACCAATGCCCAGCGGCTGACCACATTCTTGAAATATTCAGAAGGGACTTCAGCCAGTCGCCAGAATGGAAGCCGAGTAAAAAAGATAAAAGCGGCAAGGATGCAGAGCATATTGTCTATTAACAATTCAGAATTAGTAATTAAGAGCCTGTTTACATTTTCTTCAAAAAGTTATTTTCAGCTTCTTTTGAGTTTCTTTCCAGCCTGTTTTCCTCTTTTTATTCGTCACATAGCCTGCTATACTCCTTATAAAAACAGAAAAACATCCATTAAAAGAACTCTCAAAAGAATGCTGAACAAAATTTAAACAGGCTCTAATAACTGAAGATTTCATTAGAAATATTTGGTAACGGCTGCCTGTTTGAAATTATGCATCTCGTTGATCATGCGAACCGCCGAATCCACAATTGGATAGGCGCATACGGAACCGGAACCTTCACCCAAACGCAAACCGAGATTTAACAGAGGTTTGGCTTGCAAGAAGTCCAATACACGTTTATGTCCTGTCTCGTCTCCACAATGCCCGAAGATACAATAAGGAATCATGTCCGGATACAGGCGCGAAGCAGCCAGTACACAATTCGTCATGATGAAACCATCTACCAGAATAACCATCTTCAACTCGGCAGCACGAAGCATTCCTCCCACAGCCATCATCATCTCATAGCCGCCGAAATAGCGAATTACATCCAACGGGCTGTTATCACCCTTGTAATTGTCGAGTGCCTTCTTCAATACATTATATTTATGTTTAATTCCCTCATTATCCAAACCACTTCCGGCTCCGACACAATCGACTAACGGGATTCCTGTCAGGCAAGTCATCCACATGCTGGATGCAGCGGTGTTACCGATTCCCATTTCTCCAAAACTGATCACATTACAACTTTCGTTGTAACAATCCGTGACAATGTCAGCACCATATTGGATAGCCTGTTCCATTTCTTCCTGTGTCATTGCTGCTTCGTACAAGAAATTACGAGTTCCTTTTCGAATCTTACGATCGATCAGTTGCGGCATAGCCGGAAAATCAAAATCCACCCCCCCGTCGACAATCTTGATTTCGAAACCATGCTGGCGGGAAAGGAAACAGATGCCAGCTCCCCCATTCAGGAAATTATGTATCACCTGACGAGTTACTTCTTTGGGTGATTTGCTGACGCCTTCATCGGCTATCCCATGGTCGGAAGCATATATTACATTGACTGGATGGCGAAGTTCGGGGGATAATGTTTGCTGGATCAAGCCGATCTGAAGGGCAATTTCTTCAAGCATACCCAGTGATCCTTTTGGCTTTGTCAGATCATCGATTTTCTCCTGCAAGGCTGCAGCAATAGCAATATCAGGTTTTTGAATATTGAAAGAGATCATTGTATAGTGTTTTATTATTTAACTTTCATAGGGATACCGCTCACCATGAAGACAACTTCGTCAGCACGGGAAACAATATATTGGTTTAACCAACCTTGCAGGTCTGTGAACCGGCGTTGCACTGCATCTGGAGAAATGCCACCTAACCCAATTTCATTTGTGACAAAAATCAGATAGGCATCCTGCCCAGCAAGTTTATCAAACTCATCTTTTAACTCGGTCAAAGAACGACTGATATCGCCTTCATTGTCAAAGAAGAAGTTCGTAGCCCAAAGAGTGACACAATCGATAACGACAATACGACCGCCCAGATCATAACCGCTTAAATATTTATCTTCTTCGATATTTGTCCACTCGGCCCCCCGGTCAGCCTGATGGCGAAGCACACGTTGTCGGAATTCCTCGTCCCAAACACGTGATGTCGCCAAATAAACAGGATTATCCGTCAACGACAAAGCGAGCTTTTGCGCATATCTGCTTTTCCCGGAGCGCTGACCGCCTGTCACCAAAACAATATGCTTTTTTGCCATTATCTTATTCACCTTTTGTTTTATTGCGATAAGCCGCAGCACGTTTTGCCTTATTCAACGGGTTATTCTTACTCGTTTTACGCAATGCAGCCGATTTGGGAGAAGAAGCCAAACGTTGTGCAACAGCCGACCGTGCTAATGATTTACCGAATTTGGGCTGCAAAGCCTCTTTCAGAATGTCTTTATCAATATCGGTCACTTTTGCCTCTTTTTTTATATATCCCCCGTTACGTGCAGCATGACGGGCGGCAGCATATTTATTGTATTTTACATATTTACCTGGCCGTAATCCTTTTGAACCGGCAGTAGAAGAGACTATTCTTTTTTCGGAAGTTGCCGTTACCTGTAACTTTGTTTTCTTCTCTTTTTTCTCCTGACCACCGATTGATTCTTGGGCTTTATTCCGCACGGCAGAAGTATGTTCAAACGCATGTTTTCCTACTTTAATTCGTATATCATCCAACATGACAACATCAGTTTCAGTTACTTTCTGTCCGACATAAGGCAAGCAGCCGTTTACCGTGACACGTCCTTCTTCGATGAGTTTGTCCGCTTCCCTACGCGAAAAAAGACCGGAATCACTGATGATTTTATTTAATCTTATTTCCATTCTACACATATTTATTTTAGTGGATAATCGTTGATATCAAACAAACAATAAGCCCCATAGCTAATTCAGCATGAGTGTTTATTTTGATGGCAGTTAACATATCTTCCATAACGAAAGCCCGTTCATTAGTCCCGATATAAGGCTTTTCTACAGGTTTTCCGAAATAATCATGGGTTCCCCCGAAACGACAATTCAATATAGCCGCAAGGGCTGATTCCGGATAACCGGAGTTCGGACTAGCATGAGCCGGACCAAAACGCCTTACAAAATCCATTTTATTCAGGTTACCGGATACCGCTAACATCAGCCACGCAGTCAACCGGGCAGGAATATAATTAGCAATATCGTCTAACGTTGCAGCTATTTGCCCAAATTCGAAATAACGTTCGTTTTTATAGCCGACCATCGAATCAAGCGTGTTCACCATCTTATAAGCCATCATGCCAGGAAGTCCGAGCAAGGCAAACCAAAACATAGGAGCAACCACACCGTCACTCAGATTTTCCGCAAGCGTTTCGAGTGCGGCAGCCCGTATCCCTTGCGGAGACAGGTGAGATGTGTCACGGCCAACGATTCGTCCAACCTGTTTACGGCCTTCTTCCACGCTGCGATCCACAGCTTCGAAAACGGCTCTCACCTCTTTAACCAACGTTTTTCCCGCCAGGCAGTAAAAGACACCTACCCCGATCAAAATCGAAGAAAACAGTGGGCACAAGTACCCGGCAAGCACCAATATCCGCTCGCAAAGCAAATAAGTCCCGGCAACCAATATGAATGCCATGACACCACCTTTAACAACTCGACCATTTCCTTTATTCAGCATCTTTTCCCCTAATGAAATAGCCTTGCCAAAACCTACAACCAAATGCGGCCACCCTTCAGGATCACCCCACAGACGGTCTGCCAGCCATCCACCAATAAACGAGAGGACTTTTGCCATATAAAATGATTGATAAAACCAATAATACATAAGAGAGACAAAGGTAAAAATATAATTTCAGTTATGGAATTTTTTATTTTTATATATGCACTTTTAGAGATCCCCTCTTTTTCATTCAACCCTACTCTCACTGCCATAGTAAAAAGATCTTCTTTCGTTGGTTCAATCTTATCATTGATCGAAGTAGTACAAAGACACTGCCCGACAAACCATCCCCAACAAAAAAAGCCGACCCAAGACTGGATCGGCTTTCCTTCGAAG
>CAJTMR010000022.1 GCA_910577325.1 uncultured Parabacteroides sp.
TTCTATTTATTAGGCAATTATAAGATAGCGGTTTTTATAGTGACGAAGTCAGGAGGGAAACGAGTTTCTGATTTCATCTTTTTTTTGATGACAAAGCTAAATACTACTGTTTGAAGAACAAAGGTAGCATCCCGGAGACGCTTACGACGCTTACCATAGGTGTGATAGATGAATGATAGTTAAAAACGGCAACTATCATGCCATAACATATTAGTTTAAAACAATATACGGACGGATATGATAGTATGATGGTTGTTTTTGCAAAAACATTATATGATTAGTCCGTATCGGTGGCGGAAACAGATGGACGCTTTATGATTTTGGTACGGTTGCCTTGCAAAGTAGGACGAATTCATGGAGTATTTTGTATCTTAGTTTGGGGATTTCTCCCGTTTTGGCTGCCAAACCTTATTTGCAGGGGAATACCTAAAGGCACAAAAAGCCAACTAATTCACAACACTGTAAATATGAATCGGTTGGCTGATATATCATATTTATTGAATGTCCCTTTTTATATAAAAATGGCTCCTGTCCGGTTTTATTTGGGACAGGAGCCATTTCAATCAGGTCGCGACCTGATTTCTTAATTAGCCATTTCCGATAAGAACTTAATACGGACAAGACGAATCTCTTCTTCCGTATAGTCACCTCCCAATTCTTCAATCGCATCCTCCAGATCGTCCGTTTCCGAATCCTTGAAGTATTCGTAAATATCGTCGATATGGTCTTCATCCATCACGTCGTTCAGGAAGTAATCGATATTGATACGGGTTCCGGAGTAAACGATCGCCTCTATTTCGTCGAGCAGCTCATTAAATTCCAATCCGTTCGTCATGGCGATCTCATCTAACGCCACCTTACGGTCGATGCGCTGGATGATCGAAACTTTCAGTTTGGACTTGTTGGCAACTGTGCGGACACGAAGGTCTTCGGGACGTTCGATCTCGTTTTCTTCCACATGCCGCTTGATCAGTTCGACAAACTCCTTGCCATATCTCTTAGCCTTACCAGCACCCACCCCCGGTATGTTCTGCAATTCTTCCAACGTCACCGGATAAGTAGTAGCCATCGCTTCCAAAGAGGGATCTTGGAAAATCACAAAAGGAGGGACTTCCAAGCGTTTGGACAGTTTTTTCCGCAAATCTTTCATCATCGAAAAAAGAGCCGGATCGACCGCACAGGCAGCCCCACCACGCACAGGAGCCTCTTCTTCCTCTTCATCGAATTCGTTATCTTCGGTAATCTTGAAAGAGACCGGTTTCTTTATAAATTCTTTTCCTTTTTCCGTTATCTTCAACAGGCCGTAATTTTCGATGTCCTTGGCCAGATATCCGGCAATCAGGGCCTGGCGGATAACGGCATTCCATGTCTTTTCTTCTTCATCCGAACCGGAACCGAAAACCTCCAGTTCATTGTGTTTGTAAGATTGTATTTCAGAGGTCTCGTTGCCGACCAACATGTTTACAATATATTCTGCCTTGAATTTTTCCTTTAACGTACCAATTACTTCGAGTACGGCGCTTAATAATTCCTTTGCTTCCACTTTCTTTTTCGGGTTCAAACAATTATCACAATTTCCACAATTTTCTTCCAGGTATTCTTCACCGAAATAGTGCAACAAGACTTTTCGCCGACATACGGAAGTTTCGGCATAAGCGGCAGTCTCCAGAAGCAACTGCTTCCCGATTTCCTGTTCCGCCACCGGCTTCCCTTGCATAAATTTCTCCAACTTCTGCAAATCCTTGTAGGCATAAAAAGCGATGCACTGGCCTTCACCGCCGTCACGGCCGGATCGTCCGGTTTCCTGGTAATATCCTTCGAGGCTTTTGGGAATATCATAATGGATGACATACCGCACGTCAGGTTTGTCGATCCCCATGCCGAAAGCAATGGTAGCAACTATCACATCCGCTTTTTCCATCAGGAAAGCATCCTGATTGCTCGAACGCAACTGCGAATCCATGCCGGCATGATAAGGGAGCGCATTGATGCCGTTTGCTTTCAGGATGTCAGCAAATTCCTCCACCTTCTTGCGGCTCAAGCAATAGATAATACCGGATTTTCCCTCGTTAGATTTAATATATTTGATGATCTCGCGGTCGATATTCGCCGTTTTCGGACGAATCTCATAATATAAATTAGAACGGTTGAAGGAGGATTTAAAAACGGAGGCGTCGATCATTCCCAGGTTTTTCTGGATATCATGCTGCACTTTCGGAGTGGCCGTCGCCGTCAGGGCTATCAAAGGGCGTTTGCCGATTTCGTTGATGATCGGGCGGATACGACGATACTCCGGGCGGAAATCATGCCCCCATTCGGAAATACAGTGTGCTTCGTCTACAGCATAAAACGAAATATTGACTTGGCGCAGGAACTCCACATTTTCATCTTTGGTCAATGACTCCGGAGCCACATAAAGCAACTTCGTCCGTCCATTACGTATATCATCCTTTACCTGGTCGATAGCCGACTTGTTCAAGGAAGAGTTTATGAAATGGGCGACCCCATCCTCTTCGCTGAAATTGCGCATGGCATCCACCTGGTTTTTCATCAGGGCTATCAAAGGAGAAATCACAATCGCAGTCCCCTGCATCATAAGAGAAGGCAGTTGGTAACACAAAGATTTTCCTCCTCCGGTCGGCATCAAGACAAAGGTGTCATTTCCTGCCAGTACATTCTCGATGATTGCTCTTTGATTTCCTTTAAAGGTATCAAAACCAAAATGTTTCTTGAGCTCTTCTGTTAAATTATCCTTCTTCGCCATACTATTCATATTTTTTTACCGCCTGTCAGGCCATCTGCAGACGGTTTACGTCCGATTTTTCAAACTTTTCCTTCGCATACTCCAGCGTGACATGGAGTTCCTTTTCATTTGCGGACGGCATGCTGTACATGGCATCCATCATCACAGCCTCCACAATGGAACGCAGGCCACGTGCTCCCAACTTGAATTCAAGCGCCTTGTCGACTATGAATTCGAACACGTCCTCGTCAAATGTCAATTCAATATCATCCATCGCAAACAATTTGATGTATTGCTTGATGATCGAGTTCTTCGGCTCTGTCAGGATATTCCGAAGCGTGCTTCTATCCAACGGGTTCAAATAAGTTAAGATAGGCAGACGCCCGATGATTTCCGGAATCAAGCCGAACGATTTCAGATCGGTAGGAGTAATGTATTTCAGCAGATTGCTTCGATCCACCTGCGCCGTGTTCTCGTTTGCAGCATATCCTACTACACGGGTATTCAAACGTTGAGCGATTTTCTTCTCTATCCCGTCGAAAGCACCACCGCATACAAACAGAATATTTTTCGTATCCACGGCAATCATTTTCTGGTCCGGATGCTTGCGCCCACCCTGCGGAGGCACGTTCACTATGGAACCTTCCAGGAGTTTGAGCAAACCCTGCTGCACACCTTCACCGCTTACGTCACGGGTAATGGAAGGATTATCGCTCTTACGCGCGATCTTATCTATTTCATCAATAAACACGATTCCACGCTGAGCCGCTTCGACATCATAATCGGCAGCCTGCAACAGACGGGTCAAAATGCTTTCTATATCCTCTCCCACATAACCGGCTTCTGTCAGGACCGTAGCATCCACAATGGCGAACGGGACATGAAGCAACTTGGCGATCGTACGGGCAAGCAGCGTTTTGCCTGTCCCCGTAGCACCCACCATAATAATATTCGATTTCTCGATCTCGACATCATCCGATGTCACTTTCTGGATCAAACGTTTGTAATGGTTATACACCGCAACCGAAAGATACCGTTTAGCATCATCCTGCCCGATTACATATTGATCCAGAAAAGTCTTGATGTCCTCAGGCTTCGGCAGATCTTCCCGGTTTAATCCGAAAGGACTTCCTTTGCCAGGCATTTGTTCTTTTACTATTTCATACGCTTGCTGCGCACATTCATCGCAAATAGCACCGGAAATCCCGTTAATCAGCATATTAACATCCCGGCTTCCGCGCCCGCAAAACGTACAGCTATCGCCTGTTTTGGCCATTCCGTATTTGTTTTTGCATTAATATTATTTGTTACGAATCAGAACTTTGTCGATCATACCATAGGCCAAAGCCTCTTCTGCCGTCATCCAGTAGTCACGGTCGCTATCGTGTTCTACCTTTTCATAGGGCTGACCGGAATGAGTAGATATGATTGTATAGAGTTCCTTCTTTACTTTCAGGATTTCACGGGCTGTAATCTCGATATCCGAAGCCTGCCCTTGCGCACCGCCTAACGGCTGGTGAATCATCACGCGAGAATGAGGCAACGCCATACGTTTGCCTTTCGCTCCGGCTACCAGCAATACTGCGGCGAAAGACGCAGCCATACCGGTACAGATAGTCGAAACGTCGCTACTGATAAACTGCATCGTGTCATAAATGCCATATCCCGCATAAACGGAACCGCCCGGCGAATTGATATAAATCGAAATATCCTTACCCGGATCGCTTGAATCCAGATACAACAACTGCGCTTGGATTACATTTGCCGTATAATCGTCAACCTGCGTACCCAAAAAAATGATACGGTCCATCATCAACCGTGAAAAAACGTCCATCTGAGCAACGTTCAATTGACGCTCTTCGATAATCGTCGGAGATATGTAACTGCTGGTTATATTCATATAACTGTCCAGCGCGTTGCTGTTCATCCCTAAATGCTTCGTTGCATACTTTCTGAAATCTTCCATAATCTATAGTCTATTGTATTACCGAAAAGTCATAAAAAAAGGGATTCCCCTCTTACTTATCGGAATAACAAAGTTATAAATAAATTTCTGAAAGAAACAACTTATTTGCTGTCCGGTAAGATATTTTTTCGAGAGAAAGCCCTTTTCTGATAAAAAAGAGAGTGTGTCATAATTCTATTTTCTCATAACGAGTCTGATCCAGGAGGACAGGATTGTGAATTTCGACACACCGTCTTCAGATAATTTTATTCTTCTTCAAAAAGTTTGTTGAACTCGTCGGCTGTCACATCCTTCATATCCAGTTCGACCTGTTCCTTCAACCAGCCTGCCAGTTTTTCTTCAACCGCACGGTCAATGATGTTCTGCAGCGTCTGCTTGTTTTTCAAAATGTCTTTAGCATAGTTAGCCAATACGTCTTCCGGCACGGATAACATTCCATACTGAGCGAACTGGGCTTTAGCTACGCGTTTGGCGAATTCTTCGATATCGGCATCTTCAACTTTCAATCCGTTTTCCTTCACCAGATTTTCTTTGATCAACTGATATTTCAGGTCTTCTATGATCCGAGGATATTCTTCGTCGATCTTTTCTTTCGTGTTCTTCTCATTGGCAACCAGCAACCAGCGCTTCAACAGGTCTTCTGCAAAAGAAAGTTCGCCTGCTTTCTGCACCAAAAGGTCGCGGGCATCAACCAAGAACTTGAAGTCGCTCTGCGGAGTGAACTGCTCAGCCAGAGCTTCGCGGATCTTGTTCTTGAATTCTTCTTCGCTGGTAACGACACCTTCGCCGAATACTTTGTCAAACAATTCCTGGTTCAGCTCTGCATTCTTATGGCGAGTCACCTCTGCGATTTCAAAACTGAAATCGCCAGTGATACCACTGACGGCATCTTTGTCCACTTTCAGGAAAGAGGCGATTTCCGCTTCCGCGCCTTCGTATGCCTTGTTCGGATTGAATACAACCACGGAGTTCTTCTTTGCACCGATGAATTTGGCTTTTTCAGCTTCATCCTTAATGTACATCGGCATCAAAACAGCACCCTCAACAACGATACCGCCCTCTTTCGGTGAACCGTTTTCCAGTTCGGCAACCGTACCTTTCAGCAAATCTTTTTCTTCCACATCCTCAACCTGGTCGTACGCTCCGTAGTTAGCCTGATAAGCCTCTACTTGCTTGCCGATCATTTCGTCGTCGATATTCACCTGGTAATAAGGGATCTTGTCATTTTTGGATAGTTCGATCTTGATTTGCGGAGCCAGAGCCACATCAAAACAAAATTCGAAGTCCTCCTGGGTATCGAAATTGATTTCTTTCTGTTCAGTTTCGTTAGGCAGCGGTTCGCCCAAAATGTTCAGTTTGTTTTCACGGATATAGTTGTACAGATTTTCAGAAACCAATTTGTTGATTTCTTCAACCAATACATGCTTACCATACATTTTCTTTACCATACCCATCGGGACCATCCCTTTGCGGAAACCCGGCATCTCTGCTTTCTGACGGAAGCTGCGAAGGCTCTTTTCTACCTTGTCTGCATAGTCAGCTTTCACAATTTCCAATTTCACAATGCCTTTTGTAGCATCAATGTTTTTAAGCGAAACGTTCATTCTGAATGATTTATTTAATTAATTTAGTCTTATTCGGTTTTTAGGGTGCAAAATTAGGCTTATTCTTTTAATCTCGCAAATTGTTTGTTCAATTTATCTGAAGACCACAGCAAAAAGACATCACCAAGGCGGATAACCGGATCATCCATCGAGGGCAGTCACCTTGAAACAATCACTTTTCCGAAAAGAAATAAAAAACTTCTGCTTATCTTTGAGCAGTATTTTCGTATATTTCAAAAATCGACCTATGTTCTTAAAAGGTATATATGTCGGGAAACCGGCCATCTTTCAATTGATCGTCCTGCTTCTCCTGATCATGGCAGGCGCAGTTTTTTCATCACTGCTTGCGATGGGCATACTTCACCTGGCCCACGTGCCTTATACCGACATGGGGCGATATCCGGACATGATGCGTGTATTGCAGCTTCTTTCAGCTATCGGGACATTCCTTTTTCCGGCGTTGGCACTTGCTTGGCTATGCAGCAACAATCCGAGAGAATACCTGTCGTTCGGAAATCGCAAACCGTACGGGTCGTTCGCGAGCGGCCTCTACGGACTCACGTTTCTCAGCGTCTTACTGCTCTCCCCCACCATCAGCCTGACCGGCTTACTGAACAAACAAATGGAACTGCCGTCTTTCATGGCTCCAGTGGAAAGCTGGATGCGGGCACAAGAGGAAGCAGCCGAGAAGACGACTTTGATGCTATTGGCCGGCGAAGGAGTGACGACCCTGATTTTTAATTTGATCGTCATCGCCGGAGCCGCCGGAGTTACGGAAGAGTTCCTTTTCAGAGGCGCCTTGCAACGGGTAATCGGAAAATGGACATGTAACCATCATGTCATCATCTGGAGCGCGGCCATCATCTTCAGTGCCTTCCACATGCAGTTTTTCGGCTTCCTGCCCCGTATGCTATTAGGTGCTTATTTCGGTTATTTGCTCCACTGGAGCCGAAATATATGGATACCGGTCTTCGCCCATTTCGTCAATAATGCATGTGCCGTAATAAGCCTCTCGAACATCCGATTGAAAAATAGTGAATTCATCACCGGAGACATCTCCGCAGAGAACCTGTTGCCTTACACAATCGTATCTATTGCCACACTTTATTTGTTTTATTGCTGTACTAAACACATAAAAAAACGGCTCTCGGCAAATGAACTCTCATAAGAATGCCGAACAAAATTAAACAGGCTTTTAAAATTCAAAAATCTTTTTTGCGGAGGACAAAATCCTTACCCAGATATTTTTCACGTACAATTTCATTCTCGGCCAACTGCTCTGCTGTTCCCTGGAAAAGCACTTTCCCCTCGAACAACAGATAGGCACGGTCACAGATACTCAACGTCTCATACACGTTGTGATCTGTGATCAAAATCCCGATATTCTTATGTTTCAGTTTCGCGACAATGCTTTGGATATCCTGCACGGCAATCGGGTCAACTCCGGCAAACGGTTCGTCAAGCATGATGAATTTCGGATCGATAGCCAGGCAGCGGGCAATCTCGGCACGCCGGCGTTCACCTCCGGACAACTGGTCTCCCAAGTTCTTCCGCACCTTATTCAGGCCGAACTCGGCAATGAGGCTTTCCAGTTTCTCTTTCTGGTATTCGAGGGTCGTATCTGTCATTTCCAATACGGAACGGATGTTATCCTCTACTGTCATTTTACGGAAAATAGACGCTTCCTGAGCCAAATAGCCGATACCGTTACGAGCACGTTTATACACAGGGAACTTGGTGATCTCCATATCGTTCAAGAATATCTTCCCTTCATTGGGAGTTACCAATCCCACCGTCATATAGAAAGTAGTCGTTTTCCCGGCTCCGTTCGGTCCGAGCAATCCCACGATCTCCCCCTGTTTGACATTAATGGAAACATGATTTACAACGGTACGTGTCTTATATTTCTTAACGAGGTCCTCCGTACGGAGCACCATTTGTTGTTCGTCTGCCATATCCAAAATATCTTTGCCACAAAGAAACGGAATTAATTCTTTCCATACAAATCGTTCACTACGCTTTTATTGACCTACAACCCAGTTTAGATTAAATACGAACCAGAAGTATCAAGCCTGAAATGAACAGTTGTTCCCAGAATTGCGTTATATTTGCAGACTGTAATTGAATAGAAACATAAAAAATGAATAAAGCATTACATCAAGTAGGTGAATATGTCATGTTGATGGGGAAATGCCTCTCCGTACCCAACCGGTGGAGCATGTTCTTTAAGCAATTGATAAAGGAAATATACAAATTAGGGGTCGATTCCCTTTGGATTGTTGTCATCATTTCCATTTTTATCGGTACGGTCATCGCCATCCAGATTTCACTGAATATCAGTTCGCCGCTCATCCCTAAATTCACAATCGGATATACAACGCGTGAAATTATCCTGTTGGAATTTTCTTCTTCCATCATGTCACTGATCCTGGCGGGCAAAGTCGGTAGCAACATAGCCTCCGAGATCGGGACCATGCGTGTGACGGAGCAAATCGACGCAATGGAGATTATGGGGGTAAACTCAGCCAACTTCCTGATCCTGCCGAAGATGGTCGGTATGATGACCTTCATTCCGGTTCTGGTTATCTTCAGTATGTTTACGGGGATATTAGGCGGTGTAGCCGCCAGCCATTCCACGGGAACGGGAATGACTCCCGCCTCATTCGAGTATGGCTTGCAATTCTACTTCAACGAGTTCTACATCTGGTACTCCATCATCAAATCCGTTGTTTACGCATTCATTATTTCGTCTATAGCCGCTTACTTCGGATATAATGTAAAAGGCGGAGCATTGGAAGTGGGAAAAGCCAGTACGAATGCAGTCGTGATGAGCAGTATCATGATCCTGCTTGCCGATGTGCTTTTAACGAATTTAATGCTGACATAAAGAAATGATAGAAGTAAAACATATTACAAAGTCTTTCGAAGGGCGGGTTGTCCTGAATGATATCAGCACAGTCTTCGAAACGGGAAAAACGAACCTGATTATCGGGCGAAGCGGTTCCGGTAAGACGGTTCTTATTAAAAACATTATCGGACTGATGCGCCCGGACTCAGGAGAAATCCTGTACGACGGACGTGATCTGACCTCGATGGGCAAGCATGAACTGAACATGTTGCGACGTGAAATGGGTATGTTGTTTCAAGGATCGGCCTTGTTCGACAGCATGACGGTGTTGGAAAATGTCATGTTCCCGCTGGACATGTTCTCAAACGACACTTACAAAGATCGCCTGAAGCGTGCCCAGTTCTGTCTGGACCGTGTGAACCTGTCGGAAGCCGGCCACCTCTACCCTTCCGAGATCAGCGGAGGTATGATGAAGCGTGCCGCCATTGCCCGTGCGATCGCCCTGAACCCGAAATACCTGTTCTGTGACGAACCGAACTCCGGGCTGGACCCCAAGACTTCGCTGATCATCGACGATCTGATCCACGATATCACCGCTGAATACAAAATGACGACTATCATCAACACGCATGACATGAACTCCGTCATGAATATCGGTGAAAACATCATCTTCATCAAAGAAGGCGTAAAAGAATGGCAGGGTAACAGCAAAGAGGTTATTACTTCCAAGAACAAAGCATTGAACGACTTTATCTTCGCTTCAGACCTGTTCCGCAAGGTTAAAGAAGTCGAAGAGGAAGAGTTGAAAGAAGAAGGACAGAAAGCAAAGTAAAAAAATATCCGATGCCCATCGGATGAAAAAACTATGGGCATCGGATCGGAAAGGGATGGGCATCGGATTATTTACTGATGCCTATTTTTATTTATACTCTCATAATGCAGGTTTCAACCCTTCCCATTTCACATTCCACTGTCCGTTTTTAGGAAATCCGGGATTACCTTCCGTACAGTCGTCCCAACCGGCACACATCATTGCGACAACAGTTAGCAGGCCGCCGTTTCCCGGCAGGTAAAGCGTATCCTGTCCTCCTACTTCTGTTGCGCCGCAACCTGTATCGTCACGGGTCCCAACAGACCGGAAGGTTCCAACGTAATCTCGGATACGGCATTTCCCCTAAAATCATTTCCTAAAACGATGTTCGTTTGCGTATATTTAGTCGGGGACACCGCCATCTCATCACCTGCCACCCGGTTAAACCAGGAGTTGGTCACTTCCACAACCACATCGTTTTCTCCCTCCTTCAAACCGTCCGTTATATCCACACGGAAAGGCTTTGTCCAGACAATCCCCTTGTCTTTCCCGTTAATACGGACAGAGGCAATCCCGACATCCTTTACATTTTCGAGTTGCAGGTAATACCGGTTTACCGGATTCTTTTTGAAATTAACCATAAATTTCTTATTATAGGCTGCTGTTCCCGAATAATATCTGATTCCTTTATCCGGATGCGTCGTCCAGTCTATTAATTCCGGGAAAACAACAGAGGACGGACCTCCCCATTCCGGATCGAAATTGACAGTCCAGGCGCCATCCAACGTTTGCAAAATCTCATAATCAGGATCATTGCCTGCTTTCGTTCCTTGCTTGTTCCGATCAATCTTCTTATGGAACACCACGAACACAGAACCGTAAGGTTCCAACGTCAAGGGGACGACCGTCTTTTCATCTTTCTGGGTAAAAGCCCCGGCCTCACGTATCTCTCCGTCAAGGGCATCCCATAACTCCGGCTGTAATCCCGATACGCGGAAACATGCGTCGATCTTCTGCCGTTCCACAGTCTGATTGCTGACAAAATAAACATGAGTATCCTCGATCACATAATGGATGTAATCAAAATCCGTCTTGCTATCATTTCCTTCGACAGCGAAATCAACCGGTTGGTTCCGGGAAAGAAGATATTCCTTAGCACTTATCCCCCAAGAGACAAGCCCCTTGCCATATTGATTCTGTCCGGTTGTCCCGGTTACCGTTCCCCAAAGCAGGTCTGCCAATTCTTTGAATTCAGCAGCCCCCTTCTCTCCTCCGAACAGCGATACGGCTTTCTGTGGTTTCGGACCGAGAACAGAAGCTCCTTCTTTTACCAACAGTTCCAACTTCTTCAATACTGGTAACGACAAGATCCGGTGATCCGGCAAAACCAACACTTTATATTTCCTGCCACCCGGAACTACAATGTCGCCATCTTTGACACCTAATTTCATCAGAATGTTTTCATCCGTCACATCGTAATCAAAACCGAACATCGCACCGGGCATATCCGAATGTTTAAACGGATAGACATTCGGGACATGATCGCCATAATAATAAAGGACATCGGCAACGAACGTTCCTTCCTGCACCAACATCTGTACACGATGCATGTAATCGATGAAAGGGGCCGATTTACTCCACCAAGTAACACGCGGGTTCACATGCGTGCCGGCAAAATATTCTTGTCCCGGTATTCCCTGCTCCGCAGGAGAACAAGTAAAGGTATGGAAATACACCCGGTTCAGACCGGCACATATTTCATGGTCGAATGCCGATTTCTGGTCGTGCCACAGTTCATCGTTCCAATGCGGGCCGATCGTCGTGAAAGACTCGGCTCCCACAATCTTCTTTCCATAAATATGAGCTGCGGAAGAGGCCTGCTTGATAAAGAAACGGTCCTGCGGCCGCGGACGGTGCGGGGATGGCGACCAGAACTCGCTCATCACAATATCACTGAAGCCGTAATTTTTCATGCCGTCCAACGGTCCGGCATGGGGTCCTGCCGACTCCGGTTGAATCCCCATGTTGTGCCGGTGGGCATGTTCGGCAAAGCGGGCATAATGATTCGTGGCGACCAGATGTGCTATCGTCTTGCGGAAATCAGCCAGAAAAGCATTTGAAGTGTCGATATTATCCACGACATGCCCGGCAATAAGAGGCAAATATAGTTTCAAATCGTATCCGCAATATGAACGGAACTCATCGGCAAAAGCCTCCGTCCAGTTCATTCCTCCACACTCCCAGCTGTCCGTCTCCATAAATTTCAATGTCGATCCCACATGCTTTTCACCTGCCGCCTGGAGGATCGGTTCGACGATCGTATTCCAATAATAATCGAATGCGCTCCGATCCATGTAATCCAGGACATTGCCTTGCCAATCCCTGCTGGAAGTAGAAACTTCCGATCGAGTACAAGTATAACCGATACGCATAATATTCCAGTCGCCTTCAGGAGCGTCCCAACTGAGCAAGCCCTTTTCATCCATCTGCGCTGTAAGGTCGACTATCCGGGCCATATCAACAAGATATATCGTTTTATCCGTTTTCCTTTCTCTGCCACGCGCATTATTCTCCAATAAAAAACGGCAGTCGGGAGCAGAGCCTCCCAATTCGTGAAAACCTAACTTCAGATCCAGATTACTGACCGGTTCATCCGTTTTGTTTTCTTTATTTGAAGGAAAAGCAAGGACGGCAATGTCCTTATAAAATCCTTTATAAATTTCAGGTTCAGCCAATTGCAGACGAAGCATTTTTCCTCCTGTCACCTTTCGTTCGGAATAAGTCAGTTGCTTGGCTGCATGCTGCGGAGTGACACACGGCCCTCCCAGATTCCATCCGCTTTGGATATTGAAACCGATCTCCAATCCTAAACGCTTGGCCTCATCCAATGCAAAGACAAAAAGATCCGTCCATTCCTCACTCCCGAAAAGCGGTCCGGCAGGGATATCCTTATTTCCCCGCTGATTATGTCCACCGGCATCAAAGATCATAGCTCCCTGGAAGTTCCGGGATTTCATCGCTTCCAAATCTTCCGTGATCGCTTTTTTTGTCACGTTTCCATTCAGCCACCACCACCAGCAATTCACACCATAGGTTCTATCCGGTTGCTGAAAATTGCTTTTCAGACAGTCATAGTCAATTTGCCATTTTCTATCCGCGGAATCCTTGTCCGAACCCGTACAACTAAAGAGAAAGCCAAGTAATATCGCTTCCCAACATAATGTTTTCCAACTCATCACTCACATCTATTATCTATCTTAATAATCAAACCCGCTAAAATTTCATTCATGATCCGATTCATAAAACGTTAGCGGGTCTTAGTAAAAATCCCTATGATAACCAATTAATTCCAACCTGGATTTTGTTCCATCACGACATCCTTATTCGTATCGATAACAACCTGGGGAATTGGCCATAAATTGAAATTTTTGGTTAATGTCGTTCTCGGATCATCCCAGTAAGCGTATTTCTTAATCCGGTCTACAGCAACGGTTCCACCCATACGCAAGAGGGTATTCCAACGGCATTCTTCATACACCAGTTCACGTGCCCGTTCATCCAGTATCAAGTCGACATTCACATCCGATGCCTGTACCAAATATTCGCACTGTGCACGCTTACGCAACAAATTAATATCATCCGCCGCACCGGCATTATCTCCGGAGCGCATCTTGGCTTCTGCACGCAACAGGATAGTTTCCGGCAAACGGATCAAATATTCATCACGGAACAGGTTGCTTCTGTTTTCCCCGGCATTCAGGCCTCTGTACTTATCAGTCGAAATCTTACAGGAGATCGGAAAACATTGTGTCCAGGAACCGTCAACTGCATCTTTACTTTCTCCTTCTTTATAAATGACACTCCAAGGAACCGGTTTGCCATAATAAGGAGAAGAAGGGACATTCCCTAACAAAGTACGTCTAAGAACTGCTTCCGAATTACGCAAGTCTTTTCCCCATTTCCCTTCATAAACAAGGTCTCTCGTATACTTTGTCGGAGTTATTTGTACGATGCCGCGACCTCCGACGTCTTCCATCGCCGAATTCAAATGAGCAGACATGGGGTCCCTGTAAACCGGACCAAAAGAACGGGAATACTGTAATTTTGATTCTCCATCTTCTGCTTTATAGGCATCATAGTCAATCTGGGCGACCCAAACAGCCTCTTTGTTACCCTCCTGATAGTTCTGGTTTCCTTCTTGGAACAAATCCCAATAAAGATTTCCTGCTACCGGATAGCCTGCTGTTGAATAGAGGTGTTCCGGAGTCTGCATACTTTCCTCTGTTGCATAATAATAAACCGGATCTTCGTCCGCTCTGGAGCCGAAACGTTCCGTCATCAAACTATAAACAGAGCCATCGATCACGTCATTGCCATAAACAATCGCTTTCTGATAGGCAGCAGGCGCCTCTCCACCTTTACCTCCTTCTTCCAGCGCTATGCCTTTATCAATATACAACTGGCAAAGATTATGCTGAGCCGCACCTCTGACCAGACGTCCCATTGTTCCGGTAGTTTCCGGCAAATCATTCAAGATCGCTTCCAGCTCGTCAATGGCATATTGATAAGTTTCAAGACGGCTACTGCGCTTAAAATCATAACGTGGAGTTGTCGTAATTTCCGTTACAAGAGGAACGCCTCCATACAATTCACCCAAATTCCGATAAGCAAAAGCTCTGAAAAAACGAGCCTGAGCCATCACATAAAGCTTTTCAGCTTCCGAAGTCCAAGATATCTGAGGAAGTTCTGCCGCATACAAAGCAAGATTCGCTTTTGATATCAACTGATACCAATGTGAATAATTAATATAAAAAACTTCCGTTGTTGAATTCAATATACTATAATCATTGAAACGGTTGCTACGGCGGATAGTAGCCACGTCAAACATATCCGTCCCATTTCCTCCACGAAAGACAAAGGCAGTATTACTCTCTTCAGTCATGCACATCATAACACGTATATGTGAATAGCAGCCGACCAACACCTGGTCAACCTGTTCAGAAGTAGAGAAGACATTGTCTATCGTATAAAATGTTTCAGGATCTTCTTCCAAAAACCTGGAATCATTACAGCCGCCAAGTAAACAAACACTCAACAAGCCACAAACACTATATTTTAATACGTTTTTCATTTCTATATATTTTGTCTGTTAGAAACTGATATTTGCACCTAAAGAAAAAGAGGTCAATACAGGATAAGTATTTTCGCTAACGGTAACACCAACCTCAGGATCTCCCCCCTGCCACTTGGTTATCGTGAATAAGTTTTTCGCCGTAAAGAATACTTTCAAATTTTGGATATTTGCTTTTTGTACCCAAGGTTCACGGAATGTATATGACAAGGTGACGTCCTGCAAACGGACGAATGCCCGGTTCTGCAATCCTAAGAAACGTCCGCCATCACCATTAAACGTTGCAGCCGGATATTCATTGCTTTTATTTTCAGGAGTCCACCAAGGGATATAGATGCCATTGGTATTGAATCGGCTGGAACCATTAGTCAAGTAAGCACTTTTATTAGACTTTTGATAGTATCCACCGCCACCAAACGTACCGGTCAGCATAAAATATAAATCCCAATTTTTATACGTAATCGTATTACTCATATTTAACTTGAAGTTAGGAGTTGAATATCCCAAAATAACACGGTCTGCAGAAGTAATCACGCCATCATTGTCTATGTCTTTATATTTAGGGATACCAGGTGTCGCTCCATTCGCTTTCATATATTCAACATCCGATTCTTGGACTATGCCGTCTTGTTGATAGCCATAGATAGCACCCAAAGACTTCCCTATGAAACGAGAGTTCGAAATATCGTCATCTTCTCTGCCGTCACCATCCAAATCTTCACCGTACAGATGGATCAATTTATTACGGTTCAGCCAAAATGTCAAGTTCGTCATCCAATGCCAATCTCGTGTATCGACATTCACGGAACGAATCGTCAATTCCACCCCTCTGTTATTAACCTGCCCCATAGAAGACTTCATATTTTTAAAGCCTGTCATAACAGGGATATCCCTCGTAAAGATCTGGTCTGTTGTTTTAGAAAAATAAAGATCCAGATCTACAAACAAGCGGCTGCCTAACCAAGCAGATTCAAAGCCAGTATTCCAAGACTCTGTCGTTTCCCAACCTAAATTGGCATTGCCAAGCGCTTTCTGGTTCAATCCATAGATAATATCGCTGCCACCAAACTCATAGCGAACACCGCCGGAGGCGCCATTGTTAATGGTAGACAACGTTCCATAAGGATCCAATCCTTGATTACCGTTCTTACCCCAGGATAACTTCAATTTCAAATCATCCAAATATGAAATTGAAGACATAAACTTTTCACTGCTCAATCTCCAGGCGCCACCAAATGCAAAGAAATCTCCCCACTTTTGATTAACCCCAAAAACAGAAGCTCCATCACGACGATAAGAACCGGTAAAGAAATAACGATCATCATAGGAATAAGATGCACGTCCCAAATATCCGATATTGGAACGCTGGTTATTATCCATATTGACTTTCTGGACTGTAGCTTTATGCAAACCATTTATGCCCAAAGTCGTATTCCCATTCGCAGCAAAGTTCGAACCGGTCGTTTCTACCATCTCATATTTTTTCCTGTCACGCGTTGCGACAGCAGTCAGATCAATTGAATGTTTTCCAAATGTATTCTTATAATTCAGGATATTATCGATCACCCAACTGTCTGTCGTATTATTATTAATTTTTCCATTCGCGCTTGCTAACAAACTTTGGAGCGTTGCCGGGGAATAACGGGTTTCATCATCATAAGCACCTTCCTTAACAAAATACCCTTCATAATAGAAATCTCCAGACTGGTTTTTGCTTAAGTTTCCGGCATAATTAAAACGATAGCTCAAACCTTCAACCCAAGGGAGTTTGACTACGGCATAAGCATTTGCACGGAAATTGTTTCGTATATCCTTATTGTCACGAACACTCTTGTCGGTATTCCACAAGGCATTTACACTCGACTGTGTATACGGGTATTTTTCCAACAATTTTTCCGACTCGTTTCTATACATCACACCGTAAGGAGATGTTTGCGTAGCCTCACCTATGTCAGCTCCCACCCCCGAATAATCAGACTTAGTAAATGCAGCATCCACACCGATCTGCAACCAACTTGTTATATCGGTATTGATTTTTGCCAAGGCCGTTATTCTATTGTAATCATCGCCAATGACCACACCTTGATTATCCGAATAGGCGGCAGACAAATAGTAATTCATTTTCTCTCCAGCCCCGGAAACTGCGACCTGGTAATCCTGTACCCAACCTGTACGGGTTGACGCATCTAACCAATTTATCTCCCTGCCGGCTTCCATATTGGCCAATTCCTGAGGTTTCAACCAACTTAAGTCCGAACTATTATTTCGTGCCATTACAGACTCAAGCCATTGTTCTCCTTTCATCAATTCCGGTTTATTCTGCCAAGTCTGCATACTACCCGTAGCATTAAAAGTAACAACAGGCTTTCCGGTTTTTCCTCTTTTAGTCGTTATAATAATCACACCATTTGCCGAACGGGAACCATAAGCCGCGGCAGATGTCGCATCTTTCAATACATCATAAGAAGCGATATCATTCGGGTTTATATCATTGATGCTTCCCATAAAAATCACTCCGTCCACTACAATCAGCGGATCGTTCGACCCGGATATGGACTTTTGTCCGCGCATCTGCATGCTCGGTTCCCCACCGGCAGAATTAGTCGCACCGATATCCAACCCTGAGACATTGCCTTTCAGAGATTCCAATGCATTCAAATTCGGAGACAAGGCAATCGGTGAATTTTCCAATTTAACGGAACTGACAGAACCCGTGAAATCTTTTCTTTTTGTCGTTCCGTAACCGATAACAATAACTTCATCCAACGTCTCCGTATCTTCCCTCAATAATACATCCAACGTATTGTTCTTTCCTACCTGAATTTCCTGCGTAATATATCCGATATAGGAAACAACCAAAATACTGTTCGAACCCACTTCAAGCGAATATTGTCCATCCATATCCGTAATCGTTCCATTTGTTGTTCCCTTCTCAACAATATTTGCCCCGATTACCGGTTCACCGCTTTGGTCCTTAATAATACCGGTAATCTTCCGGGTATCCTGTTGGGTCGACGAAGATACATAACCGGGGGCAGATAGTACAATTTGATTGTTTTCTTTAATTATATAAGTGATCTGTGCCTGTGACTTAATCTGTTCCAACACATCCCGGATATTTTCTCCCCGGGCAGAAACCGAAATCTTTGTATTCAGACCGGATAGATTGTCATTATAGAAAAATCGATAATCACTGACTTTTTCAATTTCGCGAATCACCTCGCGAGTGGATTTGTTTTGCATGGATAAGGATATCTGTGCAGAAAGTATCGTACCCGAAACAAGGCAAAAACTTCCAATTGTGATTCCTTTCCGTAATAAATTCTTTAAGGTATTCATTTTTTTTAGAGTTCTCCATTAATTAGTAATAAATTAATCAGGTAACTTTGTGTTTGAAATCAAGTGGTGAGAAGCGATGATTTCAAATTAGCAAAATTACATTGCGTAGATCTCAGGTGTGTCTATCCTATTAGATACACCTGCGTTTTTATACTTCCTTCCCCATAGGCATTCTGTTTATGTTAATATTCCATTCTGTTATTTTCTCTCCTCTATAATAATTTCGCCGCCAACCTTTTTGTACATGATCGGTGCCGTAAGACTAATCAACTCAATCACATTGTCCAGACTATTATTTTTGATGACTCCGGAAAAACGATAACGCTTTACCTTTTCAGAAGCAAACCGTACTTTCACATTGTATAAACGATCCAACATTACAGCTACTTCTTCCATCGTTGCTCCCCTAAAAACAAGCTCATTATCCTTCCACATCCGGGCATAAGCCGCAAGGTCATCCGATATAATCATTCTACGCGAAGACTTATCAAAACTCAAACTCTCATCAGGCTTCAACAGGACTTCATCTTTTCCTACCGACGTACGAACTTTTCCTTCGAAAAGAGTTGTTATCAACTCTCTATCTTCCTGATAAGCTTTCACATTGAAAGTTGTGCCTAACGCCTCGACCTCCATTTCTCCGGCTTTCACTATAAATCGCGAAGCGGTATCCTTGGCTACTTCAAAATAGCCTTCTCCGGACAAAACAACCTGGCGATTTTCTTTTCCATAATCACCATTATAGGTCAATTCCGTATGAGAATTCAACCAGACTTTTGTCCCATCCGGCAATACGACACTGGCCCGTTGTCCCTTATCGACTAAAACTTTATAGATCTGCGACGAATAATTTTCCGTTTTATCAGCAAAAGTCGTATATAGATGAGCAAAAGTCGTCAAGCCTAAAAGAAATACAACAGCCGCAGCATACGGCAACCATTGGCGAAACAGCCGCTTTCGAACTGATTTTTGTTTCATCTTTCTCTCTCTTGCTGCATGTATCCGGCTCTGAATATTCCGGAACATCCGATTCTGAATTTCGGCCGCAAGTTCCTTTCCCTCCGCCTCTGTCCAAGAGTGTCGATAATGTTGAAACAACAACTCACGGACTTCAGGTTGTTTGAACCATGTCCTCAACTCATGTTCCTGTTCAGCAGGAAGTTCACCACGCATAAAGCGATCCAGCAACTCGATGTATATATTTTTTCTTTCCATCTTCTATATTGTATATCCTTCACAAGGGAAGATCACTTACAAAGACATTTGTATTTAACACTGATTAACCAAATAGCAAAAAAGGAGTATCCACCTCTTATCTGAGGGCAGCTTGGAACGTAAATATTGAAAAGAGCGATAAAGTTGTGTCTCTACCGTTTTTTCCGAAATGGACAATTTATGGGCTATCTCTTTATTTGAAAGTTGTTCAAAACGGCTTAAACGAAATATTTCTCTTCGGGCAGGAGGCAGGTTTTCAATCAAATGGTCAATATATTCAAGAAGAGAATTCGTTTCATGCTGCCGTTCTTCGTTTGATTCATCACTTAGATCAATATTCTCAACATGCAACGTTGCATGTTGAGATAGACGGAATTCTGTCTCCTTAAAAACCAAATGCCGGGCAATCGTAAACAGGTAAGCCGTGATCCCTAACTCAAGCTCTATCTGTTCATGCTTTTCCCAAATTTTCAGAAAGACATTCTGCGTCAGATCTTCTGCAAGAGATTTATCAAACAATAAAGAGTTGATGAAGTTATAAACCTGAGGGCTGTAGATCCAATATAAATCCTCAAAAGCTTTCTCTTCACCAGCTTTCAATCGTTTCAATAAATCTTCATTGACTCTCATCTTAATGTCGTTTTTAATCAAATTCACATTAAACAAATTTACCCAAGTATATATAACGAACTATATACTTGGGTAATATTATTTAGAGGAGGCTATCAATTTCCTCCACAAAAAGTTATATCAATAATCAATATCCGAACAATTCTTCCTGTGTCAGTTTCCGGATCGGGCCGTATTGTGACAAGCCTTTCAGATCGAGATCTTTTTCATCGCCCAACACACAATAGACATAAGTACGTCCTTTTACCCATTTCTCCTGGAATGACTTGACTTCGGGCAATGTCATTGTTTGGACTTTATTGTACAATTCCTTACGGCTATCGGTATTCAAACCTAAATCCTGCGCATTCAAATAAGACCAGAGAACATCCGATTTGGTAATACGCTCCGTACGCAAACGGGTGATAAGAGCTTCTTTAGCCAAGTTGAACGCTTTTTCTGATTCCGGCATATTATTGATAATTTCATCGAAAGCCTTCATTGCATCGAGCATCTTATCATTCTGAGTCGCGATAAGCGTACGATATACATACGGATATTTCAGTTTGGACGGAGTAATCAGGAATGCTCCTGCGGAATAAGCCAAACCACGTGATTCACGCATTTCCTGAAATACAATCGCATTCATTCCACCACCGAAATATTCGTTATACATATTCAGTGTAGGCTGGATAGCCGGATCAAACTTTTCTCCCCGATTAGAGACTGCAGACAGATAAATCTGTTTAGCATCATACTGGGCAAACAGCACTTTGTTTTCCGGCGTTTCCTGCTGACTGAATTCGATAGCAGCAGGAACCGGTTGCAACCGGTCAGGAACATTATGATACTGTTTGACGATATCCAAAACAGCTTGCGGCTTTTCCGGACCATAATACAAAATCTTATGTTCGAACGAGTTGATCTTATGAATACGGTCAACCAGTTCCTGTGGGTCCATCTGCTGCAATTCGGCAGTCGTCAACACGTTGGTCGCCGGTGATTTCGGACCCCAGATAGCATATTGTACCAACTTGTTGAAATTCTGCGACTGGTTCAGTTTGGCATCGGTACGCTTCTTCAGGATGTCGCCAGCAAGGCCGGCATATGCTTCCTTGTTGACCTGCGCATCCGCCAAGATTTCTTCGAACAACGCCATTGCTTTCGGCATACTTTCTTTCAGACCTGTCAAAACAACATATGTACGGTCCGAACCGGGAACGACCCTGAAGTAGCAAGCCAACCTGTAAAATTCTTCGTTGATCTCCTTCAAGCTCTTCTTGGATGTGCCCAAATACTGCATATACTCAAAAGCGGTCCCCATTATCTTGTCATTATTCATACCCATATCAAACACATACATCAAAGTGAATATGTCGTTTGAGGTATTTTCCTTATACAATACCGGAATATCGGATTTGGCAGTAAGCTTCTGAAGATCCTTGTCGTAATCCAGAAATACCGGTTCGATCGGGGCGACTGTCGAAGCTTGGATTTCTTTCAGGAAAAGGCTGGAACTGTCACGGTTCATCACGATCGGAGTGATTTTGGGTTTATCGATCTTTTTCTCGTTCGGGTCTTTGCCTTGCTTCTTATAAATGAGCGCGTAGTTATCGCCGAAGTACTTGTTGGCAAAATCGACGATCTGCTGTTTCGTCACTTTGCTCATGCGGTCCAACGAAGCAACCTCGTCTTTCCAGTCCACGCCGTCGATGAAAGAAGATACAAACATATCAGCACGACCGTCGTTGCTATCCATCCGTTGCATTTGCATCAGCTTGTAATTGTTGATGGACGCTTCCAGCAGGCCTTCGTCGAACTCACCTTTCTTTAATTTCTCGATTTCAGCCAAGAAAAGGTCTTTGACTTCATCCAGTGTCTGTCCCTGTTTCGGACGACCGCTGATAACAAATGCATTATAATCAGACATACCGTATGTTCCGGCATAGCAACTTAATACCTTCTGTTGTTGAACCAAATCGACATCCAACAAACCGGCTTTACCATTATTGATAATTTCGCCTGTCAGATTCAGCAAATCCTGGTCAGGAGAAGCAGCCCCTGGAAAACGCCAACCCAATGTCACATTTTCGGCATCGATACCCAAGACTTCTTTTACAACCGGGGTCTTAATCGGAGACTCATGTGTCACCGGCAACTTAGGCAGATCTGGATTCGGTTTCAAGTGACCGAAATATTTATTGATCGTCTCGATCATCTGGTCCGGATCAAAATCTCCGGACAGACAAATTGCCATATTGTTAGGGACATACCAAGTTTTATGGTAATTCTTGATATTCGTGATAGACGGGTTCTTCAGATTTTCCTGTGTTCCAAGAACAGTCTGCATCCCGTATGGATGATCCGGGAAAAGGGCAGACAGGACAGCCTCGTAGACTTTGCGTCCATCGCTGGTTAGAGACATGTTCTTTTCTTCATAGACAGTCTCAAGTTCCGTATGGAAACCACGGATTACGTTGTTTTCAAAACGGTCTGCCTGAATTTTCGCCCAGTTGTCAATCTGGTTGGAAGGGATATCTTCCACGTAGACCGTCTGGTCAAACCCTGTGTACGCATTTGTTCCGTTTGCACCAATAGCCGCCATTAACTTGTCATATTCGTTTGGAATAGCCAACTTGGAAGCCTCGTATGAAACACTATCGATCTGATGATAAATAGCCTGGCGCTGCACCTCGTCGGTAGTCTTGCGATACACTTCAAAAAGCTGTTCAATCTGGTCGAGCATCGGTTTTTCCTGCTCGTAATTCTGCGTGCCGAACCGCTGAGTCCCTTTAAACATCAAGTGTTCGAAATAGTGTGCCAGACCGGTCGTTTCGGCGGGATCGTTTTTACCACCCACGCGAACGGCGATATACGTTTGAATACGCGGGGTCTCTTTATTCACAGTCATATACACCTTCAAGCCATTATCCAAAGTATAGATACGAGCTTTCATAGGATCGTTCGGGACCGACTCGTACTTGAACGGGGAAGTCTCTACACATGCAGTAGCCAAAAAGAGCACAATGGCTAACTGAAGAAACTGAATCGTTTTACGCATAAATTTAAAATTTAGTTCATTACAATCGTCAAATATATGAAATTTAAAATAAAAATAGCTCCTGTCTGAAAAAAAACAGGACAAGAATCTATTTTTTTCAAACGGGAGCTAATATATGTTCTTACAAACGGTTATCTCAAAGACCGAATGCTTCTTTTACCTTGTCGACATAATCCAGTTTTTCCCAGGTAAACAGTTCCACTTCGCAGACAGTCGGTTCCGGATTGTAACGAGATGTAAATGTCTTCTTCACAACCTGCGGTTTACGTCCCATGTGGCCGTAGGATGCTGTTTCCAGATAAATCGGATTACGCAGTTTCAGACGTTCTTCGATTGCTTTCGGACGCATGTCGAACAGGTCCCAAATCTTTTCAGCGATCTCTCCGTCTGTCATTTTCACATTGGCACGGCCGAACGTATTGACAAAAATATTCATCGGTTTAGCGACACCGATCGCGTAAGACACTTGTACCAGCATTTCATCAGCCACACCGGCGGCGACCAGATTCTTCGCGATATGACGAGCAGCATAAGCAGCAGAACGGTCTACCTTCGAAGGATCTTTTCCGGAGAATGCCCCACCACCGTGAGCCCCCTTACCACCGTAAGTATCAACAATGATCTTACGGCCAGTCAGACCAGTATCCCCATGAGGACCACCGATCACAAACTTTCCGGTCGGATTCACATGGTAAATGATATCATCATTGAACAAAGCCTGTACATGAGCCGGATACTGAGCCTTCACACGCGGAATCAGTATGTTCTTCACATCATCAGCGATCTTTTTCTGCATTGCCAGATCCGCTTCTTCCTGTGTGATACCTTTCGCCGTGATAAATTCATCGTGTTGCGTAGACACGACAATCGTATCGATACGCAGCGGCTTCCCGCTGTCATCATATTCAATCGTCACCTGGCTCTTTGCATCCGGGCGGAGATAAGGCATCAGGTCGTTTTCATTCTTACGAATCCCGGCAAGCTCCCACAACAAGCTGTGTGAAAGATCCAAAGCCAGAGGCATGTAATTTTCTGTTTCGTTTGTAGCATAACCGAACATCATACCTTGGTCGCCTGCACCCTGATTATAGGGATCTTCGCGCTCGACACCACGGTTAATGTCGCCACTCTGTTCATGGATAGACGAGAACACGCCACATGACTTTGCTTCAAACTGGTATTCGCTTTTCGTATAACCAATTTTTTCGATCACGTTACGGGCTACATCCTGTACATCCACGTAAGCACTTGATTTTACTTCTCCAGCCAAGACAACCTGCCCGGTTGTAACAAGGGTTTCGCAAGCAACTTTAGAGTTCTTGTCGTATGCCAAAAACTCATCCAGCAAAGCATCCGATATCTGATCGGCTACTTTATCGGGGTGTCCTTCGGACACCGATTCGGAGGTGAATAAATAACTCATCGTTTTTTTAATTGAAAATTGAAAATTGAAAATTGAGACATTAAAGGAGAAGCCCGATAAAGCCAACAGACAATTTGCAATTAACGGTTAATAAATTAATAAAGGATTGACGAGGGGAAATTTGCTTTGCCGGACGGCAGTAAAAAAGAACTTGTTTTTAGCATTTTTTCCTGTGGTTGCAAGCAATACAAATCTATCCACATCAATTCGGACGCAAAAGTACGAAACAATTGACAATTGACAATTGATAATTGACAATTATTTTTTCTTTTTAGTGTTACGCAGTGCTTTTTTATACTTGAACTCGGCTCTCATCTTGGCTGCACCCGACTTATGCGTACCACGCAGAAAATCAGAAAACTTAATCTTTTTCTCTCCGGCATTCTCGTCTTTTCCCTTTTTCTTAAAGACCATGCCACCACCGGTCAATATTTTTTCTATATCATTCATAATCGTTCTTTTAAATCTATTATACGTTCTTTCAACACAGGATGCACGACAAACGGAGCTATTTCAGACAAAGGGTCCATCACGAACTTCCGCTCATGCATGAGAGGGTGCGGCAAGATAAGCCCCGGTATCTGCAAGACCTCGTCATCGTACAGCAGGATATCGATATCTATAATGCGGTCATGATAGGTCCCGTTGCTTTTTTCCGTGCGGCCCAATTCCTTTTCGATCTGCTGGGTTATCTGCAATAATTCCAACGGAGAAAAAGAGGTTTTCAATTTTACAGACGCATTCAAAAAAATGTTCTTCGACTCGAACCCCCACGGTTCCGTTTCATAGAAACCGGAAAGGGCGAGAATATCTCCCACCCTTTCAGCCAACAACGCTGCGGCTGTTATCATGTTCCGTCGCTTGTTCCCGATATTGGTTCCCAACCCCAGGTACACAATCGCCATAAATACTTTTTTTACAAGATCAGCATGGCATCGCCATAAGCACCGAAACTATATTTTTCTTTCAATGCGACATCGTAAGCATCCATGATCAGGTCATATCCGCCGAAAGAAGCCGTCATCATCAACAGGGTAGAGAGCGGCATATGGAAATTTGTGATCATGCTGGACGCCACACTGAAGTCATACGGCGGGAAGATGAACTTATTGGTCCACCCTTCAAACTCTTTCAGGTGGCCGTCCGTACTGACAGCCGTTTCGATAGCGCGCATCACGGACGTACCGACCGCACAGATCTGGCGACCGTTATCCTTTGCCGTATTCACGATATTCACGACATCCCCGTTCACAACCATCTGTTCGGAATCCATCTTATGCTTCGTCAAATCTTCCACATCGATTTCGCGGAAGTTGCCCAAACCGGAATGCAGTGTCAGATAAGCGAACTGGCAATCCTTGATCTCCAGACGCTTCATCAGTTCACGGCTGAAATGAAGACCTGCGGCGGGAGCCACGACAGCCCCTTCTTCGGTTGCAAAAATATTCTGGTAACGCTCTTCATCATCCGCTTCAACAGGACGGTCGATATATTTAGGCAGCGGGGTTTCACCCAGTGCATACAAAGCCTTTTTAAACTCATCATGGTTCCCGTCATAAAGGAAACGCAAGGTACGGCCGCGTGATGTCGTATTGTCGATCACTTCAGCCACCATCGAATCATCTTCACCAAAATACAATTTATTACCGATACGTATTTTACGGGCGGGATCGACCAATACATCCCAAAGACGGAGATCTTCGTTCAACTCACGCAACAGAAAAACTTCGATACGAGCTCCGGTCTTTTCCTTGTTCCCGTACAAACGGGCAGGAAAAACCCTTGTATTATTGAAGATAAATACATCTTTTTCTCCGAAATAGCCAAGCAAGTCTTTGAATACTTTATGCTCGATCTCTCCGGTCCTGCGATCGACAACCATCAATCTGGACTCGTCCCTGTTCTTTGCCGGATGGAGAGCGATCAGCTCCTGTGGTAAGTTAAATTTGAATTTCGACAGCTTCATAATATAAATCTATTTTTATTTTATTCTTATCATTATCAATCCTCACAACACTTTCCGGCTGTGATATTTTCCTCCAAAAAGGCATCGATATCATCGGGAGACATACATTTGTCCAGTGTGACGTCTCCGATACGAGTGCGTTCGAGAGCGATCAGATGGGCGCCCGAGCGGAGAGCGACACCGATATCACGTGCCAAAGCACGGATATAAGTCCCCTTGCTGCAAACCACCCGTATCTTTATTACCGGCAGGTCACACTCCAACAGCTCCATTTCGTCGATCACAAGTGTCTTGGACTTCAACTCCACCTCTTCTCCCTTGCGAGCCAGCTCGTACGCCCGCTTACCATCCACCTTGCAGGCCGAAAACACCGGCGGAATCTGCTGAATCGTCCCCACGAACGACTGTAATACCTTCTCTACTTCCTCACGGGTTATATGTTCTGTCGGATACACTCCGTCTATCTCTTTTTCCAAATCAAAAGAAGGCGTCGTCTCCCCTAACTTGAGGGTAGCAACATATTCTTTCGTCTGATACTGAAATTCATCAATCCTCTTGGTTGCCTTCCCCGTACAAACAATCATTACCCCTGTCGCCAGCGGATCCAACGTTCCGGCATGTCCCACTTTTATCTTTTTCACCTTCAGCTTCCGCGATAACTTATAACGGAACTTGTTCACCAAGTCAAAGGAAGTCCACTTTAAGGGCTTATTGAAATATAATACTTCTCCTGCTATAAAATCCATTCTTATTCAAGTAACGTACAGGCGATTGTAACCAAACCTGCAATTGCACAATAGATGGCGAAATAAATCAGCTTTCCCTTCTTCACGATGTTGATCATCCATTTACAAGCGATACATCCCGATACGAATGCGGCAATAAAACCGGCCACCAGCGACAACGTCGGGATCTCGCCAGCCACCGCTTCTCCTTTTACCGCTTTCATGACATCCAACAACGCTTCACCCAAAATCGGGGGTATGACCATCAGAAATGAGAACTGGGCCAGTTTTTCCTTATTGTTTCCCAATAACAAACCGGTCGCGATCGTTGTTCCGGAACGGGAAAGCCCCGGCATCACGGCACAAGCCTGAGCCAAACCGATGACGAAGGCATCCTTCATCGATATATTTTCTTTCCGGCGAGGTTTGGCATAATAGGAAAATGCGAGCAATGTTGCCGTGAGCAACAACATACAACCGACAACCAACAGCCCCGATCCGAAAATATCTTCCACCGCATCCTTGAAAAACACGCCTACGATACCGATAGGAATCATAGAGATCAAGATGTTGACCACATAACGCGTTTCATCATTCATCTTGAACTTAAACAAACCGGAGAATATCCATTCGATCTCTTTCCACAAGACAACCAGCGTACTAAATACAGTCGCCACATGGACAACGATCGTAAATGCCAGATTCTCTTCCCCCTGGATTCCGAACAAAGCAGAACCGATAGCCAGATGTCCGCTACTGCTGACCGGCAGGTATTCCGTAAGTCCCTGAACAATCCCCAGCACCAAGGCCTCAAACCAACTCATTCCGCTACTTCCTTATTTTTGCTGTTCTTCAAAATACCGACAATCATCAACACGAAGCCGATCACCGTCACAGCCGGAGCCACAACAATACGGCGGGCACTGAAAATATCCGGATTGAAACCAGCCGGGTCCTGCGCGCCCCCTCCACTCATCAGCATAAAACCGATCGCGATAACCACAACCGCAATAGCGATCAGTATAAAATTTTCTTTTCCAAAAGCAAAATCTCTCTTAGCCATATATTTACATATAATATAGTTTATCAACACCCATCCGTAAATACTTGTTTACCGCAAAGACAGTAGCCGTAACCGAAAGCAAGGTCCCCATTATCAGTACACCGGCATACACTACCATCAGCACTTTAACATCCAGCAACTGAATGAAACCGGACAATTCGTTCTGCAAATAGTACAACGATCCCGTCAGCATCAATATTGCAAGGATGGATGCAAAAATGCCGCTGACCACATTATAGCACACAAACGGCCTTCTGATGAAGCCAGACGTAGCACCCACCAGTTTCATCGTATGGATCAGGAAACGTTTGGAATAAATCAACAGACGGATCGTGTTACTGATCAGCACAAACGAAATTGACATCAGCATCACGGCAAGTACCAGCAGGATCAGGCTGACACGTTTCACATTGTCGTTCACCATCTGCATCATGTCTTTCCGGTAAAGCAAATCGGAGACGGAAGTATAGTTCTTTATTTTCTTTTCAATCAGCCTGAGACTGTCGGCATTAGCGTACTCCGAATGCAACTTGACCTCTATGGAAGCCAGCAAGGGATTAAACCCCAGGAATGTCTCGGGATTTTCACCCAGTTCCTCCTCCAGCTCTTTCGCAGCCTGCTCTTTCGATATATATTCGGTCGATTTGATATAAGGCAAAACATCCAACGCCTTCTGCATCCTCTTTATATCGCTCTCCCGCAAGTTATCTTTCAACACAATCGAGAACGAAATATTTTCTTTCACATATACGGAAAGTTTATTACCCAACAATCCTATCAGAAAGACAAGTCCCAACAGAAAAAGCACCAACGCGATACTTATAATGGAAATCAGACGAGAATGAAATTGAGACATAACCTTATAGTTGTTAAATAAAGAGAGGAGATGCATTCAGAAAACACATCTCCCAATTTTTCTGCAAAAGAACAAATAAATTGTGAGATAGTGGCAACTTTACAATTCTTTAACTACATGGCAATACATTCCGCCTCTCCTTCTGTAAAAACAAATTCCCGATGACGAACCGCCACCGGGAATTGCTTTGTCAATCTGCTTCCGACCTTCACAGGCCTACCGGCAGAAGAACTTTTCATTTCATTACTTTAGTATTATTAATAACCGATCGCTTGTTCGCCTGTCACAGGCTAATTACCGTTGTATACAAGAGACGCACGCTGTGCGTCTCTACGTGACGGTGCACGATCCGATTTAGAATTATTTGATTATAATTTCTTACTTAACAATTGCCTTAACAGCTTCTTCGCCTTCGATAGCTACAACAACTACACCCTGAGGAGCAGCGATTACAGCATTGTCAGAAGCTACAACCGTGTTAGCAACTACCTGACCCAAGATGTTAGTGATAACCACTTTCTTGCCGGCAGCACCAGCCACTGTTACTTGGCCTTCACCTGCGATTACAGCTACTTCAGAAGTTGCAATCACTTCGTTGTCAGTTGCCATATCGTCAGCAGCACCCTTTTCAATGTTGAAGATCAAAGCATTGTCACCACCGATCTTAGCTTCTGCGAAGTCAGATTCTTTCGGGTCAGACAATACCAGACAGTTGTTCTGGTTCTTCAACCAAGCAGCCTGCAAAGGAGCGATATCTGCATCACCTCTGTTAGATTCGATCAAGAATGCACGGTCTTCTTCTACTTCGTTTGCAGCCTTTTCAGGATCGATATAGCGGAATGACCAAGTGTAGTTGTGGTGAATATCTTCCATCACAGCTTTCTTCAGGTTGATACCTTTAACAGCTTCCTTAACGGCTTCCATATCCAAATCAGCAGTCTTGACATCAGCGAAGCGGTTGCCCAAGATATACAGTACGCTATCCTGTTCTACAGCGTCAACGAATCCGACACGTGTATATTTACCAAATTTGAAGCGTTGTTCTTTAGAAACCACGTTGCTTGTTTCGCTCTTAGCTGAATCAGCGAAGCTTACCAACAGTTTGTATCTTACGAAACCGTCTACACCCGGAGTTGCGTGAACGCAATGTTCTGCATCTGTGATGTTACCATCTTTGTCTACGTGAGGACCGTCTTCTGTACAAGCCTTACCCGGAGTTCCTTCTTTTTCAGTTTCGCTTACATAAACCAAGTACTGCGGTTTGATGTAATGAAGTTTAGACTTACCGATATTGAAAGGTCTTACGTGGAAAGAAAGACCAGCTTCAGCGATATTCTTAGCACCGATACCCAGGTAATCCATAGCGGCACGCTGGAAGTTTTCATTTGTTTCGTCCATCAAATAGTCAGATACATAAGCTTCTTTGAATTTCAGCAGCTTAGTAGCATCTTCATTGCCTTCTACAGCACCATCCAGTTCAACACTGTTGAAACGACGATACAAAGGAACATCGTCAACTTTGATTGCGAATGCAGAAGTTCTGCTTTCTTCCAATACCTGAGATTTCAGGTTTGCAGTCATACCGTCGTCAGCAACACCATACTTGTTAGCACCGATTTCCTTATTGGCAACAAACAGGATTGCATAATAGTGGTCACCATTGAAATGGTTGTTTTCCTTGAAGTAAACGCTATCTACATCTACCTGACCCAGAACGATCTTATCTTCTGCACCTACACCAACAGTATCTTTCTTCAAAGAGATTACATACTGAGTTCTTACCAAGTTGGCAATACCCTTCAAACCTTCAACGTTAGCAGCTGTTGCACCATAAGCAACTTCTTCACCCATAGAGATTTCGAATGCAGTATAACCGTCTGTTGCATACAAGACAGAGTCCTTAGCTTCGCCCTTCTTGATCCACTTGTCCTGGCTGAACGGATGCAAGTAGTTGAATTTGTATTTAGAAACAGTTAAGTCATTTTCATCGAAGTTCTTGTAACCCAGATACGGATCTTTCAGGATTACAGAGTCAGTGATCTGAACGAAGTTGATTACACCTGCAACGTTCAACGTACCTACTGTAAAGCCATCACTTACGACTTTGCCATCTTTCAGACGCAACTGTACATTAGCTTCATCTTCAAACTCGCGGTTCGTGATTACGATCGGAGATGTAGCTTTGAAAGTTTCAGAAGTCTGAGTCTTTTCTACCAACCACTGATAAGCCGGCATGTGCTTCGGATCCTGTTCGTCCAATGTAACCCATGCATATTTGTTACCATTTTCATGGATCGGAGAAGCCAGAACCTGACCTTTTTCATTGTAAATCACATACAGACCATTATCAATTGAAGTCTTGTCAGTAGCTGAAACGCCACAACCCTTATAACCGAAAGCGATTCTTGTGTTCTGGGCAACAGAGTCAACAGTCAAGATACGAGTCTGACCTTTAACCAGTTCCTGCAAAGAAACATATACTGAATCAGAAGGAGTAGTACCTGCGAAAACACCACCTTCTTCAAACAATACGTTCTTTACCTGGATTTCCAAGCTATCATCCGTAGGATAATATGTAAAGAGGAATTTGAATTGATTTGCCAATGCGTTAGCTGTGATTGAATCAGCAGCAGATTTCTTAATCTTCGCATATCTCAAATCAGACCACTTATAAGCCAAGAACTTAGCTGCACCAATAGTGTTTGTATAAGTAGTATCGACATACAGATAAGAAGAGTCTTTGCTCAAAACATATACAAAGTTGCCTTCACCAGACGGAGCAGTCAAGAACTTGCCTTCCTTGAACGGGTTCTTCAAAGTCGTACCCATTACATCAGGATTGAAAGTCAAGTTTACACCGGCCTTAGCATCTTGTGTACCTAATACAGTGTTGATTTCATCTGAATTCAATTCGATAGCTTCAGCTTTAACCAAAGCAACAGAGTCTGTGAAAGTTGCTGCAATTTTATCCGCACTTGTTTTGATCAATTTTGCAACACCTGCTTCAAAAGCAAGACCTACAACAGAGTCTTTTGTAAAATAAGAATACAAAGGATTCTTTTCTTCAATACCGTTTGCAAATACAGAAGAGAAAGCCCAACCGCCGATTTCACCACCAACAGCTACAGTATCAGCAGCAGGATACTTTGTATCCGGAGCATAAGCAGTACCTGCAAGGCCGTCCATTGTCACATCCAAGTAAGCCTGAGCACCTTTGTTCAAGAAATCGAACTTCGGATGCTGTCCCTGGTTTTCGCTACTTACAGAAACACACCACAAAGTTCTGGAAAGGTTGGCAGAAGTAACTGTCTGTACAGTATCCAACTTTCCGTTTTCATTGATTGTCAGGAAACCTCCATCAACCTTAAGCTGGTACAGCTCTTCGTTCTGTCCCTCTTTCAGCTTGATGTCAGTGTTGACTGACGTTTGCGCATTAGCAGACATCGCACCAAAAAGTGCAACACCTGCCAAAAGAGTAGAAAACTTTTTGTTCATAATCATTTGAATTAATATTAATAATGTATACTTAAAAGTCCAATCGCTTAAACCACACGTTTTTATCTCTTTAACTTAACGGCTGTATTTTGACAAGATAAAACGTACGTTTTAATTAGTCATTTTCACACCACAAAAATACAACTACTTTTTAAACCTGCAATCCTTTTCTCAAATAATTTTTCCTTTTCTATATTCTTTCTTATCAATTAGATAGCTTATTCTGTACAAACATTGCTCTTTCCAATACGAACTTGCCTTATCCTCCTTCCAAAAATGGCAAAAATAAACGTACGTTATCCCCGTCCATTTCAAAATCGCGCATATCTGCCTATCATACAACCGTGTACAAGCACAATACACATCAAAATCGCCATATCATATTAAGGTACGCGTGTACATTATATAATCAAATACATATCAGATTATCAAGCCTCTAACTATCCATCCGAATGGAGATTCCATCCCTCCGAAAAGGGCAAAAACAGGCTGTTTCCGACGAAATTTCGACTCTATGTTATTTTATCTTCAACAGATAACAGTTATTTACATTTTCGATGAATCGCTTTAGCCACCATAACCCGATGGGTTACGGGTGCTAACCCTATGCTTTACGTCAGCTCACCCTACGCTTATTGTCACCCGGAAAGCAACCCTTCTCTGAGTCGCCTATATGTGCCCTGTTACAGGAGCGGCTGCAAACAGGGCAAGGAGAAAGAGTTCAGGTTTTTCATTTTGTTTGAAAAATCGCTTGATTCATTTACCATATCATCATAAAAAGCAAAATAACAGCTAAAATCAAAACAGAATATCAGTAAAAAAGAAAAGATTCCGTTCAAAATGTCAATCACAAAAGAGAGGTATCTGTGAAGCAACGAGGTGTTAAAATTGCTTTCAAATGCCTTTCAGAAGCCTTTTTTAATCATTCAGAAGAGCCGGAGGAAGAGGAGTGCCCAAAAAAGCACGAATGTTTTTTTGACACTCCCATGAAATGTAAGGCACGGATAAACCCGACACAGCCTATTCCACCGGTTCCCCAAACAGAGTGGCAGAGGAAGCACGGTCGATGCGTATCTTGACAAATTGTCCTACATGATAATTCTTCTTGTCGAAAATCACGACTTTGTTCTGGCTGGTACGACCGAACAACTGCTCACGCGAACGTTTGGAAAAACCTTCGATCAGCACTTCAAACACTTTGCCGATATCGCGCTTGTTACTTTCTTCCGAAAGCCGGTTCTGCAAGTCGATCATGCCTTGCAGGCGGCGAACTTTCTCTTCTTCGCTGACCGTATCGGGAAGATGTTGGGCTGCGTATGTCCCCGGACGCTCGGAATATTTGAAAAGAAAAGCGCTGTCATAACCCACTTCGCGCATCAGGGAAAGTGTTTCCTGGTAATCCTCTTCCGTCTCGGAATGAAAACCGCAGAACAAGTCGGTCGAGATCGCACAATCCGGCAAGATACGACGGATAGCGGCAATACGGTCCAGATACCATTCGCGCGTATATTTGCGGTTCATGACTTTCAGGATACGGGAACTGCCCGATTGTGCGGGAAGGTGGATCATCTTACATATATTATCATGTTCGGCGATCACGTGCAGGGTTTCATCGCTCATATCCTTCGGGTGCGAAGTGGTAAAGCGGACACGCATTTCAGGCACTTCCTCGGCGACACGCTTCAGCAAAACAGGAAAAGAGATCTTCTCTCCCTCTTTCTCAAAGAGATAAGAATTTACGTTCTGCCCCAGCAAGGTCACTTCCTTGAAACCTTTATCGCGCATGTCGCGTATCTCGTTCAGGATACTTTCCACGTCCCGGCTCCGCTCCCTTCCACGGGTATACGGCACAATGCAATAAGTACAAAAATTATTACACCCGCGCATAATGGAGACGAAGCCCGAAATATGCGCGCCACCCAATTTCAACGGGATCACATCCTTGTAGGTTTCCTGCGTGGAAAGCTCGACATTGATCGCCTTCTCACCACGTTCGACCGCTCCCACCAGATTCGGCAGATCCATATAGGAATCCGGACCGACGACCAAATCGGCACGATGCACCTCGATCAACTCCCCTTTCACTCGCTCCGCCATACATCCGAGCACGCCAATCACCAAGTTTTTTTTCTTCCGCTTCAAAGACTGGAAATACTGAAGCCGCCCGTAGATTTTCTGCTCCGCATTGTCACGGACCGAACACGTGTTGACGAAAACGGCATCAGCCTCCTCAATCTTGTCAGTCACTGCGTATCCATCCATCTTCATGATGGAAGCAACGACTTCGCTGTCCGCCACATTCATCTGACACCCGTAAGTCTCTATAAACAACTTCTTTTCTTCTGTTACGGCTGCGGATTTTAAGTCCGCGCCATTCTCTTGATTTGCCATCCTATTTACTAATTACTGTTAAATATAAATGTTTTTGAAAAATAATTCATCAAATACTTGCACAGTTAAAATCTCACGTTTATATTTGCATTCGAAAAACGTAAATTTTTTCATAGTTAAGGTTTTGGTTAAATCAAATAAGGGTGGCTGTGAAGTTACCCTTATTTACTTTTATATCTATTATATCTTTCCTTTCTTTCACTTCTAAATAATATTTCCTACATTTGGAGTGCAAAAATAATCAAAGTTTATGGATAATGCAGGAGATTGGCTATATATTGTATTCCTGATAATTGCAGGGATCAGTAGTTTGTTCGGTTCCAAGAACAAGAAAAAACGCCCCAAACAGATATTGGGGCAACCGGACAGGGAAATCGTCACGAATGAAGAAAATGTACCCGACAAAGGTTTTTGGGAAATTCTGGAAGAAATGAATAATCCGAAACCGGTAAAGAAACCTGTTGCCACTCCCAAAAGAAAGCATAAAAAACAACAAGTGGCAGAACCCGCACCGTTATTTGCCGCCGAAAAAACGACAAACAGACTGTCTCCTGCCGGAAACCATCCGGGCGTTCCCCCGGCCGACGAAGAAAGTCCGCTTACGGATCTTGAGTTCGACAATGCCGCCGAACTCAGAAAAGCTGTTATTTACACCGAAATACTTAATCGCAAGTATTAATCTATATTCTTTTTTAATACCTTTGCGTTGTACTGTTAACTGAATAAAGAATTACTAATATAACAACAAATAATATCATGGCTTTAAAATTTATTACAGCTGAAGAAGCTGCCTCATTCGTACACCACGACGACAATGTGGGCTTTAGCGGATTTACTCCGGCAGGATGTCCTAAAGTCGTGTCGGGTGCTATTGCAAAAAAAGCAATTGCCGAACATGAAAAAGGAAACCCGTTCCAGATCGGCATGTTTACCGGCGCCTCAACCGGAGACAAACTGGATGGCGAACTGGCTCGCGCCAACGCAATCAAATTCCGTACACCTTATCAGTCCAACAAAGACCTGCGTGCACTGCTGAACTCACACGGCGCAGAGTATTACGATATGCACTTGTCAGAACTGGCACAAAGCCTGCGTTACGGCTTCCTGGGCAAGATCGACGTGGCCATCGTCGAAGCTGCCGATGTAACGGAAGAAGGCGAAATCGTTCCGACAAGCGGTGTCGGTATCCTGCCGACCATCTGCCGCATGGCGGACCGTATCATCGTCGAGTTGAACTGCCGCCACCCGAAAGAAATCCGCGGAATGCATGATATCTACGAACCGGCTGATCCTCCTTACCGTCGCGAAATACCTATCTACACTCCCTCCGACCGTATCGGCAGCGACTGTGTGAAAGTCGATCCGGCTAAGATTGTCGGCGTTGTCAAGACCGACGAGCCGAACGAAGGCGGCAAGTTCTCCCCGCTGGATGACGTGACAATGGCCATCGGCCAGAATGTTGCGAACTTCCTGGTTGGCGAAATCAAAGCCGGACGCCTGCCGAAAGAATTCGTTCCGTTGCAGAGTGGCGTAGGCAATGTTGCCAATGCCGTTTTGGGTTGCATGGGCGAAAACAAGGACATCCCGGCATTCAACGTGTATACGGAGGTTATCCAAGACGCCGTTATCGCCTTGATGAAACAGGGACGTGTCAAGTTTGCCAGCGGTTGTTCACTGTCTGTCAGCAACGAAGTGATCCGCGATATCTATGCAAACCTGGATTTCTTCAAAGACAAGATTCTGCTTCGCCCGCAGGAAATCTCCAACAATCCGGAAGTCGCCCGCCGTCTCGGTCTGGTGGCTATCAACACGGCTTTGGAGGCGGACATATTCGGTAACATCAACTCCACACACGTATCCGGAACGAGAATGATGAACGGTATCGGTGGTTCGGGCGATTTCACCCGTTCGGCCATGCTCTCTATCTTCACGACCCCGTCGACGGCGAAGGAAGGCAAGATCAGCGCATTCGTACCGATGGTTTCTCACTTGGATCACAGCGAACACTCCGTCAAAGTCATTATCACGGAATATGGCGTTGCCGACTTGCGCGGCAAATCCCCGATCCAGCGTGCACGTTGCATCATCGACAACTGCGTTCACCCGGATTACAAACCGTTATTGGAAGAGTATCTGGCAATGGGTATCAAGGGACACACGCCCCAGAACCTGAAATGTTGCTTCGCTTTCCACGAAGAACTGGCAACCAGCGGTGACATGCATAATGTAGACTGGAGCAAATACAACAAATAACAACGGGCTTTGCCTTACACAAAAAAGCCTCCTTGTCCGTCTTTGGAACAAGGAGGCTTTTTGCCAACAGATACCTCTTCAGAAGTTCCGCCTCAGGCATAAAGAGACAACACAGCCCTTAGCACGACATTATCAAGGCTGTTTACCGATATAAGCCAGAATACCGCCATCGACATACAGAACGTGACCGTTTACGAAGTTGGAAGCGTCGGAGGCCAGGAACACAGCAGGTCCCATCAGGTCTTCGGGAGTTCCCCAACGGGCAGCCGGAGTCTTGGCTACAATAAAAGCATCGAACGGATGCCGTGAACCGTCAGCCTGTCTTTCACGCAAAGGGGCCGTCTGCGGGGTCGCGATATAGCCCGGACCGATCCCGTTACACTGGATGTTGTATTCGCCATATTCGGAAGCGATGTTACGGGTCAGCATCTTCAAGCCGCCTTTGGCAGCAGCATAAGCCGAAACCGTCTCGCGACCGAGTTCGCTCATCATTGAGCAGATATTGATAATCTTGCCATGTCCTTTCTTGATCATGGAAGGAATAACAGCTTTGGAGACGATAAAAGGAGCCGTCAGGTCAATATCCACTACCTGACGAAAATCTTCCACGCTCATCTTATCCATAGGAATACGCTTGATTATACCGGCATTATTCACTAAAATATCGATGACGCCAAGTTGTTCCTCGATGTCGGCCACCATGGCCCTTACCTCATCTTCCTTGGTCACATCACACAAATATCCTCTTGCCTCGATTCCCAGTGCGGCATAATCAGCCAAAGCCTTATCCAAGTGTTCTTTTCCGCGGCAATTAAAAGCGATCTTAGCCCCGGCTTGCGCCAAAGCCTGCGCCATCGCAAATCCGATCCCATAAGCCGCACCTGTAACAAGTGCGACCTTGCCTTCCAATGAAAAATTTACCATAATCCAATATACTATTTAAACCTTTATTCGTTACCAGCCGACATATTTATTTCAAATCGGTGATCAAAGAGAAATCCTGATCCCCGTAATCCAGGTTTTCACCACCCATTCCCCAAATAAATGTATAGTTGTGAGTAGCAGCAGCACTATGGATAGACCATTCGGGAGACAAAACGGCTTGATCGCCCTTCATCCAGATATGACGGGTTTCATCTACTTCGCCCATGAAATGACAGATAGCCTGATCTTCAGGAATATCAAAATAGAAATAAGCTTCCATACGACGGCTGTGCACATGTGCCGGCATCGTGTTCCAGACACTACCCGGTTTCAGTTCCGTCATACCCATCTGCAACTGGCAGGTAGGAAGGACCTGATTGACGATCATCTTGTTGATGTTGCGGTCGTTTGACATTTCCAAAGAACCCATAGCGGCAACAACAGCGTCAGCCTTCGTTACTTTCTTATCCGGATAGTTACAATGTGCAGTCGTAGAATTAAAATAGAATTTAGCCGGATTCTCGGCATCCTTGCTTTCAAATGTCACTTCACGGTCGCCGGAACCCAAATAAAGAGCTTCCTTAAAATCAAGTTCAAAGACAGCATCCCCAACTTTTACGACACCCGCTCCGCCTACGTTGAAGATTCCTATCTCGCGACGAGTCAAGAAGAAAGGAGCTTTCAACGGATCAATAGCTTCCAGAACCAGCATCTCACCGGCAGGCATAGCACCACCGACGATCATACGGTCGTACATCGAATAGACCATATTCACCTCGTTCGGAGTAAACACTTTCTCAATCAAGAAATCACGACGGATACGTTTCGTATCATATAGCTTCGCATCTTCCGGATGCGAAGCATAACGCAATTCATAATTTGTTTTCATATTCTTACAGTTGTATCATTTTTCAATTTTCAATTCTCAATTTTTCAATTACCTAATCGCATGGTCTGCCTGTACCTTCTCCCCGTTCCAAGCCTTCACATTCGTCCATTCGGTATAAGGAGAGAACCAAAACTCATCCGTTTCCGGCAATCCCAGAGGCACAAAGCCAAAAGCACAAAGATAGACACTTCCCGTATTTATATACGATTCGGAGATCTCAATTTGTTCACCTGTAAAGCCAACACGCAACCAACCGTTTTCGTCGAAATTAGCCGGAGACTTCAACTGGCGACGGATGACGGATGTCAAAGCACAACGCACCTGAGCAGGTTTCACCCGTTCGGGCAGAATATGCATCAAAGCCGCCTGCCCTAACGCATGGAAAGCACCGAAACGGTAGCAGATGGAACGACCGACAACCGGAAAAGTTCCTTCGGGAGAAATAAAACGTTCCAGTATCTCGGCATAACGAGCATGGCGTTTCAACTGTGTATCCAAGAAATCAACTCCTTCGATATCATGTTTCTTCATCACGACCAACACGTCCGTCAACATCGGATGAATCACGAAGCTATTATAATAGTCCATGTGGAAGTCTACTCCGTCCCCATACATGGCATCACCTTTATACCATTCGTCACGGAACTTTTTCACCCCATACAGCATCCGCTCCATGTCACATTCTCCTGTTAACTCCAACAAAGCGGCTTCGACGGTCGAAGCGAAAAGCAACCAGTTACTTTCGAAAGGCTTGATGTTACGGCTCCGCTTCAACTCGGTTATCATCCATTCTTTTGCCTGCGAATCAAGATTTCCCCAAAGCTGTTTCGGGGCACGCAATAATCCCTGGGCCAAAAAAGCGGCATCCACCAAAGGCTGCGACGGTTCACCAAAAACCAGATAGTCGGGAGCTTGCGGGTTAACAGCATTCTTTAAACCTCTTACCGTCAGGTTGATATATTTTTGGCGAAGCTTGCCTTCCGGCGTCTCGTCCGGTCCGAGTTCCAGCCAAGGGGCGATGCCGCAGACCAAACGACCTACCGCCTCCAAATGCGAGAAGCGATGACGGTTACCCAACGATTCGTAAGGCATATTCTTCTTCAGCGTATTATTACTCAGATTGACAAGGACGGGATCGGCAATGCGTGTCAGGTTTTCCACCCAAAACGCACGATCCTCTTTACCGGTTGCCCGCCGGGCGTTGCCTGCAAAAGGCAAACAGATCGTACATAGAATCAGTACAGCGATTTTCAATGAATTTCTCATGGTTTATATCAAAATTATTTTCAGCCTCATTAATGTTTCTACATCTCAAAAACATCTGCAAAACCACATAACAACAGTCTGGCTTATTCCTTTATCTCTCTGCCATTATTCTAATCAGCATCGGCGACCATTGCATCAATATTGCAGAAGAACATCTCCTATCCGGATACAAAGGTAATGAAGCACATGGGAAAAAACAAAGAGAAATAGTAACTTTGCAGCCAGAATCAAACATAATCATAATCGACAATGAAACGACTAACGGCATTTTGGCTGTCGGCCTTCTTTTTATGTACTCTTTCCGTACAAGCACAATCATTTATCCCCGAACGGGATTCCTCCGATATTTCCTTATTTGAATATGCGACAAAGATTCCCAAACGCACGAACGCATTCAATCTGGACCTGGAGATGCACGCTTCTTTCAACACATTCTTTACCGGAAAGAAACTGGACGAGACCGCTTTCCGCTTCAACCATATCAAAATCGAAGCGACCGGGGAAGTCAGCGACCGTCTTTTCTACTGGTATCGCCAAAACCTCAACCAAGGGAACGAAGGCATGGAACTGGAGAACCTGCCGGAATCGATCGAATATGCTTTGGTCGGTTACCGCCTCAGCGATAAGTTCACCGTCACCTTAGGAAAGCAGGATGCTGCCTGGGGTGGGTTCGAATATGATCTCGATCCGTATGCGATATATGAATATAGCGATATGAATGAATACATGGATTGCTATTTCACAGGTCTCACCCTCGGTTACCAACCGGTTGCTTCACAGGAACTTCGCATACAGGTCACGGACAACCGCATCGGGAGTATGGAAGACGCTTATGGCACGCTTCCGGCCGGAATCGAAAAGCCCCGCGCCCCGCTATTCTATACATTCAACTGGAACAGCAGCTATCTGGACGAAGTATTGAACCTCCGCTATTCGGCCACCGCCGGCGAACAGGCGAAAGGGAAATGGATGTATATGGCATGGGCCGGGCACAACGTTTGCACAGGGCCGTTCGACGGTTATCTGGATGTGATGTACACACGCGGTCCGCTCGATCCGTTAGGTATCCTGACGGAACTCGTTCCCTCGTCCGGAGATAATGAGGAAGAACCTGTCTGCCTGCGTAATGTCCAGTATTTTTCACTCGTTGCCGAAATGAATTACCGGTTCCATCCGAAATGGAATGCTTTCGCCAAAGGAATGTACGAAACCGGCTCAATCTATAAAACCAGAGAGGAAGAGGGAGAACTCCCTAAAGGCAAATACCGTACGGCATGGGGCTATCAAGCCGGTATCGAATTCTATCCGATGGCGGATGAAAACCTGCATATCTTCCTGACCGGAACAGCCCGCTCCTACCACCTGACGGAAAAAGCACAAGCGCTGGGTGCTTCGATCGAAAACACACAGCGCTTATCGGTGGGGTTTATATATAAATTACCGTTATATTGATTAAAATTTCAGTACCAACTGATCCCCTGCCTGCAACTCCACGACCAACATGCCGTCAACAACCGGGAGAGATACAGCTTTTTGGTTAACCTTGATGCTCATATTAGCAGAATCAACGGGGAGTTTGATACGGAACGAATCGGAAACCAGGGCTTTCAAACCGGCTTCGGTCAACCGGCCTTCTTTCCATTTTGCAGACACTTCGCCGCCGCCACGCACTTTCAGACCTTTAAAGCTACCGTTTTTCCAGGCGGAAGGAAGAGCCGGAAGCAATTCGATTTGTCCGGCCTGGCTCTGTAGCAACATCTCGGCAATACCGGCACAACCACCGAAATTACCGTCGATCTGGAAAGGAGGATGCGCACAGAACAGGTTCGGATAGGTCCCGCCGCCGTTCGTCATATTCGTTTTGCGGTCCACACACGGACGGAGCAGGTCGACAAGCAACTTGTAAGCATGGTCTCCGTCATGCAGGCGCGCCCAGAAATTCATCTTCCATCCCATCGACCAGCCTGTGCTCTTATCGCCACGGGCCACAAGTGATTTGCGGGCAGCCTCGGCAAGTTCAGGCGTATGCTCCATCGAGATTTCGTTACCCGGATAGAGGCCATAGAGATGGGAGACATGGCGATGATGGGGCTCAACCTCCTCATAGGGTTCGAGCCATTCCATGATACGCCCGTCCTTACCGATCGTCGTCGGCATCAGGCGGGCACGTTTAGCAGCCAGCTCACCGGCGAAAGCAGAATCGAGTCCTAAAATATGGGCAACCTCGATCGTATTGGTGAACAGTTCGCGTACGATCTGGTTGTCCATTGTCGAACCGGCACAGATATGGGCGGTTTTGCCATTCGGCAATTTATACCCGTTTTCAGGCGAAGTAGTTGGAGCAGTCACCAGGTATTTATTGCGGGGATCTTCCACCAGCATATCCACAAAGAACAGGGAAGCCCCTTTCAAAACCGGGTAAACGTCTTTCAGATATTCCTTATCCAGCGTATACAGATAGTGCATGTACAAATGCTCGCAAAGCCAGGCGGCAGACGTATTGGTCGCTCCCCAAGAAGGATGTTCGCCCGGTGCGGTAAACTCCCAGACATTTCCCAGGATATGCGTCACCCAGCCGCGGGCGTTATAATAAGCCTTGGCCGTCCGTTCGCCACTGGCCACCTGCTGTTTCGTCCATTCCACCAACGGAAGGTGCAGTTCGGAAAGGTTCGCTACCTCGGCCGGCCAGTGATTCATTTGCAGATTGATATTCAAATGGTAATCTCCGTTCCAAGGAGTATTGATCGTATTACACCATAGCCCTTGCAGATTGGGAGGCAGCAAGCCGACACGCGTAGATGAAATCAGCAGATAACGTCCGAACTGAAAATAGAGCTCCCCCAGCGAAGGATCGTCCGGATTTTCGTTGAAAGCAGCCAAGCGTTCGTCCATCGGCAGGTCTTCCCGGGAAGAATGCCCCAAGTCCAGCTCTACGCGGTCGAAAAGGGAACGGTAGGCCGCAACATGCGCTTTCTTCATAGAGGCATACTCTTTCTTCTCCGCATTATCCAACAGAGAAGTAATCTTGCCGTCCAGGTCTTTATCGAAATAGTCGGTTGCCATGCTGACCAACAAGATCGCTTCGGAAGCATTCCGTACGGAAACAGTAGAATCACCGGGAGTAATAGTTCCTCCCTTCGGCAAGACAACACGTACACGGGATGCATAACGCAAGCCTTTCATTTCGAGCGTATCGACACCGTCAGGCAGTTGCCCCTGCATCAGCAGGTCATCACCATCGACCGTCACCTTATAATGTTCAGGGCGGTTCATGCCGAAAGAGAAGTTCAACGCTCTATCCGCATCGGCTGTCAGATGGATCACCCCCAAGTCATCGGCAAATGAAGTAAAGACCTCACGGCCATACGCCACTTTGCCCCTTTTAAAGGAAGCTGTCGCAATCGCATTATCGAGATCCAGTTCACGCCTATATCCGGAAATGGTATCGGCACTTCCCTGATAATCATAATTCAGGACCAGGTTACCCAGCAGTTGGTAACTGCCATACGGGACATTCGCCCCTTGCCCCTGTCCGCTTCCCTCGCCTTTGCAGACAAACGTATTATACATCAGTTCCTGAGCCTCATCGTTACGCCCTTCAAAAAGGAGTTTACGGATAGTACCCAACGAATAATATGCCTCAGGATTATCCGTATCTTGCTTACTTCCCGACCACATGGATATTTCATTCAACACGATCTTTTCCGTATCGACACCTCCATCCGGCATCAACCCCAGACGCCCGTTACCCAATGGGAACGATTCTTCCCAAATCCTTGCCGGAGTATCGAAGTGATAAGACAACAGCTTCCCCGTTTTCATATCCGACATGTTGCATCCTGCAAGGATCAGTAAGATGAATGATAGACATTTTAATTTCATAGCATTAAAATATTTAATTATTAATTCATTCTTTTTTCATTACTTATCTGTTATTTTTGGATCAAGCCAAAAGTAACGTTAGAAACTTTGCATATCGCAAAGCTTCTTATAATACCCATCCAGCCCAATCAGCTCTTCATGCCGTCCACGCTCCACAATCTCCCCTTCATGCATCACGCAAATCTCATCCGCCCCCCGAATCGTCGAGAGCCGGTGTGCAATCACGATCGTCGTACGGTTACGCATCAGGTTCTCCAAAGCCTCCTGCACCAAGCGTTCCGACTCGGTATCGAGTGCAGAGGTTGCTTCGTCAAGGATCAGGATCGGCGGGTTCTTCAGGATAGCACGTGCAATGCTGATGCGCTGGCGCTGTCCGCCTGACAACTTGCCGCCGCGATCACCGATATTGGTATCATATCCATTCTCGCTCGCCATGATAAAATCATGCGCATTGGCGATACGCGCCGCCTCTTGCACCTGTTCAAGCGTAGCTCCATCCACACCGAAAGAAATATTATTAAAGAACGTGTCGTTGAACAGAATCGCCTCTTGGTTGACATTCCCCATCAAACTGCGCAGATCATACAAGGTCGCTTCACGCACATCCGTGCCGTCGATCGTTATGCTCCCCTTGTCCACATCATAGAAACGAGGCAACAAATCCACCAGCGTGCTCTTTCCCGATCCCGACTGTCCGACCAACGCGACCGTGCGTCCTTTCGGTATCGTCAGGTCGATGCCTTTCAACACCCATTCATGCTGGTACTTGAACCAGACATCCTTAAAACGAATACTTTCCGTCAACGCGACCGGTTTCGGATTCAGAGGATCATTGATATCGCTCTCCGCCTTCAGGATCTTATCGACGCGATCCATAGAGGCAAGCCCCTTCTGAATGGCGTATGAAGCCTTGCTCAAATCCTTTGCCGGATTGATTATACTATAAAAAATCACCAAGTAATATATGAAAGTGGAAGCGTCGATCGGGCTGTTGCTGCTCAGGATCAGCGTACCGCCATACCACAATACAATCGCGATCGTGGCCGTCCCCAAGAACTCGCTCATCGGATGCGCCATCTGCTGGCGACGGTAAATGCGGTTGGTCAGCCGCCGAAACGTTTCGTTGCTCTTCTCAAAACGGTCCTGTATCTTCTCCTCCGCATTAAAAGCCTTGATGACGCGCAAACCGCCCAACGTCTCCTCTATCTGGCTCATCAGATAGCCCCATTGTTGTTGTCCCTCGAACGATTTCCGTTTCAACTTCTTTCCAACCGTCCCCATCACATATCCGGCGAAAGGCAGCAGTATAAAAACAAAAAGTGTCAACCGCCAACTGATAACAATCATCCCGGTCAGATAGATCAGGATCAGGATCGGATTCTTGAAGAGCATGTCGAGCGAGCTCATGATCGAAGTCTCGATCTCGTTCACATCTCCTGAAACACGGGCGATTATATCTCCCTTCCTCTCTTCCGAAAAAAAGCCCAACGGTAGTTCCGTTATCTTGCGGTTGATCTGGTTGCGGATGTCTCGAACGACCCCCGTACGAATCGGAATCATTGTGTAAAAAGCCATGTACATCGTCCCGACCTTCAGAAAAGTGGACACAATCAGGAAAATGCCCAATATAATCAACGTAAAGGAACCACCTTTCGTCTCGATCATGTCGGACACGAACCAGAAGAAATTGTTTTTCAGCAATTCCGGTGTCGCTTTCCAAGCCTCAAACGAGAAAGGAGCAAACGTCCAGTCCGTATAGGTATAGGTTTCATCACTGATTTTAAACAGGATATTCAGAATCGGGATTATTAAAGCAAAAGAGAACAAGTTCAAAATGGCGGACAGGATATTAAATATCACATTCCATACCATAAACTTCTTATAGGGAGGCACAAAACGCCCCAGTATACGCAAAAAATGCTTCATGTTTGATCAATCGATTGAATTTGGGGCGCAAGTTACTCAATATCCGGCTGATTCCGGATATCCTCGCTGCACTTTATTTCATCCGTCCTTATTCTTTAGCCCATCAGCCCTATTTTTTATAGTATGCAGCCGAAAAACGAATCTATTCCATCAAAAAAGATCATATATCCGAAAAAAAACAATAAAAAATGCAACTATAAAAGTTATATTTGCATCAATCATATATATAAACATGCTATAAGGATATGAAAAAGATCTCTACCTACATCCTGAAAAGTGTCAATTGGCTATTAACCGGCATACTTGCACTGCTGGGGTTCTCCTCATGCGACCAGATATCGACCGATATGTACGGCACACCTCATTCAAAGTTCACGATCAAGGGAAAAGTTACAAATGAAAGCAATGCCCCTATTCCGCAGATCCAAATTCGTTCACCTTACGGAGAGAATATCCCTCACACAGACACGTTATATACCGATAGTAAAGGAGAATTCAACTACTCATTCAACGGTTTCTTGAGGGGCGACAACATTCCGCTCTTACTCACAGATATCGATGGAGAGCAGAATGGAGGCAGTTATGCCTCGGACAGCGTATCGGTATCTTTCAAAGATGCGGAGATGACAGGAAATGACGGAGAATGGTATTTGGGAGAAGCGACAAAGGAAATCACCATCGTACTTAAAGAAAAGAAAGAAGAAAAAACAAATAAACGATTGCTTTACGCAAAAAATCCGAATCACAAATTATTGAAACATATAGGATTTGAATATCGAATTAAAAAAAGAAATAAAGAATGAATAAACGTCCAGGATTACGAAAACGCCTTGCTTTAGAATTATTTAGAAGCATCCGGAAAAACCGGGCCAAGATACATGAGTTGCGTACGCTCTTTTGGGAGTGTACGCTTCGCTGTAATGCCTCCTGCCTGCATTGCGGAAGCGATTGCCACGTCTCGTCCGCCCATCCAGATATGCCGGTCGAAGATTTCCTGAAAGTAATAGACGAGATCACACCGCATATAGACCCGCATCAGGTGATGATCACCTTTACAGGCGGAGAAGCATTGATCCGTAAAGACATCGAGGTATGCGGGCGGGAACTGAACAAACGTGAATATCCCTGGGGAATCGTCTCCAACGGATTACTGCTCACCCGCGAACGGTTAGACTCGCTGTTGGCAGCAGGAATGCACTCCATCACCATCAGCCTCGACGGGTTCGAAGAAGCGCACAACTGGCTCAGAGGAAACCGCCGGAGCTTCGAAGGGGCCGTCAATGCCATTGCGATGCTGGCGGAAGAGAAGGAGATCGTCTGGGACGTCGTGACCTGCGTCAACCAAAAAAATTTTAAAGACCTGATGCTGTTCAAAGATTTCCTGGCCGAAATGGGAGTCAAAAACTGGCGTATCTTTACCATTTTTCCGGTCGGTCGGGCAGCAGAGACACCGGAGTTGCAGATCGATAACCAGCAGTTCACCTGGCTGCTGCGCTTCATTCGCCATTGCCGCGCAGAAGGAAAGATACACACGAGCTTTGCCTGTGAAGGCTTCCTCGGCAACTATGAAGGGGAAGTGCGCGACCAAATTTTCCACTGCAATGCAGGAGTCAGCACGGCGTCGGTGCTGATCGACGGCTCGATATCCGGCTGTCCGAGCATCCGTGCAAACTTCCATCAGGGGAATATTTACAAAGACAGTTTTGTAGATGTATGGAACAACGGCTTCAAAGAATACCGCAACCGAGAATGGGCACGGAAAGGACAATGCGCAGACTGCGACATGTTCCGCTATTGTGAAGGAAGCGGCATGCACTTACATGACGATAATGGGGATTTGATTACGTGCCATTATAGAAGGATTAAGAATTGACCATTAGGGAGAAAGTAATTGTCAATTGCCCATTGTCAATTGTGCATTGTTTCCTATCTTTACCCACGTAAAACTAAAAACATCAATCATAAATGAAGAACGCTCTTATCCTATCGGCCTTGCTGACATTAGGGCCGGTCTGTTTCGCTCAACAGACTGAAAAGTATCCTTTGGGCAATTATGAAGAATTGACAGACACCAAGCCGCACGACGGCGTGGAAGTCTGGGATAAAATGACAACTCCTACCCAATTGAGCTGGGGAACAACGGATATCCGCTACAAGAAACTGAACGTTCCCGACGTGAAGAAGACCTCTCGTTGGCAAGGAAAAGCCTGGAAAGGGGAACGTATCAACGCGCAGGCCGTGTTATGGACCAAAGAGGCGTTGGACGGGGCAACAATCACTGTCAGCGAACTGAAATGCGGTTCTGCCGTCATCCCAGCTTCTGCCGTCACGACCAACTTCGTTCGCTATGTCATGACCGACGAACTGAACAAGGAACGGACAGGCGGTTGCGGACACCGCGAAAACAAGGCGGAATGGGATTCGTCCATCGTTGCCGACGTATTGGATATCGTTAAGATACAAGATATCAAATCCTACACGACGCAACCGATCTGGTTGAACGTATGGGTTCCGTCGGATACCCGGGCCGGAAAATACAAAGGGACATTGACTGTTTCGGGAAAGAACTTCCAAACAATGAACCTCCAGTTCGAGATTGACGTGCTCAACCGTACACTGCCGGCCCCGCAAGACTGGGCGTTCCATTTGGACTTGTGGCAAAATCCATACGCCGTAGCCCGCTATTACCAGGTTCCGCTTTGGAGCAAAGAACATTTTGACGCCATGCGCCCCATCATGAAGATGCTGGCGAACGCCGGACAACGGGCTATCACAACCAGTATCATGCACAAGCCTTGGGCCGGACAGACGGAAGACCATTTTGACAGCATGGTAACTCGCATCAAGAAGATCGACGGGACATGGGTATACAGGTATGACGTATTCGACAAATGGGTCTCGTTCATGATGAACGAAGTGGGAATCAAAGACCTGATCAGTTGCTACACCATGATCCCTTGGGCTTTGACTTTCGATTACTACGACGAGGCCACCAACCGCGTGCAGTTTGTCAACGTCAAACCGGGTGATGACGGATATTCCGAATACTGGGGTTCCTTCCTGAAAGATTTTTCCCGCCACCTGCGTGAAAAAGGCTGGTTCGAAAAGACTGCCATCTCGATGGACGAACGTCCGATGGAAGCCATGCGCGAAGCAATCAAAGTCATTAAACAGGCTGATCCTGAATTCAAGATCACGCTGGCAGGGAACTACCATCCTGAAATCCAATCCGACCTGTATTACCTGAGCATTCCTTATGGCCACAAATTCCCGGAAGATGTGAAAGCCGAACGCGAACGTAAGGGGCAAATCAGCACAGTGTATACATGTTGCACGGAAGCCTTCCCGAACATCTTCACCTTCTCCGACCCTGCCGAAGCCACCTGGACCACCCTGCACGCCATCGCCGGAGGGTATGACGGATACCTGCGCTGGGCCGTGAACAGCTGGACATCCGACCCGCTACGCGACTCCCGCTTCCGTACCTGGGCAGCCGGCGACACATACAACATCTATCCGGGGCCCCGCAGCTCGATCCGCTTCGAGCGCTTGGTTGAAGGCATCCAGGATTGTGAAAAAATCCGTATCCTCCGCAAAGAACTCAAAGGCGGTAAGTTGGATAAACTGAACAAAGCAGTCTCGATGTTCACACCGGAAGGCCTGTCCGAAACACAGAAGTCGGCGGCTGAAATGGTGAATGAATTGAACAAATTGCTGAATTCGCTATAATAGAAATAACATGAACAGGTTATCCCTAAGAAATAAATCTACATTTTTTTTGTTTATATTCTAAAACTAACTTAGGGATAGCTCTTTTTACACAAAAAGAACATTTATGTTTAGAACCTGTTTAAATTTGGTTCAAAAAGTTTTCCAGCTTCTTTTGAGTTTCTTTCCGGTCTGTTTTCCTCTTTTTATTCGTCACATAGCTCGCTATGCTCCTTATAAAAACAGAAAAACATACTCTTAAAGAACTATTATAAGAATGCTAAACAAAATTTAAACAGGCTCTAAACAAAACGAAAATAAACAGAAGAAGTATCAGTAGGCAAAAATTCAATCAATCCACATTCATATTGCCTTTGGTATCCCCAAAGATCAAAAAAAATCATAAAAAGGACTCCACAGTGTGCTTGTAACCTAAAGATTTCTTTTATCTTTGTGGCATTGGAACCGTTAGCTCAGCTGGTTTAGAGCGCTGCCTTGACAGGGCAGAGGTCGCCGGTTCGAATCCGGCACGGTTCACAAAAAAAGCGCCAATTGGCGCTTTTTTATTTTTCCCGAATAAATATATTAATCGGCGTTCCCGTAAAGTTCCAGTTTTCCCGGATCTTGTTTTCCAAGAAACGTTTGTAAGGTTCTTTGATCCACTGCGGTAAGTTACAGAAGAATACAAACGAAGGAACTTGGCCGGCAGGAAGCTGCGTGATATATTTGATCTTGATATATTTTCCTTTCCATGCAGGAGGCGGATAGTTCTCAATGATCGGCAGCATGATTTCGTTCAACTTGGCTGTCGGTACACGGCGTTGGCGATTTTCGTACACATCTTTGGCTGTTTCTAGTACCTTCAAGATGCGCTGTTTCGTCAATGCCGAGATAAACAAGATAGGGAAATCAGTAAACGGAGCCAAACGTTCGCGGATCGCACTCGTAAAGGTATCGATTACCTTTTGGCTCTTGTCTTCGACCAAATCCCATTTGTTCACACAAACAACCAAGCCTTTCTTGTTCTTTTGGACCAAAGAGAATATGTTCAGATCCTGGCTTTCGATACCACGAGTGGCATCCAACATCAACACGCAGACATCCGAATTCTCGATAGCACGGATCGAACGGATCACAGAATAGTATTCCAAATCCTCGTTCACTTTCCCCTTCTTACGGATACCGGCCGTATCCACCAAATAGAAATTCAGGCCGAACTTGTTATATTTCGTGTAAATGGAATCACGAGTCGTACCAGCAATATCTGTTACAATATGGCGATCTTCACCGATAAAGGCGTTGATCAAAGAAGATTTACCAGCATTCGGGCGACCGATGATGGCGATACGGGGTAACTCTTCTTCGAGAACCTCCGGCTTGTCATCCGGAAGCGTAGCTACGATTTTATCCAACAAATCACCGGAACAAGAACCATTGATGGCAGAGATGCAGAACGGATCACCCAGTCCGAAAGAATAAAATTCGGCAGAAGAGGGATGCAAATCGAAATTATCTGCCTTGTTGGCCACAACAATCACAGGCTTCTTGGCACGACGCAAGATGGAGGCAACTTCGTTATCCAAATCCGTAACCCCATTCAAGACATCAACGACAAACAAAATCACGTCTGCCTCTTCAAGGGCAATTTTCACCTGCTTGTTTATTTCTTCTTCAAAAACATCATCCGAATTAATCACCCATCCGCCGGTATCAATCAGCGAAAATTCTTTACCTGTCCATTCCACCTTGCCGTACTGACGGTCACGTGTAGTCCCAGCTTCCTCGTTGACAATCGCTTGCCGCGTCTGCGTCAAACGATTGAAGAGGGTGGACTTCCCTACGTTGGGTCTACCAACTATTGCAACAATATTTCCCATAAACAACTTTTTCTGTCTGTGCTGTTAATTAATCCAGCTGATAACCAAAGTTCTTCAGCATGTTATCCCGGTTACGCCAATCTTTTTCCACTTTGACAAACATTTCCAAGAAAACCTTTTTATCAAAGAAGCGTTCGATATCCTTACGAGCCATAGCACCCACCTTTTTCAATGCCTGGCCCCGATGCCCGATGATGATTCCTTTTTGGGAATCGCGTTCAACAATAATGAGCGCTTTGATATGAATCAGCTCAACTTCTTCTTTAAACAGCTCAACAACAACTTCTACCGCATACGGGATTTCTTTCTGATAGTACAAAAGAATCTTCTCACGAATGATCTCCGTTACAAAGAAACGGGCCGGCTTATCGGTAAGCGCATCTTTCTCAAAATAGGGAGGAGATTCAGGCATCAGATCTTCCACCCTGCGTTTCACGTAATCTATATTAAAATTCGAAAGGGCAGAGATCGGGATAATCTCTGCTTTCGGAAGAAGTTCTTTCCAGTCGGCAACCAGTTTTTCCAACTCTGGTTGGGCGGTCGTGTCGATCTTATTGATCAATAACAGGATCGGACATTCCACTTTTTGGACCTTCTGAAGAAATGCTTCATTCTTGTCGATCTTTTCGACAACATCAGTTACATAAAGCAGCACATCGGCATCACCAAGTGCCGACTGTGAAAAATTAAGCATAGACTCCTGCAACTTATAATTCGGATGCAAGACGCCCGGCGTGTCAGAATACACAATCTGCATATCAGCGGTATTCACGATTCCTATGATTCGGTGTCGTGTCGTCTGCGCTTTCGATGTGATGATTGATATACGCTCTCCCACAAGGCGATTCATCAACGTAGACTTTCCAACATTCGGATTACCGACAATATTAACAAAGCCGGACTTATGCTTATTTCCCATTATATCCCCATTTAAGATAAATTGCTCCCCATGTAAAACCGGCGCCAAAAGCGGCAAGTATCAGGTTATCGCCTTTTTTCAGCTTGTCTTCCCACTCCCAAAGGCAGATAGGAATTGTCCCGGCACTGGTATTCCCATATTTCTGGATATTGATCATGACCTTTTCCATATCCACTCCCAAACGTTTAGCCGTAGCATCAATGATACGCAAATTTGCCTGGTGAGGCACGATCCATGAGATATCGTCGTGTGCCAGTCCGTTCCGTTCAGCGATCTCGGCAGCGACATCAGCCATATACGAAACTGCATACTTAAAAACATATTTGCCATCCTGAAAAACAAAATGCTCACGGTTATTCACCGTTTCATGTGAAGGCGGATAGGCTGAACCACCGGATTTCATAATCAAATGTGAATAGCCTACACCATCCGTACGCAGGATCGTATCCATCACCCCCACTTCTTCCTCCGTTGGTTCGAGCAACACAGCCCCGCAAGCATCACCAAACAAAGGACAAGTGGAACGATCCTGATAATCCGTTATAGCGGTCATTTTATCTCCAGCCACGACAACCACTTTCTTATAGCGTCCCGAACGGATATAGTTAGAACCAGTTTCCAAAGCATACAAAAAACCGGCACAAGCTCCCTGCAAATCAAAAGTCATCGCATTCTTGCAACCGGTATGGTAGGCTATAATGGAAGAAGTAGTCGGGAAATGATGGTCAGGCGTAGTCGTAGCCGTGAGGATCACTTCTATTTCTTCTGGGTTCACATTTGTCTTTTCGAGTAACTGCTTCACAGCTCGTATACCCATATATGAGGTCCCCATGCCCTCACCTTTCAAAATTCGGCGTTCTTTGATGCCAACACGCGTCATGATCCATTCATCCGTCGTATCCACCAACTTCGAAATATCTTCGTTCGTCAATACATCTTCGGGAACGTATCCGCCTACGCCTGTTATTACCGCATTTATCTTATCCATATTTTTTTAAATAAAAGGACTATATATCCCAATTAAAAAAAAGCCCTAAAAAAACTTTTAGGGCTATTTCTTGGTTTATCAAAACTCTATCAGTTCGGATAAACTTACACAGCAGCTTCTTTTTCGATAGCTAACTTACCTCTGTAATAACCGCATTCGCCGCATACAGTGTGATAAATGTGCCATGCGCCGCAATTCGGGCAAATAGCCATTGTGGGAGCGACAGCCTTGTCATGAGTTCTTCTCTTGGCTGTTCTTGTCTTACCTTGTCTTCTTTTAGGATGTGCCATGTTTTAATTTATTTAATTGTTATCATTCTCAAGTAAACCTTTCAGACCATCCCATCTCGGATCTGTTGCCACGGGTACATCGTCGATTGTGATATCATCTTCCACGCCATCGTCTTCATACCCATCATCTCCGTCTTCAGTGCTTCTGGCAGTATGCTTCTTCAGCTTGGACGACATCGCTTTATTACATTTTCCCGGAGCATGCACATGTTTCATCGGAATTGCCAATGCAATAAATTCATACAAGAACCACGCAAGGTTAATAGCACCTTCGTCTTCCGGTATAACCACTACTTCGTCACTTTCTTCGGCATATTCTTTACCGAACTTTACCACCAGGCGATTATGTGTGTCAACTGGGATTTCCATATCGTCCAGACATCTATCGCACGGAACCATAACAACACCTTCAATCTGAAAGTTCATTTCAAACATCATGGAAGACCGTTTCACCGTGAGGCGAACCTTCACTTTTCCTTTTTGGACTTGATCTCCATCGATGTCCACAAAAAACTTATTCTCCAATAAATACTCGAATTCGTGTACTCCTGGAGTGAGATTTTTCAAATCTACATTATATAATTTAAACTTTCCCAAAGCCTTTTAGTGTAAAAACCTTGCAAAGGTACGAAAAAACTAAACACAAATGCAATAAGTTTGTAGTTATTTTTTATTATCTAAGATTTTAGCCCTCACATTTTCGAAGTTCAATGCGAAAAGTCGTGCCTTTGCCGACTTCCGAACTCTTAACGAATATCTTCCCTCCATGATACGATTCGATAATACGCTTAACCAGAGACAATCCTAATCCCCAGCCACGTTTCTTTGTCGTATAGCCAGGGTTAAATACGGTTTTGAATTTAGACTTGGCAATTCCCTTCCCTGTATCGGTAACATCGATACGAACGACCTTGTCACGTTCTTCCACCTGAAAAGTAATTTCCCCCTGTCCTTCCATCGCATCTACTGCATTTTTTGTCAAATTTTCAATAACCCAAGCAAAAAGAGAGTCATTCATCAACACGGGGACTGGCTCATCGATTAGATGCGTATAAATCTTGACTTTAGAAGAAATACGCGTGCTCATATAACTTAAGGCCGAACAAATAGAATTGTTGATATCTACTGGAACCGGATCTGGATTAGAACCGATCTTGGAAAAACGCTCTGCGATCGTTTCCAAACGCGCCACATCTTTTTCCATTTCGTTCAAAAGGAAAGGGTCCATATCCTTTGTGCGCAAATACTCCACCCAAGCTATCAGAGACGAAATAGGCGTTCCTAACTGATGAGCCGTCTCCTTGGACAATCCAACCCATACTTTATTCTGCTCGGCCTTCTTTGTGCTTGCAAGTGCCAGAAAAGCGATCACAATGAAAACGAATACAACCGTAAGCTGCACATAAGGATAAATCAACAATCTTTTTAAAATGACAGAATCATCATAATAAACATACTGGAAGACCCCATCCTCCATATCAATCACAATTGTATTTTTGCTTTTCAGTTCTTTTACCTTCGCCTTCTTGAATTCTTCTACACCATTTTCTGGAAAACTTATATTCTTCACGAACATAATACTATCTTTGTCATTACAAAGAACTACCGGAATAGTCGTATTCCCTTCCAGGATCTTTAAAACAAGAGACAAATCCACAGCCGTATTCTTACTTGCTGTCAACCGGGTAGCTTCCGCCCACACTTCCATTTTTTGGCGTTCCTCCTGAGCCAAGTCCTTTATCAACATATCAGAGACAACAAGTGAAGCAATCGCGATCAGGATAGCCGTAAAAATAAACACAAATTTCAGCCACTGACGAGAATCATATATACTTTTCATATCAAAATATTCAATCAATACATATTGAACGAAAAAGTCAGAGTAATATTATACCTCCCCACGAAAACCAT
>CAJTMR010000023.1 GCA_910577325.1 uncultured Parabacteroides sp.
ACATGCCTGTCACGCATGGGGTCACGGGTTCGAGTCCCGTACGCACCGCGAAAGCAAATAGTAAATGAAAGTAAAGTTCTGAAATTTTAGAGTTTCAGAACTTTTTTTTCTCCCGATTTGGTAAAAATATAAATATCTTCGTTGTGTATCGTCCCAAGGCAAAATTCAGGTTAGGGACACTATCAACCTCAATATTCCCTTCTTTGGTTGAGGGATCGTACTAAGGGGAGAGAAGAGCAAATATTCATTTATAAAAAAGGAAAACAAATATTCACGATTGATTTGTAGGCATTTTAAGGTTAATGTAACTGTCATTTTCTTATCACCCTAAATTCGCATTTTGTATTTCCAAGCAATCCGTTACCGTCAACGCCTTCTACGACCCCGATAAATCCGGTATTGATGTCAGAACAATAGAAATGAACTTCCGCTTCTCCTTTTTTGTCGGTAATGACAGATGGAGTCCATAATAAAGTATTGCGGGCATCAGGAGTGGAAAGCTGCATGTCTGTTTCGTCCGGTTGATAAAACTCTCTTTTTCCATAATAACCTTTGGTACGCCAAAGGTTGTTCATTTTTAATAGCTCTTCATCTGAGTATAAAGGTCCGCTATAAACAATTTGTTTTTGATCTTCTACATATACACCATTTGCTTGAGCCACATATTTAATTAACAGATAAGTTTTACCGTTGACAGGAGGAAACTTTTTCCCTTTATATGATGCCGTATGATATATATGATGTGTATAGCCAGGCAAATAATCATTCAAAAACGGAATATTTTTTTGACACTCACACACCCAACCTGTAGCCAAATCCATCTGTGCCACACTATCCAACCGCCCCATCATTTTGTCTCTAAACGGTTTATACCCTTTTGCTGTTACAGTCACTTCATTCAATAGTATGGTGCTGTCACTGCTTATCACAGGCAAATCAAGGATTTGTTCTTTTTTACAGTGGGACAGTTCCGCTATCGGATAATAATGAGGCCTGTTCTTCTTTGTACTATCAATTAAAGGAAAATAATCTACCAGTTCCAGTGCTGGTTTAAACTCTTTCGACAACATGGGCTTCAAATACACATATCCTCCTTGAAGTGCTTTCATTTTGTCTGTGTCAACTATAAAATGTCCTGTGGAATCTGTCCAAATAAACTCTGAGTTCCCCTCTGCACCGAAAACTTGGATAAGCTGTTCGGCTCTTTCATTTTGTTTGTCCTTTTTCTTACTCTTAAGAGTTTGTATGCCGTTGATTTCATCAGTTAAAAAGGGCTGCCCTTGGTAATCAGGTTCTACTGCATTCCATACATATCGCCGCCAGCCTTGGGTAAGTAACAACAGATCCAATGCTTCTTTCCTGTCATTGTTCTTTTCATCAAAATAATAAGTGGGGTTACAGATTCTGCCTCGTATCTGGGATGAAAGATAACAATAAGCTAAGATATTCACCGGTTCGGCAGGATTGTTATATGCCTGGTCATATACGCTAAGACCTATGTTGGCCCTCACCGGTTTGCCTTTTTCGTCTGTCGCTTTTATTTTGATTGACGCTTTTTCCCGAATGGCAAAACTTGTCTTTGCGGGTTCAGCCGTTATGTACAGTTTCTTTTGAGGGTGAACATATACCAATCGTTCTGCAATAGGCTGCATAGAGCTATCGAAAAGCGTAAACTCCACTATACCCTGATAAAGGAAGTTATTAAGTGGGATAGAAATTCTAAGACTATCCCTTAATGTACCTTTCGCCATGCAGCAGGTCATTCCCCGCATCTGCCCAATAAGGTAAAACTGTCGGCGTGGCAAACCCTCGCTTTGAGAAAGAACAAAATCCAATTGTTTTTTATCTTGCCCCAAAAGGCTCAACGCCATGCCTTGTGAGTGAATCTCGGGTAAAGGATAGCTCGTTCCATTCTTCAATTCAATCCTGTATTTCTTATTCTCTAAAGGAGTAAAAAAAGCAGCACCCATTCCATCATGTACACTTTTTATTTCGCATAGAAACTTATCGTCTTCAAAGATGGCTCCTTCAACGGATACCGGATTTCCCTTACCATCAGTTGCTTTGAAAGCCAACTTGGAGGAAAGGCCGGAAACGAGATTTCCTCCTTCTGGGAATGTTTCAAAACGGAAGGTTGTATCTTTAGGATTCTCCGTAACTTCTGAACGGGCTATATTCTTTACTATCCTTATCTTGCGGGTAGGGGTTATTCCGGTAGTATCATTCTTGTAAAAAGAGTGCTTTGTATAGCCTTCTAAAAAATAGTCGCCTTCCGAAAGCTTTTCGTCTATGTAAACATGGCCGGATACGATGCCATTCTTTATCGGATACTTTTCCTGCCAAACTATGCTGTCTTTCGGATTAATCATTTGCAGGTAAAGAGTCTTACTTTTATCCGATAAGCCGAAAGTTTGTGCATCCAGCTGATAGGCTTTGAACCAGAGGTCTTCACCTGTCTCGTAGATGTCTTTACTGGTTTGAAGATATATTGATTCAGAGGGACGGGAAGAAATATCTTTTCCCATCTTATAGATTACAGAATCTATGGATTGTTGCGAATAGCCCATAGGAACCATTAGGTATATTCCTAACAGGAAAATAAATGTTCTATATATGCTTATTTTTTTCATATATGGTTTTATTTTCTTATCACTCTAAATTCACATTTTGCATTTCCAAGCAATCCGTTACCGTTAACGCCTTCTACGACCCCGATAAATCCGGTATTGATGTCAGAGCAATAGAAATGAACTTCCGCTTCTCCTTTTTCATCTGTAATAACTGACGGAGCCCATAATAAAGTATTGCGGGCATCAGGGGTGGAGAACTGCATGTCTATTTCGTCCGGTTGGTAAAATTCACGAGAGGTATAATATCCTTTGGTGCGCCAGAGGTTATTCATCCGTAACAATTCCTCTTCAGTGAACTCAGGTCCATTGTAGGTGATTGTTTTTATATCAGTGACTATCCATGCGCCATTTTTCCCTATGGGTTCATATTTAATAAGTTCATAATCTTTTCCGTTAATAGGTATAGATTTCTTAAGGACTGGATAGCACGAAGAGCAACCTGTCGGGTGGTGTGAATACCCCATATAATCATTCAGATAACCATTAGGTGTTCTACTGTTACAATCACATACCCATGCTTTATTCAAATCTACCTTTGCCAAGCTATCTAGTCGTCCCATCATTTTATCTCTAAACGGTTTATGTCCTTTTGCTGTTATAGTCACCTCATTTAATAATATGGTACTGTCGCTGCTTATTACAGGCAAATCAAGGGGTTGTTCTTTCTTATGGTATGATACCGCTATCGGATAATAATGAGGTCTGTTCTTCCTTACGCTGTCAATCAGAAGAAAGTAATCCACCAATTCGAGAGTGGGTTTGAACTCTTTCGACAACATGGGTTTCAAATACACATATCCTCCCTGAAGAGTTTTCATCATGTCCAGGTCAACCATAAAATGTCCGGTGGAGTCCGTCCAAATGAACTGAGAATTTCCCTCTGCACCGAAAACTTGGATAAGCTGTTCTGCTCCTTCACTTGGTTTGTCTTTTTTCTTACTCTGAAAGGTTTGCCGTCCATTGATCTCATCTGTTAGAAACGGTTTTACTTGAGAATCAGGCTCTACTGCATTCCATACATATCGCCTCCAACCTTGCGTAAGTAACAGCAGGTCTAATGCTTCTTTCCTGTCACTGTTCTTTTCATCAAAATAGTAAGACGGGTTACAGATTCGGCCTCGTATCTGGGAGGAAAGATAACAGCAAGTTAGGATATTCATCGGATCGGCAGGGTTATTATATGCCCGGTCGTACACGCTAATGCCCAGGTTTGCCCTCACTGGATTGCCTTCTTCGTCTGTCGCTTTTATTCTAATTGACGCCTTTTCCCGAATGACAAAACTTGTCTTTGCGGGTTCGGCCGTTATATACAGTTTCTTTTGCGGATGGACATACACCAACCGTTCTGCAACGGGCTGCATGGAACTGTCGAAAAGTGTAAATTCCGCTATACCCTGATACAGGAAATTATCGAGCGGAATGGAGATTTTAAGACTGTCCTTTAATATGCCTTTCGCCATACAGCAAACCATTCCGCGCATTTGTCCCACGAGGTAAATTTGCCGGTGCGGCAAGCCCTCGGTTTGTGAAAGGACAAAATCCAGATGCTCTTTATCTTGCCCGCGAAGGTTCAGAACCATTCCTTGCGAATGAATCTCGGGTAGCGGATAGCTTTTTCCATGCTGCAATTCAATCCTGTATTTCTTATCCTTTAAAGGAGTAAAAAAGACAGCACCCATTCCATCATGTACACTTTTTATTCCGCATAGAAACTTATCGTCTTCAAAGATGACTCCTTCAACGGATACTGGATTTCCCTTACCATCAGTTGCTTTGAAAGCCAGTTTGGAGGAAAGGCCGGAAACGAGATTTCCTCCTTCTGGGAATGTTTCAAAACGGAAGGTTGTATCTTTAGGATTCTCCGTAACTTCTGAACGGGCTATATTCTTTACTATCCTTATCTTGCGGGTAGGGGTTATTCCGGTAGTATCATTCTTGTAAAAAGAGTGCTTTGTATAGCCTTCTAAAAAATAGTCGCCTTCCGAAAGCTTTTCGTCTATGTAAACATGGCCGGATACGATGCCATTCTTTATCGGATACTTTTCCTGCCAAACTATGCTGTCTTTCGGATTAATCATTTGCAGGTAAAGAGTCTTACTTTTATCCGATAAGCCGAAAGTTTGTGCATCCAGCTGATAGGCTTTGAACCAGAGGTCTTCACCTGTCTCGTAGATGTCTTTACTGGTTTGAAGATATATTGATTCAGAGGGACGGGAAGAAAAACATCTTTCTATGTGATTGACCAGGGAGTCTATGGATTCTTGGGAATGAACCATAGGGGAGAGCAAACTTATCCCAAACAAAAAAATAAATATTTTATGTATTTTCACATCTTTCATTTATAATTGTTATTTCATTTAAGATGCTTTCTTATACCATGAAAGGCTGCTGTAGGAGATTGAAAAGTATATTTGAATTGGTTTTCCTTTCTACAAATACATTAGAAAGGTTACTGATTTTATTAATACCAACTTTTTGCTGTAATATCTTTAAAGAGGATATATTTGTCAGCACAAATAATATTTTTGTATTTGATATATGTTTTTTCATAAAAGTCCTTTTCTTTTTTTAGTGCCTCCTTTGCAAGAAACTATAAAAATTGCCTCAAAAATTATTAGATATGTTTTTGTAGTTAAGAGAACATTCATTGTTTAAGAAGTTTCCCTTGTTTTATAATTACAAAATTAATAATAAATAATAAGCAATAGCTATTTGTTATTACAGGAAACTGTTGTTTTGATTTATTTAACACACGTTGTCTCTGTGCTGGTAATTCCAACAAGTACATCTATTACATCATTAGACTTTGTACCATTTTACAATAGCGACTATGCAACCTTTCCCTGTGTAATCTTTTTCAGACCAGGACATGTAATAAAGAATCAAGTTCCGGTTAAAAGGAAAGAGTCCGGTATGATACCGAACTCTTTCTATACTGGATAATGTTTAACCAGTCCAAATTTTGTGAGGCGCTTCATTTTTAACAGCCCCTTTTCTATATTATCAAACCTTTTTTCGAATTATTAGAGAGCACCGACTTCTTTCAATGCTTCGTTTGTTTTGTGAACGGCTGCCGCACTCTTGGCGAAGAGTTCTTTTTCTTCTGCAGTCAATTCCAGTTCAACGATTTTTTCGATACCGTTCTTGCCCAAGATAACAGGAACACCGATGCAGATGTCGGATTCTCCGTATTCACCTTCCAGATAAACAGAGCAAGGAACCATCTTTTTCTGGTTGTGGATGATAGATTCAACCACATATGCTCCTGCTGCGCCTGGTGCATACCATGCGGAAGTTCCCAACAGTTTCGTCAGTGTAGCACCGCCGACCATAGTGGAAGCGACTACTTCCTGTAGTTTTTCAGCACTCAATAGTTTGCTTACAGGAACACCTTTGTAAGTAGCCAGACGAGCCAACGGGATCATAGTCGTATCACCGTGTCCACCGATTACCATACCTTCGACTTCGTTGGCATTGCAACCCAAAGCCTGAGATAAGAAATATTTGAAACGAGAACTGTCCAGAGCACCACCCATACCGATAATACGGTTTTTCGGCAGACCCAGAGACTTCAATGACAAGTAAGTCATTGTATCCATCGGATTCGAGATTACTACCAAGATTGCATTTGGAGAATATTTCAGGATGTTTTGAGCTACGCTCTTAACGATACCGGCGTTGACACCGATTAGTTCTTCGCGTGTCATGCCCGGTTTACGAGGAATACCTGAAGTAATGACAACGACATCAGAGTTGGCTGTTTTTTCGTAGTCGTTAGTGCAACCTACAATCGTGGTGTCGAAACCAAGCAGTTGAGCTGTTTGCATCATATCCATTGCTTTACCTTCGGAAACACCTTCCTTAACGTCAAGCATTACAACTTCATCTGCCACTTCATTGAAGGCCAGAACATTTGCGCAAGTAGCACCTACATTACCGGCGCCAACAACTGTTACTTTAGACATAATAATAAGTTTTATATGTTTTACTTATAATAATATTTCCATCTTTTTAAAGCGAGACAAAGGTACAACCTATTACGAAATTAAAGAAATATTTCCGTATATATTTTGTGCCTTCCTTGGTTAATTTTATGATTTATTGTCGATACATAAATCATACATCTTCTTACTCCACATAAAGCACTAACCCCTTCAAATATTCTCCTTCCGGATGATAGATATTGACCGGATGGTCGGCGGGTTGTGTCAGTTGGTGTAGGATGCGGACACTGCGACCGGACTGTGCGGCAGCACTGAATACAGCCAAGCGGAAGTTTTCTTTGCTTACCACCTGCGAACAGGAGAAGGTGAACAGGATACCTCCCGGCTTGATCTTTTCGAAAGCGATGGCGTTTAGTTTGCGGTAACCTTGCAAAGCGTTGCGCAGTACGTTTTTATGTTTTGCGAAAGCGGGTGGGTCCAAGATGATAAGGTCATAGTTGCTTCCCATCTTTTCGAGATACTTGAAAGCGTCTTCCGCGTATGCTTCATGGCGTGGATCGCCCGGAAAGTTCAGTTCCACGTTCTTGTTGGTCAGTGAAATCGCTTTGGCAGAGCTGTCGACCGAGTGGACGATCTTGGCACCTCCGCGCATAGCATAGAACGAGAATCCGCCGGTATAACAGAACATGTTCAGTACGGATCGCCCTTTGGCGTAACGTTCCAGCAATAACCGGTTTTCGCGTTGATCGACAAAGAAACCGGTTTTTTGTCCTTTTTGCCAATCTACGCAGAATTTCAAACCGTTTTCAAGTGCGATGTCTTCCACTTCCCCTCCGTACAGGTAGCCGTCTTCAGTGCCTAAGTTGGCTTTGTAAGGCAAGGTCGCTTCCGATTTGTAATATATATTTTGTAAAGAATCCCCAAGCACGGCTTTCAAGGCTTCGGCAATCTGGTGGCGAGCATAATGCATGCCGACAGAATGTGCCTGCATGACAGCAGTGTGGGCATACATGTCGATGACTAGCCCCGGAAGATTATCTCCTTCACCGTGTACCAACCGGTATGTATTGTTGTTCTCCACTCCGGCAAGCTCCAGTGTTTGGCGCAGTACGTGAGCAATACGGATGCGTTCTTCCCAGAAAGCGGCGTCTATCGTGACCGGTTTGAATGATAAGATACGTACGGCGATACTGCCTATCTGATAATGTCCGATACCCAGGAAACGTCCGTTCGTACCATAAACTTCTACCAAGTCACCTTCTTCCGGTTCACCTTCGATCGTTCGGATGGCACCGGAGAATACCCAAGGATGGAAACGCAACAACGATTCCTCTTTTTTCGGTTTGAGAAATACTTTACACTCCTTCATTTATATCTGTTTCAATTGATTGTATATTTTCAGACAAGCCCATGCGTCGAGGGCAGCATATTTTTTTTGTGCATCGCTGAGGACATCGGCTTCCCAATTGCTCAGACGCTGTCCTTTCGAGATTTTTTTATTGAAGAGGATGGCATATATCTTTTGCAAGCTGGCATCTTCGATGCCGAATTGCCCGACATAATTTTGCAAATCCAGGAAGTTGGCAGGCTGTATATCTTTGCGCTTTCGCATCGCCCCGAAATCGTCGCGCAGTGACAGACCTATCTTCATTACCTTCTCGTTTGCCAAAAACTCTTCGAGCACTTCCGGAATGTCGATCCGATTCAGACGGAACAAGAAACAAGCCTCGTCAGTTGAAATCTGCATAAGCGATACTTTGAAGCGTTGCCCTTTTTTGAAGCTCGGACGGGTTTCCGTATCGAACCCGACAGATGGGAATTCGGAGAGGTAACCGACAGCTTTCTCTGCATCCCTCAATGTGTCGATCACGATGATCCTTCCGGTAAATTCCTCTAAAGGAAGCTCGGATATTGCCTCTTTTGTTATCGAATGTGTATATAGTTGTGTCATTATTCTTCGTTGGTTTCTAAAAGCTCTTCACCGTCGTATCGCACGGCGTGGAGTGCTTTTAATGCGTTTAATGATTGTTGTCCCCAGAATTCGCGGAAGTTTTTACGGCACAATACGATTGCTTCAAGCATAACTTCTTCATTGCCTTGGCGGAACAAAGAAATGAAATTACCCGTATCTTGGTAAACATCGGCCAAATTCTCCGAGATGAAGGCGGCGATCGGCGTGTCGCTGTATTGCATATCCGGATGGAATGTTTCGAGGTAAGAGTCTTTTTCTCCGAGCAGTCCGGCAATTCGGTTGCGGACCGATTCATACATTTCTTCCGTGACAGTCAATTCGAGTTCTGCATCTTCGTTTTCTTGCGCTTGGGGTAGAAGGGTGGCTTTCAGGTACAGTAAAGGCAATATTTTGACTGCCTTATCCAAAAAGTTAAGAAGACCGTTTTTGCCGGCATTCTCGACAAACGTACAAAATTCCAATGCAACTGTTACAAATTCCAGCGTGTTGTGTTCGTATATCGGATTGTTTTTTTCTTCCATACTGATTTTAGTAGATACCTTGCATTTATGACATTGCAAAAATAACAAATATATTTCGATAGTTGGGGTGTGTTTGATCCTTTTTCCAAATAACTACGTTGAATTGTATCTCGACAAACCCCAAGCGATTCGTGTCTAACGTTTATCTCTGTTCAGGGCATTAATCATTTATTGATTAGTCGGATTCCTTCTGTTTCGATATTGATTATCTTTTGTTTGTAAAGAGCGCCGATTGCCTGCTTGAATGCTTTTTTGCTACAGCGAAATAAAGAATAAATAAGTTCAGGTTCGCTTTTATCGTGAACGGCGACATATCCACCTTGGGCTTTGAGCGAATCCAGAATTGTTTTGGCAATGCCTTCGACCTTTTGATATCCTAAGGGAGTGAGGCTGACATCTATCTTTTCGTCTTCCCTCACTTCTTTGATGTATCCTTTTAAATGTTCTCCTTTTTCCAGGCGTTGAAAAACCTCGCTGTGATAAACCAGTCCCCAATGGGTATTGTTGATAATTACTTTATAGCCGATTTCCGTATCTTCTGCAACCAGCAAATCGACTTCCTGATTGAAGGAATAATCAGGTATTACATTGTCCAGATATTTATCGATTCTTGCGGAAGCAACTATACGTCCGGTAATATGATCTACGTGCACATACACCAAGTACCATTTTCCTTCCCGCATGGGCATTTTTTGTTCTTTGAAAGGAACCAATAAATCTTTCATTAATCCCCATTCAAGGAAAGCACCGGTATTATTGACAGATTTCACTTCCATAAACTGAAATTCTCCTGCCTGAGCAAGTGGTTTGGCTGTTGTTGCGATCAACCTTCCTTCATTGTCGTGGTAAATGAAAACCTCGACTTCATCTCCTGGTTTTACGTTCTTAGGCACATAACGGGCCGGCAAAAGTATCTCCGTTCCATTGCCGCCATCCAGATAAACCCCAAAGTCCAGATCTTTTACGATCTTTAATGTATTATATTTTCCTATTTTTACCATTTCCCTGTTTATTTTGAGGCAAAAATACGGGAAAATAGCCTAATATCCTATTTCATTCAGCCATTCGGCCCCGTTTTTTGTTACCGTGTTAGATATTATTTGCTGATTTTTTAGAAAATATTTGATTGCGATATCTATTTGGTCACAAAAATATCCATCAGCGAGATCTTTATAGTTGCTGATTTGTTTTTCATTTTGGAATACGTAAGCATGAATTAATAAGCCGCTTTCTTTTATCAGGTCATACATCCAAGGTTGTAGAAGGTCTGTGAAATTGTAAGGTTTATCGGATGAAATACTTGGTGCAATGATTGATGCATTGTTGTTAATGGCGTTATTAATCCAATTTTTGTAAGTTTTTGAATCCACTTGGCCTGATGCAGACAGAAGCAGGCATGTCGGGATTTCTCCGGAAAAGACTTCGTTGAGTTTTTGTAGAGTCGATGTGGAGAATGTTTGCACGATAACCCTTGCTTGAGTATTGGCAGTCCCTACATGTCTTTGTTTTGTATGAATGTATTTCAGCTTACTTTTGTCGTAGGCAAACCATTCAAGCCTTTCTAATTCGGATTTAAGGTCGTTTTCTATACTGGGATATATGTCCGGATATTTGATTTCTGGATATATACCGGGACGGTTACCGTTGTCATGGGGGTCTTTTTCATATTCGGTTATAATTTTGTTACCGGATTTTCGATAAATACGTTTATTGTGTTGATCTCTTTTGATCTTGTTGCCTTCAGCTATTTTAATCAAATCTTCAAGTGTTAGAATTTCTAATCCGGAAAAGGAGGTTCTTGCATACTGTTTGTGTTTTTGATTGAACCAACTTCCAAAATCGAGCTGAAACAATTCTTCTAATGTGAAATCTTTTATTTGGGGGGCTTGTAGATGGGGATATAATATATGTACGTTTGATTTTGTAGAAAGTGTCTTGTCATGATATAATACAAGATATCCGTCAGCGGTCCGTTGCAAATCGCATTCAAGATAATCCGCACCGGCATTTCTGGCCCATCTCATGGCTGCTTCTGTATTTTCCGGCGCCCATACGCAAGATCCGCGATGTGCGATTAGTGAAATTTTAGGGATGGTTCGTATTAATGCCTTTTGTTTTTCTGACAAATGCTTAGTCTCAACTTTTTCGCAAGCTGTGAAAAGGAGAATTATAATGAAAGCGATGATTACGTCTAATCGTAAAAATATATATGTGTATTTTGTCTTCATGCTTGTTGGTGTCAATATATTTATTGTAATAACAAAAATACAATATATTTTTGTTTATCAGCTGTTTTTGTATGAGAAATATCAGGGCGGATACATCCTGTTTCGAAATCTCGTTAATCTCTATCACTCTATTCGTGTACCGACGAAATTTCTGATCATTTCTTCTATATCCGGATGTAAAGATCGGCAACATGGGGCGTTTGTGAAATTATATGCTTGCTTTTTGCAAAAAAGAGACGACTTTGGTAATAGAGTGGTATAGGTTTTGTAGATTCTTCTGTATTTTGTTATATGATAATTACTTGTTCTCAGAAATGGCGGTTTCTTAAATGCCTGTATTAGGACAGAAGTTCTTTTTTCATACTAAATAATTCTTTTTGCTGTGCAGCAATATTTGTGATTAAGCATCGTTATAATGAAAACGGTCAATGTCTTCAATAGGGGGCTGTTTGCGGAAGGGCTATACAGCCTTGGATGTAGGTGTTGCATGGTATTGGATATTTTCCGTAGATTTGTACGCAGATTTTAATAAACATAATGATAAGATGAAGCTGAATCTCTATTTATTGATTTTGCTGTGTGGGCTTTTAGGAGCTTGCTCGGCTCCCAAAGATGTTGTCTATTTTCAAGGAATCGACGATGTTTCGCAGGAACAGTTAAAAACAATGAGCCAAACCTATTCTACAAAGATATCAAAAGATGATTTGCTTTCGATAAATGTAACGGCTTGGAATCCTGAAGTCACTACCCCCTTCAATCCTCCGGTTTTCTCCTATTCCGCTACGGGGGAACAACCTTTAGTCTCTTCTCAAAGCATGTATACATATTTGGTGGATCAGGATGGAAATATAAAATTTCCTGTTTTGGGAGAAATCCATGTTGCCGGGTTGACTCGTTTGGAATTGGCTTCAAAGATGGAGGCTATGATTGCTGAATATATAGAGAAACCTTTGGTGAATATTCAGATTTTGAACTTTAAGATTACCATGATGGGAGATGTTTCTCGTCCGGGGTCGTATACAATAAAGAATGATCGGGTTTCCATTTTGGATGCCATCGGCATGGCTGGGGATTTACAGTTGACAGCCAACCGGAAAAATATTTTAATATTGCGGGATAATAATGGTGAAAAAGAAACTTACCGCCTAGATATTACGGATCCGGCTCTATTCGCATCTCCTGGTTTTTATTTGAAACAGAACGATGTTGTATATGTTGAGCCCATAGAGACAAAGCAGCGCTCGAGAACTAAGTCCGATCGTCAGTATAATATGTCGTTGATGTCTACGCTTATTAGTTCGATATCAATTGTAACAAGTATGGTTATAACATTGGTTAATTTGAATAGGTGATCAATCATGGAGATGAAAGATAAAGAGGAAATAAGTCTGAAAAAGATAATAATAGCGGGTGTCCGTCGTTGGAAAGTGTTTGTGCTGGCCGGTTGTATTTCTTTGATTCCGGCGATATTATATTTGTTGATTTATCCCAAGACATATGAAGTCAGGACGATCATAAAATTTCAGGAGGACAAGGATTTAGGTTCAGGAGGAAGTATGGGGCTTGGAGATGCTGCGGGATTGATGCGTTCTTTCGGAATAGTAGGCAAAGGAGGCGGTTCTGTTAATATGGAGGATGAAATAGCCGTGCTTCGATCCAATAAGTTATTTAGGAAAGTCGTTCTGGATTTAGGGTTGGATGTGTCTTATGAGAAACCATTCTCGATGGTGAAATTGTATGATGACGATTCTCCCGTCAAAGTTGTTCCGGATTCGGTAATGAGAGAGACTTTGGATGACGTGATCGCATTTTCATTGAAGATTGATAAAAATGGTGCGGTGAAGATTAAAATGAAAGAAGACGGGAAAAAATATAGTTTCTCAGCTTTGCCGGCTGATTTGGCATTGGAAAAGGGGAATGTCAGAATCTTTTCTCAAGAAGTGTGTTCTGGTGTAAGGCCTGTTTCATTGGATATAACAATTTCTCCGGCGGGATGGGTCGCTGAGGATTTAATAGAAGTGGTTGGTATGGATGAATTTTCAAAGAATGCAAATTCATTGGAAATGGTCTATCAGGATCATAACCGACTTCGTGGTAAGAAACTTTTGGAGACATTGGTGGATCAATATAATAAATTTACGGAAAGTGTAAAACAGGAAGAAGGCAGGAAGAGTATGGCCTTTTTAGAAGGACGTATTAATGATGTTATTTCTCAATTACAATTGAAGGAAAGGGAAATCGAGAAGTATAAGTTGGCGAATAATATAACCGATGTCCAGTATGATGTCCAGTTTTATGCTGAGGCGATAAAGACCTACAGGGAAAAGATCATAGAATTGGAAGCCCAAAGTCATATGATAGAATTGTTGAGTGATTATTTGAGCGATCCCGAGAACAAATATAATGTCGTGCCGTCTCTGCTTTCAGCCGGGGAAGGAGAGGGTGGACCGGTCGCTCTTTATAATGAGGCATTGATGGTTCGGGAAAAAATGATAAAGTCGTCCAGTTCGATAAATCCTTTGTCGGAAGTAGCCGATAGCCAATTGGATAAGTTGAGGAATGGTGTGTTTGTTTCGATAGAAAACGCTCGTAAAAGTATTCGTTTTGTAACGGATGATTTGAAATCCCGTGAAAAAGAAATATTGGATAAGATAGGGAATGTGCCGGTATATGAACGTGAATATGTCGATTTGAAACGCCAGCAGGAAATTCTACAAGGTGTTTATTTGGTTTTGTTGCAGAAAAAGGAAGAAATAGCATTGTCTTTAGGAAGTGAGCGTGTTAGAGGTTTTTTGACGGAACCTGCTTATGTGGCGAGCAAGCCTGTAGCGCCTCGGAAGTTGTTTGCGGCTATATTTATGGTTTTATTTACAATGGTTGTCCCAGTGGTATGTTTATATGGAAAGAAACAATTGAAAGATCTGATAGAGGAATACAAGAAATCTGAATATTGATGAATAGCACTAAGCAATTGAAAGTTGGTGTCTTTTTGTCCTATTTGACTTTAGCGCTAAGTAATGTCATCGCGTTGGCATATACCCCGTTTATGCTTCGTATGATGGGGCAATCAGAGTATGGTCTTTATTCATTGGTAGCTTCTGTTGTCGCTTATCTGACGGTTCTTGATTTCGGATTCGGGAATGCTATTGTACGGTATACTTCGAAGTATCGTGCGGAGCAGCGGTTTGATGAATTGAGTTCTCTGTTCGGTATGTTTTTGTTGATGTATGTTGGGATTGGGTTGCTTGCCTTCTCCATAGGGGTGGGATTGTACTTCAATGTGGATTGGTTGTTTGACCGGTCTATGACTGTTGCTGAACTGTCGAAGGCACGGATTATGATTCTGTTGATGGTTTTCAATGTCTCCATAACCTTTCCGTTAAGTTTGTTCCCATCGATTATCGTGGCACATGAAAATTTTATTTTTCATAAGACCGTCAATTTGGTGCGTATTCTGTTACAGCCTTGTCTGATGATTCCTTTGTTGTTGATGGGGCATAAGGCTTTGGGGATGGTTGTGCTGATGACCTCCTTGAATCTGGCATCTCTTTTGACTTATTGCTGGTATTGCTTTTTTCATTTGAAGATACAAATTTCTTTTTTTTCCTTCCAGGGATCTTTGTTGAAAGAGATATCGGCTTATTCGTTTTTTGTTTTTTTGACTATCATTGTTGACCGTGCTTTTTGGAGTACCGGACAGTTTATCCTGGGGATGTTGAATGGTACAAAAGATGTTGCTGTTTATGCTTTGGTGGTACAATTGTGTAATTATTACATGGCTTTTTCTTTAGCTATATCCGGTGTGTTTTTACCTAAGATGACACAATTGGTAGTTGAAAAACGCAGTCATAAGGAGATATCGGATCTTTTTGTCAAAATAGGACGCATACAGTTTATTATTCTTGGTTATATTTTGTTCGGTTTTATTTTATTTGGTCGTGAGTTTGTATTCTACTGGGCCGGAGAAAATTATGGAATGGTATATCCGCTGGCGGTGATGTTGATGATACCGCAGACTGTCCCTCTTATCCAGAATTTGGGAATTTCGGTTTTGCAGGCACAGAACCGCCAGCAATTTCGTGCATTCGTGAATTTTACAGTAGCGCTTGCCAGTGTTTTTGCCGCTTATCAGCTGACAAAGCGATTTGGGATCATAGGATGTGCTATTGCAACAAGTTCCGCTTTGTTGGTCGGGCATGGTTTTATCTTGAATTGGTATTATAAGGCAAAAATACATTTAGACATCTCCTCTTTTTGGAAACAGATATTGAAGTTGGGGATACCATTTGTCATTTCTGCTATTTTGGTTGGAGGTGTTAAATTTTTGATTTCTGAAAACGATCTTTCTGCCGTATTTCTGGAGGCGGTGCTATACACGCTCTTGTGCTTTGTTTTGTTGTGGTTTGGTGCTTGCAGCCCGTTTGAGAAAGAACAACTGTTGGTTCCATTGCGCAAATTATGGAAAAAAGTTAAGTGATAGTTATTGGAGGTATGGATAATTTGGTTAAGTCATGCTTGTCTTTAGGTGCTTTTCTGTTTACTTCAATTATAAAAAGAGATAAGCGGATTGTTCTTTGTACCGGTTGGTTTGGACGTCGTTTTGCTGATAATTCCCGATATATGTTCTTGTATTTGAACGAGCAAAAGAAAGTCTTGGGCCTGAAGAAAATAATATGGCTGACGAATGACTCTCGAATTCTTGAAGAATTGAAAGAGCAAGGGTTTTGTGTGTATAAAGGCAATTCGGTTATGGGGATTTATTACCATCTTCGTGCTAAATATTTCTTTTATGATCAGTTTTTGTATGATTTTCATACTACGCTCATTCATGGAGGCAAACATATAAACTTGTGGCATGGCATGCCGATTAAAAAGTTTGGTTTGCTAAATGGGTTGAAATGGAGTTTGAATGATGGTTATTTGTTGACTTGTTCAAAGCATGGCGACTTGACTTTGGGCAAATGTTTTGATGTTCGTCCGGAGCGTTTGATCCATGGGATGTATCCACGTAATTATTATTTGTTGCATGATATTCCTTTTCACCTGAAAATGGAAGCGTTTTATTTGCGACAAATAGATGAAATAAAAAGGAACGGGAGAAAAATACTTTTCTATCTTCCTACTTTCCGTAGAAACTCAAGTCTTTGTTTTTTGGGAGAAAGTGATGAGCATAAGATAAAAGATTTATTCCTTTTTTTTGAACAAAATGGATATAGCTTGTTGTCGAAACTTCATTTTCGTGGAGTGGAATTGCATGATGATATTGTAAATTTGGAAAATCGTTTATTTTTGAATTTGCCACCGGAGGTTGATATTTATCCTTTTTTGAAAAAAGCTGATATGTTGTTGACGGACTATTCATCTGTTTTGTTCGATTTCTTGTATTTGGATCGTGATATCGTATGCTTGCCTTATGATCTGCAGGAGTATAAGGAAAAAGATCAAGGACTTTTGCTGGATTATGATTCTTTGCCTGTTGATCGTGTGAATAACTTGGATGAATTGAAGGAGTATTTGTCAAAAAAAAATTCAGGAGAGGAGATGGAACTGCGAAGAACACGGCGGAAAGAATGGCTTCTGCGGTGTTTTGAGGATGGGACGATGAATGATGTCGTTGATGCTGTATTTACGGAGAATTAAAGAAAAATAGGATGGAAAAAATTGCAATATCGGTGATTATCCCGGTTTACAATGCGGAAAAGTTTTTGAGGGCTTGCTTGGCAAGTGTGCAAGTTCAGTCCTTTCCCTATTTCGAGGTTTGGCTGGTCAATGACGGAAGTACGGACGGGTCTGCTTGTGTTTGTGATGAATTTGCAGAAAAAGATTCACGTTTCCATGTGGTCCACACATCAAACAAAGGGGTCAGCGCAGCGAGAAATAAAGGATTGGAGATGGCTAAGGGGGACTGGGTCAATTTTGTTGATTCGGATGACACGGTTGATAAAGATTATTTATTGCATCTTTATCAGGCGATAGAGGGAGATGAGAATGACAAGCTTATTTTTCAAGGATTCAAAATGGTTGTTTCTGATAAGGATATTATTTATAGGACTTTTAAGAAGCACAGGTATGGATTGGATGATATGTATCTTGTATTTCAAGAATTAAAGATGAACCGTTCCGGTTATCCTTTTGCCAAGTTATATAGTAACCGGATTATAAAGGCGAATCAAATCCGATTTATAGAGGAGATACATTATGCAGAAGATGTGATGTTCATGTTGACTTATATGTGCCATATTGCACAGGTACAGACGGTCGAAGGAGCGAATTATAATTACTATATTCGAAAAAATGCGAATACGCTTTCTCAACGGATTTTTTCTTTTGAGTCTGAATATACTTGTTATCAAACTTATTTGTCAAGGATCAGGGTGATAAAAGAGCGGTTTGCCCTTCCTGAAAAATCATTAGCATCGGTTTATGGTGTGATTACAGAGTATCTGGTCCGTCGTTCCATAGGTGGTTTATACCAAAAACAAACAAGGAAACCCAAAAAGGAGAGGTTACGGATTTTGAAGGAATTTACGGAGGAGCAGATTCGGTTTTTAAAAGCGCATGCCAATTTTTGTCCTTGGCCGCATAGGGTGACTATTTTTTTATTGGTTAATCATTTTTATTATCTTTGTGATTCATATAGTCTTTTTATTGCATTCGTACGAACGATAAAAAAATAGAAGTATGCGGTTAAAACGTATTGATATACAGGAATGTCATCAGCAATTAGTTCTATTGGCAATTGTTTTTGACAAAATTTGTAATAAATATCATATCCCTTATTATATGTTAGGAGGGACAATGTTAGGAGCTGTTCGTCATAAAGGTTTTATTCCGTGGGATGATGATATGGATTTTGGTATTCCGCGTCCTTATTTTAAATATTTTTTGCAGGTTGCAGAGCTGGAATTGCCGGATGCTTATGGATTTTATACACCGTTGACTCAACGTGGCTATGTAAAGATTCAGTTGAAAAACAGTAAAATAATAGAAAATACATTTGAGCGTTTGGATGATGATCTTTATAGTGGCATTGCTATTGATGTTTTTCCTTTGGATGGTGCAGACGAGGATTCTTTGGCAGGAAAAATTCACATGAAGATAGCATTTGCTTTACTTCGTTTTCAGGAAGGGCGATTTTGTTCGCTTTCGATGAGAAAAGGTTTGAAAAAGATAGTAGCATTTTTGATAAAGCAGCTGCCTGTTAATGATGTGGCACTTGCACGATTTATAGATAAGTGGATACAGAAAAAAGATTATGGCAAATCGAAGAGCGTGGCTAATTTTTATGGACATTGGAAAGAAAAAGAGGTAATGGATAAGTCTGTTTTTTCTCAATCTAAATCGTATCCTTTTGAACAAATCCAATTGTCTGGTGTTGCAGCATATCATGTATATTTGACTTCTTTGTATAAGGATTATATGAAACTGCCTTCAGTTGAGGAGCGGATTACTCATGCTGATGAGATTTATGTAGGAGAACCGGATTAACGGTTTAAATAGGTTTATATAAGATTAGAAAAATGATGGAAAATGTACTTATAACATCCCCCTCTTTGAATACAAAGGAGAATGTAAGTGGTATTTCTTCAATTACCCGCTTATTGATTTCTTATAATGTTAAGGTGAATTATTTTCATTTTGTTTTAGGAAGGAAGGACAATTCAAAGCGTGGACTCTCTTGGCTGTTTACGCAATTGAAAACTCCCTTTAAAGTATTGGGTTTTGTTGAAAAGAATACGATTTCGGCTGTACATTTTAATATAGGATTTGAACCTTTTTCCTTATTGCGGGATGTAGTTCCTTATTTCCTGTTGTTTTTAAAGGGATTGCCTTTATATCTTCATATCCACGGGGGACGTTATATGTCATCAATCCCTAATAATCCCATATTGCGATTGATTATTAAGTTTTTTCTCAAGAAAAGTACTAAAATATTGGTCTTGAGTGTTGCGGAGCATGATTATTTGTTACGGCATTATCCCTTTTTGGATTTAAAAAAGATTTATGTGATACCTAATGCTATTGAGTTGCCAAAAGAAAATGACATAGAAAAGAATTTTCAGAGTGAAATTTTGAATATATTGTACTTAGGGCGTATTGATCGGAAAAAAGGTTTGGGAACTATAGCTGAAGTCTTGAATGAATTATCTGACAGGAAGATCCCCTTTCAGTTTTTTTTATGTGGAGACGGTCCGGATAAAGATTGGTTTACAAAGCAGTTAAGTAAATCGGCTTATGCGTCGGTTGTAGATAAAGGGGTGGTTTATGGGGAAATGAAAGATAAGGTTCTTTCATTGTCCCATATTTTTTTATTGCCATCCTTCTTCGAAGGATTACCTATGGCTTTGTTAGAGAGTATGGGTAATGCGGTCGTTCCGATTGTTACTCCTGTCGGTTCTATGCCAGATGTCGTAAAAGATCACGAAAATGGATTTTTAATTTACGAAGATACCTCTATTGCTGATATTATAGCAAACTTGAATCAGGAACGGAGTAAGCTTTCCTCTGTTGCTTTCCTGAGTCGAAAAACTATGGTGGAACGATTTTCAATCACCCGATATGTCGATAGAATTAATGAAATATATTGTTCAGTTTGATTTTAATAATTTGATATATAAATATTTGATTGTTTATTAAGTATCGCTTCCAAAGACGTTTCGGGTCTTGTATCAGTCTGCCGAACCACTCTAATCCGCAGTTGATCATCCATTTTGCCGGTCTTTTTTTAACTCCGGCATAGAAATCGAAAACAGCTCCTATGCCGGTAATGACAGAGGCTTTGATTTCGGATTTATTTTCTATGATCCATTTTTCTTGTTTGGGAGCTGTCATTCCTACGAATAAGACATCAGGCTCGAATGCGTTGATGCTTTCTATCATAAGCTTGTTGTCTTGTTCTGAGAAAGTGTCTTTGTAAGGAGGACTATAAGTTTTTACTTGAATATTGGGATACTCTTTATGTAATTTGTTCTTTATTTTGTCCAGTGTTTCCTTGGATGCTCCAAGGTAAAAGCATTTACCCGCTTTGTTATTTAGTGTGCGCAAAATCATTTCATGCAAATCAGCTCCTGCTGTTTTATGTATTTTGTCTCCTGTCAAGAATTTAGAAGCCAATACGATAGCAATACCATCCGGCAATAATATGTCACTTACCAGTAATGCGTTTTTAAATGTGGGATCTTTTTCTGCCGTCACCCACGAATGCGCGTTGATTGTATTGATGACAGTCTTTGATGTGGGAATGACATCGAATGTATAGTTTTTTACGATTTGATAGTCTTGTAGAGAAATAAATTGCATTGCCATGTCGATTATTATTTAATTACGGGTTGAATTGTTTTTGCTTCGGGGCCAATTTTATTTGATAGGATGAGACCAAGAAACATTAACATGAAAAAACCTCTGTTGCTTGTGAATGAGGCATCTGCGATATTTTCTATTAAGCAATATCCTGTAATTAGAAGCACTAATGCAAATACTTTTGTTTCTTGTGTCTCTGAAAATATTTTGTAAGACTTTCTTAATAAGTAAAACCAAAATGATATAAACAATACAACTCCGATTATGCCGAACTGTGCGAGAGATGGATAATAAGTATCGGCAATAAAGGACCAGTCGTTTTTGCTGATACCCCATACCTGATCGATGCCATATTGGGCATAAATAGGTGAATAATAATAACCGGAAGCATGGGTTGCAAAACTGCCAAGTCCGCATCCAAAAGGGAAATAATCAATGAAAATGTTTAAAGACGTTGCGTATAAGACAAACCGGGCAATAGAAGCTCCTTCTTCTTCGTTCATTATACCTTGTCCGAAATATAACATGAGCTTTTCCCTTGCTACAAAAATTATGATTGCGGTCGTACAAGTTAGGATTGATATGTTTTTGATATTTAGTTTTAAGTTGTTTGGATTTTCAAAATATAAAATGACAAATGTAGATAAGGCATAAAAACCGTAAAACTTAGAACGTCCTGAGACAAGTCCTATGGTTAACATTGCAAGGAAAATGATTTTATCTTTCTTTGTATAGTCTGATGCGTACAGATAGGTGAGTGATATGGCTGTTATCGCTCCTGCAAAATATGTAGGATGCACCATTATGGCTGATATCGTGTGAGGGATTATAATGTCAATCAAGCCTATAGGAAGTAATATGAACCAAAATAACAGCATGAGTTGTTTGAGTAATAAACGTAGACTGTCACTAAACTTGGGTTTTAACTGGTACATGCAGAAAAAAGCCAAATAAGGTTTCATCTGTATGACCAAGTCCATTAAGATCCCTTTTTTACTATTGCTGCTGATCCATAGGGAATAGCATAAGTAGAAAGAAAAAACAAACAAAGTGAATAAAAATACTTTATTAATATTCCAATCTTTAGATTGAAACAAGGAAAAAAGAAAAATTATAAATAAACATAATCCACAGATCTCATCAATGGATTTGAAACCTATGACATCGTGAAATATAACGCCAAATGTAATAGTGAATATAAATAACTTGTATAAGATATTATCCAGGAATGTTTGCATTGGTATCTTTTTTATTTTATTCAAAAAGTATGTATGATAAATTGATTCTTGACATTTGCTGTCCTTTTGCCAGCTTTGGCGGGACGAGCTATTGTTGAATATTGATGATTCTGCTTGCAAATGTATGATTTTTTTCCCGAAAAAAATATATTTTTAGCCGAGTATTCATCAGGGCAACCGTACCAAAATCATAAAGCGGCCATCTGTTTTCGCTACCGACCGATACGGACTGAACACATACCTGTTTTTGCAAAAACAACCATCATACTATCATATTCGTTTGTATATTGCTGCAGACCAATATATTACGGCATGATAGGTGCCGTTTTTAACTATCATTCATCTATCACAACTATCATGGTGAAAAACGATAACATCCTGTGTATCAATTGTACGATAAAAACAGGGACCGTCCGGGAACAGGTGCAAAACATGTTAAAACGGCTTCTTTTTCCATCAAGACAGGCTTTTCTTTTGTCAAAAACAGCTTTTAAAGCCGCTTGAGACCCGGGTGTAAGCAGTATGGAGACCCGGGTGCGGGATAGGTGCAGACCCGGGTCTGCGCGAGACCTTTACGGGGGTGCGGAGATGTTTATCTGCCGTGTTGGAGGTACTTTTATACCCTGTTTTTGCATCTTTTTCGCCGAAGGCTATTTTTGCTCATATAAACATAAATAGCATATTATGAGATATATAAATGAATAGCCATGTAAAAAGCATGATAGATGCATGATAGTAGAATGATAGTAAAAAACAGCAACTGTCATGCTTTAATATGCTGTGAAACAGGAGTTAACAACCGGATGTGATAGTGTGATAGTAGGTTTGCGAAATTTTTCATAGAAGAAGAGAAGTGATTCCTGATAGCGATTTTTGATGCGGTCACCCTGATCTTGTTACGTCTCTCGTGTAAAACTTGAATAATTCTATGTATATTTGTCGGTTGTAAAAATTAAGATATAATGGCAAAGAAGACGACTGCAAAGCAAAATGCAAATAGCGGAGAAAGCAAATGGAAGATGGTTCAGAACTTTTTAACCAATGAACGTACCCGCTTCATTACCGGTTTGGTCCTTTCTATCATTACTATATATATAGGTTTGGCATTGATTTCATTTTTCTTTACAGGGGGGGCGGATCAGAGCAAGATCGAAAATGTTCCGCTGTCGGACTTGGTGATAAACCGTGGGGCGGTGGAGAACTGGACGGGTGTGCGTGGAGCTTTCCTTGCCGATCTGTTGATGAACCGTTGGTTCGGGATTTCTTCATTCCTGATGTTGTTCTTTCTCGGTTCGGTCGGGGCGAAGCTGATGAATCTGAGTCGCGTGTCATTGCTGAAACGCTTTTTGTTCAGTGCGGCCATGTTGATATGGGGATCGTTGTTTTTTGCCTTTATTTTTATCCGCGGATATGAAGATACATTTATTTATTTAGGCGGTCAGCACGGGTATTATTTGTCGGAGGTGATGATGAATAATATCGGGATACCGGGTACGGTCCTGCTGTTGACAGGCCTGTTTTTGATCATTGCCATCTTCACCAGCAAACGGACGATTCCGTTTTTGCAGAGTGTCTTCTCTTTTGAATGGTTGAAGAAGTATATGAAGCGTGAAAAGAATGAAGACCGGGAGTTCTCGGATGAAGAGGAGACCGACGTGGAAGAAGAGGCGGAAGAAGTGGTTGTTCGCGCCCCGGTTGAAAGGACGGAAATGCCTCTTCATTCTGAAGTGTGTCGCGAGTCTGAGGCTTTCAAGACGTATGAGCAGGTTTTCGATACGGAAACCGAGATGCGGAAAGCCGAGGAAGAAGAGGAGAGAGTGGCGGAAAAGAATAGGCCGGTGGAAAAGGAGATGCCGGAAAAGAATGACTTCCAGTTTGAAGTGGCTCGCGGTGATGATCCGGTTGTCGAGATGAGTGATGGTAATCGTACGGCTTTCGCAGTGGAGATACCGGAAGATGATGAGAATTACGACCAGTCTCAACTGGGGAAATATGATCCGCGTTTGGATTTGTCACGTTATGTCTTCCCGACGCTTGAGTTGCTGAAGTTCTATGATTCGGGGAATGTCGAGGTGAATCGTGATGAGTTGGAAGAAAATCAGCAGATGATTAAGCAGACGTTGGAGGATTTCGGCATCAATATCGCATCCATCAAGGCAACGGTCGGGCCGACAGTTACGCTTTATGAGATTGTTCCCGAAGCGGGTGTGCGCATTTCCAAGATAAAGAACCTGGAAGACGACATCGCCTTGAGCCTTTCCGCTTTGCAGATCCGTATTATAGCTCCGATGCCGGGTAAGGGAACGATCGGGATCGAGGTTCCGAACAATAAGGCGCAGACTGTTTCGATGCAGTCGGTGGTTGCTTCGCGCAAATTCCAGGAATGTACGTATGACTTGCCGGTGGCGATCGGGAGGACGATTGTCAATGAGGTGTTCATGTTTGATATGTGCAAGACGCCCCACCTGTTGGTGGCCGGTGCGACCGGACAAGGTAAATCGGTCGGCTTGAACGCTATTATCACATCTTTGTTGTATAAGAAGCATCCGGCAGAGTTGAAGTTTGTGATGGTCGATCCCAAGCAGGTGGAATTTAGTATTTACTCGAAGATCGAACGCCATTATTTGGCAAAACTTCCGAATGCGGAAAAGGCGATCGTGACGGAGCCGGGTGATGCGGTGGCGACTTTGAATTCCTTGGTGATCGAGATGGAAAACCGTTATAAGTTGCTGGTGGAGGCTTCGGCGCGTAATATAAAAGAATACAATGATAAGTTCATTTCACGCCGCCTGAATCCGGAGAAAGGACATAGGTTCCTGCCTTATATCGTTGCGATCGTCGATGAGTTTGCCGATCTGATCGCGACTTCGGGCAAAGAGATCGAATTGCCCATCTCGCGTATTGCGGCCAAGGCCCGTGCGGTCGGCATCCATATGATCCTGGCGACCCAGCGTCCGGATACGAAAGTGATCACGGGTACGATCAAGAGTAATTTCCCAAGCCGTATCGCATTTAAGGTGATGTCGCAGATCGACTCCCGTACGATTCTGGATACTCCGGGGGCCAACCGTTTGATCGGTAAGGGCGATATGCTGGTCCTGATTACCGGAAGCAGTGAGCCGACGCGCGTTCAGTGTGCGTTTGTCGATACGCCCGAAGTGGAAGATATCGTGAATTATATCGGTGCACAGGTGGCTTATCCGACGGCTTACCTGTTGCCTGAATATGTCGGTGAGGGGGGCGAGTCTTCTTCTTCGGGAACGGTAGATTTGTCGGACCGTGATCCGTTGTTCGACGAGGCGGCACGTCTGATCGTGATCCAGCAGCAAGGTTCGACTTCGCTTATCCAGCGAAAGTTCTCGATCGGCTATAACCGTGCAGGCCGCCTGATGGACCAGTTGGAAGCGGCAGGCATCGTCGGTCCTTTCGAAGGTAGCAAAGCCCGGCAAGTCTTGATCCAGGACGAGTACGGCTTGGAACAGTTATTGAATTCGTTAAAATGAAAGATAAACGATAATTATTTTGATCGCGAAAAACAACATGAAAAGAGAGAATAAAGTAAAAGTCTGTCATATATTGATTCCTGCCTTTCTGTGTATTTGGGCTATATTGGGTATGAGGGTCTCGGCGCAGAATGTCACTTCCATTCTGGACAAGGCCGCTTCCGCTTATGAAAATTCCAACGGCTTGACTGCTTATTTTACGATGCAGACACGCTCGGAAGTACGGAAAGTGTCGGAAAGCTTTGACGGAACGGTCGATATTAAAGGCGATAAATTTGTACTGAAGACTCCTGATATGATTACTTGGTTTGACGGAACGACACAATGGGCGTTTGTCGGGCATAATGAGGAAGTCAATGTTTCCACCCCTACCGGTGAAGAGTTGCAAGCTACGAACCCGGCCTTACTGCTCCGTTCCTATAAAAGAGGCTTTACCGCCACATATAAGGGCGAGAGTACAGCCTTGAATGGCAAAGCTTCCTATGATATCGAATTGATTCCCAAAAAGAAAAGTGATATTGTACGGGTGGAACTTCAGATAGAGAAGTTTTCCGGTTTCCCGGCTTCGATTGCCGTTTTTTCAAAGAATGGAATCAGCAGTACGATCCGCATCAGTAAAATGAAAACGGGAGTAAACCAACCGGATAGTTATTTTGTTTTTAACGAAAAAGACTATCCTGATGCTGAAATAGTGGACCTTAGATGATGGAAAATAAATTAGAATTTGAAAATTAAAAAATAAGATGATGAATACAACTCAGAATGAAAAAGTCCGTTGCCTGATTATCGGTTCGGGCCCGGCCGGTTATACTGCGGCTATCTATGCTTCACGTGCCAATCTGTCTCCTGTCCTCTACGAAGGCATCCAGCCGGGTGGACAGCTTACGACTACGACCGAAGTCGAGAATTTCCCAGGTTATCCCGAGGGGGTTACTGGTACGGAACTGATGGAAGACTTGCGCAAACAGGCTGCTCGCTTCGGTGCGGATATCCGTGTCGGCATTGCGACTGAAACAGACTTGTCTACCGTTCCTTACAAGGTGACGATCGATGGCGAGAAAGTGATCGAGACGGAAACGTTGATCATCTCGACAGGGGCGACTGCCAAATATTTAGGATTGCCGGATGAACAGAAATATGCCGGAATGGGTGTCTCGGCTTGTGCGACCTGCGACGGTTTCTTCTATCGTAAAAAAGTGGTGGCTGTCGTCGGTGGCGGCGATACGGCTTGTGAAGAGGCTCTCTATTTGTCCAGCTTGGCGAAACAAGTGTATCTGATTGTCCGTAAACCGTATTTGCGTGCATCGAAAGTTATGCAGGAACGTGTCCTGAGTACTCCGAATATTACAGTATTGTTTGAGCATAATACAATCGGCCTTTTCGGTGAAGGCGGTGTGGAAGGAGCGCATCTGGTAAAACGAATGGGTGAACCGGACGAAGAAAAGGTGGATATCGCAATCGACGGTTTCTTCCTGGCTATCGGGCATACTCCGAATTCCAGGATATTCAAACCTTGGGTTGAAACAGATGAAGTCGGATATATCAAGACTATTCCGGGTACGCCGAAAACAAGAGTTCCGGGAGTCTTTGCAGCCGGTGATGTGGCAGACCCGCATTATCGCCAAGCCATTACGGCTGCCGGTAGCGGTTGCGCTGCGGCCATCGAAGCGGAACGGTATTTGTCGGAAATTGGAAAATAACCTGTTGCTTTCGGATCAAGCCAAAAGTAACAGATAAAAATTCTACTGTATGAAACAATTAAAGCTCTCTTTTCTTTTTCTCTTGTGTGTGCTGGTAGCGGTTCCCGTGTCGGCTAAAAGAAAGACAAAAGTGATAGCTCATCGCGGCTATTGGAAAACGGAAGGTTCCGCCCAAAACTCTATTCGTTCGTTGGAACGGGCGAATGAGATCAAGGCCTATGGTTCTGAGTTCGACGTGCACCTGACGGCCGATAATGTCCCGGTTGTGTTCCATGACCGTACAATTGAGGGAAAGGATATCCAGACGACTCCCTATGCGGAATTGAAAGACCTGAAACTCTCGAACGGTGAAACGCTTCCGACGTTGGAGCAGTATTTGGACAGGGCGAAGAAATTGAGAAAGACCAAACTGATCTTCGAATTGAAATCCCATGCGACTCCCCTGCGGGATCGGGAAGCGGCAAAGATTGCCATTGACATGGTGAACGGCAAGAAATTGGCGAAACGTACCGAATATATTGCTTTCAGCCTGGAAGCAGCAAAGGAACTGCATCGTTTGTCGCCGAAAACTCCGGTTTACTATCTGAACGGGGATTTGTCTCCTGAACAGTTGAAAGACCTCGGTTTTGCCGGTCTGGATTATAACTATAAGGTTATGCAGAAGCATCCCGAATGGTTTAAGGAAGCGAAAGACCTGAAACTGAAAATCAATGTCTGGACGGTCGATGATCCCCAGATAATGAAAGAAATGATTGGAAATGGCGTGGACTTCCTAACAACAGATTATCCGGAGGAAGCGCAAAAAGCAGTACATTTGTACCGTTGAATAAATGGTGCGAAATGAGAAAGTATTGTTTGTCGTTATTACTTCTGTTATTGCTGGTACAAATAACAAATGCTATCGAGCCTCCTAAGCGGGAGATCCGAGGTGTATGGTTGACAACCGTTTATGGTTTGGACTGGCCACATAAGCCGGCAACGACAGAAGCGAGCCGCAAGGCACAGCAACGCGAGGTTTGCGACATATTGGATCGTTTGCAGGATGCGAATTTCAATACTGTTTTTCTGCAAGTACGCCTGCGTGGCGATGTGATCTGGCGTTCGCAGATAGAACCGGCAAGCAAGGCTTTCTCGGGTAAATATGGAACGATGCCGGGATATGATCCGTTGGCTTTCGTGATCGACGAGTGCCATAAGCGGGGGATGGAATGTCATGCCTGGTTTGTCACTTTCCCTTTGGGGACGGACAAGAGTGTGAAAGAGCAGGGAAAACTATCTGTTGTCAAACGCAAACCGAACCTATGTAAGCGTCATAACGGCGAGTGGTATCTGGACCCCGGTGTTCCCGGAACTTCCGACTATATATTGTCTTTGGTGAAAGAGTTGGTGAACGGATATGACATCGACGGCATTCATTTTGATTATATCCGTTATCCGGAGCAGGCAAAATCCTTCCCCGATAAAGCCTTATATAATAAATATGGCAAGAAGCGCCCGTTGGCGGAATGGCGGCGTGAGAATATCAATAAGATGGTGTTTCGCCTTTACGATTATGTGAAATCGGTAAAACCTTGGGTGCAGGTCAGCAGTTCGCCGCTCGGCAAATATAATCGTATCGAACGTGTCCCGAATGCCGGGTGGACGGCTTACGAAAGTGTTTTCCAAGATCCGAAGATGTGGATGCAGAGCGGAAAGCAGGATATGATCGTTCCGATGATGTATTATCTGCATGATAACTTTTTCCCGTTTGTCGATAATTGGGTCGATAACAGTAACGGCCGTTTGGTGGTCCCGGGATTGGGAGCATACCGGATGTTGAAAGAAGAAGCGGACTGGACCGTCAACGATATAACGGACCAGATCGATTACAGCCGTTATTACGGAGGAGCCGGCTGCACGTTCTTCCGTTGTGTGAATGTCCTTGACAATACGAAAGGGCTGTATGACGAGTTGAAGAATACGTATTATAAATACCCGGCACAGCTACCCCCTTTGTCCTGGCTGGATGATACGGTCCCTGCCGCTCCCGAAGAAGTCCGGGTAGAACGGACGGGAGATGAGTTGAAACTTTCTTGGCAGAAACCGGATTCGGTAAAAGATGTACTGACGTACACCGTCTATTATTCGCTGACGGATTCGATCGATCCGGCATCAGCAAGGAATATTCTGATGACAGGGATTCGGGATACCTCTATTTACCTGCCTGTCGATCCGGCTTCGGAGCGGGGATATACGTTTTCCGTATCGTCTTCCACCCGCTACCATATCGAAAGCGCGTTATCGAAAGAAACCTATTATTATCTTTCCAAATTTCCTAAATAACATTAACAGTTTGGAAGAGATTCCCGGAATGCTATATCTTTGTGCAGGATGAAAAATACTGTGACATATCTGTTTGTCGTTTTTCTGGCGGCACTTGTGTTCTATGGCGGCGCAGGCGTTAATCTGGTGACCTGCTGTTGCGGGGATTGCCGGATAGAATGCGTTACGGCGGAAGATGCCTCTTCCTGTTGCCATGCAAATGAGGAGGGCAGTTGTTGCGATGTGGAATATGTCAGTTTTGACTGGAATGTCTTTCAAGACCATTTGTTCAATTTGCAACCTGTGGCGATCGATTTGGTTTCGCTTGCCGGTTCACATCTTTCGCTTATACCTGTTCCTTTTATACATGAAGCAGGAGAAGTCGAACGGGAATCTCCTCCCGGATTTAATGCGGGTACATATCTTTCTTTATTGACAATCCTTTTGATTTAGTCACTTGCCGGCTTGCCTCCTTTTGAGGGATCGCCGCTATTTGTAATTGCAACAATTGGGTAGCCCCTGTTGCATATATGCGAACAATCTGAATCAGGATAATCAAGAAGGAATTTATGACAAAACAACTCTATATTACAATCTTATTATTTTTTATTGCGATTCCGGTTTCTGCCGAGAAACTGGTAAAAGGACATGTTTTGGACGAACAGGACGAACCGGTAATCGGAGCGAATATCTATTGGGAAGGGACCCAGCAGGGAACCACTTCCGATGCGGACGGCTATTTCGAACTGAAGGGAGAAGATAATTATCTGAATCTGGTCGTCAGTTATATCGGATATACGACATCTGTCATCCCGGTTAAAGATGCAAGCAAACCTTTGCGTGTCGTTTTGGTCGGTGAAGTCGCCTTGCAGGAAGTCGTGGTGAGTGAACGTAAAATAGGAACGATCGCTTCCCGCACCAGCGTGTTGCAGACTCAGAAGATTACCTATGACGAAATTTGCCGGGCGGCATGTTGTAATCTGGCGGAAAGTTTTGAAACAAACCCGTCCGTGGATGTCTCCTATGCCGATGCAGCCACGGGAGCCCGGCAGATCAAATTGCTGGGACTTGCCGGAACGTATGTGCAGATGCTGACGGAAAACTATCCGAACTTCCGTGGGGCAGCCTCTTTGTACGGTCTGGATTATGTGCCTGGCGCCTGGATGGAGAGCATTCAGGTTTCGAAAGGAACGTCGTCTGTTAAGAATGGCTATGAAGCCTTGGCCGGACAAATCAATGTGGAATTTAAGAAGCCGCCTACGGCCGATATCTTTTCCGTCAACCTGTTCGGGAGCGATGCCGGCAGATATGAAGGAAATGCCGATGCTTCTTGGCATATAAACGATAAAGTGTCGACAGGCTTGCTGGTGCATTATTCAAATGACAAGATGCAACATGACGGGAATGAAGATGGCTTTCTGGACACTCCGTTGAAAGAACAGGTGAACCTGATGAACCGTTGGTATCATAAGCTGGATCACTATGTCGCCCAGTATGGTGTCAGGTATCTGCATGAAAACCGTACGGGCGGACAGGCTACGAAACATCATGATTTCGCCGACCCTTATCGTGTGCGCCTGCAAACGAACCGGGCGGAACTGTTTACCAAGCAGGCTTATATAATCGATAAGGAAGAAGTGGAAAGTGTGGCGTTGATCCTTTCCGGTTCTTATCACGAGCAGAAATCGACGTATGACCGGACGCCTTATAATGTCTATCAGGATAATATCTATGCCAGCTTGCTCTACGAAAAAGAGTTTTCCCGGATGCATAGCCTGAGTACGGGGTTGAGCATGAATTACGATGGTTTTGACGAGAACCTGACGTTGGACGGCATACGGACTCCTTATGACCGGACGGAAGTCGTTTCCGGCGCGTATGTGCAGTACACGTATAATTTGAATGATAAATTGATCGTCTTGTCGGGATTGCGTGCGGACTACAGTTCACTGTATGATTTCTTTGTAACGCCCCGTTTGCATATAAAATATAATCCTTTCGATTGGTTTCATGTGCGTGCCTCGGCAGGAAAAGGATTCCGGACGGCAAATGTATTGGCCGAAAACAATTTCCTGTTGTCCAGTAGCCGTAAGATGAATATCGCTACCGACTTGGATCAGGAAGAAGCCTGGAATACCGGTGTGAATCTTTCGTTTTATATTCCGCTTTTCGGAAAGGAACTGACTTTGAACGGTGAATGGTATTATACGGATTTCCTGAAACAAGTGGTTGTGGATATGGATAGCGATCCGCATGCAGTCAGTTTCTATAATCTGGATGGCCGTTCTTACTCCAACAGTTTCCAGGTAGAGGCTACTTATCCGTTCTTTCGCGGATTCACCCTGACAGCCGCCTGTCGCTATACGGATGCAAAAACGGATTACAGGAATGCGGAAGGAGTTACCTGCCGGTTGAAAAAGCCTTTGGTCAGTGATTACAAAGGTTTGCTGACCGCCTCTTATCAGACCCCATTGAAGAAATGGCAGTTCGACCTGACCGGACAATTCAACGGAGGAGGAAGAATGCCGGTTCCGGATGCGGCAAATCCGTTATGGGAATCCGGCTTTAAAGCTTATACGGTCGTGAATGCGCAGATAACGAAATACTTCCGCCGTTGGTCTGTTTATGTCGGGGCGGAGAACCTTTTCGATTATAAGCAGTCCCACCCGGTTATTGATGCCGGGAATCCGCGCGGAGACAATTTTGACGGATCGATGGTTTGGGGGCCTGTCCACGGCAGAAAGATCTATGCCGGGCTGCGTTTCAACATCAGTCGGGATTAAGGATCATGTGTCAATGATATAATGTATTTGGTTTTTTGATTTTCAACTTATAATTTTAATTCAATCATGAAACATTTATTAGTCGCTTTCATTTGTGCCGTATTTACTTTTTCTACGGCCTATGCACAGGGTGCTAAAAAGAAAAAGGAAACAGTTACTTTCTTTGTGGAAGGAATGGATTGTGCTAACTGTGTCAAAAAGATCGAAAAGAATATCGCTTTTGAGAAAGGGGTATCGGATCTCAAGTGCGACCTGACTACCCGTACGGCTGTCGTAACATACCGTTCGGATAAAACATCCAAAACAAAATTGGCTTCCGCCTTTAAGAAAATAGGGATGGAAGCTACCCCGGTGGACAACGGAGCCGGTTGTCCGGTGAATCCGGCAAAAAAGAAGTAAACGGTAATTTCTCTTTCCTTATCTGATTATTTATCGGAATGCAGTATCTTTGTACGTTTTCCGGGGAATAATTTTTTTCCCGGAATGCAGCGTTTCGGATGATTGAATCATCATAATAAATGTACAGCCCGGGAAAGGGCATGAAGGCACACACTTAAATGACGGAGAAACAACTGATAGAGGGTTGTAGGAATGGGGAAAGGCGGGCTCAGAAGGAGCTGTACGAAACATATTCCCGTAAGATGATGGGAGTTTGCCTGCGTTATGTCAGCGACAGGGAGACTGCCCGTGATTTGTTGCAGGACGGTTTTGTAAAAGTCTTTACCGGCATGGACTCTTATTCGGGGATCGGGTCGTTTGAAGGGTGGATGCGAAAGATCTTTGTCAATTGTGCGTTGGAGCATTTGCGCAAATCGGATGTTTTGCGCGAGGCCACCGATCTGGACAACACGGCGGAATTGATCCATCCGGACAGCTCTGCCATATCCGATATGTCGGCGGTCGAGTTGATGAAGCTGGTGCAGGAGCTTCCCGCCGGCTTTCGTACGGTGTTCAACCTGTTTGCGATAGAAGGTTATTCGCATAAGGAGATCAGCGAGATGATGAATATAACGGAAAGTACATCCCGGTCGCAGTTTACGCGTGCCAAACAATTGTTGCAACGCAGGATAAATGAATTGTATTGAGTGAGAAGAAATGAAGGATAAGGAAAGAGATATATTCGACGATTTATGCCGTTCGAAGTTGCAAGACTTCGAAGCGGACACGATGCCCGGCGACTGGGAGGCGATAGCCGACCGTCTGTCGGTTGAAAAATCTGTCCCTTTCCGGCGGGCTTTGCGCTATTGGGCGGCAGCCGCCGTTATTTCTTTATTAGTTGTAACAGGAAGTATCACTGTTTTTTACCACGACCGGGAACACATGCCTGTAGCCGAAACGGTCCGGAAAGAAAGCAGGGCTGTCGAGGGACGGCTGGCCGGACAATCCGAATCAGCGTCACCTGTTGCAGCTCCTTCCGTGCCGGTTAACCGGGTGGCAAAGCGTGTTGTCGCGCAAATTGCGGGCGCCACAGCGTTCCGGTCGGGTAGGGTGGCGGACAACATCTCCCTGTCGTCCCGGGAAGAAGACAAAAGTGCTGTCGCGGTAAGTTCTTCCGAAGCAGCTGAAGTGGCCGAGGTGGCCGAGGTGACAGAGGCGGCCGAAACGGCAGTTCCGGTCGAAACGCGCTCTTTGCTTGCGCATGCAGCGCCAGTGAAAAAAGAAGAGAAGAAAGCGAGGACCAAAAGGTGGAGTTTCGGAATGGGAGGCGGTGGCGTGAGTGCCGGGACTTCCAATTCGTTAAATGCCTATGCCTTGAAGAGCACGTTGATGATGGATCAGGAATTGCTGCATTTGAATTCCCCGTATTTCAATGGTCAGACCCCGAAAACGAATTTTCGCCATAACACACCGGTTTCGGTCGGTTTGGGAGCCGGTTATTCTTTGAATGACCGTTTTTCCCTCCAATCCGGTTTAAACTATACATTCCTTTCTTCCGAATGGGAGACCGGGGCTGTATATCATGGCGAAACGAAACAGAAGTTGCATTTTATCGGAATCCCTCTTTCTTTGTCTTATAAGATAGCGGAATGGAAGCGTGTCCAATTCTATGCAGCGGCGGGAGCCATGACCGAGGTCAATGTCGCCGGTAAGCTGAATACAAAAATATTTGTGGAAAACGATGAAATCCGTCACGAGAAGAAACATATCCGTATGAAAGAATGGATGTGGTCAGTGAATGCCCGTGCCGGCGCCAGCTACCCGCTGCTCCGTTTCTTAAGTGTTTATGCGGAAGTGGGGGCCGGCTATTATTTCGATAACGGAAGCGATATCGAAACGATTCGTTCCGAGAAACCGTTTAATGTCAATTTGCAGGCAGGTTTCCGTTTCGGCTTTTGAGCAAGAACAGATAATAATAAGCAATATAAAATTAAAGAACAGTAAAAATGAAGAAACTTAAAGTTTTAGGATTGGCAGCAATCGCTGCGGGTATGTTTTCGTTAACTTCTTGTTTGAATGGCGGTGGGAATCAGCAGACATTTCCGAATACTTTGGCTATAGTAGATTATTCTCCTACTTTTAGAACTTTGCTTTACCCGATAGGAGTTCCACCGGTGTATATTCCGACGGTTGCGAATGATACGAAATATAGTGCGGGAGATTGCGTCCTGACTGCTTTTTCAATTGATTATGATTCGGCTGACAATGCGAATGCGGCTACAAATGGTTTTTACGTGGCGACAGGAGCCGCCTCCTCTCCGCTGCCCAAATATGATTTGAGTTTTTCAGCTTCGGATTCAATCGCATTGGACAATGAATTGCTGCTGATGGGGGCTGAAAGTGGTATGATGTTTTCTAATAGCTATAAGCGAGTAGCGTTTCTGCCGGTTTTTGCTTCTGCATCGACTGAACAGAAGAACGAGTACAGAGCGATGATGGACTATAGCCAGGAGCCGGAGACGGTGGATGGGATAGAACGTGTTTATACGGTCTGTGTTCGTGCCCGGAAGCTGGAGGATGGTAAAGCGCCGACTCTCACCAATGTATCGGATGTGTTTGTGACGGAGGGCGCTTCGTTTTATAACATGTTGAAAAATAAGGAGGCAGCCGCAGGCAAGAAGATTGTGAGCTATCGTGTCAAGTATCCGTTGACATTCAATTCGGATTCTACAAAGATCGCGACTTGGGGATTTTCCAAGATCTCTCAGTTCTCAATTGAAGAAACTGAAAATTGATATCGTATAAAAATAAAATGCAGCCTTGATGAATTGAAATCGTTAAGAGCCTGTTTAAATTTTGTTCAGCATTTGAAGAAGTCGTAATCCCGGACCCCGTCCGCGATTACGACTTCTTCTTGTCTGGCAGGAACCGCTTCGCTTGCGAGCTGTCCGACGCGGCAAGGCGACAGAAGCTCTTTGATTATGGACGTTTGCGATCCTTGCCATCCCCTTTGGGAGCGACAAACGCCGTGTATGACTGAAGCAAGGCTGAAATGGTCAGGCAAATCACCCATTCTTTCCGTCCGCCGAACATCAGGGCGGAGGCGAATACGCACAGCAATCCGGCCAATATGTTGTAGCGGTGCAACCTGCGTCTGCGAAAATCCATGTCCTTGGCAGGCATTGTCAGATAGCAGACCGCTATGCCGGCAGACCCGACGGCGAACAGGTAGGGAGCAGCGGCCGGCAATGCCAGATATAATCCCGCACCGGCGAGCAACAGCAGGGCGGAGATATTGAAAACTATCGTTCTTGTTTTTTCGTTCATTTACTTATTCTTGATAATGTACACATCCTCGTTCGGCTTTTTCATGAAATACTCTTCACGGGCAAAGCGTTCAAGCCCCTCCTTGTCCGTATGCAGATCGTTCAGCTTTTTGCTGTTGATTTCGATCTCCTTCTGGTAATGCTTGATTTCCTTTTCCAGGCTACGGATCTTTTCATCGTATGTATACCGCTTATACAAGCTGCTGTCGCCCATTACGAAAGTCAGGGCGAAGAACACGATGGTGACCAGCCAGTAGGCATTGATCCCGGAAAGATGCTTGTTGTAAAAGTCTTTTATGCGTGACATTGGAACTTCGTTTTTGCAAAGGTAAATGAATTATTTTGTTTATCTTTGTCTTGTCAATAAAAAAGCAGAGAATGGATAATTATATTGTATCGGCAAGGAAATACCGTCCTTCCACGTTCCGTAGTGTGGTAGGGCAGAAGTCTTTGACAACTACGCTTAAAAATGCAATACAAAATAACAAGCTGGCCCATGCCTACCTCTTTTGCGGTCCCCGAGGAGTGGGCAAGACATCTTGTGCCCGTATCTTTGCCAAGACGATCAATTGCCTGAGCCCGACTGCCGGCGGGGAAGCCTGTAACGAATGCGAATCCTGCAAGGCTTTCAACGAGCAGCGTTCTTACAATATCCACGAACTCGATGCCGCCTCCAATAACTCGGTCGACGACATCCGTGCCCTGATCGACCAGGTGCGCATTCCGCCTCCGATCGGAAAATACAAGGTCTTTATTATCGACGAGGTGCACATGTTGAGTTCGGCGGCTTTCAATGCGTTTCTGAAAACATTGGAGGAACCGCCCCACCATGCTTTGTTCATTCTGGCTACGACGGAGAAGCACAAGGTGCTGCCGACCATCCTGTCCCGTTGCCAGATATACGACTTTTCGCGCATCTCGATTACCGATATGGTCGAACATCTGCAATACGTCTCTTCCTGCGAAGGGGTGGCGGCTGAACCGGAAGCCCTGAATGTGATTGCCCAGAAAGCGGATGGCGGTATGCGCGACGCGTTGTCCATCTTCGACCAGGTGGTCAGTTTTACAAATGGGAATATTACCTATCAGGCTGTCATCGACAACCTGAACGTCCTGGATTACGAATATTATTTCCGGTTGACGGATGCAATGCTTTCAGGGAACGTCCGCTCCGCCATCCTGATCCTGAACGATATATTGGGCAAAGGATTTGACGGGCAGAATATCATTACCGGCCTGGCGTCGCATTTCCGTGATTTGCTTGTATGCAAGGATGAGGCTACTTTGATCCTGTTCGAGGTTGGAGCTTCTATCCGTGAACGATATAAGGAGATGGCGAAGCGTTGTTCCGACGAACTGTTGTTCAAGGCGATCGAACTGGCAAATACCTGTGACCTCAATTACCGGGCCAGCCGTAATAAACGCCTCTTGCTGGAACTCACGCTTATCCGGCTTTGCCAGTTAAGCAGTGCCGGACAACCTGCCGACGATAAAAAAAAAGGGCTGATTGAGCCGATCGCATCCAGCGGGCCGGGCCAAGCCCCTGCTCAGTCCGTACAGCCTGTAGCGGGCCGGGCTTATACCGTGCAGTCAGCCCCTCCTTTGCAACGCCCCGTGCAATCTCCGCAGGAAATGACAGGTGCGCCTCCCCGGCAGCAGGCGGTTTCCGCTCATGTGCCGCCTCCTTCGGCCGTTATTTCTCAGGCTCCTCCGGCATCGGCGCCCAAGAGAGTGGCGCGTCCGCCCCAGTTCGGTACATCCATCAAGGAAATGGGTGTAGAGCATCCGAAAGCGCAGGCTGCGGCACAGGCTGCTGCCGTGGTGCAGGACATGCAGAGCCCTTTCAGCCAGGAAGCATTGGTTCTGTGTTGGGATGCGTATGCTTCGGCTATCGATAAGAAGGTATATCTGAAAAATACGATGATCAACTGCAAGCCGGCCTTGCAGCAGGATGGCAACTGTTTTGAAGTCTGCGTGCATAATCCGGGCCAGCAGGATGAGCTGACGAATAATTGCATCGACATCTTGAACTATCTGCGTATGCAGTTGAAGAATACCCGCATTCAGATGCGTGTCCGTATAGATGAGACGAACCAGAAACATTTGGCCTATACGTCGGCGGAGAAGTACGAACACTTGCTGAGCGTGAATCCGGTTTTGGCAAGGTTGAAGGAGGAGTTTAACCTCACGCTCGACTAAGGGCCTGTTTTAATTTGCTTCAAAAAGTTTATTTCAGCTTCTTTTGAGTTTCTTTCCGGTCTGTTTTTCTGTTTTTATTCGTCACATAGCCCGCTATGCAACGAATAAAAACAGAAAAACAGACCGGAAAGAACTCTCGAAAGAATGCCGGACTAATGGATTTACATTTCCCTGATCCAGATGTTGCGGAAGCTGATCGGTTCGCTGGGATCGCCATGAGACTGCAAACGGATCGGGCCTGCCCCATGTTTTACGACTTTCGGGAAACCGATGTATTCCGTAGTACCCAGGATAGTCGTGTTATTCTGCAATACGATGCCGTTCTGGATGACCGTAACGCGCGGCGGGACGCGATAAGTGCCGTCTTCCTTGAAGACAGGAGCGGAATAGATGATGTCGTAGACATTCCATTCACCCGGTTTACGCATGGCGTTTGCCAAAGGAGGCGTTTGCTTGTAGACGCTGCCGGTCTGCCCGTTCACGTATGTCTCGTTGTTGTAGCAATCCAACACCTGGATTTCATACATGTCTTGCAGGAAGATGCCGCTGTTGCCGCGTCCTTGGCTTGTGCCGGTGATGTTTTCGGGTACGCACCATTCGATATGCAACTGGAAGTTCTCGAATTTCTGTTTGGTCAGGATGTCGCCTTTCTTCTTGTCCACAGTGAAAACACCGTTTTTAACGATCCATTCGGCCGGCCCGCCTTGGGCGTTTTGCCAAGCGGAAAGGTCTTTCCCGTCAAACAGGACGATGGCATCGGAAGGAGCGCTGTTTGTTTTGATGTCGCCCGGAGTGACGATTTTCGGCTGGGGAGTCCAGTATTCGGACATGCCGGGTTTCATTCTTTCTTGTTCGGGATACTGTTTTTGCGCGCTTGCACCGATACAGGCTGTACAAGCCAGGGCTGCCAAGGCAACCTTCATTGTAATACTTTTGTCCATGGTCTAAATTTTTTATTTTAGGTTTAGAATTTACCCCGGCAAATGTATAAAAAAACGGCAATACAGTCGTTCCCGTATTGCCATTTTTTGCAGGATGCCTTGAAAAATCTTCCTTTACGGCTTATGATTGAACAGCCGTTGTTGCGCCAGTTGTTCATATTTTGTGCCCGGCCGGCCGTAATTGCAATACGGGTAAATGCTGATTCCGCCGCGCGGAGTGAAGATACCGGTCACCTCGATGTATTTGGGGTTCATCAGGCGGACAAGGTCTTTCATGATGATATTGACGCAATCCTCATGGAAGGCTCCGTGGTTGCGGAAACTGAACAAATATAATTTCAGGCTCTTGCTTTCCACCATTTTTACATCGGGAATATAGTCGATGTAGATGGTTGCAAAGTCCGGCTGGCCGGTGATCGGGCAGAGGCTTGTAAATTCCGGACAGTTGAAGCGTACCCAGTAATCATTGTCCGGATGCTTGTTTGTAAACGCTTCCAACACCTCCGGGGCATAATCCTGTTTGTACACGGTCGAACCGCCTAACAAGTGCAGTTCGTTTTCCTCTTTTCTTGTATCCATGATGTATATTTCTGTTGTTCGTGGTAAAGGCTTATCGGCGTCTTTTCAAATATTTCTCCAGGCCTTCGCGGCGCAGTTTGCAGGCGGGGCAATCGCCGCAGCCTTCCGCCATGACACCGTTGTAGCAGGTGAGCGTCTCGGTCCGTACAAGGTCGAACACGCCCAGCTCGTCGGACAACTCCCATACCTCGCTTTTGTCCCGGTCCATCAGGGGGGTGTGGATGACGAACTGTTCGTCCATCGCCAGGTTCAGGGTGACGTTGAGGGAACGGACGAACGTATCGCGGCAATCGGGATAACCGCTGAAATCGGCTTCCGACACGCCGGTTACGAGGTTGAAGATGCCTTTGCCGCGTGCCAGGATGGCGGCGAAGGTCAGGAATACCATGTTGCGTCCCGGGACGAAGGTGTTCGGATAGCTGTCTGCCGGTTTTTCCCGGTCCATCGAAATGCCGGTATTTGTCAACGAGCAGTTCGGATCGAGCTGGCTGAGCAACGACACGTCCAGCAGTTGGAACGGAACGTCGGCATCGGCTGCGATCTTTCGTGCGACCTCTATTTCAAGGGAATGTTTTTGCCCGTATGTGAAGCATACGGCTTCTACGCGGGAAAAGTGCTTCTTGGCCCAGAACAGGCAAGTCGTGGAGTCTTGCCCGCCGGAGAAGCATACCAAAGCGGCTTCTTGATGTTTCATATCTTTCTTGTTTTTAGTACGTGGTTCAGCAAGCACACGGAAAAGGAAACGTTCCTTTTCGGATGCAAAGATACTTCTTTAATTGAAATTTGACAATTGGAAATTGACAATTGATCGGGAGCGGATATTGCACAAAACGGGTCGATTTGTGCGGCACATTTTTGCCAAAAGTGTGCAGTAATGAAAAAAAGTATTTATCTTTGCGACCGTTTTGTAATCAAGAAAAGTAAAACATGAAGAAAAAAGTAGTATTAGGTGCGGCATTGATGATGATGCCTTTGGTTTCTTTTGCAGGTGGATATTTGACGAATACGAACCAGCATGCAGCCTTTTTAAGGTCACTTTCGCGGGGTGCTGCAATTGACATAGATGGTGCTTTGTCTAACCCGGCGGGTCTTTCTTTCTTGCCGACAGACGGGTTCCGCGTTGGCGTGAGTATCCAAAGCGCTTTCCAGACCCGCAATATCGATGCCTCTTTCGGTACGTACAATGGTTTCGACCCGGTGAATAAGATGCCGACAGTAAGCGACGTCCCCTATAAGAAATATTACAAAGGAAAGGCGGCCGCTCCTGTGATTCCGAGTGTTTTTGCGGCTTACAAGAAAGGCGACTGGACCATCTCCGGTTTCTTTGCCATTACGGGTGGCGGTGGTAAGGCTTCGTTTGACGACGGCCTGCCTATGTTCGAATCGGCAGCTATGGCCGGTATATTCCAGGGCAGCTTGGTCGATTATATGAAGACGGGCGGCAAAAGTCCCATCGTCACGCCGGATATGTACACTATTAACAGTGCGATGGACGGTAAACAGTATATTTATTCCCTCCAACTCGGCCTTTCATACAAGATCACGGATTGGCTTTCCGCCTTTGCCGGAGGCCGTATGAACTATTTTTCAGGAAACTACGACGGGTATCTGGATGCGAGGCTGAAAAAGGATTTCGGTGGGGCGGACGTGATGAATCTGGCTTTGGATTGCGACCAGACCGGTTGGGGGCTGACACCGGTCCTGGGTGTCGATGTCAAATATGGCAAATTCAATTTCGGGGCCAAATATGAGTTCAAGACAAACCTGAACATCGAAAACAATACCAAGAAGCTGGATTATCCCGACAGTGCGGAAGACCTGGTCGGTCCTTACAAGCATGGCGTAAATACGCCGAACGATATCCCTTCCATGCTTTCGGTGGCTGCCTCTTATCGGTTTTTGCCCATGTTGAAGGCTTCTGTGGAGTATCACTTCTTCGATGACAAGAATGCGGGCATGGCCGGCGGAAAGCAGAAAGAGCTGGAAAGAGGTACGAACGAGTATCTGTTCGGTATAGAGTGGGACGTGATCAAGAGACTGACCATCAGCGGAGGCGCTCAAATCACGGATTACGGTTTGTCTGATAATTTCCAGAGTGATGTCAGTTTCTCCTGTGACTCTTATTCGTTAGGCTTTGGAGCCAAGGTGATGCTGAGTGAAAAGATGGCGTTGAACGTGGGCTATATGTGGACGAATTACCATAATTATACGAAGAAGATGGACAATTATTGTGGCACGGGACTTCCGGGACAGAATGTCTACAGCCGCACCAATAAAGTGTTCGGGTTAAGTTTGGATTACGCTTTCTGAGCTTGAGAATATGTATCAACCCCAAAAAAAGGGAAACTGCCTGTCGTGCGGTTTCCCTTTTTTTTGATTCCTTGCCATTCGGACGGGCCGTATGGAACCCTATGCTTCAGGGTAGCTAACCTTATGCTTTACGGTCCATAACCCATAGGGTTAGCTACCCTGAAGCGTTGGTATCGGCATAAAAAAAGAGGGTGCTTGTGCACCCCCTTCTTGGGTTATTCGTTTTGCTTGTGTGTCGATTACAACTGTATCCAGCGGACGAAAGCGAAGTCCATGCGGTGAGGCAGTTCCTTGTTTGCCGGATAGACACGGAAGCCCATCTTCTGAAGACCTGCTTCGCTCGGAGTCGTTTTCAGTTCGAAGAACAGTCTGGAACCTTCTTCCTTGATCAGCGTGAACTGTTCGGTCGATACCAATGCCAATTGATGGGTGTCCGGATTTTCTTTGGTCACAACCATTTCCGCGCCCAGCATGCCTTTCAGTTCGTGGCGGTCGATTACCAGGTTGAACGTGTATTCCTTGCCGACTACTTGTCCTTCGTTGGCCAGGTCCATTGAACTGGTGAACGATTCTACCTGGAAGCTATCCCAATGTTCGGCCACTTCTTCTTTCCATGCCGCGATCGCCTTGGCTTGGGCAAAGCCGTTTTCGTACAAGTGGGCGGAACGGGTTGCCAGCTTGTTGTAGAAACGGTCGATGTAGTCGTCCAACATACGTTTCATCGTGTAGTCGGGAGCGATTTGGCACATCGAGTTCTTGATATACTGAATCCATTCGGGAGAGTATCCCTTGCTGTTTCTTGCGTAATAGGTCGGGATGATCTCTGTCTCGAGCGTATGGTAGATGGTAGCGGCATCCAACTGGTCCTGGTACTGCTGGTTTTCGTAAGTGCGCTTGTCGGTCAATGCCCAACCTGCACCCGGCTTGTAACCTTCGTACCACCATCCGTCCAACACGGAGAAGTTCAGGACACCGTTCATCTCGGCCTTTTCACCGGACGTGCCGGATGCTTCCAGAGGACGGGTCGGGGTGTTCAGCCAAACATCGACGCCTGCGATTAAGTGACGGGCCAGACGCATGTCGTAGTTTTCCAGGAAGATGATCTTTCCTAAGAATTCCGGACGGCGTGAGATTTCGACGATGTGCTTGATCAAGCCTTGTCCGCCACCGTCGGCCGGGTGGGCTTTACCGGTGAATACGAACTGGATCGGGTATTGCTCGTTGTTTACGATCTTGGCCAGACGGTCCAGGTCCGTGAACAGCAGGTGGGCGCGTTTGTAAGTCGCGAAACGGCGGCCGAATCCGATCAGCAGGGCGTTCGGGTTGATCTTGTCGAGGATGGAAACAACCTTCGCGGGATCTCCCTGGTTCTTCAGCCAGTTTGTCTTGTATTGGTTCTTGATGTATGTGATCAGCTTGTTCTTTAGGGTCTTGCGGATAGACCAGATGTCATCGTCCGCAACGTTCTGGATGGCTTCCCAGTATTTCTTGTTGGACTGGTCTTTGATGAATTTCTTGTCGAAATGTTCCGCGAAGAAGCGTTTCCATTCGGTTGAAGCCCAGGTCGGCATGTGCACGCCGTTGGTCACATATCCTACGTGCAGTTCGTCGGGGAAGTAGCCTTTCCATACCGGAGCGAACATGCGCTGTGACACTTTCCCGTGCAACCAGCTTACGCCGTTCGCTTCCTGGCAGGTGTTCAGGGCGAATACGCTCATGGAGAACTTCTCGTTTGAACCCGGGTTTTCACGTCCCATGTCGATGAATTCCTGCCAGCTGATGCCCAGCTTGCCGGGGAACTCGCCCATGTAGCGGCCGAACAGGCCTTCGTCGAAGTAGTCGTGGCCTGCCGGAACCGGCGTGTGGACGGTGTACAAGGCGGAAGCGCGTACGACTTCCAGAGCCTGGTTGAATGACAGTCCGTCGTTCTGGATGAAGTCAACCAAACGCTGTGCGTTGATCAACGCGGCGTGCCCTTCGTTGCAGTGGTAGATCTGTTTCTTGATTCCCAGCTTGTTCAGCATCAGGATACCGCCGATACCCAACAGGTATTCCTGTTTCATGCGGTTTTCCCAGTCGCCGCCATATAGTTGGTGAGTGATGGAACGGTCCCATTCGCTGTTCTGGGGGATATCCGTATCCATCAAATATAAAGGAACGCGTCCTACGCTTACTTTCCAGATGTGCGCATAAACGGTACGGCCGGGGTAGGGGACTTCCAATACCATCGGCTCGCCATTGGCTTGCATGACCTGCGTAAGGGGCAGCGCGTTGAAGTTTTGCGGTTCGTAATTGGCAATCTGTTGTCCGTCCATGGACAGGGATTGTGTAAAGTAGCCGTAGCGATACAGGAAACCTACTGCTGTCAGGTCGATGTTGCTGTCGCTGGCTTCTTTCAGGTAGTCGCCTGCCAGTACGCCCAGACCGCCGGAATAGATTTTCAGCACGTTCGTCAGGCCGTATTCCATGCTGAAATAGGCTACAGACGGTTTTGTCTGATCCGGTTTGACGTTTACGTAATCCTTGAATATTGAGTATACAGCTTTGATTTCGGCCATCAGGACGTCGTCTGCCATAATTTCCTCAATACGCTTGTAGGACAGGCTTTGAAGTAAAAGCACGGGATTACCTTCTGTTGATGCCCAAAGTTCAGGATCGATCTTACCGAATAATTTGGCTCCTTCATGGTTCCATACCCACCATAAGTTCGTAGCCATTTCGTGTAACGGCTGTAATTGCTCGGGAAGCATGGAATGGGAATAAACATCTTTCCAGATCGGGCTGTTTGCGTTATTCGCTTTGATTTTCATTATTGTGAAGTTTAAAAATGTTTCAATTTCTATATTTAATGGTTGTATAATCTCTATTTTGCCTGAAAACGTTGCAAAGATAGAGATTATCTGTTTAATTATGAGCGTATTTTAATTATTTCTTTTGTCCGCATGCTCCAACGCGATCCTGAAAGCCTCTTCATAGTAGACGATGAATTTGCTCCATTCCGCTTTCGCCGCCAGGCGGAAACTGCGTTTGCGGATCTCGGCCACTTCCTTTTTATCTTTTTCAACAAGCGTCAAGATGGAGGAAGTTATGGCGTCGGCCACTTCGAAATAATTGAAATCGTCGCGGTTTACGACTGCGACGCCTTCGCAGATGTCGTTGCCCGTCACGTGTTTTTTGGCCCATAAGCCGAAACCGGCAAGGTCGGTGGTGATCGTCGGAATCCCGAATGCGATACTTTCCAGCGGGGTGTAGCCCCACGGTTCGTAGTAGGAGGGGTAGACGGTTGCGTCCATGCCGATCAGCAGATCGTAATAGGACTGGTTCAATATGCCGTCGCGCCCGTCCAGATAACAGGGGACGAAGATGATTTTCAGCTTGTCGGCAGCCGAGTTGGTGAAACCTGAGTGGAAGATGTAGTTCAGCACCTTGTCTTGCTCCATCTGGTTCAGCCAGTGCGTGGCAAACGGCATTTGCATGGGAGCGGTGGTGCGGATGTCCTTGCCGATCACCTCCTTCAAGTCTGCGCGTGCATCGCGTACCCAAGCCGGGACCATGACGAAGGCGACGACTTCGCGTTGGAGCTTGCCGGAAGTGCGTACCCGGTTCATCGCTTCGATAAAGACGTCGATGCCTTTATTGCGGTATTCGTATCGGCCGCTGGTAGACACCAAATAGGCGTCAGGCGAAATGGAACATCCTGACAGTTTCTCGGCGACGTTGAGCAGTTTACTGCGGGCAGCCGCACGCTTTGCTTCATATTCTTTTCTTGCCGGGACGAAGCCGGGTTCGAATCCGTTCGGAGTGACGATGTCCGGCGCTTTGTCCAACAATTGTTTGCACTCGCGAGCTGTAATGTCGCTCACTGTCGTAAAGCAGTCTACATGCAGGGCTGTCTGTTTTTCCAACGAATGCTTTGCTTCCATGTTCAGCTCCCCGGCCATCTGGTCGCCGTTGTATCCGTCCATGTAAGCATACAGGGCTTTGTTGTTTCCGGCGATGGAACGGCCGATCGAAGTGGCATGTGTCGTAAAGAGAGTTGCGATGGCCGGGATTTGTTTTTGGATGTAAAGCGCACCCATTCCCAGCATCCATTCGTTGAACAGGGCGGCAACCTTTTTGTTCTCCAGCTTGTAGAAGTGGTAGAAGCTTTCGATGACTTTACCTACTGTATAGGCGAAGATACAAGACTCGTCGTAGTCGCCATACGCGTGAATCGAATCCACGCGGAAACTTTCCCACATCGAGTAGAAAAAAGAGTCTCTTTCTTTGAAGAAAGGCTTGAAGTCCACTAAGATTACAGGAGGTGTCCCCGGGACGTTCCAACGGCCTACTTTTACTTTCAGGTTTTCTGTGGTCTTCGTATGAGTTCTCCAGTCAGCAAACAGAATATCATCCGTTATGAAGTCGGGTGCGTCTGTGTTAGCCCACACATCGGGCCCGATAAAGATCAACTTATCTTTAAATGACTGTTGTAACGTACGTGCTTTCGTTGAAAGGACGGTATAGATACCGCCTACTTTGTTACATACTTCCCAACTGCTTTCGAAAAGATATTCTGGCGTTGTTGTTGTGTTATCCATAAACGATTTTGTTTATAATCAGATATTTTGAGGGGGCAAAGATACAAATTTTTGTCTTTTTTTCAACTATAGGGCTTGTTTAATGAATGAATTATGTAGATTTGTGGATATTTTAATGTAAACGACTATGGCTAAAAGAAGAATTTTGAAGAAAGACATCAGCTATGTGGCTGGCGATTTGTTTTTGGAGACATTGATTTGCATGTTGTATGTCCCAGGGGTTGATTCGGGGAAGGCTGACGTAGTGATGGCGAGAATACTCGATATGCAGGACGAATATGTCCGTCGTGCCAACCGTCCGGACGGGAAAGACAACAAAAAACGGGTGAAAGAGTATTACCGTAAGCTGCGGGCGGACCTGCAAACGGAAATAAACGCAATAGCAACCGAAATCGGGGAGTTGAGCAAATAGTAAAGTAAGGAATGAAGAAAACTATAAGCAAGGCGCTTCTCCGCCTGTCCGGCTGGAAACTCGGACCGGTGGTCGGGGATGTGCCTAAATGTGTGATATGCGTGGCTCCGCATACCAGTAATTGGGATTTTATCGTAGGAAAACTGTTTTATACTTCGATTGGCCGTAATGCCAGTTTCCTGATAAAAAAGGAATGGTTCTTTTTCCCTTTTAACCTGTTGTTTGACTGGTTGGGGGGCGTGCCTGTCGATCGCCGCAAGCGGACCTCGGTGACGGACCAGATGGTGGACTTGTTCAACCGGCGGAAAGAATTTCAGTTGGCTGTGACTCCTGAAGGAACGCGTAAACGGGTCGAAGACTGGAAAAGAGGGTTTTACTATATCGCACAAAAAGCCGACGTGCCTATCCTGATGGCCTATTTCGATTACAAAAAGAAAGAAGCCGGTTTTAAAGGGGTATTCTATCCTACGGGGGATGCGGATAAAGATATCCGTCAGATTCGTGAGCATTACAGAGGGGTGACTGCTTGTCATCCGGAAAACTTTGTTCAAATTTAATATTATGGCAGACAATTTGCGTATCAGTATGGTCCAGTCCCATATTATCTGGGAGGACAGAGATGAAAACCTGGGGTATTATGGAGAACTGATTCGGCGGGTCAGCGGTAAGACGGACATAGCCGTTTTGCCGGAAATGTTTACGACGGGTTTTTCCATGGAAGTGGAAAAATTGGCCGACACGATGGACGGGCCTACCATCCCGACCATAAAGGGCTGGGCGAAGAAATATAAGCTTGCTGTGGCTGGCAGTTTCATCGCAAAAGAAGACGGGAAGTATTTTAACCGTGCTTTTTTCATAACTCCTGAGGGGGAAACTTATTTGTATGACAAGCGGCATTTATTCCGGATGGCGGGCGAAGACCGGCATTTCACCGCCGGCGATAAACGGACGATCGTGCGATATAAGGACTGGAACATCTGTTTGCAAGTCTGCTATGATCTTCGTTTTCCGGTTTGGAGCCGGAACGTGGACAACGAATACGACCTGCTGCTCTATGTCGCCAACTGGCCCGAGGCCCGCAAGAGAGTCTGGAAAACGCTGCTCCAGGCGCGTGCGTTGGAAAATATGGCGTATGTATGCGGAGTGAACCGAGTAGGGATCGACGGCAAGGGGTTTGTGTATAGGGGTGATTCCATGATCTTCTCTCCCAAAGGCAAAAAGCTGGCGGATGCCGGTAAGCGTGAGGAGGTCACCCGTACTTGTACGCTTGTCCGTGCGGATCTGGAAGAGCTGAGGACTAAGTTTCCGGTGTGGAAGGATGCGGATTCGTTTGAAATCAGTTGATATTTTCCGTATGGAATTTCGGATTAAAATACACACAAAAAAGAGGGTGTCATAATTCTATGATTTGTCATGGCGGACCCCGTTCGGGATGACATGAATGTGAATTATGGCACTCTCTTTTTTGTCTCATGTGGAAAATGTATGTTTACTTCATTGCAGATGCGTAACAAATTCAAAATGCAAAACTATTTATTATATTGAGATATGTCAATATGGAGCAAACTCATAGGACTTAAGAAAAATGAGGATGAAAACAATATCGTTGGCCGTAAAATCACCTCTGTACCACGTACTGACCGCAATTATGCAATAGTAGATGTCGAAGTCGGCTTGAAAGACCATAAAATCCATGATATAGGGGCACTCAGACACGATGACACGACATTCCATAAAACCTCGAAAGAGGAACTATTTGTTTTCTTAAACGGCATTGATTACATCTGCGGCCACAATATCATTCACCATGATGCCAAGTACTTGTTCGCTGGCGATACGTGTCGCTGGGTTTTGGTTGATACGCTTTATATCTCGCCTTTATTGTTCCCGGAACGCCCTTACCATAGGCTTGTGAAAGATGACAAACTGATCAGCGAACAGATGAACAATCCGGTAAACGATTGCAAGAAAGCAAAAGACCTGTTATTGGATGAAATAGCATGCTGGAATTCCTTGCCAAAAGAGAAGCGTATGCTATTCGCATCGTTGCTGAAAGACAAGAAGGAGTTTGAGGGATTTCTCTGTATGGTAAGTGCGGAGTATATTCATGAAGGAATACCTGAACTTATTAAAGGACTTTATGACGGAAAGATTTGCCAGCATGCCGACCTTGGCATGCTCATCGACCGATACCCGTGCGGGTTGGCATACGCATTAGCTCTGATTGATACCACCGATTCTCATTCCATCACTCCCGGATGGGTGCTTCACAACTATCCCGAAGTGGAATTTATCATAAAACTGTTACGCCACACCAACTGCAACAAGGGTTGTAACTACTGCCGCACACAATTGGATGTGCTTCATAACCTAAAGTTATTTTTCGGATATGAACGCTTCCGGACATACGAAGGCGAACCTCTACAAGAACGGGCCGCCCAAGCTGCGGTAGAGGGGAAATCGCTGCTGGCAATATTTCCTACCGGTGGCGGCAAGTCGCTGACCTTCCAATTGCCGGCACTCATGGCTGGACGTTCCGTGCACGGACTGACGGTTGTCATTTCCCCCTTGCAGTCCCTGATGAAAGACCAGGTGGACAACCTTGCCGATAGAGGCATCACGGATGCCGTGACCATCAATGGAATGTTAGATCCCATCACAAGGTCACTGGCCATACAAAGAGTGCAAGACGGAGAAGCCTCGCTGTTGTACATATCCCCCGAAATGCTTCGCTCCAAAACGATTGGGAGAATATTGATAGCCCGGCATGTCGTAAGGTTTGTAATAGATGAAGCGCATTGCTTTTCTTCATGGGGGCAGGATTTCAGGGTTGACTATCTCTACATCGGTAAATTCATCCGAAAATACCAGCAAAGGAAAAAATGCGAGCACCCGATACCTGTATCCTGTTTTACGGCCACGGCAAAACAGAAAGTGATACAGGACATCTGCGACTATTTCAAGCAAACCTTGGACTTGAACTTAGAGCTGTTTGCATCAACGGCTTCAAGAACTAACCTGCACTATTCCGTCATACATGCAGAAAGTGACAATGACAAGTATTTGAAGCTGAGAGAACTTGTAGCAGAGTCCGATTGCCCGACAATTGTTTACGTATCACGTACCAAACGAACAAGGGAGCTGGCAGCGAAATTGACTCGCGACGGTTACAAGGCACTGCCTTTCAATGGCAAGATGGATGCGGATGAAAAAATTGCCAACCAGGATGCTTTCATGAACGATCAGGCACACATCATCGTGGCTACGTCTGCATTTGGTATGGGAGTCGATAAGAAAGATGTAGGTCTCGTGATACATTATGACATTTCCGATTCTCTGGAAAACTACGTTCAAGAAGCAGGCAGGGCCGGTCGTGACCCAAGTCTCAGCGCACGTTGTTATGTGCTTTATAGTGACAATGACTTGGACAAGCATTTTATATTGTTAAACCAAACGAAACTCAGCATTAGTGAAATCCAGCAGGTATGGAAAGCCGTCAAAAATCTTACCAGGCAGCGCATGAGAGTCGACTGTTCTGCATTGGAAATTGCCCGCCAAGCAGGATGGGATGATTCGGTATCCGACATTGAGACCCGTGTGCGGACAGCATTGGCGGCTTTGGAACAAAGCGGATACTTGGTAAGAGGAAACAATGTGCCTCATGTATATGCCACGGGAATCACGGTAAAAAATATGGACGAGGCAAGAGAGCGCATATCAGCGTCGGTGCTCTTTGGCTGCGATGAAATAGAGAGGTCGGTTCGCATCATCAAATCATTGATATCCCAAAAGCATATCGCCAAAGCTCAGGATTCGGAAGCAGAATCGCGGATCGACTATTTGGCAGACATCTTGGGACTAAGCAAAAGAGAAGTCATATCCATCGTGGAACGTATGCGGCAGGAAGGAATATTGGCAGACAGCAAAGATATATCCGCCTATTTGCTGGATGTGGGCGACTCGGAGCGAAAGTCGCAAACGCTTCTCGAACGCTTTGCAAAACTTGAACAATACATCCTCAATCATATTCCCGATGAAGCTTTGCGAATATCATGCAAGCAACTGAATGAAAACGCCGTGAACGACGGAATCAACACATCCAAAGAAAAAGATATCCGGACGCTGCTTTATTTCCTCACCGTCAAGGGGTATACCCGTAAGAAAGAAGATGCGGTCCGCAATATGGAAATAAGTCGACAGGCGGATTTGGATTCTACTATAAGACGCTTTGAGAAGCGATGGGAAATAAGCCGTTTTGCAGTGGAATGGCTGTATCAATTAGCTTCTGATACAGAAAAGGAAAACGTGTCCGGCAAAGCCATCCAGTTCTCCGTGGTAGAACTTTTGAACCAAATAAAATCAAGTTCTCAATCTCTTTTCGGCGAACTTAACGACATTCAGTTAGAAGATGTGGAAGAAGCACTTCTGTATTTGTCGAAAATCGGTTCACTAAAACTTGAAGGCGGCTTTTTGGTACTTTATAATGCTATGAATATCCAAAGAATAAAGGATAACAAGTCGAGATACAAGCAAGACGACTACCGGATGCTCAACGAATTCTACAAGTTGAAAATCCAGCAAGTGCATATTGTAGGCGAATATGCCAATCTGATGGTAAGAGATTATCATGCGGCCTTGCAATATGTGCAGGACTATTTCCAAATGGACTACAGGAAGTTTGTCGCAAAATATTTCAAAGGTGACAGGGTAAGCGAGATACAACGTAACTTGACACCACGGAAGTACAGACAATTGTTCGGACAACTGTCCAAACGGCAAATGGATATTATTTCCGATAAGGGTTCACGTTGCATTGTGGTCGCAGCCGGCCCGGGTAGTGGAAAGACACGTGTATTGGTCCACAAACTGGCCTCACTTCTGCTACTTGAAGATGTGAAACACGAACAGCTCCTGATGCTGACCTTTTCAAGGGCAGCCGCTACGGAATTCAAACAAAGGCTCATGGAGTTGATAGGCAACGCCGCCCATTTTGTCGAAATAAAAACATTCCACTCCTATTGCTTCGACCTGTTGGGACGGGTTGGAAATCTTGAAGAATCAAGGAATGTCGTTTCAAATGCAGCCGAGATGATCTGTCAAGGAGAAGTGGAACCCAATAAGATTGGCAAGACGGTGTTGGTCATAGATGAGGCTCAGGATATGGGAGTCGAAGAGCATGCGCTTGTAAAGGCTTTAATGACCAATAATGAGGAAATGCGTGTGATAGCAGTGGGAGACGATGACCAGAACATCTATGAATTCCGCGGTTCCGATTCCGGCTATATGTACCGGCTGGCACAAGAAAGCGGAAGCACATTTGTTGAGATGACCGAGAATTACCGCAGTGCACATCATCCGGTGGCTTTTGCCAACGCCTTCTTGAAAACCATCGATAAGAGGATAAAAAGTTCGCCAATCATCTCCATGAGAAAAGAAGAAGGTTGGGTAGAAGTGACACGCCATCAATCAAAGTATATGTATCAGCCGCTCGTCGAGAACTTACTTCAACACAAGGACAAAGGCACTTCCTGTGTGCTGACCCAAACAAATGAAGAGGCCGTTATCCTGATGGCTCTTTTGCGGAAACATGGCATAAACAGTAAACTGATACAATCAATGGACGGCCTGCGTTTTTGGAATATGGCCGAAATGAGATATTTCCTGAGGTATATAAACATGCGGATAAAAACATCGCTAATCACGGAAGAGCTGTGGGAAGAAGCCAAGCAGAACACCTTCTCTACTTATGACAGGAGTCTAAGCTTGATGTATGTGAAGCATTGTGTAGACCAGTTTGAACAAACCAACAAGACTAAATATTTCAGTGACTTCAAAGAATTTGTATTTGAGTCGTCAGTGGAAGACTTCTGCGACGTATCAGGAGCCGACGTTGTGGTGTCAACCATTCACAGGGCCAAAGGCAGAGAGTTTGACGATGTGTATATGCTCATATCCGACAGTTATGTAAAGGATGCCCATCTGATGCGTCGATATTATGTAGGAATGACCCGTGCGAAAAACCGGCTGTTCATACATACAAACGGTGATTGTTTCAATCATTTGGGTGCTGACCGATATCTTATGGACCAGCGGCAATATGACATGCCTGAAGAAATTGTATTGCAACTCTCCCACAAAGATGTCAATTTGGGATTCTTCAAAGAAAAGAAACAAGAGGTCTTGGCATTGCGAGGAGGAGACTCTTTGACTTACAGCAATTTCTTTTTGTATAGTTCATTGACCGATAAATCTGTGGCGAAGTTGTCATCAAAAATGCAGGATACATTATCCGAATGGGAACAAAGAGGTTACAAGGTGAAATCCGCATCCGTACGGTTCGTTGTGGCATGGAAACCTAAAGACGCACAAAAGAATGAACCGGAAACGGCTGTTCTTTTGGCTGACTTGATGCTTTCTTTGTAAGTGAAAACGTTTGAAATTATCACAATATCATTACCTTTATGATAAGAATTAAAATATTATACGAATAATAAGGAAATAATGCAAATACATAACAATACATTGATGGCGGAATGTTCAACTTATGATTTCAAGGAAATGTTGGAACGTAAGAAAGTAAAGTCATGGCTTAAATCCATATCGGCTTTTGCCAATACGGATGGTGGCAGTTTGTTCTATGGAGTGAACGACGACGGAGTGATTGTAGGTTTAAATAATCCACAAGCCGATGCCGACTTTATCAGCGAAACCATCAAGGCAAGACTTGACCCTGTGCCGGAAATACAACTTATTCCGATTGAACACGAAGGACATATCCTGCTTGAAGTAAAAGTAAAGGCAGGAATGCAGACACCTTATTATTACTATCAAGACGGGCACGTACCGCATATGTACGAGTGGGCAATGAAAGCGTAGAGTGTAATTCGCAACAACTTCTTTCGTTGGTATTGAAAGGCACGCACATGACATGGGATTCTCTTCCTACCCAAGTGGATGCCAGCAAACATTCTTTCATCATCTTGGCCAATACCTTCCGTGAGCAAACCCATCAAGAATGGAATGACAAGTATCTGGAATCATTCGGTCTGGTTACTCCTGAAGGTAAACTGACCAATGCCGGATTGCTGTTTGTTGATAATTGCACGGTATTTCAATCGCGTATTTTCTGCACTCGTTGGACTGGACTCTATAAGGATGATGCTATCAGTTCCGTAGAGCATCGTGCTAACCTTGTATTGCTCTTGAAATATGGCATGGACTTCATCAAGAACTACACTATGAGCGGATGGGTAAAGATGCCCAATTATCGCCTAAATCTTCCCGACTATTCCGACCGTGCCATTTTTGAAGGACTGGTAAACCACCTTATCCATAGAGATTATACCGTGATGGGCGGTGAAGTACATATCGACATTTATGATGACCGCGTAGAACTGGTATCACCCGGTGCGATGCTTGATGGTACACAAATTCAAGACCGAGATATATACAAAGTGCCATCCATGCGCCGTAACCCTGTCATTGCGGATGTGTTCACACAGTTGGACTATATGGAGAAACGTGGTTCCGGCTTACGCAAAATGCGGGAGCTTACGGAAAAACAACCCAATTTCCTGCAAGGAAAAGAACCACAATATCAAACGGAAGCGACTTCCTTTTACACCACATTCTATAATCTGAACTGGAATGAAAACGGAAGAATACCTGTTGAAGAAGTAGCCAACAGGGTAAATAGTACCCTCGAAAAGTACCCTGTAAACGAAGAAAGTTCAGTCAAAAAGTTCGGTGATAATGCAAAAAGGTTCGGAGAAAAAGTTCGGAGATTCGAAAAACAAATCTAAAAGCATTGGGAAAACCGCACAAAAGATTCTTGATTTCGTCATTTCCGATCCATCAATGTCTGCAAAAACAATGGCCTATAAAATAGGAATAAGTTCCCGAGCCGTAGATGATGCTTTTTCCTGACTTCGTCACTATAAAAACCGCTATCTTATAATTGCCTAATAAATA
>CAJTMR010000024.1 GCA_910577325.1 uncultured Parabacteroides sp.
TATAAAGGCAGGTCATTGATAGCACATTTTACCTTACAAACACCGTCTTCTTTTGTGATTGTACCTTCAGTTTTGCTACTAATGGAACCATTGCAGAATCTGCTACCTGCTGCATTAGATGAAATGCCTTATTGTCTCCGTCAATATCCAATGCTTTAATAATATCGTCAATTGCCTTGTCGTACTGTTTAAGACCAGCATAACTTTCGGCTCTGAATGAATATCCGAAAGAATAGTCTAACGACAATCTGGTCACATAATTGAATTGTTCAATAGCATCGTCATATCTTTTCTCTGCATTGGCATTTCGTCCGATACCCATATAGCCCATAACGCTGCCGGGATCAATAGATATGATTTTGCGATAATCCTTATCAGCCAAATCATATTTATCAAGATAGTAGTAAAGATTAGCTCGTTTTTCATATACATCTGCATCATCAGGAGTCTCCTTTATGGCAGCTGCGAAATCGGCAAGAGCCTTGTCTTTCTCATCAAGACCTATATAAACTTCTGCACGAACAATGTATGCAAATGCTCTGTATTGTTTATCCTTTTTGGGGATATGCTTGATTGCCAAATCCACAGCGGTTAGCGCACGACCATACTCTTTTTGATATTTGCGCACAGTTGCAATCCAAGCCAACGCATATCCGTTGTTAGGATTATCTTCCAGTTCTTTGTTCAAATATTCAAGAGCTTCTTCTGCATTGTTTTTTTGGATTGCCTCTACACCACGATTATAATTATATGTATCGGGGCGTTTGACATTTTGGGCAAAAGCTATTGAACAACAAAATAGCATTGCTACAATTAAATATTTTCTCATATCTTATGTTATCTATAATAAGATTCTATTGCACTAGAAATAATATATCAATGATGTTCCCAAAAACTTATCATCTAACGAATATTTATTATCAAGATCCTGCTTATAATACAAAGTAAGCCAATCCCAATGTTTCCATGCAAAACCAGCACCACCTCCTACGGAAAACTGATTTTCAAGTTCATCATTGCGAACGATATTATAAAATCCCAATCCAGCGACATACAATTTGGAACTTGCTCCTATATTGCATAGATTGATTTTTAACTTAGCATATACCGGAAGATGAAATTTCGTGTGAGTTTCATAATCACTGTCGTAATACGAATCGTCTTCATCTGCATAATTATAGAATATTAATCCTGGTTTAATTCCGATTTCAAATTGAACAGGTACTTTGTTATTACCAAATTTTACACTTGCTCCAATATTGTAGTATCCGACATTGAGATAACGATCGGGAGATATACCATTCCAGCCAAAATCCAATAGTTCAAGACCAAATTGGACATATCCACCATTCGCTTTTACTCTAGCTTTACGCATCTGTTTCTTGTGTTGTGAATATGCTCTTTTACTACTCTCAACGTACCTTTTTACCAAATTCTTTGTGGTCTCATCTTTCGCATATCCAAGAGCTTCATTAAAAGTTATATCTCCAGAATACATGGTAAACGATTTGGCTTTTGAAATAGCAATTCTGTTTGATATCTCATTAGAATATTTTCCAGAAGGGTATTTCCTAAGAAAAGAAAGCAACTTTTTCTCTGTAGAATAAGATGTTAGGTTGTTATAATCCCAATATTTTTGACATTCTTCAAATTTAGATTGATTTACTTGCTCCAAGACATACTTACCGCCTGCTTTATTAAATTCTTGATAGGCGTTAATCAAATCATTGGCTAAATAAAAATCTACGCCATTTAATTCGTGAATCCTTTTTTGGGCACTATCTATGCACGATGATTTGGGATAAGTCTTCATAAACATTTCTATTTCTGCTATGCTTTTTGAAGACTGAATAGACTTCCATTTATCAACAGATTGAAGTTCTGTGATAGCTTCGGTTGCTTTGTCCTTGAAACTTTTAAATTTGGAAGTGGATATATAATGATTATATGCTTCAACTGTGTTTGTTTTTACAGCTTCAAACCACAAATTATAGTCTTCTATCCTGTTTCTAACATCAACTGCATATTTCCCTTTGGGATATAACTTGATATACTCTTGAAAAGCATCAAGAGTTCCTTTTTTGCAGGCAGATTCATATCTTTGTTTTTCGACACGTTGCCGTTCTGCAACTTCTTTCTTTTTTTGTTGCTGATAATCAATAAGTGTTTGCGCCTGTAAGGTCGCACTTGAACAAATACAAATCACAGCGCATACTATTAACCTATACAATAATCTCATAATGCTTCAATAGTTTTCAGACATTTATTTAATTCATCTTTAAGTACGGTAAAATCGACTTTATGCTGATTCCCGTCAAACTCTTTTAGCTGTTTCTCTATAAGAGATATTTTGCCACCTAAATATGTGTCACTCCATTCTGGATAATTCTGATAAGACCGATAAAATGGTTTATTTTGGAATTGTAATTGGATGTCATTTGCATTTTTGACGAAAGGCCTTTGAAGCTCATTGTCTGCATATTCAATAAATAATAGAATATTTTCAATGTCTTTCCTATAATTACATAGTAACTCGTATTTTATATGATGCTCATTTCTTAATCTGTCATTCACAATAGCTTTGAAAGCAGGAATAGCAATCTTTTCTATACTATATGCTTCGTATGGAATGTACAGAAAGTTAGACGCAATATTAACGAGTCTTTTATCAGTCTCTCTTTGCGCTATATATAATCTAGTAGTGTCACTCTTTAGGTGATTAACATCGATTTCTAATTTGGATAATTTACTCTTATCTTTCTCACTTGTTACTTGTAATGTTTGATATTTTTCGTTAACAATTGAAAGTAGTGATTTCAAAGAGTCATTCTCTGATTTTAACGCATTTAAATCATCAATACTTATTGAAACTTGTATAGGACTTGTTTTAGAGATTGATGGAATCGTATCATTACCAGTCTGCGAAAAAACTGGCAATGATATTATCGTCAATAATACTGCTATCCAATATTTCATTATCGCCATATCAATAATTATTGTTGTTATAGTAATTAGATGCTTCATTGTAATATCCTCTAGCTCTATTCCATAGTACGTTTACGTCTTTTTTAGAACCATATAAAGCATTAGCCTTATTGTCATATTCAGTTATAGCAGCATCCACTTGTGGAACAAGGGTGTTTTCGTAATATTGTTGACCATAAAATCTGTACTCTGATAATTTTTCTACCTGTGCAGATATATAAGCATAGTGGGATTGTGCAATGTTAGTTTTTACATTGTTCAGCGCATTTCTTAAATCTGTGCATTTGGATATATATGTATCATTTGCATACTTTTTGGCTTGATTAATCGTGTTTTGAGCACTGGATACACTCCGATATGTAGTACTACGACAAATGTTCTTGGCTTGACGATAATTATTAATAATATTTTCGACTAAAGCTAAGGAATCAATAGTTGTTTTGTTTAAAACCTTACTTCCGTTTGAGTGTTTCACGGAATGTAATCGCTTGGAAACAATTAACATATAATCATGATCTAAGTCTTTCCAAACAGATTTGTCAAATGCAGAGAAGCATCTTTTGAGGAAGATAACTGAATAGCCATCAATTAACTTGTCTCTATGTTTATCGGATTCTGCTTGTGTAAGTCTGTTTTCTTTTTCAAATACGGAAATTCGATCAATAGCCTTAAGATAAATCATATATTCCTCACGAGCAGCACTAGCTTTCTTTAAGTCAGAATAGAGATGATTTAAGTCTTTTTCAAACTGATTTATTGGTTGAAATGCAACAGGAGGCTCAACGCGCGTTTTTGCATACACCATAACTCCGCCAATGGCAAGCGCTATTGACAACACTAAAATGAATATTTTTGCTGTAACTTTCATAACCGTAACTTTTTATATACCACCACGTATATTATCTTTTTTCTGACCATCAGATGCAGATTGCTCTTTTTTCCCCGAATCTGATTTAGTATTTTCTTTTTTCTTAGATTGTTTGGGAGTATTGCCCTTTGCTTTCTTTTGTACAGCCGAATGCGTTTCTGTAATCCAAGAAATGTAATTATTAATGTTTATCCCCAAATCTGTTGCGGAATTATACTTACCGTCATAATCTTCTTTCCCGATATATGGCTTTATATTATGTTCTTTGGATTGTCTTGCAGCACTAATCAATTTCTTTATCTGTTCTACTTCTTTTAACTCCGAAGACTCCAACTTAATTAGGTCTTCAATCTTGAATGAGTTCATATTATCAAACAAATCTTTTGTCAAATCGTACATAACCAGAGAATCTTTATGCCAAATTTCGTTAGAGCACAGATAGGTACATACCTTCTCTTTTAGTGAGTCTTTGGCTGCAATGGCTTTTTCTGATTCTAGCTCAGCATCCTTACTGGTTGTAAAATAAGTGATTTGTTTCTTTACTTCTGCGATTGGTGAGTCAAGTTGATCTACCCAACTATCTAAGGCTTCGTAACCAACCCACAATAGACCAAAGACGAAGACACTAACAACACCAATTGCAAACCATTTAATTTTAGTCATTAAATTATTCTCATACACAATATAACCATCATGATCTGAACGATAACCTTTTAATGGCATACCTGTATAACGATTACTCATTTTGATTGTGATGATAGCATCGGATTCTAAATCCTTTCCATCTTCAATGCGTAAGGTATATTCTTTACTGTATTGCTTGTCATCAAGTCTGATTTCGATGTTAGATGAAATTTGATTAATAATTTTTTCTTTTGGCTCATAACCTTGATGACTTACACGAATCCTTACTCCATCGCGCAATGCAACTTCGGTAATTTCTGTTATGTCAGAAGAGAAGGCCTTCCCATTAATAGAGATTTCTGCATCACTTAAATGATTGAATCTTTGATTTGTAATTTTAATCCATGAACGTTTAAACATAAGTTTACGTTCATTTTCTTGAATAATAAGACTTGATGCATTGCCACCTTTTAGTTCCTTTTCGATGTCGAAATATCCTTCTTTTTTCCAAACCACAGCCAACAAAGTATCTGCGGGAATTTCTATTGCATCAGTGAACGGGATTTCTTGATCCTTCGTCTTGATAAATGCAGTGAATCCATTATTGTCAATAGGGGCTTCTACCTTTATTGGTTCTTTCGGATCTGACTTAATTATTTCACCACCTATAGTAGACAAATTCAATGATTTATCCACAAAACATATACATTTATATTTTTTGTAGAAAGTCTGTGCTAATGAATCTCCAAGCAATTCATGCAAAGCATAGCCTGTACCAATTCCATAATATCGCCAACCTATACATCCTTCTGGATTGTACCCTCCGATGAATGCTAAAGCAGGATACTTTACATCCTTATTGGTATAGTCCTTTGTAAACAGCTTTTTTAATATAGCTGGATTGATGCCCATAGGAGCTGCTAGTTGTTCTTCAACATACATTATTACAGAATTCAGTTCGTTTCCTGTTATATTCATTTTAGCAGGAACATGAATCCAGGCTGTAGTGTTGTCATTGGGACGACCGCTCCCTTCTGGACGAGCTTTAACAACACCTATCAAATAGCCAAGACTGCCAAGTATCTTTGACACGATTACTGATTTACCGGAACCATCAAATCCTTCTAAATCTTTTATGAGTGAACGGGAATCAGCTGCAAATTTTGCCCATTCTTCTCCTTTGTTAATGCTGAAAACCTCTTGTTCACCAGCACTTGTTGACTTTATAATTAATCCTAATTTCATGATTTAACCTCTAAATATTTTTTCAAACATACCTCTTTTCCCACCTCTGAAACTTGCAGAACGCTGTAGAAGTAAACTTACTACATTTTCAGCAGGGCGAGAATTGAATCTACAATAATTTTGGAAGCATACTTCTCCGAGAGAGAAAGCTATTTTTTCAACTTTTCCCTTATTGATTTCGTTGTCTTTACATATTTGTTCTAGTCCATTATAAAATCCAAGATATTTATCATTGATGTAGTTTGTGAAAGTATCTTTTGTTGCATTTTTGACCTTATCCGCTTTGGATATCATTATGTAGATGGCATCTGTATCCTTTTTGAAAATACCGGTATTTTTTATATATGATACAGCACCTTCTAAGTAGACACGCTGCGGAAGACCTTCATAAAGTCTGTCTTCTGCACCATATTCAATGACAAAAATGTGCATCTTTCTACTTGTAGATCGATTATCAATGAGGACTTTTGTTAGTGTGTCTAACATAATCTCATCTGTTTCAGACATACTGTCTCCTGCATTGGCCTTATACATACATCGCATCAGTTCTCCTGCCATATCAATACAGGTAATGGGATGAATCTTACCTTCTTTGTCAACTAAGTCAAATCCCATTTCATAGAATGAGTCTACAGAAGTTCCTTCCATTAATGTTCCAATTTCACCATTCTGGAACAAGTTGATCAGTTTGGTCATATATCCATATCCTTGTGATTCCGTATCAGCATCCATCGAATATGCAACCTTGCCACTTGCTGCGACACTTAAAATTGCGCCAAGAGCACAACTCTTTCCTGATGAGGGAATTCCCCAAAAATAGATTTCTGTTGATTGTTTATGGATTTTATCTAATTTTTCTGGAGTTGAAAAACTCTGCGCACTTTCCCCATTGAACATCTTTTGAATAAAACGACGGTCAATATCAATGCTCATCAAATCTTCCACTGACAGTGTTCCTGAAGTTATAAGACGTTTAACCACACCTGAACTAACAAGATTATGGTCTTCTTTAATCTTATTCAAAAAATCAGATTTTCTAATTTTCTTCTCGCCAAGGAATTTTTCAATTATTGCAATCGTTTTGTTGTCACGTTGTTCTTGTGTTACGGCTGTTTTATCTGTAGGAACTTGATTGATTTGAGTAACCAAAGTCTCTATATCAACACCCATTATTTCATCCAACAGCAAAGAGTCAATAATTTTTTGTGCTTCATTGACATGCGTACTATTAGGGTATTTTTTTATAAATTCTCGTAATTCATTTTTGTTGGATTTGTCAACTAACGTCCAAGCATCGTCTGTAGTTGCTTGTAGATAACTTTCTTGAAGTTCGTTTTCAAGCTTATTCATCAAAGATCGAGCTTCTGCACGGAATTGACCATTAGGAAAGGTGTCAAGATAGTGCTGAACAGCTTCTATTGAATGCTGCGTTTTCACTTTATTCCATTCGTCAACATCGCCACTCTCTAACAATTGTTTTACTTCTCTTCTCTTTTCTACTGAAAATTCACCATCGGTGTCTTGGACTAATTCATCAAAAGTAACGACACCTGTCCGTATGTACTCTACAAGCTGATTTGCGGAATACTCTGTTACATTATCTAAAATCTTTTGTTTCATATTCAAGAATGATTATTTCGGGCTATTTCCATACTCGTTAGCAACTGTTTCCCCTTCAGCAAACAACATCCATAAACCGTAAAATGGAATAATCTGATACCAACCAGAATTACCTCTGTCGTGGCAACGTTTTGCTCCCTGTGCCCATATAAACCAACAATAGGGTACGAACATTATTAGATATAATATTAGTAATGCCGATGCTGCGTCTGATTCTGCAGCAGCCCCAACAATACCTTGCATAAATAAATTTATGACAAAGCAAATAATCATAGAGAGACCGTATTCAGTTCGACGTATTCGTCCGGAAAATGAAAACGGATTTCGGAACATACTCGGTTTTACCTCAATGTTGGTTTGAATTGTTTGTGGCTCCTCTTTTATTAGTGACGCCATTTCTTCTGCAATGGGTGAAATTTCAAGCTCATCAGGAATAGACATATCTTCTGTTGCAGAGGAATCTGATATAACAGATTCTTCTATTTTTGTTACATCTTCCTTATCGTTTTTTACAATAGGCATGTGGGCTTGTTCCAGAAGTTCCTTTACTCTCTTTTTAAGCAAGGGAGTAAAGGAACCTTCTGTATCTTTGCCTAATTCATACATGGAAACAACTCCAGTTCTTACCGCATCAGCAATTTCTTCTGGTGAGTAATTTGTAATGTTTTTAAGTATTTCTTTTTTGCTAACCATATTTATACTTATATTTTTACGAATTAAAAAGTTCCACCATAAATGTCATTACTATCTATATCGTTTGTTTGCTCTTTAGAATCAGTAGATATTTCTCGTTTTGTGTTTTTTCGCTGCTTCTCAATCTTTACTGTAGAGCTTTTTGATTTGAGAGGTATCAAGTAGTATAGACCAATTGCTCGTGTATTTCTCTTCTGCAAGCAATATGGGAACAAAAGCATCAGAAATAATAAAATGCCAGACCAGATAGTATTAAGTGAAATCCCGTGGGTATTCTTATAAGTGTCTTTTAAACTTTGCAAACCTTCAAGGGCTTGGTCGTAGGAATTTTGTTCACTGTTGAATAGTTGAATATTGTCAGGCTCATTGCTCATTTTAAATTCAGATACATAAATTAGTGTGTTATTCCATGATTTAATTGCATCTGAAATCTTATCAATATTTCCTATAAGGAAAGCATTCCAAACACTTGCTCCTTGGTTGGCACTTTCAATCCATTTCAACGCAAGAGTCTGCAAACTATCCGTGTTTTGAGATAATAATTGAAGTTGAAGAGTATGGATATAGTTCTCCTTTTGAAGTGCATCATTGTTTCCAGAGAACCCAGCATGTTTGTATTGTAAGGGATTTGTATTTCTATTATTGATAATAGTCGTTAAATGCTGACTATAATTGTTGATACGATTATTAGCATACGAATTATAATCAGTGAACATCGTTTTTGATTTTTCTATAGAGGTACTAAACATCTCTTCTATATGTGTTCGTTCTGAATACACATTCCAATAATGGTTGTATGGAATCATACTCCATATGAAGGCAATGGGACATAAACCAATCAATATCCTCTCGATAATTATTGAACGATTAAATTTACCATCTGTTCCTTTTAAAATTTGTGCTCCAATAAAAGTTATTAGTAAGATTGTATCTATAATGAATACTTTTATTGCAGCAGCTGAGAAGTCACCACCATTAGAATAAAAGTCACCCATGTAAGTAACATAACTGATGAAAATCAAAGCGACAAAGGCTATGATATGTCCCCACGAAAATTTTAAAGTTTCGTTCCACGAATAATTATTTGTACTCATATTATTGAATTTTCTTTTCTAAGTCATTTATTTTTTTATTCAATGCGTCACGCTGCTCTTTTAATTGTTTAAGCAAATCTTTCAATGCACTATAGTCATCTGTTGGATTCTTGATTTCAGTAGAATTTTGTTCCTTATTTTGGGACTGGTCTGTTGGAGCAATGTCATCATTGTGTTCTATAGATCCTGTATCCAATATTTGCGTCCATATTGGTTCTTCTGGTATATCACCATTCTTAACCGCAGTGAGAGCTTTATCTATAAGTACCATTGGCGGGATAAACTTGTCCAAGTCTTTTCCCGTTTTTTGGATAACAGCAATGCATTGTTTTACATTTATGTCCGGTTTGAGCGTTTTCATTAAAGCGATAGTTCCACTCATAATTGGGGCGGCCATACTTGTTCCGTCAAACATTTTGAAGGAGTTGGTAGGGTAAGCACTATATATTCCTTCTCCAGGTGCTGACACGTTTGTACCCAGTGAATAATTTGTAAAAACAGATGACTTATATTCAGGTGTACATGCTGCTACATTTACTGTATTATTTGTTAAACGACATTCTGGTAGAATTGCTGTCACAATATTATCATTTCCTGCTGCAAAAACTAAAATAACATTCTTTTCATTTGCAGTATTAATAATGTGCCTATACACTTTTTCTTCATTCTTAAAATACTGTTGAGCTACTTTAATCTGTTCTTCAATAGGTAATTGACTTAAACCTTGGAAACTAGGTCCGATTGAAATGTTGACAATGTTTGCTCCATTATGAATTGCATACATAATACCACTCGCAAGAGAAGAGAATGTGCACATTCCATTGTCAAACACTTGGACTGGCATAATCTTACAATTAGGGGCGACTCCAGCAGCTCCTTCAGAATAAAACTCAGTAGAACCTACAGCTAAACCGGCAACATGGGTTCCGTGACCTTGTCCAGGACTCAATGCTCTATTTTGAGTAAAAACATTGTATGCTTTAAAAAACCTGCCTTTAAACATACTATGATTTACATCAATTCCATCATCGATTATTGCAACAACAAGGTTGGGATCTCCCTTCGTTATATCCCAGCCCTCTTTTACACGTGCTACCTTTAAATGCCACCCTTTATTTGCAGTTGATTGACTTTTATTGCCATGTAGCACCATTATAGATTCATCTACAATGAAAAATTTTTGATCGGAAATTTTTAAAGGTAATTCCTCACGGATATTATCGCGTTGTCCTTCGGGTATTTGGATTTGAATCATTTTGACATTAGAATCATATCCAATAACTTGATAGTTGTCTGACGGATATATCTGTTTGAAATCTTGTACCCATTTGTTTAAGTCTGCATTTTTATCTTCAAAATAGATGTTTAGTCGATTATCTATTACATCTGGAGTACCAGGATTAGACACAATTGGTGGCATAATATCATCATTGCCAATTATGGGTGAAACTACACCATTTTCAGGTAAACGTCCATCACTGCCAACAATATTGTTTATACTTCCATTGTTGTCGTGAATTGTTCCGTCAGGTTTAGTTACTTGTTCTATCTTGTCTATCTTATCATTTGGCAAGACAGCATTTCCATTACGATCTACCAAAACATCGCCATCACAGCCTCGTAATAACCATGATAACAACCAAAGCAAAAGAATAATTAATAACAGCCATAGCAACCATTTTAGACAACCTTTACCTGAAAAAAATCCAGTAGTCCAAAGCCACCATCTTTTGTACCAAGGTAGTATTTTCTCATATTGTGCAACGCAAACCCTATTATTGGTCAGAGATGCAAAAGGATCAACATCCCAACCTGCAAAACGATACCCCTTATTGGGTTTTACTATTGGAATTTCAGATACTAAGGGGGCAGCTCCCAATGGCTTTTTGATTACCTTATTACCTTGCAATGTTCCATGTTCGCCTGCCGAAAAATTACACTGGGCAAATTCCTGCTTGTATTCAGCTGTGAATAGAGTGTCATTATTTATAGGCTCGTTAATACTTGGTGACCATTGAGCAAATTTAAATCCGTTATTTCCAATAATACTGGGAATCTCTTCTATGCTTAAAATATGTCCTTTGGGGACTTTAATAGATGATTCTCCCTTCAAAATGCCGTTTTTCCCAGCATCAAAGATAATTGTTACCAATTCCTCCTTTTCTTCTTTCGTTGGAGTTGCTGCTTTTAACTTAGAGTATTGAGCTGTGAATATAATATCATCGAGAACTTCATGCCCAATCGGATTAGGAGTCCAACCAACAAAACAAAATCCTTCATCTGTAATAATAGAAGGTATGTCTTTTGTTGTGATAATATGTCCTTTGTCACGATTAATCACTGTAAGATATGGGGTTCCTGCTTTTGACATTGAAAGTTTTCCATGACCTGCTAAATCAAAAGATATTTTCTTTTTATCATACCTGACAGCGGTCTTGAACCACTTACCCTCACTTGTATGTTTGCTATCATCAAGACGCATACCCCAAGCAATGAGCACAATTTTTCCATCATAACAATATATAAATTCATCATTGATGTATTTTAGAGCCCCATTGAGAATCGAAAATTCCTCATGATTTAATTTTTTCAATGTTTCCTGATAATGTTTTAGAGTCTCATCCTTGATGGCGGTGTAGCGATCCTTTTCTACACCAGAAAGTTCAGTAAACTTTTGTGGTGCATCATTCCATTCATCTACATACCAAAAGATACTGCCATCTTCATAAAAAGGGCAAGAAAGGAAAGACTGGTATTGAGATAATATACGACTCTTTACAACACTTTCTACACTTTTATAGCGTTTATAAAGAGGATCAGAACCAATACCTTGATAATCGGTAAAATCTGTATCATCAATATGTCCAAGTAATCTTTTGTTATAAAATGTAGCTCTTGCCATAATTTTTATATGTTAGTATATAGCGTTTTACATTTATCTATAATGTCTTTTATATCAGCATTTGCAATTGGATCACTATGTGAAATATCCGCAGAATACAAAAGTCCAATAATTAAAAGATTCTTCCATCTTTGAAAATTATCCCAAAAAGGTAACTTCATCAATGTTCGGATTGAGACAGAAGTTGGGTCGGATGCATCATCAAATGCTTGTAATGCATCATACACGCTAATTTGTGTGTGTTTGATATCACTAGCCTCAGGCGATAAATCAATAGATAGATTGCATAACTGTGCCTTAGAGCGTATATTTTCAATATCTTCATTAGTCATATATGCTCGGCCTACAGAACTAACAAAATTATTCAATGTTAGTGATGCAAAATCAGCTATTGCATTTGGCAAATCCTTGTCAGGAAATACTCTTGAATACTGGTCTATCTTGGTAGATATTGTTTTCTGAACACCTAATTTTTTACACAGGCTTTGAAGCATAAAAGCAACTTCGTCAGAATGAGGAAGATATTTTTCAAGTCCTTTAACCTGTTTATTGATAAATACTGCCCAATAGTCTAAAATATTATTAGATACCACATCCGCAACTGTTGCAGCAATATTGCATTCATTTGAAATCACATCATCAACAGTGAATCCATTTTCAGCAAACTCTTTTTCTAAAGTTTCTATATCGCAAGCATAATAGTCGCATAATTTTTGAATATTAAGTTGTTTATCTTCATTTGGATTGACACCTGCTTGTGTCCTAATCAAAATAACTTCATTAAAGTCTTTAGGCGTTTCTGTCTTTAGGATAACGATGTCGTATGCAATTTGACGTAAATCTCCAACAGGTGCCATCAGTTGGTCAATAATATAGCCAAAGATTTCAGGTTTTTTGCCTATTTGAGAGTCCAGACGTCTGCGAATTTCTCCAACTATAGTCCGTGTCCTTGCATTATTCTCTTCTTTGTTTTCGGGTTCATAATATGTGTTTAGTTTGGCCAGCATTTCGTCTCTCATTGCCTTTAATTCGTTTAAATATTTTTCTCTTCTAGCTGCTTCTAATACGCTGGAGATAGCATCTAAATCACGAATAATTGCTTTTGAACCATCACAATTTAAAGAAGAGACCTCGTCCCAAGATTCCTTTGGATTGGCAAAATGTTTCTTAACAAATTCATTGTTAAGAAAACTCCGTTCTAGATTATCAAAATACTCGGGATAATCATTGTATATATGCCGTGCTACTTCTGGTGATTTTGTTTTGTCATTATAGCCATCGAATATTTGATTCTTCATTGACCAATAATAGTCACGAAGTAAATAAATACTTTGAAAAACCTCAGACCGGAACAGGCCACCACAAGTTACCCAATTATCAAACCAAGTAGCGGGCTTGATAATTTCAGATAAAACGGTTTTGAAACGCTTCCAGTGCTCAGATAGTAATTCTACATTAGAAGATGAATCGTTTTTTGTCCTTTCTAATTCAATATTGAATTTAGTTGCAATCAAAAATAACGGAGAAATTCCATTTGTTCGTGTTAAATCCTCAGTGCGTTCTTCTGGAGTCTTGCCTATATTGGTTTCTATCCAATCATTAATAGTCTCACCTAATGTCGGCTCATTTTTTTGGTCATTGTGATGGCAGAATAAAACTGAACTTATTCTTAATGATCGAGAATATTTATTAAAAAGATAAGCTACTTTACCACGACGTAGTATAGTCGGTAAGACTGTTCCGATTTCCTGTTCTTTGAATTTTTCACGAGAACGTGCCCCTGGAAAATCCAACAAATCAATTTTATTTAAAAAATGTCTATTCTCTGCAATCTGTTTAGGTAAAACAAATGTTAACTCTGCAATGAGTGCTGACAGGGTTGATTTGTTAAAATTGCTGCTCAATAGTTGCCCTTTCGCATTATATACGTCTGTAACCAATACATCGGTTTCTGTTTCGTGTTTTAATCTACAAACGGAATCCAACCATTCTATTTTTAGTAATGTACCTTTATCTCTGAGTACCGCATTGAATGGAACATAAATTTCAGTCTCAAACTGTATTTTCTTATATTCATTTACTAATAAGTTGAAAAGGTGGCTTAATTCGTCATTCTTATTCCATAAAATACTAAATATCTTAACCCAATGTTCGCTTGATACATACTGAATTTTGGGAGCGACTATCTTACGGAAGTTTGAATGGGTAATGTTTACCGCATTAGCACCCAAAACTTCTGCAATGTAGTCGCAAATATCTTTCACATCATCTTCTGTAAGAACAGTTTGAATAGGCGTTGTTTTATTTGCCCATAGATATTGAACATTTAATAACTCAGTATTGATAGAATCATGCAAAAGAATTTTATTGTTATCTATTTTAAGGTCGTTATAGTATGAGTCAATTAAAAGCATTAACAAATCTGCGATGGAAAGATTTTTAATTTTTATAAAATCTTTCATCGTTTCGTTGTTGTTATTGATAGTAAATCTTGTTATTACACCTGTAGACTCGGTTTTAGAAGTATTGCCTCCACTAGGGTTTAGATCATCAATAAAACTATATTCTTTGCCATTATTGACAATGACAAAAGGAGACTCTGCTGTCGACAACAGGCTACTCATTAGATAAGATTTTCCGACCTGACTTTCACCGTATGCCGCAGCGGAACAATTTTCAGCTAATGCGTTAGCTATTTTTTTTAGTCGTCTACGATATTCTTTTAGTTCTTCAACAGGAAAAGTGCTTTTATCAAATTTTTTAGCCCATGCAATTGAACGCTCAATTTCTGCTATTTGTGAATTTATATTCTGTATCATAATATATTTGCATTATTGAATATCAAAGACTCCGGTATCAAGCCAATAACGCTCGTCCGCTCCTAAACTTTGAATATTTATTTCAATGTTACTATCAGCTAATTCGTTACCTTTTTTGTCAACAATAGCTGTGATTATTAACTTTTCTTTATCATCTTCATCTCTTTCAATAGATAGTTGAAAGGGCATTCGTAAACGCAAGTCATCAATTATTTCTTTAACTTTAGCAAGAGCTTGTGTCTCATTTATAGAAGTACCTTCTTGAATGGCCTTACTCCTTATGCGTTCAAGCATCTTATGTTGATTAAAATCAATGACATATAATTTTCTTGACGGATAGGTATCTAATCCAATTTGCCTAACATTTAATGTCGTTGGTAAAGAACTAACCATCAATTCTCCCATATTTTTATCAGGAGTGATAAAGTATTCTATTGGCTGTCCTTCTCGTGAAGATTCTATGTAATTTATTACAGATTTTAGTTTCTTATCTAACCGGGATTTGTCAATTAAGAATTTGTCAAGATTGCCAAGAGATGTTGCATAATAACCGACTAGTGCTCCCATTGCAACAATGGTTTTTGCAGTCGCTTTTCCTGTATTATTCTTATTCGGATACCAATGTCCTACAAAATAATCGTTCAATAATATTAAACGATTTGGAGATACAGAATAGTATTTCAGGAAAATATTGCGAATTGGAGACAATGAAGATGGTCGTCCAGACAACAATACAATGTCGCAATTATAAGCGTACATTATAGTCGCTATTTTTTTCAATAAAGGTTCGAAAGCTCTTGATATAACATCAGAAACTACAAATTTGTTAAACTCCCATTCAAGGTCTTCTAAGTCAAAAGAGAAGTATTTCTTAAATCCTGTTTTTATTCGTTCATTGGGTGGGCAATCTTCGAATACATCTGAATAACGTATGGTACAATCCTTGATGTCATTGGCTAACATATCAAGGAAATAATGCATAAGGGGGATAGAATATTGTATATTAAAATCTCTACGCAATTTTCTATCTGCAATAGTCTGCCCTGTATAATCTGGTCCGAAAAAATTACGCATACGCTGACGATAATCCATTTCAGACAGACCTTTCATTTTCTTTCTAAAAGCACTATTTGATGAGAAGAACATTATTTTTCTTATAAGTTCATTGAGCATTTCGTCACCAGCATAATAAAAGCTATCGTAAAAAAGAGGTTCAGGAGTAATGGTTGTTACGTCTCCTTTTGTATAGGAGTAACGGCTAATCATTAGATCCGAAGTCCCAGCCCCAATATCCAGAGAACCAATTGTTAGTTCTGGTTGAATACTGTTTGGAGTTTTTTTTCCGTATAAATTAAAGAACTCTTGGCAAGACCCTTTATATTTCCAACCAATTTCACCGTATATATATACTAGTTGCGAGCAAGTTGCCTCATCGTAATACCATTTGCTTTCTGTGTCCTTAAATGTCGTAATAGCTGGTGCAATATCAACTCGATAATTTTCATTCTTAAAAAGGTTAAGTAACTTTACTGCATCACTAGCACACTTCACGAGGGCTTCTCTTTCAATCTTTGACATAGCAGTAGGGCAGGTAACAACCATACGTCGTATGCGACGTGGTAATGTCATATCACCACGATCTATTCGATATTGGTTGTTATTGATTTGCACTTGTGCTTGAACAAGCATTTCAAGAAAAGCAAAGGTCATAAGAGACCGTCTTGAGTAGTGATAAGACTGTCCCCCTGTTCCATTGATTGCTAACTGTCCATTACTTTGTAAGTGTTCTGATATACCAGGAATGTTTAATATGTGATTATCTTTTTCTCCATCAAGCACCATAAAGTTCCATTCATCTTTACTTTTATGTCCATCCCACAAGTATCTTTTTGGGCTTGACATAGTAGAAAGACTTTCTTTGTTTGAAACAGATTCTGTTGCACGGTGGATCAAATAATTCGCCTCCTTTCCGAGCCTTACAAAACTAGAATATACAAATTGCTTGCTACCTTGTACTCCAAAGTCTCCAAAATCCACTTTTCTAAATGCTAATCGCATATCAAAAGGTTCTTTATATGAATTTATGCTGATGCCGTTGGAATCGGATTTTACAAGATTTGTATAGTCTATTAACTCCAGCAGATTAACTTGATTGAAATTTGAATTATCTTCAACAAGCAGTGCTGTTGTTCGTGAGTTGCCTATATCAATAACCATATCGACATCTTTCACTAACGTATCTTTATCTTTAAACAAAGACACTTTGGGGAATAACTCATTTTGAGCGATATAATCAATTAGTAAATAATAAGATGCGATATAACTGAGTCTTTTGCCAGTTTTTATCTTACCGACACTGCTTATATTAGGATGAACCAAAGAAAATAAGTAGTCATTTATATATTCCCACTCTTGCTTGGGTGAACAAAAATCCATGAGATAAAACTCTTGTTTGCACACCTCAAATTTCATTTCAGTCATAAACTGATCTGGGAAAATAGGACATTCTTCATACTTACTACTCTGTTCTACAGTACGTGTGTCAAATGCTAAAACTACATTATAACGTCTATATTGTTCTGTAGAATCAATAGGTATAAGCATAAATCGACTCCAATTTAATGGACCAAATTTGAATTTGGTTTCACTACGTTTGAAGAAGTATGGTAGTGGCAGCCACTTGTTTTCAAAAAAAGTTAAAGTATTACCTTTATCAGAAAAGCTCATTTTGTAAATTTCGCCTGCACATTGCATGTCTTCATCAATCATCAAAGATGTTATTCCCTCGTCTGCTAATGAGCTAACATCAATATCTCCACTACCAGTAGCCTCTGATAAGAAACCGTATTCAGAAAGTTTTTTTTTCCTAAAAAAGTACCTATTGGTATCTGTTGTAACTTCATGGGCTAAATCAAGAATCCATTCACCATTTGTAGTGTCATACCACTCATGAAACCATAAACTGAACTTTTCCTTTGTTTTAATTTCCAAAGGAAAAGTTGTAATATGAATACCCGAATTTGCGATTAAAGAATATGCCATATTGTCAATCTTATATTAACTCTTACATAGAGTTAGTACAACTTGCCAAATCACTGAATTTACCACATTTAAGTAATAAGTTTGAGTAATTTCGTCAAACAATTCACCTGTGCTATAAAACTTCTGCAAATAAAAGCATACTGTCTGCAAATAAATTTGTAACTTTGCAGTATGTTAACTGCACTCTATGTAAGAGTGAGAACTTTTATCAAACAACCACATTTTACCACGAGATATTGCGACACAAGTAGTTAGCATTCAATGTTTTCCATATTGGATGCAGTTGAAATCTACTATAACTAAATTGTTATGTTACTTGTTTCTCTCCAAAAGATTCAAAATCTTATTATTAGCATTATCAATGACATTAGTCTGAATAGATGCAAGATAGATGCGTGTCGTCTCCTCATTATCATGTCCCATGCCAAGACTGATAGCCTGCATAGGCACATTTTTCGATTGGGCTATACTTGCCCAGGAGTGTCTTGCCACGTACATGGTTAGTGGGATAGGAATTTTTGCAAGTTCTGCAATCTTCTTCAAATACCTGTTGATTAACATCATTTTATTCAAATACTGCTTGCGTTCAGTTCCATCTTCCTTTGTGATAATAGGGAAAAGAAAAGGATTGTTTGAATCAAGATACTTATTGGCTATCGCTTCCATTTGTTTTTCCCATTTTACAACTAACTGTTGCCCTGTTTTACGTCTGTTATATACAACAAAGCCGTTTGAAAGGTTCTTCTTTTTCAGATATGCAATGTCAACGAAAGACATTCCACGCATATAAAAGGAGAATAGAAATATATCTCTTGCAAAATCAAGGGTTGGCGTTTGACTCAAATCCAAATCTTTAATCCTTTTGACTTCTTTCAGGCTGATGGCACGTTTGGAGGTTTTGTCTACTCCGGTATAAACCCGTTTGAAAGGATTGGTCTGTTCAGTAAGTCCATCATCTACCGCACGATTATAGATACTGCGGAAAACCCTTAAATAGAAAGAGGTCGTATTTCGGCATAAGCCGAATATGCGCATATGACTTTCATATTGACAAATCAATACCTCGTCAATTATGTCAAAAAACAAATCTTCTCCATTCCTAAACTTCATAAAGCTAAGAAGCATCTGCTTGTATGTCTCACTTGTCCGTTCTTTTCCTGTACTTTTTAATCTTTCTATTTGAATTTTGATATATTCAAAAACAGTCGTTTTATTAGAAGATTGGGCATTATATTCTCGTATGATTTCATCTACCGAAAAACATCTTCCTTTATTCTTAAATTGCTCAATGATTTTATTCAGTCTGTTTTTCTCCCATGCAATTTTCTCCCGAACAGATTTGATGGTTTTCACTCGGTTCGGAGCAATAAGCGATTGCATGACAATATCACTACGATATTCATCCCACTCGGATTCATATATCCGATAAGATGTTCCTATTTGTTTTACCACTCTTTCGTGGATAACTTGAAAATACAAAGTGCCCTCTTTTTCTGGGAGAGAGGACACTCTAAACTTTAATTTTACTGATGCCATTTGATTACATATTTATTTTACTTTATAGCAGTGTATCTCCTTACTCATAGTTTTAACATCTTCACCAACTGCGCGAAGTTGTTGTAGAATAGCATTTTCCTTCTTTTCTCTGTCCGATCAGTCTGTGACCGTTGACAGACGGAACTTTACTTTGATTGTAGTTATACATTTTATACAATTGGTTTACTGATTTAATTTATAGTAAACGATTCCGGAAAGCACTCCGGATTTCTCGACAAGGTTGCATAGTTGGTTGTAAGCCCTGCCGATTTCCGGTTTGAGGTCTCGGAACTCGTTTGCCAACGCATTATTAGGTTGCTCAAGACGCTGGTGGCGCAGGATTTCTCGGTTTTCGTTTTCGCCTTGTCCATTACTACCTTGCACCATATCATTACTGTAATCAAATTTCTTGTTTGCCACAACTCTTTGCTATCGTCTGATTAATGATTTCGGTTTCTTGCCAAATTTCTTAATGGCTGCACGGGCACACCTCCGGGCACGTTCCATTTCATCCTCGTCTTCATTCCGTCCCCAAGGCAAGTCATTGGAAGAACCGCCTCCGCCACCGGACGGAACAGCCGGAACGCTTATCATGCCGACAAACAGAGCCACGGCATAGTCAGTCAGTTCTTTATGATTCGCCGTTTCCCGATAGTCAAACTCGTCATCAAACAACTGCATGACCTTGTCGGGAATGTAGAAACGGTAGTTCTTATCCTCGTGTGCAAGGTCGTATCGGGACATACCATCTTTCCATAAGAAATAGGTGGAACAATCTACAACAGGTTTATCAGAAGCCGTTTCCGTCGTAACCGGACTTGTTACAGGCTTTGCATCAATATCGGAATGTCAGTGAGTGCTGCCGCAACTTCATCGGCATTCATCCTGTGGATGTCCATTGCCGTAGTCCATCCCCGTTGCCGTGCCACACGCTCCGCTGCATATTGTGTGCGAAGGTGTATGTTATGGTCGTTGTTCGTCCTGCCCTCGTTGTCCTTGCGGCATACCACAGTGTGCAGGTGAGGTATGCCACTGTCTGATTCAAGATGCAGCCACACACTGTAAATACTTCCTGCAAGGTTTGTCTTGCGGGAATAAACCTTACCATGCTTGTCCTTGAACTCCATGCTGTCGTACTCTCTGACAAAGTCGTCCCACAACTGTTCCCAATCCTTCATGGTGAAGTTTTCCGTGTGTTCCTTTGCTGGGCTGACTTCTATGCGGATTACATTCTTGCCTTTCGGGGCACGGGCTTTCATCATGTCCCACACACCCTGCGCATCAAGCCGGCACGGGAGCAGGTTGTCCTTGACGTGGTAGATGAGTTCGGGATTTTCCGGTACACGGTTCGGGGCGAAACAGCGGTCTATAATCCTTGTTATCGCTTCCGCCATCCTTCCGAGCAATTGTAATGCGCCAATCATCCATGGCTGGTTGCGGAACATCGCCCGGCGTTCATTCTGTGACATGCCGTTGAGCATGGACGTGTACCTTGAATAGTCGCTACGTATTGTAATGAGTTCATTGCGCACCGCCTCCTGCTCCGATGTCAGCCGTGACTTCGGGAGGTAGTTGTATGAACGTGCCAGCACATAGTCGCTGAGGGTCATGCTGCACTTGTCGGTCAGCCGCCCGATATGCTCCCGTTGCGTTCTGCTGACACGGAACGATATAGTGTTACATCGGGGTTCACGGACGGTTTTGGCTTGCTTGTCGTCCGATTCGGAATTACCGTTATTCTGGGGTGTATTCTGTTCTTTATCCATATAAGGGGAATTATAATGGTACAATAGGTTTGTTACGGTGCGAACCTGCGAGCGGCGTTCCCCCATTGGACTGTGGGACAATGGGGGAACGCCGTGTATGGAGCGACCGCCAGGAAGTGTAATACATCGGCATATCAGGCAATGGAACGCCATTCCCTACTTTCCAAAACGCACATCCGTAGCCGGTGGGTGTCCACAAATACCTTTCGGAATTTGTCGGTGGTATAAAAGGATATGGCTCGCGATAAATGACACCGGCTTTATTGCCGTCACTATTGGAAAAGAGTGTAATCGGAGTGCCAACATTTTTGTTTTCCTTATTTCGCAAAAGTTTACAGATATTGTTTCCGGTCTGCCGGACACCCCGATTACATTGCCATCAACCCCTGTTTGCCGTATTGTCAGGTTGCGGTTACAGGTGTTTTCTCGCTTCTTCCACCGCCTTGAAGTCCGATGAGATTTTCATCAGCGCGACACTGACACGGCACAGCTGACCGATGTTGACGAACTCCTTGACGGCTTCCATCAGTTTCTGCGCACGTTCCTGCCGGTGTCCCATCACCGTCCCACTGCTTGTTCCACTCTCTTTGGTAAGCCCGTGGTTGAGATAGCTCGGTTTGACTCCGATATACCGGGCCGCTTCGGTGGTGGTCATCAGATTGCGTTCATTTTCCATATCGCCTGTTCATTTATTGTTTCAATTGTCATTCAAATCCTGTTGCAACAGTACGGAACACGTTGGCATTTAGCCTTTTGTTGTCTTCCGTTTCGTTTGCAAAGCTACTTTGGACTTAAAGGGGCGCAATGTGGGGCGAATGGGGAAAGTACATAAAACGGCAGTGCGCCATACTGCTGGTATTCAACAGTATGGCGCACTGCCATGATTGGAAGAGGTTATCTCAAATGGGAAATTGGTGGGCGATTACGGGGGGGCTCAACCTCCTTGCGTTTTCGATGGCCTTGTCAACGGATTTGCGGTATTCCCGGTTCTCTTTTGTTGTGGCATTGCTGCAAACATCGCTGCGGTGCTTGCCGTAGTATGACTTGGATATGCCGCAACGTCAGGAACTCTTCCGCCCAAACCTTGCCACACTCGCACGGCCTGATGGTCTGCGAGACGGAGAACACCATGTAGCAGACACGCAGGTTTTCTTTCGGGCGCACGGTGACAGCCCGTCCGGTGGGCTTCAGGTTCATGAAATTCACAAAATCGCTGCCCGACACATACTCGAACTGGCAGTCGTTGCATACCTCATAGATGAACATACACAGGGCGAGATCCACGGTATCCATCCATGCGGATGTCTCTTGCAGCAGGTCGGCTCCGGTCATGGTTTGTCCTCCTGCATGTGGTTGATGTCGGCAATGATACTTCCATTGCCAACCCGGTTACCTCGCCTACAAGACTGTTCGTATCGCTGAAATCACGGTAGAACAGGGATAATGACAGGGCTTTTTCAAAAGAAAAATCTTCTTGCTTGCAATCGGTGAGAAGTGTGTTTATCTCACTTAACCGTTGGGTGATTTGCCGTATCATCATAGCCGTCAGGAATTAAAAAGGTCATCCATCGTCACCTCGCTGTGGACAATACTCTTATTCTTAGCATTGGCCACGCCATAGGTGGTTATAAAGGTATGAACCAAAGTCTTATTGATTTTTGCCAGCTCCTTGAACAAACCGGAGCGTTCGCGCAGACGGCGTTCGTATTCAGGTTTGATACGGTAAGTGTCAGTGCTGAATTTCATTTCACACAGATGTATAATCCTGTCTGCACGTTTGATTATCATGTCTATCTGTCCGCCGGGCGTTCCTTCTTCCTTGTCAGGCTTGATCTGCCATGTGGACAAAGATGTCGCCATGCCTTTTATGCCCAATGCCGATTTTATCTGTTTATGATGTTTCATACAGATCAGTTCAAAGCTGTTCCCCATCCAATCAAAGACGATTCCTGAATTGATGTGGTTGCTCCACCATTCATCGTCGTGGGAAAGGTTGTTTGCAAGAAACTTGAAATAAAACAGCGAAAAGAAATCCGTCAGCCTACAAACGGCATCGCGGCGTTTGTTGCCGTATTGGAGCCATTTCTCAATCATGTCGGAACTTTCAAGGTTCCTGATCGCCTTGGAAATATTGCTGCTTTTGGAGGGCCACCTGCCGATTAATAATATTTAACCTTAAAACCATGCGTGCGCCTACTTAAATTTAGTAGATTTGCGAAAAAGTAGTAGCTTGTAATTCAAAACAATAAAAACAATGGAAAGATTAACAGCACAAGAAGAAGACATCATGTTGTATATATGGAAATTGGGACCGTGTTTCATTCGTGACATATTGAACGAGATGCCTGAACCGAAACCGCCTTATACCAGTGTTGCATCGGTTGTGAGGAATCTCGAAAAAAAGAAATATGTCACACCGAAGAAATTCGGAACGATCACGCAATTTTTTCCAAAAGTAAAAGAGTCGGAATATAAACGCACCTTCATGTCTAAGGTCGTACAAAATTATTTTACCGGTTCATATAAGGAAATGGTTTCATTCTTCGTTCGCGACCGTAAATTATCTAAAAAGGATTTACAGGAATTGATGGACCAGATTGAAAAAGAAAAATAACTAATAACAAATATATCAATATGATAACTCCTACACTCATCTATTTTCTCAAGGTAAATCTGGCGTTGGCATTTTTATATATCTGTTATCGTCTTCTATTCCGTGAAGATACGTTTTTCCGGCTACGCAGAGGGGTGTTATTGTTAATTTATCTGATAGCATTCTTATATCCTTTGCCCGATTTAAGCGGTTGGTTATCCACTCAGACAAGCGTGGCGGACATAGTCGGATATTACTCAGGCTTACTACCTGAAGAAACAATCTTAGCGGCAAGTAATGAAATGGCCGCCTCCGATTGGAAAGAAGCCGGATTCAGGGCCATACAAATATTCTGGCTGACAGGAACCGGCTTGTTATTATTCAGATGCCTGGCAGAGTTATTCGTTGTTTTCCGCTTATACCGCAAATGCCGCAAAATCACTTTAAACGAAATGCGGGTTTGCCTTCTGCCGGAAGCGGAAGAGCCCTATTCGTTCTTTGGCTGGATATTTATTCCGTCCGGCCCTAAACAGCAGGGAAGGATCGACGACATCCTGATCCACGAACAAACACACGCCCGCCAATGGCATTCGATCGACATGATAGCAAGTGAAATCGTCTGTATTACCTGCTGGATCAATCCGTTTGCCTGGTGGCTGAGGAAAGAGATCCGTATAAACCATGAATTTATTGCAGATGAACAAGTTATTATTTCAGGATTTGATAAAAAAGAATACCAGTATCACTTGATCGGAATGGAACATCCCAATAGAACTATTGCAAATCTATATAATAATTTCAGTGTCTTACCACTTAAAAAGAGAATTACTATGTTAAACAAAAAAAGGACGAACAACGCCGGAAAAGTAAAGTATCTGGCACTGGTTCCAATGGCCGCAGGTCTGCTGTTGCTCAATAATATTGATGCAATGGCACGAGTATTGAATGAGAAAGTAACGGACGTTACCCGACTGCCGGCATCTCTCGCCACAACGACTGTCTCCGTTTCAGGAACTGCCGATCCGCTTCCACCGGACAAGGATAAAATTCATGAAATGTGTGATATCATGCCGGAATTTCCAGGTGGGACAAGCGCATTATTGCAGTTTCTTGCTAAAAGCATAAAATATCCGGCAGAAGCCCTGCAACAGGGAAAACAGGGAAAAGTAATCGTCACATTTGTTGTCGAAAAAGACGGAAGCATTACGAACGCCAAAGTGACACAGGCTTTATATCCCTCATTGGATGAAGAATCCTTACGGGTTGTCAGGTCAATGCCCAAATGGACTCCGGGAAAGATGAAAGACGGAAAAGTCGTTCGCGTACAATATGCCGTCCCCCTAACCTACCGGTTGCAATAGCCAAATAGTATTTCCCTTTTTGAGCAGGACACAAAAAGGCACGTAACCTTCAAAATGCTGCCAGGCGATAACGAAGATCACATGCCCCAGGTTCCCTCAAAAAGGGAAGTAAGATTTGCATCTTGAAAAAAGAAGCCATACCGCCTGATTCTTTCAAGAATATCAATTGATTCTTTTGTTTTTTATTCGATAATAGCCAAGCGTGCAAACTTCAAAAGCAGTTGCTTCTGGCCGAAATGGGCAAACGAAACTGTTGCCTTCGCATTACCGCCTTCGCCTTCAATGGCGGTCACCTCACCTTCCCCGAAGCGGTCGTGCCGGACTTTAGTCCCGACAGACAAACCCGGCAGATCGGAAGCAGAAGATGAAGAGGCCGTTTCCACCCGTGTCAGGCGAACCTGCCGTCCGACTGCCTGAGCGGCCGGAGAGACATAAGTGTCTTCCTCCATAGCTTTCGGTTGCCGGAGAGCAGAGGAAAAAGCCGAAGAACGGCGAGTGGCGGCAAATGAGCCGTCGGCTACGGTATCTGCCTGCGTATAAATATATTGGGCATCGATATCTTTCAAGAAACGGCTTGGCGAACACATCGCACTTTGCCCATTACGATAACGGCTTTTGGCGTATGTCAATACACAGTTTTCTTCCGCACGGGTAATTGCAACATAGAAGAGGCGGCGTTCTTCCTCCACCGCTCTCGGATTGTCTTTCGACATGGCTGAAGGAAACAAATCCTCTTCCAGCCCGACAATAAAAACATTCCGGAATTCCAAGCCTTTAGCCGCATGTACCGTCATCATCGTCACCTTGTTTGCCTGTTCTTCCTTATCGTTATCTTGATCTGTCAACAGCGATACTTCAGACAGGAAGTCGGCAAGCGAGACATGCTCCTCCCCTTCCTCGCGGCGTATCTCGCAAAACTCGGCAATACCTTTCAACAACTCCTGCAAGTTTTCCTGCTTGCTGATTCCTTCGACCGAACGATCTTGGAACAAGGCACTGACAATGCCGCTCTCCTTCACCACCGCCGAGGCAATTTCTTCGGCCGAAAGTCCGGCATTCCGTTCGATAAAACCGGAAATAAGTACCCGGAAATCGCCCAGTTTCTTTGCCGTTCCGTTATTAATCGGCAGGGCGTACCCGACAGGATCGTTCAACACGGTCCACAAACTGACATTATGTTCCGTGGCCGCGGCTATCAATTTATTCAAAGTCGTATCCCCTATCCCGCGGGCCGGATAGTTTATTACACGCTTGAAAGCCTCCTCGTCATGCGGATTAATAATCAGGCGAAGATAGGAAACAACATCCTTCACCTCCTTACGCTGGTAAAAGGATAAGCCACCATATATCTTATAAGGGATTCCCCTTTTACGCAAAGCCTCTTCCAAGATACGGGACTGCGCATTTGTCCGGTACAAGATGGCAAAATCGGCATAATCGTAATTGCGCATCCGCATATCGTTAATCTTGCCGGCAACGGCATAGCCCTCTTCATAATCGGAATAGGACGAACAAACGGACAACTTGCTACCCTCTTCCTTTTCCGAATAGACAGTTTTCCGGATCTGCTTCGTGTTCTTATGGATCAGGCTGTTCGCTGCATTTACGATGTTCTGCGTCGAACGGTAATTCCGCTCCAATTTGAAAATACGGCAACCCGGATACCGGTTTTTGAATTGCAGGATATTATCGATGTTGGCTCCCCGGAAAGAATAGATACTCTGCGCATCATCCCCTACCACGCAGATACGCCGGTGCACTTCGCACAAGCGCTGCACGATCAGATGCTGGGCAAAATTCGTATCCTGGTACTCGTCCACCAGCACAAACTGAAAAAAACTCCTGTATTTCTCCAACACGTCCGGATGATCGCGGAAAAGGATATTCGTTTGCAATAACAAGTCGTCAAAATCCATCGCCCCCGCTTGCAGGCAACGATTCTGATACCGCTTATATATTTCACGCAGCAAAGGGACTTTCGAATCCATATCATGTTGCACCAGCTCCTTGTTCTGCTCATACGCCTTATAGGTGATAAGCGCATTTTTGGCATTCGAGATACGGTTCTGTATCATTCCCGGCCGGTACACTTTGTCATCAAGTTGCATCTCCTTCATAATGGAACGAAGCAGGCTTTTGGTATCTGTCGCATCGTAAATGGTAAAATTGGACGGATAACCGATACGTTCCGCTTCGGAACGGAGAATACGGGAAAAGATGGAATGGAACGTCCCCATCCACAAGCGACGTGCCGTCCGTTCATCCGTCAATAAGGCGATACGCTCTTTCATCTCGCGTGCCGCCTTATTGGTAAAAGTAAGTGCCAGAATACTCTGGGGAGGCAACCCCTGCCTTAACAGATAAGCTATCTTGTAAGTCAACACACGTGTCTTTCCCGACCCGGCTCCGGCAACCACAAGCGAAGGCCCATCGGCATAGACAACCGCTTCGCGCTGACTTTCATTCAATTGTTTCAGATATTCTTCCACGTATCTTGTATTTTTAACAACCACAAAGATACGACTTTTTATTTACTTCCCGCCTCAGGCCGTCATTCTCACCAAGGCAACCGCACCAAAAATTGCTATCCGGAAGCACCCTCTCCTCCCATGAAAATTTCGCAAACCAACTATCATACTATCATATCTGGTTATTAACTCCTGTTTCACAGGATGTTATCATTTTTCACCATGATGGTTATGACAGATGAATGATAGTACAAAACAGCAACTATCATGCCATAACATATTGGTTTAAACCAATATACAGACAAATATGATAGTATGATAGTTGTTTTTTGCAAAAACATTTGTATGGTCAGTCCGTATCGGTGGCGAAATCACTTCTCCATCTTACAAAAGAATCGATCAAACGATCCCATACGCCTTCAACTTATTGTAAAGCGTCTTGCGGTCGATTCCCAACAACCGGGCTGCTCTAGTTTTATTGTTACCGGCTTCTTGCAGGGCGCGTTTAATCATTTCGCATTCGTGCGTTTCGTTTTTCAGTTGGATATTAACCGGAGCGGAAACGGGATTTGCAACCAGCTCTTCCGGGAGTTCGTTACGGGTAATATAGCGACCGGCCGTCAACAGGGTGGCATATTTGATGGCGTTCTTCATCTGGCGCAAATTCCCCGGCCAAGCATAAGACTGAAAAATCCGAATTACTTCATTATCAAAACCAATAATATCTTTGTGCAATTCCATATTGGCCTGGTCCAAGAAGTTATCAGCAAACAACAACAGATCTTCTTTCCGTTCTTTCAAATCGGGAATACGGACGGTGAACTCGTTGATACGATGATATAAATCTTCGCGGAAATCACCCTTGTCGATTGCTGTACGCAAGTTTTCGTTTGTCGCGGAAATAAGACGGACATTGATCGCTATCTCCTGATTGCTGCCGACTGGTTTTACCTTCCGCTCCTGTAAGGCACGAAGAAGCTGTACCTGCACTTCGTATGACAAGTTGCCGATCTCGTCCAAAAAAATCGTCCCCCCCTGGGCAGCGACAAAAGCACCTTCTTTATTATCAATAGCTCCAGTGAACGAACCTTTCACATGCCCGAAAAATTCGGACGCGGCCAAATCTTTTGGGATAGCCCCGCAGTCGACAGCAATAAAAGGGGCTTTCCTACGGTTGCTCTGTTCATGAATACGGCGGGCGACATATTCTTTTCCTGTACCACTCGAACCGGTAACCAATACAGACATATCCGTTGGAGCAACCAGGCGCACATGCTCGTAGAGTTGACGGGCGACCGGGCTTTTTCCTTCCACATAATACTGGCAATGCGTCCCTCCCGACGGTTCGGGGCGTTTGGCGGAACGCACAGGGCGAGACAACTCGGCTGCAGAAGCGACCGGACCGGCTTCCGCCTTTATCACATCATTGATTTTGCCTAAAAGTTCTTCCGGATTCAACGGTTTGGCAATATAATCGGATGCCCCTAACTTGATTGCTTGCACAGCGGTCTGTATCTCCGCATAGCTGGTCATCATAATCAGGGGGATTACAATATTGTTTTCTTTTATCCATTTCAACAGATCAATTCCATCCCCGTCCGGCAAACGCAAATCAGACAGGATCAAATCGAAGGAAGCATCCTCTATCCGGCTTCGCGCATCCGAAACCGATGAAACCGAACTGACTTCGAAGCCTTTCCTTCCAAGCCAGGTTTTCAGCATCAACGAGAACGTTATATCATCTTCTAAAATCAGAATAGACGGCATATTATTCTTTCTTGTTTTGGGTTCAAAGATAACTAAGAATTAACAACGGACAATTGACAATTTGAAAAAACGCCACGCCAATTCTTATTTTTTTAATTATTAAAAATCCATGTCGCCCTGCGCCATACCCCTTCGAACGGACCTTGCTTGAACTTCTTCAACCACCAATGACAAAAGCCTAACTGGAGAACGAACAGCAGGATGCCCACCCCGAAACTGGCCGTCGTTCCTAAAACATTATAGAGCGACAAGCCGTAGCCGAAATAGACGAACGACCCTATAATAGACTGTGTCAAATAGTTAGTCAGACTCATCTTCCCATACGGAACCAGACCGTGCAGCACTCCATGAACTGAAACTCGTTGCCACAGGAAAACAAAGCCGGCAACAAGCACGCACATGAAAGAGAAATTGCGGAAAGAGGAAACAACCGTGTTCATTGGGGTCAGCATCGCCTTGTTGGAAATCATATCCGGAAGAGAAGCTGTAATGAAGTACAACGGGACAAAGCTGATCGCACCGATAACCAGCGTCCGCATCCAGAACACGCGGTGCCCGGGCAGGTCGACAAACAGTTGCCTGCGCCCGATCAGCATTCCCAACAGGAACAAAGAGGCCGTCTGGAAAAAACGGCCGTACCCCCACGCCCACAACAAGCTGAACAACTGGCCGTCCCAAAGGTTGGACTTGACCATCGCCCAGAAATCCGGCTGCGAAAGGAACGGGTACATACGTTGGCTGTGAATACGCCAGACACCGGCAGCCGGAACATAATCGGGATTCATCATCGCATAGAAGAATTTACCGAGTTCGAGCGGTTGAAGCATCAGGATAACAGCGGCAACCAGGACTGCCCGGTCACTCCATTTACACACCAGTACCAACACCACACCGATTATAGAATAAAGGACCAATATGTCGCCGGGGAAAAACGCCCCGTTAAAACAGCCGATAATGAACAAAAGGAAAAGCCGCCACAGGAAACGCAAACGGAAGTCTTCGCCTTTTCTTGCTTGGTTATTATATTGGATAAAAAAACTAAAACCGAACAGCAAGGAGAAAATCGCGTATGCTTTCCCGGAAAAAAGGAAAAACAATGTTTCCCATATTCCCTTATCCATCGCCTGCATAAAGGCCGAAGAAGCTGCCGGGAAATCATAGAAATTAAAATGCTCGATGTTGTGCAGTAACATAATAGCCATAACGGCAAAACCGCGTAGTGCATCCACCACCTCGATACGAGGCGACTTAGCCAAAGGTGCGTTATTCATGATAATGATTTTTAATTTATGTTTTTATGATTTACGGAAGCAAAAATAGATAAAGAAGTCATACAAAACAAAAAAAGCACCTTTTTAGGCGCTCTTTTTGTTTGCAGACTTAAAAAAATACTCGAACATAGTAACTTTAAAACGGTTTAAATGTAGAAACGTCCATTTCCGCTTCCCAACATAGAAAGAGCGAATATTGTGCCAAACTCTGCCCGGCACATGGTATTTTTCCGTAAATACCTGTACTAAAACATATAAGGCACAAAGAATGTTTGACGAAGGTTTACTTTTACCACATCACGAATGGGGAATTGTGGACATATATGGGGAATTTTTCTACAAATACCGTTCCACAGCCTGGTTGACCACCACGGTCGCCTGACGGATCACATCGGACAGGAGACGTTTCCAGCCATCATTCGTCAATGCCTCGTCATTCTTTTCGAGAATCCTGAGCTGGGCAACCAGATCGGAAGCACCCAGCATGGTGAAAAGAGGGATCAACTTATGGGAAATTTTGGCCGCCGGAGCACGTCCGGTCTTTTCCAAGGCTTGTTGCAGCAACGAAATGCTCTTGTTCGTCTCCTCGGCAAACGTCCGGATAATGGAAGCGGAGGCATCTTTGTCTTCACCGGCAAAAGCAGTGAGCGAATCAAAATTGAATTCCGGCGACACCTCTGCCGGTATATCGGCCTGCAACAGATTATTCAACAAGGCAATCAACTGCTTTGCCGTAAAAGGCTTGTTCAGGAAGCCGGTAAAACCGGATTCCAAATAGTGGATATGCTCATTTTCCACACTGGCCGAGAGTGCAATGACGGGCACAGTGTCCGTTCCGGGGACACCCGACGACCGGATGACATCGAGCAGGCCGTAACCATCCATGCCCGGCATTTGTATATCGGTTATGATCGCATCGAAAGAGCTATCACGCAAAATATCGACCACGGCAAACGGATTCGAGCAACTGGCGACCTCCACATGGTTCCGTTTCAAAAATTCTTCCGTCAGTGCCAACTGCAACGGATCGTCATCGACCAGCAGACAATAGATCTCCCGCCCTTCGAATACCTCCTCTTCCGCCGCCGCCTCTACGGAAGGGACGGAAGACAATGTCTGTACTTCCGATTCCCGCAACGGCAGGATGATCGTAAAATCACTGCCTTTTCCCGGGACACTCTTCAATGACAACGTCCCCCCCATCAGTTCGGTCAGTTTGCGGGTGATGGATAGTCCGAGGCCGAAACCTTCTTCCTTTCCGGCTCCCGGCAAGCGTGCGAACTCACCGAAAATCTTTTCTTGCTCTTCTTCCGGGATTCCCGTTCCGGAATCGCTGACTACAATTGTCAACTGTCCATTATCCATTCCCAACTTAACCACCAGAACGACGCGTCCTTCATGCGTAAACTTGATTGCGTTGGACAGCAAATTACTGACCACCTGGCGGAGACGTATCGGATCACCGGAATAAATACGATCCATTCCCTCCTCCTTCATATTCAAGACAAAAGCCAATCCTTTCGCTTCGGCTATCGGACGGAAACTTCCGTATATCTCGTTAAAAAGCGTACGCACGCTGAAAAGCACGTTCTGTATCTCCATCTGCCCCGATTCCAACCGGTGAAAATCAAGCAAGCCGTTGACCAGCGAAAGGATATGATCGGCCGAGCCGGTCATGTTTTCCAAATAATAGCGTTGTCTTTCATCAGGATGTCGCCGTAGCAGGAGTTCGATATAACCGATTATGGACGATAGAGGCGCCCGGATATCATGGCTGATCGTCAGCATCAACTTCTCCCGGCTATGAAGTAAGTCTTCGGCATACTGCTTGGCTTTTTCCAATTGCTGCCGGTAATACTGGCTTCTGGAAATATCACGGGTGATGAGAATGACAAAAACAACCACGATAATCAGCGACAGGACGGCGATGCCGCCAATGAGATAAGAGGTTTCACGCAGCACTTCCTGTTTCTTCATGACACGCTCCACCGACGCGTTCACCTCCTCTTTCTCTATGTCACGCAACAGTTGGTTGATCCGGCTCGTAATGATACTGTTATTATAACGCAGGTTAGCAGCACGCTCCAAAAGCTGGCCTACAAGCTGTTTACGCTGGTCGGCCACACTGTCCTGCAAATTTTTCAGAACCGTCACGATCGTGTCTGCCGGGTTGAAAGAGTTAACCAGTGTGTCGGTCACAATCTGCCGGGTCGTATTCACAACAATGGCGGAATCGGCCACGGGCGGGGAAAAAACATCGGCAAGACGACGGAAAAAGCCACGGGGCCTACGAGGCTGCGGAGTCTTCACCGAATCCTGACGGACGATCACGCGCTCCTGAATTTCAACCTGACGAACCATCGTATCCTGCCGGGCAATCACCTTCTCGATATTTTGCGCATACAGGTTTTCCGCGTTCGTCTCGCGCCATGTTTCCAGCAGGCGGCGCGTATTCCGGCGCTTTTGCTCGATCAGCATGTCGACCGTATCAATTTTGGAATATAACACCGGATTCGAAACCAACGTACGCAAGGAATCCATATTCTGCAAAGCCTTGTTCAGCGTACGGTTGAAATGGTCGATCTCTCCTTGCGGACGCCCGATGACTTGTCCGAGCGCTTCGCTTTCATACAATAAAGACAACGTATTGGTCACAAGATACACTTTCTCGCGCGATTTACTGTTCGGATCGTCTTCATCGGCAAACTGTTTAATGATATTATATATGTAAACGACCGAATAAACCGCTATCAGGATCAATAACAAGTATCCCAATATGACCTTACTTGTAATATGCCCGTGCTGCGCGCTCACTCGTTCTTCTTATAATTCATTTTCCATTTGTCCAACATCACGAAATCCGCATTCTTCAAGCCGACTTTCCAAAACGGAACCGGTTCGTCGTGGTCGCCGAGATACATACGGTCGCGAATGGCAAAAGCCAGGTTCGTCAGTGCCAATGTGGAATCGGATACCGAAGTACGGACACCGGCAATGTCCAATACCGTATGGAACACACTGTTCGTACTGACCGGATAAGCGCTGTGAGACATTGCCGTCCGGTATTTCTCCGGGAAAATTCTCCGGTAATCGTCCGAAAACCAGATGATATATGGAATATGAAGCTGATAATAAGTCGGTATCGGCGAAGCATGCAGGTAACGGGCACGCGAATCATCAAAAATATCCTCCCCGTGGTCGCTTAGATAAAGCATCGACGAACAGGCATTCTTCTTTTTCAGCATATCGACGATTTCTCCCAACACATAGTCCGTATAACGGATCGAATTGTCGTATGAATTACGCAATTCCTTCTTATAAGACTGGCGGATGCCTTCGGCCTTATCTGGCGTATAAATCCGGAATTCGGCCGGATAACGCTCATAATAGTTGAAATGCGATCCGTAGGTGTGGAGAACGACAAACATATTATCGTCCGATTCATCCAGTTCCTTTTCCAGGTACGGCAAAAGGGCAGCATCGTGCAACGAGGTCAGGTAGGACCCGGTGTTGTTGAACGTGCTCATGTCGATAAACGTATCAGCCTCCCGATAGAAAGCCCCGATCATCGAGGTGGTCAGTTTCTGGTTGGCAATGACCAACGTACGGAAACCGGCCTCCTTGAAAGCGGAAACAATACTTTTTTCATCATATATCACGCCATAGTCTTCCGCACTGGCGGCAGACAGGATGATCGGAACACTTTTGTGCGTATTGTTGGACTGCGTCACGACATCCGTAAAATGAACCAGGCCGTCAAGTTCTCTCATCCGAGGAGTCGTATTGCGCTCATATCCATACAAACTCCACTCCATAGCCCGCGAAGTCTCTCCCACCACAAGCACGTAAATCTGCCGTTTTCCATCCGCCCGCCCCATACAAACCGAGTTAAATTTGAAGTCGGCAGATGAAACGGAATAGTTCGCATTCTTGTTCGACTTGGTAATCGCAAAATAGAGGTTATAAAGCGCATTGACCGGATAAACATCGTTCTTGAGCGAGAAACTGTGTTCTTGCCAAGAAGGCAGGAGACAAAGCACTCCTACCCCGAAAAGCCCCAGGCTTCTGAGTGCCCACTTCTTACGAAACTGTTCGGCCAGCCTGTCTTTCATACGAATCGAACGAGTAGCAAGCCATAAGGTTGGAAACGTATAAAAGAAAAAAACGCAAATGATAACAAGAAAAATATTCCCTAATAGTTCGCTTGCTTCAGAAGCGTTCGAACTTGTCAGGTTCAGGAACATATCCACTGCTATCACCGACTCGCCGAAAAGGTACAACAAGACCAACTGGCCTCCATCCAATATGATTTTCGGCAACAGAAACCAAACTACCACTCCCGGCTTACGTGCCAACAACAAGATTCCCATCCAGAATGCCAACGGCATGATGATGGAAGCAAGGCTGACCGAAACAGGAAGGGGTTCCGTAAACAGGAAGACACAGTTCGGTATGATAAATAAGAAACCGAACAAAAAATATAAGTGTTTCTGTGAAGATAACCCACGCAAAATGTCAGTAAAGTATTTCATTGATTTTTACCTAAAGATACCACCTAACCGCTGCACCTTTTCATTACATTGTACAAACAAATTTATAACTGACAAAAATAGGAGTAATCTTCCACATGCGGACATATCGGACATACAAAAAAAGTTATCAAAGAAAGAATATTCTCTTAGAGCGTGTTAAAGTTACAAATTGCAAATTATTTTCTTGTATATGACAATATCCCCCTACCAAAGCATTTTTCTATTTTGAATAAAATCTCGAACCACTTATACCTGACTTTTTTCTCTTTAAAACCGACAAAAACGAACAATTTGCAAAACAGAATTAGCAAGAAATCAAAAAAACAACTCTTTTTTATCAATAAAAAGCAAAGAATCCTGACATTATGAAAAAGCTAAACTCCCGGAGAATCGCCTGTAGCAAAACGAGTACGGCGTAGTTACCGAATATTCAAACAGGAATTTGCCGCTTTTTTGCAATGAGGACGGTCTTCATCGCCATGACGACCGTCCTCATCGGTAACGAAGACGGTCGTCATGGCGTATGAACTCCGACTTTACGGCAATGAAGACCGACTTCGCGATAAAAAACTGCATACCTGACGGCAAAAAACCTTTTTTTTCGATGAATAAACGGTTTTTGCTGTTACTCTTAAGGAATGAGTTCTATTGTTAAAGAAACAATAACATACAATAAGGGAGCAACCGGTTTCCGAACAGATATACGAAAATCCTCCCAGATACGGATGGATTTCGTCTGTTGGACTCTATTGGTTGATGACTGGTTGCCACGAAAGAACGAAAGGATTTTCCTTTGTACCTTGCACACCTTTGTTAGTAAACAAAAACGTCTCATCCGCCTTGTAGATACCACTGGTCTGTTGGCTATAGTACAGAAAGTAGACAGGTGCTGTTTCGCCTTTCCTGCCACGAATATCGAACTGAGACAACTGTTTCCCATCCGCTTCTACCAGCGTACCAACACCCCGGCACTCATCACCGACGAAGGCTGCCAACTGATCCGAAAACCTGGGTTCAAACGGCAGTTGTACGTTCAACGCTACCGTAACCGTCATTACCTCCGGATACTTGCCTACCTCTTCAAACGGCGGAACCATCGGTTCGGAGAGTTTCCCATACGATCCGTTCTGTTCAAATTCGAACAACTCGTTACATACATACAACTTCTTGTTTTTGGCACTGTAATATTTCAACGTAACCTTTTGTGTTTCCGAAGCGTTACCCCGGATATAAAGGAAGAACAATCGTTCTCCCTCATACATCTGCGATTTCACCATTCCCCGACATTCTTTGCCGATGAAAGCAGATATTTCGTCCGAATCATCTGCATACGCTTCAAGAAACTCAGATAGCCGAATCGTGCCCGTCATGCTGAATTGGAATACACCGCTTGCCGGTACTTCCTCTTCCCATTTCGGTTCCGGGTCATTTTCCTTCAAATCCAATTCCCATGTCGGTTTCTCCACCACTGTCGGCGTCAGTTCTTTGTCACCCTGACAGCCCCCCACACATGTGGAGGCTATCAAGATCATTATATAACATAGATAGTGTTTCATCTTACTTCTGTATTATCGTTTACTAAGTTTATAAACATGTTTTTTACCATTGATCACAACTACTGCCATGTAGACCCCTTTCGGCATATCGGTATTCATATCGATACGGTACTGTAGATAACTATCACTCGTAGTCTTCGTCTGATAGCGATGAAGCATTTGACCTGCCATTGTGTAAAGCATGATCTCTACACGGTCACCGGTATTTGTATGGAGCATGAAGTTCAGTTCCTGGTCGAACGGATTCGGGTAAACTGAAATCTCCAAGTCGTTCACGAAGTCGATAATCATCGGCTGGTTAATGTCACCTCTTACACTATTGGGCGCATAATCCAACATTGGAGAAGTCTCCGCAATCACCTCGCCACCCCGTTCAAGGGCAAATGAGATACCTTCGCTGCTTTCGCCCCCTACGCTGAGGAAGAAGAGTGGTTCGCCATCAGCCGGACGTTCCATTATCATCGCTTCACCTCTCAGTTCACCGTCTGCGTATGCCAACAAGCGGTCACCAATGCGGAGTGGCAAACTGCCCGCCACCGTAGCTACAACTGACATATTGCTTGCATACTGTCCGACAAGGCTCGAACTACCTTCCGTCTGTATAGCCATCGCACGGGTTGCCACGGCACTACGTGTCGTTGTTCCAGCAGTTACTTCCGGATAGGTCAAAGTTGTAGCCTTCTTACTGTTCAACATATAACCTTTGCCCGGTTCCATGTAAGTCAGGCTACCCAGCCAACCGGCTCCTTCGTTGTACATTGCGAAGCGGTCTTGCGATTTGATGATGTCTCCTTCCGTAGCCTCAAACCCCGCCAAAGCTTCTGTGATCGGCAAGTTTACAGTCGGCAAGTAGGCAATGTAGTTCCAGTTCGGACGGATATTCAATGTCAGGTTCTCCGTACCATGAATAGCAGAACCAGCCACGCTCAATTTCTGTACCATCGGCGATTCAAGCAAGAACATGTGCTGGTTGTCAAACTTCAACGTATTGTTCGGGTTATTGTTCACCCATTTTTTACGATTGCCGTCATATTCCATATAAACACCGTTTGTCTCATCCTTCACCTTTTCATCACCTTCGAAGAGAGCTTTGTTCAGGATGTTTGCCGGTGTGGCGAACAACTCGTTCTCTACATTATAGGAGATCCAGTTCCACCCCTTGATCAACTGGATATTTTGTACCACACGCTCTTCCGCATCGAAGATAACCGGAGCAGAAACTGTCCCTTTTACCACATCGCAATCAAAAGCGATCTCTTCGGTCGGATAGGCTGTATAAACCAAACCTGTGCTGGCATCCCATGCGCGGAACTCAATCTGGTTCGCATTCAGACGTTTCTCATTACTGTAAACCGTCAGGAAAGTGAACCACATATCCTTCGCCTTCAGATACTGGCTGTTCGCCACACCAATACAACGGCCGGTCATATCAAACGCAGCCAACATATCTTCAGCATCTGCCGAGAAAAGTTTGTTGATGCGGACACGTCCATAGATATTCATATTATACTTGAAATCCCCCGGATTGACCATCCAGTCCGGCTGTTCGTCAAATACTTTCAACGTGATAGGCAACGATTCTGCCACATTGTTGTCACCTTTGACGTAGATCACTTCGTCATAGCGGCCCACGTTCGTCCCTTCGTCTATCGTGAAGACGATCGTTGCACGTCCCTGCGGTTCGATGGTTCCGGATTCCGGCATGGCATCCAACCAAACAGGCAGGTCTTCGATCTTGAAGTTCTTGGCCGTTCCGCCCAAGTTCTCCACATCGACGGCAAATGTCATCGTCGCATTGAACTTTTTCTCTTTCATGACATACTTCTCGCTCCATTTCAACTGGTTGCGATCGATGTAGGCACTCCAGGTTACCGGGCTTTCCATCAGGTTTCCGTTCAAGTCGCTTACGTCTTTCACGGTAAAGTTGATAGTCGTCTTCTCGATGGCTTCAGGTGTGTCCATCAGATTGATAACCAAAGCATCCTTATTCACAACGAACGTGAATGGAATGGAAGTTTCAGGTTCCTTCTTGCATACAGGAGCCACTTCGCTGGTCGCCACGGCTTTCTCCAATGTGACCAAGGTCGAGTCTGTCACGAGGTCCTCCCCGCTGTAAACCAGTTCCTGGATGTTTGCGCTGTTTCTGATATATTTGCTGAAAGGCAAGAACATCATCAACCCCATTTCCGTGCCGTCCGGCGATATGTTGTAGTTGCTGGAGATCATAGAAGCCGGCAATGCCATGTTCCAGATACGCAATTCGTCGATTGCCCCGTCGAGGAACATATCCGTGTGGCTGACCATCTGTTCCGCTTCTGTCCAGCGGCGTGCGCCTGCATAGAGTTCGGCAGAACTGAACCCGCCTACATTCGAGGCGTCGAAATAGCTGTTCAGCACGCCGTCCATGAAGATCTGTGCATTGCCGGCCGTCCGGTTCACCGTCAATACGAAGTGATGCCATGCACCGTCGCGGAAGCTGCCCGGTACTTTTTGTTCATACCCATTGTTGCGGAACAAGAGTTCGTTGTCCACGAAGCCGACGAATACCTTGTCCGTATTTCCGTCAGCCTCTTCGCCGATCCCCTTTCCGTTGGCAATGAGCGTCGCGTCTTCTTTCTGTCCGGTTGCAGCCTTGAACCAGAACTCTAATGTGTAGTCACTCGTATTTGGCAAGGCAATTTTGGATGTTTTGACACTCATGATGGCGTCTTTCCCATTGAAAGCAATAGACTTGCCTTCCTGTGTGCTCCAGGTCGTGCCGTGCATATAGGCAGTTGCCCCTTGCGCTTTGTCGTTTGCTATGTCGCCCTTACCTTCATTCATCCGGTAGTAGGCCAGCAATCCGGATTCGCGTCCGGTGTAGATACGCAGCGAGTTGGCAATCAGGTCCGTCATACCGATCACTTTGGTCCAGAGACGTGCTTCGTGCATTTGTCCGGCAAAGAAGTTGCCGCCTCTCATGTTTCGTCCGAACAGGATCTCTCCGCTTCCGCTGTACGGAACAGTTTGTACGCCGGTGATCACCTCCTGCCCGTTATGGTAGGCAGACAACTGCTGGTTGGCAGCACGGTAGGTCATGGCGATGTGCGACCATTCGTTCTGTTTCAGGTTCAATACCTTGGAAGTATATTCCGACTCACCAATGCGGATTTTCAGACTGTTCTCCTTTGTCACGGCCAGTTCCAGCGCATTGGTGGTGTTGCCGTGGCTGAAGAGTGTCATGTCCTGTCCGCCGGCAGAAGGGTTGATCCACATTTCCACCGTTACGTCTTTAGCTTCGAGATTGCGGGTCACTTGCGTGGCAAGGTACGAACTGCGTCCGTCGAACGTCAGCGCGGTCGAGTGGTCGCCGTTGGAGCCGTTGCGGGTTCCGGTCACGCGGAAGTTCTTCACTTCCGTCATATAGCCCTCGGCGATCGGTTCGTTGAAGGTCAGGCGGATTTCGTCGCCTACGTTCAGAATACCGTCGGCCGGTTCGATATTCCCGAAGACGACCGGCCGTTTCGTGTCTTTCACTCCGGTAATGACCGGCGATTCCTTCGTCACGAACTCATTGCCCACCTTCGAGAAGGTCACAGCACGGATGTCGTAGTTCTGGTCTTCCGCCCCGGAGAAACGGGTCGTGATGGTCGGACCGTCAATGAACGCCTTTTCCCCGGACGCCTCTTTATAGAGAGCCGTGTCGGTGAAGAAACTGCAAATGTTGGTCCAGCGTGTGTCGGCTTCTGATGATGCCTTATACTGCACTTCGATATGGTGGAATCCTTGGAAGTTCACGTCGAACCCGTCGATGGTCAACGGCTGGCAGTACTTGCCGGTCGAGTCGGTCGGCGAGTTGGTGTTCAGTGTCCACTTGTCGGTCGGGCTCTTGATATTGATGTCCGAAGACGACGGGATGAAATAGGCGGAGATATAGACCGTGTCGGCAATGATCTCCTGGAAACCGGTCGGGTCGGCCTGGCATTGCGAACTGAGTACTACGGCCAGATCTTCGTAGTCATACTCCGTACCCCGGCGAATTTCCAGCGTCTTTTGCAGGATTTCTCCGTAATCGACCAAAATACCGCGCTTGTCTGCCAAGGGCACACCGTCTATCGAGAACTTCGCTCCCTTCTGGTTCGCTGCGTCTACAATCGAGAGGTTGAAGTAGCAACCTTCGGCCGCTTCCGATTCGTTGTAGAGGTTCAGCACAAACGTTGCGGCCTGATCGGAAGGTACATTGGAAACAACCGGCTTTTCGGTCGAGATCTTCGGGTTTTCAATACGCAGTGTGGGAGCGTTCAGTTGTGTGCCCGGATTGTAATATTCCGTCAGCAATTCGCCTTCATACGGGCAACTGGTCGCGCCACCCCGTGTACGGAACACGAAGCTGCCGTATTGTTTTCCCTTGATATATGTACCCAAATCACCGTTCCATTTGTTGTTAAACTCTTCGTTTTCCTCTCCCGGTGCTTTCACACGGAATACATCCACGCTCAGGTTATCATCGTCCCCTTCGTCGGCCAGCACGAAACCTGCCGCTCTCGAATCTTCGACCGAAGAGTTCGTCTCTTCGTCTTTCGTGCCATAGCCCATTTCTTCGATGGAAACGATTACACCGGCTCCTGCGACACGTAACCCCAAGTCGCCAAGCAAACCACCGCCGGCAATCAGGTTATAGGTATGTGTCTGTTCCGTAATGTGCGACATCGCTTCTGCATGTTCGATCAGCGCTCCGGCATGAAACGAGAAGTTTCGGACCAAGTCGTTTGCCTGCGCTTTCTCCCGTTCGTTTTGTTCGAGCAAGGATTCCCATTGTTGGATACTTTGGTTCAAGACATAAACAGAGTCAGACGTTCCGCTGAATTTTTCGGACGGCAGGACGACCGTGTAGCTGTCGCCATCGGAAGCATATCCGTTCTCCCCGACTCTCTGGTTGTTGGCCTTGTTGATCTTGTTGTTGTCGCCATATCCTTCTTCACCCGCTTTGCGGTGTGTGATGTAGATAGGCGTATGGTTGGTATTCGCCATTGCCTGTGCTTGCGGCAGGGTTGTTCCGTAAGGGGCGAACAGGGAGTTACGCACGGTACGTATATTGTCCAGCAAAACGTTCTTGATAAATACTTGCGGATAAGCAAAGAAAGTCTCGTGCTTCATGCCGACGCTGATAGCGATGGTTTTAGCTACGACATAGCCGTTTTGTTCCTGCAAGACATCGTATTGAGTCTCCCCGTAGAGGCCTCCTTTGTCTTTAGCATCGAGCAAGTCTTCATATTCCTTTCGCGTCAAGACCGTGATCTGGTCTGCCGGCCCGTACAGGATGTTGCTGGTCGTACCGAGGAATAAATCGCCGTCGGCACCTACATATATCGGATCGTCACTGGTCTGATAGCGCGTGGTCGTCGTGATGGTGTAGGTCTCGGCATTGCCATCACTACTGGAAACTTCATGCTCGCTCTTGATACCGACGGTGTTAACCGCTTCATTTTCCGTGAGGACTCCAAAGCCGGTTTGAAGTCCAGCGTCTTTTTGCCCTTGCTGACACCCGTTATGTCCGCTTCGTTCACGTTGATTTCCACTTCGACCGTCCCGTTCTCATCCAAAGTCGCACTGCCGGGTTCGCTGCTTGATTGCATTTTGTTGATGATTTTCAGTTCACCGCCTTGTGTCGGAACCATGTCTACCCGGACGTTTTCTACGTTTTTTTGATTGTTGTAGTAGTAATCCTCATGGCTCGCCACCTTGAAATAGTATTTCGCCGCGTGGAAAACCGGCAGGCCGAACAAGTAGCTTTTTTTCTCCGGGTCGTAGAGCCGGATTTCTTCGTTCTCACCCCGTTGTGTCATCATCTGGAATGTCTGGTCGCCGAAATAGTCAAGTGCCTTTCCGCCTTTTCTTTCCAGCTGTTCGTAGGTCAGTACCGGATTCACCCGATAACCGTAGTTGTATTGGGCGTTGTAGGTGAACCGATGGGTAGCACCTTTGCCGTCCGTATATTCCGATGTCTGCTCTTCGAAACAGTTTTCCAGATTAAGCGTCTGGCTTGAAGCCAACAAGTTGTCGTAACCGGTCACCCGGATTTCTTCTACCCTGTACTTTTCGGGGTAGAGCCAAGCGGTAAATTCGCCGGTGGTATTGTCGGCATGAATCAGGATTTCCGATTGCTTGTATTCGACATCGTTTGAGTGCGAACTGTCGTAATGTTCTATCTTTTCGGTCTTATCCTCGTTGCTCAGGTCGGCGGAAGCGTTTCCTTCCAACGTCAGTTTCAGACAGATGTTGTCGCCGAGGTTGTTTTTCGAGGTCGAGAAACCGAGCGGTTTGTTCTGCTCGACCGTACCGCCTGCCACGCGGCCGATCAATTTCACCTTCGTCTGGTCCCAGAAACGGACATCGGTCAAAGCGTCCTGGTAGTTGATGTTGGCGCCATTACTGCCCAATAAGCGGCCGTCGTTTTCGAACGTATGGTTTTTCTTTTCGACTCTTACCGTGTGCGTTCCGGAGGAAACCGTAAAGGTGAATTTCCCGTCTTTGCCGGACTTCACCGGTGCGCCGCTTCCATCGGTCACGAGCGTCCCGTCAACCGTGAAAGTCGCGTCCTGCACCGGAACGGAGCTGTTTTGGTAGAATACATATCCGCTGACCGTAATGCTGGAATTGTCCTCGAAGTCGACCGAGTTGACCACCGGTTGGCTGGAACCGAGTGTCGCGTTGATACTTGTCGGGGTGAATTGATGTCCCGGGTAGCGGGGTGTGACCATATATATGCTTGAAGTGCCGACGTAGGACAACCCGCTGATCTGGTAGTTCCCGTTCGGACCCGTAAAGGCGCGGAAACCCAATTGGTCGTTTGTCGGATATTCGTCGACAGGGGTCGCATTCGTCAGGATGATACGGTTCTTATGGTAGTTCGTACCCGTGTAGGCAAGGTCGTATGCCTCGTCCGATATCGGGTCGTTCAAGCGCCAGTAACCAGTCAGCCCCTCTTCGTTCCCTTCGAGGATGCGGTTGTAGGTGTTGGAGACCTCTTTTTGGTCTTCATCCAATGCTTTCGACCAAACGCGCACTTCGTCGATCAGGCCGGCGAAGCCTTTGCCGATTGTCGCTTTTGCTTTCTCACCTTTCATTTGGACATTGCCGGAAGCCGGTATGTCAAGAACCTTTTCGCCGTCGATATAGAGCCAAAGCTTCTGGTCGGTGTCGAACACGGCTGTCAGTTGCGTGAACTTATTGGTGGGCAATGCCGCATTTGCCTTATGCCACGACGTTCCGCCGTTGGCGCTGATTGCCGCCTTGCCGTCTTGAATGCCGATGGCATAGCGGTCCCATTTGAAGAGCATCACGTTTTGCCCGGTGCTTCTTGGTTTGACGAAGAGCTGGAGGGAAGCGTCTTCCGGCACGTCCATTTCGCTACGTGTTTCCATGTAGCTGCTCGAGTTTCCGGCAAACGAAAGGCTTTGCCCGGCCTTGAGTTGGGGGTCTTTCGGTACTGCCAATACTTCTGCACCTACCACGGCGTCGCCATACTTGAAGAGGATCTGTCCGGCAATCGTACCGGTCGGGCTGCGGAAACCGCGTTCGATCTTGGAGTATTCCCTGATGGTCTCATCGACGCATTTCAAGGTGGCGACGATGCGGTATTCATACATGATTCCGGGGTGTCCCAGTTCGTGGTTGTAGATATAGGACGCTTGCGAGCTACCGGTTACGGTTTGGAGCATTATCCAATTGTCATTCTCGTTTTGTCCGGCCTTGTATTCCCGGCCGAGGATTTCAAAATTCTCGATCGGGTTCCCATCTGTCTCCCATTGCACGGTGGTGCGGTTGGGGTAGTAGCCTTTGGAGGCGACGATGGAGGTGATCTTGCCTATTTGCGATGGCAAGATCGGTTCGCCTTTGATAGTGGCGGTCACCTCTTTTTGTGCCGTGTAGTTGTTGTTGCCCGGCTTGACATAAACGGTGTAGGTGTAGTTGACGCATGACACGTTCAGGTCGTCAATCATATAGCCGTTTCGGAGGTCTTCCTCCATGGCCGGAATTTCCTCTGTTCTGGTGTTGTTTCTGCCATAGTCCATTGTCCGCTTGACGATTACTTGTGCGCCATCTGTCCAAACTTTGTTGGTTGTTTTCTCGTCCAGCGTCCAGGAAATCTTGGCTTGCTGGCTCGAATCCCAGTTCAGGCGTTGGGCTATGGCGGAGACGACGTTTTGATGGGAGATGTTTTTCGTGATGTTGCACGTTTCGGATAATCCCCAGTTCCAAGCCGGTTGTTTGGTACGACGGATGCGGTAATAGGTCGAACCGTTTATATTTAGGTTCCCGGTCCGGTCTATGAATTCATACGCAGTTTTTGTTCGATCGAAAGAAACTTGCCCGATTGTTGTGGGAGAGGAATACTCTTTATTATCTGCCCGTTGAATCTCGAAAGCGTCTCCGGTTTGGCAATTACTTTCGTTGTTGGCAATATTCCAAGTCAGCTTGGTATCTCCGTTCTCGATATCCGTAGGCTTGAAGTTCTGGGCTTGGTGGAATGCCGGGAGCGTTTTTGTTACGGAGTATTCTTTACTCTTGTAATATTTGTTGAGTTGGTATTTGACTTTAAATGTATAGTCTCCTTTCGTGTTTTGGGTCTTTGTAAACAACGTGCCGCTTGTGGCAGTCGAGCTACTCCAACTGCCGCTAACGCTATTCCAGATCTGGATTGGAGCAGTTGTTGTTGAATAGGTCATTTGATATTTCCCGACTTCCGTGGGGGAAAAAGCAGGATCGCTTAATGTCGGATTAGAAAATGAACGTGCATTTGCAGTTCCAATCTGTCGATTGAACTGCTGGTTATCTTGATTATTCACCCAAATTTTGGAGTCGATAATGAATTTCATTTCTTCTCCTTCACATTCGGAAGGATAATACCAATCGAAAGTCAAATAGGTCAAGTATTCTCCTTCACGTCTGAACCAGTATTCATGTGAACCTGTACCTCCTCCTTGGTCCCCGGTCTCAGTTTTGAAGACGGCAAAACCTTTATTCAGTCTCATGATGGCTTTTGCTCTTGGAACATCTGAGCCTCTGGTCGGGCTACCATAGGTCAAGAGTTCTTCCTCGGCTTTATTCCCTATCTTGATTTTTAGTTTACCATCTCCTTCTCTTATGTATTCGTTGTCACCGTCATCGTCATAGAATAAGATTTTGATAGTGACGTATCCATTTTGCTGGTTATTGGTAACAATATAGTAGTTGGGATCTGTCAAATTCCAGTCTGCTGCCCACATCTGCTGCCCAATCGCCAGCAGCACCATCCAGAGCAGCCAAACCCCGAACCTAAGGCGCATCCGCCTCTTTTCGGGTTTTCTTTTAAATTGTAAATCAGTATTCATTTATTTGTTTTTAAATTAGATGTATTTGTTTTTTGTCTCACGCAATATGTACGCCAGCCCTGACGTACATGCTACGTCAACGGTGACGCACCACCAGCGTCAGGGGTGACGTCGTACATGCGTCAGCAACTGCGGGTAGTTACAATTCTCCCGGGCGTTCCTCTTCGCCACCTCCGGAGGCCGGTTTGCCACCGATCCAAATTTGGGCAGAGGCGCTTCGGGGGGATTTCAGGGAGACATTTCCCTTGCTGTATTGAGTCGTGACGGTTAGTGTATATTCGCCATCTGCAAGCGAGGCAGGCAGGAGCAGTGTCAGTTCGGACGGCTTGTTGATGGCAATGTCGTCGTCGTCGATCTTCGTCACTTCGCCCTTGTCGTCGGTGAGGGTGACGCCTACCGACGGGTCGTCGCCCATGACCTTGAGCATCGCGCCACGCACGAAGAAGTTTTTGCCTGCCGTCGCACTGCCGTCCTTGAGTTTCGTCTTGCGGTCTTCGGTTTCGAGGATGTACATCACGTTCGCCTTCTCGCCGAGGATCGAAATGGCGGTCTCGGCGATTCCTTCGCGCATCTCCTGTCCTTGCGTGAGGGCTACGTAGACGGAGTTCTTATCCGGATTCCACTTGCCCCCTCCGATCACGCCGACGAATTTCGCCACGCCGTAGAACAGCCCGGTGTTGACCTGCACGCCTTCGAGCAGGGCGTCGAGCACGATGCGGTGGTAGATCGACCACGTGGCGAAGCGTTTCGGGCTGAAGCCCCGTGTTGGCGCTGAACATCTTTTCGAGAATGTCCTCTTTGTTCATCGCGCCTGCCGATTCGAGCAGCAGGATCTTGTCTGTCTTGTTGTCGGTGGTGACGGCATTGTCCGCCAGCCAGCCTTTTAACATGTGTTTCATACTAACGATATAATTATGTGAATTAATAAATATTTTGTTTTTTCATTTGCAGTTGTAAAAATCGTGAAAGCGCTTGGAACGAATGTGACAAATAATCCCTTAGGGTGATAAATATTCCCTCTAATCACGTTTTTACGGGTTCAGGGACTATTTGTCATGACATCCATGACAATTTGTGCCTACCAGACCGACGTAAGGTTGACGGATGAAGAAACGTTTGTATTCCTTTGTAGGCAGATACGGATTACATTATAAATAACAGGTCGCTTATGGATTTGATACGGATAACGGCGGGCAAAGTGATTCCCGAAACGGTCAGCTTGAATGCGGATGAAGTTCTGCTGGTCGTGATTGTGTTTTTGGTCTTGGTCAATATCATCTTCCTCCTGGTGATGAAATACAAATATACCGTCGGGTTGAAAAACCGCAAGCTGCGTGAGTTCATCGAGAAGTTGATGCTGAAAAAAGAGGAGAAGAGGGAAAGGTGATGGAAAAACTATTACTACATTTGTGCTCACAAAAATAAAGGCTTCACAGCGATTCCGTGGAAGCTCCAAATAGAATAGAACATGAAACTTAGAACTTTATATACATTTATAATAATGACATTAGCATTAGCCTTCTTGCCGATCAAGAAGGCTAATGCTGTACCGGTACAATCCGAAACATTTAACGCCGACAGTTTACTGACGGTCAATGCAATACGTTCAATCGCCCTGACAGATCCCGACCAAGCATTGTCACTGTTAGACTTGGCGGAAGAGAGAAATTCGTTCCCACAATTCCAAATCGACTGGACACGGGCACAGATCTACGGAGGTCCCAAGCGTATGGAACGCATGGCAGCAAAGTGGGGAAAGCGGGTACTGGAAAACGATTCGGTGCGCAACAATCCCCAATACTACTTCAATATGTGCAAGAACCTGATCGAGTCGATGATCGCCACCCGCAACTATGAAGAAGCGATGCAATATGCCCGCTCGATGATCGACGTGATTGAGCATTCGGGTAATTCGACTTCCAACCATCATAATGCCTATTGGGCGATGGCGCGTGTTTACCGGGCGATGGGCGATCCGAGCGAGGCCTACACTTATATGAACGAGGCGATCCGCTTCTGCCGTGAACAGATAGACGTCAAACGGAAACGGGAACATCCGATCGTCTCGGACGAATTAAAGCTACTGCTTTACGAACAGAACCTCGCGGACTGGCAGCAGGAAGACGGTCAGTCGGCAGACGCCTTGAAAACAGTCTTGTCCATGCAGGAGGGGATCGAACGGCTGCGTCCGTTGAAAGGCGGCGCATTCCCGCATAAGATACCCGATGCGTCTTTCCTGGCAAAGGAAGGGATTGTGGCCGGGGAGCTGGCTTGCCTCTACGCGCAGGAGGGACAGGCCGCCAAAGGGCGGGAATGGTTTGGGAGGTTGTTGGAGAACCCGTTGGCGGGTAAGAATCCGGACCTGGTCCGCCAAGAAATCGAATATTACAAGCATACGCACGAATATGGCAAACTGATCGGGAAAGCCCGGCGGCTGGCCGATCCGGTGGCATACGAAGACAGTATCCACGAACAACGCAAGGAGGCGTGCCTGATGTTGGCGGATGCCTACCGCCATTTAGGGAAGGAAGGCGAAGCGATCGCCTTCTATGAGACTGCCTTGTTGCTGGCAGACAGCCTGAACCGGCGGAACAATGAGAACGACGCTCTCGAAATGGCGACTCTTTTGGAAACCCGTGATAAGGAACGGCAGATCGAACGACAGGCGGAAGAACTGAAATGGCACAGAGTCGTGACAACCGTGGTAGGAAGTACGCTTTTTTTTATCTGTATTATTTTCTTATTGGTCGTCCGCCATTCCCGTATTGTAGGTCGCAAGAACAAGCTGATGGCGCAACAAATCGAGTTGTATCTCTCCTACCGGACGAAGTTAGATACGGCACAGTTACGAATCAACCAATTGGAAGAGATGTTGGCTAAACAAACCAAGGTAAATACGGACAGCAAAGAAGAGAAAAAAGAAGAAGAAAAATCTGCCGCCATACCTTCCGGGGATATAAACGAGGCCGACAGGCTTTCTTTCGAAGGATTGGACCTGAAAATCCGTAATGAACAGCTTTTCCTGGATCCGAATTTTTCGAGGGATATACTTCTTCAGTTGACACCGGTTGGCAAAAATCGTATCTCATCATTGTTACAAACGTTCACTGGAGAGAACTTCAATGGATATATCAATAGTTTGAGGCTTGAATACTCTCTATCCTTGCTGAAAAAATTCAACCATTATACGATCGAAGCAATCGCAATGGATTCCGGTTTCAATAATGTCCGTACTTACCAACGCCTTTTCCGGGATAAATATGGAATGACGCCGGCTGAGTACAAGAAGAGTTTGCAAGCGGAATGATAATTTTTGTACTCTCGTGCAGTGATATTAAAAAGGGAGTCCCACCTGTTTTGGAAGAGTTAAGAAAATAGGTAGCAAGACATTAATATATCATAGTTAATCCGGACAATTTATAGTATAAGCGATTTAATGCGTATGGTGGAAGATAGTACCCGAAGGCGGTATGCTGATTGTTGAGAATCCAGAAGCCCACCTTCATGCCAAGGCTCAATCAAATATGGGTTACTTTCTTGCACGGATGGCTGCTGCAGGTGTACGTGTCATCATAGAAACTCACAGCGAACACATCGTTAATGGCATTCGCAGAATGATTGTTGAGGGTCGCACTGGAATGTCAGCGGATGACATGAGCATTTATTTCTTTCAAGACAAGAATGGCGATAAGAAAAATCATGCAAAAGCTTTCAATAATCTTGCAACATGCCAATAACAAGAACTTAGAACTTCCGACTGTCGTTTTTTCTCTTTAACTTCGGGGACCGAAAAGAGGAATTATTCAAAATCAACAATAATCAAATAAAAGAAATGAAAAGACAAATCATGCTGCTATCGGCTTGTACGGTTGCTTTGCTGAATGCTTGTTCATCGAACACACGCATCACAAGCGAAGTATACGCCCCTGCTGCCAAAAACGAATTGAGGGCACCGGCGACACCGCTGGTAACGATCGACCCCTACACCAGCGCTTGGTCATTTGCCGACCGTTTGAACGAAGAAAGCGTACGCCATTGGACCGGACGTAATTTCCCGCTGCTGGGAAGTCTGCGCGTCGACGGAGTTTCATACCGGTTCATGGGAACGGATAAAGTAGAAGTAACACCTATTATCGGCACGGCAGCTTCCGGCCTGTGGGAAGGTGCTTACACATTCGGACAACCGGAAGGGGAATGGACAGCGGTTACTTACGAAGCGAAAGGCTGGAAAACCGGAAAAGCGGCATTTGGGACGGACGACAACCCATATCGTTCCACTCCCTGGAAAGACGGAGACATCTGGGTACGCCGCTCGTTCGATTGGCCCGAAGGGACAGACAAGGAAGACCTGTTCCTGCAATATTCGCACGACGACAACATCGAGTTGTACATCAACGGGCAACCCGTTGCCCAAACCGGTAACGGATTGGATTACGACCTGTTGAAAGAAATTCCGCAGGAAGTGGCAAACACGCTCAAACCGACCGGAAACATCCTGGCCGCACATTGCCGCAACAACGGCGGGGGCGCATACGTGGACATGGGCATCATGAAGAAGACAAAACGGGGAGACACGTTTGATAATAAAGCAGTACAGAAATCTACCACCGTCATGCCGACACAGACATATTATACGTTCGAATGCGGCCCTGTCGAACTGGATCTGATCTTCACGGCCCCAATGCTGATGGATGATTTGGAAACCATGACCGTTCCATATAATTATATCACGTATCAGGCTCGTTCGTTAGATGGCCAGACACACGAAGTCCAATTATACTTGGAAGCAACCCCGCAATGGGCCGTCAACACGACGGATCAGCCTGTCACCTTCGAAAAGATCGAAAAAGACGGGTATGTCTACTTAAAGACTGGTTCTGTCAACCAGGAAATCTTAGGTAAGAAAGGAGACGACCTCCGGATCGACTGGGGTTATTTCTATCTTTCAGCCTCACAATCTCCGGATGTTACAGTTGCCATAGACGAATATTATGCTGCCAAAAAAGCATTCATGACCGATGGCAGATTATCCGGCAAAGCAGACAACGTGTCTCCGGATATGGAAAAACAGATGACGGTCCTCGCTTACTCCGACAACTTAGGCAAGGTAAATGAAAAGACCGTATCCGGGCATTTATTGATCGGATATGACGATTTGTATGCCATCCAGTATTTCAATGAAAACCGGATGGCATACTGGAAGCACAACGGACTAACAGATATTTTCGATGTCTTCGTCAAAGGCCAGAAAGAGTATGTCCGAATGATGAAACGATGTGCTGACTTTGACGGGAAACTGATGCGGGAAACGGTAAGCGCCGGCGGACAAAAATATGCCGAATTGTGCGCCCTGGCCTATCGCCAGGCTATTTCTGCCCATAAATTAGTGACAGACAAGGAAGGCAACCTGTTATTCCTGTCTAAAGAGAATTTCAGCAACGGCTCGATCGGGACTGTCGATATAACCTATCCTTCGGCGCCATTGTTCTTATGCTATAATCCTGAACTACTGAAAGGCATGATGAACCCGATCTTCCACTATAGTGAAAGTGGCAAATGGAACAAACCTTTTCCTGCGCATGATGTCGGCACTTATCCACAGGCCAACGGACAGACTTACGGTGGCGATATGCCGGTTGAAGAATCCGGCAATATGCTTATCCTCGCAACGGCTATCGCAACAATCGAAGGAAATGCGGATTACGCAGCCAAACATTGGAATGTATTGACTACCTGGGCCGATTATCTGAAAAAAGAGGGGCTGGATCCGACCAACCAGTTATGTACGGACGACTTTGCCGGCCACTTCGCCCATAATACCAACCTCTCCATCAAAGCGATCATGGGTATAGCCGGCTACGGCAAGATGGCCGGAATGCTGGGAAAGAAAGAGGTTGCGGATTCTTATCTGGCGACAGCTCGTGAAATGGCTGATAAATGGATCTCGATGGCAAAAGACGGGGATCACTACAAACTGACCTTCGACAAGTCCGGCACATGGAGCCAGAAATATAACTTGGTTTGGGACCGCTTGTTAGGACTGAATATTTTCCCTTCGGAAATAGCAGAAACAGAAACTGCTTATTACAAGACCAAACAAAACAAATACGGCCTGCCGCTGGACAACCGCGAAGACTATACCAAATCCGATTGGATTCTGTGGAGCGCCTGCCTGACCGGTAATGCCGATGATTTCAAAGCATTGATGCATCCTGTCTGGAAGTATGCCGACGAAACGACCTCACGCGTACCGTTGAGCGACTGGCATTATACTTCCGATGGAACACAACGTGGATTCCAGGCCCGTTCGGTCGTCGGTGGCTATTATATGAAACTATTGGAAAACCGTTTAAAATAATGTGTCAATGAAATAATGTGCCAATAATTAAGAATGTAACCTTAATTGGCACATTATTTTTACGCTTGCGCGACCTTTTTGACAATATCGACAAACTCTTCATTTGTCATCCGGATGTTGAGTTCCTTATAATTTACGTAATCTTCAAAATAATCGCTGGCGATATCCGCCACAATCTCAGAACCTTCCAGTCCGAAAGAACTCACCAACTTTTCCACCTTACCACGAATCTGTCGGATCACCTGCAGGCGATCTTGATAACGGTCCGGTTTCTCCTGCTCCGTCACATGCTCATTACGGGCAATCAGATAAACGGTTATATAAAACTTGTCCACATCTCCGAAAGTCGGGACAAACAACGCTTTCTTTTCTTCTGGCAACATAGCCAATGTTTCCTGAATTTTTGTCATTATCGGATCTATTTTAATTTGGTCAGCGAAGATAGCACATTCCGTTCATAGATAAGATCTATCCCACATAAATAATATATATTTTATCCTATGAACAAATTTCAAGCAAGGCATGTTAGAATAATAGAAACAACATAAAACAGATTGATCATGCTTACATTATGTCTCAGTTTATTATTGTTGACAACAAACATTAGTGATAATAGTCAAATAACAGATAAAAAAGAAAAAGTTATGAAATTTGAATTAATCCAGTTACCCTATGCAGCCGATGCGCTGGAACCGGTTATAAGTAAAGAAACGATAGAGTTCCATCATGGTAAACATTTGCAGACTTATGTAAATAACCTGAACAACCTGATTCAGGGGACCAAGTTTGAAAATGCTACTATAGAACAGATCGTGGCTGAGTCCGACGGTGCTATTTTTAACAATGCCGGGCAAACGCTTAACCATAATCTGTATTTCACACAGTTCTCTCCGTATGGCGGCGGCAGACCGACCGGAGCTCTCGCCAAAGCGATCGACACAACCTGGGGATCGTTCGAAAACTTCCAAAAAGAATTCCAGACTGCAGGAACAGGCCTGTTTGGTTCAGGCTGGATATGGCTGTCCAAAGACAAAGACGGGAAACTCTCGATTACTAAAGAAGCAAACGGTAGCAACCCAATTGTTCACGGCTTAAAGCCGATCCTTGGATTCGACGTCTGGGAACATGCCTACTACATAGACTACCGGAATCGCCGTCCCGACCATTTGAATGCCTTGTGGAAAATCATCGATTGGGATGCCGTCGGCAAAAGATATTAATCCGAAAGCTATAGCAATATTGGCAATTATAAGGAAAAATACCCAACTACGGAATGGTATGAATAACATAACTGTTATACATACTAATTAATAAACAGAATATAAATCTCAATCAACAAGGGAATAAATATGAAAGTACAAGAATTGACAAAAACGGAATTTCTGAAAAAAATAGCGAACTATGAAGCAAGCCCCGACAAATGGGTATATGAAAACGACAAACCTTGCATCGTGGATTTCTATGCAACTTGGTGCGGACCTTGCAAAATGCTTGCTCCTATTCTGGAAGAATTAGCAAAAGAATATGTCGGAAAAATCGACATTTATAAGGTCGATACGGAAAAAGAAGAAGAACTGGCTACCTCTTTTGGTATCAGAAGTATTCCTTCACTTCTGTTTTGCCCGATGGAAGGACCGCCGCAGATGGCAAAAGGAGCAATGGGAAAGGCGGACCTAAAAAAGGCTATAAATGAAGTACTTTTGAAAAAATAATAACAATTCCCTTTAGATAAATAAAAAAAGTTCTCCGAATTTCTAACAGAGTTCGGAGAACTTTTTGAAAAAATAGCACCTATTTATCTTGCATAATTAAAAATAATGCGTACCTTTGCAACCGCAATCGAGAGAGATTGATACTGACAAAAACAAATGCCTCTTTAGCTCAGTTGGCCAGAGCACGTGATTTGTAATCTCGGGGTCGT
>CAJTMR010000025.1 GCA_910577325.1 uncultured Parabacteroides sp.
GAATGGGATTTAGTTTGCGCAGGGAATCACGTTCTATCTCCTCGAACTGTTCCCGACGACTGTATTTGCGGCCTGTGAGCGGAGTGTTGTTATGGAGTTCCAATGCCACGCGGATAGCCGCGTTCAGTGAATCCAGGTCATAAAACTCGCGTTCCTGTATCTTGGGATAGATACTGCGGTAAATCAGTTTAACGGCACCTTCCACCAGCGCCTTGTCACGTGGCTTGTAAGCCCTGGCGGGGATTACGGTACAGCCGTAATGTTCGGCAAAAGCTGCAAAGTCTTCATTCAGGATAGCCTCGTATTTATTGCTCTTGGTAACGGCAGACTTGAGATTATCCGGAATGATGGCGGAGGGAGCTTCCTGGTAGTATAACAGGGCGTTTTCCGAAGCACGGATCAAGTCCTCTTTTTTCTGGCTCATGACAGCTTCCACATAGGTTAACTGGCTGCAGGGAAGAATCGCGACAAAAACCTCCACAGGAATGATTTCTCCCGTATCAAGGTCGATGATGGAAAGTTTGTCGCCGGCGAAGTCTATGAACATTTTATCACCGGCTTTATGTTCAAGATGCATGATGGGATGGCTGCAGGCTATATGCTGCTGAATCAGAATATAGAAGCGGGTGCGTCCGTAGCCATCCGGATGGGAAGAAAGGTATTCGTGATGCAATGCCTCGCGGGTAACACCTTTCTTCTTAAGCCGCTTGCAATACTCGGGTAACAACGACTTTAGTTCTCCCACCCGTTCACTTTCCGTCTTTGCTCTGGTCTTTTCGTGGAATAACTTTGAGAGTTCCTGGTCCGGCAGGGACAACATCTGCTCATAATCCAAACCACTACGTTGAAATACTTGTAAGTATTTCTTAACCGTGTTGCGAGAGACGCTTAACATACTGCTGATGCTTTTGGTCCCATGACCCTGGGAGTAACAGCGTAACACTTGACGAATCTTTTCCATTCCTAATTGTTTATTGGGCATAAATGACTTTTATTTGTTTTTAACAAATAAAATAGAATTATAGACCGGATAAACAAAAATCAAACTCACTTTTGGGGGATCATTTTAAAGTGAATTTAAGGGATCACTTTAAAGTGGACGGAAGGGGGCAAACATGAGTGATTTTTCCATGTATTTCTCCTCTTTAGGATGAATGATACCATCTGCTTTCATAATGTATGAAAGAACTTTTATGATGGCGTATTTTTCTATTGTTGTGAAACTATTCATAATGTTTGATTGTAGAAGAAGTTGTGATAGGTATCATTATCAATATTAATTATATACATGTTTTCCCTTGCACGTGTTATCGCCGTATATATCGTTTGTGGTGACATTGGATGAAATGTCGCATTGTGCAAAACAAAGTCATTTTCTAGAATAACTATAACGGAAGGAGATTCCCAGCCCTTGAAACTTTGTATGGTAGATATTTTCAAACAACGTTTGTCTGTCGTAAACAATTGCTTTCTTGTTCGTTCAAGAGCTTCAAAATCCCTATTAAATTTCCAATTGGCTGCCTTTTCATCAGTAACCTGATGTATTTGCTTTAACCGTTCAAGAGTTTCGTTTGAAATAAATGTCATTTCTGTTTGTTCGTTTGTCCTTTGCCGATAAAGGATGTCAATATTGCGAAGCAATTTTGTTGACGAAGCAAGTACAACAAAATCTCTTGCTTCGTTATTGTCATTGGAAATGATATTGATAATATTAGTTATTATGGATTCAAAGGAATTGTTTTGTCTCAGGTTAATATAAGTTAAAATTTGAAAATTGAATGTGTTTGACATGGCATTTTCCGTAGCTATATTATCAACAGGTAAATTCGCCATAAATTGTGCTTGAAATGCTGTGGCAAGATTAGCAAGGCGCGGATTAGTAAATCTTCGGCTGGTTGTTAATTGCCGATTCCATTGTCCTCCAATAACACCTAATCGGATGTCACCATTTGTATCTAAAGGTCGTTGATATACATTTTGTTTTGGATCTCCAAATACTACCAGTTCACCATTAGACTCCAAGAGAAAATTCTGCATAACGATGCGAAGCCATTCCGTAGTATAGTCTTGAACCTCGTCAATGAAGATCGCAGAATATTTCTTATGACTTTTGGAATTATCAAAGAAGGCTTCGTTTTGATATGAGCCAAATTCAACATGTAACTGACATTCTGCAGCACGTATTCTAAAAAATTGATGATAAGGATATACGTCTATTTTTTCCCAAGAGAAATCCTCCCGAATCTCGGAAAGCCTAAACTTCAGGTAATTTGCTAATGTAATGTTATAGGTCAACACTAAGACATCACTTCCAGTGCGTTTCATGGCATTCACTGCTCTAAAGGCAAGTACTTGAGTCTTTCCAGAACCAGCGACACCACTTATTTTCTGTTGTGTTATACTACTTTCCGATAGTCGCTTCTGTGCACCAATAGGTTGCATATCAATGCGTCCTTCCTGATATGAATGCCAGGATGGAGATATCATCCTAGCCAATTTCCTTCTTACAACATCGTCAAAAGCATTGTTGTTGTATAAGAAACCTATGGTAGTATACAAATTTTGTGATATATCTCTATTTTCAATAATCTCCTTACCGAAGATAAAGGTAAAATTAAAGACGTTATTCTGATATTCAAAGAATTTTTTTATTTCGTCAATAGAGTTTTCTGAGAACACAACCGCCTTTTTGATAAGACTAAAATTCCGATTATCTTCAATAGTACTCATCAAAAGTTCTTCTATACCATCCTTAATGCTCAATTGACATAGGTTTATAAGGTCAATAGGAGATTGATATAGTTGCCCATGTACATTTATTTCCTTTTTATCTTCTGATAATGTACACTCATTAAGGTTCTCCTCGAATATGTTCAGTAGAAGAATCCCCTTATTAGGTCTAACGATAATAAAATCTACAGCCACTTCGTTTACTGCTGCATCAATATACATTATGTCATCCACAGACAAAATATTTTCGAGTCTCCATGCGACTCTTGCTTTTTGAGATGATAACACATGATTCTGTATCTGCAAACGTAAATCATATTCATTATATATTGCCTCATGTCTTTCATCCACCAAAGCTAATTTGTTAAGGTCAATTGTTGCACCATTGTATTCAAAGCATCTTGTCATGCATGTATAGGGATGTGCTGTTCTCCTTGTGCGTGCATAACGTACACTATTTATCTGGCTGAAATAATTCTGTTCTCCAAAAACAGAACAAAATTTCTCAATTCTATACGCCGCACCATTTTGGGGACCAATACATAGAACAAAGTGTTTCCCTTGCGCAGATGCCACCATCTTTGCAACCATTCCCAAATCGATAGCAGTTACATCCAAGATATTAGAAAAAACATGGATGATATTATTATATCTATATCCAATAGAATTAAGAGTCTCTCCTTCAACAATGTCGTTTGCTGGAAGAAAAAGATTCTTCACATCTATTTCAACTGTGCCGTGCGTAAGAGTTCGGATATTATCGTTGGCGCGTTCGATGGCACTATAAGAAGGCTCAATAAGCGTTATTTTACGTAGCCATTGAAATAAATTACGCTGTCTTAATACTTCAATTATAGTAGCAGAGCCTATGCCTTGACCACATCCCCAATCAACTATCTCAATACTTCCCTGAATATCGTTAAATGGGAAATTCATCATTGCGGCACGACACTTGGTTACATGCATATCTCCATATGCAGACATATAACAATTTAGTGCCACATCACTTGCTAATAGATTTATGCCATGATTCAACTCTGGATGTGTCCAAGGTCTTCCCTTATATTCTTCGGGCAAAGCATTGTGACAATAATCAATAATGTCATCAATACTATTACATTGTTTTATATCTTCTGCGTATGGCATAATTATCTTCCTGCTATTGTTTCTGCAAATCTATTCTCTATATGCTGTTTCCAATTTTGCAATGCCAATTGTTTTGTGGTGTTAGCATAACAGTATTCGCAAAGATGCGGACAAGTGTTGTATTCACCAATGTCCTTAGAGGCCATGCATTCGCAGAATGGTCGCTGCCCCTGGTCTTTCTTGTGCTTACTGATGAAGTAATGGTTATGAGGCAGAAGTATTGCTCCTTGGGGCAATTGGGACTCGCCAAAAAGCGTTGGCGCAGGAACTTTCTCTATCTTTACTTTCATGAAGTCCATCAGTTCCTCGTCGTCCCAAGCCAAACGAGTGATAAGGTCTCCATCTATGCAGCGATTATGCTGAATGCCATATTTTGAGATGTCAATCTTCTCACCACAAGTAGCAAGTTGGAAGTTCCAACTGCGTTCACGATTCATAGTAGATAGCTTGTCAGCAAACTCTTCCATTTGCCCTGTATCCCACTCATGGTATGATATACCACTTACTTCAAGATTATGTTTCACCTTCCTGTACATAATAATATCCGCATAGCTGAATACCAACTTTTCTGTGTAATCTTTTAGTTGGTCACCAATATTCTGAACTTTCCATAGCAAGTCATCCACAGATATGTCATCTGTCAGCATCATGGGGTCAAACCGCCAAATAACAGCACCCTTACCAAGTTGCTCAACAAGTAACTTGAATGTTTCTATGCGTTTAGCAAGAGAAGGTACTTTCTCTAACTTCTCCTGTTCGTAATCATTCAGGGTATATTGAACATAGCACTTAATGTTACGCTCTTTGAGGATATGCAGATATGGCAACAATGGTAGTGGATTCTTTGACCAAAATACAATGAAGCGAGTTTTCTTATACGAGACATACGACTTTATGCCATTGAACGGATTCGTCCATGCTGAATACCCTTTCTGTAAACGATGGAAAAACCAATCAGCATAGAATGCCGGAATGTCGGTACTCCTACTTGCAGAAATAATGAGGGGAGTCTGCGCTTTTACAGGTAATCCATTAATAATAATGTCTGTACATTGCCACGTTGCCATAATACATTAGAATTTTTTGAATGTCTCTTTTATCTTTTTTTGTTTTGCTTCCTTTTCTTATGCTCTTGATATACTCTTGAGTAGGCTTAGAAACAGCCTATAGTATGCCTTCACTCTTCAAATGGATACGTTTCGTCATAGACTTCACTTAGAAGACGGTCGTTGAAAAGCCAGTGTGGTGTGGGCTGTATATGTTTGACCTTGTAGCCTTTTAGCTTAGCAGAAAGTGCACTAATAGAAGTTTCTTCTCCTTGATAACACACTTTGCGCTCTGAACGAATGGTGACAGAAATTGACGGATCATCTTTCCAGATGAGAATATCACCTTTCTGCAATCCCATCTCGTAGAAATTGAGCGGTGGACGTTTTGCTTGTGCTTTTGTGCTGGCAGCTTTATCCTCATCAGTGAGGTCGTTCTGTATCTCATCTGTCACTTCTTCCGTCACATCTTCATGATGGAAAAGTTCGAGGATGGCTTGTGCCTGATCCACGTTGATACGGAAGAACTCACGATTTTGATTGATGCGCTGAGGTTCAAAGGCTTTATGAAGGGCTTTCTCAATTTTGAGACAATCACTTTTCTTGACCTTGCACGCAAATTTACACTCAAACGGAACGGGAACTCCTGTGGTATATAGTTCCTTCATCCGTTTATCAATGTCTTCCTGTGTGGTCATGCCTATTTTTACCAGTCCTGGCATCACAGGGTTTGTCAGAAGATAAACTATTCCGTATTCCATATCGTTGTGTTTTTAGAGACTATTGTACAGTTTGTCTTTGTTTGTAACTCTTTCAAATTCGTGCATCAGTGTATTGCCATTTCTGTTGGTAAATATATGTGAGTTCATTTTTTACTCCTCCTATATTTTTGATTGCTTGCATTGGGATGCTCGGGATTGGTCATTTCAAGATAACCTGCCTCTACAAGTGACATTATATATGTTTGTCTATTCTTGCTATGATTCGTTACTCCTATTCTATCAAGAATTTCCTTGCTGCTGCGTGGCACACTACAGAAGTTTACAATGTCCTTTTGCTTATTTGTTATTTTAGGATGCTTGGTGTCTAAGTAAGCATTGAGAGTGTCAGAGTTAGTGTCTAAGTCTGTGTCAGAGTGTCCAAGTCCAGTGTCAGGGTTGGTGTCCAAGTGTCTAAGTTTGGTGTCTAAGTTGCCATTAACTTGGTTACCTACTGGCCTATTTATAGTAATCACAAACTCATTCGTCCTATCGTTATTGGTGAACGAGACATTCATATTCTCAGACAAGGCACGAAGCATACCACTACCTGCTCCTGTGTAGGGGAGCAAATGAATGGCATTTGTGAAAAGGAACATATTACGAGGCATAGAAGTTCCCACAACAATATCATCTACAGAAAGCCCATTGGGGAGTGTTCCGGGACTGTGTATCTCCACCCTGTCGTCAAAGATGAATATACGGATAGGGGCTGTCGCATTCAGCGAGCGATGCACTAAAGCATTTACGGTGAACTCAACAAGGCTGATGTATGGAATCTCCAATACACCTTGCGAGTTAAATTCATCCCCAACCTGTATATGGCGCAAGTTTCGGGTGAAGAAATCCATAATAGTCTCAAACTGATGAAGCAGATTGCCCTCAATGTCGGCATCATTCACCTTATCACGGAACTGCGTACCGCCAAGATTGTTGCCAACGAAGCAGATACACTTTGCTGTCATTACCGGAAGCCAACGCTGGGTATACTTGCCAAACAGTAGCATTGCTGCCACTGTGATTTTTCCGTCAGGACGAATGAAGCGTAGGTTACGCAACAGCTTCTCTCCATCGTGACCACTGGCGATAGCGGAGCAGACAGTATCTAAAGAGGCTTCGCGTAAAGCATCGCCCACCAGACCTTTTCTCACCAATACTTTTTCAAACTTGTTGCTTAGGAAGGTTTTGATGGTATTCTCGTCCAAGTCCTTAATCGTAGCATCTCTTACTCCTGCTTCATCAGGCGAGAAACTGCCGCAGTTGGTCATCATTTCGGCAAGCTCGGCATTATCGAACACTTTGCGCTTGTCGGCACCGTTCTTCACCCACACAATGCCACGATTGTCATGGTAAGGTTTATTCACCCCTTCTTTAATATGAGCCACAACAAGGCTTCCGTCATCCACAGAAATAGTTTCTACATCAACAAGGATGGCAGGAACAACATTCTCAGATGCGATGTTGCCAAGTGTATTCGTCGTTTCCTGTACTTCCAGATACGACAAAGGATTGACACTACCGGTTTTGTCCTTCACACCAACGACCAGTGTTCCACCACGTGCATTACTGAATGCCACCAATTCGCAGCCGATGTCGTAGCTGTCAAGGAGCCGTTCTTTGAACTGCACCTTACTGACCTCACCTGACTTTATCTGTTGGATAATATCTATTTCCTTCATTTCTTCAAATGTTTTTGGTTGAGCAGTCTACCTGCATCAATATTCAAAGCCTCTGCTATACGTAGGAGGTTTCTTGCGTCAGGCTGCATGGTATTCGTCACCCATTTGGAGACAGTAGCCCTGTCTTTTCCTAATTGTTCTGCCAGCCACTTACTGCTTTTTTGTTCTTCGGCAAGCACAATCTTCAGCCTGTTAATCATTTCTTTTTCCATAAAAGACATTCTTTTCGGTGTAAAGGTATAAATAAACCCTGAGAATCCCGGAGAAACACGTCAAAAAAGAGCGTCTTTTTTATAAATAATTGGTTATATCGTCAATATGTAATCTGCATTTGTTCCTTTGTGAGTAATAGATCTGCAACAAAACGCTTTTCCAAGACAGGGAGGGGATATAAAGGTTTTCTTAGTTGAATGGCGTTCCTAAAAATAGTGGAACCGACTCGGTTGAGATGGTTTCTAACGGCTCATTGTTTCCTGTGTGGACACAACTTGTTGGTGGCGGCTTATCCTTAGTAGAACTTGTTTTCTCGTCGGGCTGCTACGGCTCTTTCATTTAACCTTGGCATTGTTTGATAACAATTTGAATAAGTTACATTTACTGCAAAATCAACCTTTATAAATATAAGGAATGCCTTGTTGGGGTAAGTTAAAAATAGCTTTTAACCGCTTAATACCCACAAACATTGAAAATTAGAGGCATTTTTAATGAAAGAGCCGTGTCCGGCTGTAACACAAAATTAGCATTTATGATTGAGTTGATAAAAAATTGAATTAACTTTGCATATTCGCTTCTGAAACAAACTAGTTTCAGACACACTTAAGGAAACACTGCCGTTAAAAAAACAAGCGTTTAGGCAAGATATATTTTAAAGTAGAATGAAACTCATTAAGGCCAATGACCTCAAACGATGGGCAGACACGTTGGAAATCCGTGGTTTGCTTCCTGAGTTAATACGCCGATTGGTGCATGCAACTAAGCCGCATCTTTCAAAGGTGTACATACCGACTGAAGAAAGCACTCATTCTGCCGGATGGGATGGCATTGTTGTTTCTGAAGACAATGACACTTATCTGCCAGCTGGTACATGTCTTATCGAGATGGGGACGAATGAGAAAGTGGCAACAAAAGCTAATGACGATTATACAAAACGTACGAATGGCCCATTAGAATTTGAGAAAGGAGAATGTACCTTCGTTTTCATCACTCCTCGCGAATGGCCCAAAGCGCCATCTTGGGAAGCAGACAAAAATAAACTGAATAAGTGGAAAAGGGTTAAGGTGATAACAGCCGTAGAATTAGAGGATTGGCTATCTTATTATCCTTCTGTCGCTTTATGGGTGGCAGAAAAACTTAACATTTCCCACAGAGAGAAAATTCAGAGTATAGAATCGTATTGGCGTCAATGGTCAACCAACGATAAAGGACAACAACTTTGCTATAGTGTTGCCGTTGGAGGACGCGAGGAATCTGTCAAAGAACTTCTGGAGAAAACAGAAAATCATATAGCAATAGATGTTTGTTCCCATTCTGTAGAAGAATCGCTCGCATTTGTCGTGGCTGCTATATTACAATGCGGAGATGACAATCTTAAAAACAGAGTGGTTATTGCAAAAGACAATGAAACCACAGGCTTATTGGCTTCACAATTTTCCAATATGGTTATTATCTCTGGTGGAGATGATAAAAACATTAATCCAAACGAGAATTGCTTGGTGTATGTTACACATCCATCTGCAAGAAGCAGAAGTGGAGTGTCTATCATTCTACGAACACCAGAGCCTGACGATTTTATTAATGCTTTAAAAGAAAGCGGATTTAATGAAACGCAAGCAAGGCAGCTTTGTTCTGATACAGGGCGAAGCACAGCTATCTTGAGAAGGAAACTTGGTTTTGAACGCAACAACCCTGATTGGGCGAAGCCTGAAAATATCAACCAATTGCTTCCGGCTCTTCTGATAGGACGTTGGCTGAATAATTTGGAAGGGGACAAAAAACTAATTGAAGAGCTTTCTGGGATGGAATATTGCCAATTCGAAAATGTTATTCAGACATTTGCTAAAGGCAACGACAGTCCTTTTGGACTTATTGATAATCTATGGTATGTTATATCTCCATTTGACGCTATAAATTATGCAATAGATTTTATCACACCCCAATACTTAGATAGACTCTCTGTCATTATTGACAAAGTCGCAAATGATATTGATTTTGATGACAAAAAGGCAGCCACGACTGATTCTTTATTTTATCAAAAACATAATACGAAGTATAGCTATTATGCTAAAGAAGGGTTATTCTTGACATTGGTGTTATTGGCTCTTCGAGGTGACAAAAATGCTCAACTGATTCCGTGGGTTGACGAAAAGGTTAGAGCAATATTAAATACAAACACTTTAGAATGGTGGTTTAGTTATTGCAAACATAATCTGATATCTCTCTTAGCAGAAGCTTCGCCTCAGGTTTTTATTCAGAAAATTGAAGATGATGTGATGAGCGATAATTCTATCATCCGTGAGATGTTTCGAATAAATTTTGAGCATACCTCCTTGTGGGGTAATAGTTCGCACTATGGATATGTTTTATCTGCATTGGAAGATTTGGCCTGGTCTGCAGAGAATCTTTCCAGAATTAGCCGAATCCTGTTTGAACTCTCGTCTTTAGGGAAGAAAAAAGGGTATGCTGGAAATCCTTTTGAGTCGTTGTGCAAAATATATTGTCTCTGGATGCCTAAAACAAAAGCAACCATAGAGCAATGTTTTATGGTACTCGAATCCATGGTAGAGGAGTTTAGACCATTTGTTTTCAGACTTTGTAGATGTTTAGTGGACTATAGTCGTCAATCACAAAGCATTAATGGCCGTATAATGCGATGGAGATATTTCGGAGAAGACGTTAAAGCCGTGACAATGGATGAGTTTTTGACAGCATTAACAGCTACAGTGAGAATGTTGATAAAAAATTGCGATTATAGCAATGATGCTATTGAATGCATATTGGAAACAGCGACTGCTCCTGACTTGCCTGCTCATCTTAGGAAAGAAGTCCAAGATGCGATTTCTTCAAATATAGATTTTCTGAAAGGTAAAAATAAGTTCTGTGACAAAATAAGAGAAAAAATATATCATTTTGAAGAAGCTCGTAATTCAGATTGGTGTATAGGTGATGATGAGATGAACTGGCTAAGAAATCTCTTAGAAGCCATATTGCCAGATGATATTATTGAGGCTAACTTGTGGAAATTTAAGGCTTTCTTGCCTGTACATGAATTACGTCTGAGAGAGGATGATATACGTAAGTGGACAGAAAAGCAGTTGAGTTTCAGAGTAGCCGCCGTGAAAGAACTGTACAAGCGGATAGGATTCGATGGTTTAAGAAAGATTGCAGAGAAATCTGAAGACAAATATCAAACAGGTCTTGCATTTGCAAAATTCAAGACCACATACCCGATGATTGATTTTGTTATAAACAAAGATTTTGACAATCAACTTTTAGCAGGATTCTTTGTCTCTTTATTCAACACAAACAAAGAACGCTATTGGAAAGTAGTGAGGAAATATAATAATCGGAATGATATTCTTATTAGCATCGGAACAAATGAAGAATTAACTAGATTTGTCGAAACTCTACCAGAAGAAGCTAAGGAAAATTATTGGAAGACCGTATCTGTTTGGTGCTATTCTGACGATACACTGAACATAATGGCAGAGCAAATGCTTAAAGTGGGTAGGTCTGGCGATGTATTATCTTTGTTGTGCCGTATTAATTATGGTGGGAAGGACATTCCTATTGCACCAGCCTTTAATGCCTTGCAAGGATGGCTGAATAATATTAAAACACCAGAATTTGAGCAGTACAAGCATGATGCAGAAGAAATACTGGAATATCTTGATAAAAATCCAAATGTCAAAGATGAACAAATAGTTAGTTTAGAACTTTTACTTAGCGAAATTTTCCATCTGGATTCTGATTGTCGCCTGTATCATTCTATTTACACAGAGCCAAAAAGTTTGTTAGAACTAATATCATTTGCATACCGTGGAGATGAAGATTTTGACGATAAGACTTATTCTGATTCAGAGAGAAACATCGGGTTGCTTTCACTGCGTTTTATCAAAGGCCATGTAAAAAGTTGCCCTGGATTGACAAAAAACGGGACATTAGATGAAGATGCTTTGATGAAATATGCCGATGAATTTATGTCTCTTGCAAAAGGAGAGAAGTATTTTTGTGCTGCAAAGATAGTGTTTGGTCAATTGTTAGGCAACATTCCTGACAGGGAAGACTACCCACAGGATGTTCTCTGTAAACTATTGACAAAATATAGTGAACATGGTCGTGACAAATCAATCCTAAATTCTTTTCGATGCCAGTTCTTTAACAATCGTGGTATGACCTCACGTCTGCCCTACGATGGAGGACGAATTGAAAGGACACGAAGTGAGAAATACAAGAAATATGCAGATAAGACACGCTACACGTACCCAGATGTCGCATCAATCTTCGACTCATTGAGCCGAGATCATGAATATGATGCACATCGTATGGACAATCAAGCTGAATTGGCAAAAATTGGGTATTAAAATATGAGGCGATATTTACATTGACTATTAATAAAAGTAATAGTACTGTATGCAATGGGGTCAACGGCAATATGCAATCTCTCAAATTCTGCGTAAATAAACGGTTTCAGTTAGGGGGGATTTAGTGAGTTTTATAGAGAATAGTAAATTTGCAACTGCTTGATACACAATAAATATTAACGAAACAGACTGTCACAGACTATCATCTTATCGTTCTCATAATCTGGCTGGTCTGGTAATATTTTTTATAGATCTGGTAATAACGAATGATGGTAAGGCTTTCCGCCTGATAAACTTGCCTTTCTATATGATAGCTGCATTGCTGGGACTTTTGTCCCGTTTGGCAATAGATAGTTTGTCTTAATCTTGCAGGCTTATTGTATAATATTGTTTATTTAATAATACATTACATCCTTTATAGATTGCTGCAAATTCCGCATTTTTGTTGCAAAAAAAGGATTTTATCGCAATGAAGACGGTCGTCGTTGTCATAAAGAGGGACTTCATTATCCATGACGACCGTCTTGGTTGAGCATGACGACCGTCTTTATCTTCACGAAGACGGTCGTCATGGCGATGAAGTCAACCTTTATGCTGATGAACCCCCCGGATTCTATTTCCGATATTCGGATTGCTTTCTGTTTTTGAAAGCTACAGACGATTCTCCGGGAGTTCAGGTTTTCCAAAATGTCTGTTTTCTCCTCTTTGACGTAGCAAAAAAACAATGAATTTTCATTTTTTGCCTACTTCATATTTCCGATTGTCAACCAATTCCATCTAAACAAGATAAAAGGTCAAACCGAATTGAACCGGAATTTTATTTGAAATAGAAAAAAACTCAAATAGGGGTTATTGTATTTTGTATCTACCCGAAAAATAGCGATGCTGCCCCACCCGGTGTCTTGGATAGCGATAGAAACGCAATTGTCATGTTCAGACAAAATAACCGTGGTTTTAACATCGTTGTCCGAATATTTCAGTGCATTTCCTGTTTGCCATAATGACTTTCGGCTGTTGTCGGTTTCTTTATCCAAATACATGTTTGTCAGCCAGTAGACTTGGGAAAATAATAGTGTCAGCATTCCGATGCGGAGATGAGTATTGTCCGGCTCATAGTATTTGTTGTTCTAAGTTGACAAAGCTATAAAAAATACGTGTATTATGAAAAATATGATGTTTTTATTATGTTGCTGTTCTCACTTCAAGTTGTCATTTGCATAAATTTTAATACCAAAAAGAGATGAATAAACTGGAAAAGTTATCTAAATCAGAAATGAATGCCATAATGGGGGGCGAAAGTAATCATGGTAGAAGTGGTGGTAAATGGGTGTATGATTCGAATACAGGCAAATGGTATTGGGGCGAGGTTTGTGATTCGATTGAATCTAAATGATATAATGATAAAGAGAGTGTCAATATTAATTAGGAAAGTTATGAAGACAATAAAAATATTTTCGTGTTTGGTTTTAGCAAGCTTGTTTACCAGTGTCAATGCCCAGTTGCGGGTTCTGTCGGATGGGCGTGTGCAAGCGGGACAGAATGTACCAAGCTTAGATCAAGGAAAAGTGGCTACTTTATTAGTTTTGGGGTCGAATGATAAAATAGGGACCGGTGCTATTATTGCGTTGGGAGATTTTGGTCCTAAATCCAAAAATACATTTTGGGGTGAATATGGAAATACGGATTCTGACCAATTGTGGTTTCAAGGTAAATTAGGCTATTATTTGACTTATGGCGAGCAAGCAAGTTCTGTTGTCTCTTATTATGATCCTGCTAAAAATAGCAATTTTGTTTTTAATACTAATCTTCGTGTGAATGGTGTCAATATAACATCTGATGCTCGCATGAAAGATAATATCCAACCGATAGAAAATCCTATAGATATCTTATCACGAGTTGATGGAGTTTCTTATACTTATCGTTTATCAGAGGTTCAAAAATATCGTAAATCGGAAGAAAATGCGTTTCCTGAAACATCTGGAACAATGGCTAACGAAGTCAATGATGCTTTGACAGAGAAAGAACTGCGGGATGAGCAAATAAAAAAAGAAATAGAGCGGCGGGAAGAAGAGGAAGCTAATCGTAGGCGTATCGGTTTTATGGCCCAAGATATTCAAAAAGTTTTACCGGAATTGGTCCAGACAGATGAAAAAGGAGTCATGTCTATAGATTACATAGGCTTTATTCCCCTGATAGTAGAAAGTTTGAAACAAATGCAACAAACTATTCAAGACCAGCAGAAAGAGATCGAAACACTGCAAAGTCTTTTGCCGGCTGAAACAAAATCCATGTTTCGATCCACTTCCAACGAAGAGGTGAGCGTGGTTGAGGGAGCGAAACTATATAACAGGGCAGGTGCTTCCGTTTCTTATACATTGCCGGCAACTTATAATACCGCAGATCTGAAAATCTTTGATATTTCCGGGAAATTGTTGAAGAAGGTCGTCTTGACCGGCAACAACAGTGTCGTTGAAATCAATCCGTCGGAGATAGGGCTTGGGACATTTGTCTATACGCTTTTTGTGGACAATAAGAAAGCTGATGCATTGAAGAAGTTTGTTAATTAGAACGATTGACCTTAAATAATAATGTAAGATCGGTATGAAGAAAAATATATTTATCAATGCCTGTTTTTTATTGTTTTTACTGTTTTGTTTTTCAAATTCGATAGAGGCAGTGGAACCGGCAGATACCACACAGGTTTATTCTGCTCGTTCATGCGTGAGTATTCTTGAAAATCAAACAGTCTCATCTTCGCGTTCCATAGTTGGTTGTGATTCTCTTATCGTGCGTGGTGTGACAGTTTCTGATATGGGAAATTTAATGCTTACGGCTCCCGATTATGTAGTTCTTTATGGAGCGTTCGAAGTGGTTCAAGGGGGAATTCTTAGTATTAATGAGAAAGAAGAACCTTTGATCTTTAAATTTTCTTATGATGCGGCTGGAAATAGAATTTTGCGGCAGGCGCAGACTGTTCAATAAAAGATTGATATAAATTATGAATAAACATATAATATGCATACTGTTATTTTGGGGCGTTTCTGTATGTGGGATGTCTCAGAATACATCGAATATCTCCGGCTCTTTCGATATTGGTCCTGTTGGCAACGCTACCTACAATATTCCGGTTGATTTACCTTCTGGTACGGCAGGATTGAAACCTGATGTATCGATTGTCTATAATAGTTTTTCCGGAGATGGGGTTATGGGAAAGGGTTTTTCCCTTTCGTCTATCTCTTCCATCACAAGGGCTAATGCGACTGTATTTCATAGTGGATATATCAGTGATATAGAGTTTGATGATACGGACAAATATATGCTCGATGGAAATCGTTTGATGTATGATGGGATGACACAGCAATACAGGACAGAGATGAATCCTTATTCGCAAATAAAGATATTTTCACCGAATACATCTTCTGCTCATTTTGAAGTGCGGACAAAAGATGGATTGATCATGGAATATGGGAATACTACGGATTCCCGATTATGTGCACAATCTCCTCACACGGATCAGGTTGCGTTTTGGATGTTAAGCAAGGTGAGGGATCGTGTCGGTAATTACTACACATATACTTACGATAAAGATGAAACAAATGGAGAAATTCGTTTGAAACAGATTGATTATACCGGAAGTACAGGCAGTATGCCTTATTGTACAGTCAAATTTGTTTATACAAGCCGAAACTATGATGTTAATTTGAATTATATTCAGGGCAGCAAATTTAAAGAAAGCAAACTACTAAGTGAAATCGGTGTTTATTATGGAGCATCATTATATCGTAAATACTCCATGACTTATAATTATGATGGAAATGATTTCACCTATCTTTTATCTAAAATAACAGTGACCGGCCTTAATAATGAAGTCCTCAAACCGATTGTGTTCGATTGGTATAAGAATACGGATTATACACATGAAGAGGTTATTTATGATCAATCGACTAACGCTCAGAACTATATAAACAAAGCTTATATCTCTTTAGGGGATTACAATGGCGATGGGAGGACAGATCTTTTGGCTACGCCTATGGAGGATGCCGATTGGACCGGTTGGAAATTGTTTTGTGCAGATACGGATGGAAATAAATTGTCTTATTCAGGAAGCGGGACTCTTCCGGAAAGATATAAAGAACCGGTAGCAGGTGATTTCAATGGAGATGGAATTACTGATTTTTTGGCTTGCCGGGAGACTGTTTCTAAAAGTTTTGCAGATGAAGAGGAAATACCTGCTGTTTCTGGAGATTCATTGTCGAGTGACTCTGATGTAAGTCCTGCTTCTGTCGCTTACTATAATTATTTTATTTATTATGGAACGGGAAGTGGTTTTAAGGCAGGTCCTGCCATTACTACCGAATCTCGTCCTCATAGTGTCCGGGTTGCAGATTTTAATGGTGACGGAGCAATGGATTTGTTCATCTATTATACAAGTAAAAACGGATCTGAGGATTATAAAATATATATGTCAGGCTATTCTTCCGGAACTATGACTGCATTCAAAACAACCTCGACGGGACGAATCCTGTCGGAAATGAATTGGGATCAGGTTGAAGTTTGGGACTTTGATGGTGACGGACTGGCCGAGATTATGAATTTGAGGGATGATGGCTATGATTACTTGGATAATAACGGGAATGGTTCTATGTATCGAACCCGTACCGGAAGCTTGCCAACAAAAAAACACAAGATCAGCTTCGGTGATTTTAATGGTGACAGGAAAATCGATTTGTTGTTGACAGGTTGGAATAATACGGAATGGAGTGAATGGTTGACTTTGTTGTCGACTGGGGCTGAATTTGAGAGATATTATTTCCCTAAAAAATTCGCGGCATATTCTAAGGATATATATGTGTGTGATCTGAATGGTGATGGTTGCGATGATTTTTTTGCGGTTGATAAAACATCAAATCAATTAAGCGCTCTCAAATGTTTTATTGGATATGATAATGGTCGTAACTTCAAAGAATACACAAGTGTTTCTACTTATGGATCCGACAAATGGAATTTTTATCCTATAGACACGAGAGGGGATGGGAAATTAGGTTTTTTGGTTGTTTCTGCGCCTTTTACCTGGAAAGGATACCAATTGTATATGCCAAAGGCCGATTTGTCCAATTTGTTGAAAACGGTAACGGATTCGCATGGTAATGTAACCACTGTCTCTTATAAAAAGATGGCTGATTCATCCGTATATACGAGAACTCTCCCTGCTGGTGGCTCGGCCGATATTTCCGATTATGACTGTATGTCTTTTACTGCTCCATTTAAGCTGGTTTCGAGTGTAAGTGTCAGTAACGGTATCGGAGGAATGAACACTATTTCATACAATTATGAAAATGCAAAAGTCTTTAAACGAGGGCGTGGTTTTTTAGGTTTTACGAAGACGATCATGACCGATCAGAGCACTTCGGTAAAAACGACTATCACACAAGAGTTTTCCGATACTTATTATCAAGCTGCGATAAAAAATGTAGAGAAGACCCATGTCCCGACAAATCGAAAATTGATGCAGTCTGATTATACGAATACATTGACAAGGTTGGATGTGTATGGAACATTCGTTTATCAGGCTATATCATCCAAAGAACAAACTTATGAACCGACCGCAAACAAACTGGTCCAGTCTGTGACAACGGATTATACCTATGACAAATATGGTAATATACTGACTCAAACGGCTACTTATGGGAATGGAGATGTGCAGAAAGTTACGAATACTTATAGTAATAATACGACGGACTGGATGATCGGTTTGCTAAGCAGAAGCGTGAATGCCAGCACGGTGGGAGGAAATTCGTTGACAAATACAGTCGATTATGTGTATAATAATACAAACGGGTTGTTGCAAACGCAAACAGTCGAACCGAATCAGGTTGCTTATAAATCGGTAACAACTTATGCCTATGATACATTTGGGAATGTATTAACTAAAACTGTGACAGTAGGAAATGCATCTCGATCTGAATCTTATACGTATGAAAACGGACGGTTCGTAAAAACGCACAAGGATGTGTTAGGGCAGGTTACGACTTCAGTTTATGACCCTGTCTCGGGGTTATTGTCTTCCAAGACGGATATAAACGGGGATGTAACCTCTTATACCTATGACGGGTTTGGAAAAATAAAAACGATGTCTCAAAGTTCGGCTTCCGATAATTCCATATCTACCGGTTGGACTTGGAGCAATGGCAGCCCTGCAAACTCGATGGTTTTGCGTACTGAAACAACGGGAGACGGTCAGGTCGTGAAGACTTGGTATGACGCTTTGGGCCGGGAAATCCAAACGAGCCATAAAAACTTTTCCGGTAAAGAGGTGTACACGATAACATCGTATGATGCGCAAGGGCGTGCCATCAAAGTATCTGAACCGTATTTTTCCGGTGGAGCATCGTCTTCTATCCAATATCACACAAGTCAATATGACGACTATGGCCGGATCAGCAAACAGATAACACCATTAGGTACGATCACATATAATTATTCAGGAAGCCAGACTACCATTGTTGATGGAACAAAAGGATATACGACTGTTCGGGAAATGGATGCCGGTGGTAAATTGAAGACAGTAACCGATCCGGGTGGTAAAATAACCTATACCTATGGACCTACGGGTGATGTAACCAAGGTCGTTTGCGGCTCGGCCGTTTATTCAATGGAATATGATTTGTTAGGCAGGCGTACGAAGTTGGTAGACCCCAATGCCGGAACTATCTTGTATGAATATGACGGTTGGGGGAATCTGAAGAAGCAAACGGATGCTCGTGGAGAGGTTGAAGAGTATACTTATGAAAACAGTGGTCGACTCCAGTCGTATAAAAGAGGGACGGAAACTTTTTCTTATGCGTATGACCCTACTTATAAGGGACAGGTCGGTTCGATCGCTTATGGTGGTGTCAAAACAGAGTTTCGCTATGGTACTTACGGACGGTTAACTTCTAAAATAGAAACAGTCGATAATCGATCTTTCCAGTTTTCATACGTTTATAATAGTAAAGGGCAATTGGAAACAACGACCTACCCGAATTCGAAGTCGATAAAATACGAATATGTCAATGGCGATTTGTATAAAATAATCTGGCAACCGAGTCAAACAACGGTTTGGCAAAAAAATGACGAAAATGCCAAAGGTCAGGTTCTGACAACTGCCTTGGGAAATGGTATGCAAGGGATTTATGCCTATAATACGATAGGGGTTCCTACATCGATAAAGGCAGCAAAGGGAACGACATCTTTATTGAATATTGGTTATCAAAATATAGATGCCCGTGGCAATATAAAGAATCGCAACGAACAAAACACTTCCCAAAGTGAGAATTTTACTTATGACAGTATGAACCGTTTAACGACAGGGGTAGAGTATGGCGAGAATGGCAATATCCTGTTTAAGGCAGATGCCGGAACCTATCAGTATGAGGCTTCCCATCCGCATGCGATCAGCAGCCTTTCTTCTACATCCAATGAAGTGTTACCCAAATTGGATTTATCCGTGACTTATAACAGTGTCCGCTTGCCGGTACGACTTTCCGAAGGGAATAAAGCCTATACGCTGACCTATAATGGTGAGAATAGTCGTGTGAAAAGCCAATATGTACAGAATGGTTCGACCGTATTTACTAAATATTACTGTGGACCGTATGAAGAAATCCAAAAAGACGGGACAACGCGTAAAAATTACTATATTTACGGCGGTGGACAGATTGTGGCTGTTTATACGGAAGGAACGTCCGATGCCGGAATGTATTATTTCCATAACGACCACTTGGGTTCTCCCTGGCTGATAACGAATGCTTCCGGAAACGAAGTGCAGCGACTGAACTTTAATGCTTGGGGGCTTAGGCGCGATGCTACGAATTGGGATAATTATTCCGATTTGCCGGAGATGAAGTTCGACCGTGGTTTTACGGGACACGAGCATTTGGAAATGTTTGGCTTGATCAACATGAATGCGCGTTTGTATGATCCTTTGTTGGGACGTTTTCTAAGCCCGGATCCGATCATCCAGGTTCCAGAGTTTACGCAGTCTTATAATGGATATTCGTATGCGTTGAATAATCCGTTGTCGTATAAAGATCCTAATGGAGAAAGCTTTATACTTGTAGCGGCTATTATTGGTGGTTGGATCGGTATGGGTACGGCAATGGTTTCCAGTGATAAGAGTGGCTGGGGGTTGGCTGGGGATATGCTTAAAGGTCTGTTTGTCGGTGCAGCTTCTGGAGCCGCAGGTGCATGGGCCGGAGGTGCTGTTGCCGGATCAATAACGGCAGGTGGCTTTATAAATGGTAGCCTTTCTGGCTTGGCTGGTGGTTTTAGTGGCGGTTTTGTCGGTTGTTCAGGAAATGCCTGGTTATCTGGTGCTGGTTTTGGTGCAGGCTTGAAGGCGGGACTGATGGGAGGAGGTCTTGCTGCTGCTTTTGGTGGTGTATCTGGAGGGTTGATCCGTGGTTTTACGGATATGGCGAAAGGATATAGTTTTTGGGATGGTTCCAAGACATCTAATTTTGTAATAGGTTCAGTGGAACAACAGTCTGGATATAAGGTAAATGCTAAAAACTACAATAATAGTGGAACTTATGTGGAGAGTAATGAAGCAGAACTAAAAGCAAGGATGTTCGAAGAATTTGGAGTGAGTGAAGGGGATATAGGTATAGAGCGGATAACGACAAAAGCAGGGAATGGTTTGGGGATGACTTCTGATGGTATTTATGTTGATAATAAAGGTAATACAATTGGAGGAATTACTAAACGATTTTCTACAGGAAAGAGCTTAATTCGTATATCCCCCAAATATGCCGTAAATAATATGTTAGATTTTCAAGCAATTGCAGGTCATGAATTGATTCATGCATATCATTATTATGCATTTGGTAACACTTTTAATAGTTCTTTTTCAGAAAGTGTCGCATATAGATATTCTGTAGGAACTTATGTGGGGGGAAGAAACATGGGGGCTGCTTTCTCTATGTACAAAACTGCAATCAGATTAAATAATTGGGGGTATTATCCTGATGGTTATACTATTCCGAAATTTTTAAGATATTCGTGGTAATAATTTGGTGTATAATTTTTGATTGAACGTAAAAATATTTTTATATGCAAAATAATTCTAAAAAGCCATTGGTTCGTATGTATGTAATGGATAATCCTTTTTGTAGTAGGAATATTACGTGTTATCTGCTTATACTGGAAACAAGAAAGGAGTTTTGTATTACTCTGGAAGAACATGCGTTTGGCAGTGATATTGTTTTATGTTTGTTTCTATCGTTTGGTTTGATAGATACGGATGATAATCATTTTATTCTAAATGATGTAATGACTAATTCAACTATAGTGTTAAGGAAGAATGATTCAGATCTTATTGTAGATAAAGGATTCTTATTTATGAAAGAAAAATCTTTTGTATATGAGGATGAATATAATTATTTTGAGTATGAATATTTTTTGGACATAAAGAAAGAATATAAAAGTAAAGAGAAAAATAGAAAACGGTATTTAAGTAAATTGAGTATGGATAAAATTCCTCTGCAATTAGGTGATTATTATAATCAACATCTTCATGTTTGTTTAGATAAGGGGTTTAATTATCAAATCTATTTTTTGATAGAACGATATGCTGCTAAGATTGCAGAAGGAAAATGGGAAAAGACCGGGAATAAGCTTTTATTGCATGACACATCTTTAGAATGCGATTTCGTATATCTGATCGAGTCAGATTACTTGTATCCTATTTATGCTCCGAACGATTTGAATGATACGGATCGGCACTCATTAGGTGTTATGTATCCATTTATTATGCGATAGTTTTATTAAATAGGTTTAGTTATTGATTTTTAATATAATTGGCTGGCTCTTCATTTTACTATAGATATGCGTTTATGCCTAAAGTTTGGTAAAAGACCGTAATAAATGGTTGAAGAATTAAAAGTGTACAATTATGGAAAGTGTTCAATATAAAGAATATCAATTATCAGATTTGACAAATCTGATAATTGAATATGATAGAAAGATTGAAAATAAGTTTAGAGTAGAAATTGTCCTTTTAATAATGGAACAAAGGAAACAATATTACTTAAATATACGTCTACCTGAATTTGACGCACCAGCCGATTTGTCTATTTCCTACGGTAATGTTAGGAAGGAAGGTGATATTGTGTATTTAAATGATGTTCTTTCAGGGATACAGATCATTTTGAAAGAAAAAGAATCAAATTTTAGTTGTTGTACAGGTTTTTATTTTTTAATGGGAAAAGAATTTGTATATCAATCGATAAATTTTATTGATGAGGAATATTTATCTTTTGACATTGATGAAGGAAAGCGTAGAAGGGTTAAAAGAGAACATTTGTATGAAGATGAAATGTCGAATGAAGTTGTTCCTTTCCAATTAGGCATGTATGGGCATCAATTGACTTTTGAAATAAATTTTCAGTATCAACAATTTTTTGATACAGGATATGGCTTTCGTTGTTTAATATCGAAAGGAATATGGGAAAAGAATGGTAATACATTAAAATTGTATGATCCAAATTTGAAATATTCGTTTTTGTTGTTGGTAAGGAATGGTGATTTGATTCGTATCCGTTATCAGGAAGATACAGACTTATACTATCTTTTTCCGAATAAAGATCGAATGTATCCATTCATTATGCGATAGTTTTATTAAATTGAATTTTAAATTTTGAAGAATGAATCGTTATCTTGTTAGTCAATTTGAATTAGAAAATCCTTTTTCGGAAATCGACATATCTTGTTATTTGGAGATATTTGATAAGGAAAATGAATATGATATTACAATTGTTGAAAAAGGGGATTGTGATAGGTATATCTTGTTTTTGTCTTTTGGAGTCATTGAATTTGAGGGAAACAAGATCATATTTAAAGATATTCGGGCTGGATGTGATTTGGTGATGACTAAAGTGGGCAAGGGACTTTTTGTTAATAAAGGATATTACTTTATGAAGAATAAATGTTTTATTGACCAGGGAAAGTCTAACTATTCTGAAAATCATTCAATGTTGGATATGAAAAAAGAATGTCAGAGAAAAATAAGGGATAATGATTCTTATTTGAATGCTCTGAATTTAAATCAAATACCTTTGCAGCTGGGTGATTATAAGAATGGATGTGTTCATATCGATTTGGATATTGCTTTTTCTTATCGGATTTATTATTTGGTTGGTAAAACTAAGATTTATTTGTCTTTAGGGAAATGGGTAAAATATGGAAATCAGTTGTTATTACAAGATTTGTCTTTAGATTGTAATTTCGTATATTTGATCAAAAATAATTATTTATATTCTATTTATTCTCCCAATGAAATAAATGATACGGATCGTTATTCGTTGGATCGACTGTTCCCTTTTATTATGCGATAGTGTATTGAGTGGATGATATGCGCCTGTATGGAGTGGGACTGGTTGTGGCATTGGCAAAACAGTAGACGGTGAAGAATGGAGGAAAAGCTTGGCATTGACGGATCACCAGAAGTCATCGTTGTTAAAAGCCCGTTTTGTTATGTGTATGATCAGTTTCGTACAGAAAGGTTGCCTTTTAGGAGGATAAGTGAGAAAAGTTTAAGTTTTTGGGATATAAATTCTTACATTTACGAACAAAGATAGCAGGATGGATAATTATTCCGATTTTTTTTGGAATAATAAATTGTATTGGGATGAATTTTATAAAAACTATCGGCCATGATTGATGTGTTATATTATATGTACTATTTGTTCTACTCAAAAAAAATAACAGTTAATTTTCCACATTTAAATACACTTGGAACTTTATGTTATATATTCATGTTTTGGGAGGTAAGCATTGTGGAGTTTATCTCTACCTTTTTCTTTTTATATCATGTACCTGTTGGGATTCATAATATGATATTATTGTTAGGCAATGTGTTGATAATTTGGATTTATGGTATAAAAAAAAGAGGAAAATATGTCGTTAAAAAGAAAAAGCCCCTTATTCGTGGAAGCTTTCGTCTTTCAGCCATCTTTGCAATACTTCTCTTTATCATGAGTTTTGTAATACCTATTATAATGATTGAAGTGACAAAAGATATGAAAGAATATGTCGAACCGATGTACCGAGTGCTGTTTGGCAAATGATGAATTTTATAAAAACTATCGGCCATGATTGATGTATTGTATTATATGTACTATCTGTTCTATTTAAAGAAGCAGAAAGATACGCAACCGTATGGGAGAACAACATGGGCTTTGAGTTTTGTTGAAAAATATATGTTTCAATTTTGATTGATTAAAAATATAATTAAGAATGAAAAAGTTGATTTTTTCTTTGCTCCTGCCTCTCTTTTTAGGCAGTTGCGCCCCCAAAGTGCTGACGCACATAGAAAAGAAGTATCCTTCTCGTGCCGCAATGGATGAAGTCCGTTTGTATGGAGTCGGGCAAACCGTGCCGGAAACGGCCGAGTGGATCGGAAGTGTACGAGTCGTGGATGGTGGGGCTTCGACTAAGTGTAATTATGAGCAGGTCGTGGCATTGGCCAAACAGGAAACGGCGAAAAATGGCGGAAATGCTTTGGCATTGACGGATCACCGGAAGCCGTCGCTGTTTGGCAGCAGTTGCCATCAGATCGCCGGCGATATGCTTTGGATCGGCGATATGGCAAATTGGGAAACGGGGACGGTGGCCGATTTGTCTGCTCCGGCAGGAGATAAAAATACCACCGGTGTGGTTAAAAGCGCTTTCCAGCACAGCACGTTCTATGCTAATGTCGGGTATGCTTTTATAACCAGTAAGTGTTATTTACCGTCGGGTGCATCAGGCAATCCCAAGAACGGTATGGATTGGCAATTAGGGTATGACTGGGTGTCAAGGAGCGGCTTTGGTGCCGGGTTGATGTATTCGGGCTATAAGTCGTCCTATGCGTATTCGAATGTGGATGTCAAAGTGGGGCTTGCATACGTGGCGCCTCAGTTTGTGATGAAACAAAAAGTAGGCCGTTGGGGAATTGAGGAAAAATTCGGTATCGGCTATTTCAAGTATCGGGAGTCGGCGAAAGGCACGAGCGCATCTCTTTCGGGTGTGGGGTATGATTTCCTGTTCGGGGCGGAATATTACCTGTCTGACCATGTCGGGATCGGAGCGAACCTTGGATACATCGGCGGCTCTTTGCCGAAGCAGGACGCTGCGGGTTATGGAGACGAGGAGCATACCGGGATCTTTCGTTTACATTTTGACGCTGGAATACGGTTTCATTTCTGATCGGCGGATTTGACAACCGGGAGAGGCTGGATCGGGTTCGGTTTCTCCCGGTTGGGGTGTCCGTCAGAAATCCAGTTGGTATCCGATACAGGGATATGTACTGATATGAATATGTTCGTCTGACCGGAATTTCTTCCGAAGTTGTGAGACAATGTTGTTCAGGCTCTCGTCACTCGAATCGTTGCCCCATATTTTTTCGAGCAGTTGTTTACGCGTTATTACCTGTCCTCTATTGGAGTATAGCATTTCCAAAACTAAAAATTCTTTCGGAAGTAGTTTTTCAATTTTTTCATCCGGACAAATCAGAAGATGTTTGGCTGTGTCTACCCGGTAAGTGTCGATTGTCCATATCGCTACCGGTTGTTTTTCGGACTGTTGCAATAGGTTTTGAATCTGAAATACCAATTCCGTAATGTCATACGGCTTTTTGATGTAATGGTTGGCTCCGGCGCCATAACTGCGGACGATCTCGGCTCCGTCCGTATGTGAGGAGGCTATGATGACCGGTAGTTGCGGGTATTGCGAGCGGATAGCGGGAAGGATGTCGAGGCTGTTTTGATTGTTTACTTCGATATCCGATATCAGCAAATCCGGCAGGAGGGATGCCAAACTCTCTTGAAGCCCGTTTAATGTTTTCCTGAAATCGACTTCAAATCCATAGTTGACCAGGGCTTGTGTAATCAAATTCCCTAAGATCTGATCGTCTTCGATGTATATGAGTTTGTTGTTTGTCATTTTCTTTATTATTTCAAAGAGCAAGATACTAAAAACATCCTATGTAATATAGGATGAGGGAACCTCTTTTCATTTTAAACAAAAACAACATACCCTTCTTTTGTCAATCCCCTAATTATAACTACTTTTGTGGCTGAAGAAAAAGTAAAAACTAAAGTATGAAAAAGATTAGAGCTGCCATTGTTGGATATGGCAATATTGGAAAGTATGTATTGGAGGCCCTCGAAGCTGCTCCCGATTTTGAAGTAGCCGGTGTTGTACGTCGTAATCCGAATGATATTCCGGATGAATTGAAAGGATATGCCGTCACCGATGATATCACGAAGTTGGATAAAGTAGATGTGGCAGTTCTGGCAACCCCGACCCGTAGCGTAGAGGCTTACGCCAAAGAAATACTTTCTTTAGGCATCAATACGGTGGATAGTTTCGATATCCACGGAGGTATTGTCGATTTGCGCCGTTCGCTCGATGCTGTTGCGAAAGCTCATAACACCGTTGCTGTAATCTCTGCCGGATGGGATCCGGGAAGCGACTCTATCGTTCGTGCTTTGTTGCAGGCGATCGTTCCGAAAGGAATTACATATACGAACTTCGGACCGGGCATGAGCATGGGACATACCGTTGCCGTGAAAGCTATCGAAGGTGTAAAAGCAGCCCTGTCCATGACAATCCCGATGGGGACAGGCGTTCATCGTCGTATGGTTTATATTGAAGTGGAGGAAGGATATGATTTTGATAAGGTAGCCGCAGCGATCAAGGCGGATGATTATTTTGTTCACGACGAAACGCATGTGATCCAGGTTGATTGTGTGGACGACCTGAAAGATATGGGACATGGCGTGAAGCTTGTCCGGAAAGGTGTTTCCGGCAAAACGCAGAACCAGTTGATCGAGTTTGACATGAAGATCAACAATCCGGCTCTTACGGCGCAAATTCTGGTTTGTGTCGCCCGTGCAAGTTTCAAGCAACAGCCCGGTGCTTACACGATGATCGAATTGCCGGTGATCGACATGCTTTACGGCGAAAGGGAAGACTTAATTCGTAAACTCGTTTAATATGCTTGACTTTATTACCTGGACGGCTGATCCCGCCATCTTTTCCATCGGTCCGCGTGAGATACGCTGGTACGGACTGGCGTTTGCCATCGGTTTCCTGATCGGTTACAAGATCGTGGAGAAGATGTGGAAAAGGGAGAAACTCAATCCGGCATGGATCGATTCCTTGCTGGTTTATACGATGCTGGGGACGGTAGTCGGGGCCCGTTTGGGTCATTGCCTGTTTTATGCGTCGGACTATTATCTGGCTCACCCGGTTGAAATTTTAAAAGTTTGGGAAGGCGGGCTGGCCAGTCATGGTGGAACGTTAGGTATAATTATCGCCATCTATTTTTATTCTAAGCGGGTTAGCCACCGGAGCATGCTTTGGACATTCGACAAACTGGTAGTCCCTACCGGCCTTGTGGCTGCCATGATCCGTTTAGGGAATCTGATGAATCATGAAATATACGGACATCCGACAGATTTACCCTGGGGTTTCCGTTTTATAGAGAACCTGCACGCCTGGAAAAGAGGAGTGGAACCTGTCTTTTCTGTTCCCAGCCATCCGACGCAACTTTATGAAGCAGCCGTCTATTTGGTGACTTTTGTTATTTGCATGTGGCTTTATTTTAAGAAAGATGCCTGGAAAAAGGAGGGGCTTATCTTCGGCGTGTTTATGGTTTGCGTGTTCGGTTCGCGTTTCTTCATCGAGTTCTTGAAAAACGACCAAGAGGCGTTTGAGGCTGATATGATGCTGAATATGGGGCAATGGCTCAGTATCCCGTTCGTTTTGGCCGGTATCTACTTCGCATGGCGTGCCATGCGGTTGGGAGAGAGGGTGAAGAAGAATTGATTTTTTGATTTTCAACTTTTAATTTTTAATTATCAAAGTGTATAAGTTAAAAGAAATAGCAGATAAGATTTACTATGTAGGGGTAAACGACCGGCAAAAAGCTCTTTTTGAGAATATGTGGCCTTTGCCCTACGGCGTATCTTATAATTCCTATCTGATCGTGGATGAGAAAACGGTCTTGGTCGATACGGTGGATGTGTGTTATTCCGATATTTTCCTGAAAAAAATAGCGGATGCTCTCGATGGGCGTCCTTTGGATTTTCTGATTGTGAATCACATGGAACCGGATCATGCGGGCAGTATCCGTTTGCTGCGCCAGCAGTATCCGGATGTCCGGATTGTCGGAAACAAGCAGACTTTCGGCATGTTGGACGGCTATCACGGTATTTCGACGGGATTGTATGAAGTGAAAGAAGGAGACACCCTGGATGTGGGCCGTCGCCAATTGTCTTTCTATATGGCTCCGATGGTGCATTGGCCGGAGGTAATGGTCACTTACGATTCGACTGATAAAATCCTGTTCTCTGCCGATGCCTTCGGTACTTACGGTGCGTTGGACGGCGGCGTGATCGACTCTGAAATGAATGTGGAACACTATTGGGAGGAGATGATCCGTTATTATTCCAATATCGTCGGTAAATATGGAAACCCTGTACAGCGTGCCTTGCAGAAGTTGTCGGCACTGGATATCCGGACGATTTGTTCGACTCACGGCCCGGTCTGGCGTGAATGTGCAGCGAAGGCGATCGATATTTATGACCGCATGAGCCGTTATGAAGGTGAGGAAGGTGTGACAATCGTGTATGGCAGCATGTATGGCAATACCGAACAGATGGCGGAAGTGATCGCTGCCTCTTTGGCTGCCAACGGGGTGAAGAATATCGTCATGCACAATGTCGGCAAGAGTCCGGCATCTTATGTCTTGAAAGATATATTCAAGTATAAAGGCGTGATTATCGGTAGCCCGACTTACAGCAACCGCCTGTTCCCCGAAATCGAATCTATTCTCGATAAGATCGAAACGCGCGAAGTGAAACATCGTCTTTACGGTTATTTCGGTTCTTTCACCTGGGCGGGAGCTGCGGTGAAAAACTTGGCGGCATTCGGCGAGAAGATGAAATGGGATGCCGTGGGTGTTCCGGTCGAGCAGAAACAAGCGATGAAAGCGGATAAATATGAAGAATGCTGGGCTTTGGGAGAAGAAATGGCCAAGAAATTGAAAAACGTGGATTGAAAACGGAAATTTTTTGGTCAGAAAGAATAAAGGTATTACTTTTAGAAGCGAAAGAACTAAATTAAAAAAAGCGTATGAGACTAATTATTGAACCTAATTACGAGCAACTCTCAAAGTGGGCTGCTAATTATGTGGCTGCGAAGATCAAGAAAGCGAATCCGACAGCAGAGAAACCATTTGTGTTGGGCTTGCCTACCGGTTCTTCTCCCTTGGGCATGTACAAGAACCTGATCGAACTGAACAAGCAGGGCGTGATCTCTTTCCAGAATATCATAACTTTCAACATGGACGAATATGTCGGTTTGCCGAAAGATCATCCTGAAAGCTACCATTCTTTCATGTGGAACAACTTTTTCAGCCATATCGACATCAAGCCGGAGAACGTGAATATCCTGAATGGAAACGCAGAAGACCTGGAAGCCGAATGTGCTGCCTACGAAGCAAAGATGAAAGCTGCCGGCGGCGTGGACCTGTTCCTGGGCGGCATCGGTCCTGACGGGCACATCGCTTTCAACGAACCGGGTTCTTCTTTGTCTTCCCGTACCCGTGTCAAGTCTTTGACAACCGACACGATCATTGCCAACTCCCGTTTCTTCGACAACGACGTCAACAAAGTCCCGAAGACTTCCGTGACAGTCGGTGTCGCTACGGTCTTGGACGCGAAAGAGGTGCTGATCATGGTGAACGGCCACAACAAGGCCCGCGCCTTGCAGCAGGCAGTCGAAGGCGCAGTGAACCAAATGTGGACCATCACGGCTTTGCAGATGCACCCGAAGGGGATTATCGTTGCCGACGAGGCTGCTTGTGCGGAACTGAAAGTCGGTACATACAACTATTTCAAAGATATTGAAAAAGACAATCTTTGTCCTTGCTCTTTATTGAAGTAATTTTTTTTTTCATAATAGTTTTATTTAATCTCGAAAGGCTGTGTCTGTGATAGATGTGGCCTTTCTTATTGGTTGAACATGTCTTTGTTGTAGAAGTTCATGATTGAAATCAGTTGATTGTGGGCGATTTGTGCGGGGCTGTCGGGATTGAGTTCCATCGCCGTAAGATAGTTGTTCAAGGCTTGCCGGATATCCCCTTTTTTGCGGTAGGCGTTGCCACGTAAGTAATACGCTTCATCGCAGGAGGCGTTTTTTTCTATGTATTCGTCCAACAAACGGATTGCTTCGTCTGTTTTACCGTCGGTAATGAGTTGTTTAATAGTTTCCATTTCGAGATTTATGATTTGTAATTACTGAATTATAGATGCCGATTTGGGCTGATAAAGTGCAAATTTAAGTCATAAATCATAAATGATAAACCATAAATCATGGATTTTGTGTAAGTTTGCACCCGATTTCAAATAGATAAGACGTTATTATGCAAAAGAATCTGGTAATAGTGGAGTCGCCCGCTAAGGCAAAAACCATTGAAAAGTTCCTCGGAAAAGATTATAAGGTTATGTCGAGCTACGGTCACATCCGCGATCTGAAGACGAAAGAGTTTAGTATTGACCTCGAACACGACTATGCTCCGCAGTACGTGATACCGGCCGACAAGAAGAAGCTGGTGAGCGAACTGAAATCCGAAGCCAAGTCTGCCGAACAGGTGTGGCTCGCTTCCGATGAGGACCGTGAAGGAGAAGCAATATCCTGGCATCTGTATGAAGTACTGGGTCTGAAGCCCGAAAATACCAAACGTATCGTCTTCCATGAAATTACCAAGAATGCCATTCTGCATGCTATTGAAACGCCACGCGATATCAATATTAACCTGGTGAACGCCCAACAGGCGCGCCGTGTGCTGGACCGTATCGTGGGGTTCGAACTCTCGCCGATTTTGTGGCGTAAGGTAAAACCTGCCCTGTCGGCCGGGCGTGTGCAGTCGGTGGCTGTGCGTCTGATCGTGGAACGTGAGCGGGAAATCAATGAATTTGTAAGTGAGGCGTCTTTCCGCGTGGTTGCCAATTTCATCCTGCCTGACGGGACGACCGTGTTGAAAGCCGAACTGAATCGCCGCCTGAAAGACAAGAAGGAGGTGGAAGACTTTTTGGAATCCTGCAAGAATGCTTCGTTTACGATTGACGACATCACGACAAAACCGGTAAAGAAATCGCCTGCTCCTCCTTTCACGACTTCCACGTTGCAGCAGGAAGCGGCCCGTAAGTTGGGATACTCCGTGTCGCAGACGATGATGATCGCACAACGTTTATATGAATCCGGGTTGATCACCTATATGCGTACCGACTCCGTGAACTTGAGTGACTTGGCGTTAGGCACGGCGAAAGAAGCTATTTTCGGGACATACGGTGAGAAATATTACAAGTTCCGCCAATACCATACCAAAAGCAAAGGGGCGCAGGAAGCTCACGAAGCGATTCGCCCGACTTATATCAGCAATGTGGAGGCGGGAAACTCTCCGCAGGAAAAGAAATTGTATGAACTGATCCGTAAACGCACGATCGCTTGCCAGATGGCAGATGCCGAATTGGAACGCACGACTATTTCGGTCGGTATCGGCGGGCAGGCCGAACGTTTTGTCGCTGTCGGCGAAGTGATCCGTTTCGAAGGTTTCCTCCAGGTCTACATGGAAAGCAATGATGACGATGTGGAGAAAGAGCAGGAAAACGGCCTGCTTCCTCCGGTAAAGCTTCATGAGGCATTGTCGCTGAATGATATCGTGGCAACGGAACGTTTCACGCAGCGTCCTCCGCGCTATACGGAAGCCAGCTTGGTCCGTCGTCTGGAAGAACTGGGTATCGGGCGTCCGTCCACATACGCACCGACGATCCAGACGGTCCAGAACCGCGAATATGTGGTGAAAGGGGATAAGGAAGGCACGGAACGTACCTACACGGTCTTTTCGCTCTCCGGGGGAAAGATCAAGGAGACGGTGAAGACCGAGACCGTCGGGGCCGACCGCAATAAGCTGATGCCGACCGATATCGGTACGGTGGTGAACGACTTCCTGATGGAGTATTTCCCGGATGTGCTGGATTACAACTTTACGGCCAGCGTTGAAAAGGAATTCGACTCGGTTGCGGAAGGCGAGCTGGTCTGGACAAAGGCTATCGATAAATTCTATAAGATTTTCCATCCGATCGTAGAGGCCACGGCTGCCGTCAAGACCGAACATAAGGTAGGGGAACGTCAACTCGGCATGGACCCGAAGAGCGGCAATCCTGTGTTTGTGAAGATCGGCCGTTACGGCCCTGTCGTTCAGATCGGAGTTGCCCATGCCGAAGACAAGGAGGCGCCGAAGCCCCAGTTCGCCTCTTTGATGAAAGGCCAGTCCATCGACACGATCACATTGGAAGAGGCTCTGAAACTTTTTGACCTTCCCCGTACGGTCGGTGAGTATGAAGGTAAGGTGATGGTGGCGGCTGTCGGCCGTTTCGGACCGTTTATCCGTCATGACGGTAAATTCGTCTCTATTCCGAAAGACTTGAATCCGCTTACGATCACGGCTGAGGAAGCCATTGCTTTGATCGATGGCAAGAGGGAAAAAGACGAACAACGTTTTATCAAGAAGTTCGAGGAAGAGCCGGAGATGGAGATCCTGAAAGGCCGTTTCGGTCCTTATATCTCTTACCGGAAAGCGAATTATCGTATTCCGAAGACGATAACCGATCCGGTTGCCCTGACGCTTGAAGATTGCAAGAAGATCATTGCGGAAACAGGGGAAAAAAGCGCCACTGCCAAGAAAACGGCGCGTAAGAAGAAAGCCTGATGTATTTGTTCCCGTTTGTGAAGGGGGCGAAAGAAGACAGATAGTCGCATTAAATGTAACCCATAGCTTTACGGTTGCTAACCCATAGCTTTAGCAACCGTAAAGCTATGGGTTATTATTTCTTTTTTGATTACATCCGTTCGGGAACTTCGATGCCCAACAGCGACATGGCCGATTTGACGGTCTTGGCTACGTTTGCGGAGAGGACAAGGCGGAACTCCTTCACTTCTTCATTCTCTTCGCGAAGGATGGAGAAGTCGTGGTAGAACTGGTTGTATTCCTTCACCAAGTCGTACGTGTAATTGGCGATAAGGGCGGGGCTGTATTCCTTTCCTGCTTCGCCAACGACGGCAGCGTAGTCGGCTATCATCTGGATCAGGTTTTCTTCCTTCTCGGAAATGGCAGTCGTTGCCGGCAGTTGTTCCGGTAAAACGATGCCCTGCTCGGCTGCTTTGCGCAAAACGGAACGGATACGGGCATATGTGTATTGGATGAACGGACCGGTGTTGCCGTTGAAGTCGATCGATTCCTTCGGGTTGAAGGTCATGTTCTTACGCGGGTCCACCTTCAGGATGAAGTATTTCAGGGAGCCGAGGCCGACCATGCGGGCTATGTTTGCGGCTTCTTCCGGTGTCATTTCGTCCACTTTGCCCAATTCCTGCGAGATTTCGCGGGCTGTGCCTATCATCTCTTCCATCAGGTCGTCGGCATCGACAACCGTTCCTTCGCGGCTCTTCATCTTGCCTTCCGGCAGTTCGACCATGCCGTAAGAGAAATGCACAAGACCTTTGCCGAATTCGAAACCTAATTTGTCCAGCAGGATGGACAGGACTTGGAAATGGTAGTTCTGCTCGTTTCCCACCACATAGATCATTTTGTTGATCGGATAGTCGTCGAAGCGCAGTTTGGCGGTTCCGATATCCTGTGTCATGTAGACGGAAGTCCCGTCGGCACGGAGCAACAGTTTTTCGTCCAGGCCGTCTTTGGTCAGGTCGGCCCATACGGAACCGTCTTCGCGGCGGTAGAAGATGCCTTTGTCGAGCCCTTCCAGCACTTTGCCCTTGCCTTCCAGGTAGGTCTGTGATTCGTAGTAGATCTTGTCGAAGTTTACCCCCATCATTTTGTAGGTCTCGTCAAATCCGGCATACACCCAGTTGTTCATCATTTCCCACAAAGCGCGTACTTCTTTGTCGCCGGCTTCCCATTTGCGGAGCATTTCGCGTGCTTCGGCCATCAGCGGAGAAGCCGCTTCGGCTTCCTCTTTCGTCATGCCTTTCGCTTCGAGGGCGGCGGTTTCTTCTTTCAGCTTGTTGCTGAAAAGGACGTAGAAGTCACCGATCAGGTGGTCGCCTTTCTTGCCGGCCGTTTCGGGAGTCACGCCGTTGCCCCATTTCTGCCAGGCGAGCATGGACTTGCAGATATGGATGCCGCGGTCGTTCACGATATTCGTCTTTACTACTTTGTAGCCGTTCGCTTTCATGATCTCGGACAGGCTGTAGCCCAACAGGTTGTTGCGCACGTGCCCAAGGTGGAGCGGCTTGTTGGTGTTGGGGGAGGAATATTCGATCATGACCAGCGGAGACTGTTCCGTGACAGGTACGATCCCGTATGACGGCTGGCCGTTGATTTCGTTTAATAGATCGATCCAGCAGGAACCGGCGATGGTCAGGTTGAGGAATCCTTTGATTACATTGAACTCGGCTACGGCCGGTTCATGCCGGAGCAGGTATTCGCCAATTTCCCCGGCTGTCTGTTCCGGAGATTTCTTCGACATGCGGAGGAAGGGAAAAACTACCAGAGTCAGATGTCCTTTGAACTCTTTTTTTGTCTTTTGCAGTTGTACCTGTTCGGTCGCCACATCGGCGCCATACAGTTCTTTTATGCCGGCGATGATCGCACCGGTAATCTGTTGTTCGATAACCATATTCGTTTAGTATATGTTCGGATTTATTTTGCCTGCAAAGGTACAGGTTTATTTTGTAAAAACCATAAGATTGGTGTTTCCCCTTTCAAGATGGAAGGAGGGGTTAGAAAAACTCGATCAGGCAGGGATTGTCGTCTATTTCCCTTTCTATCGTTTTCCCGTTTTTATCCTGCAAGTTCAAGCCGCTTTCTTCCAGTTGCTCGAAGTCGGCATAAAGCAAAATGCTTTCTTCGCTATCGCCGACAATCAGCGTTGAAAACAGACTGCCATATTGCATACGGGTTGAGACTTGCCCGTCCTTGTCACAGCGTGTCAGGAAGAGCGCGCCTTTATGGTTGGTTATCAACCAGGTTGCTTTTCCGGTGGTGATGACATTGTCGATGAAAGACTGCTTGTAGGCTGCTGCTATGTATTCCATCCCTTGGGTATTGAAAAGCTCAAGCAATTGTTCTTTGGAAAGGAAAGAAGCCTCGTTCGTGTACATCCCCTCTTTGAATGTCTCGTCTGAACGGTCGAATGCGATGAAGGAGTTGGAGATGCCCAATTGGAAAAGATACTGGTTGTTATGTCTGACGAATTGTACCGGCCGGAACATGATGTAGGGAATCTCCTTTTTCAGCTCCTCCTTGAGGATATTTCCCTGCTCGTCGGTCAGTGCCAACGTCTTGTCTTTATTGGTCACTAATAAGATATGCGAACTTTCTAATCTCCTGAACTTGTAGATGAAGAACGGGAAACTGATCTGATGCTTGAATGAGCCGTTGTCCGCATCATAGATTTTCAGGTTCTTGTTGTCGGATATCCATATTTCCTGTTTCCCGTCAATCTCATACACGTCAAAATCCTCGATCCGGATGTATTCGCCCGGTCCTTGCCCTTGTTTGTGGAGGGCATTTATGAATTGGCCCTGTTCGTTGAACCGATACAGGCTTTTTCCGTCGGTTGTCGAGATGTAGTAGTGGCCTTTGTGTTTTTTTATCTTGGTGATTGCTCCGAGCAGGCAATCGTCGGTTGTCTCTAAAGGAATGATAGCATATTGGTCGGAGAATAGCCGGGTGAGCGCAGGATGGTCCGGTCCTCTTGCGGGGTTTGAAAATGGTTTAGCAGGACACCCGTATCTACGGTGTTGCAGGCGGAGAAAAGGAGCAATAGCAGTCCGCTGATGGAAAGGAGTTTTTTGTTCATATTTATTTGAGCTCGATGGTGATTAAATAGTGTTCTTGTCCGTTGGCGGACAGAGAGGGTAATATTTTTTGCAGAGCCGGATAGGTGCATTTGTGCTTCTTGTAATGTTCCACAATCTTTTTCTCCTGGATGACCGCATATAGTTTCTTCCCGTCCGAATGAAAGAAAGGCGTATATTCCAATGGGTAATTGTCAAACAAATCATTGAAAACTGCTACTTGCCGGTCAGTCATGCGAATAGAGTAGAGATGCGAGTGTTTTCCAAGCGTTCGGAAGAACAGTTTGCCGGAAGCGACCGACAGGCTGTTGTGGCTATAGATGTATCGTTTTTGTGTTATGATCTCGCTCATCTCCCGATCGCTGTTCGGGGCATCCTTCAGTTTCATGAAATCTCCGTGAAAATCAAGGTGGAACAAGGGGAAAAGCTCCTTCTTCTGCTTATCGAAAGTGTAGACCGTGTCGATATTGTCCGGAAACAGCAAGAGGTTGCCGGATGAAGGATCGGCCACGTAAGTACCGATAAAATTGTGGGAGACATCCCTTTGAAAGTGCATCGGAATGAATAGTTCCCGTATCGCCTTGAAATCTGTCAAGGCGAAAGCATGCCTTTCGATGGCCTTTCCGGCTCCTCCCGAATAGACTAAATATTCGTGGTTGCCGGTCGGATATAGTCCGGTACAGGGGAATGGTAAACTGATTTTCTTGATGAGCTTGCCGTCCGGTTGGTATTTCTTGATGAATTTGCAGTAGCTGGTGATCCATAGTTCGTTTAGCTGAGGAATGGCGGTCATGCTATTGACTGCGATTGCATCCGGAAGGCGGATCTCCTTGATAAAGTTGCCGACTAAATCATAAATCAAGACGGAGGCCCCGGCTATCGTATATCCCATCACATAGATCCGGTCTTTATAAAAGACTAATTGACGAGTCGTGTCGTAGTGGCTTTTTTTCAGTTTGAGGCAGGAAATCTGTTTGATTTCTTTGTCGAAGTCCCCGACACGATAATTGTTCATGTCGATCCGTATGACCGGGCTCTTTCCCTCTGCTACGAGAGGAAGAGCGAGTATGATCAGAAGGATACTTCGTATTAATGTGTAGCTTCTGTTGCACATGGCTGATAGAATTTAATTAGAATTGGGGTCGATTTCAGGATTAGTGTCTACATCTTCTTATAGCTATTGTAGCAACAATTGTTAAACAGATGGTTCTTTTTTTCATGTTTGTATATATTTAAAAGTTAATAATGAATCGCTCTAAAGTTACTGAATATTCTGAATTATTTAATTTGTTTGAGTTATTTTTGTGAGTATCTTGGAATATTCAGCCGAATAAGTAAAAAGGCATTCCGCAATCGGAATACCTTTTTACTTATTGGGAGTGTAAGACTAACTTACTTGATGATTTCTGTCAATTCGGCGCCAGCTTTGAATTTGACTGATTTGCGTGCCGGAATTTCGATTGGTTGTTTAGTCTTCGGGTTAATGCCTTTACGTGCGGATTTTTCAGCTACAGAGAAAGAACCGAAACCTAAAAGGGCTACTTTGCCGCCTTCTTTTAATTCATTGGATACTGTTTCAACAAAAGCCTCGACGGCTTTCTTTGCGTCAGTTTTGCTTAAGCCGGATTTTTCCGCTACAGCATTGATAAATTCTGTTTTGTTCATGATGGTTTGATAATTAATATATTAAACAATTCGTGTGATAGTCTAAAAAGCCGGTGTCAAATGTAATTCTATTTTGATATACCGCAAAGAAAAAAAGAGTTTTTTTTATTGATTTACTATGTTTTAGTGTTGTTTTGTCAGAAAACTACCAAAATATATATACCTTTGTCCTTAAATTGATAAATATATGATGAATCAAAATAGTTCGGGGTTTCTGGATAACATCCCGATGGTTACGAAAAATCTTATCATCATCAACCTGCTGTTTTGGGTTGCGAGCCTTGCCCTGCCCAAAGTCGGGATTGATTTGGTCCGGTTGTTCGGGCTGCATTTTCCGGGTGTAAAGGATTTCTATCCTTTCCAGTTCGTGACGTATATGTTCATGCACGACACCCATTCGTTTGCACACGTGTTTTTCAATATGTTCGGCGTGTATATGTTCGGGCGCGTGCTGGAGAATATTTGGGGGCCGAAACGCTTCCTGATCTTTTACATGGTGGCGGGTATCGGTGCGGCCATCACGCAGGAATTGGTTTGGTTGTATTCCGTCCATTCTTTCGCAAGCACGAACGGGCTGTCTTTGGCGCAGTTGCTTGCGGGTGATCCTTCATTGAACTATCTGATTACGATTGGCGCTTCAGGTTCCGTATTCGGTATTTTGTTGGCGTTTGCCATGCTGTTCCCGAATGTCCCGCTGTATCTGATGTTCATCCCGATTCCCATCAAAGCGAAATACTTCGTGGTCTTTTACGGATTGGCCGAATTATACATGGGTGTCGCTAACAACGGCGGCGATTCCGTGGCGCATTTTGCACACCTGGGCGGTATGCTTTTCGGTTATTTCCTGGTTCGGTATTGGAAAAAGAAAGATATAGGCAATGGGCGATATTTTTATTAATCTCAAGCGGACTTTCAATTCCGGTAACATCCTGGCGAAACTGATTTATATCAATGTCGGGCTGTTTGTCATTATACGGTTGACGGGTGTGGTCCTGATGCTGTTCAACCTGGGTGGTCTCCCGTTCTTGCAGTATTTGCAGATGCCTTCGTCTCCCGAACTTCTACTGTATCGGCCGTGGACGATCATCACTTACATGTTCACGCATTTCGACCTTCTGCATATTCTGTTTAACATGTTGTGGCTATACTGGTTCGGCGGTTTGTTCCTTACTTTCTTCAGTGAGCGGCAATTCGGCGGTTTGTATCTGTTAGGAGGCATTGCGGGGGCGGTCTTGTTCCTGGCGGCATATAACATATTCCCTTATTTCCGGACGGTTGCCGCCTATGGTTATTTGATGGGAGCGTCGGCTTCGGTTATGGCGATTGTGTTTGCCGTCTCTTTCTACCGGAAAGATTTGGAGATCGGCCTGTTCCTGCTCGGGAGGGTCAAGCTGATTTATTTGGCCATGTTTACCTTTGTGATAGATTTGCTGGCCATTACATCGACGAATGCCGGTGGGCATATCGCCCATATCGGCGGGGCGTTGTTCGGTATCTGGTTTGCCGCCCGGATCAAGGAGGGCAAAGATTTGACAGTTCCTGTGAACCGCCTGCTCGACAGGGTGGCGAATCTGGGAAAGCGGAAACCCAAGATGCGCGTGACCTATAAACGTCCGGAGACCGATTATGAATATAATGCCCGTAAACATCGGGAAACAGTCGACCTGGATGCCATATTGGACAAATTAAAACGTTCCGGCTACGAGAGCCTTTCGGCTGAAGAAAAGAAAAAACTATTTGATGCCAGCAAAAAATGAGCGAGCGGTTTAAAGCGATCAGGATTCTGTTTAAGTCTGTAGTCGGGACTGCCCACGTGATAGTTGTCCTGCTATTCATTGCTTCGGCTTTTTCTGACAGGATCTCGCCGGAAAGAAGTGTGCTTTTTTCTTATCTTGGCCTGGGGTTTCCGGTGTTCTGCGTTTTGAACTTCAGTTTCATCGTTTATTGGCTGTTCGGTTGTGAATGGCGGTTCGCCTTGGTCGGATTGTGCTCGTTTCTGATCGCCAAAGGCCCTGTGACCCGTTATTTCCCTTTCCATGCCAGAGTGGACGGAGTGCCGAAGGAGAATGTCTTGAAAGTCTTGACCTATAATGTCATGGGATTCGGATATAAAGATCATTCGAAGGGTTCGCCGAATCTTATTTTGCAGTACATTGCCGAATCGGGCGCCGACATTGTTTGCTTGCAGGAATATGCAGTGGGAGCATCGAAGAATTTCTTGACGAACCGGAAGATCGCCAATGCCTTGAAGATGTACCGGTATCGTTCTGTCATTCCGGTCGGAACCTCGGGTACACTCAAATACAATATAGCTGTGTTCTCCAAATATCCGATCTCCAAGTCGCGTAAGATCAAGTACGATAGTTCTTTCAACGGCTCGTCCATTCATGAGCTGGATATAAACGGAAAGAAGTTGACTTTGATCAATAACCACCTGGAGTCTTTCAAGCTGACGATGGAGGACCGGAGCCATTATTCCGCATTTATCAAGAACCTGAATTCCGAAACGCTCGACGTTTTGAGAAGTTCTATCGAACAGAAGTTAGGTCCCGCATTCCGGATACGCGCCCGTCAGGCGAGAGCAGTCGCTGAGGAAATTAAAAAGATCGATACCGATTATATATTGGTCTGCGGCGACTTCAACGATACTCCGATTTCTTATGCACATCGTACGATCCAGGGGCCGCTGAAAGATGCTTATGCCGCTTCCGGCCGTGGTGTCGGAGTCACTTATAATGAAAACTTCTTCTGGTTCCGGATCGACAACATCCTGCATTCCGCCAACATGAAACCGATCAACTGCACGGTCGACAAGGTCCGCTATTCCGACCATTATCCGCTGTGGTGCTATTTGCAGTTGAAAACGGATAAATGACAATGGCAAGTCGGTTGTTCCGAACTTAATCGGTTGGAAGCCGAAAGAATTTTCAATATTCAGTTCTTCATTCTTGATTTTTTTCATATCTTACCAGCCTAATTAAATTCGGGCGATCATGACAAGCACAATCTTCCTTACGGTGGCCATCGTTGCTACGGCAATCTTTTTGATTCAGTTTGTTGTTTCTATCTTTTTTGGAGACATAGATACGGATGTCGATATGGATACCGATATCGGCAGTGTCCTTTCTTTTAAGGGGTTGACGCATTTCTGTATCGGCATGGGCTGGTATATGTATGTCTCGCAAGGGACGGATATCATGTCTTACACGGCCGGTATTCTGGTTGGGCTTGTTTTTGTATTGGTGCTCTGGTATCTGTATAAGAAAGCCTGGAAGTTGCAAAAAGAGAATAGGCCGGAGAGGCCGGAGGCTTTGTTGGGACGCGAGTGCACGATCTATGCTCGTGGCGGGGATTGTTATGTCGTGCAGATTGCCGTCAACGGAGCCTTGCGCGAAATGGATGTCCGTTCGCTTGAGGACCGGAAGTATCGGACCGGTGACAGGGCTGTGATCGTCAAGGTGGAATCGGGAATCATGTATATTCAGTAAATAACAAATCTATTAAATTATGACACAGGAGATGTTAATCATGATTGCTATACTGGTTGTAGTGGTCATCATTTCGTTTATCGGTATCCTCTCGCGCTACAGGAAATGTAAGAGTGATGAGGTATTGGTGGTTTATGGTAAGACTTCAGGGGAAAAGTCTGCCAAACTTTATCATGGCGGTGCTGCTTTCGTATGGCCGATCATCCAGGGATACGAATTCCTTTCTATGAAACCCTTGCAGATTGATTGTAAACTGACGGGCGCCTTGTCTGCCCAGAATATCCGTGTGGACGTGCCGACAACCATTACGGTCGCGATCAGTACCGATCCCGAAGTGATGCAGAACGCGGCCGAACGTCTGCTCGGATTGCAGGCGGAAGACAAGCAGAACTTGATTACGGATGTCGTTTACGGGCAGATGCGTCTGGTGATTGCCGATATGACGATCGAGGAATTGAACTCCGACCGTGATAAGTTCCTGTCCAAGGTACGCGAGAATATCGATACGGAACTTCGCAAGTTCGGCCTTTATCTGATGAATATCAATATCAGTGATATTCGCGATGCCGCCAACTATATTGTCAACCTCGGTAAAGAAGCCGAAAGCAAGGCGTTGAACGAGGCGCAGGCCAACATCGAAGAACAGGAAAAGTTGGGGGCCATCAAAATAGCCAACCAGATCAAGGAACGTGAAACAAAGGTTGCCGAAACCCGCAAGGACCAGGATATCGCTATTGCCGAAACGAAGAAGCAACAGGAAATCTCGGTAGCCAATGCCGATAAGGACCGTATCTCTCAGGTAGCCATTGCCAATGCCGAAAAGGAATCGCAGGTTGCAAAAGCGGAGGCCGAGAAAAATATCAATATAGAGAAAGCCAATACTGAAAAGGAAAGCCGTATTGCCGAACTGAACTCCGATATGGAAATCAAGAAGGCCGATGCGGGGAAGAAAGCCGCTATCGGACGAAATGAGGCCGGCAAGGATATCGCGCTTTCTAATTCCGAGCTTGCCGTGACGCAGGCGGATGCCGACAAGAAAGCCGGCGAAGCCGCCGCCCGTTCGGAAGCCGCTGTCCAGGCTGCCCGCGAGATAGCACAGAAGGAAGTGGAAGAGGCAAAGGCGAAAAAGGTCGAATCGGCTTTGAAAGCCCAAAAGATCGTTCCTGCCGAAATCGCCAAACAGGAAGCCATCCTGCAGGCCGATGCCGTTGCCGAAAAGACGATCCGCGAGGCGGAAGCACGTGCGAAAGCTTTGTTGGCACAGGCCGAAGCCGAAGCTTCTGCCATCCGTATGAAGCTGGAAGCCGAAGCGGACGGTAAGAAGAAGTCATTGCTGGCCGAAGCCGACGGGTTTCGGGCGATGGTCGAAGCTGCCGAATCGAATCCGGCGATCGCGATCCAGTATAAGATGGTCGACCAGTGGAAAGAAATCGCAGGCGAGCAGGTTAAGGCTTTCGAGCATATCAACCTGGGCAATATTACTGTTTTTGACGGCGGAAATGGCGCTACCGGCAACTTCCTGAACCAATTGGTGAAGACGGTCGCTCCGAGTTTGGGCGTACTGGATAAACTGCCGATCGGTGAAACAGTAAAGAATATTATCAATCCGGGAGAGAAAGGTAAGGATGATCCGAAACCTTCCTTATGATATACGACTCGTTTCATGCCGATGAAACGACTTTGTACCAGTATGGTACAAACGAAAAATCCGCAGGTATGCTTTATGCTACCTGCGGATTTTTATTTAGGGAAGTAATCTTTTCTGGTTTTATTCCACTTCGTTCACTGCATCGAGAATATCGCCGAACAGGTTCTCGACGAAGAAAAACGTGGCGTTGCAGAACAGCTTCGGGTTCTTGATCAGTGCGACCGTATTGCTTTCGCCATTATTGGCGATTACGCTTTCTGCTGAATAGGTCTTGAACTTCTTGTTGTTCTGAGGGTCGTATTGATAAACGATATTGCTTACTTCTGCCGAATAGCTGTTGTCATGGCAACTGATCTTCATCTTGTATTTGATGATCGTCTTGTCCGTATCGTTCAGCAGCATCTCTACTTTGGAAGAGACATTGATGATTCCTTTGGACTTCTTGTAGTTTACATTCGACAGGAATACATCTTTCGCATAGTTTTTCTTCGCCCATTGGCTGATTGCTTCGAATATCTGGTCCTGGCTCATGCCGTCCATGTGGACAGTGTCGCGATAGCATACTTTCCCGTTTTTCATCGGGGCGCACTCGTCGACTTCGCCTTTATGTCCCTGTGCCATTGCCAGCACAGGGAACAGGATTAACAAAAGGAAAAACAGCTTTTTCATCATTCCCGTTATTTCATCCATACATTTACGATCTCACCGATGACGGTCATCTGTCCGCCTTCCGCCGTTTCTCCCTGTTTGCGGCAGTCGATGATCAGCCAGGCATCCCCGCTTTCGCCTTTCTTGAAGAAGGAGAGACTGTATGTGCCGTTGTTTCCTATTTCTTTATATACGGGGCTGTCTTTGCTGATGGCGATCGAGGCGATTGATTTGCCGAACATATTGCCCGTGCCTTTCCATTGGGCGGATGTATCTTTGGTATCCGGTTTGCCGGCCGATGCGACTTGCATGTCGCTTTCCGGCAGCATCTGCAATAATGTGGATGGAACTTTGTCGGCAGCAAAAGCCACATATCCTTCTTTTGCCGGAACAGGAGTTGCCGGTCGGGCGGCCTGGGCCGGTGTCGCCGCGGTTGCCTGAATGACGTCGGTTACGGCCTGCACGCCCAAAGCTGCGGAGGCCGAGGTGAACATTTCATCCATGAAATCGACCGTCTTCTTGCGGAACTTGCCGTTGCCGCGGTTCAGTTTGGTTTTATCTTTGTTCAAACAATATTTATCCGTAATCCATTCTTCGGCAGTGTATTTTTCCGGTTCGCGCTGGTAAGATACATTATATTCATAGCGGATGCCGGCTGCTTTCATGATGCACTTGCCGTTTTCGCACTCCATCGTGACGCGGTAGGTCATTTCCGAACGGTCCAAGGAAAGGGCCGTGCTTTGGAACACTAATTTGGTTTGTCCTGCAGCGGCGATGTCGCCTTTCGCCTTGTCGGAGTAGACGACGCGGCTGCCGTTTTCGCCGAAGAAGCCGTCCGCCCAGTCCAGCATTCTGTCATATACTTCGTCTTTTGAGAAAGAAGGAGCGTTTATTTCTTTTGCAAATACTACTTTGCCATTCTCGACGGGAACCGCTCCGGCTAAGTACTTGGAATCGTCCTGAGCCCAGAGCAGGGCCGGGATAAATAGTGCTAATAATAAAAGTTGCTTCATGGTTATTCTTTTACTTCTGTTTTTTTATGGGCAAAGATATATAATTGTGGTTGAAATAAACTAAGAGTGTGACAAATAAATTAATCTAATTACTGTTGGACAAAGAAAAAAAGCCTATATTTGCACCCTGTGAAAAAACGAATAATAACATAAACGTAAGATTCAAATGCAAAACAAAGGATTTGTAAAGGTCTTTGCGGTGTTACTTACGCTTGTCTGTATGTTTTATCTGTCATTCTCGTTCGTGACAAGACATTACAACAGTAAAGCCGCTGAGTATGCAGGTGGAGATCCGGTAAAAGAGAGTTCTTATTTGGACTCGTTATCTACTCAGAAGGTATGGTTGGGCTATACGCTCAAGCAGTGCCGTGAAATGGAAATCAGTTTAGGACTTGACTTGAAGGGCGGTATGAACGTCGTTCTGGAATTGAATGTGGCTGATGTAATTCGCTCGCTTTCGAACAACAACCAGGATGAGAACTTCAACAAAGCATTGGATTTGGCATACGCGCACCAAGCTACGAGCCAGAAGGACTTCATTGATCTATTTGCAGAAGAGTATAAGAAGTTGGACAACGGCGCCCGTCTGTCCGCTATTTTCAGTACTTTCGAATTGAAAGACAAAATCACTCCTCAAAGCTCGGATGCACAGGTAATCGCCGTGTTGAAGGAAGAGCTGAAGAGTGCTATCGATAATTCATTCAACGTTTTGCGTACCCGTATCGACCGTTTCGGTGTGGTATCTCCGAACATCCAGCGTTTGGAAACTGCCGGCCGTATTTTGGTTGAACTTCCGGGTGTGAAAGAACCGGAACGTGTGCGTAAATTGTTGCAGGGTAGTGCCAACCTCGAATTCTGGGAAACATACAACTTGCCGGAAATCTACCAGCAGTTGGTTGCCGTTGACAATATGTTGGCCACAATCAAGAAATCAGACGATACTGCCGCCGAAGGTTCGGAAACTGCTGCTACCGAAGCGACATCTGAAGTTGTTGCCGACAATGCCGCTGCCGAAACAACCAACGACGCAGATTCTTTGCTGGCCAAGATCGGTGAAGACAAACCTGAAGTACAGGCTGCCAAGAGCATGCAAGAATTTGCCAAACAACATCCGTTATTCGCCCTCCTGCAGATCAACCAGTATAACGGACAGTTGGCTCCCGGTCCGGTTGTCGGTATTGCCGATAAGAAGGACATCGCCAAGATCAACGAATACCTGGACATGAAGCAGGTAAAAGATATCCTGCCGCGTAACCTTTCATTGAAATGGGGCGTGAAGGCTATCGATGAAAAAGAACAGTATTTCTACTTGTATGCGATCAAGATGACGAACCGCGACGGAACGCCAGCTTTGGGTGGTGACGTTGTAACGGATGCTAACGCAGACTTCGTTCAGCAAGCCGGCCGTTCCGAACAGCAGGTCAGCATGGCCATGAATGCAGAAGGTGCTAAGGCATGGGCTCGCCTGACAAAAGAAAATATCGGTAAAGCGGTTGCTATCGTCTTGGACGATATGGTTTATTCTGCTCCGAACGTGCAGGTGGAAATCACCGGCGGACGTTCCCAGATCACAGGCCACTTCACTCCGGAAGAAGCGAAGGACTTGGCTAACGTGTTGAAATCAGGTAAGATGGCTGCTTCCGTACATATTGTGCAGGAAGATGTTGTCGGTCCGTCTCTGGGTCAGGAAGCGATCAACTCTGGTGTCATCTCGTTTGTTTTGGCTTTGGTTCTGTTGATGATCTATATGTGTGCTTTCTACGGAATCATCCCCGGTCTGATCGCCGACGGCGCTTTGGTATTGAACATTTTCTTCACGATGGGTATCCTTGCTTCTTTCCAGGCTGTCCTTACATTGCCGGGTATTGCCGGTATGGTATTGACATTGGGTATGGCTGTCGATGCCAACGTGTTGATCTACGAACGTACGAAAGAAGAACTTCGTGCCGGTAAATCGTTGAACAAGGCAATCGCCGATGGTTACAGCAACGCATTCTCTGCTATCTTCGACTCGAACTTGACTTCTATCATCACCGGTATCGTGCTGTTCTATTTCGGTACAGGTCCTATCCGTGGTTTTGCCACGACGATGATCATCGGTCTGGTCGCATCTTTCCTGACCGCTGTCTTCTTGACTCGTATCGTTTACGAAGCGTTGTTGGCTAAAGATAAGCTGAAGAACGTAACCTTTATGACTTCTATCACGAAAGACCTGTTGACGAATCCGAAGATCAACTTCTTGGCTGCCCGTAAGGTGGGTTATCTGATCCCGGCAGGTATCATCGTTTTAGGTGCGATCTCCATGTCTACTATCGGTCTGAACAACGGTATCGACTTTACCGGTGGACGTAACTATGTGATCCGTTTCGACCAGGACGTGAAGACTGACGAAGTCCGCAATATGTTAGATGCCCAGTTGGATGGTTCCGTCAGCGTTATCCAGATCGGTACTCCCGACCAGGTCCGCGTGTCTACCAACTATAAGATCGACGACAATGATCCTTCTGTAGACCAGGAAATCGAAAATAAATTGTTTGAAGGTGTGAAGTCATTGCTTCCGGCAGGCACGACGCTGGATCAGTTCACGGGACAGTACATCCAGAGCTCGCAGAAAGTGGGACCGAGTATGGCAGACGATATCAAGAATGCTGCATTCCTTGCAGTTGTATTCGCCATGATCTGTATGGCGGCTTATATCCTGCTTCGTTTCCGCGACATCTCCTTCTCTGTAGGTGCATTTGCTTCCGTAGCTGTCACGACTTTGTGTATTATATCATTCTATACATTGCTTTGGAAGGTATTGCCGTTCTCTATGGAAGTCGACCAGACTTTCATTGCGGCTATCCTGACTATCATCGGTTACTCTATCAATGATACCGTGGTTGTATTCGACCGTATCCGTGAAACGATCGGTCTTTATCCGAAGCGCGACCGTTACCAGGTGATCAACGATGCGTTGAACTCGACTTTGTGCCGTACGTTTAATACATCATTAACGACTTTGGTTGTTGTATTGTGTATTTTCATCTTAGGTGGTGCGACGATCCGTAGCTTTACGTTCGCTATCTTGTTAGGTATCGTTGTCGGTACATATTCCACTCTGTTTGTGGCAACTCCTATCGCCTACGAATTGCAGAAGAAAAAGATTGCCAAGAAGGCGGCTGCCGAAGTTGGCCAATAAAGGATAGATAGTTTTTATAATCCGGAATATAAAAAGGGTTGTCCTCAATTGGGGACAACCCTTTTTTTGTTCCGGAATTTTATTTCTTGGTAACGGTCACTCGTTTTGTCGGATCTAAATGTTCGTTACGGTAATCGATTTGTTTCACGATGTTTTCGGCTAACTTCTGGAATGCTTGTCCGGTCATGCTGTCTGGGTTGAGGGCGACCGGTTCTCCGTTGTCTCCGCCTTCGCAGATGCTTTGTACGATGGGGATCTGTCCTAACAGTGGGATGTTCAGTTCGTTTGCCAAGCGTTTACCTCCTTCTTTGCCGAACAGGAAGTATTTGTTTTCCGGCAGTTCGGCAGGGGTGAACCAGGACATGTTCTCGACCAGCCCCAGTACGGGAACGTTGATCTTCTCGCCCATGAACATGCTGATTCCTTTACGGGCGTCGGCCAGTGCCACCTCTTGCGGTGTGCTGACAACGATGGCGCCGGTGATGGCTAATGTTTGCACCATTGTCAGATGGATATCGCTTGTTCCCGGCGGCAAGTCGATCAGGAAATAGTCCAGCTCTCCCCAATTGGCGTCGCCGATCAGTTGTTTCAAGGCGTTGCTTGCCATGGCGCCACGCCAGAGGACGGCATCTTCCTTGTTGACAAAGAAACCGATGGACAGTAGCTTCACTCCGTAGTTGGCAGCCGGTTCGATCAACTCACGGTTGCCAACTTCCACCATATAGGGACGGGCTTCTTCCATACGGAACATCTTAGGCTGCGAGGGCCCGAATATATCGGCATCCAGCAAACCGACCTTGTAGCCTTGTAAGGCCAGTGCCACCGCCAGGTTGGCCGCCACGGTACTTTTGCCGACGCCGCCCTTGCCTGAAGATACAGCGATGATATTTTTCACCTCCGGCAGCAGTTTGTCCGGTTCGGGGCGGGCTGCCTGCTTTGCTTCTACCGTGATGTTGCCTTTGATTTCCACCTCTTCGCCTACATAAGTGAGGATGGCCGTTTCGGCGGCTTTCACTACCGATTTGATAAACGGGTCGTTCGGCTTTTCGAAAAGGAGCGAGAAGCTTACTTTGTTGCCGTCGATACGGATGTTATCTTCTACCATGCCCATCGTCACAAGGTCTTTCCCTGTTCCCGGGTAACGCACCTTGGCCAATGCGTCCATGATTAGTTTTGGATAGAGTGTCATGATTTTTTTAATTGATAATTGGCAATTGATAATTGACAATCAGGAAGATTCCTTTTGCTTGTCCCTTATCCCTTGCCGCTATGATTGTTATAAATTATTAGTATCCCCGATTGTCAATTGCCCGTTGAATTTTATTTGCCGGAAGCCAGCGCGCTTCGCTTGCTGCGGTTGAAACTGCGGTACGGGTCATATTCGATTTCCACTTCCGGTTCGACCAGCTCTTTCCGTTCTTCACAGACGAACTTGATGTATTTGATATTCAGCCCTCGGTCCAGCCATTGTTGTTCGTAATAGGTCTTAATAGAGAGGATGTCGTCCGTCAAACCGGAATGATACAGGTCGTCGTTGCTGAATAGTACGGGATAGTGGTTTGCCTTAACCATCTCGCAGGTGTAGGTGTACATGAAGTTGCTGTCTGTTTTCAGATGTATGATGCCGTCTTCCACCAGTATCTCGCGGTACATCTTCATGAAGCGGGTGGAGGTAAGGCGCTTGTTCACTTTCTTCATCTGCGGGTCGGGGAAGGTAAGCCAGATCTCGGCCACCTCTCCAGCCGCGAAGAAATGGGCGATCAGTTCGATGCTGGTCCGGAGGAACGCAACGTTCGTCATTCCGGCTTCAAGCGATTCTTTCGCTCCTGTCCACATACGGGCTCCCTTGATGTCGACCCCGATGAAATTCTTGTCCGGGAACAGCTTTCCCAAACCTACTGTATATTCTCCTTTTCCGCAACCCAATTCAAGCACGATCGGGTTGTCATTCTTAAAGAACCGTTCATGCCAATGCCCCTTCAACTCGAATCCTTTCTCTTGAAGGACAGCAAACGGATATTGGAACACATGGGGATAGGCCGCCATGTCGTCAAACTTTGCTAATTTATTCTTTCCCATGATGCAAAGGTAATATAATTACGCGTAAAAAGGTTATAACCTGCCCATTTGGAGCCAATAAGCAAGTGCAATTTTATGTTGAATATGCGATATTCTTTTTGAAATAAACAAATAAAAAGCCGATAGCCACCGATAAGTTAACTATATTTGTCAGCAGATAAAAAATTATATGCAAAAAAACGACAAAATAAAACTCAATTGCTACCTGAGTCCTCTTTCTTTTTTATATGGAATCGGAGTATGGTTGCGAAATCAACTTTTTGACCGGGATATTTTGCATTCCGAACAATATTCTATTCCCGTGATTTGCATAGGAAACTTATCTGTAGGAGGAACGGGGAAAACGCCTCATACGGAATATATCATACGCTTGCTGAAAGATAAATATCGTGTTGCAGTGTTAAGCCGAGGGTACAAAAGACAAACATCCGGGTTTGTTCTTGCCGGTTCGGAATGCTCCAGTTCGGAGATCGGGGATGAACCTTTTCAAATGAAAAACAAATTCCCGGATATACTTGTTGCTGTCGATGCTAATCGCCGCCGTGGTATTCGGAACCTTCTGTCCTTACCTGAGCAGGAGAAACCAGAAGTAATCTTGTTGGACGACGCATATCAGCATCGGTATGTGCGTCCTTCCCTTTCAATAGTATTGACTGACTACCATCGCTTGTTTTATCATGACAAACTGATGCCCGTGGGACGCTTGCGCGAACCGATAAGCAATATAAACCGAGCAGATATCGTAGTTGTGACTAAATGCCGCAAGGACATGATGCCGATGGATTTTTGTGTTATTGAAGAAAACATGAAATTGCAGGCTCATCAGTCGCTTTTTTTTACTCGTATCATTTATGGAGAAATCGAACCTGTATTCCCATCGGAAGCTCGTCCCTTGAAGCGGGAGGACATAGGAAAAGAAGATGAGGTTTTATTGATATCAGGTATAGCGGCTCCCCTTCCGTTTATCAGTGAGGCAAAAAAGTATTCAGACAAAGTGTTACCCGTAATTTTTCCGGACCATCATACGTTTAGTAAGTCGGATTTAAAAAAATTGGATACGGCATTCAAAAAAATGACTTCAGCAAGAAGACTGATTCTGGTAACAGAAAAAGATGCGGCACGTCTGAAAAACAATCCGCTTGTTCCGGAAAATTGGAAGAAATTTTTATATTGCTTGCCGATTGTAATTCAGTTTTACAATGGACAGAGTTTTGACGAGACAATAAAAAAACATATTATCACATTCAAAAAAAATAGTATTTTATAGTACAAATATGAGTAACAGAACGGAAATATCAACGTTAGGCGAATTCGGTTTGATTCGCCACTTGACGGACAGAATCGAAATAAAAAACAATAGTACGATAAAGGGCGTTGGTGACGATGCTGCAATCCTCTCCTATGAAGATAAGCAAGTTCTTGTGACCACAGACCTGTTACTGGAAGGTATTCATTTTGACCTGACTTATGTGCCGCTGAAACATCTTGGATATAAATCGGCAGTTGTAAATTTCTCCGATATTTATGCAATGAATGGCCAGCCTAAGCAAATCACTGTATCGCTGGGTATCTCCAAACGTTTTTCCGTTGAAGATGTAGAGGATTTTTATGCCGGGTTGAAGTTGGCTTGTGATGTATATGGAGTCGATATTGTCGGAGGAGACACGTCCTCTTCTCTTACTGGATTTTGCATCAGCATCACGTGTGTTGGAGAAGGTGAAAAGGGTAAGGTTGTTCTTCGCAGCGGAGCCAAAGAAACAGACTTGATCTGTGTTTCTGGTGATTTAGGCGCCGCTTATATGGGATTGCAATTATTAGAGCGCGAGAAGCGGGTCTTTAAAGGTGAAAAAGATTTTACACCTGATTTTACAGGTAAGGAATATCTGTTGGAACGCCAGTTAAAACCGGAAGCGCGTAAGGATATAGTCAAGATGCTTCGCGATGCAGGGGTTGTCCCTACGGCTATGATGGACATATCGGATGGCCTTTCTTCCGAGCTTTTACATATTTCAAAAGAAAGCAATGTCGGATGCCGTGTATATGAAGATCGAATTCCTATCGATTATCAAACTGCTGCAATGGCTGAACAATTTAATATGAACTTGGTAACCGCAGCTTTAAATGGCGGTGAAGATTATGAACTCCTTTTCACCGTTCCTCTAACCGACCATGATAAGGTATCTGAGTTGAGAGGTATTAAGGTGATAGGTCATATTACGAAGCCCGATCTTGGCAACTATCTGGTAGGCCGTGACGGAGGAGAAGTCGAACTAAAAGCGCAAGGTTGGAATTCTCTGAACGTGTAGATTCAAAAAAAACGCCTGAAAGCCCCTTCCAATTCTTGGCAACCTGCATAGGAATCCCAAGTGGTGAAGGGGCGCCGCGTTTTCCATTTCTACTGAGTTGGAGCTGGCAAATAAAAAAGAGAAAAACCTTTCGATTTTCCTCTTTTTAGAGCGGAAGACGGGGCTCAAACCCGCGACCCTCAGCTTGGAAGGCTAATGCTC
>CAJTMR010000026.1 GCA_910577325.1 uncultured Parabacteroides sp.
CGATCAAAGACACGACGGGGAAGAAAATCTGTAAGTTGAGCGAAGATATATTTGTCTTGATTCATTGTTTTGAGCTTTTGGGCAAAGCTAAAACAACTTTTCAATTCTAATCGTCACGCTCCAAAAAGATACATAATTATGCGATTATCAAAGATTTCAAAGAACAATGTTTGATTTAAAGTACCCACTAGTGACTTATTATAAGTATTTATCATTTATATTTCTGATAATAAACACTGATTTCTACCTGTCAGTGAGAGACCTTTACGGGATTTTCATTACCTTTGTATTTGGATTGAGGCAACTTTATCCCAGACATACGAAAAAATAAGAAGCGGTATGCTCTCTTGTAAGTCGAGAACGTAGGAAATTCAAGACACTCACAAGGATAGCATAGCGGTTCTCACGCATACGGCGTGGGCTGCTATACTACATTCGTGCATTTAGGTTTCCTACGACCTTTGACTTAGAATGTTGCATTGGTAGTCTACGTTTCTGCATTATAATAGCCTGCATCATCGAACTGTGGTGCATTTGATATATGAAGAATATTGAAGCAAATAAAGAACTCATAGCAGCGTGCGGACTCTACTGCGGCGCATGCCGTAAGTATCTGGTGGAAAAATGCTCCGGTTGCCATGAAAATGACAAGGCAACGTGGTGTAAGATACGGTCATGCGTCAGAAGTCAGGGTTTCCACACTTGTGCCGAATGTCATAAGGACGTGGCCGAGTGCAAGACGTATTCCAATTTCATCGGCAAGATATTCGCCTTCCTGTTCAAGTCAGACCGTGCGGCTTGCATCCGTTATATCCGCGAGCACGGCGAGCAGGCTTTCGCCGAGGAAATGACTAAACGTAAATGTCAGACAATAAAAAGGAAATAAAACTATGTCTATTATTGATATGATCGAAACAGACAGACTGGTCTTGCGTTCATGGTGCGAAGATGATATAGTGCCATTCTCTAAAATGAATAGCGATAAGGAGGTTATGGAGTATCTGCCCAAATGTCTTTCTTTGGAAGAAACTGTGCAGTTCTATAATCGTATAGTTGCCGAGCATGATAGGTTTGGCTACGGACTTTATGCTGTGGAAACAAAAAGCAGTGGCAGCTTTATAGGTTATGTCGGATTCCATAATTTTGATTTTGATGCGGAGTTTTCTCCCGGAGTTGAGATAGGCTGGAGGCTTGCCAAGGAGTATTGGGGTCATGGTTATGCTACCGAGGCTGCAAAGGCATGTCTTGATTTTGCTTTCCGGCGAAAACTGTTCGATAAGATATATTCTTTCACATCAATAGGCAACCATAGGTCAGAACGTGTGATGCAGAAAATAGGGATGAAACATCAAGGCTTCTTCCAGCATCCGTCATTACCTGACGGTCACAGATTAAAAGAGCATACACTTTATAAATTGGAACTATCGGAGACATATCAATAGAAAGCGACAGACTGACCGCTGAACAGAAGAAACAGCTTATAGAGCGGCTGACAGCGACAGCCTCCGAGATAACCCATATCCCGGAGCAGTTTTTCACCGTTACAATCAAGGAATTGCCTGATGAAAACCTCGGAATAGGTGGTAAGTCGATAGACGAGATTAAACGCAACTACAAACCATGAGCTTGACATTACGCCCATACCAACTTTCGGATGCCACGGTGATTACGTCGTGGCTCAAAAGCGAATACCTTATGCGCTAATGGTGTGCCGATACAATCGCGGTACAAAAATACTCCGAAAAGGACGAATCGCCAACAGATGAAAATCTCGTTTGTTAAAATCTATTAGCTGAAAAATCAAGATATTATAACGCCGATTTTTGTCGCCGTTTTGCCCTCCGAAACTCCATGTGAGATTCTGATAGTCGATTAAGCGGCTGTCATGCAATACTTTTTGCTGTTCGTTTTGGTTTCACTCTGATGTTCACTCGAAAAATGAAATATTTTTCCGTTGAAAGAGTTTCATTGGTTAATAAAAACGGCCTTGAAAGTTGTAATGTTTTTTTGTATGAAAGTAAAAATAAGGACTATTCGTTTTTGCATTCAAGCTTTTTTATGTACCTTTGCAAATAGGACAAAATACTTACCGGATGATAGATTTCAATGCGATACCATCCCCGTGTTATGTGATGGAAGAAGAGTTGCTCCGCCGTAACTTGGCGCTGATCAAAAGCGTGAAGGAACGGGCAGGTGTTAATATAATCTTGGCTTTTAAGGCATTTGCAATGTGGAAAGCATTTCCGATTGTGCGTGAATATATCCCATACTCGACTGCAAGTTCAAAGTTTGAAGCTCAGTTGGCTTTCGAGGAGATGGGGAGCCGGGCACATACTTATTCGCCAGCCTATACGGAAGCGGATTTTCCTGCAATTTTAAAATACAGTAGCCATGTGACATTCAATTCGCTTGCGCAATTCGAACGGTTTTATCCAATGGTGCAGGCAGATGGAAGCAAGGTCTCGTGCGGTTTACGTATCAATCCGGAATATTCGGATGTCGAAACGGATTTGTATAATCCGTGTGCGCCGGGTTCCCGGATGGGAGTGGTCTGTGACTTGTTAGGGGATCGGTTGCCGGAGGGAGTCGAAGGGCTGCATTTCCATACGCTTTGTGAATCGGATTCGTATGATCTGGAGAAGACTTTAGGAGAGGTGGAAAAACGTTTCGGTCGTTTCCTGTCGCATATCAAATGGTTGAATATGGGAGGCGGACATCTGATGACGCGGAAGGGGTACGATACGGAGCACCTGATCGGGCTGTTGCAGGCGTTCAAAGCCAAATATCCGAATCTTGAAATTATAATGGAACCGGGAAGCGCATTTGCCTGGCAAACCGGATTTTTGCTGACGACGGTAGTGGATATCGTGGAGAATCATGGTATCAAAACAGCGATTATCGATGCTTCTTTTACCTGTCATATGCCGGACTGTCTGGAAATGCCTTATAAACCGGTGATTCGCGGGGCTATAGAGCCGGAGAAAGGAAAACCTGTCTATCGTATCGGGGGAAACAGTTGCCTGAGCGGTGATTATATGGGCGACTGGTCTTTCGATCAGCCTTTGAAAGTGGGTGATAAATTGGTATTCGAAGATATGATCCATTATACTGTTGTCAAAACGACCATGTTTAACGGAATCCCGCATCCCTCCTTGGCTTTGTGGAGCAAGGAAGGTCGACTTGTGATGTACAGGGAGTTCGGTTATGAAGATTACAAGGCGAGAATGGACTGAGAAATGGAGAATTGAAAATTGTCAATTATTTAGTAATTTAGCGCACTTATTTAGGAAATAAATTAAGCAGTATAAAATATGGGTATTTTTAGCTTTTTCAGTAGGGAAAAAAAGGAAACTCTGGACAAAGGGTTATCTAAGACAAAAGAAAATGTATTTTCAAAGATTACCAGAGCCATTGCCGGCAAGAGCAAGGTGGACGACGAGGTCTTGGACAATCTGGAAGAGGTGCTGATCACTTCCGATGTCGGAGTAGATACTACGCTGAAAATCATTTCCCGTATCGAAGACCGCGTAGCCAGAGACAAATACGTGACAACTGCTGAATTGACGGCGATCCTGCGTGAAGAGATCGCTTCCCTGCTTACGGAGAACCATACGGAAGACCTGGAGTCGTTTACGGTTCCGGAAGACAGAAAGCCGTATGTCATCATGGTCGTAGGCGTGAACGGAGTAGGCAAGACGACCACGATCGGCAAATTGGCTTATCAATTCAAGAAAGCCGGCAAGAATGTGTATTTGGGTGCTGCCGATACGTTCCGTGCCGCAGCCGTGGAGCAATTGGTAATTTGGAGTGAGCGGGTAGGAGTGCCTGTCGTGAAACAGAAGATGGGCTCTGACCCTGCCTCGGTGGCATTCGACACGTTGAGTTCGGCAAAAGCGAACGGGGCGGATGTGGTAATCATCGATACTGCCGGCCGCCTGCATAACAAGATCAATCTGATGAATGAGCTGACCAAGATCAAGAATGTGATGAAAAAAGTGGTTCCTGATGCACCGCACGAAGTCTTGTTGGTATTGGACGGGTCGACCGGGCAAAACGCGTTTGAACAAGCCAAGCAGTTTACTGCCGCAACCGAGGTGAATGCCTTGGCGGTTACTAAGTTGGACGGTACGGCCAAAGGGGGTGTCGTGATCGGTATTTCGGATCATTTCCGTATCCCTGTCAAGTATATCGGTTTGGGAGAAGGGATGGAAGACCTTCAGGTATTCAATCGGAAAGAATTTGTAAACTCCCTTTTCGGAGAATAAAAAGGGTACTTGTGCCATCAAAATATGAGAAAAAATAAAGTAGATATTATAACGTTGGGATGTTCTAAGAACCTGGTGGATTCGGAACAGCTTTTGCGTCAGTTCGTGGCGAACGGGTATACTGTCGAACATGATCCCCACAAGATCAACGGTGAAATCGTCGTTGTGAACACATGCGGATTTATCGGAGATGCCCAGGAAGAGTCGATCAATATGATACTCGATCTGGGGGAAGCCAAGAAGAGAGGGAAAATCGGTAAACTGTTTGTCATGGGATGCCTTTCCGAGCGGTTCCTCAAAGACTTGGAAAAGGAGTTGCCGGAAGTCGATCATTTCTATGGAAAGTTCAATTGGAAAGAGTTACTGAACGATTTAGGTAAATCCTACTACCGGGAGCTGGCAGCCGACCGTGTTTTGACGACTCCCCGGCATTATGCCTACTTGAAGATCGCCGAAGGATGTGACCGTACCTGTTCGTACTGTGCCATTCCGATCAGTACGGGGCATTACCGGTCCATACCGATGGAAGAGATCGAGAAAGAAGTGCGCTTGTTGGTGAAACAAGGTGTGAAAGAATTTCAAGTGATCGCCCAAGATTTGACTTATTACGGTCAAGATTTGTATAAGCGCCATGCGTTGCCGGAACTGGTGGAGCGTATCTCCGATATTGCGGGAGTGGAATGGATTCGTCTGCATTACGGTTATCCCTCCCGTTTCCCATACGACTTGCTCAGGGTTATGCGTGAGCGCGATAATGTCTGTAAATATATGGATATCGCTCTTCAACATATCAGTGACCCGATGTTAAAGAAAATGCGTCGTAACATCACGAAAGAAGAAACGTATGCCTTGATACGCCGGATGCGGGAGGAAGTCCCCGGTATTCATCTGCGTACGACATTGATGGTCGGCCATCCGGGGGAAACCGAACAGGATTTTGAGGAACTGGTCGAATTCGTAAAGAAAGCTCGTTTCGAACGCATGGGGGCCTTTGCTTACAGCCATGAGGAAGGAACTTATTCGTTTAAACATTATGCCGATGATGTCGATCCGGAAGTCAAACAAGACCGTTTGGACTATTTGATGCGTATACAGGAAGGCATTTCGGCCGAAGTGAACGGTTCCAAGGTCGGAAAAGTATTCAAGGTGATAATCGATCGGGAAGAAGAGGGCTTCTATGTCGGCCGTACGGAATTCGATTCTCCGGAAGTCGATCCGGAAATCCTTGTTTCTAAAGAAAAACCGTTGATTAGCGGGATGTTTTATAACGTGCGGATTGACGATGCGCAGGCTTTCGACCTGTATGGGAGCGTGCTTTGATATATAAACTGTAGAGATGTTTGGCGGTTTACGAAAAACAACGAATATAGCTGCATAATCTTTTAATGGATGGGAATATGAAAAATAAGGAACTGGTTACTGAACTTGCCACCCGTATGGGATGGACTGCGCAGGAAGTTACCGAGATGCTTTCTGTCCTGAGTTCCGTAGTCGGTTCTCGTCTGATAGATAACGATATTATCTATTTGCAGGGCTTCGGTCAGTTCGAGGTGAAAAAGAAAGCGGAACGGATCGCGGTCAATCCTTCGAACGGCAAACGGTATTTGGTTCCTCCTAAGCTTGTTCCGGTGTTTAAGCCCGGAACGACTGTCAAGAATAAACTTAAAGAATTAGGCGACCATGAATAACCGACTGACGATACAGGAACTGGCCGGCCTGTTGGCCGATTATACGGGAAAAGACGCGAATAGTTCCGAACTTTTTTTGAGGGAATTCATAGCGGTCGTATCGGAGGGTGTCTATACGGATAAGCTGGTAAAGGTCAAAGGCCTTGGCACTTTTAAAATTATTCTTGTGGAGAAACGTGAAAGCATCCATGTGAATACAGGCGAACGTTTCGTGATCCCAGGACATTATAAGTTTTCTTTCCTGCCCGACAAGGAGTTGCGGGAACTTGTCAATAAGCCGTTTTCTTTTTTTGAAACAACCGAATTGGGCGAGAATGTCGATTTTACCGATATGGATGTCGTGGCGGATGAGCCGGAAACCAAAGAGGCGGAAGACGAGTCGACCGAGGAAATGATACTCGAAGAAAGATGTCTTCTCGAAGATGAACATTTGCTCCGGGGAGAGGAGATGGTTATCCCTTCGGAAGAAAAACTTGCTATATCTCCGGAAGGAACATCTGTCGGACAATCTGAATCTGTGGGAGAGGAGACATCTGAACTTGTAGTTGACGAATCTCCTGATGAGTGCAGGCCGGAAAGTCCGGTTGAAGAGGAAAAAGCCGGATCGGACGTGGAAAGAAAGAAAAAACATGCAAAGCGGATTCCCCTTCTTGTTATATTTGTATTTTTTCTTGTCCTGTTCAATATCGGGCTTTATCTGAACCGCTTCCATTTTTTCGGGGCGGATGAGAAAACTCCTGTTTTAAAGGAGGGTCCTGTCGTTTCGACAGAAGAAGATACCCTGCTGTTTGAGCCGGAAGAGGCCGGAGAGCAGGAGCTTGTGACACAAACCGATTCATCAACCGTCGTAATCGACACGACTTCCGTACCGGTCGGCCGGGAAGCTCCCCCTTTCATGGAAGAAATAGCGGAGGTCAGGCCGGAAGCCGTTTCATCTCCGGTCATCGCTCGTGTCAAGATTGAACGGGGAAGCCGCCTGACGTTGATTTCTCTGAAATATTACGGAAGCAAGTTGTTCTGGGTATATCTCTACGAGTATAACAAAGCCATCATAAAAGATCCGAATAACGTGCCGATCGGCACTACCATCGAAGTGCCCGCGCCGGAAGTGTACGGCATTGACTGTCGAGATCGTTCTTCCGTTGAAAAAGCCGCTGCCCGTCAGACTGAGATATTGAGTGGCCGACTGTGACGAATCCGGTCACTTCCGTGCAGGTTAGTATTATTTAACTGCGAAAGTGTAGAAGACGAATTTAACATTTCTAATTTTGTGCAGTTTAAAAAAAGCAAGTAAGAACAGTAACAATATAATTGAAGAAAATCTATGAGTCAGACAGTAGACATTCGTGAGTTGAACGAGCGGATTGAAAGTAAAAGTTCGTTTGTGAACATGATTACGATGGGTATGGACCAGGTAATTGTTGGACAGAAACATTTGGTTGAATCGTTATTGATCGGTCTGCTTTCAGATGGCCATATCCTGCTTGAAGGTGTGCCGGGATTGGCAAAGACTTTGGCCATCAAGACACTGGCATCATTGATCGATGCGAAATACAGTCGTATCCAGTTCACACCGGACTTGTTGCCGGCCGATGTAATCGGTACGATGATTTATAGTCAGAAAAGCGAGGAGTTCCAAGTTAAGCAAGGTCCCGTCTTCGCTAATTTTGTATTGGCGGATGAAATCAACCGTGCTCCGGCAAAGGTACAGAGTGCCCTTCTGGAAGCGATGCAGGAACGTCAAGTGACAATCAGCGAAAACACATACAAGTTGCCGTCTCCTTTCTTGGTAATGGCGACTCAGAACCCGATCGAGCAGGAAGGGACTTATCCGCTGCCGGAAGCACAGGTAGACCGTTTCATGCTGAAGGTCATTATCAACTATCCGAAGAAAGAAGAAGAGAAGCTGATTATCCGTCAGAATATCTCGGGCGTGAAGCCGGAAATCAAACCGATCTTAAGCAAGGATGAAATTCTGGAGGCACGCAAGATCGTCCGTGAAGTTTATTTGGACGAAAAGATCGAACGTTATATCGTGGATATTGTGTTTGCCACCCGTTTTCCGCAGGAACATGGTTTGGCAAACCTTTCCAACATGATCTCTTTCGGAGCCTCCCCGCGTGCATCCATCAACTTGGCATTAGCTGCTCGTGCGTATGCCTTTATCAAGCGCAGAGGATATGTGATCCCCGAAGATGTCCGTGCCGTGTGCCATGACGTGATGCGTCATCGTATCGGTTTGAGCTACGAGGCGGAAGCCAATAATCTGACTACCGAAGAGGTGATCAGCGAAATCCTGAACAAAGTCGAAGTACCTTAATAATTGACAACCGTCAATTGGATGATATGGAAACAAGTGAACTATTAAAGAAGGTCCGACGGATTGAAATAAAGACTCGCGGCTTGTCTCGCAATATTTTTGCAGGGCAATACCATTCTGCCTTCAAAGGGCGTGGTATGGCGTTCAGTGAGGTACGCGAGTATCAATACGGAGACGATATCCGCGATATCGACTGGAACGTGACCGCCCGTTACGTCCGCCCATACGTGAAGGTGTTTGAAGAAGAGCGGGAACTGACGGTGATGTTGCTGATCGACGTGTCGGGAAGTAGGGACTTTGGTTCCGTGAATGTAATGAAGAAAGAGGTCATTACGGAGATTGCCGCCACGCTTGCCTTTTCGGCTATCCAGAACAACGATAAGATCGGTGTGGTGTTCTTCTCCGACAAGATAGAAAAGTTTATTCCTCCCCAAAAAGGGAAGAAACATATCTTGTATGTCATTCGCGAACTGATCGACTTCCAACCGGACAAGAAGCAGACCAATATCGCACAGGCACTAAAGTATCTGACTAACGCGATCAAGAAGCGCTGTACGGCTTTCCTGATCTCCGACTTTATCGACAAGGACGGTTTTAAGGAAGCCTTGACGATTGCCAACCGCAAGCATGACGTGGTGGCCATACAGGTGTATGACCGCCGCGAGACGGAACTGCCGGCTGTAGGGTTGATGAAGATCAAGGATGCGGAGACCGGACAGGAACGTTGGATAGACAGCTCGTCCGCTCGTGTACGGGCCGCCTATAAGGAATGGTGGGACCGCCGGCAGGCTGCCATGAACGATTCGTTTAAAAAATGCCGTGTCGATTCGGTTTCCGTCCGTACGGAAGATGATTATGTGAAAGCATTAATTGCTCTTTTTGACAAACGTAATTAAAGCAAACAAATGAAATCAATAAAGAAAAGCATTCTGTTACTTGCACTTGCCGGTGGAATGTATCTGCCCGGCGGGAAAGTGTATGCGCAGCAGACACTCGTTGACGTCCGTGTCGACTCTGCCGCCATATTGATCGGAGAGCAGACTGTTTTACATTTGACGGTAACGACAGACAAAGATAAACCTGTTCGGCTTGTCATCCCGCGTGACACGTTGATGGCAGGGGTGGAGGTCCTGGAAATCCCGAAAGCGGACTCTGTCTTGATCGAAAACGACAGGTTGCTGATCAAGCAGGACTTGCTGGTGACTTCTTTCGATTCATCCCTTTATCTGCTGCCTCCGTTCATGGTGATCGACGGAGCGGATACTGTCTACTCCAACCAGGTGGCCTTGAAGGTTTCGACTGTTCCTGTCAATGCCGACAAGCCGGAGGAATTTTACGATATCAAAAGCGTCTGGAAGCCGCCTTTTGTATTGGCCGATTATTATCCTTGGATATTCGGCGTGCTGCTGGTACTGTTCCTGATCTGTGTAGTGGCTTACGTGATCAAACGGATGCGTAACCGCCAGTCCATCCTTCCGTTCAAGAAGGAGGAACCGAAACTACCGCCTCACGAACAGGCAATCAAGGAACTCGACGAGATCAAGCAGCAGAAGCTCTGGCAACAGGGTCGCAGCAAAGAGTATTATACGTTGATTACGGATACGTTGCGCCGTTATATTGTGGATCGTTTCGGTATCAATGCGATGGAAATGACTTCCGGCGAGATACTTGATATCATCCGCAAGCAGCAGGAGGCGGCATCTGTCCGTGAAAGCTTGAGGCAGATCATGCAACTGGCCGATTTCGTGAAGTTCGCGAAACTGCATCCGTTGCCCGACGAGAACGACTTGAGCATGACGAATGCTTATCAGTTCATTAATCAGACGAAGGTGGAAACTGTAGTCGAACCGGAGCCGGATTCTTTGTCGGCCGATGACGCAGCCCACCGTTTCGATGAGACGCAAACCGATACAACGAACGATTCAAATAGAAGGAAAGAATAAGATGGTATTTGCAAATCCTACATATCTGTATTTGTTATTATTGCTGATCCCGATGATCGGATGGTATATTTACAAGTTGAGCAAGAACCAGGCCAGTTTGCAGGTATCGTCGACGGAGGGTTTCGATGCCCCGGGAGCAAGCTCTTGGAAGGTCGGGCTCCGGCACGTCCCTTTCATCTTGCGTATGGCGGCGGTGGCGGTGCTGATCGTGATATTGGCGCGTCCGCAGTCGACCGACAGTTGGCAGAATACTTCGACGGAAGGTATTGATATCGTGCTGGCAATGGATATCTCGACCAGTATGATGGCGCAGGACTTGAAGCCGAACCGTTTGGAAGCGTCTAAAGATGTGGCTTCCGCCTTTATCAATGGCCGCCCGAACGATAATATCGGTTTGGTTGTATTTGCGGCGGAGAGTTTCACGCAATGTCCGTTGACAACCGATCATGCGGTCTTGTTGAACCTCTTCAAGGATGTCCAGCCGGGTATTATCCAAGACGGAACGGCGATCGGCCTGGGATTGGCGAATGCAGTCAGCCGTATCAAGGACAGCCAAGCAAAGTCGAAAGTCATCATCTTGCTGACGGACGGTGTGAACAACCACGGCGAGATCGCTCCGGTGACAGCTGCCGAGATCGCCAAGACGTTTGGTGTCCGTGTCTATACGATCGGTGTCGGGACGCAGGGCAAGGCTCCTTATCCGTTCCAGACGGCCTTCGGTGTTCAGTACATGGATATTGACGTGGATATCGACGAACCGACGTTGAAACAGATCGCCGCTACGACTGGCGGACAGTATTTTCGTGCGACGGACAATGCCAGCCTGAAAGCGATCTATTCGGAAATCGACAAGATGGAGAAGACGAAAATCAGCGTGCAGGAATACAGTAAAAAGCAGGAAGAGTACAAGAATTGGGCTATCCTGTTGTTCGCGTTGTTGCTGGTTGAGATATTATTGAGAAATACATTGTTAAGAAATATACCGTAAATATAAAAGGCTTATGTTTCGTTTTGCACATCCGGACTTTTTATACTTGCTTTTTTTGCTTCCCGTACTGGTTGCATTCTATGTATATGCAATCGTCTTGAAGAAGAAGGCAATCAAGAAATATGGTAATCCCGAATTGTTGACAGAGTTGATGCCGGAGGTTTCTCCCAAGCGTCAGCATCTGAAGTTTTGGCTGTTGTTCGGAGCCATTACGATGGTTATCATAATCATGGCCGGACCGCAGTTCGGTTCCAAACTGGAGAAAGTGAAGCGTCAGGGAGTGGAGATTATGGTTTGCCTGGACGTATCCAATTCGATGTTGGCGGAAGATGTCTCGCCCGACCGGCTGTCCAAGGCCAAACAGATGTTGTCCAAGCTGACGGACGGCTTTTCAGATGATAAGGTCGGACTGATCGTTTTCGCGGGAGATGCTTTCACACAGCTCCCTATTACTTCCGATTATGTCTCGGCCAAGATGTTCCTTTCATCCATCAACCCGTCAATGGTGTCGACACAAGGCACGGCTATCGGTGCTGCCATCAATCTGGCAGTGCGTTCCTTTACGCCAAGCGAGACGTCCGATAAGGCGATTATCCTGATTACCGATGGCGAGAACCACGAAGACGATGCCGTGAAAGCTGCTACCGCAGCAGCAGAAAAAGGCATTCATGTGAACATTGTCGGCATGGGGAATCCGAAAGGTTCTCCAATCCCGGTAGATGGCAGCAACAATTACATGAAGGACAAGGAAGGAAACGTCGTGATCACGAAACTGAATGAAGAGATGTGCCAGGAGATTGCGGTTGCCGGTCACGGGACGTATGTCCGTGCCGATAATACGAATTCTGCGCTTCGTGCACTTCAGAAAGAGATCGATAAGATGAATAAATCGGAACTGGAAAGCAAAGTCTATTCGGAATATGACGAACGTTTCCAGACATTTGCCTGGATCGCATTGATCCTGCTTCTGGTGGAGTTCATGACACTGGACCGCAAGAACCGTATATTCAGAAAAGTAAAATTATTCTCTTAATGCTATGGACAAGATGAAACGTATGCGAAAATCGATTATGTGGACGGCTGCATTCATGTTCTGCAGTGGGGCGATGTTTGCCCAGAAAGCGGAACGTAAGAATGTGAGGGAGGGGAATAAACTTTATGAGGCGGAAAAGTTTACCGAGGCGGAAATCGCCTACCGGAAAAGTTTGGAAGTGAACCCGCGTTCATCCGAAGGAACTTATAACCTGGGGAACGCCTTGTATAAACAGAAGAAATTCCCCGAAGCTGCCGAACAGTATCAGTTGATAGCCGGACAAGGAGAGAAGATGATCGAAACTCCCGAAGGCAAAGCCCGTCTGGCTGAAATTTATCATAATGTCGGAAATATCGGCATGCAGAATAAAGAGTATGCCAAAAGTGTAGAAGCTTACAAACAATCTTTGCGGCTGAACCCGAAAGATGATGAAACCCGTTATAATTTGGCGTTGGCACAAAAGTTGTTGCAGGACCAGCAGGACCAGCAGAATGAAGATCAAAATCAGGATCAGAACGAGGACAAGAATGAAGATCAGGATAAACAGGATCAACAGCAGCAGAATCAGGACCTGCAACAACAGCAGGATGACAAGAAGCAGGACAAGACGCAGGAACAACAACCGCAGCAGCAAGAGCAGATGAGCAAAGATAATGCCCAGCAGATGTTGGACGCTTTCCTGCAGGATGAAAAAGACACTCAAGAGAAAGTGAAGAAAGCGCAAGCACAACAGCAACAGCGCCGTCGCACGAATAAGGAGTGGTAAACGGAATTTTGAATTTAAGAAGTAAGATTTAAAAATTAAAAAATAAGAATTGAGGAATGAGGAAATTAGTTTTCTTATTTGTTCTCTTTACAACTTTCGGAGTGGTAGCCGGGGCTGCGGATGTGGTGTTCAAGGCTTCTGCTCCGGAAGCTGTCGTTATGGGAGAAACTTTCAGATTGTCGTACACGGTGAACGGAGAAGGAAAGGATTTGCGTGTACCGGAATTGGCAGATTTCGAGGTACTGTATGGACCGGCGGTCTCGACAAGCCACAGTACCCAGATGATCAATGGTAACGTGACATCTGAAACGACAAACACGTATACATATACCTTGCAATCGAAAAAAGAAGGGACTTTCAACATCGCTCCGGCGACGATCAAGGTAAAAGGAGCCAACTACACTTCCAATGCGTTGGTCGTAAAGGTCCTTCCGGCGGATAAGGCGGAAGAGGTCTCCAAGGAGAACGGCAGGAGTGGAACTGCCGCGGTTGGGAAAGATGATCTTTTCATTATGGCCGCGTTGTCCAAAAAAAGCGTCTATGAGCAAGAGGGTTTTCTGGTGACTTATAAGTTATATGCTAATCCGAGAAAGGCGAATGTGGTGGGTATAAATCAAGTTAAGTTGCCGGAGTTTGAAGGTTTCCTTACTCAGGAAGTCGAATTGCCTCAGAACAGGCAGTTGGTTTTGGAAAATTATAACGGGAAAAATTATGGGACTTTTATCATACGGCAAGCGGTCTTGTATCCGCAACGTTCGGGCAAGATCACAATTCCGGGGGGAAGCTTGGATGTCGCCATGCGTGTGCAGGTTGCAACCACGAGACCGAGGAGCGTTTTCGATTTCTTTGAAGACAATGGGGGCTACACGGATGTGAACAAGTCGGTGTCTATTTCTCCCGTATCGGTTGAAGTCAAACCTTTGCCGTCCGGAAAACCAGCCTCTTTCTCCGGTGCAGTCGGCAATTTTACCATGACTTCGAGCATCAGTTCCGACCGGATGAAGACGGATGATGCCGTTACTTTGAAAGTGAAGATTTCCGGAAACGGAAACATCAAACTGGTTAAGAATCCCGAAGTCGTTTTCCCGAACGATTTCGATATATATGACCCGAAAGTGGATGTCGATGTCAAGACGACCACGGCAGGTTCTTCCGGCACGAAGACAATCGAATACATGGCTATCCCACGTTATGCAGGTGATTTCGAAATTCCGTCTATCGCATTCTCTTATTTCGATACGAAGACAGGTTCTTATAAGGCGATTACATCCGAACCGTACAAGTTGCATGTAGAGCAGGGTAAGGGTGGGGGAACGTCTCCTGTCGTTTCCAACTTCAGCAACAAGGAAAGCGTGAAGTACTTGGGGCAGGATATCCGTTACTTGAAGGTGAAAGGGGTTCGTTTCGTCCCTAATAATGAATTGTTTTTCGGCTCTTTCATGTACTATATGTGCTATCTGATCCCGGCAATCCTGTTCGTCGTTTTCTTCTTTATCTATCGCAAGCAAGTGAAAGAAAACTCCAACTTGGCTTTGGTCCGTACGAAGAAAGCCAATAAGATGGCAGTAAGACGTCTTAAAAATGCCGGCAAGTTGATGAAGGAAAATAAGAAAGAAGAGTTTTATGACGAAGTGCTTCGTGCCTTGTGGGGCTACCTGAGCGACAAGTTGAGCATCCCGCAGGCCGACTTGGCAAAAGACAATGTCGAGGCGGAACTGGCGAGGTACGGTGTGGACGACGCTTTGACCAAAGAATTTATGGATATCCTGAACACTTGCGAGTTTGCCCGCTATGCTCCGGCACAGGCCTCGGATGCGATGGATAAATTATATGAACAGACAGTGGATGCCATTGGTAAAATGGAAAATACAATTAAAAAGTAACGCGATGAAGATGAATATAAGTATAAATATGAAAAAGGTCGTATTCTTCCTCTTGGTTCAATTCGTCGTCTTGGGAGTATCTGCCCAGGAGGTGGCGGTCAAAGAGGCGGAAGTTGCTTATACAAAAGAAGACTATGGCAAGGCTATCGAACTTTATGAAGGACTTCTGAATGCTCATGGCGAATCGGCTGAGATCTACTATAACCTGGGGAATGCCTATTATAAGGAGAACAAGATCGCACCGGCCATATTGAATTACGAGCGGGCTTTGTTGTTGGAGCCGGGTGACGGGGATATCCGTTTCAATTTGCAGTTGGCACGCCAGAAGTCGGTCGACAAAATCGAGCCGGTGGGTGATTTCTTCCTCCATCGTTGGTTCGACAAGGTGCAGAACATGGGGGCTGCCGATTCGTGGGCGCAGACCGGTATCGTTTGTTTTATTCTTTTTATCGGTTGCTTGATCCTGTTCTTCTTCTCCAAATGGATTCATTTGAAAAAGATCGGGTTTTATCTGGGGCTGGTATTTCTGGTGTTGGTTATCTTTGCCAACATCTTTGCCGGAAACCAGAAGGACGAGTTGGTAAACCGGAAAAGTGCGATCGTATTTGCTCCGACAGTGACGGTGAAAAGTTCTCCCGATGCAAGTGGAACCGACTTGTTTATTCTGCATGAAGGAACAAAGGTTTCCGTCAAAAGCAAGTTGGGAGACTGGAATGAAATAGAAATGGAAGATGGAAATGTAGGATGGATGCCGAGTAAAGACATGGAAATCATTTAAAATTTATGATTTATCATCGACGCATCAATCATAAATCACAAATCTCCTTTTTCAATGGTTGAAAAAATACTAATTTACGAACGCGACGCGTTCTTTGCGCTTAACGGCAGCGACTCTGCTTTTCTGGATCGTTTTATGTGGATATTCACAGGAAAGGCAGTTTGGCTGCCGTTGGTCTTTCTGATCCTGCTGGTTCTGGTCTATAAAAAGAACTGGCGCGAATCGTTATTGATCCTGTTGGCGATCGTGCTGGTCGTTACGTTGTGCGACCAGTTTGCATCCCATGTCTGTAAACCAATCTTTACCCGTTTCCGCCCGACTCATCATCCTGATTTTGCGGATCAGGTGAAAACTGTTTTCGGATATCGGGGGGGGCTTTACGGATTTATATCCAGCCATGCAGCTAATGCTTTCGGTTTTGCGACCCTTATGGCGCTGGTTATGCGGGATAAACTGTTCGGATGGACGATCTTTTCTTGGGCGGCTCTTACCGCTTATACGCGGGTTTACCTCGGAGTCCATTTTATTTCGGATATCGTGCCGGGTGCTATTTCGGGTGTGTTATTCGGTTATCTGGTCTATAAACTTTATTCTTTCAGCCGTTCAAAGTTGCCATCTATGGACGCGAACAATCGGGAACCGCTGTATTCGAAGAGGCGTATCCGTCTCATAGTCTATGCAATATATGCGACGATCCTGGTTATTGTCATTTTTAATGTACCGCTTGCAGCTTGCCTGCAAAAGTGATATATGTCGTAAAGCATATTTATAATTTTGTTGCTGTAATTTATAATGACTAAGTTAGTGGCACGAAATTAAACAAAGTAATTAACCTTCAAAATAAGGAAGCCATGACAAAAACTATTACATTTAATGAACTTCGCAGATTGAAAGACAGCCTGCCTGACGGAAGCACTCATCGTATTGCTGATGAACTGGGAATCTCTGTTGAAACGGTTCGCAACTATTTCGGCGGGCATAACTTCAAAGATGGAAAAAGTTGTGGAATACATATTGAACCGGGGCCTGACGGAGGTTTGGTCGTATTAGATGATACCACAATATTTGAACGTGCTTTGCAGATACTTGCTGAAAATGAAGAAGTATCGGAAGCACAACAAGCGTAAAGAAATTCATTTTCACACAGAAATCCCATAGCTGAATCTAAAAAGACGCTGTGGGATTTTTTTATTCAACATTTAGTGATTTCCGATTGTTTCATTTATAAAAAACACACGAGTATGGAAGATAAATTAGTAACGTTAGCGATTCACACGTTCGAGAAAGCTCAGATTCTCAAAACGATTCTTGAAACAGAGGGGATAGAAGTCTGCATACACAATGTAAACCAAATCCAACCGGTTGTTTCGGCTGGTGTACGTGTGCGAATTAAAGAAAGCGATCTGCCTCACGCCTTGCGTATCATCGAAGACAGCAAATGGCTTAGCGAAGATGCCGGACAAGAGGAAAAAGCCGGTCCCGAGGAAAAGAAGATATTGATACCGATAGACTTTTCCGATTATTCTATCAAAGCGTGTGAATTGGGAATCAACCATGCCCGTAAGATCGGAGCCGAAGTGATGATCATGCACGCCTATTTCAGTCCCTATTTCCCGTCCGCTATTCCGTTGAACGACACGCAGGCTTATCAGGTGAACGAAGAGACGGCACAAAATGTCCTGAAGCGGGTTCGGATCGACATGGAAAACATCTGTACGCTGCTCAATCGCAAGATACAATCGGGGGAACTGCCTCCGGTGAAATACGATTATGTACTGCGTGAAGGCCTGCCGGAGGAAGAGATCATTGCCTATAGCAAGGAATACCGTCCGTCGTTGATCGTGATGGGAACTCGGGGAAAAAGCCAGAAAGACATAGACCTGATCGGCAGTGTCACGGGTGAAGTGATCGAGGTGAATAAGGTTCCTGTCCTGGCCATTCCCGAAAATGTGCCATTCGATGATTTGAGCGAAGCCAAGAACATTGCTTTTGCCACCTCTTTCAACCAGCGTGACCTGGTGGTTTTCGACGAGTTTATGGAAATCATCAAACCATACAACGCTCATATCCACCTGTTCAATATCTCGACGAGCAAGGATGAATGGAATGAAATACGCCTGACCGGAGTCAACGAGTATTTCAAAAAACAATATCCGGAAACCGATATCACCCATACGGTGCTGGACGATGGCGATCTGTTGCTGGCGATCGAAAAATTTGTGCGGGACAAGCATATTGACGTGATAGCGATCAGTACCTATCGCCGGAATATTCTGGCACGTATGTTCAATCCTTCCATCGCCCGTAAGATGTTGTTCCACACCGACACGCCGTTGTTGGTGATGCATGCATAAAGAAAAATGAAGCCGACAATAGAATATCTTTTAGTCGGCTTCATTATTTATGGCAATATGTATTTCTTGCCTTATCCTTCTACTTGTACTTTCACGATCACCTTGCGGATATTCCCCTGGCCGATACCGGGAGCGTGCCCGTCTTCGGGGAAATAGATTGCGAATTGTCCCGGATAGATTTTTGTGTAGGCGGTAGGGCGGTCGATATAGAAAGCAATGTCTTGCTCTTCATTATAAGGAACTGATTCTTCCTGCAATTCGCTTCCCGGTTTCCAGCCGATTTTCTCCACGCCCAACAAAGGCATTTGGATGTCGATGTATTTCTTATGCGTTTCGATAGCTGCGTCTTTCTTCTCCTTGCCGGAAATGCTGGCAATGCTTACAAATAAACGGGAACCGTCCAATTCATGCTTCCCGTCTTCCATCTTGGAAAAGTCAGTGGATTTCAGGTAATCGAACGCTTTTTTGAATAGCGGGTGTAAACTCTCGATTTTTTCTGTGTTGTTCAATGATTCAAGTATCATACGTCTCAATTTTTTATTCGTTCATTCGCTTGATGAGTAGGCAAAGGTCGCATATTCGAATGTTAAATACTACCCCTTTACTTGAAAAATGTCACAAAAAGCAGCCTTTTCAGAAAGGCCAACGCCTTCTCTGTGGGAAAGGAGATGAGATCCGATTCGTAACCCATAGCTTTAGCCACTGTAAAGCTATGGGTTACGACCTGTAAAGCTATGCTTTTTGGGGGCTAAACGGCTACCCCGTTGGCAGCGGGCATTCAGTTTACGATTAAAATACATGAAATAACAATTTGATGGATGTATGTGTTGGAGCACTTTTTTCTAACAATCCAAACCAATACATTCCTTCCGTATGTGTTGTATAACATCCTTATATTATCTACTTTTGCGCCCAAGTTGGAATAGGTTTTATCAAGAGAGATGGCAAAGAGAAAAAGCGCAAAGAAACCGCGGAAAAAAGTTCAAAAGGCTTCGTTCATCCTTTCCACAGTGAAGCGGATGTTTATGGGGGCCTGTATCGTGGTGGCTTGTTTTATAGGATTCCTGTTTATATATGATTACTTTGCTCCGGCGGTAGAGCGTAAACCGGCAGTTTCGGAGAAAAAGGGACAGGAGGCGGTTCCCTCCAAGAAGGCAGCAGCCGCTCCGAAACAAAAAATACAGGATAAGACATCGGCAAATAAAAATCCTGTCAAATCTTCTGCAAAGACATTTAAAATCCCTGCGAATACGGAGATTCCCCGTTTAAAGGCGAAACGCCGGGAGCAGGTGATCAAACATGAGGGATATACGGTCTCTTATAATTCCGATTATCGTATTGCCAACTGGGTAGCATACGAACTGACGGCGATGGAAGCCAAAAGCAAAAAGGCGGAACGGTCTAATAAATTTGTGCCTGATCCATTGGTGAAAGGCGCGACGGCAACCAATGAGGATTACACGCATACAGGTTATGACCGGGGGCACTTGGCTCCGGCAGGCGACATGAAATGGTCTGCAAAAGCCATGCGCGAGTCCTTCTATCTAAGTAATATTTGTCCGCAGAAACCGAAATTGAACCGCGGGATCTGGAAAGACTTGGAAGAGCAGTGCCGCCTATGGGCGTTGGATGGCGGTTCGTTACTGATTGTTACGGGGCCGGTCATTACGGACGATATGAAGCGGTTGGGAAAAAATAGGGTAGCCGTTCCCAAATCTTTCTATAAAGTACTATGTTATCATACGGGAAAAGGCTATAAAGGTATCGGGTTCCTTTTCGAGAACAGGGATTATAAGGACAATTCGCTGGAATCGATGGCCATACCTGTCGATAGTGTGGAAAAGATAACAGGTATTGATTTTTTCCCCTCTATCCCGGACGACCAGGAAGAGGAAATGGAGGCGGCGGTTGATTGGAGCAGTTGGTCGTTTTGATGCACATATCCGGAAAATTTCGAAGGGCAGGTTTTGAAATCCGGCCGAAACCGGAACAATAGATTTTAAAAGAATGTTGTATTCTTAGGGCATCGGAGTCTGGATATGCAATTAATTAAGAATGTAATAGTAATAAATAACTAAATGCAAGTTATCATGAATGGAAAATTAATCCCCGTTTTTGTATTGGCAGCATTGATGTCATGTAGTCAACCGCCGGTGAAGGAGCAAGGCCCCCGCCCCGTGAAGTTGGCACAAGTGACCTCATTGAATCTTGTGGAAAAGTCGTTTAGCGGCGTCGTATCGCCGGACCAGTTCAGCGACCTGGCTTTTAAGATGTCCGGACCGCTGATTTCGCTGAATGTGGATGAAGGGCAGAAAGTCCGTACAGGCCAAGTGGTCGCAGAGATCGACCCACAGGACTTCAAATGGGAATACGAAGCGAAAAAAGCCTCTTTCCAAACTGCCGAAGCACAGTTGCAACGTGCCAAGAAGCTGTTATCCAAACAGGCTATTTCGAAACAGGAATATGAAACGACCGAAGCCTCCTATTCAAATGCGAAGGCGGCGTTCGAATATGCCCAGAACCAGTTGGGACAAACCAAGCTGCGTGCTCCCTTTGACGGTTTTATCCAGAAGAAATATGTAGAGAACTATCAGAAAGTGCAGGCCGGGCAAGGGATCGTTTGTCTGATCAACCCGAACAAGTTGCAGATCCAGTTCACGATGCCGGAAACGAACATCACTTATTTCTCCACTCCTTACCAGATATATGTGGAATTTGACAATTACAAGGGAGCCCGTTTCAAAGCGAAGGTGAAGGAATATGTGGAAGCGTCGCCCGATGGTTCCGGCGTTCCCGTCTTCCTGTATATCGACGATCCCGAATTCAATCTGGCCAAATACAAGGTAGCCGTCGGGTTTTCTTGCCGCGTGGTTTTGCATATCGAAAGCAGAAGCTTTAACGAAGGAGCGGTGTTGGCTCCTCTTTCGGCTATTGTCGCCAGTGAAGAAAACGACGACAAATTTGTGTTTGTCTATAATGCCCGGTCACAAAAGGTAGAACGTCGCCGGATTGAAGAAGCCGGACTGGTCGGAAAAGACAACGTTATCGTTATCAAAGGCCTGAATGCCGGTGAACAGGTGGTTGCTGCCGGGGCTACCCGTTTGGTTGAAGGGCAGCAGGTAAAAGTATTAACAGATTAAGCTGATAAATAATGAATCTTCCAGTATATTCCTTAGAGAATAAGAAGATTATATATTTCTTTTTGGCTATCATGCTGATAGGGGGTATATATTCTTTCTTTAAATTGCCGAAGAAGGAGGACTCGCCTTTCGTGATCAAACAAGCTGTTTTGGTTACGCAATATCCGGGTGCAACTCCTATGGAGGTAGAGAAATTGATAACGGAGCCTATCGAACGGGAAATTCAGTCCATGTCGGATGTTTTTCAGATCAAGTCTGAATCTTATTTCGGCATGTCGAAGATCTCGATCGAATTGCAGCCGACTTTGGCGCCGGATTATATGCCGGTCAAATGGGACGAATTGCGCCGTAAGGTAGCTAACATACAACCTCGTCTTCCGAGCGGCGCCTCTGCCATTAATGTGAGTGACGACTTCGGAGACGTGTTCGGTATCTATTACGCCCTGACTGCCGATGAAGGCTTTACCTATGACGATATGCGCGATTGGGCGCAGAAGATCAAGACCGAGCTGACGCCTATCCCCGGTGTGCAGAAGGTGTATCTCTTTGCCGAACAGACGCAGGTCGTGAATGTCCGTATTTCTATCCCTAAACTGGCGAACCTGGGTATCGATCCCACTTCGATCCAGCAAGTCCTGCAAACGCAGAACCTGTTGGTCAATACGGGCGAGATCATGACCGGGACGTATCAGCTTCGCGTTCGTGCCGAAGGCACTTACAAAAGCATACAGGACATACGCGACCAACTGATCGTGACTAAAGGCGGCGGCGAAGTCCGTTTGGGCGACATTGCTACCGTCGAGCGCGGTTATCTGGATCCGCCTTCCAACTTGATGCGTGTGGATGGCAAGCGGGCGATCGGTATCGGCGTGGCTACGGGAGCGAAAGATGACGTCGTGGCTGTCGGCAATGCGGTTGCCGAACATCTGAAAGAAATGGAGCAGTTGTTCCCGATCGGGATGGATTTGAAAACCATCTATCCGGAGAATAAGATTGCCAACGAAGCAAACAACGGGTTTATCCTGAACCTGATAGAATCCTTGTTGATCGTGATCGTGATTATCTTCCTTGTGATGGGGTCGCGTGCCGGTATGCTGGTGGGCAGTTCGTTGCTTTTCTCGGTTGGTGGTACGTTGCTGATCATGTTGGTCTGGGGCGTCGGGTTAAACCGTACGTCGCTCGCCGCTTTCATTATTGCGATGGGTATGCTGGTGGATAACGCGATTGTGGTGACCGATAATGCGCAGGTCGGTATCAAGCGCGGCTTGTCACGCTATCAGGCGTTGGTCGACGGGGCCACCAAACCGCAATGGGCGTTGTTGGGTGCGACTTTTATCGCTGTTTGTTCTTTCTTGCCGATGTACTTGGCTCCGGCTTCGGTGGCCGAGATCGTCAAGCCGTTGTTTATCGTGCTTGCCGTATCCCTCGGACTGAGTTGGGTACTGGCTCTGACGCAAACGACGACTTTCGGCAATTTCATATTGAAAGAGGCGAAACCGGGCGAATCCAAAGATCCGTATGATACAAAACTGTATCATAAGTTTGAAAAGATACTGGGGCGCTTGATCAAGCGTCGTTATCTCACGCTTGCTTCGGTGGTGGCAACCTTGTTCTTGTCTCTGTTTGTTATGAGCATCATGCCGCAAAGTTTCTTCCCGATCATGAACAAGCCCTATTTCCGTGCCGACCTGATTTTCCCGGAAGGTTACGGTATCGATGATGTCGAAAAGAATGTGATCAAAATAGAAGAGTATCTCAAGAGTAACGAGAAAATCAAGTCTTATTCGTTTACGTTGGGAGGCTCGCCGGTGCGTTATTATCTGGCAAGTTCTTCCGTCGGTCCGAAGCCTAACTTTGCCAATGTCCTGATTGAAACGAAGGATGCGAAAGATGCACAGAGCGAGGAAAGTAAGTTCTATGAATATATGGTTGCCAACTATCCGGACATCCTGACGCGTTCCGCTTTGTTCGCACTGTCGCCCGTGCCGGATGCTGCTATCGAGATCGGCTTCATCGGTGATAATATCGATACGTTGGTGGCGCTGACACAGCGTGCAAAGGAAATCGCCCGTAAGAACGACATGGTGATGGAAGTGCGTAACAGTTGGGGCAACAAAGTTCCGGTATGGAAACCCTTGTATTCGCAGGAGAAAGGTCTTCGTCTGGGGATCACCCGCCAACAGATGGCCTATTCGCTTCGTTCGGCTACCAACGGCGTGCCTTTAGGAGAATATCGCGAGGGAGACGTGTTTATGCCGATCCTGTTGAAAGATGCCGATCGCGACTCGATGAACCTGAACGACATAAAGACCTTGCCGGTCTATAGTGCCAAAGGCCGTTCCGTCAAGGTGGAGCAGGTGATCGACGACTTCTCGCTCGATTACGAGTACAGTGTCGTGAAGCGTTATAACCGCCAGCGTTATATGATGATGCAGTGCGAGCCGAAGCGCGGAGCCAATACGATGGCAGCTTTCAGCCAGTTGTGGCAACAGATCGAACAGGAGGTGCAGGTTCCCGAAGGATATAAACTGCAATATTTCGGCGAGCAGTCCGAACAGGATAAAGGTAACAAGGCGATTGCCGCCAATATTCCTCTGATGTTCGGTCTGATCTATCTCACCTTGTTGTTCCTTTTCCCGAAATACTACCGGAAGCCGGTTTTGATCATGTGCATGTTGCCGTTGATCTTTATCGGTGTGGTATTGGGTTTGCTGGTCTTCGGTAAGTCGCTCGACTTCTTTGCCATGCTTGGTCTGTTAGGACTGATCGGTATGAATATCAAGAATGCGATCGTGCTGGTGGACGAAATAGGTTTGCAGCTTAGCAGCGGTTTAGCGCCGGTCAATGCGGTGATCGAAGCGACCAAGACGCGTATCGTTCCGGTGACGATGGCATCGGGAACAACGATCTTAGGTATGTTGCCGTTATTGGGCGATGCCATGTTTGCCGGTATGGCGGCGACGATCATGGGAGGTTTGTTCGTCTCGACCATCCTGACCATCTTCGTGCTTCCGGTGACCTATTGTATATTCTTTAAGATTAAATCGGTATAATAATATGGGAAATAAAATAATTATCGGTTGTATGCTGTTGGGGGCTTTATCTGTGGGAGCACAGGAAAAGCCCGTCACGGCTACGGATTACAAGCAGAAAGTGCTTGAATATAGCCGCCAGATCAAACAGAGTGCGGAAGAGCGTATTGCGATGCAGCATGCTATCAAGGCGGCTAAGACCGCTTTCTTTCCGGCTGTCGATTTCTCCGGCAACTACCAGTATCGTATCAATAAGTACGATTTGGATTTCGGTCCTGGTATGGCTGTCGAAATGGATCACAACACCTATAGCTTGGGAGCCTCCGTAAGCCAGCCGGTCTATGCCGGCGGGCAAATTTATAACAATTACAAGGCAGCACAGATACAGGGGCAGATCGCTTCCGAAGCGGAAGTGTTGACTACGGATAATGTCCTGTACGCTGCCGACCTGAATTATTGGTCTGCCGCTGCCCGAAAAGGCATGTACGATGTTATGTGCCAGTATGTCGATATCGTACAGCAGTTGGCAAATGTGCTGACTACCCGTTTCAATGACGGGCAGATCAGCAAGACTGATCTTTTGCAGGTGCAGTCGCGTTTAAAAGAGGCGGAATTGAATAAGAGCACTGCCTACAAGGACTATCAGATCGCTTTGCAGAACCTGAACGTGCTGATGGGGGTTCCTCCTATGACTCCGGTAGAAATAGCCGATGCCATCACGACGGAACTGCCGTTGCCTGTACACATAGGGGAAGAGGCCGCTTTGCAGAACCGTCCGGATTTCACGATTTCCAAATTGAATATCGAATACCAGAGACGGCAGATCAATTTGTCGAAAGCCAAATATAATCCGACACTGGCTATCGGTTTCCAGGGAACTTGGGGGACTCCGATGCTGAACGTGAAAGGTTCCGACCAGCTTTGGACACCTGCCGTATTTGCCTCCCTGAAGATACCTTTGTTCCGTTGGGGTGCTCGTTTCAAGGAAGTGAATTCCCAGAAAGCCATTTTACGCAGCAAGGAATATGCGATGGATTATACACGCGACAAGATTTCCCAGGAAGTGGCCAACTCATGGACCAGCTTGTCGGAAAACACGAAACAGATCGATGTTGCCGAAGAAGCCTGCAAGATTGCCGAAGAAAACCTCGACCTGAATACGTTCAGCTATAACGAGGGAAAACTTCCGATCCTCGACGTCCTTTCCGCCCAGCTTTCCTGGATTCAGTCTTATAGCAACCTGATCCAAACCTGGTATCAACAGAAAGCGTCTCTCGCCCAGTATAATAAAGCAGTGGGTATTCGTCGGTTGAAGTAAACATGATGGTGAACGGATATGATAAAGGCACGGATTTCATAACTTTGTGATCCGTGCCTTTGTTTCTCTTATTTGAAAATCAAGACCTTTTGCTTTATAGGTCCGATCTCTTTCGGTCCGGGACTTTTTGTCGGGGCGCCGAAAGGCATTTGTGCGACTAATTCCCATTTCGGGTTGAGTTTCCATTCCGCATGTACCGTATCGTCGATCAATGGGTTATAGTGTTGAAGGGATGCGCCTAAACCGGCATCTTCCAGCATTGTCCAGATAGCCAACTGGTGCATGGCGGATGTTTGCTGTGCCCAGACCGGGAATTTGTCATAGTAAGCAGGATAAGAGTCTTGCAACTGTTCGACTACCGTTTTGTCTTCGAAGAACAGGATTGTTCCGTAGCCGGCAGCGAAGCTTTCGTTTATTTTAGCTTCTGTCGCTTTGAAGGCTTCCGCTGAAACAAGTCTTTTTAATGTATCTTCCGTGATTTTCCAAAGCCTTTTATGATTCTCACCCAGTAGCAATACGATGCGGGTCGATTGCGAATTGAAGGCTGAAGGGATGTTCATGACTGCGAAGTCTATGATTTCCTTGATTTGTTCGTCTGATATCGGAGAACTGTTCGTGATGTGATAATAACTTCTGCGATGTTTCAATGCTTCCTTGAAATTTTGTACCATAATTAACGCGTTTTTTATGTTTTTTGAAAATAGAACCATTTGGAGTTTGATTTTGTTGCAAATATGTCCCGCGGCTTCTTGAATGAACCGATAGAATGAATCTATCACGAATGGATTACTGGTGAAAAGGTTGTATCTTTGTCCCATAAAAAAGTCAAAGGAATGATTGGGAAAAAATTGCCGGCTGTTTTTCGGGTCATGTTTGTCGTATGGATGATCCTGCAGGTTTGCTTGGTTGCCAAATATTGGGATATGCCCAACCATGATGATGCCCAAGCTTATGTGAAACTGGCTTCGGAATGTGTTGCGAGGGACACTTGGTATCCGGACGTGCATAACCAATATGAGGATTTTGTTTTCGGTCCGGGTTATGTGAACCTCTTGATCGGGATCTATCATCTTTTCGGATCTTTCTCTTTTGTCCGGTTGCTGAATTTATTGATGAATATTGCAATGGTATTTGAAATACGGAAGTTGGCCGGACGGATGTTTTCGAATGAAACGGGATATTACGCTGCTATTTTATATATGTTGATTTTTTCGAACCTATATGCTCCGATAGCCGTATTGACTGATTTGCCCTTTACTTTCCTGTTGTTGACTGCCCTGCTGTTATGTAACGTCCGCCGATTGCTACCTGTGGCTGTCGCCGGGGTGCTGATTGCCGTGGCTAACTGGTTCCGTCCTTTGGCAATTGTCTTTTTATTCGTGATTGTGCTCCTTTTCATCGTGCAAAAGCGCCGGTGGCAGTCTTATGTAGCTTTGGCCCTTCCGCTTGCCTTGACTGTTTTCCTGATCGGGCAGAGTGCGAAGAGGAGAAGCGGCCATTTTGTCTATCAAGCGGTGTCCGGCGGCTATAACTTGGCAATGAGTTCTTTTGATGAAGCAAACGGTTTGGTCAATTTTAATGGCTTCGGTGATCCGGACAATTATATTTGCCTTCCTCCCGGAGATTATACCTATATGGAGCGGGACAGCCTGCTGAAGCGTGCGTCGGTCCGTTGGATATCGGAACATCCGTTTCAATATATTTCCCAAGTACCTTTCAAGTTGGCCGCTTTATATTGTGAAGATACCTGGACGGAACGTGTGAAGCCGGGTATGGGATTTAGAATAGTACTTTCAAAGGTACAGGGCAATAGCTCGAAATTGGCGGAATTAATAGCTGTCCTGGCGTTGAAAAGCATTGTTTATTACGCCGTGCTTTTGCTATTCCTTTATTACGTTTGGACGAACCGGCGCGATCTGTTACGGGAGCGGAATGTCTATCTCTTGATCCCTGTTTTAGGGACAGCCGTAACGGTTTTGTTCGTGATCACTTCCCGCTATCATTATCCTTATTTATTTGCTGATTTCTTGTGCGCGAATCAAAATAATTTGTACCTTTGTGCCCCGTAAAAGAAGAGAAACTCTATTAGAATCTTTGTTTTTGTTCGTGATGCAGTTCAAAAAGGGAAGACACATAGCAGGAGTTGACTTAATTTCGTAATATTAAAAAGTAAAATTAGCAATGTCGAAAATTTGTCAAATTACCGGAAAGAAAGCAATGGTTGGCAACAACGTTTCTCACTCTAAGAGAAGAACGAAACGTAAGTTTGATGTGAACCTGTTTACTAAAAAGTTCTACTGGGTAGAACAGGATTGTTGGGTTAGCCTGAATATCTCAGCCGCTGGCTTGCGTACTATCAATAAACTTGGTTTGGATGCGGCGATTAAGAAAGCTGCTGAAAAAGGTTATTTAAACGCTTAATTTGGGGAGGAAATAAGAAATGGCAAAGAAAGCAAAAGGTAACAGAGTTCAGGTGATCCTCGAATGCACGGAACACAAAGAAAGTGGTATGCCGGGTACTTCTCGTTATATTACTACAAAGAACAGAAAGAATACAACTCAGAGATTGGAGCTGATGAAATACAATCCTATCCTGAAGAAGATGACGTTACACAAAGAAATTAAGTAAGAGGAGATTAAACAATGGCAAAAAAAGCGGTTGCAACATTTAAGAAAGGTGACGGTCGTACCTATTCTAAAGTAATCAAGATGGTTAAGTCCCCGAAGACAGGTGCTTACATCTTCCAGGAAGAAATGGTTCCTAACGAAGCTGTTAAAGATTATTTCGCGAAATAACAAAGCGTAATATCAAGATATGAAAAGAGGTTCTTTCCACTGCGGGAAGGGCCTCTTTTTTTGTCTCCATTCGGGTGGTTATATGGAATATTTTCATAATTTTGTGTGGGCGAATCCGAGGCTGTCTGATTAAGGGCTGTCTGTGGGCCGAGCCTGCAAAGCACGTTGAAAATAATGAATAAAAACAAATAAATAATTAGAATCATGAGATTTGATGTATCCAGCACAGCGCTGTTATCACGTTTACAATCTATTAGTAAAGTTATTGCTTCAAAGAATTCATTACCAATCTTGGACAGTTTTCTTTTCAGCCTGGAAGGTAATAAACTCACTATAACAGCTTCGGATGCTGAAACACGTCTGGTTACATCCGTTGACGTGATGAATGGGCAGGGGAGCGGGCTTTTCGCTGTTTCCGCAAAAATCTTGCTTGATCCGTTGAAGGAGTTGCCCGAGCAACCGCTGACTTTCGATATTAATGACGATAATTTGGAGATCTTTATCCACTTCCAGAACGGTAAATATAATTTTATCGGGCAAAAAGGAGATACCTATCCGCAACAGAAACCTTTGGATGAGAATGCGATCTCCATTATGATGGATGCGCAAATGTTGCTGAATGGTATCGGTCGCTCGTTGTTTGCAACGGCTGATGACGAGCTCCGTCCGGTAATGAACGGTGTCTATTTCGATATACATACGGACAATTTGACATTCGTAGCTTCCGACGGACATAAGTTGGTACGCTTGCGCAACTTTTCGGTAAAATCATCGGAAAGAGCTTCTTTCATTTTGCCGAAGAAGCCCGCTAACCTGCTGAAAGGCCTTTTGTCGAAGGAAGAGGATATGGTCAGTATCAAGTTTGATGACAATAATGCCTATGTCAACTGTTCCAATTTCAAAATGATTTGCCGCCTGATTGAGGGTCGTTATCCGAATTACAATAGTGTGATCCCGCAGGAAAATCCTTTTAAGGTGACGATTGACCGTGTTTCTTTTTTGAATGCTTTGAAGCGTGTTTCTGTTTTCTCCAACCCTGCGAGCAGCCTTGTTAAGTTGCAGTTGAAGGAAAGCGAGATGCTTGTCTCCGCACAGGATATCGACTTTTCCACTTCTGCGGAAGAAAAGATTGTTTGCAGTTTTGACGGAACCGAATTGAGTATCGGTTTCAAGGCTACTTATTTGATTGAAATACTGAGCAACATCAATTCGGAAGAGGTGATATTCGAATTGGCCGATCCTTCGCGTGCCGGCTTGATCGTTCCTTCTGAAAACGAAGAGAATGAAGATTTGTTGATGTTGCTGATGCCAATGATGTTGAATGATTAAAATATAAAAAATGCAGTTAAACCTGAAAAATCCGTTGGTCTTCTTCGATTTGGAGACCACGGGTGTTAATATTGTCAAAGACCGTATTGTCGAAATTTCTTTTGTCAAGGTTTATCCGAATGGAAAAGAAGAATCTAAGACGAGACGGATCAATCCGGAAATGCCCATTCCACCGGAGTCGACCGCAATACACGGTATCACTGACGAGGATGTAAAAGACTGTCCTACTTTTAAAGAAATAGCCAAGTCGTTGGCCGCCCAGATAGAAGGGTGTGATCTGGCTGGATATAATTCCAACCGTTTCGATATCCCTTTGCTGGCGGAAGAGTTCCTGCGGGCAGGCGTCGATATTGATTTGAACAAACGCAAGTTCGTAGACGTGCAGACCATTTTCCATAAAATGGAGCAACGTACGCTTGCGGCCGCTTATAAGTTCTATTGTGACAAGAACCTTGAAAACGCCCATACGGCGGAGGCTGATACGATGGCGACATACGAAGTTCTGAAAGCGCAGTTGGACCGCTATCCGGAGTTGCAGAATGATGTCAACTTTCTTTCCCAATATTCAAGCTACACGAATAATGTGGACTTTGCCGGCCGTATGGTATATAACGACAAAGGGGAAGAGGTGATAAACTTCGGCAAGTATAAAGGCCGTCTGGTGGAGGATGTGTTGAAAAGCGATCCTGGATATTATTCTTGGATTATGAATGGCGACTTCCCTCTGAACACCAAGAAAATACTGACTGAAATAAAATTGAGAGGTTTTAATTTGAAATAGGGATCATGAATAATTTCGAGTTTTGTAATCCTGTAAAGGTTGTTTTCGGCAAAGGTGTCATAGCCCGCTTGTCCGCCTTGATTCCGGAAGGGAGCAAGGTACTGATGGTGTATGGTGGCGGAAGCATAAAGAAAAACGGGATCTACGACCAGGTGACAAAAGCGCTGAAAGGTTTTGATGTGACCGAATTTCCGGGTATCGAAGCAAATCCGCATTATGAAACCTGCATGAAGGCAGTGGAGGTCGTCAAAGATAAGAAGATCGATTTCCTGCTGGCCGTGGGTGGCGGTTCGGTGATCGACGCTACAAAGTTCATCGCGGTCTCAGTCGGTTTTGAAGGTGATCCGTGGGATATCCTTTCGAAAGGCGGTCGGATAAAGAGCGCCCTGCCTTTGGGTACGGTGCTTACATTGGCTGCGACCGGTTCGGAGATGAACGAACGTTCGGTTATCTCCCGTGTTTCGACTCGTGAGAAGCTGAATTTCGCCAGCCCGCTGGTATTTCCGAAATTCTCCGTGCTGGATCCGGAAGTGACTTATTCACTCCCCGCCCGGCAGGTGGCGAACGGGGTGGTCGACTCTTTTATTCATGTGGTGGAACAGTATCTGACCTACCCGGTCAATGCGAAGGTGCAGGATGCTTTCTCGGAAGGATTGATGCGTGTCATTCGTGAAGAGGGGCTGAAGGTCTTGGATCATCCGAATGACTACGATATCCGTGCCAATTTGATGTGGGCGGCGACTAATGCGTTGAATGTCTGGATCGGGCAGGGAGTTCCGCAGGACTGGTCTTCCCATCGCATGGGCTATTCGCTGACGGCGCGGTTCGGTCTGGACCATGCACAGACATTGGCGATTCTCTTGCCGGGTGTCATGACCTATATGTTTAAAGAGAAACAGGCCAAGCTGGCTCGTATGGGAGAAGTCGTTTTCGGCATTACGGATGGAACGGAAGAGGAAAGGGCACGCAAGACAATCGCGGCCTGTGAGGATTTCTTCCGCCGGATGGGACTGAAAACGCGTCTCGGTGAATGTGGCATTGTGGAAAAGGATTTGGATACCCTTGCCGCTCCTGTGGACAAACAGGGTTGGAAATTGGGTGAACACCACAATATAGACAGCCGTGTGGCGCGCGAGATCATGTTATTGCGCTTGTAAGCGCCGTCAGGTGCTAATGGGGAAAAAGTTCCATGCCTATGAAACAAAAGTTCCGTGCCTATGGAATTAAAGTTTCATGCTTATGGAACAAAAGTTTCATGCTTATGGAATTTCGGTTTCTTCCGGAAGTATATATAATTAGGTTATGGAAAATAGTCTGAAAGGTAAACATATCATATTGGGGATAACAGGGAGCATCGCTGCCTATAAAGCCGCCTATATCATCCGTGCCCTTGTAAAGAAAGGAGCGGAGGTTCAAGTTGTTATTACCCCTGCGGGAAAAGAGTTTATTACGCCGCTTACATTATCCACGTTGAGTAGCCATCCGGTGATCAGCGAGTTTTTCTCGAACCGCGACGGCACGTGGAACAGCCATGTCGATCTTGGCCTTTGGGCGGACGCCATGTTGGTCGCGCCGGCCACAGCTTCGACAATCGGAAAGATGGCGAATGGCATTGCCGACAATATGCTGGTCACGACATATTTGTCATGCAAGGCTCCGGTTTTTGTCGCGCCGGCAATGGATTTGGATATGTTCGCACATCCTTCTACGGGGCAGAACCTGGATCGGCTCCGTTCATTCGGAAACCGTATTATCGAGCCTGCCGAAGGGGAACTTGCCAGCCATCTGGTGGGCAAGGGGCGTATGGAAGAACCGGATAAGATCGTGGCGGTCCTGGAAGATTTCTTCGCATCCCAAACCCGGCTTGAAAAAAAAAAGATTGTAATAACTGCCGGTCCGACGTACGAAAAGATTGATCCCGTACGTTTTATAGGTAACTATTCTTCCGGAAAAATGGGCTTTGCATTGGCGGAAGTGTGTGCGGGGCAGGGGGCCGAAGTGACGTTGATCGCTGGTCCGGTGTCTTTGAAGACGCTTCATCCGAATATCAAACGGATTGATGTCGAGTCGGCCGAAGAAATGTATCAGGCGGCCATGACGGCCTTTCCGGAGGCGGATGCCGGAATCCTTTGTGCCGCCGTGGCGGATTACCGTCCGGATGAGCAGTCGAGCGAAAAAATCAAACGGGAGACGAAAGGAGAAATGACGATCCGTCTGGTTCCGAATAAGGATATCGCTGCCTCGTTGGGAGCGATCAAGCGTGAAAACCAGGTTCTGGCAGGCTTCGCATTGGAAACAAATGATGAAATGGTTCATGCGGAAGGAAAGCTGAAGCGGAAAAACCTTGATTTCATCGTACTGAATTCTTTGAAAGATGCAGGTGCCGGTTTTCGTTGCGACACGAATAAAATCACGATCCTTGACAGGGATGGCGGTACGATCGCATATCCCTTGAAGAGTAAACAGGAAGTGGCCGTTGATATTGTAAATAAATTGGCAACACTATTAAAATGAGAATGGTTAAGAAATTGTTATGCGTATGCTTGCTGGGGGTTGCGCCTTTCGTGGGAGAGGCGCAAGAGTTGAATGCTCGTATCACCATAAACAGTGATAAGGTGCAGAGTACGAACAAGCAGGTATTCAAAACCCTGCAAGATGCCTTGAATGATTTCGTCAATAACAAAAAATGGACAGATGCTATTTTCGCCATGAACGAACGTATCGATTGCTCCATGACTCTCATCATCAACGAAATGGTATCGGACAATAGTTTTAAGGGCGAGATACAGGTGCAGGCTCGCCGTCCGGTCTATAATTCCGGCTATACGACTACGTTGCTGAATTATCGGGATACGGAACTCTCGTTCGATTATACGGAATTCGAACCATTGGAATATACGGAAAATACGTTGAGCAGTAATCTGATCGCAACTGTTGTTTTTTATATCTATACCATCCTCGGACTCGATTTCGACAGTTTCTCCCCGAAAGGAGGCACTGCTTTCCTCGGACAGGCCATGCAGATCGTGAGCCTGGCACAGGCACAACCGGCCTGGACAGGTTGGAAAGCTTTTGAAAACGACCGTAATCGTCATGCTTTGGCAACGGCTCTGACGGACAATACTTCGGAACTCTTCCGCGATATGTGGTATAACTATCATCGTAAAGGACTCGATGAAATGGCCGCAAATCCGGATCGCGGACGTACGACTATAATCGGTTTGCTTCCGGTTTTGGCACAGGTGAAAAGTGCCCGGCCGACATCGCCGTTGCTTCAAATGTTTGCCGACTCCAAACTGGATGAAGTCGTTTTGATTTATTCGAAAGCGACTACGCAGGAAAAGCAGGAAGGCTATAAAATGTTGTCCAATCTGTATCCTGCACTCACGACACGTATGGAATCGCTAAAAAAGTAATCTGGAATCGCTATGCTGAAATCTTTATTCATACGGAACTTTGTTCTGATAGACAGTTTGGACATTAAGTTTGATAAAGGTTTTTCTGTGATAACCGGTGAGACGGGTGCAGGAAAGTCTATTATATTGGGAGCTCTTTCTCTGGTCTTGGGACAGCGCGCGGACGGGAAGAGCATTAAGAACGGTTCTGAAAAATGCGTGATAGAAGCCGTCTTCGACGTTTCCCGCTATCGGTTGGAAGAGTTTTTTCTCACGAATGACCTGGAGTATGATGCGGAGATTTGTATTCTTCGCCGTGAATTGTTTGCATCGGGAAAGTCCCGTGCTTTTGTAAACGATTCGCCGGTTCCGCTTGCCGTAGTGAAGGAGTTGGGAAGCCGCTTGATCGATATTCATTCGCAACATCAGAACCTTTTATTGGGAGATAACCGGTTTCAGTTAAAAGTAATCGATGTAATGGCCGAAAACGATATCTTGCTGATCCTTTACCGAAAGGAGTACAGCCGTTACCAATCTTTGAAAAAGGAGCTGAAAGAACTGACCGAAAAGGCTCTCCAGACCAAGCAGGAGGAAGATTATGTCCGTTTTCAGTTGGAGCAGTTGACTGATGCCGGTTTGGTTGCCGGCGAACAGGAAGAACTGGAACAAGAACTGGAAACCCTTTCCCATGCCGAAGAGATAAAAGGTTCTCTTTATAAGATAACCCAACTGCTGGACGGGGAGGAACAGGGAGCTGTCCAACTGATAAAAGAAGCCCTTTCCACTGTAGACAGCCTGGAACGTTATTATCCGAAAGCGAAGGAAATAGCCGAGCGCCTGCGTTCGGCCTATATTGATATGAACGATCTGGCTTCCGAAACGGAAGTGCTGAAGGAGGATATAGAATTTAATCCTGAACGCTTGGATTGGGTGAACGAACGTCTCAATACGTTATATACCTTGGAACAAAAACACCGGGTATCCAAAGTGGAGGAATTGTTGGAATTGCGGGATAAATATAGCGAGCAACTGAAGGAGATCGATTCTTTTGACGAACAGATCGAATCGCTGAAAAAGCAGTTGGAGGTCTCTCACCAGGAATTGCTTCAACAGGCAGCCGTATTGAGCGAGCAGCGCAAGATCGCTTCGAAAGCGATCGCTTCGCAATTGGTGGAAATGATTGTTCCGTTGGGAATGCCGAATACGCGTTTTACGATCGACTTTGTTCCCAAACAGGAGCCGGAAAGCGATGGAATGGACGAAATCCGGTTTATGTTTTCCGCTAATAAGAGTGTGGAACTCCAACCGGTGGCCCAGACGGCATCCGGTGGTGAAATCTCCCGCCTGATGCTATGCATCAAGGCTATGATTGCCGGATTTACTGCATTGCCTGCTATCATCTTTGATGAAGTAGATACGGGCGTTTCCGGGGATATTGCCGATAAAATGGGGGATATCATGCAGGAATTAGGTACGAAGATGCAGGTTTTTGCCATTACCCACCTTCCCCAGATCGCAGCAAAAGGCAAAGAGCATTATTTTGTTTATAAGGAAGATACGGATGAACGGACTGTCACCCGCATCCGGAAAATGAATAAGGAAGAGCGTGTAAAAGAGATTGCGCGCATGTTGAGCGGAGCTTCGTTGACCAGTGCTTCAATTGCAAATGCGAAAGAACTGTTGAAAACTAAAAATTAAACCTTTTCATCGCTGTCCGGTCATAATAGCAACAGAGTTAAGTGTTAATTAAAAAATAGAGTAACATGAAGAGATTGGGTATTATATTAATGTGGGTCCTTTTGTGCAGTTTGCAGGGACAGGCACAATTTTGGATCAGTTTCGGATGGAACGAACCCCATTGTCAGAATTGCCTTTGGATGGAACAGGCCATCCGTATGACAAACCGTCAGGCAGCCGAGTATCATAAGATTATTCATCGTTACGGGGAGAAGATCGAGCGTGAAGCACGCAAGCATTATCGCTATTGGGACCAGTCCGCCCAGAAGATATACAAGCTGCGTATGGAGCGGGACCGGAAATTGCAACGTATCCTTTCTCCTTCGCAATTCCGTTTGTATGTGCGTTTTGTCCGTGAGACGCCAACGCGTATACATGACTGGAGAGGTTGGTACAATAATCCGCATTATCCGCACTATCGTCCGTCCGCTGCCTGTCATCGTTATGAAGATCATTACTGGCATTGCCAGTGGGAGTATGCCAACAATAGATGGTCCGATCGTTTCGACGAGGGTAAATGGTATCCAGGCAAGTACGATCGTCCCGGGCATGATAACGGACATTGGAGACCGGAACAGAACAATGGCCGTCCGCACTATCAGGGAGGACGCCCCGGTTCCGATAAATACAAGAATAAGCACGATAGGAACAAGCATGATAAGAAACGTTCGGACCGGGATAAACATTAAAGCAACAGCGGAACATGGAAAAAATATATAATAGAAGCGTAAATCTTTGTATTTTTGTCCACACTAAAGCCGGGAATAATCGAAAATAATCCGGTGATAAAAACGGAAAAGATATAGAATAATGAAAGAAAACGAAATGGTATTCGGCATCCGTGCCGTGATCGAGGCGGTCCAGGCCGATAAGGAGATTGATAAAATATTGGTGAAACGTGAGTTACAGGGAGACCTGTCTCGTGAATTGTTTGAGATTCTGAAAGGACGTGATATCCCCGTGCAGCGCGTGCCTGCCGAGCGCCTCGACCGTTTGACGCGTAAGAACCATCAGGGAGTGATAGCCTTTATTCCGGCTATTACGTACGAACGGCTGGAAAATATTATTCCGTTTGTATATGAACAAGGAAAAAATCCGTTTATCGTGTTGTTGGACGGGGTTACGGATGTCCGTAACTTCGGAGCGATTGCCCGTACCTGCGAGTGTGCCGGTGTGGATGCGATCGTGATTCCTTCAAGGGGAAGCGTGACGGTTAATGCCGATGCGATTAAGACCTCGGCCGGTGCGCTCCATGTATTGCCCGTCTGCAAGGAAAAGAGTATTACGGAAGCCATCCGTTTTTTACAAGCGTCCGGAGTAAAAGTCTATGCCGCCAGTGAAAAGGCGCAAGAGAATTATACGGCTATCAAGTATGACGGGCCTGTGGCTATTGTAATGGGAGCGGAAGATACGGGAGTTTCGATGGATAATCTTCGCATCTGCGACAGCATGGTGAAGATACCGCAGTTTGGTACTATTGGCTCGCTGAACGTATCGGTTGCTTCTTCTATATTGGTCTATGAAGTGGTTCGTCAGCGGATGAATGAGCAAATACGATGATGTTATTAAAATAAAAAACAATGAAGAAAGTTATTGCAACAAAAAATGCACCAGCCGCTATCGGTCCGTATAGTCAGGCAGTACAAGTAGGAAATATGCTGTTTGCTTCCGGCCAGTTGGGGCTTGATCCTGTAACGGGCAATTTTGCAGAAGGCGGAGTGAAAGAACAGACTGCACAGGCATTTAAGAATGTACATGCAATTTTGGAAGAAGCCGGACTCGGCATCAACGATGTCGTGAAGACAACTGTGTTTCTGGCTGATATGAGTGATTTCGCAGCAATGAACGAAGTGTATGCTTCCCAGTTCGAAGGAACATTCCCGGCTCGTTCGGCGGTCGCTGTCAAGACATTGCCGAAGAACGGTTTGGTAGAGATTGAAGTGATTGCCGTAAAGGAATAAGCAATATCTCGGGCAGTAGTTTTAAAAAAGAAGAAGGTGCGCGAATGAGGCGTACCTTCTTCTTTTTATATCGCATATTGGAAACTTACTTCCCAAACAATTTTCCAATCAAATCTTTCTTTCCTATCTTTTGTAATGCTTGCGTAATTTGGCGGCGGAACTCCGGTTTATACCAGAAAAAGAATTGGCGCTGTGCCAGTTTTTGTTCTTTTGTACGGGCCGTATAGACCTTTTCCAATGTATAGGGATGATACCCCGTGTAATACATCTCCGTTGCTAACGTCATGGGAGTAGGTGTGAAATCCTGTACCTGTTCGAGCTGGAAATGCAACTTCTTGGTCTGGATAGCCAAGTTTGCCATATCCACTTCGGTACAACCGGGATGGCTGGATATGAAATATGGAATTAATTGTTGGTTCAATCCATTTTGCTTGTTAACACGGTCAAATATCTTTTTGAATTGTCCGAAAAGTTCGAATGAAGGTTTGCGCATCATTTTCAGTACATTGCTCTCTGTATGTTCGGGTGCGACTTTGAGACGGCCGGAAACATGGCGGGCTATCAGTTCCTCCATATAGGTATGGGCGGCCTTGTTCAGATGGTCGTCTGCATACCGGTGCAAGAGCAGGTCGTAACGGATACCGCTACCGATAAACGAACGTTTGATTTCCTGCATACTGTCCACTTCTTTGTATATATCTAACAGCGGTGTATGATCTGCATTCAGGTTTTTGCAAACGACAGGGGAGATGCAAGACGGTTTCTTGCATTGGGCGCAGATATTCGGATTTTTCCCTTTCATTCGGTACATATTGGCCGAAGGGCCGCCGAGGTCGCTAAGATATCCTTTGAAGTCCGGCATCTGGGTGATCTCTTTTACCTCTTTCAGTATTGACTCTTTACTTCGTGAAGCGATAAACTTTCCCTGATGTGCCGAGATCGTACAGAAAGCGCAGCCTCCGAAACATCCCCGGTGGATGTTTACCGAAAACTTGATCATCTCGAAAGCCGGTATCGTCTTCCCTTTGTATTTAGGATGGGGCAGGCGGGTGTAGGGCAGGTCGAACGAGGCATCTATCTCTTCTTCCGTCATCGGCGGGAAAGGAGGATTGACGATTATTGTCTGTTTTCCTACCTTTTGCAGGATACGGGAAGCCTGTTGTTTGTTGGATTCTTCTTCTATGTGCTTGAAGTTCTTGGCTTGTTTCAACTTGTCGCACAGGCATTCTTCATGGGAAAAGAGGTTGATATCGTCCGGTAGTGGCTCTACCGCATCCGCCAAATAGGCGGTCTGTCGTATATCTTTGATCTTATGGAAAGATGTTCCGGCTTGCAATCGGCTGACCAGTTCTTTGAGGGGAAGTTCCCCCATGCCGTATATCAGCAAATCCGCCGGGCTGTCTTTCAGGATACCGGGGAGCAACTTGTCTTGCCAGTAATCGTAGTGCGTGACCCGGCGCAGGGAAGCCTCTATGCCTCCTAATACGATGGGAACATCCGGATAAAGCTCTTTCAGTATCTTCGTGTAAACGATGCTGGGATAATCTGGGCGCATGCCGGCACGGCGGTCCGGTGTATAGGCGTCGTCGCTGCGTAAGCGTTTGTTGGCCGTATAATGGTTGATCATCGAGTCCATCGCTCCGGCAGAAACACCGAAGAACAGACGGGGAGCTCCCAACTTTTTGAAATCCCGGTAATCTCCACGCCAGTCCGGTTGCGGAACGATTGCAACGCGCAGTCCCATCGCTTCGAGTGTCCGTCCGATGACGGCAGCTCCGAACGAAGGATGGTCCACATAGGCATCCCCGCTGAAAAGTATTACATCTATATAGTCCCATCCGCGGGCTTCAACTTCTTTCTTTGTTGTAGGCAGCCATGCCTCCGGTCTGAATGTTTTCATGCGGGCAAAGATACGAATTATATTTTGTCGTGGGTAGGGGGTACGAGTTATAACTTTTGCTTATGGGAGATAGGGATTGATGATTGGTAAGGAATCTTTAAATTCCATATATTTGCATCCGAAAGGAAAAAGAAGTTTTTTAGGTAAACTTTATGCCTCTTGAAATGTTGTATTAAGAAGATATTCATTAAAAAACAATACAAAATGAAAACATTGACAGATGAAAAGCTCACGATTGTAGGTGCAGCAGGTATGATTGGTTCGAATATGGCTCAGACTGCCATTATGATGGGACTTACTTCTAATATTTGTTTATATGACCCGTACGCCCCGGGATTGGAAGGCGTGGCCGAAGAGTTGTTTCATTGCGGTTTCGAAGGCGTTAATATCACGTTTACTTCTGATATCAAAGATGCGTTGACAGATGCCAAGTATATTGTTAACTCCGGTGGAGCCGCCCGTAAGGCTGGTATGACTCGTGAAGACTTGTTGAAAGGGAACGCCGCTATTGCTGAAGAATTTGGTAAGAACATAAAGGCTTATTGCCCGGATGTCAAGCATATCGTAGTTATCTTCAATCCTGCTGACATTACAGGTTTGATCACTCTGTTGTATTCAGGTTTGAAACCTTCGCAGGTGACGACTTTGGCTGCCTTGGATTCCACCCGTCTGCGTAGCGAATTGGCTAAGCATTTCGGTGTCTCTATGGATGTTGTGGAAAACTGCCGTACATACGGCGGTCATGGCGAACAAATGGCTGTTTACGCTTCAACTGCGAAAGTAGACGGCAAACCGTTGACGGATATAATCGGTACGGATGCCTTGACTAAAGACCAATGGACGGAAATCCAGGCAAAGGTGACGAAAGGTGGTGCTAATATCATTGCTTTGCGCGGTCGTTCTTCTTTCCAGAGCCCATCTTATGTATCGATTGAGATGATTGCTGCCGCTATGGGAGGTAGACCGTTTCGTTGGCCGGCCGGTGCATACGTTTCAAACGGCAAGTTCGATCATATCATGATGGCTTGGGAAACCTCTATTACGAAAGATGGTGTGGCATTGAAAGAGGTAAAAGGAACTCCGGAAGAAGAAGCTGATCTGGAAAAGAGCTACAAGCATCTGTGTGCCTTGCGCGACGAAGTGATTGGAATGGGCGTTTTACCTCCGATTTCCGAATGGCACGCATTGAATCCGAATATTAAATGAAAAGCCTGAAACAGGATCTAAGATTATCAGAAAATAGATAAATATTTATGGAGTATGTCAGAAGGTTTTTTGTTCCTTTCCTGACATACTCCTTTTTTATAGTTGTAATGTTGTTATAAATGCCTTTCCGGATAAAGTGCGTCCCACCATTGCGGTTCATCTTTCAGATATTTGGCAAACCAAGCGAAGATGGTATTTTGCCATTCGAGACGTTTCTTATAATCTGCAACTCCGTGATCTTCTCCGTCCACCTGTATGAACTCGACTGTTTTGCCAAGTACTTTCAATGCCAGAAACATCTGGATGCTTTCACCGACAGGTACGTTCGTATCTGCATTTCCATGAAGTAACAGAAGAGGGGTTTTGATCTTGCCGGCATTGAACAACGGGCTGTGTTTGGTGTAGAACTCCGGATTATTCCAAGGGTAAGTGCCTGTATTGGCAACCGAACAATATCCGTATCCCCAATACCCTTCGCCCCAATAACTGCTCAGGGCACTGATACCGGCATGACTGACAGCCGCTGCAAACAAGTCGGTCTTTGTTTGCAGGTATTGTGTCATGAAACCGCCATAGCTGGCACCGGCACAACCGATTTTTTTCGGGTTGACAAACGAATGTTCTTTGCAGAATTGTTCCGTTCCTTGAATGATTTCATCGGCAGTCTTGTCTCCCCAGGCATTTACGTGACGGGCGGCGAACTCTTGTCCGAATCCGGTCGTACCGCTTGGATTTAAAGTGTAAACTACATAGCCGAGGGCTGCATACATGTGCATGGAGTAACTGAATTCCAACGCACGGTTAGTAGGAGAGGTCCCGCCGTAGTAATAGACGATCATCGGATATTTCCGAGATGCGTCGAAGTTGGGCGGGAGATAATAGCGTCCCTGAATGACGGTCCCGTCGGTAGAGGTGAAGTTCCAGTCATGCACTTCTCCGAACTTGATGTCTTTCAGCTTGTCGGCCGACAAGTCGTAGATCAGTTGCGTCTTGTTGCTCTTGGTGTTATAGCTGTACAGGCGGTTGGCGTTGGATACGCTCTGTCCGTAATAATACATGACCGGGGCAGTTTCGGCCAGTGAATAATTGTAGATAACGTCTTCCGGCAAGTCGAGACGACGAATTTTTCCGTTTGCCGGATTACAGGTATAGACACGCTGGTAATCTTGGTCTTCCGTCAGCATATAAATCTGTCCGTCGAATTTGTTCCATTGTGCACTTGTGACGTTCGGGTTGAAATTCTTGGTAAGCGCTTTTGCTTTCCGCGTTGCCGGATCGTACAGGAAAAGCTGTCCGTCGTAAGTGTTGGATATCTGTCCTTCTTTGATGTTCAGGCCGATATTATCGAAAGCATTGCCTGAACCGAACACCATCAACTGCTTGCCGTCCGGTGAGAAGGTCGCTCCATTGATGTATTTGGCTTTTTCCCATAAGGTGTCGACCTTCATGGTATGCAAATCCAACTTATACATGGAATTGCAGGAGTGAGGCAGTGACGTATAATCATGCTCACTGGTACTGAACAGCAGGTAACGGCTGTCGGCACTGACATCATTAATAAAGGTATTGTTATGCCCGTATGTCAACTGTTCGTATAAGCCGGTCTGAAGGTCGTAGCGCCAAATGAAGTAACGGTTGCGGAATCCCGGCAGACGATCATTCGGTTCCAGGATACGAAGCATATTCGGTCCATCTTTAGGACCCTCTTCCAAGATGGTGTAGAGCAAAGTCTTTTCATCCGGGGTAAAGCTGAAACTGCCTTCCGGCAAATTTTCCGCTAATATTTCCTCCTGCATGGTCGCTGGGTCAACGGTCACTAACTCTTTCCCGTTCATTCCCGTACGGGTAAAATACATCTTGTTGCTCGTCGGCATCCAGTCGGCAGTCAGGATAAACCCTTTGTCCTGCAATAAAATCCGTCCGGTTGTCGCATCTCGCAGTTGAGCGTATTGCTCGCTTTTACCACCTTCCATGCGAGTATAATATTTTACCAGTACATATTTCCCGTTAGGTGAAATGCTTGTTCCCCTAAATTGCGTTCCTTCCAGTATATTTCGTGGTGTGTATCGCTTTTCAGGATTGAGGGAGGCTACGACTTGTGTTTCTTCTTCGCTCTTGAATTTTGCTGTCAATGTGGACGGACAGGTATCGGTTTCGGCTGTCAGATATTTAATAACCACTTCGTAGTGGTGCGGTTCCAAGGTCAACTCGGAAGTGGCGCCGACTGCTTTATTGTTGACGAACACTTCGAATGTTCCTGGACCGGAAACTTCCAACGAGCCTTTTGTGTAGCGGTCGCAGTTCAGATAGAACGAATAGAGATGCAAGGCATATCCTTTTTCGGGGGTAGGCACGGTGACCAGTCCGGCGGTGTCTGTTTCGACCACACTTGCATTGCTCAAGGCACGTTCGAACGGGATAGCCGGTTTGACCAGGTTTTTTACTTCGAAAGGTTTGCCGTTGACGTTCAGACTGTCCGCCAGGATCGGTTTGTGGACCGCTATTGGTCCGGCGTGTAGGTACTGCATCACTTTAACGTCTTCTGCCGCTTGTGTGGCAAAAAAAGACGAAAAGAGGAGTAATGGAATGATTTTAATTTTCTGATTCATGTATTATGTGTATTTAGAATGTTTGTTACAGGTGGACTTTGTTCATGGCAACGGCCCTTCCCAGACGAAACAACCGGGAAACATACCTTTGATATCGGTCGCTTTTTTGAACAGTCCGAATACGGAAGAGCCGGAGCCGGACATGGAAGCATAGGTCGCCCCTTTTTCGTACAATGTTTCTTTAATCTTGGCAATGACCGGATGTTTCGGAAAGACACTTTTTTCAAAATCGTTTACCATCAGTTCTTTCCATTCCCCGATAGGTTTTTGGATGATTTCTTTCAACGAGATTGACGGAGCTGCGGGTGTTACCATCGAATAGGCTTCCGGTGTCGAGATAGCGACGTTTGGCTTGACAAGACAGAGATGGTAGCCTGCCAACGACAATTCCACCGCTTCGAATATATTTCCTGTGCCGGATGCGAATACTGGTGTATTGCGGATAAAGAACGGGCAGTCCGCCCCGATTCCGGAGGCCAGTTCTTCCAAACTGTCTTCCGGAATATGTAGTTCGCAATAGTCATTCAGCAATTTCAGCATAAAGGCGGCATCGGCCGATCCTCCGCCAAGCCCGGCCCCGAAGGGAATGGCTTTTAGCAGATGGACTTCCAGCTCCGGGAGTTCATATCGTGACTTTAGGAGGCACAGAGCTTTGATAACCAAGTTTTTTTCTATGGGGGTATCTACTGGAATCCCTGTTTGCGTGAGAGAGAATGTGTCGGCTTTGATCACTTCCAACGCATCTTTTACCGGGATCGGATAGAAGATTGTTTCGATATTATGGTATCCATCGGGACGTTTGCTTACAACATTCAGCCCCAAATTTATTTTAGCATTGGGAAAACAGATCATATATAATGTATATTTATTAAAGTTGTTTTATCCTTTAGGAGTCCAGCGAGAAGTTTCAACTTTACCCCTACCGTGAAACAAAAGTTTCCCGCTAATGAAACAATAGTTTCATAGGTGGGAAACAGAAGAAGGAAGGGAGGGTATTTAGTTTCTCCCCTCTTCCTTTATGTTTGGAAGTTCCAGGCCGTAACCCTTGATATGGTCTTCACGTTTCAGCAAAACCGCGATGAGAAGGGCGACAATACCAAAACAAGCGAAGATGAACATTGGCAACGTGTAGTCATAGGCGGGACCTCCATTTGTGTTATCCAGCTTGCAATAGGAATCCAATACCCAGCCGATTAACAGGGGTACTAAACTCAACCCGATGTTCTGTACCCAGAATATCAGTGCGTATGCCGTACCTAATTGCTTTTCTGGAATAATTTTAGGAACAGAGGGCCACATGGCAGACGGAACCAATGAAAATGCGATGCCTAAGATAATCATAATGACTGTTGCAAACCACCAGGCATTGAGCAAAGGCAGGGCAAACAATATATGCACACCGATCAGCATGATTGCTCCGATGATCATGATCGAAGCCCCTTTTCCTTTTCGGTCGTACAGATTCCCGAAGAAAGGAGTGAGAAACAGTGTCCCAAGCGGAAGCAAAGAGGGTATATAACCGGCTAATTGCGGATCGACATTATATTTGTTGATCATCAGATCAGTCGCATATTTCAAAAATGGGAATACAGCGGAATAAAATAAGACGCATAACAGGGCGATTAACCAGAAACCTTTGTTTTTTATAATCAACATGATGTCTGATACACGGAAGGGCTCTTCAGCTTCTTCTTCCATGCCTTGGGCTGATGCATCCAGTTTTTTGTCCATAATGGTGTAAAGAAAAAACGAAATGAAGCCGATACAAAGCATGATTAAGCAAAGTAGGATCGGGGCGGATACACTGTCAAAATAGCTTGCAAAAGGAATTGTCACAGCCATTGCAAGCATTGTCCCAATACGGGCTGTTGCCATTTCAAGCCCCATTGCCAATGCCAATTCTTTTCCTTTGAACCATTTAACGATGATTTTAGAGACCGTGATGCCGGCGATTTCGACTCCTACTCCAAACAAAGCATATCCGGAAGAGGCGATGAAGACTTGCGACTTGATGCCCAAGATTGTCCCTTCGGTTCCGATGTATCCGGCAATCGCAGCATATTTGATACTGCAACCGAGCAACATCAGCAAGCAAGCGCCTTGTCCTGTGAAGCGAACTCCCATTCGGTCGAGGATCATCCCCCCGAAAATCAACATCAATAAGAATACGTTGAACCAGCCGTAAGCACTGTTGAAGATCCCGAAGTCCGTACTGGTCCAAGCCAATTCGGATTCAAGCATCGGTTTTAGAGGCGACATAACATCGGTAAGGAAATAACCACATAACATGGTAAAAGCCACAATAGCCAGTGCAGACCATCGGGCAGCTGTCGATTCGCTCAGTTTTCTCTGAATTTGTTCTGTCATGATATTTGTTTTAGAATTATGTTATTTGTTTCCTTTCAAGAACAGGGGCAGGGCGTCCGCCACGACGAAAGTGCTTCCGCCGATAAAGACGATATCATCCTGTCCAGCTCGTGTCAATGCTTGCTCCACGGCTTTCGGCACGGAATCGCAGATCGTGCCCGGCAAACCGTGTCGTGCCGCTTTTTCCGCAAACTTTTCCGCCGGCATAGCTCGTGGTACGGATGCTTGCGTGAAGAAATAAAAGGCATTTTTAGGCATCAACTCCAATACGCCATCAATATCTTTGTCGTTGACCATGCCGACGACCATAAATATCTGTTTGTGGCGTTTCAATTCTCCCGTCAGATGGAAGCCTAAATATTGCCAGGCGCCTGTGTTGTGCCCTGTGTCGCAAATCACGGTCGGTTGCTTTTGTAATGTTTGCCAACGTCCCATCAATCCGGTCAGTTCGACTACGTGCTCGAAACCGTCACGGACGGCTTGGCGTGTGATATCCGTACCGTTCTCCTGCAAAACGCGAAGAGCCGTCAATACGGTGGCTGCATTTTTTCCTTGTACGGCACCACTTAGCTCACCGAAGAACTGTCCGTAGTCGATACTGTCGTAATACCATTCGTTTGATTCATCCAAATAGGCATTATGAAGTACTTCTTCAAATTGCGGTAAAAACAATTTTGATCCGATTTCTTGGGCCTTTTTCAGGAAAATGGGCAGGAGACCTGCCTGGTCGATTTCACCTATGACGGCTGGAACTCCTTTCTTGATGATGCCTGCTTTCTCGACAGCGATCTTTTCGACCGTATCTCCCAAAAACTGGGTGTGATCCAGACTGATGTTCGTGATGATACTCAGGATAGGAGTGATGATGTTGGTGCTATCCAATCGACCGCCCATGCCTACTTCGATAACGGCATAATCCACCTTCTCGGCACGGAAATAGTCGAATGCCATACTGGAAGTCAGTTCGAAGAACGAAGGATCAAGCGTTTCAAAGAAGGAACGATGGTGCTCTACGAAGTCGATGACATATTCCTCCGGAATCTTTTGCCCGTTTACCCGTATCCGTTCGCGGAAATCAACTAAGTGCGGGGAGGTGTAAAGCCCGACTTTATACCCCGATTGGCATAAAATTGCGGCCAATAAGTGGCTGACAGAGCCTTTCCCGTTCGTGCCTGCCACGTGTATTGTTTTGTATGCTTTATGCGGATTTCCTAAGTGATCGTCCAACGCGATGCTGGTTCCTAATCCGGGTTTGTAAGCCGAAGGTCCAGCATTTTGAAAAACCGGAATACTGGTATATAAATAGTGTAGCGTTTCTTCGTATGTCATATTGTTGTTATTTATGTTTCGCAAAAGTAGTCAATTTTATTTATACCTTTGTGTCTCGTTAATAAAAATAAAATAGAAGAGACTGAAATGAATAAACAACATGTAACCTATACTCCGACCGGCGGGGTATGTTCCAAAATGATGATTATCGACTCGGAAGACAACATAATTAAAAATGTACAGATTATTGGCGGTTGCCAAGGGAATACGCAAGGGTTGTCCAAACTGTTGGTCGGAATGGAGGTCGGCGATGCGATCCGGAGGCTCGAAGGGATTGATTGTCGTGAACGGGGAACTTCATGCCCGGACCAGTTGGCTCAGGCATTGAAGCAAATCAGTCGATGATCTGCTTGTGACCGATCTTGCGTACGTTACAGTATTTTGATTGATCCTTCAGTTCGGTCAATACAGCCGCTTTTGCAAACTGGAGACCAACGTTGTGTAACTTTCGAAGAATCGGATAAAAAGTATTACATTTGATGCCCGATAATAATTAGAACAATGGCAGAAAGAGGAAAAAATACAGGAGGAAGAGGAAAGCAAAAGCCGGTTGCTGTACCCGATATGGGGCGTTTGCAACCGCAAGCCCGTGAGTTGGAAGAGGCGGTACTGGGCGCTCTGATGCTTGAAAAGGACGCCTACTCCATCGTTAGCGAGATCTTGAAACCGGAGAGTTTCTATGAGAAAGCGCATGAGAAAATTTATGCCGCCATCGTAGATCTGGCAATCAGCCAGCGTCCGGTGGATATGTTGACCGTCACCGAGCAACTGAAGAAGCGGGGCGAACTGGAAGAGGTGGGCGGTCCATTCTACATATCCCAATTGACCAGCAAGGTGGCCAGTAGCGCTCATATCGAATACCATGCTCGTATTATCGCACAGAAGTATCTGGCTCGTGAGTTGATCTCTTTCACTGCCATGATACAGGGCAAGGCTTTTGATGAGACGATTGATGTGGAAGATCTGATGCAGGAAGCCGAAGGAAAACTCTTTGAGATATCCCAGCGGAACGTGAAGAAAGATGTTACCCAGATTAATCCCGTAATCAAGGAAGCGATGGTTTTGCTTGAAAAGGCGGCCAATCAAAAAGAAGGGTTGAGTGGTCTGCGTACTGGCTTCGAAGGATTGGACAAAATGACGTCCGGATGGCAGAACTCCGACCTTATCATTATTGCCGCACGTCCTGCGATGGGTAAGACGGCTTTCGTCCTTTCGATGGCTAAGAATATGGCGGTGAACCATAACACGCCGGTAGCCCTGTTCTCACTTGAAATGAGCAACGTTCAGCTTGTCAACCGTCTGATCGTGAACGTATGCGAGATTCCGGGCGAGAAGATCAAGAGTGGTCGTCTGGAAAACTATGAATGGGAACAGTTGGACTTCAAGATAAAGGAGTTGTACGACGCGCCGATCTATGTGGACGACACGCCGAGCCTTTCGGTGTTCGAACTGCGTACAAAAGCCCGCCGTTTGGTACGTGAACATGGTATCAAGGTCATCATTATCGACTACCTTCAGTTGATGAATGCGAGTGGCATGAGTTTCGGCAGTCGTGAACAGGAAGTAAGTACTATTTCGCGGTCGTTGAAAGGATTGGCGAAGGAACTGAATATTCCGATCATAGCCTTGTCACAGTTGAACCGTGGCGTCGAGGCGCGTCAGGGGGCGGAAGGAAAACGCCCGCAATTGGCGGATTTGCGTGAATCCGGTGCTATCGAGCAGGATGCGGATATGGTTTGTTTCATCCATCGTCCGGAATATTATAAGATAACGGAAGACGAGCGTGGTAATTCCTTGATTGGTTTGGCCGAGATCATTATTGCTAAACACCGTAACGGTGCGGTCGGGGATGTACGTCTTCGTTTCAAGAGCGAGTTCGCCAAGTTCATGAATGTGGACGAAGATGTACCGGTTCGTGAGTTCTCCTCCAATATGAACAATTTGGATCCGATGAAAGCTATGCCGCCAATACCTCCAGCCGGTGTTGATTTCTTGGCTCCTGGAAATAACGAGGTTCCGTTTTAAATCTGCGTTTTAGATTTTTGCAGAAAAAGCAAATATTTAATTATACAAACACCCGGATATAGTCGTTTTTCGTATCCGGGTGTATTTTCGGGGTGAGCTTTTTTCTAACCTTACATAACCAAAGAAGCCATGTCACAATATTTTCGTGACATGGCTTCTTTGGATTGTGACCGCGACAGGATTCAAACCTGTAACCGGCTGATCCGTAGTCAGCTACTCTATTCAGTTGAGCTACGCGGCCAATCTCTATATTTTTGTTTAAACTTTATGATTTGTGACCGCGACAGGATTCAAACCTGTAACCGGCTGATCCGTAGTCAGCTACTCTATTCAGTTGAGCTACGCGGCCA
>CAJTMR010000027.1 GCA_910577325.1 uncultured Parabacteroides sp.
CCGTTAAATGTTTATTCCTCAAACGGTTGTGCCAAACCGTTGAAAATCTAAAATATTTTGTACGTCAATATAAGCCCCTAACATGAATTTTTTCAGATAGAAAGTCTTGTCTATCCGGATATCTAATTGCGTGAAAAATTTTAATCGTTCGCTGTTAAAGCGGCTATAATCGTAATAGAGGCAACCGCTGGCCTCCCAAGCTTCGACCAAACTGCTTTTTTCAACGTCATAGGGTGTATAAGGCGCACCGCCCACAACTCTCAATTTAGCCCCGATATCCCAGTTTTTAGGTAGTGCATAGGTTCCGCTGAATGTAGAAAGATGACGGTTGTCCCAAGCTGATGGAATGTATTTTTCGCTCCCGCGTCCGTCCTTGAATTCACTCCGGACGTAGGTGTAGGAGGCTATAAAAGTTAGCCCTTTGTAATTATACCATCGTCCGGTCAGTTCGAGGCCGTATGCTCTTCCGGTAGCAGTTGATTTGACAGCTTCGTTTCCTAAGACCCCGTAATCAGTACCTTTAGAGGCGAGTGGAATACTGTCGGCTAATGACATCGGATATTGGTTATATCTCTTGTAAAAACCTTCTATTGAGAATTTTAAATAAGAGGAAGGACGATGTTCCAGTCCAAGTCCTGCTTGGTCGTTCCGGATATAAGTCAGTCCGTTGGCTTTGTTCAAATAGTTATCTTGATTGTCTTTGAATCCGAGGGTCGTATAGGGAGGCAGTTCATAATACCTGCCGATGCTTCCGTTCAGATAGACCGCTCCGAATAAACGGTAAGAGAGGGAGAGGCGGGGAGAAAGCTGGTCCAGAAGATTGTTCATCTCCGACGAATAATCGTTGGCATCTGTCCGTACACCTAAAGAAGCGTTGAAACGCTCATCGTGGCTTTCATATATGGCTGTAGCATAAAGCCCCCATTTCAAAAGTCCGAGATTCGTGTGGTAGTTGACCACGTTGGGAATTGTGGTGAACAGTTTTTGGTATGTATGGTTGGTGTAGGTCGTATATTCGAGGTTTCCGCCGACATTCAGCCGGAAGAATGGAAAACGGAATATATTCTCGCTGCGTAGTTTATTTTCGATTTCGTCCGAACGGTAATCGAGAGTCAGGTTTCCTTCCGAACTTTCGTCATTGTCATTGTACTTGATATTGCGGTTGTTCAATTGGTTTCGGCTGATGATCAGCGAATAAATGTTTTTTCCGGAATAGTGTTTGTAGACCGCTCCCAATGTATAGGTTTTTTGCTTGACAACCGGCAGATAGGCCAGGATATATTGGTTCTTTTCACTCATGTCTTCCATGTCTGTATTGAGCTTCATATTATCAATGGCTCCCAGTCCCAGAATCGTCAGTTCGTTTTTCCGGTCGAATGTGTGTTTTATCTTGAACTGTGCATCTGTAAAAGTCGGCAGAAAAGGCAGTCCGATCATGTCGAACAGGAATTGAAGGTATGAATGGCGAACGGACACTTGATAAGTCGTCTTTTTTCCGGCCGGTCCGTTGGCTGAGAATCCGATGTCCGAAGCCCCTATCACTCCCCTCAGAGAAAATTTTTCTTTGTTCCCGTCTTGCAGTTTGAAATCGAGAATCGAGCTAAGGGCGTTTCCACGTGCGGCAGGATAAGCGGCAGAATAGAAATCGACTTCGCGTATGAAGTCCGGATTAATAATCCCGACAGGACCTCCGGAAGCTCCCTGTGTGGAAAAATGGTTGATGTTCGGTATTTCTATGCCATCGAGAAAGAAACGGTTTTCAGACGGCCCTCCACCCCTGACCATCAAGTCATTGCGAAAAGCGGTCGTAGATGCCACACCGGGAAAGGATTGTACGACACGTGATATGTCCCGATTCCCTCCGGCACTTTTTTCGATTTCTTTGAACCCAATCACGCGAAGTCCGAGCGGGCTTTCAGCGGTTTTGCGGAAAGGGGATGCGACAATATTTACTTCTTGGAGATTCTCACTGCTTTCTTCCAGTTCGATAGGAAAAAATATATCTTTGTTGGAAATTCCGAATTCAGCCGTAACCGTTGGCTTATAGCCGATGAAGGAGGCTTGCAGGCGATAGCTTCCGGGAGCGACTTCGGTAATCTCGAATCGACCGAGCGAATCAGTGACAGTCCCTTCTATCGTATTCCAAATGACGACATTGGCGAAACTGACCGGTTCGCCGTTGGCGGCATCTTTCACGATACCTTTTATGGAATATGTTTGTTGGGCCAGCATCATCTGTAAACCCACAAACATCAAGAGTAAAAGAAATATGAATTTCTTGGCCATCCTTGATTTTTGTTATAGTTGCAAAGGTATATAAAAACCGGGATTAAAAACTTACCTTTGCAGGCGTATTATAGAAATATATGCAGAACGCAACGAATCATATCAAACGGGAATTACAATTGACGGCGGATGGAAGCCATACGCTTTTTGTCCCCGAAATGAACGAGCATTACCATTCTGTTAACGGTGCTGTACAGGAGTCGCGCCATGTTTTTATCGAAGCCGGATTACATCATCTGGAGCGGGAGGAAATTACCGTTTTGGAAATAGGTTTCGGCACGGGGCTCAATGCTTTTCTGACTTTGTTGGATGCCGAAATTCATCAGCGGAAGATACATTACTATTCGGTTGAGCTATATCCACTTGATACAGACATAATCGAGACTCTGAACTATGGAGAAATGATTTGTGCCGGACGAAAGGATGCTTTCCATGCCTTGCATGAGGCGGAGTGGAATGTTACGGTCCCGGTTACAGAATTCTTTGAATTGCATAAAATACAAGGAGATAGTAATAGATGTGCTTTGCCGAACCGTCTCGATTTGATCTATTTTGATGCGTTCGCTCCTGATAAACAACCGGATATGTGGAATCAGGAAATCTTTAACCGTTTGTATGCTTCTACGACCGGAGGCGGGGTTTTGACGACCTACTGTGCGAAAGGTGTCGTCAGGCGTATGATGAAAGAAGCCGGATATTCTGTCGAAAGAATACCCGGCCCCCCTGGAAAGCGCGAAATGCTCCGTGCTGTTAAATTATAAAAGAGCTTCGATTTTAGATACGAATGTTGTTTTAGGGGCAGCGCCAACTTGTTTGTCCACAACCTTGCCGTCTTTGAAGAAAAGAACGGTCGGAATATTGCGGATGCCAAATTGTGCAACCACGTCGTTATTGTTGTCTACATCCATTTTGCCGATCGTAACACGGCCTTCATATTCGGTAGCCAGTTCGTCAATGATCGGGGCAACCATGCGGCAAGGACCGCACCATTCAGCCCAAAAGTCAAGGACCATAGGCTTACCGGAGTTTACCAACTCTTCAAAATTTGCATCTGTAATTTGTAGTGCCATATCTTTAATTATGAATTATATATTCGTATTTTTATGCAAAAGTACAAATTCTTTTATACCGCACAAATACTACCCGTTAATTTTAAAATCCATGTTCTCGTTCGTTTGCAGAAATTCGACCAAGTTGCGTGTGACATTGAGTCGTATGTTCTGCGAGAAAAAATTCTGGATGATATTATGTTCACCATCAACTACCTTGAAATATAACAAGCTTTGGCCCGGATTGTTTTTAATCAAAGCCGACAGTTCGTTTACGGTCGGTTCGTCTAAGTCGTGGATCGGAACCGTGATGCTGATCTTTTCGATCAGGCGGTCTTTCTCTTCCTGTAGCAACTGGATGCTCCCGATAGACAAGCTTAGACGACCTGAATTGTAACGGTCTTCCACACGTGCTTTGATCAGCAGGTACATGCCTTGCTTGCCGAATTTGCCGTAATCTATGTAGTCTTTGCCAAACAACGCTACTTCGCCGCTACCGGTAAAGTCTTCGATCTTGATGATGCCGTACGGGCTTCCTTTCTTGGTCATTCCTTCTCGGAAATCCGTGACGATGCCTCCGAACAGCAACTCCTTGCCGACCAGGCTATCCTTGTCGTTTATTTCCACCATGCCGGTATTGCATACATACGTCAAGATGATGCGGTATTCGTCCAGCGGATGGGCGGAGAGGTAGATACCGACCAGCTCTTTTTCCTTGTTCAGGCGCTCCAGGTCGCTCCAGCGTTCGCATTTCGGTATTTCCGGTTTAGTTATGGCAATGGCGAAATCATCTCCTCCGAATAGAGAATTGGTCGTCGTATTCTTGTCGGTCTGGAATTTGTTGCCATAGCGTACCAGTGTTTCGAGGAATAATTCCCCTTTTCCTGTTTCGGCAAAGAACTGTTCACGCTGGATGCCGAAATTATCGAAAGCGCCGGCCAAAGCCAATGATTCGATGTTTTTCTTGTTGCAGGCAGTCAGGTTAACGCGTTCCACAAAATCAAAGATATTTCTGTACGGGCCGTTTTTTCTCCGTTCTTCAATGATATTTTGTACTGCTGCTTCACCGACCCCTTTTACGGCGCCTAGACCGAAGCGGATATTCTTGTCTTTGTCTACGCTGAACTTCAAAATCGATTCGTTCACATCCGGGCCGAGAACTTGAATACCCATCGCCTTACATTCATCCATGAACTTTGTGATATCCACAATGTTCGACAGGCTTCGGCTCAGGACGGCCGCCATGTACTCGGACGGATAGTTCGCTTTCAGAAAAGCCGTTTGATAAGCTACCCATGAATAACAGGTCGCGTGGCTCTTGTTAAATGCATATGAAGCGAATTTTTCCCAATCGGACCATATCTTCTGTAAAGTCTCTTCCTTGTATCCATTTGTTTTTCCACCTGCCATGAATTTAGATTTCAGGTGGTTCATCTTCTCGATCAGTTTCTTTCCCATCGCTTTACGAAGAGCGTCGCTTTCTCCACGGGTGAAGTTGGCCAGCAAACGCGACAAAAGCATGACCTGTTCCTGATAGACAGTAATACCATACGTGTCTTTCAGATATCGTTCCATGACGGGAATATCATACTTGATTTCTTCTTTCCCTTGTTTGCGGGCGATAAAAGAAGGGATATAGTCCATAGGTCCCGGGCGGTACAGGGCGTTCATCGCGATCAAGTCCTCGAACTTGGACGGTTGCAACTCTTTCAGATACTTCTGCATACCGGCGGATTCGAACTGGAAGGTTCCTGTTGTTTTTCCGTCGCAATATAGTTTGTAGGTTACCGGGTCTTCCAGGCTGATGTGGTCAATATCCAGTTCATGCCCGGTTGTCAGCCGGATGTTTTCGATTGCTTCCTTGATAATGGACAATGTTTTCAGGCCCAAAAAGTCCATTTTGATCAAACCGGTCTCTTCGATCACCGAACCTTCATATTGGGTGACAAGCATTTCTTCGCCGGTATCTTTATCCTTAGCCGTACTGACAGGTACGACATCCGATATGTCGTAACGTCCGATGATGACACCACAGGCATGTACTCCGGTGTTACGCACGTTGCCCTCTAACATTTGGGCATATTTCAAAGTGTCGCGTGCCAGCGGATCGTTTCCGGTAGCTGCCTCTTTTAACTCCGGCACATAATTGATCGCATCCTTGAGTTTGAACTTCTTCATGTCCGGTATCTTGTCCGGGACGAGTTTCGCGAGGCGGTTCGATTCGGCAAGCGGAAGTTTCTGTACGCGTGCGACATCTTTGATAGCCGATTTGGTTGCCATCGTGCCGTATGTGATGATATGTGCCACACGTTCGGCTCCGTATTTCTCCGTTACCCAACGAAGTACTTCCCCGCGGCCGTCATCATCGAAGTCTGTATCGATATCAGGGAGAGATATACGGTCCGGATTCAGGAAACGCTCGAACAGCAAGTCATATTTGATCGGGTCGATTCTGGTAATCCCCAGACAGTAAGCAACAGCCGAACCTGCCGCTGATCCACGACCGGGGCCGACCGAAACGCCCAGTTCTTCGCGTGCGGCACGGATAAAATCTTGCACGATCAGGAAGTAACCGGGGAACCCCATCGTCTTCATAATGTGTAACTCAAAGTTCAACCGTTCCTTGACTTCGTCGTTCAGGTCATCTCCGTAGCAAATCTTTGCCCCGTCGTATGTGATTTTTTTCAGATAATCGGCTTCCAGTTTGATGCGGTATAGTTTTTCGTAACCGCCTAATTTCTTTATTTTGTCGTGTGCGGCCTCTTCGCTCAAGACGATGTTTCCGTTTTCATCGCGGGTGAATTCATCGAACAAATCCTGTTCGGTGAATTTCTGGCGATATCTTTCTTCCGTTCCGAACTCTTCGGGGATGGCAAAAGTCGGCATGATAGGACCGTGGTCGATGGAGTAGAATTCCACCTTGTCGGCTATCTCGAGCGTGTTGCTGAGGGCTTCGGGTATATCGGAAAAGATGGAGTTCATCTCAGCCGTCGTCTTCATCCATTCCTGTTTGGTGTAACGCATACGGTTCGGATCGTCCAGATCTTTGCCTGTGCTGAGGCAGATCAGGCGGTCGTGTGCTTCCGCATCTTCTGCGTTGACGAAATGGACGTCGTTGGTCGCGATAACTTTGATATTGTGTTTACGTGCCAGCTCTATAATCGTCTTGTTTGCTGTTACCTGATGAGGATATACATCCTGCGCGGCGTTCGGATCATGTGTTTCGTGCCGCTGTATTTCCAGATAGTAATCTTCTCCGAACAGGTTTTTAAACCAAAGGAGTGATTCTTCGGCCTTATCCAGCCGTCCGTTCAGGATATGCTGCGGAATTTCCCCTCCAATACAAGCGGAGCATATAATCAGATCTTCGTGATATTTTTCCAACAGTTCCTTGTCGATACGCGGACGTCCGTAAAAACCTTCTGTCCAGGATAAGGAAACCATCTTGATCAGGTTTTTGTAGCCGTTTAGGTTCTTGGCCAGCACGATCAAGTGCCATCCGCTCCGGTCGTTCTGCGAAGCCATCTTGCTGTGTCGTCCGTTACGGGCACAATAGCACTCGCAACCGAAGATCGGTTTGAATATCTTTTTCGTCTCTTCGTTGATTTTTACAGGGATTTCTTCAATGCGAGCCTTCTCTTCGGCGGTCGGTTCCGTTTTACTTTTCAGTTCTTTCAGTTCTTTCTCATAATCCTTGATGGCTCCTAACGGCTTGCCGTTTTTCTTGGACACCTTGTTGAAGAACTCTTTTATTCCGAACATCACACCGTGGTCGGTGACGGCAATCGCCGGCATACCATCCTTTTGGGCTTTGTCAATCAAAGCGTCGATCGATGCTTGTCCGTCCAGCAGTGAATACTGGGTATGTACGTGCAGATGTATAAACGGTACCATATCAATTTTTGATCTTTTTATTTCGGCCTATAAAGATACGGGTTATTTTATAAATTTATTCTATCACAGCTATAATCCGGTTGAAAAATTCTATCTTTGCATCTTATAACTTACAGAGTAGCAATATGAGAAAAATTATATTTATCGCCTTTTGGGCAATGCTGATGATTATGCCGGCAACCGGTCAGGTTGCTTTCGGCGTACGTGCGGGTGGTGCTTATTCTTCTCTGGTGCAAAAAGTAGAAGGGACATACAACGCCGGTGCTCGTTTTGGTTTCAGTTTGGCGGGGCTTGCCGATATACATTTGCATAAGGGTTTGTCTTTGCGTCCCGAACTGGCATTTACGAATCAGGGAGGTTCTTTCTATTCCAATCCGCAGGTGGAAGGGGCAAAGAATTCTTTCAATAAATGCAGTTACTATTCTATCCAGGTTCCGGTGAACTTGGCCTATACCTTTATTATAAATGATGTGCACCTGGGTGTGTATGCCGGTCCGGCTCTCGACTTCTCCCTGTTTGGAAAGATGAAAACCAAGAACCAAAATGTCGATATCCATTTTGGACAGACCAAAGAGGCTGACCTCAAGACATTCGACTTAGGGGTCAATGTCGGTTTACGCGTGGATTATAGCCGTTATTTCTTTTCCGTCAGTGCTCTTTGCGGCACACTGGACCGGCGTGCCATAGAACGTGAGGGAGAATCTTCCTTGTATCAGAACAATGTGACGTTGTCGTTGGGATATATGTTCCGGTAGTCGTTATTCTTTTGAAAGTATTGGAACTGCTTCTTTTCGTATGTAGCAAAACAAACAATAACTCTTATTGGGACGTTTTTTTATTTGGAATGAAATCCGGGACGATCCGTGCCTGACATTTTTCTCTTTCAGACCGGAATTAATAAGCAACCGGCAAAACGAGCACGGCAGGAAATCGAAAAACAAGATTCCTTTGTTACCGGAAAGCAGAAAAATCCTGACATTGTGGAAAAACTGAACTCCTGGAGAATCGCTTGTAGCAAACAAATGTTGCCGCAGTCCTGAATATTTCAAAAGAGATTTGCCCCTTTTCCGCTGTGACGACCGCCTTCATCGCCGTGGCGACCGTCCTCGTTGCCATGACAACCGTCTTCGTCGCCTATGACCCCGGCAACTTACGGCGATGGCGACCGTCTTCATTGTGGAAAACCGCGCACCTTATGGTAGAAACCCCTTTTTCGCCGATGAAGAACCGGAATTTACGGCTATTCATAAAGAGTGTGTTTTGTTGTTAACGGAACAATATTATACAATAACCCCCTCCCCGGAGCAGGATAAGAAGGGAAGGGGTACGTTACTTTTGGATCAAGCCAAAAGTAACCAAAAGATCAAGGCTTGACCGTCCGCTCAGGCCTTTTTTTAAAAGCTATGCTTTCTCTTGGAATGGCCTACCGGCATTTATTTCGCACACTCTCTTATTGCTATTTGTGTTATAAACGTAAAAAGGGTGGAATTACCCTTATTCCCACTCCGGCGGTTCCTGCCCCAGCAAGTTCTTGACGAAGAAATCGTGTATTTTGTGCATTTCGAACGGACCGCCGAGGCTATGCGTCTTGCCCGGCAGATAAAGCTGTTCGAAGTTCTTGTTCGCTTTCATCAAGGCGCTGACAACCTGCAAGGTGGAAGCCGGGTCGACATTGTCGTCCAGTTCGCCGTTGATCAGGAGCAACTTGCCTTTCAGACGGTAAGCATTGTCGACATTGGAGGAGGCGCTATAAGAAGCGTCGATCGGATATCCCATCCACTGTTCGTTCCACCAGATTTTATCCATCCGGTTGTCATGGCAACCGCAAAGGGCGACCGCTACCTTATAGAAATCGTTATGGAACAGCAAAGCCGCCATCGCATTCTGCCCTCCGGCCGACCAGCCATAGATGCCGACACGATCCATATCCATGTACTTGTACTTCGCGCCTGCCGCTTTCATCCAGGCGATACGATCCGGGAAACCGGCATCTTTCAGGTTCTTCCAGCATACATCATGGAAGGCCTTCGAGCGGTTGGACGTTCCCATCCCGTCAATCGAAACGACGATAAAGCCGAGTTCCACCAGTTTGGATACCAGATGATGGGCCGGTTTGAAATCCTTATCCACATGCGAATCGTGCGGGCCGGCATAGATAAACTCCACGACCGGATAGGATTTGGAAGCATCGAAGTGCATCGGGCGATAGATATTCCCCCAGATATCCGTCTGTCCGTCCCGCCCTTTTGCACAAAATACTTCCGGCATTTGCCAGCCTTCCGCCAGCAACGCACTCACATCGCACTTCTGTAATCCGGCAACCACAGACGCGTCCGAAGTCCGCTTCAACTGACTGACAGGCGGCAGGTCGGGACGAGAATAGACATCGGTAAAATAGGAACGGTCGGCAGAGAAGGTCACACGGTGGTTCCCATTCTCTGGCGTCATATCGGCAAAGCCTGTCCCGTCCAGGTTAATCCGGCAATAATGCAGGTTATAAGGATCTTCTCCTTTGTTGAAACCCGAAGCGGTGAAGTAGACAACCCGGTTCGCCTCATCCACGTGATCGACCCGGCGAACCACCCATTCGCCTTTTGTCACCTGGCGTTTCACCTGTCCATTCGTGCCGTCTATGAGATAAAGATGACGCCATCCGTCCCGTTCGGAGATCCAGAGCAACTCTTTTCCATCGTTGAGGTCATACCGGTAGTTGTTATAATAATAGATAAAAGTCTTTGTCTGCTCGTCCACCAAATGACGGATAGAACCGTCTGCCGCGCTCACTTCGCCAATGACGTAACGCTGATGGCCGCGCTGGTTGAACTCGAACGTAAAAGCACGGCTGTCTTCACGCCAACCGGTCAGGTTCAGATAATACTGGTTTTCATAAGGAGCGACATCCAGTGCCACCTGCTTGCGCGCCTCGACATCAAAGAGCACCGGCAGGTAAACAGGCAATACATCCCCCGGCTTCGCGTAATCGCGCCATTGCAGGATCGGTTGCTTTTGGCTGGACGGACTGGATTCGATCAGCGGAATACGGCGTTCCTGCACGTCGCGCACCTTCACCGTCGCCAGCTTCCGGGAGTCGGGCGACCAGATGATCGACCAGGCATCATAGCGCAGGTTAGCCGTGCCGTCCATCGTCAGGGCAATTTCTTCTTTCGGCTTATCCTTCTCTTTCTCATCCCGGACAGGAGAGATATAGAGGTTGTTATCTTTCACATACGCTTCCCATTTCTTATCAGGCGAGACAACAGGAGCCGGAACTTCTTCGCGGCGACGCCAGCGGTCCGGCCTCTTCTCTTCCTCTTTCAGCAGGGATTCGGCCAGTTTCTTTTGCTTTTTTGAGAAGAAAGCCGCCAACCCTTTCTTATCTGCGGCACGCTGCTTCTTCCCGCTCTCCGCATTGACGAGATAGTAGAAATCTCCCTCTTTCTCATGATTCTTATACCAGAAATAATGGGAACTGTCTATCCATTCGGGACGGATAGCGGGAGAATAGACCCGGTCGGAACATTTCAGGATCGTGTCGGCACGCTCGTAATCGGCACGCGTCACCTGCGAGGCGGCGCTTTCCGCACCGAACGCCATCGCCAGCAGGCACAGGCAAGAGATAAACAAAGTCGTTTGTTTCATAATAAACAGTGATTTATGATTTGATTCTTAATTTTCAATTTTCCAACCACCAGTCGATCATCTTCCGTGCCAAGCTCAGCTTGCGCGGTATCTCCGGCAGGTTGTCTTTCGAGAAAAAGGAACCGGAGCTCAACTCCTCATCCTGCAACTTGATCTCCCCACCGGCATAATCGGCAATAAAACCGATCATCAGGTTGCTCGGATAAGGCCAAGGCTGATTGCCAAAATAAGTGATGTTACGGATCGCCAATCCTGTTTCCTCCCGCACTTCACGTTCCACGCATTGCTCCAACGTCTCGCCCGTTTCCAGGAAACCGGCCACAAGCCCATGAAACGTCCCCCGGAAGTTACGTGCATGTACCAACAGGATTTCCTCGCCTTTCCGGATCAGGACAAGAACGGCGGGCGATACCGCCGGATACATCTCGTTCCCGCAGTCCGGGCATCTCTTCATGATCGGTCCTTTCAATTCCGTGGGCGTTCCGCAGACAGGACAAAACCGGCTGTGCCGATCCCAATACACGATCTCGTACGCCTTCCCTGCCTGGTCGTAAAAGTAGCGGTCGATATGATCGTAAGAGGCCCGGAGTCCCATCGGCAGGTAAACGTCCGTCTCTGCCAGAGGCACATCGGTAAAGGCCGCCATTGCTACTGTCCCGTCCGGCATTTCGACCGGAAGCGAACGGGCGATTGTCACGGGCGCTTCCTTCATGAAGGGAATCGCATAGCCATCGGCTTTCTTTTGCAGCAGAAGTTGGTCATTGTAGAAAACATACCAATATAGGGGAGTGTTATTTGTCATTTCCATACGTCCGATTCTTTATATCAGGTGCAAACATACGAAAAATTGGCATTCACGTTACCATTACAGTGTATATAATACTCTATTTACCATCACTTCCCGCACGGGGATACCGGAATGTCTGGCCGGAGGTTCAAAAGAAACTGTTTATAAGGTTGATAATATGCTGTTTATGTTTGCATGGGCAAAAATAGGCATCGGCGAAAAAGATGCAAAAACGAGGCATAAAAGTACCTCCAACATGGCGGATAAACATCCCTGTATCCCCGTAAAGGTCTCGCACAGACCCGGGTCTGCACCTCTCCCGCACCCGGGTCTCCGTGCTGCTCACACCCGGGTCTCAAGCAGTTTTAAAAACTGTTTTTGACAAAAGAAAAGCCTGTCTTGATGAAAAAAGAAGCCGTTTTAACATATTCTGCACCTGTTCCCGGACGGTCTCTGTTTTTATCGTATAATTGATACACAGGATATTATCGTTTTTAACTATGATAGTTGTGATAGATGAATGATAGTTAAAAACGGTAACTATCATTCTATAACATATTGGTTTAAAACGATATACAGGCAAATATGATAGTATGATAGTTGTTTTTGCAAAAACATTTATGTGATTAGTCCGTATCGGTGGCGAAAACAGATGGTTGGCAATAATCGGGTCCAGTCCCAAAAGCCTTTTTATACCACCTAACAGAATGATGGTAAAAGGATGGACTAAATAGATTTCATATCCTTCTTTTGAGTTTCTTTCCGGTCTGTTTTCTTGTTTTTATTCGTCACATAGCCCGCTATGCTCCTTATAAAAACAGAAAAACATCCTCAAAAAGAACTCTCAAAAGAATGTTGAACAAAATTTAAACAGGCTCTAAGTTTGGTGGAAATTTATTAGCTTGCAGATCAAAAGGAACTCTTTCAACTCCGAAAGCATAAATCAAATATCCTACGGCAGCTACTACACAAACAACTATTTGCCAACCTGACTTCTTTTTATAATACAATCCCCATATCGTAAAAAAACAGATAGACTATTACAGTTTGAAGCAACTCAGGATAATAAGTTTTGAACGCCAACAACAATACCAAAACGCCACTAAAAAAGATAAAAGGTATATTGCACCGGCGAATCATCCGGCATAAAAAGGGAAGACAAAGAGATATGATCAAGTAAGGCGGAATAAACCAAATATGATCAAATAATCGATATTCCACCGTAGGGGTAAAGAACACATAAGATATAAAATGAAGCTCCTACTATGTAAAACACGGTTGCCATTGCAAAAAATATCCCGGTAATCCAGCTTCCTTCAAATATGCCGACCTTGACACCTTCCCACCATATCAAATGACAAAAACAGGTGATATAAATCATTATAGTCCCTCTGTATATATCCAAATTCCGATCTCTCATGTTTTATTTGTTTCCTATAAGCATTGAAGGTTACAAAGATACTTTTTCCTTTTAACAAAAAAGAGTAATATTGCATACTAAAACAAACCAATCAAATTAATGAGCAATTCTATACATTTAATCAGTCTCTTACTTCTGACTTCCGGCCTGTCCGTACACGCCCAGGAAAAAAGAGCTATGACATTCGATGAAATGGTCGGATGGGAACGTATATCCGAACAACGTATTTCCGATAACGGGAAATGGGTTTTCTGTAAGATGGAACCCTGGCGGGGGGATGCGACCGTCTTTCTGTATAATGATAAAGGTGAAGAAAAAGATTCTTTTAAACCTGCTGCTAAAGCACAGTTCAGTTCCTCCTCTGAATATCTTTTGGTGACAAAGACTCCGCCCCTGAAAGAAGTGGAAGCCGAGAAGCTAAAGAAAACGGATAAGGATAAAATGCCGGTGAACAGCCTTGTCATTTCCCGCTTGTCCGGAGGAATGGAGACAATCGATTCGCTCAAATCTTATAAACTGTCGGAAACAGCCGACTGGCTGGCTTACCAGTGCGGAAGCAAAAAAGATTCCACCCTCTACATACGGTCACTCGACGGAATGCGACAAGACTCGTTCCCGGCAGTCAGCGATTTCGGATTCGCCCAAAAAGGAAATGTGTTATACGTCGTATCCGATTCCGTCCTTTATACCTACATACCTCTGAAAGGACATAACCGGATCTCTGATAAAAAAGGGGTATTCAAGAAGATCATATTCAACGAAGACGGCAGTAAACTCGCTTACCTGTTTTGTGCCCGTAAAGATTCGGCCGCAACCCGGAGCAGCCTGTATCTGGCAGAAAATAATACTCCCGGCAAACTGATAGCAGAACGGGGGGATAAAGCATTCCCCGCTTCATGGATTATCAGTGAGAATGCGGCCTTGTATTTTTCTGAAAACGCAAGCCGTCTTTTCTTCGGAACTGCTCCGGAGCCCAAACAGAAAGACACGACCCTGCTGGCTGAGAATCGTCCGGATGTACAGGTGTGGAGCTGGAACGAAAAGGTGCAATACACGCAACAGTCCTTTAACAAAGCAACCGAGTTGAAACGATCTTATACAGCAATCTACAACCTCGGTTCCCGCCGCCTATTCCAATTAGCGACAGAAGAACTTCCGACTTTGCAAACAGCCGATGAGGGGAATGCCACATGGGCGCTTCTCTCCACCACAAAACCCTACGGCACACAAAGCATGTGGACCGCACGCCAGTTCCATGACATCTACACGGTCAACCTGGAAACCGGAGAACGCCGGCAGATCAGGGAGAAAAGCCCTTCCTATATGCACTTTTCCCCGAAAGGGAAATACACATACTGGTATCAGGATCAAGATAGTTCCTGGTATACACGTTCGATGGCCGACGGCAAAGAATACCGCTTGACTACTCCCCGGACGTTTGCCGCCTGGAACGAAGACAATGACGTCCCCGACTATCCTTCACCCTACGGAATAGCAGGTTGGACGGATGACGATCAATCTATCCTGATCAAAGACCGTTACGATATCTGGATGTTTGACCCGGCCGCAGTTGCCTCTCCGGTCAACCTGACCGTCAACGGGCGAAAAGAACAAATCACTTACTCGCTGATCCAACTGGACCGGGAGAAAAGAGCCTATAATACAGGTGAAACACAGTATCTCACCGGATTTAACGAAAGAACCAAAGGTTCCGGATATTATACAACCCGCCTCGACAAGCCGGTTGCCCCGAAAGCATTGCTTGCCGGTAATTTCAAACTGGCGGCCCTGGCCAAAGCAAAGGATGCCAATGCCGTGATCTACACGCAGGAAACATACGAGCAATATCCGGATGTCCAATTATCCAATCTCAGTTTCAAAAAATCCATCCGTTTGACAGACGGCATCCGCCAGCAGGATTCCATCATTTGGGGGACAGCCGAACTGACTTCCTGGATCTCCTTGGATGGCCGGCCTCTGGAAGGTGTCATCTACAAACCGGCCGATTTCGATCCGAACAAGAAATATCCGGTAATCGTAAATTTCTACGAACGTAATGCCAATACATTATACAACTACTATATGCCCGGTCCCGGACGTTCAACGATCGACTATCCGTTCTACCTCAGCCACGGTTTTATCATTTTCAATCCTGATGTCCGTTTCACAGACGGCTATCCGGGTGAAAGTTGTTACAATTGCGTGATGCCGGGTATCACCTCGCTGATCGCCAAAGGCTATGTAAATGAAAAAGCGATCGGCGCGCAAGGGCATAGTTGGGGAGGCTACCAGGTTGCCTACTTAGCTACCCGTACCCGGCTCTTTGCCGCAATCGAATCGGGAGCTCCGGTAGTCAATATGCTGAGTGCTTATGGCGGAATCCGTTGGGGTTCAGGCTTAAACCGTTCCATGCAATATGAACACGGGCAGAGTCGTATCGGGGGGAATATCTGGGAAATGCCGTTGCAATATATTGAAAACTCTCCCTTGTTCAATATGGATAAGGTGACCACTCCGATACTGATCATGCACAATGATGCAGACGGGCACGTGCCCTGGTATCAGGGAATCGAATACTTCATTGCCCTTAAACGCTTGCAAAAACCGGCGTGGTTGCTCAACTACACCGGCGAACCGCACTGGCCGATGCGCATGGCAAACCGGATCGATTTCCAGAAACGCATGTTCCAGTTTTTCAACCACTACCTGCAAAATGCTCCCATGCCCAAATGGATGGGCGAGGGTGTTCCGGCGGTAGATCAGGATTTCGAATTGGGATATTAAAACTACGTCCGGAACTTTGTCTGTAGCAACCGTTCCGGTTTGGCAAATAGCGCCTGTATAGGAACGACACTATATTCCGGTTCCGGTAAATGAGTCAACGGTGATATGAATCGAGAAAAGCAGTCGGGTTCTTTACCTGGTTGTTGATAACTTCAGCCTCCTCGTGTTGTTTCGATCTATGAACAGAGTTATCAACAGGATAAACGGCAGGAAAACAATAGATAAGGGGTTTGATAACCGAGTTATTAACAACCAGGAGCCAATTCTCCGGCTGTGCATGGGGCAAAGGTATATTAATTACGGCAAACCTGTAAAAAGAAAAAGAACATACGAATTGTACGTTTATTTACGGATAAATAGTAATAATCTTGTTTTTAATGAATTAAATTGCTTTCTTTGTGCGGGGCTATTTAAGACAAATAGAATACGAACAATTAATACGGAAATTATGAACAAGACAACGAGACTTTTAGGAAGTTTGCTTATTATCACAATAGCAACATCCTGCGGAACGGGAGGCAAAAATCAATCCGCACAAACAGACGATCCTTTGGCCAACAGCCCGATAGTCGGTCAATATGTACAGGTAGGAACAGACAAAGTAATGTCGTGCGACCAGGAACTACTGGCCGATACCGTACGTATACCTCTCAGTTTCTTCACGGAAGAATTGGAAATAGTAAAACTGGATAACCGGGACGAGGCATTGGTCGGACAAACCGGAGTGACAATTTCAGATAATTATATCTTGGCACATAGCGGTTACCCTCCTACAGCATTCAAACTTTTCGACAGGAAGGGTAATTTTATTGCCGAGGTGGGAAAAATCGGTCAGGGACCGGGCGAATATGGTTCCGTCTACGATGCCCAGGTTGACGAACTGAATCAACGCATTTATCTCATGCCTTGGCAAAGCGACAAACTTCTTGTTTTCGACATGCAAGGAAAAGCGTTGGACCCGATTCCATTTGGTACTCGTTGCCCGAAAGCCAAGTTCAGGGTCAATCCGGCAAAAAGGACACTCACCGTAGCAGTACTCCCTTGGTCCCAGACACCCGCAATCGTATGGATACAAGACATGGAAGGCAAACACCTGAAAGAAGTAGCTCCGGGGCACTTAGTTGTACCGAATAACTTCAATAGTGAAGTGTTCAGTAATTTCAACCAGCCTGAAGTATTCGACCTCAGCCTGTATTGCATGATGCCTCCACGTGTAGACTCTTTATACCAATATGACGCAGAAACCAACCGGTTACATCCAGTCTTCACGTTCCGGCATACCGCTACCGATCCGGTTCCCTGGCACGGATATATCGAATGGCCAAATCATTTTGCAGGTAACTTCTCCGGCCCTCCCGTTGTCAGGCAGGTAGAAACCGGAACTGTTGCTACACCGGGAGAAACGTTCCATTATCTTGTAGACAAAAAGACAGGGAAAGGATCTTACTTTAAACTCTATAATGACTATTTCGGCAATCTGGAAATCGGCTATCCCAGTTATGCATTCTCCAATGGTTATTATACCCGAAACATCGAACCCGGTAACCTCCTGACTGATATCGAGAACGCGTTGAAGAATCAGGATATCACCGCCGAAATGCGTAAAAAACTGACCGATCTTCAGACTTCTATCGATGAGAACGACAACAACTACGTCATGATCGCCAAATTAAAACCATAAGCGCCATGAACAAACTGTCACTTCTCATCTTGTTGCCGGCATTCTTGTCAGCAACAGGATGTAAACAACAAAAGGCGCCCGAAGCGGAAGAAACGATCACCGAAGTCGAGGCTCACGAACCGCTTCCGCCGAAATACACGGCACATTATGACAAGTCTGTTCCACCCGCCCGCATCGACATTGAAAAGGCGATTGCAGACTCCGTCCCGGTCAACCTGAGCAAAGTGGCCTCATCCATCGAGTATTTCATGGTCGGAGACGACAAATATCCGATCACGGACGTGGTTGCAACAAATGAAGGATTCATTGCTCTGAACCAGCCCAAACTATACCTCTATCGTAAAGGGATGAAACGGAAACGGGTAGGATTGAAAACGACATACGGGAACTGGATCAATATCTCCGGCTCCGGCTCCAAAATCAGTTTTGATACGGTCACGACCCGCCTGTACGCTCATCTGAAACGGATCAACCAGGATACCGGTTATGGAGAAGAGTATGTCGCGGAACTTCCTCCATTAGACTCCGTTTTGGCAAGAGTGTACTATCTGTATCCCGATTCGCTGCCTAATCGCTACTTCCTTCCTCCAAAAACATCTTTCATCCGTTATTTATCACCAGACAAATATGCAACCCTAAAGGAAAATAAAGATGGTATGGATGAAGGCGTCACACTCTTTAAACTGAACGGAGATACGATTTGCACGTTCATGGCCGGCATAGATCCCACTACCAAGAGGGGCTTAACTTTGTTCCAACCTCCCTTCTTCAACAAGATATACCGGCATGGCGATCAAATAACTTTCCGCTTGTCTTTCTGTGATACGATATACCGGACCCGGAACGAGCAGACCTATTATCCGGCATACGTGACCGATTTCGGAAAGCTGCGCCTGACCGCAATCGAAAACATTCAAGGAAAAGACCGGAAGAACAAAGCTTGGATGACTGCACTCGAAGAGAATGCGAAAGCCCTTTTTATCCGGACATATAAAGAAGGCAAAAGCTCGGAGAGCGGCTGGCTGGATGCAGGACGCGAGCCGGACATGCCACCGGAAGAACGCCAAATCGTCTATCTGAAATCCGCCAAAAAGACTTTCGCTTTGCCCGTTAAAGCCCAAGGGCTGACAAATGACCTGGACGGCGGACTCCCTTTCTGGCCGGACGGACAAACGGACGGTTATCTCTATATGATCCGCCCCGCCAAAGAGTTGAAAGCGAAAATAAAACTGACGGGATCGCCCAAGCAGAAAGAATTGAAAGCATTTTTAGATGGCGTGGATGAGAAGCAGAATGTGATGATCGTAGTCAAATAAAAAAAGCAATAAAGAAATATGAATAAGATTCTTGCCCTGATAAACGGTGTGCGACCAGGAACATCCGGTCAGGCTATTCGACCGGAAAGGACATTTCCTGGCAAACATCGGGGCAAACGGATGATGATTTATTGGGGAACGAGGAATTGCCGTTGAGTAGTTTCGACGGCAATTTTCCTCCTTATCCCAACTTCCGCAACGGTTACTATATCTTGAACCAAGATCCGGGAAACCTGCGCGACAGGCTTGAAAAAAGCATGGCGACAGGTTCGCTTCTCCCCGAACAGAAAGAGAAAGCGACCCGATTATTAAACTCTATCGGCGAGAACGACAACAACATTCTCTTTTTAGCTAAGTTAAAACAATAAATACATAATAAATCATTACATTCGCTACAAATACAGATTCAAGATGAAAAAGCACCTTTTTACCGTAAGTCTCCTGTCCGTTTTGCTATTAGCAACAGGATGTAAGCAGGCAGAAGAAAAGACACGACACATACCGACCGCCCCACAGATGGAAGCTCGGATAGACCGTTCTGAACCCGTAAAAATCGTGGATGTGGAGCAAGCCTCCGGGAAACCCGCCCCGTTGAAGTTGAGCCAGATCGCTTCCGAGATCGAATACTACACGGTCGGCGATGCCCGATTCACCGTTACCCAAGCAATCGAGCTACCGGATAGCAATGCTTTTATCACATTCAACAACCCGCGTATCTACTACCGGAAACAAGGTATTCCGAGCAAACGATACGGGTTCAAGGCATTGGCCTATAAATGGAACAACGAGATGAACGGGCAGAACATGTTTTACGATAAGAAAACCACCCGCATGTATGTCGCCCTTAGCGGGAAGACTCAGGAAACGCGGATAACCGGGACGGATAGCATCCCTTTCATAGGCGTCTTGCCGCCATTGGACACGATGCTGACGATCCAAAGTTACATCTTCCCCGAAAGTCCCATTGAGAAATATCAGCTCGGCCGACGCGACGATAAGTTGCTCGGTTTCTCTTCCACCGGTTATACCTTGTGTCGCTACGGAGAAACGACGGGAGAACCGGACGGGATCACGACGTTCAACCTACAGGGCGATACGCTTTGCCAGTTCCGGTTGAAAGAAGGGGAGTTGGCCCCGCGCACGATGACCGACAACATTCCGTTCTTCCAAACGTCCTACTGGAACACCGGACAGGACCGGATGACCTTCATGATGCCCTATTGCGACACCGTCTACCAGTTACGTGATCCGCAAACCGTTGCCCCGCTCTACGCTATCCGTTATGGGCAACTGAAGCTTGACCCGAAAGAGGTGAAAGATGGCGGAATCCCCAAAGGCAAAATGTGGTTGAAAACTTTTTACGAGAACCCCAAAGGGCTGTTCATGGGCCTTTACCAGAAAGGGGAACGAATCATCGCAGACTGGATCGGTTGGGAATATGAATACAAACCGAGCCTGACTCATCAGGCGGTCTATCTGAAAGATGAGGGACGCACAGTCATGCTGCCGGCTGATAAAAACAGAGGCTTCATAAACGATTTGGACGACGGACTTCCTTTTTGGCCGGATGGACAGACGGACGATTGCCTGTACATGATCCGTACTGTCACCGAAATGCGTGAACTTGTGAAACGTACCGGTTCGCCCAAGCAAAAGAAACTGCTTGAACTGTTGGACAATCCGAAGGTGCTGGAACGGGATTATGTGATGATTGTCGTCCGATAAAGGCGTCCAGCGGGTTGCAAACTACATTCTGTCCGGTAAAGGAGGACAAATTCTACCTATTGCCATCCTTATCGGACAGGAATGTTTATTTAAAAAGCATCTTCTTGTAATAACGAGGTGTGTAACCGGGTAGCAATTCCGGATGGAATACCCGGATCAAGTCTTTCAGCAGGTAATCGGGATGCAAAGGAAATTCCTCGTAATAAGGGACAAGTCCCGTATTGCAGGAATAAATCCGGCGGTTCTTAAAGGCATCGAAGTTCTCGTACGGCGTATATTCGGCACGCAGGTCGCTGTAGGTCATGTCTTCGGACAGGTTATACTTAATCAGCCACATATCGGCATGGATAGCCCGGTCAAGCACCGTCTCGAAAGCTAAAGGCGTACTTCCGGCTCCGGGGAGTTCCTTGAAAACATAATCGGCTCCGGCATCGGCATACATATTGGCAATATAGCTATCTCCCGCCGGCATAAACCAGGAAGCACCGAACTTCTTTTCGGAGATAACGGTCGGTCGGGGCATATCGGCTGTTATCAGCCGTTTCAGATCGAGATAACTCTTTTCCGTTTGCCTGAAAATGGAATCGGCCAACGCTTCCTTACCGAACAGCATCCCGTAGAAACGAATCCATTCGGTACGTCCCAACGGCAGCGACTCCATATAATCAGCTCCCTCGATAATGGGAATTCCCAATTTCTCGACCGGCCCGTAGCCACTATTCTGGAAAGGGGAAACGATCACAAGCTCGGCGCCTTTGTCGATCATCATCTCCACATTAGGGGCGGTCGCCTCTCCCATATCGGCAATCCGTCCGGCTTTCAGCCCTTCCCGGATGGCAGGGGTGTCCATATAACGAGGTTCACAAACGCCTATGATCCGCTCTGTCTCGCCCAACTGGTCGATAATGGCCGCATGCACGGATGTATAGACCACGACATTCTGTGCCGGAACCTGCACGACCGTTCCTTTCGGAAGGTTTCCGGGAACAGGCCGGTCACGGTCTACCAAAAGATACCGTTGCAACAGGCGCGTGCTGTCCCACGGATCACGCACTTCAACAGCCGTATAGCCATCGAAATGATGCACGGTAAACCCCTGGGCGTAGCGGATGGTGTCGGAGGAGAGGGAGTTTTCGGTATGAGAGCTCTGCCTCATCTGACAAGAAGGCCAGATAAAGCAGAGTAAAAGAACTATATGCAAAAACAGTTTATTCATTTATAACTAATATCACAAGAGATAAACAACGGACAAAAAAGGTAGCACAATTTATTTTTAATATTTTTCTCTTTCATTTTATGTTATATTTTAAATCAACACTGACATTTGCGACATAAAAAGCAAATATACTTGGGTGAGTTTTTACTTATTAGTCGTAAATACAAAATCGACCGGATAAGGAAGCGTTTCAAACTGAGACTTCAGCTTTCCTTCAGAAGAAAAGACATATACATCACCGTTATTATTCTTATTACTTTTTCCTACATAGATATCACCTGTTACCGGATCTACCCCGATGCCATTAGGAGAGCTGACTACTGTTCCGTCCGTAATAAAATTATCACTTAGCAATTTTTCATTTTTCAAATCATATTTATAGTACTTCACTTCATTTGCATAATAATCATTAAACATGATATAAGCGATATCATCCGCAACTGTCATTTTATAAGCCTTAATACCTTCAACAGTCTTTACTTCGTCAGTTTTAGCATCAATACGTTGTACAATATACGATTTGTCATCTGAATAGTCGCTCATGCAAATAACATATATATCCCCGTCGGAATCTGAATAGATATAATTCGGATTCAATGATACTGTAATCGTTTTTTCAAACTCAAAGCTATTTATGTCGACAACAGAGACTCTAGTACTTTGGCTCGGCCAATTCATACCATCTGTATCAGCTGTATAGATGCGCCCATTAGCGATCGTTATACCATCCGGATTAGGTCCAACTTTTACATAGCCTTCAACAGCCATCGATGCAGTATCGATTTTAGCCACATAACCATCGAATGTTGTCAGATATACCTTACCATTGTAAGCTGCAAACATACGAGGAGGACGTATTGCTCCTTGATCGTCTGTCAAAGTCAGTTGTTTCAGACTTGTAGCATCTGCTGCATCCAAGATTTCAACAGTTTTCGAGCCATACATCGATACATATAGTTTCGAACCATATTTAATCATATGCTGCCCCATATCGCCTAAAGCACGATTGTTTTGCTTCTTAAAAATATCTTCAGTTACCTTCCCTTCTGAGTCTAAATAAGAAATCCCAGCATTGTTTTCTCCATAATTACCGCCATTCAGAATATAAACCCCTGTCACTTCTGTCGGAACCTCTATATCCGGTTCTATCTTATCATCATTACAAGAAGAAAACGCTAATGCAACAGTTGCACAAGCAAACCAATAAAAATTCTTTTTCATTTTCAATTACATTAATTGTTTGTTAATCAATATCTATTCTTAATATATAAAAACAAGTCCTCCTCGGAAAGAACGTCCAGGCATGGGATAGTACTTTACCACATCATAATTTATATTACCTATATTTATAATATCAAATTGTAACCGCAAAGAACAAGATCCAAAAGTAAACGTCCGGTTTAACGAAACAGTCTGTTCTGCATAACGATCTATCAAATTTCTCTCTATATTTTGCGGACTGGCATAACGATCTCCAACCACTGTCAATAAATAAGAAATATTAATCCAAGGCATTTGCAATGCCGCAGAAAAATTTCCCGAATGTTTGGGGGTATAAGGTATTTGATCCCGATAGTTCTTTTCTGTTTCATCTGTTATGTCTATCGCATGTTGCCAAGAATAAGATATTTGTCCGGTTAAGGAGATATTTTTCCACAGAGGAACTTCTGTCGATAAATTCACATCAATTCCTCCGATCGAGACCTCTCCCATATTCATCATTTTCCAAATGAACATTGTCGGTATAGCAACGATCTTATCACTCACACGATTGTAATAACCATCTACTGAAACATTCAGATAATTAATAAAAGGCAACAAACCACTCCATGTCATACCTACATTGTATTGAGTCGCCCGTTCCGGCTTCAAATTAGTATTGCCTATCCTCAAATAATATAGATCATTAAAAGTCGGAACACGAAATATATCTTTATAAGAGGCTCGTAAACGGAAGTTATGGTCTGACAGAACTCGCCAAGAAAGACTTACAGCAGGAGATAATCGTTTACGATCAGACGGCCTGTCTCCTCTCTCTACATTCTCGATTATATATGTTCCTAACAAACTGGTAGTAGCTGTCAGTCTCGGATCTTTATACTGGATAGCCAAAGCCGTCAAAGACGTATATCGTTTTGGGAACGGGCATTCTGGAATTGTATTATCCAATGAATTAATGAAATAATCTTCAGCAACAACCAAAGAAAGATGATCAGCCAAAGAATATAGCCCCGAAATAGAAAGATAATATTCCTTTTGTGTGTATCGATCATCCTGTCGTCCCGATTCATATTTATTATCAACATCCAAATGGCGCATCCACGAATAATTATATTTAGCCTGTGCCTGGAAAGTAAATTTTTCAGTTATATGATTCTCATAATGAATCTGTGCAAAAGCATTCCTATCCCACAAACGTTCACCCGAATAATCATTATAAAATATTACAGATCCGGGCAATCCTCTATGAGAGTCAAAATAATATCCTTTCATCGATAATGTACCGAACTTCCCTAAATCACCTGTAAAATTCAATTCCGTACGCCACGATTCGATATCACTGTTGTATCTCTTCTTCTTTTCTATCAAATTACCATTCACCAACGTAAATGGATAATTTCCATCCGCTCGTAAATAATCGCCGTGCCAAGAAGTATACCACTTTTTCCCTAACTTCTGTTCATACCGTAAATATGGATTTGCCAAACCAAACGAACCTGCTTTTACTTGTGCTTTCAGATGATACGAGCGATCAGTGAATACAGGACGACTCGTCTTTATACTCAATGCCCCTGCCGAAGCATACATTCGTGCTGTCTGAAAGATGTCGTCGGCTTGGCCGATTGACAGGGAGATCATGTCGACATTGTCCAGAGAGAAACGGCTGATATCTACCTGGCCGCTCTGCGCATCCGTGACCGTCACCCCATCGTAGCTGACAGCCGTATGTTTGGCTCCGAGGCTGCGAACGGAAACGGTTTTCAAGCCTCCAATGCCTCCGTAATCCTGCACGGTCACACCGGAGAAACGCTTCACGGCTTCCGACAGGTCCTGCACGCCGAGCCGTTCGATCCCGGCCTTGTCCATCACTTGAAGCGGTGTGCTCTCGCGGGTTGTGGAAGGACGTACCTTTCCCACTACCTCGACACCTGAAAGTTGGTGACAGGTCGTCGTGTCCACCTGTGCAAACAAAGCGGCAAACGGAAACAGCCAGGCACAAAACAGGCCCGACAATCGTTTTATAAGAATATACTGCATACTATTTTGATTCATCAATCCCTTCACCCGAAGGATTGTATAATAATGAATAATGGCAGGTTTTCTGGCTCATTCTCCCCTTTATAATTGACAATCGTCAATTAAACGGCAGCCTTCCCAACGAATCGGTTAAAAGTTGAGAGTTAGGAGTTGAGAGTTATTCATAATTTGAACTTTCAACTATTCACTTTCACCTTTCCCCTCTTTCGCCAGTGGCAACAAGAGTTGCCGGGGGTTACAGAATTTACAGCTACGGGTACAGCTCCGGACTTGCACCGGATTCCCTTTTACTAACCGTTCACGAAAGCAAAGCGATTACACCATAATTCGGTGACAAAGATAGTATTTTTTTTAATAAAGCAAATATATAATTTTACGAACATCCCATGTAGCGGTCTTTTGCATCCGGGTGTAAAAGGGGGAAACTTGGTTATAGACAGTTTATCGGAGCAGAGGAGGTTACGTGTGTCGTGTCTTTTAACTGTAGCGAGTCTTTACGTAACAAAAGTGTATCCTGTCCGGCAAATTCAGGGTGATCGGTTGCAAGTTTCTTCTTTTTTTTGATGATGTCGGGGGTCGGCAGATTGTTGTAATTTTTCCAAGTCCCGTCTCTTTTGGCATTACGTTTATGTATATAACTCTTCCTGCTGGTTATTTCTGCCATGTCGAAAGTGACAATACCAGTGTTATGAGAACGATTCATAGGATCGCTTTTCCATGCTTTGAGCATATTTTTATAGACCGGTAAAAATTTTCCGGGAGGAGGGGTGTATAACCAGAAGACACCGGGAGGCAGATCCTTTAATGCTTTTTTGCGTTTGGTCGAATCCGCTTGTATATATTCGGTAAAATCTTTGAGGATGGGTAACGGACTTACTGGCGACATTTTCATGTCGGAAGCCGGTTCATCCAAGTTTATAAAAGAACCTGATTGAATTGCTTTCATCGTTTCGGGATTCAGTTCCAGTTTCTCTTTACCGGACAGAACGTTCTGGAGCCAGACCGAATCCTTTTTTGTCCACTGCTGTGCAGATACATAATCGATGCCTCTCAGACAAATCAACATCACTATGAGTAGTTGTTTGTGCATGTTATATTATTGTACCATCTTATTTTTGTAAAAGAAATATATATGTAAGTAATTCGGTTGCAAATATAAAGCAACTTATAGTATTAGTATGATATGATTCGTGTGATTTTTTTTCGAAAATAGCTTAAAAAGCATCTTCCGATCCGGATGCAGAGATCATGGGATACCTTTATCGCTGTTTTTCGTATATTTGTACCCGGACACACAAATATCAATTCGGATTATGAGTTTTTTTTCGAGAATACGGGAGCGGGCGGATGCTTTTTTTCATGATGAAAAATTGAAAAATAAGTTGTATGTCATTATATTCGAATCGGATACTCCGATGGGGAAATTGTTTGACACCTGCCTCATCGGATTTATTATCACAAGCATATTGGTAGTGGTGTTGGAGAGCATACGGTCTTTTTCATACCATTATACGTTGGGGTTACGGATATTGGAGTATGTGTTTACGGTTTTCTTTACTTTTGAATATCTGGTTCGTATCTATTGTTCGCCAAAGCCCCGAAAATATATTTTCAGTTTTTTCGGAATTGTGGACTTGTTGTCGACATTGCCGGTTTATCTGGGTTTCTTCTTTGCCGGTACGCGTTACCTGCTTGTCATCCGTGCTTTCAGGTTGATCCGCGTTTTCCGTGTCTTTAAGTTGTTTAACTTCCTGAAAGAAGGTAATATGCTATTGAAGTCGCTCCGGATCAGTGCTCCGAAGATATTCGTGTTTTTCTTTTTTGTCTTGATATTGGTGATTTCGATCGGTACGATCATGTATATGATAGAAGGAAACCAACCCGGCACGCAGTTTGATAATATTCCGAACAGTATCTATTGGGCCATCGTGACGATGACAACGGTCGGTTATGGAGACATAACGCCGGTGACACCTGTCGGACGTTTCCTGTCGGCGATCGTGATGCTGATAGGTTATACGATTATAGCCGTCCCGACAGGGATTGTATCGGCCACAATGGTCGGGGAACAACGTAAAAGAAGCAAGTTGGAATGTCCGCATTGCCATCAGGTCGGGCATGAGGAGGAGGCTACATATTGTAAGTATTGTGGTTCGAAATTGGATTGGGCGGGAAAATAAAGATTCGGAATCTGTCAAAATAATTATTATCTTTGCTGCCATTTGATATTAATAAGTTAAGTAAAGAAAATGGAAACAGTAGTAAGCGGCATTCGCCCAACGGGTAATTTGCATCTGGGGAATTACTTCGGAGCAGTAAAAGGATTTTTGCAAATGCAAAATGAGTATAATTGCTTTTTCTTTATTGCAGACTGGCACTCGTTGACTACACATCCGAATCCCGATAATATCCGTAACAGTGTGAAGACGATCCTGGCTGAATATCTGGCTTGCGGTATTGATCCGGAAAAAGCAACCATCTATCTTCAGAGTGATGTGCGCGAAATCCCTGAACTGTATCTGTATCTGAATATGAATGCGGGAATAGGCGAGTTGATGCGTACGACTTCTTTCAAAGATAAGGCACGCCAGCAGTTGCACATCGACCGTGTCAACACCACAGAGGGAGATGTGGAAAAGGAAATCTTCAATGAAAGCAACAAACATAGCGTAAGTGCCGGTTTACTGACCTATCCGACTCTGATGGCTGCCGATATTATTATCCATAAGGCGGTGAAGGTGCCGGTCGGGAAAGATCAGGAACAAAATATGGAAATGGCCCGTCGCTTTGCCCGCCGTTTCAATGCGACTTACGGAGTCGAGTGTTTTCCGGAACCCGCCTCTTTCTATTATTCCAGTAAGGCGATCAAAGTGCCCGGGTTGGACGGGTCCGGCAAGATGGGGAAAAGTGAAGGAAATGCGATCTACCTGATCGACGACGAAAAGACGATCAAGAAGAAGGTGATGAAAGCCGTGACGGATGCCGGTCCGACGGAGCCGAACAGCGTGAAGCCCGAACCGATTGCCAACCTGTTTACGATGATGGAGATTGTATCGACAAAGGATACTTTCGATTTCTTCAATGAAAAATACAACAATTGCGAGATTCGTTACGGAGATTTGAAAAAGCAGTTGGCTGAAGATATCAATAATTTCTGCGCTCCTATTCGCGAACGTATCTTGGATATGCGTTCCAATGAAGACTATTTGGCGAAAATAGCCCGTATAGGTGCTGAAAAGGCAAGCGAGAGCGCGGCAAAAACGTTGCGTGAAGTGCGCGAGATTATAGGGTTCAGAGGATAACCGTATTCCGCCTTGATATAATTTGAGGCACGGATTACACGGATTGAAAGAAACCGTGTAATCCGTGTCTTTTTTATATGTGTGTGAAGCAGATGTTTGCGATATAATTTATTAAAACATAACAAAGAAACTGAAAATCTAATTATTAAGTGAAAAACTACTTTACTTTGCAGTAAATAGAGACAAGTAACAAACGTATGGCAGCAATATCGGCGGGTGAATTTGAATGTATTTTCAGAGATCTATATAGACCTCTCTGTTTGTTTGCACTTCGTTTTACGGAAAAGATAGAAGATGCCGAAGATGTTGTGCAGCAGGCCTTTGCCGATGTATGGGACAAAAATTGCCGTAACGTGACGATTTTCAATATTAGATCCTATCTGTATCAAGCTGTAAAAAATCGTTCTATCACCCTTGTTGCCCAGTCATCCGATTCCGGATTGGCAACAGAATGTATCGCCGACATGGAAGATACGTCGGAAGAAGAACAGATGTACCAAGCGGAACGGGATGCACGTCTTTGGGCTGCGATCGATGAATTGCCGACCGAGCGGAAAAAGATATTTTTGCTTTCTAAACGGGACGGACTGAAATATCAGGAGATTGCCGATGAATTGAATATATCGATTAAAACAGTTGAGAATCAGATCGGAAAAGCAATGAAATTCTTGCGGGAGGCTGCGGTGCGGATTTATTGTTTCTTTTTTTGCTGAAATAGATAGGGGTTTTTTCGAAGACTTAGTCTTAATGGTAGAAAGTTTAAAATGTATATCTATTAAAGCTAAGTAAAGAGATGAAGAAATTCGTATTATTTGTGATGTTGATGATGTCTGGGGCATCGGTGAGTGCACAGCGGTGGTCGTTGATGCCGGAAGTAGGAATGATGGCTGTCAAGAGAGGTGGTCCTTCTTATAATTATCGTTTGGGACATACTTGGAATGCCCGTTGGAAAATTGGAGTTGGAGCGGAGTATGTAGTCAGGCCTGGCCATTTTTCGTTGAAGTCGGGGCTGTATTATACTCAACGGGGATATTTGGGCCATGTTGTTTCGTTCGGAAGTATTTATCCAATGGCGGAAGGACGATCGGAAGCCGTTTTCAGTGAAATCAACTCGAAATGGAACCGTCATTTTTTGCAAGTCCCGTTGATGGCGAACTTCTCGTTCCGGTTGACGGATCATGTGCGGTTGAATTTGGCGGGCGGTCCTTATGTCGCTTGGTCAATGGGCGATAAAAACTCGTTCGGTTATATGGAGTATGAAAAGACTGACGAGGAGAATGTCTATAGTTGGCAGGGAAGTGGCTTCTCGAATGATAAATGGACGCATGATCATCCTTTCGACTGGGGACTTTCGTTTCAAGCAGGGGTGGAAGTTACATCCTGGATGATAAACGTCGGATACGATGTTTCTTTGGGTAAAGAGTTTCAGTATGATTCGGCCGGTTTGAAGTATCATACCCTCAGTTTGTCTGTTGGGTATAAGTTTAAATTAGGAAAATAGACAATGGAGGGTTGGGAAACGATTGCCCATTGTCCGTTATAAATTGTCAATTAAAATGATGAACAACGAGCAAGATGATAGATTTGAAAAACGCCTTCGTTTTGTAGCCCGGCGCTACAAAGAGGGTCGCTTGAATACGGATAAGGCTTGGGAAGACTTTGTGGTCCGGCAGGGTATTTCTCGAAAGATATCTTTTCGCCGTTACTGGATGGCGGTGGCCTCTGTCGTGCTTTTGTTTATCGGATTGGGAACTTTTTATATGATGGAACGGAAGGAGGCCGAATGGGTGTCTGTTGTGACCGCTCCGGAACAATTGAAAGATGTTTATTTGCCGGATAGTACTTTGGTTTCGATGGCGGGAAGTTCTACGCTGAGGTATGATGCAAAAAAATATGGAAAGGAACGGCGTGTTGTGGAGATGACGGGAAAAGCATTTTTCCAAGTGAAGAGGAATGAAGCACGCCCCTTTTCCGTTCGTACGGTCCGTACGGAGGTCACTGTGCTGGGGACCAGTTTCCAGGTAAACGAGAAACCGGGAGTTACGCAGGTCAATGTCGTGACCGGAAAGGTACGTTTTTCGGCTGGTGAAATATCGGAACCAGCTATACTGACCGCTGGAATGTCTGCATCTTATTCGGAAGAAAAGAAGAAAATAAATATCGGGACGGAAGAGAATCTGAATGATCTTTCATGGAAAACGAAGCAATTACGTTTCAATGATACATCTTTGGAAAATGTCATCAAGGATTTGAATGAGTATTATCATGTGAAGATTACGAACAAGGAGGGTTCGCCGGATTCCCGGTTGACTGCCACATTTAACGATTTGCCTCTTGATGAGGTTTTGATGGTGATCAATCAGACATTGGATGTTCGGTTGGTGTATCAGACCGGTAAATGATAATATATTATGTATCGTGTTTACTTGTTTATCATCGGAGTTTGTTTAAGTTCCTTGTCGATTCATGCAAAAGAGCCTTCGTCTTTTCCGGTTGATCCGACGCCGACCGTGACATTGGATATGAGGCAGGTTCCTTTGCTGGATATCCTGCTCGAAATAGAGAAACAGACCGGAATATTTTTTTCTTATGAGTCGTCTCTGTTGAAAGAATACAAAAAAGTGTCTTTACAAGTACATGACGAATCTCTTTCCTATTGCCTTAAACGGTTGTTTGAACCTTTGTCGATCGTCTATCGGATGACAGAGCAGTATGTGATTCTGAAACGAAAACCCAGGTTGTATACGATTAGTGGCTTTGTGCGCGATTCTGCTTCATACGAGAGTTTGATTTCGGCGACTGTCATAGACCGGGTTTCTAAAAAAGGGGCTGTTTCCAATAATTATGGGTTTTATAGTATTACGCTGCCGCCTGGTACAGTTATGTTGACCTCCTCTTATGTCGGGTATGAACGTTACACTTTCACTTTCGAGTTGACACAGGACACGATGATCGACCTGTCCTTGAAACAAACCGGTACGTTGGGTGAGGTGGTGGTCAAGGGAATATCTCCCCGGTCGGAAGTTTTGAAGAGTCGCATCGGAGTATTGGATATTTCGACGAGGCGGCTGAAATCTCTACCTGCTTTATTAGGAGAAGCGGATGTCGTCAAGACTTTGCAAAGGCTGCCGGGGGTGGTCGGAGGCACGGAAGGCATGAGCGGCCTGTTTGTGCGGGGAGGTGATGGCGATGATAACCTGTTCTTGCTCGATGGCAATCCGGTCTATCATACGGATCATGTGTTGGGTTTCTTTTCGGCTTTCAATCCGGATGCCGTGAAGAATGCTACTTTTTATAAAGGAAGTTTTCCGGCGGAATACGGCGGGAGACTTTCTTCCGTCATAGATGTGCGTATGAACGAGGGAAATCGGAAAGAATATCACGGGAATATCTCGGTCGGGTTGCTGGCGGCACGTGCCAATCTCGAAGGACCTATCATCAAAGACCGGTCTTCATTTAATGTGTCGGTACGGCGTACTTGGATGGAACTGATTACCTGGCCGGTTATGACGGCTGTGAACAAGAAGGCCGATACCGGAGTGAAAGGCGGATACCATTTCTATGATATGAATGCTAAAGTCGATTATTCTTTTACGGACCGCAGCCGTGCCTATCTGAGTTTTTACATGGGAAGTGACAGTTACCGTAATGGTAAAGATTTGAAAGCCATATATGGCGAAGACAGGGACTTCCGTTGGCGTTGGGGAAACCTGATCGGGTCTGCCGGCTGGAACTATCTGATCAACCGGAAACTGTTTGCCACTTTCACCGGAGGGTATACCCGCTATCGTTCGCATATAATCCAGAAGCAGAATATGTTTGTTTCTTCGCCGGATAAGAGTGGACAGGTCTATTTCCAGGAAGGGCATTATCGTTCGGCTATGGAAGATGTGAATCTGAGAGCCTCTTTCGACTATCGTCCGAATGTTGATCACCGGATCCGGATGGGAAGTGATTACCTGTTCCATATTTTTCGTCCCGAACAGAGTAATATGAGCTCGTGGTATAAGGATTCGGTTGGGTCTCAAATGAATGATATGGTCTTTTCGCATTCCCTGATTCATGGTCACGAGGTCTCCCTGTATGCGGAAGACGAGATGTTGCTGAACGACCGCTTGCGGGTGAATGCCGGGTTGCGCTTTACTCTTTTCCATGTACAGGGGGAAACTTATCAGTCGTTCCAGCCTCGTTTTTCCGCCCGTTACCTGTTAGGGAGAAATCTGTCGATAAAAGTATCCTATACGAAGATGAACCAATATATCCATTTATTGTCCAACAGCTATATCAGTCAGCCGACGGATATATGGGTGCCGGTTACCGGGAATATCCGCCCGATGCATGCGCACCAAGTAACGGGTGGCCTTTGTTGGCATTATAGAGGATTGGACTTTTCGGCCGAAGGTTATTACAAACGGATGAATAATCTGGTGGAATATAAGGATAACGGTCCGGTTCTGCCCTCTTTTGCGGGGTGGGAAGAACGGGTCGGAGTAGGTAAGGGACGTTCCTACGGTTTGGAACTGATGGTGCAGAAAAAGACCGGGCGGTTTAATGGCTGGGTCGGGTATACGCTTTCTTGGTCCGATCGCTGGTTTCCGGATGGGACGGTTAACAAAGGGCATCGTTTTCCATCTAAATATGACAACCGGCATAAGGTCGATATCGTCGCTTCTTACAAACTGTCTGAAAAGGTGGAACTGACGGCTACCTGGATGTATAAATCCGGTAATCACCAGACAATTCAGGACGTGCAATACCGTCCGTTGCCGGAGCTGACCGAGCGCGACTACCGGGAGGAGTTTTGGTGGGGATATGACCAAAACGCAAGTTCGCGCAACAATTACCAGCTTCCGGCTTATCACCGGCTTGATTTGGGGGTTAATTTCTATCGGAATAAAAAGAATGGCCGCATGGGTATTTGGAACCTGAGTCTTTGCAATGCTTATTTTAAGGCGAATCCTTTCTCGGTCCGGCCTGTTGTTTATTATCTAACTGAAAAAGGCCGTGAGATCGTGTTGGAACAGACCTTGTTGTTCCTTTTCGTCCCTTCCGTCTCTTACACATATAAATTTTGATGGTGATGAAAAATATATTGTTTTCCTTGTGTCTCCTTTTGTTCGCTTCTTGCACTCGTGATGTGGTGTTGGTCCTTCCGCCCGTGCCTCCGCGTCTGGTTTTGAACGCTTCCGTCTCGCCGGATACGGATGTGACGGCTTTCTTGTCCAAAAGTTGGTTTGTTCTGGACACGGTCACGGATGACGGGGTGGAGGAGGGTGATATAAAAGTGTTTATAAACGATCGTTTGCAAGGACGTATGCAACCGGTCTCCGATAGCCGGTTTACGGGTCGGTATGTATTGCCCGGATGCCGTGTGAAGTCCGGTGATCACTTGCGGTTGGAAGCCGGAGCAGAAGGTTTCCAACCGGTAAGAGGGGAGACGGTTATTCCGGATACGGTGGAGGTGTTATCTGTCGATACGGTTCGTTTTACTCGTTTTGGTTATGGTGAATATCCTTCCATGCGGTTATATATTCGGTTCAGGGACCAGCCGGATAGACGGAATTACTATCGTTTGATAATCGAGAAGCTGACGGAGTACCGGAAGGGAGACCGTGTTATCACCTGTAGTTCGATGTACCGGTCCGACCCTGATTATAGGGATTGGTTGAGTGTGGTGTATGAAGATCCGGTGTTTCGTTTAACAGTGACGAATCCGGTTATCGAGCAATTGGACGGGACAACTTGCCGGGGTACGTTTACGGATGACATGTTTAATGGCGAAGCCTATACGCTCCGTTCTTCTTTTTGGCCTGTCGATAATTCCTTTAAGGGTGATTCGGTGACGACAACGGTACATTATGATGTCCGTCTGGTAGCTATTTCGGAAGAATATTACCGGTATCTTGTCATAATCCGCAATTTCTCTATCTCGTTGGGTGATGCTTACTTGGATGGTTTGGTTGAGCCTACCACCACTTATACGAATGTTGAAGACGGTTTCGGAATCATTGGCGGTTGCCAATTGGCTCATCGCCGTTTTACAATGCCTTTCGGCGACAAGGAACCTTCTTGGAATCCCTTTTCTGTTTATGATTGATTTATTAAAAATTCTCCGGATAAAGATAGATTGAATCAAAATGCTTAAAAACGAATTATATTATTTAAAGGGTACGGTAAACTATAATTTGGGCGTCCGGTGAGAGGGTGATGGTAAAATCGTTGCCGGTCGCTTCGTTTAACGTACCTTGCCACCATTTGGTCAGTTGTCGGTTGCGGATAGGCCAGCGCAGTCCGGTCGTGGAAATTGTACCGAATGGGGCAAGGGAGAAAAGGGACACCTGGGTTCCGGGTTCACTTGCCAGTGTTGTTGTTTGCCGGACGGGGGTGAAGATTCCATAGTCCGAGAGTATCTCTACCCGGTGGAACAACGGAGCGTAGTCCATTAGCAGGGAGATATTGCCTAACGTATGATCTTCGCGCAGCCCGGTAGCCCCTAAGATCAGGACTTCCTGCTGTCCGGTCCGGTAAGCGAAACGGATGGATTTTGTCAGGTCGTTTATTTCCTGATCCTCCACGATATGGATACGGTCGGCATAGTGCTCGCGGAAGCGGGATGGGATACTGTCCAAGTCTCCAACGATGGCTGCCGGGGTGATGCCTGCTTTGTCCAGTGCTTCAACGGATCCGTCACAGGCGATGACAACAGAGGCTTCGTGCAGAAGACGAAGCGGTAAAGTTGTTTGTGGAAAACTTCCGTTTGCCACGACTACGCAATTATAAGGTGCTATCATTTGTTCTTATTCCTTTCTTTTTCCAAGTGTATAATCCTACTGCTGCCAGTATGGTGTAGCAAATATAGAGAAACATTGTGGGATAAAGTCCACGCAGGTAATAAAGATATACGGATATGCTGTTGATGATGATCCAGAATATCCAGTGCTCGATGATCCGGCGGGCGAGCATCCAGGTGGCACCGATCCCAACGGCGGTGGTAAAGGCATCGCCTGCCGGGATCGGCGAATCGGTGAAATAATGCAGGACGTGGTAAAGCAGCATGAACAAGGCGAGAATGGCAGAACTGACCCCGGCAAAAAGGCGGGGAGTCATGCTACGGTAAACAATCGTCCTTTGGGAGGGGGCGGCTTCTTCGGTTCCGGATGTTTCGACTTTATGTCTGCGTGTCCACTGCCAGAAGCCGTATATGCTGATGACGACATAGTATATGTTCAACCCCATGTCCGCGTATATCTTTGAAAAGAAGAAGACAAAAACATAAATGAGAGAGGTGAGGAAGCCTACTACCCACATGGCACGTTGTTGCCTGATCTCCAAAAACAGATAAAGCAGTCCGGTCAATACTCCGAAATATTCCAATAGTTGCATCTTTTAAAAGTTGAATGTGACTCGTGCCATAGCGTTTGTTCCTGCTTGGGTAAAATAGCCGTCCTCTTTATAGCGTTCACCGTTGACGATTGCCGAATAGACCCAGGCATTGGTCTCGTATTGTTCATTGAACAGATTATTAACCGTGACATCGAGTGCTATCTCATTCATGAATTTGGGTTTGAATACGTACCCGATGCGCAGATTATTGACGAAATAAGGATCGATGGAACGGTCTTTGCATGAAGTGTTGTCGATATACTGACGGCCGACAAATTGGGAGTTGAAACTTGCACTTAATTGTTTCCAGTTGAAATTGAACATGCTGTTGGCGATGATGTCCGGCGAAAATGCGATGTTGGTTGTTCCTAAGTCGTTACGGTCCTCGCGCAGGAAGTTCCAGTCGGCGTCGTATATTTCGATACTTTCAGTGAAGTGCTTGATCTTGTTCTTGCTTAATGTCAGGTTTCCATTCCAGTTCAGCCAGCGGGCGATTCTTACGCTTCCCGTGAGTTCCACCCCTATCCGGTGACTGTCTTTGATATTGGAAGTGAGGGCTTCGCCGATTTCACTGATTTTGCCGGTCAGGATCAATTGGTTGTTGTAGCTCATGAAGTAAAGGTTGGTGCCGATGTGGAAATAGGAATTACCGAAACCGTAGCCGGCTTCATAGTCGTAGAGCGTCTCATGCCGTGGTCGTTCGTCGGGACCGGCTTCAGTGAAGTTGTCTCGGTTCGGTTCACGGTTGGCTACCGAAAAAGAGACGAAAGCGTTGTGTCCGTCCTTTTGGAAGTTAATGCCCGCTTTGGGATTGAAGAAGTTCCAGTGTTTGTTGACATCTATCTGGTCTCCGGCTTTGTCGTCACTGCCTTCGATCGTATAGTGGATGCCTCGGTATTGCATGTCCAGATAGCCGTTTAGATAGGGATGGAACTGGTAATTGGCCTTGGCGTACATATTGTAATCCAGCTTGTCGCCTGTGTTACGATAATATTCGTAGTCCGGTTCGGGAAGACTGTTCGATTGCTTCGCCCATACGACACGCCCGAAGTGGTCGCCGTCATAACGATTGATGGCTGCTCCGGCGGAGAGTTGTAAACACTCTCCCTGGTAGTTAACACTGTAGATGATTCCGTAGAAATCGTTTTCCAGCCACTTGCGGCGGATGAGGTCCGTCTTGGTAATGGTGTCGCCTTGGCTGTCGATATATGGGGATAGCTTGTAGTTCTTGACTTTGGCACCTCCTTTATAATCTTCATAATAGCCTCTCCCGTGTGTGTAATGAAGTGTCAGGTTCATGTTCCATAGGTCGCTCAGGTGTTGGCTGGTTGTCAAGTGGTAGTTTTGTTGTAGGTAGTTGTCCGTCTGGTTTTTGTAATATTTGGTGACCCCGTCTTCTTCATATTTCCCGCAAGGATTGTAGGTACGGTTTGAGCCGAGCATGTCGGAGGGGACGCCGGTCCATGCTTGATATGTCTTTTCGATACTGCCGAACGTCAGGAGGCGGATCAGCGTATTGTTCCCATAGTAAGCCGCCGAGGCAAAGTAAGAGTGCATGTTGGCTTTGGCCCGGTCGATATACCCGTCGCTTTGGATATTGGAATAGCGGGCATCGAAAACGAAATGGTCTTGCAGAAGTCCGGTTCCGAGTTTGACCGTGTTTTTGACTGTTCCGAACGAACCGGCAGAGACTGAATATCCGGTATAAGGTTTCAACTCCGATTTTTGTGTTTGCATGGCGACAGTTGCCCCAAAGGAGGCTGCCCCGTTGGTTGATGTTCCTGCTCCACGTTGGATTTGGATATTATCTACCGAAGAGGCGAAGTCTGGCATGTTTACCCAAAAGACCGTGTGTGACTCGGAGTCGTTGACCGGTACACCGTTGACCGTGATGTTGATACGGTTGGCATCTGTGCCCCGGATGCGGAAGCCGGAATAACCTATGCCTGTCCCTGCATCCGAGGTCATGATCACGGACGGCGATTGGAGGATCAGGAAGGGGATTCCCTGCCCGTCGTTCCGGCGGTTCAGCTCGTCCTTTGTCAGTTCGCAGTAGGCAACGGGTGTCCTTTGGGTCACTTTGGTAGCGGTGACGACCACCTCGTCAAGCAACATGTCCTTGGAGATTTTCAGAGAATCTGCCGGTCCGGTAGTTTGGCCTTGTGCCGACAATGCCATGAATGATGAGGCAATAATAAAAACACGTTTCATCCTTTTTTTCTTTTTGATAATCTGTTATTAAAAGGAATAGCAGAGGTGAACTGTTTTGACAGAAGATATACTTTTTCCCTACGCCGGCATTACCCGTCCAGGTTCAATGGGTATAATCTCAGCCTGCCTTCCTGTTTCTGGGCGTCATTCCGGCAAGCACCCCTTATATTCGGGAACAAAGGAACGAAAAAAGCAGGTAATGACCAAAAGATGCCCTATTAATTCGGATTAGATGGGATAGGGGTGTCGTTTTGATAATAATCCATTATCGGGGATATATGCAATATATACACGATAAACTTCAGAATATGCAGAAAAAATATATATTTATTTGAAAACTCACTGATTATTTGTATATTTGCAGACGATTAAGCGAAGATGAGGAGGGGGCGGGCAGTCCCCTTCTTTTGTTCTTAACTGTATGTATATGATTGAAAAGGACGTGATAAGTCGGTTGGTAGAAGAAAAATTAGCTTCTTCCGGCAATTATTTAGTAGATGTAGTAATTAAACCAGGCAACCTGATTATCATAGAGATAGATAATGATGAGGGTGTTTGTATCGATGATTGTGCGGAGTTGAGCCGCTATCTGGAGGGCTACTTGGATCGGGATGTGGAGGACTTCGAGTTGGAGGTCGGTTCCGCAGGGATAACATCTCCGTTTAAAGTGCTTCGCCAGTATGTGAAAAATATAGGCAACGAAGTGGAAATGTTGCTTAGAAGCGGTACGAAACTTACCGGTATATTGAAGTCGGCCGGTGAAGATGGTGTGGTTGTCACTGTTGCAAAACAGGTGAAACCCGAAGGAGCCAAGCGTAAAGTGACTGTTCAGGAAGACCAGTCATATACATTCGATGAAATAAAATATACAAAATACCTAATAAGATTCAAGTAAAAAGATTATGGCCAAGAAAGAGGAAACAATCAGTATGATTGACACACTTGCTGAGTTCAAGGAGTTGAAAAATATAGATAAAGATACGATGATCAGCGTATTGGAAGACTCATTCCGCAACGTGATCGCTAAAATGTTCGGTACGGATGAAAATTACGATGTAATTATCAACCCGGAAAAAGGCGATTTCGAAATTTGGAGAAACCGTACGGTTGTTGCCGATGACGAACTGGAAGACGAGAATCTTCAACTGACATTGACCGAGGCCCGCAAAATCGATGCCGACTGTGAAGTGGGCGAAGAGGTAACCGATGAAGTGCATTTTGCCGATTTCGGACGTCGTGCCATTCTGAACCTGCGTCAGACATTGGCTTCAAAGATACTTGAATTACAAAAAGACAGCTTGTTTGCTAAATATAAGGATAAAATCGGCAATATCATCGCTGCCGATGTTTACCAAGTGTGGAAAAAAGAGATCCTGTTGTTGGACGATGAGGGTAATGAGTTGCTGCTCCCGAAAACGGAACAGATCCCGACAGATTTTTACCGCAAAGGTGAAACCGTACGTGCAATTGTACAGCGGGTGGATAATTACAACAACAATCCGAAGATTATTCTTTCCCGTACAGATAAGTTATTCCTGCAGCGTTTGTTCGAACTTGAAGTGCCGGAAATCAACGATGGCCTGATCACCATCAAGGCGATTGCCCGTATTCCGGGAGAAAGAGCAAAAGTTGCCGTTGAGTCGTACGATGATCGTATCGACCCGGTTGGCGCCTGCGTCGGAATGAAGGGTTCCCGTATTCACGGTATCGTTCGCGAGCTAAGAAACGAGAACATTGATGTTATTAATTATACATCCAATGTGTCGCTGTTTATCCAGCGTGCATTAAGCCCGGCAAAGATTTCCTCTATACGAGTGAACGAAGAAGAACGTAAGGCAGAAGTCTATCTTCGTCCTGAAGAAGTTTCATTGGCTATCGGTAAGGGTGGTTTGAATATCAAGCTTGCCTGTATGCTGACCGAATACGCCATCGATGTCTTCCGCGATGTGGAAGGCGCAGATGAAGAGGATATCTATTTGGATGAATTCTCGGATGAAATTGACAGCTGGGTAATCGAAGCACTGAAGAATATCGGGTGCTACACGGCGAAGAGCGTATTGGCAATGAACCGTGAAGAGATTATAGAACGTGCCGACCTCGAAGAACAAACTGTTGACGAGGTATTTGCTATCTTATCTGCCGAATTTGAAGAAGAACAGGATGAAACCCAGGAATAAGTATTACGACAAAGTTTGATATGCCCATAAAATTAATACAAGTACAAAGAAAATTAAATGTAGGAATCAACACGGTTGTTGAGTTTCTACGTAAGAAAGGGTTCGAGGTTGAGAATAACAATCCCAACACGCGAATCGGTGATGAACAGTATGCTTTGCTCGTAAAAGAGTTTGGAAAAGATTTACCGAACGGCGGACGTGAGCGTGAACGGGTTGTGCCTGAACGCCTTCACAGAGAAGCTTCTTCTGTGAAAGAAGAAAAGAGTTCGGAAATAAAGACTGTGATACCGGAAGAATTCAAGCCCAAAATCGTGACAAAGGGCCGGATCGATCTGGACAAGCCACATAAGAAAATACAGGAGGTGCAGTCTCAGTCTGTTTCAGCTCCTGTGGAAAAGAAGGCGGAGAAACCTGTGGAGGTAGCCCCTGCTGTAAAAACTGTTGAGCCGGTTCAGGAGGTAAAAGCTCCTGAAGTGAAAAATCCGGAAACAAAACAGTTCTCTGAGGAGATAAAAGAAGAAAAAGTTATAATAGTGGAAAAGGAACCAGCAGAAGTGATTAAACCGGAGCCTGTACAGGAGCCGAAAGCTGCAAATGTAGAGTCAATGACCGCGAAACCCGAGGAACAGGCGGTTCCTGCCGGCAACGGTTCTGGCGAGGAATTATTCAGATTGAATACTCCGAAGTTTGAGTCAAAAATCAAGGTGACGGGAAAAATAGACCTGAACGCGTTGAATCAGTCTACCCGTCCGAAGAAAAAGACGAAAGAGGAACGAAAGAAAGAACGTGAAGACAAGCGTGAGAAATTTGCCGGTAGCAAGCCTGGACAACAGTCGGGTAACGGATCTTTCAACAAGGGATCGAAAGATGGAACGGTGAGATCCGGTGCTTCTGTCAAACCGGGAGAAGGAGGTACTGATGCAAAGAAAAAACGCAACCGTATCAAAAAAGATCGTGTGGATGTAAACAATACGCCCGGAACCAATACTCGTCCGTCACGTTCGAACGATGACCGTAAGCCGCGCCTGCGTAAGCCGGTGAAGGCGGAGATCAGCGAGGAAGACGTACAGAAGCAGGTAAAGGAAACCTTGGCCCGTTTGACCAGCAAGGGAAATAAAAATAATAAGGGAGCCAAGTACCGTCGTGATAAACGTGATGCCATCCAGAAGCGTGAACACGAATTGATGGAACAGGAAGAGATGGAAAGCAAGGTGTTGAAGCTGACGGAATTCGTGACAGCCAACGACCTTGCCAATATGATGGATGTTCCTGTAACGCAGGTTATCGGCACTTGTATGAGTATTGGTATCATGGTTTCCATCAACCAGCGTTTGGATGCGGAAACTATTAATATCGTAGCTGAAGAATTCGGCTTCCAGACCGAATATGTAAGTGCCGAAGTCGTTGAAGCCATCAAGGCAGATGAAGAAGACGACAACGAAGAAGATTGGGTTGCACGTCCTCCTATCGTAACAGTGATGGGACACGTTGACCACGGTAAGACTTCTTTGTTGGATAACATTCGTAATGCAAATGTCATTGCCGGTGAGGCCGGAGGTATCACGCAACATATCGGTGCTTACAACGTGAAGTTGCAAAGCGGACGCCGTATAACGTTCTTGGATACACCGGGGCATGAGGCCTTTACTGCCATGCGTGCCCGTGGCGCCAAGGTGACGGATATCGCGATTATCATTGTGGCTGCCGACGATAATGTCATGCCACAGACCGTTGAAGCGATCAACCATGCTTCGGCTGCTGGCGTTCCGATTGTATTTGCTATCAATAAGATCGACAAGCCGCATGCTAATCCGGACAAGATCAAGGAGGAATTGGCTAACATGAATTACTTGGTAGAAGATTGGGGTGGTAAGTACCAAAGCCAGGAAATTTCGGCCAAAAAAGGCATTGGTGTGGAAGACCTGTTGGAAAAGGTATTACTGGAGGCCGACTTGCTTGACTTGAAGGCTAATCCGAAGAGACGTGCCGTTGGTTCCATCATCGAATCTTCACTTGACAAAGGACGTGGGTATGTTTCTACCGTGCTGGTTGAAAACGGAACGCTGAAGGTTGGTGATATCGTATTGGCCGGAACCCATTTCGGTCGTGTAAAAGCGATGTTTAACGAACGTAACCAGCGTATCGAACAGGCGGGACCTTCCGAACCGGCTCTGATTCTTGGCTTGAACGGTGCTCCGCAGGCCGGTGATACGTTCAACGTACTGGAAACAGACCAGGAAGCCCGTGAAATCGCCAACCGCCGTGAACAGTTACAGCGTGAGTTGGGTCTGCGTACGCAGAAGATGCTTACACTGGACGATATAGGCCGTCGTATTGCAGTTGGTAACTTCCAGGAACTGAACGTGATTGTGAAGGGTGATGTGGACGGCTCCGTAGAAGCGCTGTCCGACTCTCTGATCCGTTTGTCTACGGAGGAAATTCAGGTGAACGTGATCCACAAGGCTGTCGGCCAGATCTCTGAATCGGATGTCGTGCTGGCTGCCGCGTCTAATGCGATCATCATCGGATTCCAAGTGCGTCCTGCTTTGCCTGCACGTCGTTTGGCAGAGAAGGAAGGTGTCGAAATCCGTCTGTACTCGATCATTTATGATGCGATTGAAGAGGTCAAGAGTGCGATGGAAGGTATGCTTTCGCCGGAAATCAAGGAAGAGATCACGGCTAACGTGGAAGTGCAACAGGTATTCAAGATCACGAAAGTGGGTACGATTGCCGGATGTATGGTGCGTGAAGGAAAGATCAAACGTTCGAACAAGGTGCGCGTGATTCGTGATGGTATCGTGGTCCATTCCGGTGAGTTGGAATCTTTGAAACGTTTCAAGGATGATGTGAAGGAAGTGGTTGCCGGTTTGGATTGTGGTTTGAACATTGTGAACTACAATGATATTCAGGTAGGCGATATCATCGAGGCATACGAAGAAACGGAAATCAAGAAGACATTGTAAACATGAACTGGTTGGACATTACATTGCTATGTCTGGCGGGAATAGGATTTGTGAAAGGCCTGTTTGATGGAGTCATCAAACAGGTTGTTTCGCTTATAGCCCTTTTGGTCGGGATCTTTTTTTGTACGAAGGCGGCACTTTGGCTGCGCGGATATATATTGGCATTGGGCTGGTTTCCCGAACAAGGAGTGACGGTGCTCAGTTACGTAGCAGGTTTCCTGCTGATTGTGGGTGTCATATTGCTGGCGGGTGAGATTCTGACCCGTGTTGTGGGGGTGACGCCGCTGAGTGTATTAAACCATCTGGCTGGCGGTGTCTTGGGGCTTTGTTTTATGATGGCGTTTGTCAGCCTCTTGTTGAACGGCATAGAGATGATAGACAGGGGATCAGTCCTGATCTCGCGTCAGGCAAAGGTCGAATCCCGTTTTTATAATTCGGTCAAAGAAATAATCCCAACCATTTACTTCCAAAACTTGTTTTTTAAGGAGGAATAGGTTTCATAAATTGAACAATATATATAAATGTATGATGGAAGATTCAAACGACATACTAAATGAGGTAACGACCGGTGATTATAAGTACGGTTTTGTTACCGATATAGATACGGAGGTGATTCACCGCGGGTTGAATGAAGAGACTGTCCGTATTATTTCTGCCAAGAAGAATGAACCGGAATGGTTGCTTGAGTTCCGCTTGAAAGCCTTCCGCCATTGGCAAACGTTGGAGATGCCGACTTGGCCTCACCTTACGATCCCGTCAATCGACTATCAGGATATCATCTACTATGCCGCCCCGAAAAAGAAGGAAGGCCCGAAAAGCCTGGACGAGGTTGATCCGGAGCTGATGAAAACGTTCGACAAACTGGGAATCCCTCTGCACGAGCGTGCGCAACTCAGCGGGATGGCGGTCGATGCCGTGATGGACAGTGTCTCCGTAAAAACGACATTCAAGGAAACCCTTGCCGAGAAAGGTATTATCTTTTGCTCTTTCAGCGAAGCCGTCCAGCATTATCCCGACCTGATACAGAAATATCTGGGAAGTGTGGTCAGTTATCGTGACAACTTCTTTGCGGCCTTGAACTCGGCGGTGTTCTCGGACGGTTCGTTTGTCTATATTCCGAAAGGTGTACGCTGCCCGATGGAGCTTTCCACTTATTTCCGTATCAATGCGGCTAATACCGGGCAGTTCGAACGTACGTTGATCGTGGCGGACGACGAAGCCTACGTTAGCTACCTTGAAGGTTGTACCGCCCCGATGCGCGATGAGAACCAGCTTCATGCTGCTATCGTTGAAATCGTGGCGCACGAACGTGCTGAAGTAAAGTATTCCACTGTCCAGAACTGGTATCCGGGTGATAAGGAGGGAAAGGGGGGCATCTACAACTTCGTTACCAAGCGCGGATTGTGCAAAGGTGAAGGAAGCAAGATCTCCTGGACACAGGTGGAGACCGGTTCAGCCATCACCTGGAAATATCCGAGTTGCATTTTGGCCGGCGATAATTCGGTCGGTGAGTTCTATTCGGTGGCTGTCACCAACAACTATCAGCAGGCAGATACGGGTACGAAAATGATCCACCTCGGGCGGAATACCCGTAGCACGATCGTATCGAAAGGTATCTCTGCCGGACATAGCCAGAACAGCTATCGCGGCTTAGTGAAAGTTTCTCCCCGTGCCGAAGGAGCCCGTAACCATAGCCAGTGCGACAGCCTGTTGCTCAGCTCGACTTGCGGCGCCCATACTTTCCCATACGCCGATATCCAAAACGAAACGGCAGTAGTGGAACATGAAGCAACGACAAGTAAGATCAGTGAAGAGCAATTGTTCTATTGCCGGCAGCGTGGTATCTCGGTGGAGGAAGCTGTCGGTCTGATCGTCAACGGATATGCCCGCGATGTGATGAACAAACTCCCAATGGAGTTTGCCGTAGAGGCGCAGAAACTGTTGGCAATTTCGCTGGAGGGAAGCGTAGGGTGATGCACCGTTGTGTCGATGATGCTTGCATGTGGCCCGGAAGGGGCATGAATAGAAAGGAAGCGTTTAACAAGCAATCAGTATAGTTATGTTAGAAATAAAGAACTTGCATGCCAATGTCAATGGCAAAGAAATATTGAAAGGAATCAACCTTTCTGTCAAGGCGGGTGAGGTACACGCTATTATGGGACCGAACGGTTCCGGGAAAAGTACCTTGAGTAGTGTGTTGGTCGGAAATCCGGCTTTCGAAGTAACCGAAGGGGAGGTGATTTTCAACGGTAAGAACTTGCTGGATCTCGAACCCGAAGACCGTAGTCGCGAAGGTCTTTTCCTAAGTTTTCAGTATCCGGTGGAGATTCCGGGGGTCAGCATGGTGAACTTCATGCGTGCCGCTTTGAACGAACATCGTAAATATAAGGGGCAGGAACCTGTCTCGGCAACTGATTTCTTGAAACTGATGCGCGAGAAGCGTGCGATCGTCGAGTTGGACAATAAGCTGGCAAGCCGTAGTGTGAACGAAGGTTTTTCGGGCGGTGAGAAGAAACGGAATGAAATTTTCCAGATGGCGATGCTGGAACCGAAGCTGGCGATTCTTGATGAAACGGACAGCGGGCTGGATATCGACGCTCTCCGTATCGTGGCGAGCGGTGTGAACCGACTCCGTACGCCTGAGAATGCAGCTATCGTTATCACCCACTACCAGCGTTTGCTGGATTATATCAAGCCCGATGTCGTCCATGTCCTCTACAAAGGACGTATCGTCAAAACCGCTGGTCCTGAACTGGCTCTCGAACTCGAAGAAAAAGGTTACGATTGGATCAAGAAAGAGATGGGAGATGAGTGATATGAAGGCTGAACAACAATATATTGATCTTTTCACCCGCTATGAGGACCTGATCCGTCGCCATGCTTCGGATGTGCAGAATGCACCTCGTACGCAGGCTTTGGCCGATTTGGAGCGGTTGGGGTTTCCGTCGGTGAAGAGTGAAGATTATAAATATACCGACGTGGCGCAGGCTTTTGCTCCGGACTACGGGTTGAATATCAACCGTCTCGATATTCCGGTCAATCCGTATGACGTGTTCCGTTGTGACGTTCCCAATCTGAGTACTTCGCTCTATTTTGTTGTGAACGATACTTTCTGCGACAAAATGTTGCCGAAATCCCATCTTCCCGAAGGCGTTTATGCTGGGGGGATGCGTATCTTCATGGAAAAATATCCTGAAGTAGCTTCCCGCTATTACGGTAAGGCGGCTTTGACAGCCAAGGATGGTATCATCGCCTTGAACACGATGTTGGCTCAGGACGGTTTTGTGGTCTATGTGCCGGAAGGGGTGGTTGTGGAGCGTCCGATCCAGTTGGTGAATATTTTCCGCAGTGACGTGGACATGATGGCGAACCGCCGTATTTTGGTGATTATGGAAGCACGTTCGGAAGCCAAACTGCTGGTGTGTGACCATAGTATTGATGACGTCAAGTTTTTGGCTACACAGGTTGTCGAGATTTTTGCAGGTGAAGGCGCTTTTTTTGATTATTACGACCTTGAAGAGAGCAGTGTGTCGACAACCCGTTTTGCTTCCGTCCATGTAAAGCAAGAGTCGGGAAGCAACGTTTTGGTGAATGGCATCACACTGAATAACGGTTTAACCCGCAACAATTATTATATCGAACTGAATGGTGAACAGGCGGAAACGACTTTATGCGGAATGTCCATCTTGGACAAGGAACAACAGTTGGATACATACAGCCATATTACGCATGCTGTGTCCGATTGTACCAGCAACGAGTTGTTTAAGAATGTCCTGGACGACCATGCCGTCGGCGTGTTCAGTGGACGTATTCTTGTGAAGGAAGGTGCACAGAAGACTGCGGCTTATCAGACGAACCGTAATCTTTGTGCGACCCGTGAAGCTCGCATGTACAGCAAGCCGCAGTTGGAAATCTATGCCGATGATGTGAAGTGTTCACATGGCATGACCACCGGGCAGTTGGACGAAAATGCCTTGTTTTATATGCAGAGCCGTGGTATTTCTCGCGACGAGGCGCGTATGTTGCTGAGTGTGGCTTTCACTTCGGACGTGATCGGCTATGTACGCTTGGATGCCTTGAAAGACCGTCTGCACAAATTGGTGGAAAAACGTTTTCGCGGAGAACTGGCGAGATGCGCCGGTTGTCGGATTTGTAAATGAGAATAACATTTGCAATTAACATTCTCAGGGATAGATAAACACGGAAGGGCGCTAAGTTATGCGGAGATTATTGATAAGATAAATCCGTGTGATTCTGCGCTCTTTTGTTTTCTGTACTCAATAAAATCAAATTGTTGTGTCTGGGCGATATGCTATTCCCACGGCATTGGTTGTCATGCTTTTTGTCTGGATTGTAAGCTTTGTGGGGGGAGTAGTTCCTATTCAACATGATTCTTCGTGTGTTTGTTAGCATTTTTTTTGACTAATTTTTTCAAACTATTTTTTATTTATAGGAAAAACATTATATTTGTGTTGTTGTTTATTTAAAATAACATATAATAAAATCTGAAGTCTTTTCATTATTTCAAACTATAGTTGCTTTATTTCAAGGTTAATATAAAAATAAGAAAGGAGGTGAAAAATGTATGGGATCTTTTAGTGTTGGATTTGAATTTATTCTTTATGGTATAATAAAAAAAACATGGGGTTATGAATAAGCTATTATTAATATGGGGATCTGTAATTGTCGCAGTATCAGTTTTTTTGAGTATTCAAAGTTGCGATTCGGATGATACTGAAGATTCCTTTGCTACTGTTGCCGAATCTAATTGTAAAATAATAAAGCCATGAAAACGAAAAGAATTAAAGATCTATTGTTAGCCCCTTTCATTTTAATCTACTTTGTCTTGTTTGTATTCAATCTTGTTTATGACATAAATCTTGTTTATAGTGTTTATACTGCATTTTTGTGGTTCTTACTCTTGATTTATGTTATTATTTTGAAACGAGAAAGGGAAGGCAATAATTATTTTGTGATTTTAATATTTGCAGTGACATTAATACTTCTTATTGCCAATGTTATAAGGAGATTTTGAACATTAAGAATCTGTTTTGATTTTTAGGTACATTCAATAAATGGCATAAAATCAGCCAACTAATTCATATTTAAAGGATTGTGAATTAGTTGGCTTTTTTGTATCTTTAGGTATTCCCCTATAAATAAGGTTTGGCAGCCAAAACGGGAGAAATCCCCCCCCACTTCGGGCTTTACATAGGGCAACCGTACCAAAATCATAAAGTGTTCCTCTGTTTTCGCCACCGATACGGACTGATTACATACATGTTTTTGCAAAAACAACTATCATACTATCATATCTGCCTGTATATCGGTTTAAACCAATATGTTATGGAATGATAGTTGCCGTTTTTAACTATCATTCATCTATCACAACTATCATGGTGAAAAACGATAACATCCTGTGAATCAATCATGCGATAAAAACAGAGACCGCCCGGGAACAGGTGCGAAACATGTTAAAACGGCTTCTTTTTTCATCAAGACAGGCTTTTCT
>CAJTMR010000028.1 GCA_910577325.1 uncultured Parabacteroides sp.
AATCGGGTAAGGGAAACTATGTCTCTACTTAGAGCTTAAATGAAAGAGCCGTGTTCGCTATCAATTTTCAACTTTCACCCCTTTAGATTCCCGGACGCGGCGAATCCTTGCTTGCATGCATGGTCGAGATAAAGGCATGCGGATCGATTTCTTTCACTTCATCTTTCAGCCGGGGCAGGTCTTTACGTTCGGCAATGGTAAAGATGATCTCTTTTTCTTTTCCTTCATACATACCACGGCCATGCAGGAAAGTACCACGCATTCCCATCTTTCCGACAATCAGTTCCTTTACCTCCTGCGTCTTCTGAGATACGATAAACACAGCCCGGTTGGGATTCTCGGTCTGAAACATTTCCACAACCTTCCCGAATACAAAGATGGCAAACCAAGAGTACAAAGGCACTGCCCAATCCTGAAATACAAGCAAGCCCAACATCACCACAGTCGAGTCTATGACGATGATCATATTGCTTACCTTCAAATTGGAATTCTGGGCGATCACACGGGCCAGCACATCCGTACCTGCACTCGTACTTTGCGCACGGAACACACAAGTCACCCCAAGTCCCAGAATTGCACCACCGTAAAAGCAGGCAATAAAACTGTCATTCTCAACCAAAGGCTGATTGGCAAACAAATATGAAAAGCTATCTGTAAAAACGGATATCAAGACAAACGTCACAATCGTTTTCGGCCCCGACGCCAAGCCGAGTTTTTTCATGGCCAAAAGCAATAAAGGCACATTAAAACAGAGAGCGGTCGCACCCATCGGCAAACCTTCGGGCATAAAAGAGAATAGCCCTTGCGTCACGTGGTGCAAGACGATCGATATACCATACACCCCTCCCGGTACGATTTTATAAGGTGCAAGAAATAAACTGTAACTAAGCGCCTGTAAAAAAGCACCGATAACTATTAAAGAGTAGTCTGTCGCATTTCTCTTCAGCGTGGCATTAGAAACCATTTTCAGCGGTTGTTCCATGTTTGCGTTGTTGTTCGATTTTTGTGTTGTCCATTATTTGTTAAAACTGCACAAAGATACGGAAAAAAAAGAGACTGTACACATAAAGCATACAATCTCCCAAAGCAACCACACCAAAATCATAAAGCGTCCATCTGTTTTCGCCACCGATACGGACCAACTCACATAAATGTTTTTTTGCAAAAACAACTATCACACTATCATATCCGTCCGTATATTGCTTTAAACCAATATATTATGGCATGATAGGTGCCGTTTTGAACTATCATTCATCTATCACAACTATCATGGTGAAAAACGATAACATCCTGTGTGTCAATCATAAGATAAAAACAGGGACCGTTCAGAAACAGGTTCGAAACATGTTAAAACGGCTTCTTTTTTCATCAAGACAGGCTTTTCTTTTGTCAAAAACAGCTTGCAAATCCGCTTGAGACCCGGGTCTCCGTGGTGGGTACACCCGGGCGCAGGAGAGGTGCAGACCCGGGTCTGCGCGAAACCCTGACGGGGATGCAGAGAAGTTTATCCGCCATGTTGGAGGCACTTTTATGCCCTGTTTTTGCATCTTTTCCGGCGAAAAAGGTCGTTTCATATTCAAACGCCCCCGTTTTGTCGATGTCTATTTTTGCATATATAGACATAAACATCGCATTATCAGCTATATAAATAGTCATGTGAAAAGCATGATGGATGTATGATGGTTGCTTTGCGAAATTTTCATGAAAGAAGAGAGGTGATCCCATACAGCAATTTTTGATGAGGTTGCCCTGTGCCCTCTCTTCCACTAACAAAAACAACCAGATTCAAGTTGAATTATTAAAAATTCAAAGTGCGGTTATTATTATTTGTCACATTCAACAGCAGAACATACTTACGATACTGTTCCGAAGTCAAGGCCTTCTTCATCAACTTCAGATTTCCATAAACGGCTTGACGCATCTTTTTGTCACGCATTTCATCACTTGCCCGAAGGCTTTCTCCTTGCATCTCCTGAAAATATGCATTGATATCCGCAACCTCATTAGCTTGATCGGAAGACAACTGCAAATACTTGTTCAATTGTTCAAAATTAATAGCAAACGGTTCTTTACCCACATTGTTACGACTCTCGCGTGCAAATCCCATCGTTGCACATAATAAAATGGCTGCTACAGCCATACCTAAACGTCTCATTCTACCTAAACATTAAATTAATAAACCTAAACAAGAAGGCCCTTTGCCTCCTCTTTTTACCTTTTATCTTTTCGTTTCTGCTATTATAACAAGACGTCTCCTAAGATTGTTTCCAACAACAAGGGATATTTGCCCGATGCCGTACGGCTAACCGTGATTAAGATTCCAATTCAAGCAAGAACTTTTTAGCCGGAAGTCCTCCTCCATAGCCAGTCAACGAACGGTCGCTTCCTATGACCCGGTGGCAAGGGGCAAATATCGACAGTGAATTGGCCCCGTTGGCATTGGCCACCGCACGAACGGCTTTGGGCATCCCGATATGCTGCGCCATTTCGCCGTATGAAATCGTCTTGCCGAATGGTATCTTCAAAAGTTCGTTCCAGACGTTTTTTTGAAAATCCGTACCTGCGAAAAGAAGCGGCACGTCGAATGTTTTGCGTTTTCCGGCAAAGAACTCGTCAAGTTCGCTCGCGGCTTTCTCGATTACCTCCGATGTTCCCTCCTCAAATTCGGCACGCAGCACCCGTTTCAAACGTCGGTCTACATGTCCGCGATGTTTTTCCACCTGCCAGTCGCACAAGCAGAGTTTATCTCCAAACGAACCAAGCAACAATACGCCACATGGCGATTCATAACGTTTCACTTTGATTATATTTTTCTCTTTCATATACTTTCACTTATTTCACACGACCGGCAATCACTCATCATACCACTAATTTATGCTTCTCATACGATGGCTTTGCCCAACGAAGATAAACGCCAAGAGAGGCCAAACAACAACCGGCTCCCACCCCATAGGCCACAGCCAATCCGGCACAGGAAGCGATAAAACCGGCTGAAAGCATTCCAAGACCAACCCCTAAATCGAAAGAGGTCAGATAGGTTGAAGTCGCCGTGCCGCGCATATTATGTGGAGCGACATTGACAAAAAGACATTGGAAAGCCGGCACTCCCACTCCATACCCGATACCGATCATCAAAGCACAGGCAAAGAAAACCCAAGGCTGGCGGACAGTAGCAAACACGGTAAACGTCACCAACAAGCAGACCGAAGAACAGACCGACACCCAGTGAATCTTCCCATGATCGACCAGTCTACCGGAGATCAGACGCGACGTTCCCACTCCTATCGCCATATAAATAAAGAAGTAGCCGGGATCGGTCACCTGTATTTCCTTTCCGTACAAAACAACAAAAGAAGTAATCATCCCGTATGGAATTGCAACCAGGATATAAGCGAGCGCAGCCGGTAACGCCTTCAACAAGATAAAACGATCGAGAGAAAAATGCGGACGCGACACCTTTTTCCGCTTCGGATAACGGATCAGACAGACGGAAGCGACCCCAACGAAAGCCGTTACCCAACCTATAGAGACAACCGGATGAAACCCGCCTTTCCCATAAATGGCAACGGCCACCAACGGAGCCAACGACATAGCCAGATTGATCGTCAGGCCATAGAACCCCATACCTTCGCCACGCCGGGAAGAAGGGATCACGTCAATCGCAATCGTATTGCCAGCAACCGAAGTCAACCCCATGAAGCCCCCCTGGATGAAACGGACTGCCATAATAGTCAGCATAGTCGCGGCAAACAGATACCCGCCGAACATGAAAGCAAATACAAAAAAGGCAAACAGATATAACGGTTTGCGCGAAAAACTATCCACCAAGAACCCCGAAAAAGGCCGGACACAAAGCAAGCCGATCGTATAACTGGACAAAGCGACCCCCACATGTGCCGTATCGATCCCAAGAACCTCTACCAGATAAACCGGCATTGTCGGCATCAACATATAGAAAGAAAAATTCATCAGGAAATAGGAAATACAGCATTGCACGAAATTCCGGTTCCACAATATAGGTTTGCACTCCTCCATTTTATTCACACCAACTCGCTTAACTCCAGCCAGCGCATTGTTTTTTCGTCTATTTCTTCTATTACTTTTGCGATTCGTCCGGATTTGGCCAACAGTTCATCGTTGCTTAGAGTGCCGCTGCTCATAGCCATTTCCAACTCGGCCTTTTCAGCTTCAAGCTGAGGGATCTCGGTTTCAAGCGTTTCAAACTCCTTGCGTTCCTTGAAAGTCAATTTCTTTTTCAGTTCCTTTTCGGGACGTGACGTTTTCTTTACTGCGGAAGCCATTTTTGCCTGGTGTGTCGCTTCAGCCTCTTTTTCCAACTGGCCCTGCACCTCCTTCCACTCACGATATTGCGTATAGTTGCCCGGAAAATCCTTTATATCGGCATTTCCCCTGAACACCAACAGATGGTCGACCACCTTATCCATAAAATAGCGGTCGTGCGATACGACGATCACACATCCCTTGAAGTTACGCAAATATTCTTCCAACACATTCAGCGTGACAATATCCAAGTCGTTCGTCGGCTCGTCGAGCACAAGAAAGTTCGGGTTGCGCATCAAGACCGTACAAAGATACAAACGACGTTTCTCTCCCCCGCTCAATTTGTAAACATAACTATGCTGTTTCTCCGGAGCGAAAAGGAAATAACTCAGGAACTGTGAAACTCCCATCTTCTTCCCGTCACCCAAATCGACATATTCAGCAATATTCTGGACCACATCGATCACCTTCATCTGTTCGTCAAACCGGAGGCCGTCCTGGCTGTAATACCCGAACCGAACCGTCTCGCCCACGTCAAAACGACCGCTGTCCGGCTCCACTTCTCCCATCAGCATCTTGATAAAGGTGGATTTTCCCGTCCCGTTATTCCCGACAATCCCCATCTTCTCGTAACGGGCGAATATGTAGTTGAAATCTTCCACGATCTTCAGATCACCAAAACGTTTCGAGACATGCTCCGCCTCGAAAATCTTCGATCCGATATACGAAGCCTTTACATCCAAGTTAACGTTCCCGCTCTCATGTTGTTGCTTGGCTTTCTTTTCCAGTTCATAGAAAGCTTCGATACGATATTTCGCCTTTGTCCCGCGTGCCTGCGGCTGACGGCGCATCCAGTCAAGTTCCTTGCGAAGCAGGTTACTGGCCCGATCCACCTCTGCGTTCAAGGTGTCCATACGTTCCTGCCGTTTTTCCAGATAATAGCTGTAATTCCCCTTATATTGGTAAATTTGTTTCCGGTCTATCTCGATAATCTCGCTACAGACACGATCCAGAAAATAACGGTCATGCGTCACCATCAAAATACTAATGTTCGCGCGGGAAAGATATCCTTCCAGCCATTCGGTCATTTCCAGATCCAGATGGTTGGTCGGCTCATCGAGGATGATCAGCTCGGGATCGGTAATCAGCACGTTCGCCAAAGCCACTCTTTTCAACTGCCCGCCGGAAAGCGTTTCCACCTTCTGGTTGAAGTTATGGATTTTGAGCTGTCCCAAAATCTGCTTGGCACGCTGTTCGTAATCCCAGGCTTTCAGATTGTCCATTCTGAGCAGGATGTCTTCAAGATCGGAATGATCGCTGCTTACCATCGCCTGTTCATATTCGGCAATCAAACGTACCGTCTCGTTCGGTGAGTAAAAACACGCTTGCAAAACAGTCAGGCCGTCCGGATAATGCGGTGTCTGTTCCAGGTAGCCGACCCGCAGATCGTTTCGAAACACGACTGCCCCGCTGTCATAATCTTCTTTTCCGGCTATGATATTCAGTAATGTTGTTTTCCCCGTACCATTCTTGGCTATCAGTCCGACCTTCTGCCCTTGCGCGATACCGAAAGTGATATCTTCGAACAATACCAGGTCACCGAAGCTTTTAGTCAATTTGTCTATTTGTAAATAGCTTATCATATATTCATATCAGCTTTAAATGCAGGACAAAGATACGAAAAGATCAGGCACAGGCACAATGAACGAGATTATTTGGCATATCCATACCCGTGCGGTCGTCAATGTCGACAATTGCGGGCCGACCTGCCAATGATAGTTGAAAAGCAACAACTGCCAAGAAAATCCAATTATACGGAGAAGAAAACAGATTATCGGCCATCCAAAACAAACATCTTAACAAATCTGTTCTCCTTAATAATAAATTATTATTTTTGTCGCTTTGGATTAATTTTTTTACAGATACGCTATGTTGACAACAATGATCATTGTGTTCCTGGCCGGGTATTTACTCATTGCCTTGGAACACCCGCTGAAAATCAATAAAGCGGGAACAGCGCTCCTGACCGGAACAGTTCTTTGGGTCTTATATACATCAGGAGCCCCTCAGTTTATTCCAAACGCTTCCGCCGATGAGTTCAAACTTTTTCTGGACACGTCTCCGCTCCTGAAGAATCTGCCCTATGCAGACCAGTGCATCCGCTTCGTCATCGACCATCAAATACTGGACAGTATCGGCGAGATCGCAGAAACTCTGATTTTCTTAATCGGGGCAATGGTTACCGTGGAACTGGTCGATTCTCATGGCGGCTTCCTGTTCATCACCAACCGAATCAAGGCCACCGACAAACGGCAACTGCTGTTCTCGATTGCCGCCATCACCTTTTTCATGTCTGCCGTATTGGACAACCTTACCACTTCCATCGTCATGATCATGCTGATCCGGAAACTGGTGGGCAATTACAAGGAACGTTGGATCTTCGGCAGTATCATTGTGATTGCCGCCAATAGTGGCGGAGCGTGGTCGCCCATCGGCGATGTCACGACGATCATGCTGTGGGTAAGGGGTAATATCTCGACCTCGGCGACCATCCCCCATCTGTTCCTGCCAAGCTTGGTATCAGCCGTGGTTCCCGTGCTGATCATCTCGCGCTACCTGCATGGCAAGGTCACGCCACCGCTCACCGACGAGAATGACAGAAACGACCTTTTGCTCTGCACGCTGGAAAAGAAAGAAAAACTGGCGATCCTCATACTGGGCGTATTCTGCCTTCTGTTCGTTCCCATTTTCAAGACAGTCACTCATCTGCCACCTTTCATGGGCATTCTGATGGGAGTAGGCTTTTTGTGGATATTCACAGAGTTGATGTACCGTAAAACCCCAATAGACGAGAACCTGAAATTGCGCCTGTCCAAAGTCATCAATCGCATAGACGGGGCCACACTCATGTTTTTTCTCGGTATCCTGCTGGCAGTCGACACATTACGCTACAGCGGCATCCTGGGTAATTTTTCCATCTGGCTGGACGATACGATCGGCAACGTGTATGCTGTCAACCTGATCATCGGGACGCTCTCCTCCATCGTCGACAATGTCCCGCTGGTTGCCGGTGCGATCGGCATGTATCCGGTTGCCACGGACACACTGGTCGCCACTGCCTCCGATCCTACATATATGGCCAACTTCATGCAAGACGGCGTATTCTGGCAATTCCTTGCCTACTGTGCCGGCGTAGGTGGCAGTATGCTGATTATCGGTTCTGCTGCCGGAGTCGTCGTGATGGGATTGGAAGGAATCAATTTCATCTGGTATTTGAAACGAATCTCTCTGCTTGCGTTGGCCGGCTATTTGTCTGGAGCCGCCGTTTACATCTTACAAAACGTACTATTAGGCATATAGAAAGATTCTTATTACATTTGTCGGCAATAAATACAAACATACAATGAATTTCATCTCTAAACTATTCAAAAAGAAAGAAGAAGAAACAGAAGCCGTATCGAAAGGTTCCGTAGAAGAGTTCGTTACGCTGATCCGCGTGTATTACCAAGCCGTAATGGCTGTACAGTTAGGAATCACCAACCTCAACATATTGAACGATATGGCGTTGTTCAAACGGATGCTCAAGATCCCGACACAGAACAACAAGTTGGGCATAGCCGAGAAATCCCGTTCCCGCAAAATCCTGATGCAGGAATATGGGATGAACGAAAATTTCTTCAAGGAAATCGATGCTTCCGTCAAAAAGAACTGCAGGACGCAGAATGACATCAAATCCTATTTCATCATGTACCAAGGATTCAACAACGACCTGTTCTCCTTGCTTGACAACCTGATGCAATGGAAGTTCCGATTCTCCATGTTGGTGAAAAAGTTGTTATATGCGCAGACACAGAAGACCATTCACGAAATCGTGACCCGCTCGGAATGGAAAGACGTCAACGTTCAGAAAGTAGCTTGGAGAATACGAAAATACAAAGAGACACTCGGCTATTCGGAAGAATGGATGACTGATTTCGTATATAATGTCGTGCTTATGGCCAAAGAAGATGCCAAAAGACAGAAGAAAGATGAGAAATAAGATCACGACCGTATGAGCTACCTGTTTTTAGAATATCCGAAATGCAATACCTGCCGGAATGCAAAAAAATGGCTGGATGAACACAATATAGCGTACGTGGACCGCCACATCGTCGACCGGAATCCTTCTGTCGAAGAGCTGACGGAATGGATCAAACGCAGCAAGTTGCCACTGAAAAACTTCTTCAACACCAGCGGACTGGTTTATAAAGATATGAAGCTGAAGGACAAATTGCCTGCGATGAGCGAAGAGGAACAGATCGCCTTGCTGGCTTCGGACGGCAAATTGATCAAACGCCCTCTGCTGATCTGCGAAAATCAAGTTTTAGTCGGTTTCAAACCGGACGAATGGAGCAACCGGATAAAATAATGGAAACACCCGTCACTCAGCCGGTAGAACTGCATCCGTTAGGATTCTTCCTCCCGCCAAACACGAAGTTATTGATGTTGGGCAGTTTCCCACCTCCTCGTGCACGTTGGTCGATGAATTTCTACTACCCGAATATCCAAAACGACATGTGGCGGATACTCGGACTGATTTTCTATAACGATAAAGAATATTTCTTAGAAACTAAAAAAGCTTTCAGCGAAGAAAAAGCAAAAGCCTTTTGCGAGGAAAAAGGAATCGGTATCGGTGATACGGCCGTAGAGATCATCCGGCTTAAAAACAATGCCTCAGACAACTTCCTGCAGGTGGTCACCCCACTGGCCCCTGCTGAAGTACTGACTAAAATCCCACAATGTGAAGCGATCGTAGTGACAGGACAAAAGGCGATGGACACGCTAATCGCCATGTTGCCTCCGGTTGAAGAACCCAAAGTCGGTTCCTACTCCCGGTTCACCTTGTCGGACCGCATCTTCCGCCTCTACCGCATGCCTTCCTCTTCCCGTGCTTACCCTAAGCCATTAGAAGAAAAGGCGGCAGTATATAGAGGGATGTTCGAAGATTTAAGAATGGTATAACGTAGGGACAGGGCCCTGCCCCTACGTTATACATGGGACATTGATCACCGGTAAATCATCATTTACCCACAATGGAAATACCGGTTCACAAGTTCAAGCATTCCTTCCGGATCATTTTTCAAATCATCCCGCAAAGTCGTGTCGTTATAACCTTCCAACTTCTTTATGATACCATCGATCATGCTTGGACTAAAGACATTATGCTGCTCGAAGACCGCCCTTTGCTGTTGCAGGCGTCTGGCCGAAGCGGCACAGCTATCCGGCAACTGATCCAGCGTTTCCAGGCGCGCCTTGTTTTCTTCCTGATGGATATTCACGTCCACATACGTCTTCTCTGCCACATCCAGCGCATCCGGGATTTCAAACCCGTACCGGCAAGCAACCGCCAATCCCGCCAACAACTGATATAAATCAGCCGATCCGTCCGGCGACCGCATCTCGACCGTCTGCTTCTGCGTCGTATCATAATGGCTATCCGTTTCCAACGGGTTTGCCAGTGCACACATATCCTTCTTGGCAGCCCAGCCCAACGGAACGCGTACCAGAACAGAGCGGTTACGATCGCCCCAGCAAATATTCGTCGGAGCCTCCTGGTGAGGAACCAGACGGAAATAAGAAGTCGGATTCGTATTGCCAAAAGCCGTAATGGACGGAGCCAGCCTCATCATGCCAGCAATTGCCTTACGAGCCGTTTCCGACAAAACGCCATCCTGCAACATTTGGTTCTTGCCATCCTTCATGATACGCATGTGCACATGCAGGCCGGAACCCGCTTTTCCTGTCGTGATCTTCGGAGCAAACGTAATATTCAACCCGTACTCGTATGCCAAATTACGGATCACCCATTTGGCGATCATCAACTGATCGGCAGCATCTTCCACCCGCGTCGGCAAGAATTCAATCTCATTTTGTTCATATATTTTTCCATTCAAGGTAAAATTGCCGACTTCCGAGTGCCCGTATTTTATCTGCCCCCCCGCTTGCGCGATATATTGCATACATTGCGTACGGAACTGATTGAACTTCGCATACGGTCCCGATTCATGATACCCACGTTGATCGGTTGCCGGAAACAGATCTTCCTCATCCGCAATCACATAATACTCCAGCTCTCCCATCGCCTCGAACTGCATACCCGTCACATCCGTAAAAGCCTTGCTTGCCTTGTGCAACGTATATTCCGGCGAACTTTCCAGCGGTTCGCCATCCTTATTAAAGAACGAGCACAACATGCTCAGCGTCGGCAACTCGGAAAAAGGATCGATAAACGCCGTACGGAAACGCGGTATCACATACAAGTCGCTGCTACCCGCCTCAATAAACGAAAACAGGCTGGAACCGTCCACACGCTCCCCGCAAGTCAGGATCGCATCCAGATACGCCGCATTATTAATAACAAAATTCAATGTTTTCAAACGCCCGTCACCGGCAGGATACATAAAATTCACCATCCGGATATTCTTCTCCTTAATGTACGATACGATATCCGCCTTTGTAAATTCGGAAGATGGTTTCCGAAGGAACTCTACCAAAAGGTTGGCATTCATGTCTAATTCGTTTTTCATGTCTTTATTGATTGATTAAGTAAATATCATAGCATGCAAAAATATAAAAAACGCTCTGAAATCAAATTTGAACATGTACCTTTATCGCAAATTATTTCCGGCTCCACACGTTCTTCCTTTCTGCCAATATGTTACCAGCCCTCTTGTAAACCGGATTAATATACATGTATTTGGAGAATGTAAAGGATATACAATGAAAAAAGGGGCGGCTCTCGACTTGCGTCGGCCTCCCCCTTCTTTCCTATTTAATATTTAAATTATTATTTACCTGAAGAATAGTTCTTATTCAACACTTCGAGAAACTCGGCCGTGATATCGTATGCCGGATTAGACAACAAAATATTGTCACCCATTGTATTGCTGAAAATAATCTGATATCCTTTTGTTTGGTTGAAAGTCGTCAACTGGGCTACGATTGTGTCGCGAAGCTGTCCGTTCAGTTCCATCTGCTTGGCAGCCAACTCCTGTTCTTTCTTGGCCGCATAATTCTGAAGTTCCTCCTGTTTTTTCTGCAAACGGTTTCCTTCCTGTTGCGCTCTTTCGGCGGTCAGGAAAGCATTGGCTTCATATTTACGTTGGAAATCATTCAATTCTGTCCGTAAGGCATTCGACCGCTGGGTCATATCCAACCGATAGTCTTCCTGCATCTTAAGGATACGTTCATTCAGATCTTTCGAATAATTGTAATTCGATAAAAGAGAGTCTACATTCACATAAGCTACAGGAAGCAAATTGGTAGAGTCTCCTTCTGCTGTGAAAGCCGGAGCTACTGTGGATTCTTTTTTACCGGAAAACTGCATAACAAACAAGATTATGACAGCCACCGCGAGCACACCATTAATAACGTAGTTAATGTTCTTCATAAAGTGTAAATTAAATCTTTATTTTATTTTATTTCTCTATCTCATTTATCTTATCATATAGATTCTTCTGCATACTGTCCCGCCTGTGCTGGGTTTTAGCACAGCATATACCTTTCTTTCTCAATGCCGCGTTACCCTCGATATGCGTATTCGGAAACCTTCCTCCCTTTTTAAAAAGGACTTTCACACTAAGCAACACGACACAAATAACAAGAATTATGACGGTAATCAATAACGTTGCAAGCATTTTCTCTATATTTGTGGACGCAAATATAAGAGTTTAAGTGATTGAAAAGTATGTTTTGAGTGTTTAATTGTACTTTTTTTCATACAAACACCTGTTTGCAGTGGTATTATTAACCATAAAGTAACATCTATAATACATTATAACATTATGAAGATAACAGATTTAAAACCTGAAATCGTTTGGAAGTTCTTCCACCAGGTAACACAAGTGCCCCGTCCTTCCAAAAAGGAAGAAAAAATGATCAAGTTCCTTGAATCATTCGCCAAACAGTATAAAATAGCCATCAAAAAAGATGCCGTTGGCAACATCCTGATGTCTAAACCGGCTACTCCCGGCAAAGAAAACCTGCCGACAGTCGTTCTGCAATCCCACATGGACATGGTTTGCGAAAAGAACAATGGAACCGCACATGATTTCGACAATGACCCGATCGAAACAATCGTCGACGGAAACTGGCTTCGCGCCAACGGCACGACCTTGGGAGCCGACAATGGTATCGGTGTAGCCGCCGAGCTGGCCATCCTCGCTTCCGACAATATCGAGCACGGACCGATCGAATGCCTTTTCACCATAGACGAAGAAACCGGACTGACCGGAGCCAAAGCACTCGAAAAAGGATTCATGACAGGCGATATCCTGTTGAACCTCGATAGCGAAGACGAAGGCGAAATCTTCATGGGCTGCGCAGGCGGCAAAGATACGCAAGCGGTGTTCCATTACGAATCATGTGATACCAACCCGGACATGCAATACTTCAAAATCGAAGTGAAAGGTTTGAACGGCGGACACTCTGGCGGCGAAATACACAAAGGTTTGGGAAATGCCAACAAAGTACTGGTCCGCTACCTGTACCTGTTGAACAACCAAGCAGATTTCAATCTTTGCTCTATTCAAGGCGGCAACCTCCGCAATGCCATCGCACGTGAGGCACAAGCGGTAATCGGCCTGCATCCGCAAGACAAGGAGACAGCGCGCATCCTCCTGAACCACTATACGGCAGACATTGAAAACGAACTGAAACACGTAGATCCGAATGTACGTATTTCAATGGAATCGACAGACCGGCCGGATAAACACATAAGCGGTTCATGGGCACAAAAAATCATCCTGGCACTGCACGCTTGTCCGCACGGCGTAATCGGCATGAGCCACGACATCGAAGGCCTGGTCGAGACATCCACCAACCTGGCATCCGTCAAGATGGGACCGGACGATACGATCATCGTAGGCACAAGCCAGCGCAGCTCCATCGAATCCTGCAAGAACATGATCGCCAACCAAGTCGCATCCGTTTTCAAACTGGCAGACGCGACCGTCACTCACGGCGACGGCTATCCCGGTTGGGCTCCCAACCCGGATTCAAAGATCCTGAAAGTGGCACAGGAGACTTATAAACGTTTGTTCAACAAAGAAGCCAAAATAATGGCGATCCATGCAGGACTGGAATGCGGTCTGTTCCTCGAAAAATATCCGAATCTGGACATGATTTCATTCGGCCCGACACTTCGGGACGTCCATTCGCCCAACGAACGCATACAGATTGATACTGTTGGCTTGTGGTGGTCTCACCTGCTCGAGCTATTAAAGAGCATCCCCGCAAAATAAAACAATACATTTCTCGTTATAAAAAGAGGATTAACATTCAACGGATGTTTTTCCTCTTTTTTTATGTTAATAGCCGAAAACTTATTTATAATAAATTTGTTTTCTTATTGACATTATATGGTAAATAACAATTTACCCGGACTATTAATAATTAATGAAATGAAAAAATTAGCCGCTCCGCTACTCACACTATTCTTCATTGCACTCAACCTGTTGTCGTGCGACGGGCTGGACGAGAACTATTCGAGCAATCCCAACCATCGACTGAGCTTCTCGGTCGACACACTTTCTTTCGATACGGTATTCACCACAATAGGCTCCGCGACCAAAGAGTTCATGATCTACAACCGTAACGACCAGCCTTTGCTGATCAGCGAGATCATGTTGGCAAGCGGTGAAGAGACCGGTTTCCGCATCAACGTGGACGGGCGTAAAGGCGACCATTTCCAGGATGTAAGGATACAGGCGGACGACAGCTTGTATGTATTTGTGGAAGTTACCGTCAATCCCAACGCATCCAACCAGCCGTTGCTGGTAGACGATTCCATAATTTTCACTACAAACGGTATAAAACAATCTGTCCGCCTCGAAGCATACGGACAAAATGTAAACTTGTATAAAAACGGACTTATCCTGACACAAGACACGCATTTTACCGCCGAACGCCCTTACCTCATATACGACAGCCTGGTCATTTCTCCCAATATCACGCTCAAGATCGATCCGGGCGTGACGTTCTATATGCACGACACATCGAAAATTATCGCATACGGGACCTTGCAGGCCAAAGGTACACGTGACAATCCGATCGTCTTCCGCGGAGACCGTCTGGATTTCATCCTGAATGATATCCTGCCCTACGACCGGACCCCGTCGCAGTGGGGAGGTATCTTCTTCTGCCCCGAAAGCTACCACAACATCATGGACAATGTGATCGTGCGAAACGGAAAAACAGGACTGACCTTCGAAAAGTCGTCCCCTGACGAATCCAAATTGAAACTAAGCAATTCCCAAATCACGAATATGGGAGAAAACCTGTTTTTCGCTCTCAACTGCAATATAGAAGTGACCAATACGGAATTGACCAATGCCGGAGGAGGTGTTGCCGTGCTGATTGGCGGGGAATACCGGTTCACCCATTGCACGCTTGCCAATTTCATGACATTGGAAAAACGCCAAACGCCTTGTCTCACAATGGCGAACAATGCAAACGAAGAGGCTTACCCGCTCAAAACCACATTCGAAAATTGCATTATCGACGGCAGTTTCGACGCAGGCAAGGAAGCATACAAAGGAGAACTCAATCTGTCCGTCGACGACGCGGCGCCATTCGAATACCTCTTCAACCATTGCATAGTCAAAACAAATGGCAGCAACAATGAACATTTCAAAGAGGTTTTATTTACAAATGCCAGTCCTTCCTATAGGTTAAGGGGGGGCGAGAAGAACAAATACCGCTTTGACTTCCGCCCGGATTCTCTGACGACTTTAGGAGTGGGAAAAGCCGATATCTTCGTTACGCAACAATATCCGGTAGACCGCTACGGCGTAAACCGCCTCACGAACGACGGACCGGATATCGGAGCCTACGAGTTCGTACCGAAAGAAGATGAAACAAACTAAGACGATATGACCGGAATCTTAACTATGACATTTTTTATCCTGACACTGTTTTCCTTGCCTTCACAAGGACAAACGGACTTCCGCGTGATGAGTTACAATGTCGAAAACCTGTTCGACACGAAAGACGACCCGCTTACCGCCGACAATGATTTCCTCCCTTCCGGCAACCGCCACTGGACACCCGGACGACTCTACCACAAATTACAGCAACTGGCAAAAGTCATTACGGCAGCGGGAGAATGGAGCACTCCGGCATTGGTCGGACTTTGTGAAGTTGAAAACGATTCCGTACTTGTCCGGCTTCTGAACACCACTCCGCTCCGCCGGCAACATTACCGCTATTGCATGACGCACGGACAAGACACGCGAGGCATCAACGTGGCATTGCTTTACCAGCGGGACAAGTTCCTCTACCGGGGGCACGCGGAACACCCGGTCCGTTTTACCCGCAAACAACATAAGCATACCCGTAATATCCTGCATGTATGGGGAGAGATTATCACCGGAGACCGGATCGATGTTTTTGTCTGCCACTTCCCTTCCCGCTACGGAGGAGAAAAAGAAAGCGAACCGGACCGTTCGGATGCGGCGCGTACACTGCGTACACTATGCGACTCGGTCCATAGCCTCCGCCCTGCCCCACATATCCTGATCATGGGAGACTTTAACGATACGCCGGACGACGCGAGCATCCGGGAAATATTGGATGCCCATCCGTTTCCAATCCCATGCCTGTCCGATTCAAGCTCCATGCCTACGGAACTCCGGACGGATGCCTATCCGTCCCTACATCTATACAATCTATTTGCCGGAAACGGGACGGATCTTCCGGGCAGCCATAAGTATCAAGGAGAGTGGAGCCGGTTAGATCAAATCATCCTGTCGTCCTCTCTCGCCGACACCGCATCCCGGATGCAGGTCATCCCAGGAAGCGCCCGCATCTTTTCCCCGCCATTCCTGCTTATAAAAGATAAAACCTGGCGTGGCGAACGCCCTTTCCGCACCTACTACGGTTTCAAATACGAAGGCGGATACAGCGACCATCTCCCTTTGCTCGTCGACTTTCTACTATTGAAATAAATGCTTACTTTTGTAAGCGACAAACAGTTTGCAATTATGACAACAATAGAATTACAAGCAAGAAAAGCAATGCTTATCCAAGAAACATTAAACAATCTCGATACGAAAAGAGTTAAGACAATCATGGAAGCGTCAATAAAATAATCACTTATGTACAAACTATATATCGCCATACTGTTTTCTTGCATACAGACAATAAGCGCCCAACAACTCCGCCAGCCGTTCGATTTCCCGATCTTGCTGAGCGGTAACTTCGGGGAGTTGCGCAACAACCATTTTCATTCCGGGATAGATTTTAAGACACAAGGAGTCGAAGGGAAGCCCGTTCACGCCGTACAAGAGGGATATGTATCACGCATATCCGTCAGTCCGTGGGGATACGGAAACGGCTTATATCTGACACATCCGGACGGAACGACCACCGTCTACGGCCATTTGCAACGATTCGCCCCTTCCATCGCCCAATATATCAAAACGCAACAATACGAACAGGAAAGCTTCAACGTGAACCTGTTCCTCGACCCGGACCAACTCCCGGTCAAAAAAGGAGAAATTGTCGCCTATAGCGGGAACACCGGAAGTTCGGGAGGCCCGCATCTCCATTTCGAAGTGCGCGACACGGAAAGCGAAGAGGTCCTCGACCCGATCGAATATTTCAAAGAAAAGATAACCGACACCCGCCCCCCGAAGATACAGGGAATCCTGATCTGCCCGCAACAGGGCAAAGGAGCGGTCAACGGCAGCAGCCGTAAACTGGAGCTGAAACCGGCCACAGCCAAAAACGGGAAACAAACCCTCACCGGCAAGATCGAAGCATGGGGAGAAGTCGGGCTGGCGGTCAAAGCCTACGATTATATGGATAACACGACAAACATCTACGGAGTGAAAGATATCACCCTCCGGCTGGACAGCCAGGTCATCTACCATAGCAACCTGGACCGTTTTGCGTTCGACGAGACCCGCTATCTGAACAGCTTCGTCGACTATGAGGAATGGAAAGACCGCCGTTCCTTCTATATGCGCAGTTTCGTCGAACCGGGCAACCGGCTCCGTTTCAGCGAAAGCATCAACCGGGGAATCATTCATATAGAAGAAGAGAAAACGTATCATCTCACGTACACGCTTGCCGATGCATTCGGCAACACGACCAGCCTCTCCGTTTGGATAGAAGGGAAAGAACAGGAGATCCCGCAGATCGAGACCGAAGGTACAGAGCTGTTTCATTGGATGGCCGACAACCGGTTCGGTGCGAAAGGCATCCGGATGGCGATCCCGAAAGGTAACCTGTACGATGATCTGTATTTCCGTTATTCGGTAAAAGAAGACAGCACGGCCCTGGCTGACACGCACATTCTGCATAACCGCCCCGTCCCGCTTCACAGCTCGGCACAGTTGTCCTTGCGTTTACGGATCGACACATTGGAAAACAAGCAGCAATACGGTATCGTCCGCACGCAGAAAGGCCGTCAGTCCTGGATCGGCGGCACTTACCGGAACGGCTGGATCGACGGCACGATCAAAGAACTGGGCCATTATACGATCGGACAAGATACCAAAGCACCGACAATCACCCCACTGGGCGCCGACACGTGGATCAGCAAACAGGCATTCGCCTTCCGCCTGTCCGACAACCTGAGCGGCGTGCAAACCTACCGGGGAGAGATAGACGGGCAATACGTCCTGTTCGAAATGAACAACAAATCGGTCATTACTTACAAGTTCGACAAGGAACGGCTCGAAAGAGGGAAACACACCCTCAAACTAACCGTTACGGATGCCGTCGGAAACCGGTCGGAGTACAAGCATTCTTTTGTCTGGTAAAAGGATGACCCATCCGTTACTTTTCGGCAAAAATATCCGCCCATTCACTTGGATGTTTCCTGACTTTCTGTATCTTTGTTCATTCTAAAATTAAAAAGCAAGACATATAGGTCATGGAGAACAAGGAACTGTTAGAAATGGTAAGAAGCAAGGCGCAAAGCTGGCTTACTAAAAGTTATGACGCTGAAACACGTGCACAGGTACAAGCTCTGTTAGACAATGAAGATCCGACGGAACTGATCGAATCTTTCTACAAAGACCTGGAATTCGGCACAGGTGGTTTGAGAGGCATCATGGGAGTAGGTTCGAACCGCATGAACATCTACACGGTAGGGGCAGCCACTCAAGGCTTATCCAACTATCTGAAAAAGGAATTTGCCGATCAGGACCAGATCAAAGTTGTAATCGGACACGACAGCCGTAACAACAGCCGCAAATTTGCCGAGATCTCTGCCGACATCTTCTCTGCAAACGGTATCAAGGTCTATCTGTTCGAAGACCTTCGCCCGACTCCTGAAATGTCATATACCATCCGCAAGTTGGGATGCCAGAGCGGCATTATCCTGACCGCTTCGCACAATCCGAAAGAATATAACGGGTACAAGGCATATTGGAACGATGGCGCCCAGATGATCGCCCCGCATGACAAAAACACGATTGCCGAAGTAAACAAGATCCGCAATGCCAGCGAAATCAAGTTCGAAGGGAACAAGGAACTGATCGAAATCATCGGTAAAGAAATCGACGAACAATATATCAACGACCTGACAAAAATTTCTTTGTCACCGGAAGCTATCGCACGTCACCACGACATGAAGATCGTCTACACGCCGATCCACGGAACAGGGGTAACGGTTATCCCGCCGACCCTGAAAGCATTCGGCTTCACCAATATCATCCACGTGCCTGAACAGGACGTAGTAAGCGGAGACTTCCCTACCGTTGTATCTCCGAACCCGGAAGAACCGGCAGCTCTCGCCCTGGCAGTTGAAAAAGCCAAGGAAACGGATGCCGAACTGGTACTCGCTTCCGACCCGGATGCAGACCGCGTAGGGGCGGCCGTCAAGAACAACGAAGGCGAATGGGTATTGCTGAATGGCAACCAGACGGCTCTGATGTTCGTTTACTACCTCATCACCCGCTGGAAAGAACTGGGCAAGATCAACGGCAAGGAATATATCGTCAAGACAATCGTCACGACCGAACTGATCCGTACGATCGCCGAAAAGAACGGTGTCGAAGTGTATGATGTTTACACCGGATTCAAATGGATCGCCGATGTCATGAAGAAAAACGAAGGCAAGAAGAACTATATCGGTGGCGGCGAAGAAAGCTACGGCTTCCTGTGCGAAGATTTTGTCCGCGACAAAGATGCCGTTTCCGCTTGCGCCATCCTAGCCGAAATCGCTGCCTGGGCTAAAGACCAGGGCATCACGATGTACCAGTTATTGCAGAACATTTACGTCCAGTACGGCTTCTCGAAAGAAAAAGGCATCTCCGTCGTAAAGAAAGGAAAAAGCGGAGCCGAAGAGATCGAAGCGATGATGAAGCACTTCCGTGAAAACCCGTTGCAGGAAATCGCCGGTTCCAAAGTCACACTATTCTACGACTACGCATCCCTGAAAGGCAAAGATTATGTAGAAAACGAAACATTGACATTGGATATGCCTACAACTTCCAACGTCCTCCAATATTTCACCGAAGACGGAACGAAAGTATCCATCCGTCCTTCCGGCACGGAACCGAAGATCAAGTTCTATTGCGAAGTCCACTCCAAAGTAAAGAGCCTCGACGAACTGCCTGCTGCCGAAAAAGCCGGAGCAGAAAAGATCGAAGCGATAAAGGCTTCATTGGGAATCTGATCCCGGACAAGCAATAGCCGAATATAAAAAGAAAGGGCGCGCCCGCAGGTTTGCGGTTGCGCCCTTTCTTTTTATTCCAAGTCTTTCGCCCCGAAGCAAAGCGGCAACAACGACTCGGCACGCTCCGCAATTATCACCTCTTCCGTCCCGCACAACAACACTTTCATCGGTTTGCCGTAGCGTTGTTCCGCCTCCAGCAAAACCTGGCGGCACGCTCCGCAAGGGGAAATGCTCCCGACCTGCCGCCCATTTGCGGCGGCAGCGATGGCAAGCGCGACAACGGGGACATCAGGATACCGATGTCCGGCATGAAACAACGCCACCCGCTCCGCACACAAGCCGGAAGGGTAAGCGGCATTCTCCTGGTTGCTGCCGGTCACGATCGTGCCGTCCTCCAGCAAGGCTGCCGCTCCGACATGAAACTTCGAGTAAGGGGCATACGACTGCTCCGTCGCCTTCAGGGCAGCTTCCACCACCGGCAATTCTTCTTCCGGAAGTTCGGCAAGAAGACAGATCCGGATTTTTGTTTCCAACTTGATTTCCTTCATGAAATAACGTTCTAAAATGATACGAGCAAAAATAAAGAAAATGCAAGGAAAGCCCTAATACTTCAGAAAAAAACGAAGCCGGAGAAACCACGCGCCTCTTTCCCTATCATAAAGCATAGGGTTACGGCAGCTAAAGCACAGGGTTATGAAGGCTAAAGCATAGGGTTACGGAATATAAAACAAATTCATTATCTTTGCCGTTAGATATAATTACATATATAATGAACCAGTCATGCGATCAACATTACGAATCCTTTCCCTGTTATTGGCGTTGTCCGCGCTATCCGTTACCGGAACGGCGTTCGGAGCCGGACAACGGAAAGTGCCGGCATACGAGAAGTATATCAAACAATACAGCAATTTGGCGATCCAACATCAAAAAAAGTTCCATATCCCCGCAAGTATCACGCTTGCACAAGGACTATTGGAATCGGGAGCCGGACAAAGCGAGCTGGCACGCAAATCGAACAACCATTTCGGCATCAAATGCCATTCCGATTGGAGAGGCGGCCGTGTCTATCATGACGACGACCTACGTGGAGAATGTTTCCGCAAATACAAGAATCCGGAACAGTCCTACGAAGACCATGCCCGTTTTCTGGTCGACCGCCCCCGTTACGCCTCCCTGTTCAAACTGAAAGCGACCGACTATAAAGGCTGGGCAAGGGGCCTGCAAAAGTGCGGATATGCAACAGACCGCGCATACGCCAACCGGCTGATCAAGCTGATTGAAGATTATGACCTCTACCGGTATGACACGGCAAAAGGCGGTAAAAAAGCAGGCAAGAGACCGGCTCGCATCTCCCGGTATACCATCTACCGGACAAATGGCCTACTATATGTTTATTCCAACGGCAAGGACAGCTTCGACGACATAGCCGCCAGCCTCGGCTTCCGGGTGAAAGACTTGAAAAAATACAACGAAGTTCCGGAAGATTTCCCGCTTCAGAAAGGAGACGTCGTTTATCTGGAAAAGAAAAAGAAGAAAGCCGACAAACCCAATTACGACTATGTCGTGAAAATGGGCGATTCCATGCACGGCATCGCACAAAAGTTCGGAATACAGATCAAGAGCTTATATAAGATGAACAAAAAGCACAAAGATTATATCCCTGAAGAAGGAGATGTGCTAAAACTTAGATAAGTAAGACAAAAAATAGTATCTTTGCAGACAAATTCACAAAAACAATGAGTGACCAACGTTATAATCTACGCGGTGTATCCGCTTCGAAAGAAGATGTTCATAATGCGATAAAGAACATCGACAAGGGGATCTTTCCCCAAGCATTCTGTAAGATCATCCCCGACATTCTGGGAGGCGATCCTGAATATTGCAACATCATGCATGCCGACGGAGCCGGAACCAAGTCATCTCTGGCTTACATGTACTGGAAAGAAACCGGAGACCTGTCCGTTTGGAAAGGCATCGCGCAAGACGCTTTGATAATGAATATCGACGACCTGCTGTGCGTGGGCGCCGTAGACAACATATTGGTTTCCTCCACCATCGGACGCAACAAGTTGTTGATTCCGGGTGAAGTGATCTCCGCCATCATCAACGGGACAGACGAACTCTTGGCCGAACTTCGCGAAATGGGAGTCGGTTGTTACGCGACCGGTGGCGAAACGGCCGATGTCGGCGACCTGGTACGTACCATCATCGTCGACAGCACGGTTACCTGCCGCATGAAACGCGCCGACGTGATCGACAATGCGAACATCTGTCCGGGCGACGTGATCGTCGGGCTGGCATCTTTCGGGCAGGCTACTTATGAGAAAGAGTATAACGGCGGCATGGGAAGCAACGGGCTGACCAGTGCGCGCCACGACGTCTTTGCCAAATATCTGGCGGAAAAATATCCGGAAAGCTTCGACAAGGCTGTCCCCGACGAACTGGTTTACAGCGGAGGCCTGAAGCTGACCGACACCGTAGAGGGATCGCCGTTGAACGCAGGCAAACTGGTGCTTTCTCCCACACGGACCTATGCGCCGGTAGTCAAAAAGCTGTTGGATGCTTTGCGTCCGGATATCCACGGCATGGTACACTGCTCAGGCGGTGCACAGACCAAAGTGATGCATTTCATCGGAAACAACTGCCGCGTGGTCAAGGACAACATGTTCCCCGTTCCCCCGCTGTTCAAGACGATCAAGGAACAGAGCGGTACGGCTTGGGACGAGATGTACAAAGTATTCAACATGGGACACCGCCTGGAAGTCTATCTTTCTCCGGAACATGCAAAAGAGGTGATTGCCATCAGCAAATCATTCAATATCGACGCGCAGATTGTCGGCCGCGTAGAAGAAAGCGACAAGAAGGAACTGATTATTAAAAGCGAGTTCGGTGAGTTCATATATGGCTGAGAATAATACGCTATTAGAGAAACTGGACGGGTTGGTATCGCGCTTCGAAGAAGTCTCGACACTCATCACCGACCCCAATGTCATCGCTGACCAGAAAAGGTACGTCAAGCTCACGAAAGAATATAAGGAGCTGAACGAAATCATAAAAGCCCGCAAGGAATATGTACAATGCCTCAACGGCCTGGAGGAAGCCCGTCTGATGATGGCCGAGAACGATCCGGAGATGAAAGAGATAGCCCGCGAAGAAGCGGCTGCCTGCGAAGCGCGTATTCCGGAACTGGAAGAGGAAATCAAGCTCCTCCTCGTGCCCGCCGACCCGCAGGACGACAAAAACGCCATTGTCGAAATACGTGGCGGAACGGGTGGCGACGAAGCCGCACTTTTTGCCGGAGACTTGTACCGCATGTACGTGAAGTATTGCGAGATGAAAGGTTGGAAAGTGGCACTCTCCAGTTGTAGCGAAGGAGCGGCCGGAGGATTCAAGGAAATCATCTTTACCGTAAGCGGGGATAAAGTGTACGGAACCCTAAAGTATGAATCGGGCGTGCATCGCGTACAACGCGTGCCGGCAACCGAAACACAGGGACGCGTGCATACATCGGCCGCAACCGTTGCCGTCCTCCCCGAAGCAGACGAGTTTGACGTCGAAATCAACGAAGGTGAAATCAAATGGGACACGTTCCGTTCGGGTGGAGCCGGAGGACAGAACGTAAACAAAGTCGAATCGGGCGTCCGCCTGCGTTACGTATGGAAGAACCCGAATACCGGCGTAAGCGAAGAAATCCTGATCGAATGTACCGAGACACGCGACCAGCCGAAGAACAAGGAACGCGCCCTCACGCGCCTGCGTTCGTTTATATATGACAAAGAACACCAGAAATATCTGGATGACATTGCTAACAAACGTAAGACGATGGTCTCTACCGGCGACCGCTCGGCGAAGATCCGTACCTACAATTATCCGCAGGGACGCATCACCGACCATCGTATCAACTACACGATTTACAATCTTTCAGCCTTTATGGATGGGGATATACAAGGATGCCTCGATCAGTTGATCGTGGCCGAGAACGCTGAACGACTGAAAGAGTCTGAACTATAACATCATTTTGGACTAATTTTTTACACGTAACAACATGAACAAGCAGCAATTATTCGAAAACATCAAGAAAAAGCAGTCCTTCCTTTGCGTGGGGCTCGATACAGATATAAAGAAGATCCCGCAGCACCTGTTGTCTGAAGAAGATCCGATCTTCGCATTCAACAAAGCGATTATCGACGCGACAGCCGACTACTGCGTGGCTTACAAACCGAACCTGGCCTTCTATGAAAGTTTGGGCGTAAAAGGGATGCAGTCTTTCGAAAAGACAGTCGCCTACTTGCGTGAAAACTATCCCGACCAGTTTATCATTGCCGATGCAAAGCGCGGGGACATCGGAAACACTTCCGAAATGTATGCACGTTCTTTCTTCGACCATATCAAGGTCGATGCCGTAACGGTCGCCCCGTATATGGGCGAAGACAGCGTGAAACCGTTCCTGATCTATCCGGAAGCCTGGGTGATCCTGCTTGCGCTGACTTCCAACAAGGGTTCGCACGATTTCCAGTTGACGGAAGATGCAAACGGCGAACGGTTATTCGAAAAAGTATTGAAAAAGTCGCAGGATTGGGCTACAGACGAACAGATGATGTATGTGGTAGGCGCCACCCAAGGAAAAATGTTCCTGGATATCCGCAAACATGCTCCCAACCACTTCCTGCTGGTTCCGGGCGTAGGCGCACAGGGTGGAAGCCTTGCCGAAGTGGCCCAGTACGGTATGAACGACCAATGCGGGTTGCTGGTAAACTCTTCCCGTGCTATCATATATGCAGACAAAACGGAGAATTTTGCCAACGTCGCGCGTGAAGCAGCCTATACCGTACAACGCGAAATGGCAGGATATCTGCACGATAAAGGAATTATTCCCTGTAAAGCATAGGCTATCCCAATAATTTTCACCATTTTTGCAACTGCCTTGAAGCAAATCCGGGCAGTTGTATTTGAAATACATATAATCAATATTAAGTAATGGAGTTTTCAGCCCAACAAATAGCGAGCGTTTTAGGTGGAACCGTCGAAGGCAACCCTGAAGTGAAAGTTAATAACTTCTCAAAGATAGAAGAAGGAAAACCGGGAACATTGACTTTCCTGGCAAATCCGAAATATGAACATTTCATCTACAATACTAAGGCAAGCATTGTTTTAGTAAATAATGACTTCACTCCCTCCGAACCGGTAAAAGCCACATTGGTCAAAGTTGCCAATGCTTATGCTTCGCTCGCCATACTGTTGAATCTGGTGGAACAGTCGAAAACCAAGAAAGCGGGCATAGACGCTACGGCGTTCATCGCCGGTTCGGCAACGGTCGGCGATGGATGTTATGTCGGTAGCTTTGCCTATATCGGCGAAAACGTGAAGATCGGCAAGAACAGCCGCATTTATCCACATGCTTATATCGGCGACCATGTGACCGTTGGCGATAACTGTACGATCTATCCGCACGCGACAATTTACAACGACTGCGTAATCGGCAACAACTGCATTCTGCATGCCGGTAGCGTAATCGGGTCGGACGGTTTCGGTTTCGCTCCCGAAGGCGAAAACTACAAGAAGATCCCCCAGTTGGGCAATGTCATACTGGAAGACGATGTCGAAATCGGAGCCAATACCACGATAGACCGCGCCGTTATGGATTCGACTATCATCCGCCGGGGGGTCAAACTGGACAATCTGGTACAGATTGCCCATAACGTAGAAGTCGGCGAAAATACGGTCATGGCAGCCCAGGTAGGTATTGCCGGTTCCGTGAAGATCGGCAGCCATTGCATGTTCGGCGGCCAGGTCGGGCTATCCGGTCATATCCATGTGGCGGACCATGTGGTATTCGGTGCACAATGCGGCGTGATCAGCGATGTAAAAGAACCGACGACCCTGTTGGGAGCACCGGCTATCAACGCAAAAGCATTCATGCGTTCCAGCGCGATCTTCAACCGCCTGCCGGATATGTATCGCCAGATGGGACAGATGCAGCGCGAGATAGAACAACTTAAATTGACAATTGACAATGCACAATTGACAATGAATAAATCATAAATTATAAATCATAAATCAATATAGATCGTATGCAGAAACAGAAAACGCTTGCCACGAGTTTCTCTATGCAAGGAAAAGGGTTGCACACAGGTTTGGATATTCAGATTACTTTCCATCCTGCACCCGAAAATCATGGATACAAAATCAAACGTGTTGATCTGGAAGGAGAACCTGTAATCGATGCCGTTGCTGAAAACGTAGCCGGAACCCAAAGAGGAACCGTACTTTCCAAAAACGGTATCCAGATAAGTACCATTGAACATGCGATGGCTGCTTTATATGCCTACGAAATAGACAACTGCCTGATCGAGGTGAATGCACCCGAATTCCCGATTCTCGACGGTAGTTCCCGTTTTTTCAGTGAAGAGATTCAGAAAGCCGGTGTCGTCGAACAAAACGCACCGAAAGATTACTATATCGTAAAACACAAGATCGAAGTCAAGGATGAAGAAACAGGTTCTTCCCTCATCATCCTGCCGGACGACAAGTTCAGCGTCAATGTACTGATTTCCTTCAATTCGCCTGTGCTTTCGAACCAGTTCGCCACATTGAACGACCTGAGCGAATTTCCGACGGAACTGGCGGCTTCCCGCACATTCGTGTTTGTCCGCGAAGTAGAGATGTTGCTGCAGAACAACCTGATCAAAGGTGGCGACCTCGACAATGCAATCGTTATCTATGACCAGAAAGTATCACAGGAAGTACTTGACAACCTCGCCGACAAACTGTCTATCCCGCATAAGGACGTACAGGACTTAGGGTACATCAACAATAAACCGCTGGTATTCGACAACGAACCGGCACGCCACAAGCTGATCGATGTTATCGGCGACTTGGCATTGATCGGCAAACCGATCCGCGGCCGTGTAATCGCTACCCGTCCGGGACATAAGATCAACAACCAGTTGGCACGCATGATCCGTAAGGACATCAAGCTGAACGAAGTCCAGGCTCCCGTCTATGATCCGAACTGCACTCCGGTTATGGATATCAACCGTATCCGCGAACTGCTCCCGCACCGGTATCCGTTCCTGCTGGTTGACAAGATTATCGAGATCGGCGGAAATTATATCGTGGGAGTGAAAAACATCACGACTAACGAACCTTTCTTTACAGGCCATTTCCCTCAGGAACCGGTTATGCCGGGCGTATTGCAAGTAGAAGCGATGGCGCAGACTGGCGGGTTGCTCGTTCTGAATTCGGTAGACGAACCGGAACGCTATTCCACTTACTTCATGAAGATCGACGGCGTCAAATTCCGCCAGAAGGTTGTTCCGGGCGATACGCTGATCCTGCGTCTGGAGTTACTGGCTCCCATCCGCCGTGGTATTTCAACCATGAAAGGATATGTATTCGTAGGCGACAAGCTGGTTAGTGAAGCCGAGTTTATGGCACAGATCGTAAAGAATAAATAAATCCATGATTTATGATTTCAGATTTATGATTTATGGTAACGACATGATACGATAAACCATAAATCCGAAATCATAAATAATAAATCATAAATCATAAATCATTATGAACATATCCCCTTTAGCAGTCGTTCATCCCGAGGCTAAAATCGGCCGGAATACGACAGTCGACCCTTTCGCTGTAATAGAGAAAGATGTCGTAATCGGTGACAATTGCCGGATCTATTCGCATGCGACTATCTTAGACGGTGCACGAATAGGCAACAATTGCCAAGTATTTCCCGGAGCTGTCATTGCCGGCATCCCGCAAGATTTGAAATTCAAAGGAGAAATTACAACCGCCGAAATAGGTAACAACACCATTCTTCGCGAATGCGTGACCGTCAATCGCGGAACAGCCTCCAAAGGCAAAACTGTTGTCGGAAACAACTGCTTGATCATGGCTTATTCCCACATTGCCCATGATTGCTTGCTGAAAGATAATATCATTATCGGCAATGCTTCACAGATAGCCGGAGAAGTCGAGATCGACGACTTTGCCATTGTCAGCGGAGGCAGCCTGGTTCACCAGTTCTCCCGCATATCCAAGCACGTCATGATACAGGGCGGCTCCCGTATCGGTAAGGATATCCCTCCTTATACGCTGATCGGACGCGACCCGATCGTGTACTGCGGTATCAATATCGTAGGGTTACGCCGTCGCGGATTTACCAACAGCCAAGTATTCTTGATCCAAGATATCTACCGTACGCTTTATACGCGCGGGCTCAACAATACGGAAGCCTTGAAAGCCATCGAAACCGAATACGAACCCAGCGAAGAACGGGATCTGATCCTGAACTTCATCAAATCATCCCAGCGCGGTATCGTCAGAGGTTCGATCGATGAATAAATAATGTAACAAAAAACTAATAACGACTATGGTATTTAGATTTCTAATTCTATCAGATGAAGTTGACGACTTCAAACGCGAGATCAAGATCGACTCGGAAGCGACATTTCAGGATTTATACAATGCCATTATGGATTCTGTAGGGTATGCAAAAGACCAGATGTGTTCTTTCTTCATCTGCGATGACGACTGGAGCAAAAATACAGAAATCACACTGGTAGAAATGGATACATCTTCCGAGGTAGACAATTATATAATGGAAGATACGCGTTTGGAAGAGCTTCTTGAAGACGAACACCAGAAATTACTTTTCGTCTTCGATTATATGACCGAACGTGCTTTCTTCATGGAACTCCGCGAAATCATCCCCGGTAAAGATCTGGACAGCCCCGTATGCAGTAAATCTATCGGTGAAGCACCTGTTCAAATCATGGCGCTCGACGAGATGGAAACCAAAACAGGCAACACCGAAATAGATGAAGACTTCTACGGCGATTCCGAATATGATATTGACGAACTCGATAAAGAAGGTTTCGACGGGCTTGGAGACGGACCGATGGATAATCCATACGACGAGTTCAATTGACCATGGTCAATTCTCTTGTCATACTATTGGGGCCGACAGGAGTCGGCAAGACGGAACTGAGCCTGCGCATAGCAGAACATTTCGGTTCACCGATCATTTCTTCCGACTCCCGTCAGCTTTACAAAGAACTTCCTATAGGCACAGCCGCCCCTACGGCTGAACAAATGCTACGTGTACGGCATTATATGGTCGGCACATTATCACTCACCGATTATTACAGCGCAAGCAATTTTGAAGAAGACGTGATGTCCCTGCTCAAGGAGCTCCACCAAACACATCCCACCGTCGTTATGACAGGCGGCAGCATGATGTATATCGATGCCGTGACAAAAGGAATCGACGATATACCCACTGTTACTCCTGAGATCCGGACAGCCATCTATAAGCAATTCGAAGAAGAGGGCCTCGCCCCTATCCTCGCCGAATTGAAGGAAACGGACCCTATACATTATAATGAAGTAGACCGGAACAACTACAAACGCGTGATCCATGCCGTTGAAATCTGCCGTATGACCGGCAAGCCTTATTCTTCTTTCCGTACCAACACCCGAAAAGAACGTCCGTTCCGTATCGTTCAGATAGGCTTAACCCGTGATCGTGAAGAACTGTGCGACCGTATCAACCGCCGTGTAGATCAAATGATGGCCGACGGCATGCTGGAAGAAGCACGCCGCGTCTACCCTTTCCGTGCGTTGAACTCCCTCAACACGGTCGGTTACAAAGAACTGTTCAAATATCTGGATGGCGAATGGACATTAGATTTCGCTATAGAAAAAATCAAACGCAACTCACGCGTTTATGCCCGCAAACAAATGACCTGGTTCAAGCGGGATACCGACATCCGATGGTTTCACCCGGACAATGAAGAAGCAATAATAAGCTATCTGAATCAGCATAATTTAAACAAAACGACAGAGTTCTGATAGAACTCTGTCGTTTTGTTGGCAAATATATGTAATTTTTTACATGTATAAGTTATTATTGCACATAAGTGGTAAGTATTAATCAAAATTAACACGATAAAAATCTGTAACTATCGCGATTTTACTCAATTAATCACCAATATCCATCCATCCTATTATAAAGTAGTAAGAGAATCAAAAAAAAGGCTTTAGTTCTATCAGAACCACGTAAAAACAGAAACAAACAGCGCCAAAGATATTCTTCTCATTATTGCATTTGGGATATGATGGCTAATAGAATTTTAAACAATATTCTTTTAATACTTATAACTCTATGTTGAAAAAGTCAATTTTAGTAAATGCCATTTTGCTGACAGGTGCTTTAGCCGTACCGGGAGGAGCTTGGGCAGACACTGCTCCGGAGAAGCAAAATGTCAGTATTTCCCAACAAAACGGGAAAGTAACATGTAAAGTGGAAGATTCTTTCGGCCCTGTAGTCGGAGCTTCCATAGTAGTAAAGGGAACGACTAACGGAAACGTGTCTGACAATAACGGACAAGTTGTTTTGGAAGGTCTGAAACAAGGCGACATTATCCAAGTTTCCTTTATCGGGTATATAACACAGGAAATTCCTTACACCGGACAAGCCAACATCAATATCGCCTTAAAAGAAGACTCTCAGGCACTGGATGAAGTAGTCATTGTCGGGTATGGTACGCAGAAAAAAGAGAGCTTGACAGGTTCGTTGCAGACGTTAGGAAAAGAGAAACTGACCGACATCACGACACCCTCGGTTGAAAACATGCTGAACGGTAAAATTTCAGGTGTATATGTAGCTCCAGGATCAGGACAGCCGGGAGCAAGTGGGGCTGTGGTTGTACGCGGAAAAGCAACGCTGAATGGTTCAACTGCTCCCCTGTGGGTAATTGACGGGGTTATTGTCGGGGATGGAGCCGGTTTATTAAATCCATCAGATATTGAGACAATGACAATCCTTAAAGATGCTGCTTCCACTGCTATCTACGGTTCGGAAGGAGCCAATGGGGTCATCCTTGTGACAACCAAAGCCGGAAGAAGCGGAGACCTGCAGGTCAGTGCATCTGCTAAATTAGGGATCAGTACATTGAACAACGGGAATATGGAAATGATGAATGGTACAGAATTGTATGATTATTTCGCTTCGTTCAGTAATGCCGAAGCACTCAATTTCCCGCGTTGGAATCCCGAATTACGGAACTCGAATTTCGATTGGTGGAACCTGGCTACTCAGACCGGATTCACTCAAGAGTATAACATCGCACTTTCTGGAGGAACAGACAAGATCAACTCATATTTTTCTTTAGGTTACTATGATGAAGAAGGAGCCGTGAAAGGTTACGACTATTCTCGTTACAATTTTCGTTACAAATCGAACTATAAACCTTTCACATGGTTGACAATCAAGCCTTCCATATCAGGCTCCATGCGTGATGTAACCGATGCTCAATATTCTGTTTCCGCCATGTACTCCATGCTTCCGTGGGATAGTCCGTACGATGAGAACGGCAATTTGGTTCCTCATCGCTATTCGGGATGGGTAAACAATTCACAGACAAACTACCTGCTGGATTTGTCATACGGAAACCATACAGACTATAAGACGTATGAATTTTTGGGAAATATTGACTTTGACATAAAAATAACAGATTGGCTTACTTTTCATTCCGTGAACAGCTATAAATACCAAAGTTATTATTACCACTCTTATACAGACCCACGTAGCAACAGTGGATCCGGTGTAAACGGACGTATCGACGAATACCAGAGCAATATGGTACGGCGCTATACAAACCAGTATTTATCATTCAACAAGCAATTTGACAAACATTATGTAAGCGCGGTATTGGCATACGAGTTCAAAGATTATCAAGCTAAAGCGATCCAAGCCATGGGGACCGGTTTCGCGCCGGGATTCGAAGTATTGGACGTGGCAGCTTTACCGGAAAAGACAGGTGGAAGTTTGACTGAATCGGCCGTACAGTCCTATTTTGCCCGTGCCAATTATTCGTACGACAATAAATATGTTGCAGAAGTTTCCGTTCGCCGGGACGGTGCTTCAAATTTCGGCGATAACGCCCGGTATGGAAACTTCTATTCTATAAGCGGCGGCTGGAACATCCACCGTGAAAACTGGTTCAAGGCCGATTGGGTAGATGTTTTAAAAATACGTGCGTCCTATGGTACGATGGGAAACAGACCAGGAGAACTTTATCCTCAATACGCACTTTATTCGATTGCGGCTAATTATAACGGAATTCCTGCGACATTGATTAGCCAAGTCGGAAATCCGGATTTGACTTGGGAGCAAACATCCACGTTCGGTATCGGTCTGGACGCGAATCTGTTCAATAATCGCCTACGTGTCGTGTTTGATTACTATAACAAATATACGACTGACGTTTTATATAAAACACCGGTATCCGGATTGACTGGCGTTACATCCCGTTGGCAAAATGTCGGTGAAATCAGCAACAAAGGTGTTGAGCTGACAATCGGCGGTGATATTATCCAGACAAAAGACTGGAATTGGAGTTTAGAAGCAAATTTGGGACACAATAAGAACACTGTAGAAAAACTGTACGGGAATGATCCAAACATGGAAATCATCGGCGGCGGTGATATCAATATAGCAGGAACAGCTAGTAAAATTCTGAAAGTAGGCTACAGCAGCGATGCATTCTACATACAGGAATGGGCAGGTGTCAATCCTGAAACCGGTGCTCCGCAATGGTACACTACGGCCGAGAACGGTAGCCGCGTCATTACCGATGAGTACGCAAAAGCCGACAGAGTAATATGTCCACCTTCCACACCGAAATTATTTGGTGGTTTTAATACATCTCTTAGTTGGAGAAATATAGACCTCAGCGCCGTATTCGGTTATTCAATCGGTGGAAAGATTTATAATTATTCCCGTCTTGAATACGATTCCGATGGTGCTTACACAGACCGCAACCAGATGAAATTGATGGATGGTTGGAATCGCTGGGAAAAACCTGGAGACATTGCAACTCACCCAGTAGCTTCAATGGATAACAAATCCCAGTCCAACCAGGCATCCACCCGCTTCCTGGAAGATAGCGACTATCTGAAACTACGTTCACTGACGGTCGGCTATAACATAAACCTACCTCAATACCATATTCAAAATCTGCGTGTGTTCTTCAGTGGAGAGAACTTGTTTACTGTCACCGGCTATTCTGGTGTCGATCCTGAAATTCCGGCAAGTGATAATTCTGTTATCGGTTCGGCAGGACCATCGGTTTACCCGTCTACTCGCAAATACATGTTTGGTCTTAATTTAACTTTTTAATGCATAAATTCTTATGAAAAAAATAATATCAACATTCCTTTTGGCTACCGTCTGTTCAGGTATGGCATTAACTTCATGCGACATCGAACGACTACCAAACGGAAGCATGGCTGCCGAAGACATCACTTCGGATCCGAATACGGCCCTTGACGGTTTAGTACGCGGCGCATACGCCCAATTGAAAACATGGTCCGACCCAATGCACCGCTTAGGTGAATATTCCGGCGATAATATGATGATCCGTAAAACATCAACCGATGATTTCTTTTCATTCATCTCTTTTGCCCGTACACCACAAAACGGTCGTTTGCAAACTTTTTGGGATTATGGCTACAAGGCTGTCGCACAATCTTCCAATATAATAAAAATGATAGAAGAAGGACAGAGCGACGAGATAGACAACAAGCTTGGTGAATGCTACTACATTCGAGGCATGATGTATTTCTATCTTGCCCGTGCGTTCAGCCGGCCCTATTATCAAGCGCCAGATAAAAATTTAGGCATTCCTATCGTCAACGGAACTCCAGACGACATGAACAATATGCAATTGCCAAACCGCTCGACTGTAGCAGAAACTTACCAGCAAGCCATTTCCGACCTGAGAAAGGCCGAGAGCATGATCAATACAGACAAAGGACCTATTTACGCATCGGTAGGCGCAGCTCAAGCAATGTTGTCACGCGTTTATCTTTACATGAGTGGTACTTATTCGAATCCTAATACACAGTATGCTGATTCTGCCGTTTATTATGCTACACAGGTAATCAATTCCGGAACTTACGAACTACTTTCCCGCGAAGACTTTATGCAGTATAATACATTTACTCCTGAAAATAACCCTGAATCCATCTTTTGTATAAAGCGTGTCGCTTCGGAATTTTCGGGTTACGACCATTATTATGGCGTAGGCGGAATGTATGCTAATATCGGCGGCATGGGTTGGGGTGAAATGTTTGCCAGCAGCAAATACCTCGACCTGCTGAACGAAACCGGACGCAACGACTGGAGACCGGACAGCAAGAAGATTGTGGATGCACGTGCCAACTTCATTGAACCGCAATACAAAATAGACAGTGAAGGCAATTACACAAGAGTGTTCCGCTTCATAAACAACCTATATAACAATGGTATACAGAGTGGATATTATTACCAGCAGTTCAAGATGACCGGCGATAATACCTGCACAGACGGAACTGTCACCTATACACTCACACCCAGTTCGGACAAGGCGGCAGAGGAATACTTTTCCATTCAATATGAAGGAAATACTTATACTGGTGTTATCGATTATGAAATGTTGTTGAACAACGGACATCCGGAATTCTACATCGTAAAATGTTCCCGCGAAGGCGAAGATTCGCACTTGCATTCTCCTGTCATCTCCCGCTTGGGTGAAATTTATCTAAACCGAGCAGAAGCCTATGCTAAATTGGGGAGATACGGTGAAGCTTTAAGCGATTTGAATACAATCCGCGAACGTTCTCTTCCGGGAGAGGGTTATGCTTCTTTGGACGCAACAACCGCTCCTTCCTTAATTGACAAAGAACGTCAATTGGAATTAGCTTATCAGGCTGAACGCAGTTATGACGTGTTCCGCAACGGAGGCACGTTAACACGACATTTCCCTGGTGCTCATAATGCCATGGAAGATGTCCCAGCTACGGACTATCGAGTCACTTACTACATCCCGCAAAATGCCATCAACGCTTATCCAAACGGAAGTACGCTAACACAAAATCCGACAGATAACAGTGGCGTTATTTTGAATTAACAATACATTAGAGAGTATGTTGGTTTTCGACATACTCTCTAATATACATTTCACACATATACTTTATCTAATGCACAAGGCGGACAAGGTATCTGACAAATATCAACACATAAACAAAACCTATCCGAGAGGATAAATAAATTTATTATTTGAGAGATGAGCATAAAAGCCTCTTCCTCTGTCAGGACAGCCGCCCCAAAATCATAAAGCGTCCATCTGTTTTCGCCACCGACCGATACGGACTGAATACATACATGTTTTTGCAAAAACAACTATCACACTATCATATCCGCCTGTATATTACTTTAAACCAATATGTTATAGCATGATAGTTGCCGTTTTCTACTATCATTCATCTATCATAACTATCATGGTGAAAAACGATAACATCCTGTGTGTCAATTATACGATAAAAACAGGGACCGTCCGGGAACAGGGGCAAAACATGTTAAAACGGCTTCTTTTTTCATCAAGACAGGCTTTTCTTTTGTCAAAAACAGCTTTTAAAGCTGCTTGAGACCCGGGTGTCCCCACCATGTAGACCCGGGTGTGGGAAAGGTGCAGACCCGGGTCTGCGCGAAGCCCTGACGGGGATACACCGATGTTTATCCGCCATGTTGGAGGTGTTTTTATGCCCTGTTTTTGCATCTTTTTCACCGATGGCTATTTTTACCTATCTGCCAAGATGTAAAACATTAATCCTTCCCTCCCTATTTCTTAAACACCAGATAAACCGCCGCCACCAGAAACACGAATGCCAACGCATGGTTCCACTTAAACGACTCGCCTTTAAAGGCGATCGAACTGAAACCGACAAAGACAACCAGCGTAATCACCTCCTGGATCACCTTCAACTGGATCAGGCTGAACGGCCCGCCACTATCACGAAATCCCATCCGGTTTGCCGGAACCTGAAAACAATACTCGAAAAAGGCTAAAAACCAACTGAACAAAACGACACCGATCAACGGTAGATGTTCGAACCAACTGAACTGCTGCCTCATCTTCAGATGCCCGTACCAGGCACACGTCATAAAGATATTGGATACAACCAATAACAAAATAGTATAAAATCCTTGCATGATAAGATTTATGATTTGTGATTTATGATTTTAGGAAGATAATCCTCCTGAATATTCGACATACTGCTCCAAAGGCTATAACGTGCCTCCGGATTGATCGCTTCCAGACGCGACAACACCTCTTTCATATCCGAACGGCTGGAACCGGATTCATACGGGCAATTCTTGATTTGTTTCCGGTATCCCCTCCACGCAGCAATCCGGGTCAAGTCTTTCTCCTCCACCAAACACATAGGCCGGATGATCTCCATCTCGAACTTATCCATCTTCAAACGCGGCGGCATGGTTCCGATCGCTCCCTGGTGGATCATGTTCATCAGGAGCGTTTCGAGAATATCATCCTGGTGATGCCCCAGGGCGATCTTGTTGCAACTGTGCAGCTTCGCGATATCGAACAAGGCTTTCCGCCGTGTCCACGAACAAAGGAAACAAGGGGATTTGCGGGTATCGGTCGAAGCGTCGAAACTCGTCTCATGCACGAAAAAAGGAAGCCCATGCTCGTCGGCCCGGCTTTTCAGGTAATCGATATCCGAACGGTACGGGATATTAGACATTACGATATGTGTCACGACTACTTCAAACCGGGGCCGGAAGATTTTGGAACGGCGACCTAACAAGTCCACCAGCGCCAAGGAATCCTTTCCGCCCGACAGGCCGATCAATATGCGGTCGCCATCCACAATAAGGCCATATTCGAATATCGCCTTTTTAACTTTCTCTTCTACTTTGCGAAACAGGAGTTCTTCTTCTGTCAACTTTGCCATATTATTTTTTCAATCGGGTACAAAATTACATATTTATCCAGCGAATTGCATCCTCTACTAAAAATATTCTTATCTTTGAAACTGCATAATTATATCACATAATTGAGATACGATGAACTGGTTATCTGATAAACTGTTTTATACAATAGGAATTACATTACTCTGCGGCGGACTGCATGCACAAAGTCTGGCCGAAGCTAAGAAATTATACAATGACGGAAAGTATTCGGAAGCAAAGCCTGCCTTTGAAAAGCTGGTCAAACAAGCGCCGGGCAACTCTTCCTACAATCATTGGTATGGCGTCTGCTGTTACGAAACCGGCGACCTGGCCGGTGCGGAAAAACATCTGAAAGTTGCTGTCAAGCGTAAGGTACAGGAAGCATACCGCTACATGTCCGAAGTCTACTTCAAGACCTATCGTTTCGACGAAGCCGGTGAAATGCTGGAAGAATACATCAACCTGCTGACAAAGAAAAAGCAGGACCCGCAACCGTTCGAAGCCAAGCTCGACCTGGCAAACGATGCACAACGCATGATGGAAAAGGTGGAAGACGTGCAGATCATCGATAGTCTGGTCGTGGACAAAGAGGATTTCCTTTCCGCCTATATCCTGAGCGAAGAAAGCGGCACGCTCGATTCCTACAAAGAGTTCTTCCGGACAAACGAACCTGTCAGTTCGACCGTCTACAAGAACCAGAAAGGCGACAAGATCTACTATGCCCATTCGACAGAAGGCGACCGCTATTGCCTCTTCACCCAGTCCATGCTTATGGACGAATGGGGAGACGAAAAACAGTTGCCGATGAATATCAACAGCAACGACGACGACAACTACCCGTTCGTCCTTTCGGACGGCGCCACGATCTATTATTCCTCCAAAGGGAACGGCTCGATTGGCGGTTATGACCTCTTCGTCACGCGTTACAACATCAATTCCGACACGTATCTGGCGCCGGAACAGTTAGGGATGCCGTTCAATTCGCCCTACAACGACTATATGATGGTCTTCGACGAAGTGAAAGGATTGGGATGGTTCGTCTCCGACCGTTTCCAGCCGGAAGGAAAGGTCTGCGTCTATCTCTTTATCCCGAACCCCGAACACAAACGGGTGGAGAGCGAAGACATAGATGTGAAACGCGCCCGTGCAGCGATCACTTCCATACGGGATTCCTGGAAAGAAAGTTCCGGCTATACCGACCTGATTCGCTTGTCACATACGGAAATGCCTTACGGGGAAGAAAAGATCGAAAAGGATTTTGAATTCATCATCGGTAATAATATCATCTATTACAAACTGGATGAGATCAATAGCCCCGAAGCCAAGAGCTACTACGAAAAGGTGGTTGCCCTGAACAAGCAGATCAAAGAACTGGACGAAAAGCTCGACGGCCTGCGCGCTTCCTATTCCGAAGGCAACAAGGCACGCAAAGAACAGTTGAAGCCAGCCATCCTGCAAGCGGAAGAACAACTGGACGCCCTGTTGGAACAGCCCGGCGAGTTGGAAAAGAAAGCTCGTAATGCAGAAATCAATTATCTGAAAAACAAACGATAATACGACTGTCATGATATTCGAAACGCTCATCATCGCTTTCCTTATGGTTGTAGCCATCGTGCTCATCCTGCTGGAAATATTTATGTTGCCGGGAATAACGGTGGCTGGTGTCGGAGGATTCATTTTTGCTGCCGGAGGGTTGATCTATGCCTACTCGGTAGATACGTTGGCGGGGAATGTGACACTGGCAGTTTCATTACTCGTATTTGCAGCTACCTTTGTCTGGTTGCTTCGTTCAAAATCCTTTAGCCGGGTGGCCTTGAAAACCGACGTAGATTCCAGGTTAGTGTCCAGCCGGGACTTAGGGATCATACCGGGCGACGAAGGACTCACGCTCTCCCGCCTCGCTCCTATCGGAAAAGCTCGTATCAACGGGATTATGGTGGAAGCTAAGTCTATGGATGAGCTGATAGATGAAAACACGCCAGTCGAAGTGGTGCGTGTCGACAGCAATAATATAATCGTGAAAAGAAAAATAAATCATAATTCATAAATCATAATTCTACTCACATGGAAATGACCTTTGTGCCTCTCGCCCTCTTGGGAGCAGCGATATTGCTGCTGGCAATTTTCTTTTATTATGTGCCGTTCCTCCTGTGGATCTCGGCAAAAGTTTCAGGTGTCAACATCTCGCTGATACAGCTTTTCCTGATGCGTATCCGCAATGTGCCGCCTTATGTCATCACCCGCGCCATGATCGAAGCACACAAAGCCGGCCTGAAAACGCTGACCCGTGACGAACTGGAAGCGCATTATCTGGCAGGCGGACATGTCGAGAAGGTTGTCCATGCCCTTGTTTCCGCATCGAAAGCGAACATCGACCTCCCTTTCCAGATGGCAACCGCCATCGACCTGGCAGGACGTGACGTATTCGAAGCCGTACAGATGTCGGTAAATCCGAAAGTCATCGACACACCTCCCGTTACAGCCGTTGCCAAAGACGGTATCCAGTTGATCGCCAAAGCGCGTGTGACGGTCCGTGCCAACATCAAGCAGTTGGTCGGTGGTGCCGGCGAAGAAACGATCCTGGCCCGTGTCGGCGAAGGTATCGTATCCTCCATCGGTTCATCCGAAAATCACAAGACGGTACTGGAGAACCCGGATTCTATCTCCAAGCTTGTGCTCCGCAAAGGGCTGGACGCCGGAACTGCTTTCGAAATCCTGTCTATCGACATTGCCGATATCGACATAGGTAAGAACATCGGTGCATTCCTTCAAATGGACCAGGCTCAGGCCGACAAGAATATCGCCCAGGCAAAAGCCGAAGAACGTCGTGCCATGGCCGTTGCAGTCGAACAGGAAATGAAAGCCAAAGCACAGGAAGCCCGTGCGAAGGTTATCGAAGCCGAAGCCGAAGTGCCAAAGGCCATGGCTGAAGCTTTCCGCAGTGGCAATTTGGGTATCATGGACTATTATAAGATGAAGAATATAGAAGCAGACACCAGCATGCGCGAAGCAATCGCCAAACCGTCAAGCGCACCTTCAAAACCATTAAAAGACTAACAAAGATCTCAGATTTATGATTTATGTGTTGATGATAAATCATAAATCTGAAATCATAAATCCGAAATCAAATGATTGCCCCTTCCGAACTTATCATCAATCCCGATGGCAGTTGCTTTCATCTGCATCTGAAACCGGAACAGCTTGCCGACAAGATTATTATGGTCGGCGATCCCGATCGTGTAAATACCGTTGCTTCTTACTTCGATACGAAAGAATGCGAAGTGTCCAGCCGCGAGTTCCACACCATCACCGGCACTTATAAAGGAAAGCGTATCACGACACTTTCCCATGGTATCGGGACAGATAATATCGACATCGTGCTGAACGAACTGGACGCACTGGCAAACATCGACTTTGCCAGCCGTACCATCAAACCGGAATTCCGGCAACTGACAATGGTACGGGTCGGGACTTCTGGAGGATTGCAACCGTTTGTCCCTGTCGGAACATACGTGGCTGCGGGAAAATCGATCGGGTTCGACGGAGTCCTGTATTTCTATGCCGATTCCGCTAACGTCCGCGACAAGGCGTTCGAAGCGGAACTGCTCAAACAGTTGGAATGGAAGCTTAGCGGCATTCAACCCTATGTTGTCTCTGCCGATTCTTCACTGATCGAACAGATCACGCAGGACGACATTATCCGGGGAGTGACGATTGCAGCTAACGGCTTCTACGGACCGCAAGGCCGCCAGCTTCGTTTGCCGCTGGCCGATTCCGAACTGAACCGGAAGATAGAGGCTTTCGATTTTAACGGTAGTCGGATTACGAACTTCGAAATGGAAAGTTCGTCCCTTGCCGGACTGTCCGCCCTGATGGGACACCGCGCCATGACCGTCTGTTGCATTATCGCCGGACGGGTGGCCAAAGAGATGAATACCGAATACAAAGGTTCCATGACCGGCTTGATTGAAACGGTATTGGACAGGATATGAATCTACACTTTAGCAGGAGCGGTTCACGAACCGCCCCTACTAACTTTTACTTGAAAAAACCTTGCTCCCTCAATACTCTCAACAACACATCGGAAAAATATTCATTGTTGGCCTTCGTATAACGTACATCCGTAAATACCTGAGCCAATGTCTTTTTATCATTCTCCCGTACAAATTGCTTATTTACTTCCAGTTCTTCCTTGTCGCGATACAATGTATCGATAGAAGCCCGCGTATAATCCATATAAGTCTCTTGGTGGACAACCGCTCCGAGCGGCAAGCGTTCCACTTGATCAGGTATCCCGTCGGGATAACCGACCGTGACCGTTACGATAGGAACAACCAAACGTGGGAGTGACAAGGCATCGATAATCTTATCAGCATTATAAGCCGTCGTTCCCAAATAGCAGATACCCAGCCCTTTTTCTTCTGCTGCCGTACAGAAACTCTGGGCAAACAGCATCGCATCGATAGTCGAAGCGATAAAAGTCTGGAAATTATCGAAACCGGCCACGGCATCGCGCTGTTCCGCCCATTTCACAAAGCGATTAGCATCGGCACAGAAAGTAAGCACAACCGGGGCTGCCGTAACCATCGGCTGATTGAAATGGGCAGGAGCCAACTTTTCCTTATTCGCCTTATCGCGAGTAATGACCACGCTATACAGTTGCATATTTCCCGTATTAGACGCACGGGTAGCTACTTCCAGCAATTCATTCAACAAAGCATCCGGAATATCCTGAGCCGTATATTTACGGATCGTCCGTCTGTTTTTCATATTTTCCAACATAACCTACATATTTAGTTGATGACAAAATCTTTCAATAACAAAGGCCAAGCGTCCAGGTAGGAATCTTGTTCCCGCCACTCTTGGACTGCCCGTACAGGCACGACCGGAACATATCCACAATTTAATTGATCTGACACAAAAATACGACATAAAAGCCTATCTACAAAACCAGCTACTCACAGGAATCACAGTTTTTTCATCTCTTTCTTCCTCGAGCTATTACGATTTAAACTCACATCCATTAAGTATCAGCCTGCGCTGCTAATTTACCAATGGAATGAAGCCACCTGTTTTCACATATTTTATACTTGTTTTCATATAAGGCAATCGGGTATTCCACAGAAATACAAATGTTGCCCTGGATTTTTATTCGACTTGCATAAATATCGGAGGTTTTTATGTAAATTTGTTGTGCAAAAACAATAAACAAATGGAAACGTCTAAAGTTTACTTTACCAATCTCCGTACCACCCCGTCCAGCAACTTGTTGGACAAGATGGAACGTCTTGTAAAACGTGCTGGCATGGAAAACATTGATTTCCAAAATCAGTTTGTAGCGATCAAGATCCATTTCGGCGAACCGGGTAACCTTGCCTTTATCCGGCCGAATTATGCAGCCCGAATGGCCACGTTGCTTCGCAGTTTGGGGGCGAAACCTTTCCTAACGGATTGCAACACCTTGTATTCTGGTCGTCGTGCCAATGCGGTAGACCATCTGGAAAGTGCAATGGAAAACGGTTTCAACCCCATTTCCGCCAAATGCGACGTAATTATCGCCGACGGCTTGAAGGGAACCGAATACCGTGAAATCGAAATCGACGGTGAATATTGCAAAGCTCCCAAAATAGGTTCCGCCATCGCCGATGCAGATATCATCATTTCCATGAACCACTTCAAAGGACACGAGCAAACCGGATTCGGCGGTGCCTTGAAGAACCTCGGCATGGGATGCGCCAGCGTGGGTGGAAAGCTTGAACTTCACTCGGCATCGCAACCTAGAATCGACATCGAAAGTTGCAAAGGCTGTAATATATGCGTCAAGCATTGCCGCCACGATGCCATTCATTTAAACACTTCACATAAAGCGGAAATCGACTATGGTAAATGTGTCGGTTGCGGCCAGTGCGTCGCTCTTTGCCAATACGACGGAGCTGTCATGGGTGAAGGCGATACGTCTGAACGCCTGAACTATAAAATTGCCGAATATTCCAAAGCCGTTTTGTCGGGCAAACCGAATTTCCATATCAGTTTTATTATGAACGTCTCGCCTGAATGTGATTGCTGGAACCACAATGATGCAGCGATCGTACCGGATCTGGGTATCGCCGCTTCTTTTGACCCAGTCGCATTAGACAAGGCCTGTGCTGACATGGTAATCCAGTCTCCGATCCTGGAGACTGGCAACCGCCTTTCAGATACCCCACATCACGAACATCTGGAAGGTTGCGACAAATTCCATATCATGCACCCCGACACTAACTGGCAAGCAGGACTGGAACATGCAGAAAAGCTCGGCCTCGGAACACAGGAATATGAATTAATAACCGTATAAACTAATGGAAGATACTATCTGTGCCGTATCAACTGCTCCCGGAGCCGGAGGGATCGCCGTTATCCGAGTTTCGGGACCGAAAGCAATCGCAATTTGTAACACGATATTCGTACCGCGTACAACAGGAAAAGACCTATTGTCACAGAGGGCCTATACGCTACGTTACGGTAGTATCAGGCATGGTGAAGAACTCATAGACGAAGTGTTAGTCGCCCTTTTCCGCACACCTCATTCTTTTACCGGCGAAGATACGGTAGAGATCACCTGCCACGGTTCCGTCTACATCCAGCAGCAAATCATGCAACTTCTGATCGAAAACGGTTGCCGCTCCGCCCTCCCCGGCGAATATACGCAACGTGCCTTCATGAACGGCAAGATGGACTTGAGCCAAGCCGAGGCGGTCGCCGACTTGATCGCCTCGACCTCAGCTGGCCAACACCGTTTGGCATTAAACCAGATGCGTGGTGGTTTCAGCCATGAATTAAAGAACTTACGCGAACAACTTTTGCATATCACTTCTTTGATGGAACTGGAACTGGATTTCAGCGACCACGAGGAACTGGAGTTCGCCGACCGCAGTGAACTTAGCATGTTGGCGACCCATATCGAATCGGTCATATCCCGCCTGGCTAACTCTTTCAGTGTTGGGAACGCGATAAAAAACGGTATTCCGGTTGCGATCATAGGAGAGACGAATGCCGGAAAATCGACTTTGCTGAACGTTTTGCTAAATGAGGAAAAAGCGATTGTCAGCGATATCCACGGTACGACCCGCGACGTCATAGAAGATACGATCAACATTCAGGGAATCACTTTCCGTTTCATCGATACTGCTGGTATCCGCGAAACGCATGATGCGATCGAAAGTATCGGCATCGAACGCACCTTCCAAAAACTCGACCAAGCAAATATTGTCCTCTGGATGATAGATGCCTCCGACGCATCCTTGCAAATCGCCCAATTGTCCGAAAAGATACTGCCCCGCTCAAAAGGAAAGCAGCTAATCCTTGTTTTCAACAAAGCCGACTTGCTCACCAACCACCAGTTTAAGCCGATCGACCTTCCCGAAAACGTGCAATCGATCTTCATCTCAGCCAAGAAAAGAGAGCATATTAACGAGTTACAGGATCTCTTGATCCAAGCTGCCCATATTCCCTCTTTGTCTCCAAACGACGTCATCATCACCAACATCCGCCATTACGAAGCCCTAACTCACGCCCTCGAATCCATCCACCGTGTTCAAGAAGGTTTATCCGCCAACCTTTCCGGAGATTTCATCTCCCAAGACCTAAGAGAATGCATCTTCCATCTCTCAGATATCGTCGGAGAAGTCACAACGGATCAAGTACTGGGGAATATTTTTGAGAGGTTTTGCATCGGGAAATAATTGGTGATTACCAACGATTAGCATATATCATCAACGATTATTAAGGCGTTCATTTTGAGCGCCTTTCTTTTTAGCCTTATAAGCGATAGTTATCGTTTATAGGGCTTTTTCAGCTCATTTTTGTACCGTATTTGTTGCTCGCTTGTTGAAGCCTTGTTTCTCGCCAACAAGGTAGTGTAGATTTGAGACACAGTGAGACGTGGTGAGACGCACTGAAACAAAAATGGAGAAATAAACGGAGAAAAGAATGAGCAGTAACATCGAAATCAAGAAAAAATGTAAGTGGTGTGGGCAGATTTTCATAGCCCACAAAACGACTACGAACTATTGTTCTCATAGGTGCAACAATGTAGCCTATAAAGAACGAATCCGACAGGAGCGCATAGCGACTTATCAAAAAGAGTTTTCAATAAACGCAGAAAAACCGTCTATTGAAAACAAGGAGTTCTATACGCCACCCGAAGTCGCAAGACTTTTAGGAATTAGTCGAGCCAGCATTTACCGTTACATGGCAGACAACGTGATTAAAGCGGTTCAATTCAGAGGAAAAACATTAGTCAGAAGGAAGGACATTGAGCTTTTATTTGAAAATGCTGCGGAGTATAAAAAACGAGTACCTATAGAGAAAGCTCCCATCACCGACTTCTACACTACTGCCGAAGTCAAAGAGAAATACCATGTAAACGAGTCATGGATATTTGTGGTAGCCAAGAAGAACAACATTCCTCGGACCTTCAATCGTGGCAAAACCTATTGGAGTAAGAAGCACATGGACGCTTACTTCGCTAAGAAAGCCCCGAATCCTGACATTACTGAATGGTACAGCACCCAAGAAATGCAGGAGAAATTCGGCATGACTTTATCCGCCATCTACTGTTTCGTTTCCAAGAATGCCATTCCGAAGAAGAAAGAGGGAATCATGGTGTACTATTCCAAGAAACATGTGGATATAGCCAAAGGCGTAGCAGTACCCGAAGAACCGCAGTATTATACGGTAGCCGAAGCAATGGAGAAGTTCAATCTCACTCGTGACCAACTCTATCATTATGCGAAGTATCATAATATCCCAAAGGTAAAGAAGGGCAAATACACATTTATCTCCAAACCTGAATTAGATAAATTGCTTGCAGCCCCAAAGATTGAATAAGTTATTTATCGGTGAATGTTCCCACCATTGAATCACTCTATTCCTTTGCACCAAACAAATGTAAAACTCTAAATATTAATCAGTATGACACACACATGTACAAAAGTAACAGTTCGTCAGAGAGCGATTCGGAATAATCGCATTTCCTTGTATCTGGATTATTATCCGGCAGTTCGTAACCCCGAAACGATGCAGATGAGCCGTCGGGAATATCTCGGCATCTACATCTATGCCCATCCGAAAAACGAAATGGAACGGGAGTTCAACAATGATATGCTGAACAAGGCAGAGGCTATCCGCTGCATCAGAGTACAGTCGCTTATCAATGAAGAGTTCGGCTTCTTAGACAAAACCAAACAGAAAGCCGACTTCCTTGCTTACTTCAAGAAGATGAGCCGAAGCAAAGACCAGAAATGGATGTTTGTCTATCAGCATTTCTACAACTTCGTCAAAGGGCAATGTACCTTCAGTGAAGTGAATGTGGACTTGTGCAAAAAATTCCGTGAATACCTGTTGAACGCCAAGCAGCTCAAACACAGCAACCGCCCCATATCCCTCAATTCGGCATCCGGCTACTACTCCACTTTCAGAGGATTATTGAAGATTGCCTACCGGGACAAATGGCTTCGTGAAAACATCAATGATTACCTTGATAAGATTGAGCCACAAGATGTGAAGAAAGAGTATCTGACACTGGACGAGGTGAAACAACTTGCCGCCACACCTTGTGACATCCCCGTTCTAAAAGCCGCTTCTTTATTTGCTTGCCTGACAGGTTTACGTATCAGCGATATTCTCAATCTTCAATGGGAAGACTTTGCTATTGCTCCCGACCAAGGCTATTGTTTGCGTATCAGAACACAGAAAACCCAAACGGAAGCGACACTCCCCATCAGTTATGAAGCCTACGAGCTGTGCGGTACACCCGGCACAGGTAAAGTATTCAAAGGATTGAAGAGAAGCATGATTAACTATCCGCTGAAAAACTGGCTCAGAGAGGCAGGAATAACGAAGCCGATAACCTTTCACGGATTTCGACACTCCTATGCAGTCATACAAATTTCCTTAGGCACAGATATTTATACAGTCTCGGAAATAAAGGCTTGGCGTTCCCGTACCCTTGATGCTGTCTATCCGATAGTCTG
>CAJTMR010000029.1 GCA_910577325.1 uncultured Parabacteroides sp.
TTTATTCCTATGCAAACTTTTTAACGGTTTTTTTTTGAAATATTTTTTCACGGGAGAAATATATTATATGGTACGCGCGAAAAAAACAGAAAACCATCGCGAGGACCCCTTCAGACTTTGATACGGGGACTGGCACGCCTTGAAAAGGCCGAATAAAAACATGAATACAGAACGGAAGGGTACTATAAATAGGCGGGAAGAACTTTGGCTACAAATGGCTTAGTAGATATCATTCATACGGACAAAATATGTATTTTTGCCATCCGATTTATAAAACAATGCAGTATATGAAAATTACACATCCCCGTTTGACTACATCCCTTCATGAAGGCACCGACATACAGACTGTGTTAGAAAAGAATGACGAGGACCTAACCGAGTATTCCTTTAAAAACATTCGTATAGAAAAGGTAAAGAAGAGAAACTTTTCGGTACAATCCTGTATTTTCAACAACTGTAGTTTCGTGGCATGCAGCATACAAAAATCCCAATTCAGCGATGTCGTATTTAAAAATTGCGACCTGTCGAACGTGGACCTTACAGGATGCGGCTTTCACCGAGTAGCGTTTACCGGCTGTAAGCTAATGGGAACCAATATGGCTGACGGGATACTCAATCATATCTCCTTTGAAGAATGCCGAGGGGAATACATGAATCTCTCGATGAGTAAAATGCGATATATACAATTTACCAGATCCAACTTGCAGGGAGCCGGAATAGAAGGTTGCCAGCTTACGAATGTAACATTCGACGCCTGCAACCTGATGGAAGCGGAGTTATATCGCACATCCCTGAAAGGTATCGATCTGTCAAACTCGGAAATTTCCGGTATCCGCATCACAAACCTTGCCAACAACGAGTTACGCGGATCTTCCGTTTCCTCCTTACAAGCCTTGGATTTGGTGCGGATGTTGGGCGTAGAGATCAAAGATTGAACACCTCATCCGACATAATCAGGATGGCGATGTAACCAAGCAACCGCATAACTACAAGTCGCCTGCGGTTTCATGCCATTCTCGATCGCATAATCATAAGCATATTTCACCAAAACGGCAGCAATCCCCCGTCCTCCGATAACAGGAGGAACAATTGTGTGAATGATATCCAGTTTATTCCCGGAAAAACGATATTGTACAAAAGCCGTTACGCCATCCACTTGCGTTTCAAAACGTTTCTTATCCGGATGATGAGTTATCATGTAATCCATATTCTTACTTATTTACAGGTTCAAATTCTAATAATAAAGTCTCCTTCCCTTCTTCTTCCGGAACGTTTTTCCCGGAAACAGCCTTTTTACCACGGAAGAAATTCTTCACTTTCGTAAAGAAAGTCACAATCCCTTTGGCTGTATCCTGCTTCTTTTTGGAAACGCCGACCGATTCAATTAACGGCGGTCTTAATATCTGCCACAAATAATTGAAAGTGGAATGATAAGGGTCTCTTATTATTGAAACACTCGAATGGCGCGGTTTGTTAAAACCTTTCCCGGTTTTATCCGGATTGTCATGCTTTAATATACGGTTGACAATACCTGTCAGGAACTTTTTATCCGTCAGCTCCCCATCTTTCTCTTTCAGCAAAGCGGCTTTTAGGTCGTTATACAGAAAAAGCATCTCCATGGTTGCTCCCTGACCGGAGGCTTCCGTGCTGAACGTCATCCTCCGGACACGTCCGCTCTGGACTTCCGCCGAAGCCAAAGGAACAAGCAGTTCGTTCAAAGCTGTCAGATCGAAGCTATCCAAACGGGCATTCAGCAGGAAACGGTCGTTCAGCGAATCCACCGGCAACTGCCAGGTTGCGGTAAAGGCCCCCTTCCCCATCAACCTGCCATTGGCATTCAGTTCGATATATTGATCCGGACGGGAGACAATATTCGTAAAGCCGGTAAAGGTTCCGTTCATGTCCGTAAAATACAGCTTGCCGGGTGTCGTTCCCTTCTTCGCCAGCTCCTCATAAACGACAGAAAAGTTCTTCACTCCCACTCTTTGGAAATCCAGTTTCACCGGAGCCTTCTGCAATCCGCTGTAAATCATCGGGACAACATGCGGAGGAACCGGTATTTTCTTATTCTTCAGATTCTGCAACACGGCATCCGCGATCTGCACATCGGCTATCCGGAGCACTTTGTCCGAAAAATAAGAAGGCAGGTCGATACCTGTCAAAGAAACCCGCCCGACGCTCACGTCAAACCAATCTTTATGGTGCGGCTGCAAATAGGCAAATTGCATTTTAGGATAAGGAGATACAAGACGGATGCGGTCGATAACCGCACTCGATTCCGTCAGGTCCACCTCGCCCATCTTTAATGTATAGAAACCGTTATCCAGGGGGAAAGTCAGGTTACGGGTAGAAAAACGGATACCATCTAATTTATAGGTGCGAAGACGAGTATCGACAGCCAAGCCTTCTACAAACAGATTCGTGGTATCTAACTTCTGATGTTGCAAAGAATCGTTTTTGCCAAAATAAGCATACCGAATATCGGCATCCGTCAGGCTGAAGCGGCCCAAAGAAATTTGTCCGGCGATTTTTCCAAATGCCGTATAGAAATCGCCCGGATCGACTTTCGCTTTATGAGGCCGGATATCGGGGACATGGCCGGGATAAATATCGGCAACCGGACTCTCCAGACGAATCTCATCCAACTTCAGCAACGTACTATCCCAGGCGATCCCCTCCAAAGCCAGACATCCCAACGAAGCGGACACTCCGCTTCCATCCGGCTCGGACACCCGGATATCGGGAGAATCTATCCGGAACGAAGTTAAGCGTATATTCCGGTCCGGCCTCTCGGGGATACGTTTAAGTCCGCTTATACGAAGTTCCGGAGATGAAAAGCGGACATACGTTTTAGCTTTCTTTTTCACCGTATCTTGCGGAACCAGTTTGATATCCTGCAATTGCAGAAGCCCTTTCACGGTCGAGAATTGCCCTTTCCGCACCGAAAGGCGGTACTCTTTCCCCGGCAGGTAATTGTCGAACCGGCTAAAGCTAAACCCCATATTTCCATAATCAAAGAATAGCCCGCTGCCCTTTCCCGTCCGTTGGTTCACCAATATACCGGTAGCAAAGAAATTAAAGTCATTCAACTTATAGGTAACCGGATCGGAAGCGCTTTTATCCTCAACCGTCACATACGCATGATTCAGGTTCACCCGCTCGACAGACAGGTAGCGAAGGAAAGGATTCAGGATCGCTTCCACATCGACACGGCTATTTACCGTTTTCACTTCTTTCCCACGATTGGAAGGAGCCACCACATAGCGCAGATCCGGGCGGTCGATCTTCAGCAACCGGGCACTGATCCCCTTGTCGTACGACAGCCCCCGGATTCCAACCGTATCGATACTTCCGGCCATATAATCATTCCGGCCCCGCACCGATAAAGGGCGCAACCGGACCTGTTCCAGGTTAAAATCTCCGCTTTCCGTGTCCAACGCCATGCGCTTCACCGTAAACCGATGATTACGAGCCGCCATCAACCCCTCTATACCGGTCGCTTCGAACGAAAAACCACGCGAATACCAGAAACCGTGCCGGGCTTCCGAAACGGAGTCCACCTGGAAATCGTAAGCACGGAAATCAAAGTTTGCCAGCTTATACACCTCAACCGTATCTTTTACGGCAAAAGAATATTGCAGTTTCGCTTTTTCAATCCCGATCGTCCCGATGGAGACAGCATGCAAGAGCGGCGAAATCAATTCATACAGGGATAGGGAGTTAACCAAAGAATCCGCCTCCATCTCATTCAGCTTTTTCTCCTTTCCTTTAGCAACCGGCCGATTCTCTCCCGCCAGATTAAAAGCTTGTATATCCGAAGAGGAGATCTCGAACGAACGCGCCGTGAGGTAATTCAACGCCTTTTCCCGGCGGAACTCGATTCCTTTCACTTCAATGGCTTTGATCAACGCATTCAGGAACCTGCCCGGCCCTTGCTTGCGTTCCTCCCACAATTCCTCCCGGGGTGTAAGTGTAGTATTCGAAATGGAGATAACCGAATCCTCCGTGCTCAGCAAGATCCGGTCGGTCTGCAAGCGAAAGTCTTTATTAGTCAGCAACGTTTGCGGCCGGTTGGTCATGAAATCGAAATTGTCGCAATAAAGCAGTTTCCCGCTTTCGGACGCGTTCTCATCCAAACGGAAACCATACGCATGAAAGCTGACATCGGTCAGCGCATAGACGATCGGAGAAACAGGATTCTCCACGGAAAAGGACATACTGGCATTCTCCAGGTTCAGCGTCCGGACAGTCAGTTGATTTATATAAGGAGAAATCACCTCGTACAACGTCTTGGTTCCCGCCTCTTTTCCTGCCTTCACCTTCGTCCACGTCGAAGAGTAAGGGTTAAACACCTGTATATCCGGCTTCCGGATCTCGAACGAGTCAAAATGCAACTGTTTGTAGCTCCATCGCCAGGTGAGGTTCAACCCTTTAAAATCGATCATGCCGACCTCTGCCGTCACATAGGTGGACGGCAGGCTGTCCTTCCGCTCCCAATCACGGAAAACCGCCGGGTCGGGATGGAGCTTTATTCCCTCGAGCTTCAGTTCGCCTTTGAAAAGGCTAATGGAGAGATTCTCGAAAGAAAGGGTATAGAAACCGTCCGTGGACTCGGCTGTCCGGCGAATCAGTTCTTTGCGGAGGAACCGTTCGAGCCGTTGGGTCAGATGGAGATTCAGCAAAAAAACAGCGACGGACAGCACGAATGCGATCCCCAACATATATCCTATGACTTTCTTTCTCTTTCTCATCAGGCTCAAATAAGATTACAACTTAACTCCATCTATATAAAATCAACAAAATAAACAGAGTTAAGTTGCAATATCAGGAACCCGGCCGTACTGTCACGGATCTGAAACTCAAAAAGGGGCATCTATTTTCAAAAAGCCCGGTTATTAATCTTTAATCGACAGTTCTCGAATAGCTATCCGACAGTGATCAGCCAGCCGACCGATAACTATCGGACAACCGTTCGACAACTGTCGGCTAAAAATCAGTGCGGATTCAACGATAAAGACCGGGTCATTGCTTACAACTTCTCCGGCATATACTTCCAGAACCGGGCAGGCATGTGCTGGCGGTGGAGCTTGGGGTTGAGACGTTCCTTGATGGCGATGGATTTGAAGTAGGTCTTCCACATCTGCTGGAACAGCTTCTCGTCGGCATCCATCAGGTCTTCGCTGAGCAGGCCGGAAAGCAGGTGGGCTTCCTTTTCTTCGAAGCGGACTTCGACGGCTTCTTTCCGGTCGTAGTAGTAGCCGTACTCGCGTTTCAGGTCGTAGAGCAACCAGCATTGGTCGGCAAAGCGGTCTTTCAGGTGCGTCAACGTCAAGGGAAGGACATTATAGATCGGTTTGACGGCTGCAAAGAAAGTGCCGTCCGCCGTTTTCTGGAAACGGAGGAACTGGATGACACGCAGGCGTTCGTTCGTCACCTTCTTCCAGATCTTAGAGACTTCGAGGACATCCGGATCACCAAAGTTCAGCTCGATCGTACGCGGGGCATCGATCGCCTTGCGGATATAGCGGAAAAGCAGCACGTCCACTTGCGGCAGTTCGGATAGCCAGGTGACGGTGATCACGGACAGAGCCGTAGCCGAAAGTTTCCTTTGCAATCCTTTCCAGACACGGTCCACCTTGGCATCGTCCGTGCAGATCGTCACCGCCTCATCGTAAAACAAGGGAAAAGGTTCACCTTCCGCCAACAGCAGATCCGGAAAGCTGCGGCGTGAATAGGCGTCAAAGACGGCGGTCAGCAACCCTTCGAAGGTTTTATCGTACACAAAGACTGTCATGATTCATCCTTAAATTGGAAAACTAACTGGCGGTCGTCCGCATTCTTCCGCCCCGCTTTCCGGGTGAGGATCTGGCGGACAGCCTCAGGCGACACTTCGTTGATCGTGCGGACAGGCAGTTCGCGGCAGGTTATGAAATACTGGGCTTTCTTCATCACGACCCCGATCTTCTTCAACTGTTCCGTCCCCAGGCGTGAATAGCGGCGGGAGACGACGATCAGTTTCGCCGACTTCACCCCGATGCCGGGCACACGAAGCAGCATCTCGTAATCCGCCTTATTGATATCGACCGGGAACTGTTCCGGATGGCGCAACGCCCAGCCGAGCTTCGGGTCGACTTCCAGGTCGAGGTCGGGATAGGCATCGTTCACGATCTCGTCTACCTTGAACTGATAGAAACGCAGCAGCCAGTCCGCCTGGTAAAGACGGTTCTCGCGCACCAAAGGCGGTTGTTTCAGTGCCGGCAACCGGTTGTCGTATTCGTTGACGGGGATAAAACCGGAGTAATAGACACGTTTCATCGTCGGACGCCGGTAGAGGGCGGACGAGAGGCGAAGGATATCCTTGTCCGAATCGGGCGTCGCCCCGACAATCATCTGCGTACTCTGCCCGGCAGGCACAAAACGCGGGGCATGCCGGAAACGTTTACGCTCTTCGGCACTCTGCAACACGCCTTGCTGGATGAAACGCATCGGCTGGAAAACGCTTTGGAAATCCTTTTCGGGAGCCAGCATCCGGAGGCTCTTCTCGTTCGGGATCTCGATGTTCACGCTCATACGGTCGGCATACAGCCCGGCTTCGTTCACCAACTCCTGGCTGGCGCCGGGAATGCTTTTCAGATGGATATAGCCGTTAAAACGGTAAATCGTCCGGAGATCTTTCACCACCCTGACAAGGCGTTCCATCGTATAGTCGGCATTGCGCACGACACCCGAACTAAGAAACAATCCTTCGATATAGTTGCGGCGGTAAAACTCGATCGTCAGGTTCACCAGCTCCGTTACCGTCAAGGTGGCACGGGGAATGTCGTTGCTGCGACGGTTGATGCAGTAGGCGCAATCGAACATGCAGTAATTCGTCAACATGATCTTCAGGAGCGAGATACAGCGCCCGTCCTCGGCAAAGCTATGGCAAATGCCCCAGCCCGCCGCACTTCCGATCCCGCCGCTCTTGTTCTTCCGCGACGTTCCGCTGGAAGCGCAGGAAACATCATACTTGGCCGACTCAGCCAGTACTTTCAGTTTCTCAAGCACTTTTTCATCCATAATTGTTACCGGGATTTCCTGACAAAAATACGAATAATCTTTTAAGTCCCGAAAAAATAGTTGGATGAAAGCCATTCCCGCACCGCCTCGACGAGCACCCGGTTCTCGTCTGCCGTCTGGGCCGATATACGGATATAGCGTTCGTCCAGGCTGCGGAAATTGGAGGCGTCGCGGATCAGGAGGCCGTGATGATCCCACAAATATTGTTTCAATGCAGCGGCCGTCCCCCTTTTCAGGCGGACCAGGAAGAAAGTCACGGATGTCGGCAGTGCTTCGAGGCCACCGCCCAAAGCATTCAAACGGTCGATCAGGCAGGCTGTCTCGCGCCTCCATTCACAAAGCGGCAGGACATATTGCTCCGGATGCGCCAGGATATATTTGCCGGCCTCCACGGCGATTGCGTTGACAGACCAAGGAATGATGTACCGGTTTATCTGCCTGACCTTGTCCGCAGAGGCGATCAGGTAACCGATGCGGAGTCCCGGTATATTATGCGCTTTCGAAATAGATTGTATCAGGATCAGGTTCGGATGGTTGCGGACATCCGAAGGTTCGAGCAACCTTTCCGTCGTGAAAGCGACGTATGCCTGGTCGATGATAAAGACCGTCTGCCGGTTCGCCTCGATCAGGGCCAACAGTTCGGCCCGGCGGATCAGTCTGCCGTCCGGATTGTTCGGGTTACAGATCCAGCAAAAGTCCTGTCCTTCCAGCGAGAGGCCGGACAGGTCGCATGAGGTCGGAAAGAAACTGACTTCATGCCCGTGCAGGCGGCAAGCATCTTCATACTCCGCAAAAGAAGGAACGGCAATAGCGGATTTCGCCCCTTTCCAGGTTTGCGCCAGCAGATAGAATGCCGTGATGGAGCCGTTCGTAACCACTATATTCTCCTCCTCCACCTCATAGCAGCGGGCAAGCGATCTTTTCAGGGAAGAAGCATCCGGTTCCGGATAACGCGTGAGTTCATAAAACTGTTCGTTCAGGTGTTCCCTGAGTGTGCGGAGATCGGCTCCATGCCATACGTTTGAACTGAAATTTATCTTTACCTCTTTCTGTGAATTATAGTGGTCGTCACCGTGTCCGAATAACATCTTTGGGGGAATTATGATTTATGAATTATCTGATTGCTTTATAGATTGCGTCCTGGATACGTGTACGGATCTCCAGCGAACCCAACTTGTTGTTGGCCCGTGTCGGGTTCACACGGTTGGACAGGAAGATATACAGCAGGTTGTTATCCGGGTCCACCCAGAAACAAGTGCCCGTAAAACCGGTATGCCCATAGACGGAGGCGGGAGCCAAGCTGCCGCAAGGAGATGCCTTGCCCCCACCAACTACCGGTTTGTCGAACCCTAAGCCGCGGCGACAGGTCGGACTTTTACTTTGGGTGAAAAGGCGGCTGGTTTCCTTGGATAAATATTCTTCACCACCGTAGCTTCCCTGGTTCAGATAGAGTTGCAGCACTTTCGCCAGGTCACCCGCATTGGAGAAAAGGCCGGCATTGCCCGAAACGCCTCCCTGGAAAGCGGCCGCCTCATCATGCACATATCCGCGAAGCAGTTGCCGGCGGATAAAGCGGTCGTTTTCGGTCGGGACGATCTGCATCGTGTCGAGGATATGCAACGGATTGTAGGCCGTATGCCAGGCTCCGAGCTTGCTGAAGAACGTGTCATGCAGCAGGCGGTCCATCGGTTGCCGCATCTGCTTCTCCACCATCATCTTCAACAGGATGAAATTGATGCAACTGTATTTGTACTTGCCCCGCACGCCGAGGCGCGAGTCCTTGATCTCCTGGATAATGGAGTCTTTAAAAGAGTCGTGCAGATACATATTGCGGGCTATCTCCGTCGTAAAGCCCGGCTTTTTCCGGGCGGATACCAGATCGGGAAGAAAAGAGAAGTCGTTGCGCACATAGGTCCGGGCGTCGAAACGGACCGGATGCGTCTGTTTCTTCGCATTGCTGTACAGGCTGCCTTTATAACTATCCTTGTCGATCGCGTTCAGATAGAAGTTGATAGTCGGCGTCAGGCCGGACTGGTGGTAGAGGAGGTCTTTGACCACCAAGTCCTTTTTATCCGAATCCTTTAGCTCGGGGATGAAATCGGATATCTTATTGTTCAGCGTGAACTTCTTCTCATCGTATGCTTTCATTACGGCCAGCAAGGTCCCCGCCGCTTTGGAGGAAGAAGCCAGGTCGTAGACGGAGTTTTCATCAACAGCCTGTTTCTTGTCGTAGTCGAAATAGCCGAATGATTTGTCATAGATAATCATGCCATCTTTGGCAACGAGCACCTGGCAACCGGGAAAGGCCTTCTGCTCCAGGCCGTCTTCCACGATAGAGGCGATCACGTCCAGACGTTCGGGGCTTGCCCCCACTTCTTGCGGCTCGTGATAACCGAGACGTGTCTTTTCGGTAAACACGCCCGTCCCCGCCGTGTAGAGGGTAGGGATGGAAACCGGCAGCTTTCCCTTGGCCGCAATACCGCCGAAGATGGCTTGCGCGGCATATTTCTGGGCAAGGGGCGTGCCCTCGTAGGCCATTACGACCGCTTTGGCTTTCAGGATGGAAGGTTTATATGCTTTACAAAAATAGGGCAAGGTGAAAAAGGCATAGACCAGTTCCTTCTTTGCCGCCAGCTCGCGCAGAGCCGGGCTTTCCGGAATACGGACCGTATGCACGCCGCAAATGACCACATCGTATTTCTCCAGTTGCTTATATACGCTCTGCACCTGTGCCGCCGTCGCATTCCGGCTGATGCTGAAACAAGCGACCGAGTCGTAGCGCCCCAGCATCTTCTGGAACTCGTTCCCTACCCCGTCACCGATAGACAGGGCGGCGATCTTTTTCTTATCGAGCTGCTTCAACGGGATTATGCCGCCTTCGTTCTTCAACAGGGTGATCGCTTCTTCATTCAGCTTGGCGGCCAACCATGCAGCATGGGGAGAGTTCAGCCGTTCGGACAAACCTTCCGTCTCGACCGGGCGATAGTCGTTCAGCCCGGCAATGTATTTATATTGCAGGACCTTGATGACCTTCGCTTCGATTTCTTTCCGATCCAGAATGCCTTCCTCCAATGCAGCCTTGACAGCCGCGAAGTCGGTGAACGGGGCAGCCGGAGCCAAAAGGATGTCGTTGCCGGCCAATAATGCTTTCACGCAAGGGTTATCGGACTTACGGGTGGAGGCTCCTTTCATCGCCAAGGCATCGGTAAAGCATAGTCCCCGGAATCCGAGTTCTTCTTGCAACAGGTCGGTGACGACGGCACGTGACATGGAGACCGGATTGCCACGTGTCTTGTCCAACGCCGGCACATACAGGTGTCCGGTCATCACGCCGGCATAACCGTCATAGATGTAACGCTTGAAAGGCAGCAGTTCCACGCTGTCCAGGCGTGCCCGGTCCTGATGGACGGCAGGCAGCGTATAATGCGAATCCTCGGCGGTATCGCCATGTCCGGGGAAATGCTTGGAGACGGACAGGATGCCTTGCCCTTCCAACCCGCGGGCATACGCCAACCCCTTTTCGGCCACTGCCTGCGGATTCTCGCCGAAGGAGCGGAGACCGATCACCGGGTTGCCGGTATTGCTGTTGACATCCATATCGGGTGCGAAATTGATATGGATTCCCATCTCCTTGCACTGCCGGGCGACTTCCTTGCCGTATTCGGTTATCAGGCTGTTATCCTCGATCGCTCCCAACATCATGTTCTTCGGGAAACGGGTCGTACCGGAGAGGCGCATGGAAAGTCCCCATTCGCCGTCCAGCGACACGAGCATCGGGACACGGGAGGCTTTTTGCAAGCGGTTCGTCACCTTGGCCTGCGTGATTGGATCGCCTTTATGAAAAAGGATACCGCCGAGCTTTATCTCGTTGACGTAACGCATCAGGAGTTGCATGTTACGCGTATCGGATTTCGGGTTGGCGATGACCATGAAGAGTTGCCCGACACGTTCGTCGTAGCTCATCGCATCAAAGACGGAGTCCACCCAATGATTCATTTTCTCCTTGTCCACTGCCCGGTAAAGGTTCGGCGTCGTCTGTGCGACAGCGGAAAGAACGGCAACACAACCAAATAAAAAGATATATATTTTCTTCATCGAAGGAACTGAAATTTATGATTCACGATTTATGATTTATAAATAATGATCACAATGTCTTTCTAAATAAATCACAATTCATAAATCATAAATCAAAACAAATGTACGGAAATTACCCTGATATTTCCTACCTTTGAAGTGTTTACTAACTATTTTTTTAATCTAAGAGCCTGTTTAAATTTTGTTCAACATTCTTTTGAGAGTTCTTTTTGAGGATGTTTTTCTGTTTTTATAAGGAGCATAGCGGGCTATGTGACGAATAAAAACAGGAAAACAGACCGGAAAGAAACTCAAAAGAAGTTGAAAAAAACTTTTTGAACAAAATTTAAACAGGCTCTAAATTCTATAGAACCATGCAAAGAAGGCATTTTATGAAGCTGACAGGTCTGTTGGCTACACTCCCGGCTATCAAGGGGATAGCCGCAACCTCCGAAAAAACCGCTCCATCCGGAAAGCAGCTATACGAATGGCGAATCTACACGCTGGAAGGAGACGCGGGCGGCCTGGACGACTTTTTCCGCGACACACTGATCCCGGCCTATAACCGGAAGAAGATCAAAGCCGGCGCTTTCGTCCCTTATAAGAAAGAGGAAAAAGAACGGCGTCTGCTGCTGTTCATCTATCCCGACATCACGACTTACCACCGGGTGAAACGGACAATCTGGGACGACACGGCATTCCGGAAAGCGGCACAACCTTATTTCGACAAGACGGCTCCCCACCCGGCTTACTTCAATTTCGAGAGTTTCCTGTGCGAGGCTTTCGACAAAGTGCCTTCCCTTCTGATGCCTGAAGGGAACCGGACGCTGTTCGAACTCAGGACATACCACAGCCCCAACGAAGAGGCCAACCAACGGAAAGTCGCGATGTTCAACAAAGACGAGATAGATGTTTTCGACAAGGTCGGCATCCACTCCGTCTGCTACGGAGAAGTGCTGGCCGGCCCGATCATGCCGGCGGTGATGTACCTCACCTGGTACAAGGACGAACCGGCACGCAATGCCGCCTGGGACAAATTCCGGGCACATCCCGACTGGCAGCGGATCAAGAACCTGCCGGAATATGCCTATACGGCCACCCGGAACACCAGCCTGCTCCTCTCGCCCCTGCCTTATTCGCAGATATGATCGAATTTATAGTGGCTGAAGTAAAATTTATTTAAGGCTACTGCTTGCGTATCAAATAATTATTTCGTTACTTTGCACCCGCTTTACGTAATCTCTGTCGGGACAAGTAGCCCGTTACATTGCGTTTCATTAAAAATTACAATTAAAAAGCTATAAAACAATGGATTTAATTAAAGTTGTAAACGAAGCGTTTGCTACGAAGAAGGAATTTCCCGCATTCAAGAGCGGTGACACTATTACAGTAGCTTACCGTATCAAAGAAGGTAACAAAGAACGTATCCAGCAGTACAGAGGTGTCGTAATCCGCATCTCAGGTCATGGCGACAAAAAACGCTTCACAGTGCGTAAGATGTCTGAAAACGTAGGTGTAGAACGTATTTTCCCGATCGAATCTCCGTTTATCGAAAGCATCACTGTTAACAAGTTTGGTAAAGTACGTCGCGCTAAATTGTATTACCTGCGTGCTCTTACCGGCAAGAAAGCAAGAATCAAAGAAAGAAGAGTGTAATCTCAGTGGTTCTATTGCCATACGGAAAAGCCGTCCGATTCGTTTCGGGCGGCTTTTTTGTAGAAGATATCCATTTTCACATCCCTTACCTCCATGACAAACTGGATCACAAGACTGCTCGCCCTGCTTTTCTTCTCCTCGTTAGCCGGGCTTACCTTTTTATTTTTCTTCCTTGACATCGCCGGATGGATACAGATACCAGGATATGCCATCCCTCCCGTGCTATGCGTCTTTTACATGTTCTTTTCCGGATATGCAAAAAAGGGATGGATCGTCGCTCTCATGTTAGCAGCAACGACAAGTTTCAACATCCCGTTGCAAAACTGGCTGTTCCATTCAGCCGACGACATCGTGGAGTATAAATCAGCAGAAGCGTTGTATCAACCGGAAAACAAAGCCCTCTACTTCCGGTTCGACACCCTCGACTACAGCCTTTCCGGAAAAGGGACCGCACGCATCACCCGAACCCGCAACCGTCGAATCGGACGGCACAGTTACCGGAAAGAGACAACGAAACACACTTATACCGTCGTTCCGGTTTTTGCCGGTTCCCTCCCTCGAAACCAATACCGCAAACGCGAAGTAATCGCATGGATCACCGACATGCACAAAAAAGACCTGCAAACGGTCGTCTGTTTCGAACGTTGCAGGTTCAATCTTGAGGATTATCAAAAAGCCGCCGAAAAGTCGCCCTGCAAACTACATCGGGCGAACGCTCCATTTATCCGTCCCCTGTATCAATCATTCATCACACGGACACAATGGCGGACTATTTTTCTAAAGACAGGCTGCATCGTCATCGGCATACTGATCTTTGCCGGCACTTTCCAGAACCGTAGGTAGCCAAGTCGCCCAACTCTTCTTCGATGCGGAGCAGCTGGTTGTATTTGGCCATGCGGTCGGAGCGGCTCAACGAACCGGTCTTGATCTGTCCGCTGTTGGTCGCCACGGCGATGTCGGCGATCGTCGCATCTTCGGTTTCGCCGGAGCGGTGGGAAGTGACGGAGGTATAGCCGTTGCGGTGTGCCATTTCGATCGCATCCAGTGTTTCGGACAAGGTTCCGATCTGGTTCACCTTGATCAGGATGGAGTTGGCACAACCTTCTTCGATCCCTTTCCTTAGAAATTCCACGTTCGTCACGAACAGGTCGTCGCCGACCAACTGGCACTTGCCGCCCAACGCCGCAGTCAGCAGTTTCCAGCCTGCCCAGTCGTTTTCGTCCATACCGTCCTCGATCGAGTCGATCGGGTATCTGGCAACCAGCCCGGAGAGATATTCCACCTGTTGCCGGGCGTCACGCTTGGCGCCTTTGGGACCTTCGAACTTCGTATAATCGTATATGCCATCGTGATAGAACTCGGAGGAAGCGCAGTCCATAGCGATCGTCACGTCCTTGCCCGGTTCGTATCCGGCAGCTTTGATGGCAGCCATGATGGAGTTGAGGGCATCTTCCGTTCCGTCCAATGCAGGAGCGAAACCGCCTTCGTCACCGACAGCCGTGCTCAGGCCGCGATCGTGCAACACCTTCTTCAGGGCATGGAACACCTCGGCTCCCATACGCAACCCTTCGCGGAAACAGCATGCGCCTACCGGGCGGATCATAAATTCCTGGAAAGCGACCGGGGCATCGGAGTGGGAACCTCCGTTGATGATATTCATCATCGGGACAGGCAATACATACGCATTCGTTCCTCCGATATAGCGGTAAAGAGGCTGGTCCAGATAGTTGGCTGCCGCCTTGGCAACAGCCAGGGAAACGCCCAGCATGGCGTTGGCGCCGAGGGCAGACTTGGTCTTCGTGCCGTCCAAGGCAATCAGTCTGTGGTCGATCTCACGCTGGTTCAGGGCACTCATGCCGAGAAGAGCGGGAGCAATTATCTTATTTACGTTATCGACAGCTTTCAGGACGCCTTTGCCGCCATAGCGTTTCTTGTCGCCATCACGAAGTTCGATCGCTTCGTTTTCACCGGTAGAAGCGCCTGAGGGAACGGCTGCACGGCCAAAAGCGCCGGAAGACAGATGCACATCTACTTCAACAGTCGGGTTACCACGTGAATCAAGGATCTCTCTTCCTACTATTTTTACAATTTCCATATTCCTAATATTTAAGTTTTATCTTTCGCATAATTATAACAACAAAAGGTATGACTTTGTTGGAGAAACAAGACCGGATTTCTTTATCACAAATCCCTCAACTTTTTCACAACCGTATTGTTACTTTTTATACGATAGAAATCCTAAATGAGCCATGATGAAAAAGTTATTATCCATATTATCCCTTCTTCTCCTGTTTATCATGGGACAGGAAATCATGGCCGCGACCGGCAAATCCGTCACGGAACAAGAGCAGACAGCCATAACGGCAGATGCAGAAGTCCTCCCTCATCAGCAACAGATGAGAGATTTACAACAGAGCCGGTATCCCAACGCAGCTCCTTTTTCGAGCAACCGCGTGCAACTTCCGACAGAGATGAACGAGCGGCTCCCGAGAACGCTCTCCCGCCAGTTCGAACTGTCCATGCTGAAGGAGCACAATATTCTCTACAAGATATCGGAAACAGTATCAGTCACTCACTCTTTAAAATGCTCTTCTCTTCGTACACGGGCAGGCCATTGGGTCTACGTTTTGCGAAAAATAATTATTTGATAGTCCATATTGTTGGTTTCAGCAGGGGAATGGCTGGGTACAGCCGCTAAACAACCACTTGCATACCCATTTTATGACAACAATCTCATTTACTATCAAATAATTCAAGAGTATGGAAACTAAAAAAACAAATAATAAGAAAGCATACAACGGCATTTCCGCAGCCATCGTGATCCTGGCTTGCTTCATCATCGCCGTTTGTTTTTACCAATTCGTCCTGGGCAATCCGGCGAACTTCATGGACAACAATCCCGCCAACCATCCGCTGCCCGGCAATTACTTCGGTACGGTCTATAAAGGCGGTTACATCGTCCCGGTGGTGATCACCCTGCTCCTCACCGTCGTCACCCTGAGTATCGAACGCATGATCGCGATCAGCCGCTCCAAGGGGAGAAAAAACTTAGTCAACTTCGTACAAACCATCAAGAAGTATCTGGAGGAAGGCAATCTCGACGCCGCCCATAAACTGTGCAGCGAGCAAAAAGGTTCCGTCGCGAATGTCGTCAACGCGGCCCTGTCGCGCTACAGCGACGTGGAACGTGCATCCGGGCAGACCAAAGAGCAAAAGATCCTGATCATCCAGAAAGAGATCGAAGAGAGCACCGCCCTCGAACTCCCTTCGATGGAGCAGAACCTTCCGGTCATCGCCACGATCTCCACGCTGGGAACCCTGTTCGGGCTGTTGGGGACGGTATTAGGCATGATCCGTTCGTTCGCCGCCCTGGCCAATGCCGGTTCACCCGACTCCGTGGCCCTGTCCACCGGTATTTCCGAAGCCCTGGTCAACACCGCGTTAGGTATCGCAACCGGTGCGCTGGCCATCATCTCATACAACTACTTCACCAGTAAAATAGACAATATCACCTATGCGATTGACGAAATCGGTTTCTCCATCGTACAGACGTTTGCCGCTAAACATTAAGTCCTATGCCTAAGCTGATAGTAAAACGTAAAAGCACATTCATCGACATGACGGCGATGAGTGATGTCACCGTGCTGCTGCTTACTTTCTTCATGCTGACGTCCACCTTTATCCAGAAAGAACCGGTGGTGGTTGCCACCCCTTCGTCCGTCTCCGAGATCAAGATACCGGAAACGAACATCCTCTCCATCCTGGTGGACCCCGACGGGAAAGTATTCATGAGCCTGGACAAGCAGGAAGACAAGGCGAACGTCCTGAAGCTGCTGGGAAAAGATTTCGGCATCAACTTCACGGACAAAGAAGTGTACGACTTCAGCCTGCAACCTTCCTTCGGCGTCCCCATCCAGAACATGCAGGAGTTCCTCGGCATGCCGTCCGGCGAACAGGACCGGCTGATGAAGGATTACGGCATCCCCGCCGACAGTACCGACAACCAGTTCAAACTCTGGGTGCAGCATGCGCGGGAAGTGAACCGTGACCTCGTCATCGCCATCAAGGCGGACCAGGACACTCCTTATCCGAAGATTAAGAACATCATGAACACATTGCAGGATCTTCGAGAGAACCGGTATAATCTGATTACCTCCCTCAAAAAGATGCCCGACAATGCCTAACAACGACTAAAGTCATGGCAGAAGTAAATACAGACAAAGGCAAAGACGACGGCAAGAAAGGCAAACAGAAAAAGAAGACCGTCCGCGTGGACTTCACGCCTATGGTGGACATGAACATGTTGCTGATCACCTTCTTCATGCTCTGCACCTCGCTAAGCAAGCCGCAGACAATGGAGATCAGCATGCCGTCGAAAGACCAGGTAACGGAAGCGGAACAGACGAAGGTCAAAGCCTCCAAGGCCATCACCCTGTTGCTTGGCGAAGACGATAAGATATACTACTATTTCGGTGAACCGGACTACGAGCACGCCGAGTCGCTGCAACAGACCGGCTACTCGCCTGCCGGGCTGCGCGACATCCTGCTGGAACGCAATTTCGATGTCGTCCGCCGGATGAAGGAACTCAAGCTGAAGAAACTCAACAAGGAGATTTCCGAAGACGACTTCAAGAAGCAGGCCGCCGAGATAAAAGGTTCCAAAGAGGCTCCCGTCGTCCTGATCAAGGCCACCGACGATGCTTCGTACCGGAACCTGGTAGACGCACTGGACGAAATGCAGATATGCAATATCGGCAAATACGCAATCGTGGATATCACGGATGGAGATAAATTTCTGATCGACAATCTGAAGAGCGGCGGAGAGCTGGCCAGGCAGATTGCCCGGTCCAACCCTAAAAAATGACGGTCATGCTAAAGAATATAAACCTGAATTCACCGGAATGGTGCGAGTTGGTGTTCACCGGAAAGAACAAGGAGTACGGAGCCTACGAATTACGCAAGAACTCCTCCTCGCGCCATCTACGCGCGCTGCTGATCGTGACGGCCGGAGCCGCTTTGCTGATGGCATTGCCGGCCCTTATCCGATCGGTCGTACCGCAAGACACAAAGGAGCAGGTGCTGGAAGTAACCGCCCTCTCCAATTTGAATATGGAAATGAAAGTGCCGGAAGAAAATGTCGTGCGCGACATCAAAGCCCCTCCTCCACCCAAGTTGAAGAGCACCATCAAGTTCACTCCCCCCGTTATCAAAGCGGACAAAGAGGTGAACGACGATGACGAGATCAAGACACAGGAAGAGCTGACCACCTCGAAGATGGCCATCTCGGTCGCCGACGTGGAAGGAACCGACAGTGACGACGCGATCGACATCGCCGACCTGAAAGACAACCAAGTCGTTATCCAGGAAGAGACGAAACCTTACACGGCGGTCGAACAAATGCCGGAATTTCCGGGTGGAACGATCGAACTGCTCAAGTACATCGCCGAACACCTGAAATACCCGGTCGTCGCAGCCGAGAACGGCATACAAGGGAACGTGACCATCCGCTTCGTGGTCAGCCCCAGCGGCGAAGTGACGGATGTGGAAATCCTTCGCAAGCTCGACCCGTCGTGCGACAAGGAGGCCGTACGTGTAATCCGATCACTTCCCAGATGGATGCCGGGCAAGCAGAACGGCAGGGCTGTCCCTGTCTACTTCACGGTTCCGGTACGTTTTAAACTACAATGATCATGTACCCTCCGTTTTCCAAGGGCACAGGTTATTCAAATACAGGAAATCATATGAAACGGACTATTGTCATATTTCTCTTGGCTGCCGCGTTTTTAGCCGCTTGCAACCCTAAGAACCGGACGGAACCCGACGACACTCCCACAAGCGGCGTGATAGCGATCGCGGCGGACGAAACGCTTGCCCCGATCGTCCGGCAGGAGATCGCCGTATTCGAAAGCATCTACAAAGAGGCAGGCATCGTCCCCCGGTTTTCGGGCGAGACGGAGACGATCAACCGGTTGCTGCACGACAGCACCCGGCTGGCCGTAACCACCCGCCCGCTGACACCGGAGGAAACGGCCGGCATGAACCGAAAGAAGCTGTTTCCGAAGGCCGTCAGGGTCGCCACCGATGCGATCGCGCTGGTCATCAACCGGACGAACCGGGACTCGTTGATCGGAATGCCCGTATTGAAGGAGATCCTGACCGGCAAGATACGCAACTGGAAAGAACTGTCGCCCCGCAACCCTGCCATGCCCATCGAGGTGGTGTTCGACAACCCCAACTCAAGCACGGTACGGTATGCGATCGACTCGATCTGCGCAGGCGAGAAGCTAAGCGGCCTCCTGAAAGCGGAACAGGACAACCGGGCCGTGCTCGATTATGTCTCGAAAACACCGGGAGCGCTGGGCATCATCGGGGTCAACCCGGTCAGCAACCCGGCCGATTCGACAAGCACGAGCTTCACCGGCAATATCCGCGTGATGGCCGTCAGCCGTTACCGGGAGGCGACTCCTGCAAACAGCTTCAAGCCCTACCAGGCTCATATCGCCTTAGGCGATTACCCGATGACACGACCTGTCTACCTGATCCTTTCCGAACCCCGGATGGGACTGGCTTCGGGGTTCACCTCTTTTGTGGCAAGCGACCGCGGACAACGGATCATCCTCAAATCGGGATTGCTCCCCGCCACACAGCCGCTACGAATCGTTAACATCAAATAAACATTATAATCGTATGACACGCAACATCCATATCCTCATCATCTGCCTGCTGACAACCATCGCTTATGCGGGCAATAATCCCGGCATTGATTTTTACAAAGCCGGTGAACCTGACATCGCCAAAAAGCTGTTCCTCGCTCAGTTGAACAGCAGCCCTGCCGAAAAGGCGGTCGCTCTCTACTATTTAGGCGAGATCGCTTTCGATGCCGGGCAAACGGCAGAGGCGCTCGACTATTACAAACAGGGGTGGGAAACCGCTCCCGAATGCGCCCTCAATAAAGTCGGCGAAGGGAAAATCCTATTGAAAACAGACCGCCCGGCAGCCGGGAAAGCATTCGACGCAGCCATCAAGGCCAACAAGAAAAACGCCGACACCTACGTCGCCATCGCCTCCGCCTACTCGGCCAACGACATGGAAGCAGAGGCCGCAGCCTCCCTTGAAAACGCCCGGAAACTGAATCCGAACGCCCCCGCCATCTTCCTCTACGAAGGTGACCGCCTGCTGGCACAAAACAAGCCGGGCGATGCCGCCGGCAAATACGAACAGGCCATCCATTTCGACCCGGACTGCCAGATCGCCTACATCCGGTATGCCGAGGTCTACCAGGCCGTGACTCCTTCCCTCTCCGTCGAGATGCTGCAGAAGGTTCTGGCAAAACACCCGGAATACTTGCTCGTCCAGCGCACGTTGGGCAACGTCTATTCCTTGCAGGGCGCCTATGCCAAGGCGATCGGCGCCTACGACAAATATATGGCAGGCGGATTATACTCTGCCGACAACCTGGTTCATTATGCCTCCGCCCTGTTTTTCGACAAACAGTACGACAAAGCGGCCGAAGTGCTTGCCAAAGGCGAGGCCATGGACCCTGGCAATTTCCTGTTGAAACGTCTCCGTTTCTACAACGCCTGCGAAACCGGCAAGTATCAGGAGGGATTGGACACGGCGACTGCTTTCTTCCGGATTCCGGACGGCAAATTCATCTGGCAGGATTATCTGTACTACGGCCGTTTGCTGAACGAAGCCCGGCGGTATGACCAGTCTTTAGCCGCCTTGCAGCAGGCTCAAGCGCTGGGCGGCAACCATGCGCACCCCGAAATATACAAGGATATCGCCGACGTCAGCCTGAACAGCGGAGACGACAATGCGGCAATCGAGGCTTACACGCAATACATCGAGCAGGCGGGCGAAGCGGCAGAGGCTTCGGATTTCTACCAGTTAGGGAAATATTACTATGGGGCGGCAGTCAAAGATAGCACGCTTGCTGCCGGCTATCTGACGAAAGCGGACAGCCTTTTCGCCATCGTGAAAGAGAGGGTTCCGGCCAGCCATTTAGGTGTGTTATGGCAGGCGCGCGCCAACTCGCTGATGGACCCGGAAACCGAGAAGGGGCTGGCAAAGCCTTATTACGAATCCACGATTCCGATCCTCGAAAAGAACAAGGACAAATATCCGAAAGAACTGTCCGAATGTTACCGTTACTTAGGTTATTATTATTACCTCAAACAGGACACGGACAGCTCCCGCCTGTACTGGAACAAACTTCTCGAAATCGACCCCGCCAACAAGACGGCTTCAGAAGCGCTGAAAAACATCAAATAAAGACTTTTTCTCTATCTTCATGTTTTCTCACCCTGGCATATCAGTTAATCGACCTTTCGGGTATGCCGGGGGTTCTCCATACCATGCCTTGCAGCGTTACAAAGACATCGACAACTCGATCCGGCATCCTAAAGCGTTCATTATACGATAGAATGTCGAGACTTTCGGTTCTGTCTGCCCCCTTTCCACTCTCGATATATAAGAACGGTCCGAGCCTATACGGCGAGCCAGTTCAGCCTGGCTGATCTTTGCCTTTTTCCGTGCATCTTCTATGATTTGCCCGGTATAAAAAGCATAGGCCTTTTCTTCCGCCTCGATACGGCCGGGAGTTCCGGGTGCTCCGAAACGGGCATCAATGAATTTGCTTACATTAAACATTTCACTATTTGCTTCCATAATATTCCTTTTTTAATCTCTTTGCTTTTTCTATTTCACTTTTCGGAGTCTTCTGCGTTTTTTTCTGAAACGCGTTAAACAGTATAACGATCTTGCCTCCATCAAAGCAAAAGAAAATACGATATATATTTCCTTCATACTCGATCCGCAATTCATAAAGCCCATCTTCTATAAGGCGCATGAACTTTACCGGGACTCTATCTTGCGTCTGCAATAACATCAAAACGTACAATATCTTGTCCTGAACTCCTTTATCCAAACACAGAAAGAAGTCTTTGAAGTAATCCTTATACGCAAAAATTTCTCTTTCCATATCGCAAATATACAAAACGTTGTTCAACTATACAACAAAACACCCTTCCTTTTTACCTGTCACCCCCCAAACATTACAGACAACGAATCCCCGAAAGCCTGGACTTCCGGGGATAGCCACTACGACTACACCGGCAGGAGCTGCGATTACAACAATCCATCAACGCCGCTTTCGTCCAAAAACAGGTGCTTTTCAGGGAAAACCCCGATGCCTACCGGGTTTCAGGGGGCTGCTTATCCGTCGTTACGCTGATGCTTACAGGCCTTACTTTTTGAAGTTTTTCGGGTCTTACCCCGAAAAACTGTCAAAACTGTCAAAACTTCGCCCCCCATTTCAGACGGCGGCAATTTTCTTTCCGGCATCTGTTTTGGTGTAATAACCAGCTCCTTCAGAGATAATTAGATTATTTTTTTCAGCCTTACGAAGAAAGCGGTCGACCGAAGACACCGACACTCCACGGACATTTGCCCCGTCCAAGACATCCGTGCGCTTGAAAGTGCCGGATAGCGACGCAAACAGGTTTTGCATGTGGTGCGGAAACTTGAAATGAACTTCGGAAGAAGCGCGTTTCAACGACGTAGCTACGACATAAGCATGCTGCAAACAGATTTTTCCGAGATGGAAAGCCGTGTTGAAATCATCTTCACGGATCGTCCATACACGTTCCGTCAAGCCGCTCTCTCCCTTGCGAAGACCGGTCAGGGTCATGGCTATGCGGAAGATCGCCAAACGATAGCGCAGGACGGTAGACTCCAGGTCTTCATTGCCGAAAAAGCGGACATTATAATATTCACCCTTAAAGAAACGGTCCAGACGTTTGCGCTGAGCGTCGCTGAAACGTACCCAAGTCGGCGATCCTTCAAGAAAAACACCCATATCCAACACCTGCTGCCCGAAAGAATCCATATATTGGGAAGCCGCCGGCGTGTCGTCGGCAGAGGTCAACGGGCGGTACTCCCCGCCACCTGCTATCTTGTACATCAGCATACGGCTGAAAAGGCCGTTTTCGGTCGACGGGATCAGGCGAGGCAGGACGGCGGGCGTCCCGCTCAAAAGCAATGCCAGATCCGGCCGGCGGGCCAAGTAGGTCCCGTTGTTTTTCGATGAACTGCCGACTGTCTCGTGGTGGGCCGCCTTGTTCAAAATGTCGCTGATCTTACCGAAATCCTGCGACAACATGGTGAGGATGTTCTCCATCTCCGTATCCATCATACAAGACGTATAGGGCGAGTTTACATCGAGCAGCTCCACGAGCCGCGCCTGCGTGACATAGCCGGTCAGATGAAGGTTCATCTGCTTGACGGCCTTCGGTTTCGACGGAGCCGGCCCGAGCGGTTTTTTCGAAGTACGATTCTGACGTTTCTGAATCCTGTAGCTTTCATATTCCTCGTTGGCCGCTTCATATTCTTCGACCCGATGCCGCGAATTGTCGTAGACATACTGTTGCCAGGGGTCCAACAGCTTCTGAAGCCCGGCCATGCAACCTTTCCCGCTGCCCGAATTGCCGGTGATGATCGTATAGAAAGCGGGAGAATAGTCGTGTTCGCTCAACGATCCCTTGACACCGGGCATCACGCTGCTCAACAACGTCAGAGAAGAGAGAAGCAAAATGTCCCGTTCCGTACGGCTGCCCGCACGTTTGAGAATGTCCGTCAAAAGGGGTGGCAAGTTGTCGTAGATCGCCTCGTCGAAGCAGGGCAAAAGGGTATTATCAGGCTCAATATCAGGCGTTTTATCTTCTCCATCCGCTAACGGCGCATTCGGAAAAACGGGGGGCGAAGTTTTGATAGTTTTGACAGTTTTCCGCTGCGGACGGACCTCTTCCGGACGACAGGCACAGCTCCCGTGCGAAGCGCTGTAGCGCCGGTAGATGTCGTTTACCGTCGTCTCGACCTCGGTTGCCGGGAAGTCGGCTGCGACGTAGCGGCGGACGCACTCGCCGACGACATCGTAAGAAGGGAAACCGGCATTGTTCAAGACCGAGGACAGCTTCACAAGATAGGAATGACGGTTTCCGGGGACAAACGCATTGTTTTGTTCGTATTTGTCAATGTAATTCGAGAGCCGCGTGCCGGCATACACGCCGCCGGAGGGATACCCGCAAGCGGCCTGAAGCTCCGGTGCGGCAACGGGAATCCCGACCACTTCCGATTCTTCCTTATAAAAAGCATCCGGGTCATGGCTGACGAAACAGCCCCGGTTCGGGTCTTTCCCGCTGATGTCCACCTTCACACCCGGAAGGTCCGCCTCGATATGGCGGCTGACGACCCCAAAGGCCGAATCATGGTCCTTCAGATCGCTGTCGACCAGCACGAAAAACTTGGCCCCTGTCCCGGAAGGGCTGCCGTGGCCGGCTTTCACATACGGGAGTGCGGCCGCCCGCAGGAGCAGTTCGGAAACGGGCACAGGCGAGTCGTCTATATCGATCACGATGCAACCGCTGTAGCGCACCAAGTGCTCAAGCTTGCGGCCTCCCTCCATCACGCCGCCGGCGACATAGAGGGGCAGTTTTTTCTTGTAAGCACCGGCTTCGTCCGTCTTGCCGGCTTGGATAAGCCCGTGCAAATAGGCGATCTGTCTTGCATACTCGTCACTCTTCACCTTGCTGATGTACTGATCCAAGGTCATCAAACGGGCGCTCCCGGTCCGGAACGCTGAGTCGAAGTAAGTGCCTTCGACCTCATTTCGTATTGTCATACTGTTGTGTATTAAATGAAAGGCTACATTTCCCGCCGAAACGTTTCGTGCGGCTCTTTCGGTTGTGTATTCTTTTCAAGGTTCCCCCAAGTGCTCGACCAGGCAGGCGACCTGCTTGGGCGTATAGAGTTTCTGGAATTTCACCCATCCCGCGGCCAAGAGTTTTTCCTTCAGGCCACGTGAAGTCCGTATCCATACCCACATCCTTTTATAGGCGATCTCGGGGGTACAGTCCGGAAAATAGAGGAGTGCGAACTCGGTAACTCCCATAGCGCCCCTTGCCAACTCAATCTCTTTTTTTTTATTTTCCATAATATTCTTAGGTTAATCGCTGTAATATTCTCTAAATATACGGCATTTTTTAATACTACGCAAGAAATCCGGTAATTATTTCAAAAAAAAACAAGAAAAAGCTGCCAAAACTTCCGGAAACCGTACATAGCCTTCCCCCGAGGAGGCGGGGTGTCGTATCTTTGTCATGTAATAATTCACTAACCCTTAATCTATTAATCGTATGTCAGTAAAGTACAAACTTGTTTTGAAGAAAGACCTAAGCAAAGATGCGGCGGCCGATGCCAAACGGTATTATGCCTCGGCCAATGTCACCGGCATGATGGATTTCGACACGATCTGCGATGTGGTGGCAGACCGTTCGACGGCCAGCGACGGCGACGTGGCTCTCGTCTTGTTGGGAGTGATCCGCTGCATGCAGGAGGCATTGTTGCGTGGCGAAGTGGTCCAGTTGGGCGCATTGGGCAACTTCCGGATCTCGCTCGGAAGCTCCGGAGTGGTAAATGCGGACGATTTTCACGTATCATTGATCAGGAAGCCGCGAATAATCTTCTCTCCGGGAGTTAAACTGCGTGAAATGATCGCCAAAGTGAGTATCGAACGCATTGGGCAAGAGACAGATAAGCCCGACGCAGGTGGTGAAGAAGAAAGACCGGGAGAATTATGAAACCAGCACAAATCAGCTTCGTAAAAGAGTGCCTGCCGGCGGCTTTGTCGGCAGGGGCGGCTTTCAACATGAACCCGTTGGCCATCCTGGCACAGGCGGCGCTTGAAAGCGGCTGGGGCACGAGCAACCTGGCACGGGAGTCGCGTAACTATTTCGGAATGAGTGCATACGGGTGCAGCAACGCTTATTGGCACGGCGGGAAAACGACCGTAAAAGGCCGCTCCTATTCGCTGGATTTCCGCCGCTACGACACGCGCGAGAATTCCTTTCTCGATTTCGCCCGCCTGATACGGAACAACTACCGCTCCGCCTGGCAGGTGAGCAACGACCCGCAGGCTTATGCAAAGGAGATCGCCTACAGTCCTTACATCAGCGAGCTGAACGGCGACAACCGGGAGTCCTACCGGAGCAGCATCATCCAGGTCGCACAGACGATACAGGCGGTGATGGCTCTGGTTGCCCCTTTCACGAAAGAAAGATAAACATACCACCTTTAAAAAGTTCTTATCATGCAGAAAATCAGAAAAATTCTTGAATTTATCCTGGCTTTGTTGAATTTCTTGTTCCACTTTAAACCCGCACCGGATGAAAAACCTCCCGTCAACACTCAAACTTATCCTGACCCTGATCTTCAGGAAAGGGATGAACCTCTATTTGAAACTGTCTGTTAGGATCAGGCTCTGGTAAAACGCAAAAAAACCCGTCTGCAAAAGGCAGACGGGCTTTTTTATTTGTTTGTCGAACAAGCCGGAATTATTCGGCTGCATTTTCTTCAGCAACCGGTGCTTCTGCAACAGGAGCTTCCGTTTCAGCAGCAACTGTAGACTTTTTACGAGAACGTCTTGTCTTGGTTGCTTTCTTGGCTGTAGCTGCCTTCAACATGTTTTCGTTGTAATCAACCAGTTCAATGAAGCACATGGCTGCGTTGTCACCCAGACGGTTACCAGTCTTCAGGATGCGAGTGTAACCACCCGGACGGTCACCGATCTTCTGAGATACTTCCTTGAACAATTCTGTTACAGCATATTTGTCTTGCAAATTGCTGAATACCACACGTCTTGAGTGAGTTGTATCCTCTTTAGACTTAGTGATAAGCGGTTCTACAAATTTGCGGAGCGCTTTGGCTTTTGCCACAGTGGTGAAGATTCTCTTATGCTTGATAAGAGAACATGCCATGTTTGAAAGCATCGCGTTACGGTGAGTATTTGTACGACCTAAATGATTTATTTTTTTATTGTGTCTCATCGCTATACTTACTCTTTATCTAATTTATATTTAGTGATATCCATACCGAATGAAAGGTTCAGACTCTCAAGCAGTTCATCAAGTTCTGTAAGTGACTTCTTACCGAAGTTACGGAATTTCAACAGGTCATTCTTGTTGAATTTAACCAGTTCACCTAATGTTTCAACATCTGCGGCCTTCAAGCAATTCAATGCACGAACGGAAAGATCCATATCCGAGAGCTTGCTCTTGAGCAACTGACGCATGTGAAGCACTTCTTCATCGAATTCCTCATTACCGTCAGTATCAACTGTCTCGACAGCAATCTTTTCATCTGAGAACAACATGAAATGGTGAATCAGAATCTTAGCTGCTTCTTTTAACGCTTCCTTCGGATGAATAGAACCATCAGTGGCTATTTCAAGAACCAACTTTTCGTAGTCCGTCTTTTGCTCAACACGGAAGTTCTCGATCGAGTACTTGACGTTGCGAATAGGCGTGTAAATAGAGTCGATTGCAATCACGTGCATGTCTGCATTCGGGTCTCTGTTTTCATCGGCGGGCACATACCCGCGGCCTTTGTTAATCGTCAGTTCGATCTGGAAACCTGCGTTCGGATCCAAACGACAAATAACCAACTCGGGATTCAATACTTCGAATCCGGTCAGTTGTTTACCTATATCACCGGCTTTGAACACTTCCGAACCCGAAACAGTAATACTTACTTTTTCATTCTCTATGTCGTCTACAATATGCTTGAATCGTACTTGTTTCAGATTCAAGATAATGTTTGTCACATCCTCGATGACACCGGGGATCGTGCCAAATTCATGGTCAACCCCTTCGATCTTAATGGATGTGATAGCAAAACCTTCAAGTGACGACAGGAGAATACGGCGCAGAGCATTACCTATAGTAATACCATAGCCGGGTTCCAACGGACGAAATTCAAACTTTCCGAAGAAATTGTCCGCTTCCAACATTAATACTTTATCGGGTTTTTGAAATGCTAATATCGCCATGGAAATCAATTATTATTTAGAATACAATTCTACGATCAACTGCTCTTTAATGTTTTCAGGAATGTCAGCTCTTTCCGGCAGATGCAGTAATTTTCCGCTTAAAGAAGACTGATCCCATTCGATCCAAGGGTACTTGCTGTGGTTGAATCCTGACAGTGCGTCGGCAATCACTTCAAGAGATTTGGATTTTTCTCTAACACCAATAACCTGACCGGCTTTTACAGAGTAAGAAGGAATGTTTACTACCTTGCCGTCTACTGTAATGTGACGATGAGAAACCAACTGACGGGCAGCAGCACGCGTCGGGGCGATACCCAAACGGAATACTACGTTGTCCAGACGGCCTTCCAGTAACTGCAACAGCACTTCACCGGTAATACCTTTTGAACGTGATGCCTTATCAAACAGGTTTCTAAACTGTTTTTCCAATACACCGTAAGTGTATTTAGCTTTCTGCTTCTCACGAAGCTGGATTCCATACTCGGAAGTTTTTCTCTTGCGGGCATTTCCGTGCTGTCCGGGAGGATAGTTCTTTTTTGAAAGAACTTTATCCGGTCCGAATATTGCCTCACCAAACTTACGGGCAATTCTTGTTTTAGGTCCAGTATATCTTGCCATTTTTTTGTTGTTTTAATGTTCTGTCTGAATCAGGAACCGTGCAGCCGCGACTACAGAGAGGATAAGGTCTTTGTGTAATCTATTCACAATTCCGGATTCAATGTTCAAGAAACTATAGTTAATTATACTCTTCTCTTTTTCGGAGGACGACAACCATTGTGGGGAAGCGGAGTAACGTCAACGATTTCCGTTACCTCGATGCCTGCACCGTGGATGGTTCTGATAGCAGACTCACGTCCGTTACCCGGTCCCTTTACGAATACTTTTACTTTTCTCAAACCAAGATCGTAAGCTACTTTCGCACAATCCTGAGCTGCCATCTGGGCTGCATACGGAGTGTTCTTTTTAGAACTTCTGAATCCCATCTTACCGGCAGAAGACCAGCTGATTACCTGACCTTCGCTATTAGCAAGAGATACAATGATGTTGTTAAAAGAAGAATGAATATGAGCTTGACCGTAAGCGTCAACTTTTACGTTTCTCTTCTTTGCTGCGACTGTTTTCTTTGCCATATCAATTCTTATTATTTAGTAGCTTTTTTCTTATTTGCAACAGTTTTCTTCTTACCCTTACGAGTACGAGCGTTGTTCTTCGTGCTCTGGCCTCTCAAAGGCAGACCGATACGGTGGCGGACACCTCTGTAACATCCGATATCCATCAGACGCTTGATGTTCAACTGAACTTCCGAACGAAGGTCACCTTCCACCTTGTATTCAGCGCCAATGACTTCACGTACTTTTGCAGCCTGATCGTCTGTCCAGTCTTTCACTTTGATATCACGATCGATCCCTGCTTTGTCTAAAATGGATTTTGAAGCGCTACGACCGATACCGTAAATATAGGTCAAGGCAATTTCTCCTCTTTTATTTTGTGGCAAGTCTACACCAACTATTCTTATAGCCATATTACTTTCTTAAATTATTTTGCAAAAATAATAAATTATCCTTGACGTTGTTTATACTTAGGATTTTTCTTGTTAATTACGTATAAGCGTCCCTTTCTTCTAACGATTTTGCATTCGGGAGTACGCTTCTTCAAAGATGCTCTTACTTTCATATCTTGTTGTTTTTTTTATTTATATCTAAAAGCAATTCTACCTTTCGATAGATCATACGGAGACATCTCAACTCTTACTTTATCACCGGGAAGGATCTTGATGTAGTGCATCCGCATCTTCCCCGAGATATGAGCAGTGATTTCATGTCCGTTCTCTAATTCTACACGAAACATTGCGTTCGACAATGCCTCTACTATAACTCCATCTTGTTCAATTGCTGACTGTTTAGCCATATAAAATTAAATCAAATTAAATTGCGTTATTTCCTAAAACTTCTTCTAAAAACTCGAATGAAGACAAGATCCGGGGACCTTCGGGACGGATCGCGATACAATGCTCGAAATGAGCCGAACACTTTCTGTCTTTCGTACGGACCGTCCAGCCGTCTTTCTCAAAAACGACATTCTTGCTTCCCATATTGATCATCGGCTCTATGCAGATGCACATGCCGCTGCGCAACAAAGGACCGCAACCGGGGCGCCCGTAATTGGGGACTTCCGGTTCTTCGTGCATCTTACGCCCGATACCGTGGCCGACCAGCTCCCTGACGACAGAGTAACCTTTCGACTCACAATAGGACTGCACGGCATGGCTGATGTCGCCGAGGCGTTTGCCTTCGATGGCATGCTGGATTCCGAGGTAAAGCGATTCTTTTGTCGCCTTCAACAAGGCTTTCACCTTGGGATCGACTTCGCCCACACAAAACGTATAAGCCGAGTCACCGACAAAACCGTTCAAAACCGTACCGCAGTCGACAGATATGACATCTCCCTCTTTCAGTATTGTCTTCGAAGAGGGGATACCATGCACAACCTGTTCATTCACGGATGCACATATCGAATTTGGGAAACCTCCGTATCCCAAAAATGCCGGAACCGCACCATTATCTCTAATGAATTCCTCGGCAATCTTATCGAGCTGAAGCGTATTGACACCGGGGGCGATATGTTTGGCCAATTCGCCAAGCGTCTTGCCCACCAGTTGATTCGCCGCATGCATCAACTCTATTTCTTCATCTGTTTTTAAATAGATCATTCTAATTAATAAGCGCCAGCTGCGCCTGCGCGACCTTTAATTCTTCCTGACTTCAACAAACCGTCATAATGACGCATCAACAAATGACTTTCTACTTGCTGCAGTGTATCCAACACCACACCAACCAGGATCAACAAAGATGTTCCGCCAAAGAATTGCGAGAACTCCATACTTACACCGGCGATCCGGGCAAAAGCGGGCATGATAGCCACCAATGCGAGGAAGAATGCTCCCGGCAAAGTAATACGGTCCATGATGGTATCCAGATAATCCTTGGTATTCTTCCCCGGCTTGACACCCGGGATGAACCCGTTGTTTCTCTTCAGATCATCCGACATCTGCGTAGGATTGATCGTGATAGCTGTATAGAAGTATGTAAACAAGATAATCAGTACAGCAAATACGAAGTTGTACCAAAATCCGGTATTGTCCATAAACGCAGCTACGAAACCAGACTGTTCGCCTGTGCTTGAGAAACCAACAATTGAAATGGGAATAAACATGATTGCCTGGGCAAAGATGATTGGCATCACGTTCGCTGCATTCACCTTAAGAGGGATGTACTGGCGTGCGCCACCGTATTGTTTATTTCCGATGATCCGTTTTGCATACTGTACGGGCACTTTGCGAGTACCTTGCACCAGCAGGATCGCGCCTGCGATGACCAGCAGAAGGAACAACATTTCAAACAAGAACATAACCAGACCACCGGTTTTTTCGCTCGTGCGGGAAACAAATTCCTGGAACAACGAATGCGGCAGACGGGCTATAATACCAACCAAAATGATAAATGAGATACCATTTCCAACACCTTTATCTGTAATTCTTTCACCAAGCCATAAGATAAACATACTTCCAGCAGCTAAAATAACTGTAGAAGAAATCGTAAACCATATACCTGCAGGCAGAGCTGCCCCGGCGGCTTTCAGTTGTACACTTAAGTTAACAAGATAAGTAGGACCCTGGAACAGAAGGATAGCTACCGTCAGATAACGAGTCCACTGGTTGATCTTACGACGACCACTCTCACCTTCTCTCTGCAATTTCTGGAAAGAAGGAACCGCAATTGCCATCAACTGCATCACGATGGAAGCGGAGATATACGGCATAATCCCTAATGCGAAAATAGAAGCATTAGAGAAAGCACCACCAGAGAACATATCCAACAACGCCAGCAATCCGCCTCTTGTCTGTTCCTGCAAAGCGGTCAACGCTTTAGGATCAATACCCGGAAGAACGACGTATGTACCGAAACGGTATATAGCCACCAATAAAAGAGTGGTGAGGATCCGATTTCTCAGATCCTCAATCTTCCAGATATTTTTTATTGTTTCAACTGCTCTCATAACTTAGAGTTTAACAACAGTTCCACCTACAGCCTGGATAGCAGCTTCAGCACTCTTGGAGAAAGCGTGAGCTTCCACTTCAAGTTTAGCTGTCAAGTTGCCGTTGCCAAGAATCTTAACCAACTGGGAAGAGGAAATAAAACCTGCTTCGATCAGTTCGTTGATACCAATCTTAGAGAGCTGCTGAGCTTCAGCCATGCCCTGTAATGTAGAAAGATTGATAGCTTTATATTCAACGCGGTTAATATTCTTGAAACCAAATTTAGGTAAGCGTCTCTGTATAGGCATCTGACCACCTTCGAAACCGATTTTCTGCTTGTAACCGGATCTTGATTTCGCACCTTTATGACCTCTTGTTGAAGTTCCTCCTAATCCCGAACCCGGACCACGGCCGATTCTTTTTCTGGTCTTGGTAGATCCTTCAGCAGGTTTTAAATTTGATAAATTCATATCGTATAATTTATTTTTCAACCGTTATTACTTTACTACTGAAACCAAATGTTTCACTTTCTCAACCATACCCAGAATAGCCGGAGTAGCTTCGTGTTCCACTACTTGGTTCATTTTCTTCAGACCCAGTGCATCAAGAGTTCTCTTTTGGTCTTTCGGGCATTTAATTCTACTTTTTGTCTGCTTAACTTTGATAGTTGCCATAACTTATTATCCTCCCTAATTAACCTCTGAATACTTTTTCTACTGCAACACCTCTGTTCTGAGCAACCATCAGCGGGCTTCTCAACTCACTCAAGGCGGCAATAGTTGCCTTCACCAAGTTGTGAGGGTTAGAAGAACCTTTTGATTTAGCCAAAACGTCTGTGATACCTACACTTTCCAAAACAGCACGCATAGCACCACCGGCTTTGACACCGGTACCGTGAGAAGCCGGCTTGATCAGCACCTGGGCGCCACCGAACTTGGCCAACTGTTCGTGAGGAATAGTACCTTTGTGAACAGGAACCTTGATCAGGTTTTTCTTTGCAGCTTCAACACCTTTTGCGATAGCTGTCGTTACTTCACCGGCTTTACCCAAGCCCCAACCAACGATGCCGTCTTCGTTTCCTACTACGACAATAGCGGCAAAACTGAATGTACGTCCACCCTTGGTTACTTTAGTTACGCGGTTGATTGCAACCAAACGGTCCTTCAACTCTATGTCGTTGGTCGACTTAACTCTATTATTAACTCCTGCCATCTTCATTAAAATTTAAGGCCGCCGTTACGTGCAGCATCAGCTAATTCTTTAATTCTCCCGTGATACAGGTAACCGTTACGGTCGAAAACGACAGCCTGTACGCCAGCTTCCTGGGCAACTTTGGCAATCTGTTCTCCAACCTTGGCAGCGATCTCCTTTTTCGGAGCCTTCACATCCATCTTCAAAGAGGATGCCGCAGCCAGAGTCTTACCTGTAGTATCATCAATTACCTGTGCATAGATCTGCTTATTGCTTCTAAACACAGTCAGGCGCGGACGTTCAGGGGTTCCTGAGATCTTACCGCGTACACCTGCTTTTATCTTTAATCTTCTTTCTTCCTTCGTTGTCATGATAATTTCAGTTTACGTAGATTACTTACCTGCTGATTTACCAGACTTTCTGCGAATTTCTTCACCCACGAACTTGATACCCTTACCTTTGTACGGTTCCGGCATTCTGAATGAACGAATCTTAGCACAAATCTGTCCCAGTAATTGTTTATCAGCCGATTCAAGGATAATAAGAGGATTTTTATTTCTCTCTGCCTTTGTTTCAACTTTCACTTCCTTAGGCAACTGCATGTAGATGTTGTGAGTATAACCCAAAGAAAGATCCAACAGCTGACCTGTATTTGTCACACGGTAACCGACACCGACAAGTTCCAGTTCTTTCTTGTATCCTTCAGAACAACCGATCACCATGTTGTTGATCAGCGAACGATACAAACCGTGCAGCGCACGATGGTTCTTTTCGTCTGTCGGACGTGTCAGATGAATGATTCCATCTTCCAAAGTCACATTAATATCAGGATTCACGGCCTGAGTCATTTCGCCTTTGGGACCTTTTACAGTCACTACATTATCCTTAATGGTAACCGTAACACCGGCCGGTACATGAATTGGTAATTTTCCTATTCTTGACATTCTTCTTTCCTCCTAATTAATAAACATAACATAATACTTCACCACCGATCTTCAGATCACGGGCTTCTTTGTCTGTCATCACACCTTTAGAAGTAGAAAGAACGGCAATACCTAAACCATTCAATACTCTCGGCATTTCCTTGTAACCAGTGTACTTACGCAAACCAGGGGTAGAAACTCTCTCAAGTTTCTTGATTGCATTTACTTTGTTTACCAGGTCATACTTCAAGGCAATCTTAATTGTACCCTGAGGACCATCTTCTACAAACTTAAAATTAAGAATGTAGCCCTTGTCGAAAAGGATCTTAGTGATCTCTTTCTTTAAATTTGACGCCGGCACTTCAACAACTCTGTGCTTCGCTTTGATCGCGTTACGCAATCTTGTCAAATAATCTGCAATAGGATCTGTCATATATAAATGAATTAAATTGATCCGGACACCCGGACAATATTTAAATTAAAAAACTCTTACCAACTTGCTTTCTTTACACCCGGGATTAAACCATGAGATGCCATTTCACGCAGTTGAATACGAGAAATACCGAACTGGCGTACATAGCCTTTCGGACGGCCTGTAATTTTGCAACGATTGTGCAAACGTACAGGAGAAGCATTTTTAGGTAAAGCCTGTAAAGCTTCATAGTCACCTGCTGCTTTCAATTCTGCTCTTTTAGCAGCATATTTAGCTACGAGCTTTGCTCTTTTCACCTCACGGGCTTTCATTGATTCCTTTGCCATAACTACTTAGTCTTTTTTTGCATTTTTAAAAGGCAACCCAAATTCTCTCAAGAGAGCATACCCTTCTTCGTCTGTTTTCGCAGAGGTCACAAAGGTAATATTCATTCCCAATATTTTGGTAATATTATCGATATTTATTTCAGGGAAAATGATTTGTTCCTGAATTCCGAGGGTATAATTACCTCTTCCGTCCAATTTGCTTTCGATTCCCTTGAAGTCACGGATACGAGGAAGGGCAACGCGAACGAGTCTTTCCAAGAATTCGTACATCTGTTCACGACGCAATGTCACCATTACACCGATCGGCATTTTCTTACGCAACTTGAAGTTTGAGATATCCTTCTTTGAAACCGTCGCAACAGCCTTCTGGCCGGTGATTGCAGACAATTCGCTGATAGCGATATCGATAATCTTCTTATCAGCAGCAGCCATACCCAAACCTTGATTGATAACAATCTTCTTCAGCACGGGAACCTGCATTACGGTTTTATAACCGAACTCTTTCGTCAAAGCAGGAACAATTCTGTCCTGATATTCTTTCTTAAGACTGGCAGTATTGCTCATTACTTAATTTCCTCCCCTGATTTTTTAGAATAACGCACTAAAGCACCATTTTCGTCCAACTTACGACCGATACGTGTCGGCTTTCCTGATTTCGGGTCAACAACGTTCAGGTTAGAAATATGAACAGGAGCTTCTTTCTTTTCAATACCTCCTTGAGGATTCTTTGCATTAGGCTTGGTATGCTTTGATACCATGTTAATACCTTCTACAATGGCACGGTTGTTTTTTACGAGTACTTCCAAAACACGACCTGTCTTACCTTTGTCTTCGCCGGCATTAACAAAAACTATATCGCCTTTTTTGATATGTAATTTGCTCATTACTTTAAGTTTTACAAAATTAAAGCACTTCAGGTGCAAGTGAAACAATTTTCATGTTTGTTGCACGAAGTTCTCTGGCAACCGGACCAAAGATACGGCTTCCACGAATATCACCACCGGCATTCAACAATACGCAAGCGTTATCATCGAAACGGATGTATGAACCATCCGGGCGGCGAATCTCTTTTTTAGTGCGAACAATGATAGCCTTAGAAACAGCACCCTTCTTCACATCACTTGACGGGATTACGCTCTTGATTGCTACTACGATTACATCCCCGACAGTGGCGTAACGTTTTCTTGTACCGCCCAAAACACGAATACACAACGCTTCTTTTGCACCACTGTTATCTGCTACTACTAGTCTTGATTCTTGTTGTATCATGTTACTTAGCCCTTTCGATTATTTGAACTAATCTCCATCTTTTTGTTTTGCTCAAAGGACGAGTTTCCATAATCTTTACAGTATCGCCGATACCGCATTCATTCTTTTCGTCATGAGCATGATATTTCTTCGTCTTATTGACGAACTTTCCATAAATGGGGTGCTTTTCCTTCCATTTAATAGCAACCGTGATGCTCTTGTCCATCTTGTTGCTGGTAACCACGCCCGTTCTTTCTTTTCTTAAATTTCTAGTTTCCATCAGGCTCAATTATTTGTTGTTAAGTTCTCTCTGGCGCAATTCTGTTTTCATGCGCGCAATCATCCTGCGTTGTTGTTTAATCTGAGCAGGGTTTTCACTCGGAGAAATGCTGTGGTTGATTACTTTCTGATCGTAAGCAGCCACTTCAGCATCAATTCTTTCTACTAACTCCTTCGTGCTTAATTCTCTAATTTCTGCAATCTTCATAACAAATTACGCATTTTGATTAGCCATATCATAATCACGTCTCACAACAAACTTTGTTGTTACCGGAAGCTTCTGTGCAGCCAAACGCAAAGCTTCTTTAGCAATATCAAAAGGAACCCCTTCGATTTCGAAAATCATACGACCTGGAGTAACAGGCGCAACAAACCCTTCGGGATTACCTTTACCTTTACCCATACGCACTTCAGCAGGCTTCTTTGTGATTGGCTTGTCCGGGAAAATACGAACCCAAACCTGACCCTGACGTTGCATATAACGAGTTACCGCGATACGAGCAGCTTCGATCTGACGACCGGTAATCCATTTATTTTCTAACGATTTTATACCAAACGAACCGAATGCCAGCTGGTTGCCACGCTGAGCTTCGCCCTTCATGCGACCTTTCTGCTGTCTTCTGAACTTGGTTTTCTTTGGTTGTAACATCTCTTCTTAAATTCTAACGTTTAACGATTAGCTTTCTTTCTCTTGAAGTTCTTTTCTCTGCTGCCGCCGGCATTTTCATTTCTGCGACCTGAATCCTTTGATGCTGCGAATGAAGGAGCAAGATCTCTCTTACCATATACTTCACCACGGCAGATCCAAACCTTAACGCCGATCAAACCAACCTTCGTCAACGCTTCAGCCAAAGCATAATCAATATCTGCTCTGAATGTGTGCAACGGAGTTCTTCCTTCTTTATACATTTCCGAACGAGCCATTTCAGCACCGTTCAAACGACCAGAGACTTGCACTTTAATACCTTCGGCTCCCATTCTCATGGTAGAGGCGATAGCCATCTTGATAGCACGACGGTAAGCAATTTTTCCTTCAAGCTGACGAGCAATATTGTTTGCAACGATAACAGCGTCCAATTCGGGTCTTTTTACCTCAAAGATGTTGATCTGAACTTCTTTGTCGGTAATTTTCTTCAACTCTTCTTTCAATTTATCAACTTCCTGACCACCTTTACCGATGATGATACCCGGACGTGATGTGCAAACTGTGATTGTAATCAACTTCAGCGTACGTTCAATAACGACGCGAGATACACTAGCCTTAGCAAGACGAGCATTCAAATATTTACGGATTTTGCTATCTTCCAGCAAAGTGTCTCCGTATTTTTTGCCGCCATACCAATTGGAATCCCAACCACGGATGATTCCCAAACGATTACTAACCGGATTAACTTTTTGTCCCATCTACAAATTAATTTTGACTATCGTTTTTACTAAGTGTATCAACAAACAGAGTTACATGGTTCGAACGTTTACGAATTCTGTATCCTCTTCCCTGAGGAGCCGGACGCATTCTCTTCAATGTTGTAGCACAATCTACACTGATTGAAGATACGCACAACTCTCCAGCTTCTGCTTTACGTTCATTCTTCTGTTCCCAATTGGCAATAGCTGAACGAAGCAATTTTTCTACTCTTGCTGCAGCTTCCTTGTTAGAAAACTTCAAAACACCAAGTGCACGGAATACTTCCATTCCGCGGATCATGTCTACAACCAGACGCATCTTGCGGGGAGAAGTCGGCACGTTCCGCAATTTTGCGAAATACATGGTCTTCTGAGCTTCTTTTCTTGCTTCAGCTGATATTCTTTTTCTAGCACCCATTTTATTGATTCTTTTTATTTTCAGATTCCTGAATTCCTGTTACTACCGATTACTTTTTCTTATTACCGGCGTGACCACGGAACGTACGAGTAGGAGAAAACTCTCCCAGTTTATGACCTACCATGTTCTCGGTTACAAAAACAGGAATAAATTTATTTCCATTGTGAACTGCAATAGTATGGCCTACAAAGTCAGGCGAAATCATTGAAGCTCTTGCCCATGTCTTAACGACAGCCTTCTTTCCTGACTCATTCATTGCCAAGACTTTCTTTTCAAGCTTTACATTAATATACGGGCCTTTTTTTAGCGAACGACTCATAGTTTACTTAATTAATCAGATTATTTCTTTCTTCTTTCAATAATATATTTTGAAGAATGCTTCTTCGGAGCTCTTGTCTTCAAGCCCTTAGCATACAAGCCATTGCGAGATCTAGGATGACCTCCGGAAGCACGACCTTCACCACCACCCATCGGGTGATCAACCGGGTTCATTACAACACCACGGTTGTGAGGACGACGACCTAACCATCTAGAACGACCGGCTTTACCTGATTTTTCAAGACCATGGTCTGAATTACCTACACTACCAACTGTAGCCTTACAAGCAGCAAGAATCTTTCTGGTTTCGCCAGAAGGCATCTTAATAATCGCATAATCGCCTTCTTTCGAAGTCAACTGAGCAAAAGCACCGGCAGAACGCACTAACTTGGCACCCTGTCCCGGACGAAGCTCAATATTGTGAATAATAGTACCAACGGGAATATTTGCCATAGGCAAAGTATTACCTACCTCAGGAGCGACTTCGCTACCTGAAACCACTGTCTGGCCAACTTCCAATCCGTTCGGAGCGATGATATAGCTCTTTGCTCCGTCTGCGTAATACAACAGTGCGATACGAGATGTACGGTTAGGATCATACTCGATAGACTTGACTGTTGCAGGAATGCCATCTTTGTTTCTCTTGAAATCGATAAATCTGTACTTCTGCTTGTGACCGCCACCAAGATAACGCATTGTCATCTTACCTGTGTTGTTACGACCACCTGTACTCTTCTTACCTACTACAAGAGACTTTTCTGGTGTACTTGCAGTGATTTTATCAAATGCACCAATAACTTTGTGTCTCTGCCCCGGTGTTGTGGGCTTTAATTTACGTATTCCCATTTCTTTTTTTAGATATTACTAAAGAAATCAATTGTTTCTCCTTCTTTCAACGTTACGATAGCCTTTTTAAAAGCAGATTGCTTGCCATTGATAATACCAGATTTGGTATAGCGGCTTTTCTTCTTGCCCGAGTAGTTGATGGTATTAACATCAACTACTGTTACATTGTACATGTCTTCAATGGCTTTTCTAATCTCTAACTTGTTGGCATCAGGAGAAACACGAAAACCATAGCGATTATCCATTTTTTCCGTAATCGCTGTTTGCTTCTCAGTTACTATAGGTTTAATAATAATTCCCATTTTTCTACTCCTTATGCGTTAAACAGTTTTTCAATAACAGCTACAGAACTTTCGGTCAACACCAAATTCGAAGCGTTCAATACTCCGTATGTATTTAGTTCAGAAGCTATTACAACATTTGCCTTTTCCAAATTTCTGGCCGACAAATATACGAAATTATTTTTCTCTGATAAAACCAAAAGTAACTTTCCGTCAGCCACTTTCAGATTCTTAGCAATTGTTACGAATTCTTTAGTCTTAGGAGCTTCCAAAGTGAAATCTTCTACAACTACGATTGCGTTATTCTTTGCTTTGTAAGTCAAGGCTGATTTACGAGCCAGACTCTTTACTTTCTTGTTCAATTTGAACTCATAATCTCTCGGTCTCGGACCAAATACACGGCCACCACCAACCAATACCGGAGAGTTGATGTCGCCACGACGAGCTCCACCACCACCCTTCTGGCGGATCAATTTACGAGTACTACCAGAAACTTCACTTCTTTCTTTTGATTTGTGAGTTCCCTGACGCTGATTAGCCAAATACTGTTTTACATCCAAGTAAATAGCATGATCATTGGGCTCAATGCCAAAGATAGCATCGTTCAATGTTACCTTTCTTCCGGTATCTTCACCTTTAATATTTAATACGCTCAGTTCCATTACTTTTCAATTAATAAGATTGAACCTTTTGCTCCTGGAACCGATCCTTTAACCAATAAAAGATTGTGTTCCGGCATCACCTTGATCACTTGCAGGTTCTGAACTGTTACACGTTCATTACCCATTTGGCCGGCCATACGCATACCTTTGAATACCTTTGCAGGGTAAGAACAGGCACCGATACCACCGGGAGCACGCAAACGGTTATGCTGACCGTGAGTAGTCTGACCGACACCACCGAAACCATGACGTTTTACTACACCCTGGAAACCTTTACCTTTTGATGTACCTACCACATCGACGAAACCTGCATCTTCCAAATAATCTACAGTGATCACATCACCGAGCTTATATTCGGTTTCAAAATTCTTGAACTCGGCCAAGTATCTCTTGGGAGTTACACCTGCCTTCTTGAAATGGCCCATTTCAGGCTGTGTCGTGTGTTTCTCTTTTTTGTCTTCGAAACCCAACTGAACAGCTTCATAACCATCTTTTTCCAAAGTCTTAATCTGTGTAACTACACAAGGACCCACTTCGATAACAGTGCATGGAAGATTCTTTCCCTCGGCACTGAAAACGGATGTCATTCCGATTTTTTTTCCTAATAATCCTGGCATTT
>CAJTMR010000030.1:0-37024 GCA_910577325.1 uncultured Parabacteroides sp.
GGTGTGATAGATGAATGATAGTTAAAAACGGCAACTATCATTCCATAACATATTGGTTTAAACCGATATACAGGCAAATATGATAGCATGATAGTTGTTTTTGCAAAAACATTTATGTAGTTAGTCCGTATCGGTCGGTGGCGAAAACAGATGGCGCCTTATGATTTTGGTGCGGTTACCCCGGGATAAAGCATATAAGATTTCTATATTTTACAACAAAATAAAGGGGTGGTGTCCAAAAATACAACACCACCCCTTTTCTATAATCAATAAGAACGTTATGCAAAGAACAAAATCAACAACTGCGCCGTCAATACCCGAAGGAACATAGTCAACGGATATACAGTCGCATATCCTACCGACGGAGCATCGTTTCCAGCCGTAGCATTCGAATAAGCCAACGCAGGCGGATCAGTCGTACTGCCGGCAATAAGTCCCATAAGCGTAAAATAGTTGACTTTAAAGAAATAACGACCGATACAACCTATGATCATCAACGGCACAAATGTAATGATGAAACCGTAACCGATCCAGGCAAAACCACCATTATTCACAATCGTATCGACAAAACCGTCACCTGCACTGATACCCACGCAAGCAAGAAAAAGCGTAATACCAATCTCACGCAACATCAAATTAGCACTCTGTGTCGTATAGGTAATCAGTTTATAATGATAACCGAAACGGCTGACCAAAATTGCCACAATCAACGGTCCACCCGCCAAACCTAACTTAACCGGCTGCGGAATACCCGGGAACGTAATAGGAATACTACCCAACACTATACCCAATGCAATACCGATAAAGATCGTGATCAGATTTGGTTCGTTCAGACGTTTCATCGAGTTACCCAACACTTTTTCAACGTTGGCTACCGCCGTTTCCGTACCGACCACATTCACACGGTCACCCACCTGCAAAGTCAGTCCCGGCTTTGCAACCAGATCGACACCGGCACGATTGATTCGAGTAATATTGATTCCATACAACTTACGCAATTTCAATTGCCCCAGACGCTTTCCGTTGAGTTCCGGCTTTGTAATAAGAATACGACGGTTGATAAACTGGCTCTCCATACGGATCCATTGTTTACGCTCCATATCGATTTCTTCCCCGATAAAGGTCTTGATCGTTTCCACATCCATCTCGGTTGTAATGACAAAGACCTTATCGTTTTCCTGCAAAACCGTGTTGGCTGTAGCGATCTCGATTTGCTTATTGCTATCACGCCAAACACGTGAAATAACGAAATCACGATGCTCCAGCAAATTCGACAATTCAGCGACCGTCTTGTTAAAAATAGCCGGATTCTTTACGATCAATGAGACCGGCTTAGCTTCATTGGTATGAGAAGCATCTTCGTTGTTCAACTGTTCGTTTTCCTTGTCGAAACTTACACGGAAAATATACTTGATCAGGATAATGGACAGGATAATACCGATCACACCCAACGGATAAGCGACAGCATATCCCAAAGCAATCGTATTGTCGGACACTCCATGCATATCGGAAAACGCCTGCTGGGCAGCCCCCAATCCCGGCGTATTCGTCACCGCACCCGACAAAATACCAACCATCGTAGGCATTGGAATACCGGTCACATAATGCAAAATAACCGCCGTCACGACACCGAGAAACACAATTCCACATGCCAGCATATTCAACGTCACTCCTCCTTGCTTAAAGGAAGAGAAGAAACCCGGTCCGACTTGCATACCTACAGAGTAGACAAAAAGTATCAATCCGAACTCTTTAAAAAAGTGAATAACATTGTGGTTGATCGTAAAACCGAAATGTCCTAAGATGATCCCCACAAACAACACAAGAGTAATTCCCAAAGATACGCCGAAGACCTTGATTTTACCTAACTGTATGCCTGCAGCGATCACAAAGGAAAGCAGAAGTATGGAGTGGCCAATGCCCTCGCCCCATAACAAATCATTAATCCAATTCATAATAACACGTGTAGTTTATAATCTTAAATTTGCCTTAAATGCTGCAAAGGTAGCCATTTACTTTGTGTTTAACAACATAAATACTATCTTTACCCTCCAAATATTTTAAAAGATGAAAAAGTCCTGTTATATCTTATTAAGCTTGCTGGCCTACCTGTCGCCAACTTTCGGGCAGAGCGACGCAGACATCAACACACCCGCATCAGAACAGATTCCCGTGAAAATAGTCACCATCAATACAAGTGCCGGAATCCTAAAAGCGAAGCTGTATAACGACGTGCCAAACCATGTCTGTACCTTTATCGAGCGTGCCAAACGAGGTGAATACGACGGAACACTGTTTACCCGGGTACTCCCTGAATTTATGGTACAGGGTGGCGCTCCCGATTCGCGTAATGCCCCAACTGGCGCCCGTTGCGGTTTTGGAGACCGGAATTCGGAAATCATGCCGGAGATACGGCCTCACCGTTTCAACAAGCGGGGTGCATTAGCAGCTCCCCGCCAGAACGATGATATCAATCCGCAAAAGAAATCGGATATGTCGCAATTCTATATCGTACAAGGAAAAATCTACACCAACGGAGAATTGGACACACTGGAAATGATAGCCAACCAAGATATCAAAGAGAAGGCCATGCAGAAATTTTTCTATCCCGTCCGTGCAGAACTGCGCATGCAGAAAGCCAGCAATAAACGCGAATACCAAAAACGCCTACGCAAAATCAATGCTCAAGTAGACTCTATGGTACGTGCTACCCCCGGACATCTGCTGTTCACCAAAGAACAGCGGAAAGTCTACACCACCGAAGGCGGCTGCCACCATCTGGACGGCAATTATACTGTATATGGCGAACTCATTGAAGGATTCGACGTGCTCGATGTTATCGCCGGACAATCCCGAGACGAATACGACCGCCCTAAAAAGGATATCCATATCATCAAGGTGACAGTGGAAAACCAGGAATGAACTACTAATTAATCATTAAATTTCCCCTATGCTCAAACGAGACTTCATTATGATACAGATCGAAGAACTTGCCAAAGTAATCCTTCAGATCATTACGAACCGCAACACAAATGCCTCCCGCCATACCCCGGAGTTGATACAAACAGTCTACAACTCTCTCCAAGTGGACCGTCCTACCCTAATGACAGTTCCACCCGAAGAACTTATCCGCCGCCTCAACAACGATGACAACGGTGGTGTCTTACGTCTCGAGATTGCAGTCAAGACTTTAATCGAAGAAAGTTATCTATACCCCGATGAAGAACAGGCGATGTTACAGAAGGCCAAGACACTTTTGAAATACATCCAAACACACGACAAGACGTTCTCTTTAGAACGCGCGAATATGCTGAACGAATTGGAACAACGCATTCTCTGATCTATAGTCAGGCATGCAACTGAATGACCTTTCGTCAAACAGCAGCCAATGACTAACCAGATTGCAAGGAACAACACGGACGGTCTGAGTAACAATTTCATACTAATTAAAGTAAAAAAGATTCTTTCTGTAAAGTTTTTACTACCTTTGGCAGTCGCAAATAAAAATAGTTAGTGTTACATTAGTTTTTAAATATAATAAATTATGGCGAAGATAAAAGGAGCTGTTGTTGTAAACACAGAACGATGCAAAGGATGTAACCTTTGCGTAGTAGCCTGCCCGTCGGATGTACTCGAATTGCACCCGCGTGAAGTAAACAACAAAGGATACCATTATGTGTACATGAAAAACCCCAACGATTGTATTGGCTGTGCAAGTTGCGGGTTAGTTTGTCCGGACGGTTGTTTAACCATCTATAAAGTAAAAATATAATAAACAGATATGGCAGAAGAAATAAAATTAATGAAGGGTAACGAAGCCATCGCCCATGCGGCTATCCGCTATGGCGTAGACGGTTACTTCGGTTACCCGATCACTCCGCAGTCGGAGATACTCGAAACCCTAATGGCCGAAATGCCATGGGAAACAACCGGAATGATCGTGTTACAGGCAGAAAGTGAAGTGGCAGCTATTAATATGGTATATGGAGGTGCAGGTACAGGCAAACGCGTGATGACCTCCTCGTCCAGCCCCGGTGTCAGCCTGAAACAAGAAGGTATATCTTATCTCGCTGGTGCTGAACTGCCCTGCCTAATCGTGAACGTGATGCGTGGCGGTCCCGGTCTTGGGACGATCCAGCCCAGCCAAGCAGACTATTTCCAGACAGTCAAAGGTGGTGGACATGGCGACTACCGCCTGATCACACTCGCCCCCTCTTCCGTACAAGAAATGGCAGACTTCGTCGGATTAGGTTTCGAACTCGCTTTCAAATATAACAATCCGGCCATTATCCTGGCAGACGGTATCATCGGTCAAATGATGGAAAAAGTGGTATTGCCTCCTTTCCATACACGCCGTACGGAAGAAAAGATCATAGCCGAATGTCCGTGGGCTACACAAGGAAAAACAGCCGGCCGTAAACCCAATATCATCACTTCGTTAGAACTGGACCCGGCCAAAATGGAAGAAAACAACATCCGCTTCCAAGCTAAATATCGGAAGATCGAAGAAAATGAAATCCGCTACGAAGAGTTCCAGTGCGAAGACGCCGAATATCTACTGATCGCATTTGGTTCTTCCGCACGTATCTGCCAAAAAGTAGTGGAAATCGCACGCATGGAAGGTATCAAGCTCGGCCTGCTCCGTCCCGTCACATTGTGGCCGTTTCCTAAAAAAGTGATCGCTTATTATGCCGATAAAGTGAAAGGTATGCTTTCTGTCGAGCTGAACGCCGGACAGATGGTCGAAGACGTACGTTTGGCCGTAAACGGAAAGGTAAAGGTTGAACATTTCGGCCGCCTCGGAGGTATCGTGTTCACACCGGATGAAGTTCTGAACGCACTGAAAGAATTAATAATCGAGGATTAAGAAATCATTAAAGAGGTTTATTTAAAATTTTTTCAATTCTCAATTATGACACGCGGAAGTAAAATTGATACAATATTGACCTGGTTCTTCATGGTTTTGGCAGTGGCAGCAGTAATCTGTTATTTTGCCTTCCCGGAAAACCGGCAGTTATTCCTGTATTGTGGCGGCGCGGCAATCTGTTTCCGCCTGGTTCAATATCTAATGAGATTTATTAGCTAAACAAATACGAACATGGAAGTTAACGAAATAATTAAACCGGAAAACCTGGTATACGAAAAGCCCAGGCTTATGAACGAAAATCCCATGCACTACTGTCCCGGTTGCAGCCACGGCGTGATACACAAGCTGATTGCCGAAGTAATTGCCGAGATGGGAATGGAAGACAAAACGATCGGCATCTCTCCCGTCGGGTGTGCCGTATTTGCCTACAATTATTTGGATATCGACTGGATCGAAGCAGCTCACGGACGTGCACCTGCTATCGCGACAGCCGTTAAACGACTGAATCCGGGTAAGATGGTATTCACTTACCAAGGCGACGGAGACTTGGCTGCCATCGGTACTGCCGAAACAATCCATGCGGCCAATCGTGGAGAAAACATCGTGATCGTATTTGTCAACAATGCCATCTATGGTATGACAGGTGGTCAGATGGCTCCCACCACACTGGAAGGAATGCCGACGGCAACCTGCCCATACGGCCGAAACATCGCCCTAAACGGTTATCCGTTAAAGATCGGCGACTTGCTTGCACAATTGGAAGGAACCTGCTTAGTCACCCGTCAGAGCGTACATACTGCCGCAGCTGTCCGCAAAGCCAAAAAGATGCTTCGCAAGGCATTCGAAAATTCGATGGCCGGCAAAGGCACTTCAATTGTCGAATTCGTTTCCACCTGTTCATCCGGTTGGAAAATGACACCTGAGAAAGCCAATAAATGGATGGAAGAGAATATGTTCCCGTTCTATCCGTTAGGAGATCTCAAGAATAAGGAATAATGAGTAATTATTAATTTTTGAAGTAATGAAGCAAGAAATTATAATAGCAGGTTTCGGTGGACAAGGGGTTTTGTCAATGGGTAAAATCCTGGCTTATTCCGGCCTGATGGAAGGAAAGGAAGTCAGTTGGATGCCTTCCTACGGTCCCGAACAACGTGGTGGTACAGCCAACGTAACCGTTATCTTGAGTGACGACCGCATCAGTTCTCCCGTACTGAACGAATATGACATTGCCATCATCTTGAACCAGCCTTCGATGGAAAAATTCGAAAAAAAGGTAAAAAAAGGTGGCATTATTATTTATGACGGATATGGAATCCATACGCCAGTGAAACGAACCGACGTCAACGTATACCGCATGGATGCAATGGATGCGGCTACTGAGATGAAAAACGAGAAAGCATTCAATATGTTGATCCTCGGAGGACTGCTGAAAATAGTCCCGATGGTGAAATTAGAAAACGTATTGTTAGGCTTGAAGAAATCTCTGCCTGAACGTCACCACAAGCTGATCCCGATGAACGAAGCAGCCATCAAAAAAGGAATGGAGATTATAACCAATGTGCAAATGTGCCAGTAAGGTATTTTGCATAAATGTGCCAATATGCCAATAAAAATATAACTAATATTAATTGGCATATTGGCACATTATTCATAATTGGTACAATATCACTATCTTTGCCCCTCATGAAGCATAGCTTATACATATTATTCCTCTTGATAATATCCGCCTCGGCTCTGCATGCGCAACGCCGACCCGGCGGAGACCGGAAAGGCTTCTCACTCGGAAATCTTTCCAAATCCAACCGGGAAGTACCTGATAGTTTGCTAATCCCAGACAGCATAGCTATAAACGACAAACGCCTTACGGCCTACCGGCTAACACCTTTGTTGGGTGATCTTTATACTGCCCCATTGGACACGCAGAAATTAAATTTCGCCAATAGTACGCTGGTGGAGTCCGAATCGTTGGCAATCGGTTATCTTGCCAATACGGGATCACCGGGACAAACCCGTATCTTTTCCGAACGCAAGGAATCGAGGGACTTCTTGTTTGCCGATGCTTACGATTACTATATAACAGACCCTCGAAACGCACAATATTACAATACAAAAATTCCCTACACAAACGTGATGTATACCACTATGGGGGGAAGTGATAGCAAAAACGAACGATTGAAAGGCACGCTGACCATGAACTTCGGTCCGAAGATAAATGTAGGCGGCGATCTGGACTATATCTACAGTCGCGGATATTACAAGAATAACGGCAATAAGCTATTGAGTTACCGACTTTTCGGCAGTTACAAATCGGACCGCTATGAAGCACATGCCTATTTGAGCAATTTCAACTTCATCAATTACGAAAACGGAGGATTGGCCAACGACTCGGTAATCACCAACCCAGATCAATATTTTGCCGGTGAAAGAAACCAAGACGATCCCAAGGCTTTCAATACGCGTTACCCGATCAAAGCTTGGAATCGTGTACGCGGCAAACAATATTTTCTGAATCACCATTATAATCTCGGATTCGAGCGTGAGTCGGAAGAGGAAGTGGACACATTGGGAAATCCTGTGAAAATATTTATCCCCGTATCCAGTATCATTCATACACTGGAATATCAGGACAACCGCCGCCGCTTCCGTTCGGAAACAGACCAAAACCTGAACGAATGTTACCTGACTCCGGATGGAACCCCGCGTGTATTCGGTTTGGAAAACGGTACGGGTGTCGATGATCGTACTTCCTATTGGAACCTGCGCAATACTTTCGGGCTATCCCTCCGCGAAGGTTTTCAAGACTGGGCCAAGTTCGGCATCACAGCTTTTGCGACTTTCGACAAACGCAAATTCCAGTTACCGGGCCAAGTTCCGGGATTGTCATACGATCCCGAATACGGAAGTGGGATAAGCGCATCCCCTTCCACCATCAAATTTCCGGTTACACAGGTGTATGACGAATTTTCGACATATATCGGAACTGAAATCTCCAAACGCAGAGGAAACATACTGACTTACAATGCCCGCGGAGAACTTTGCATCTTGGGTGACGATATCGGAGAATTCCGGGCAACAGGAAACCTGCAAACCAAATTCAAACTATTAAAAAAAGACGCGATGATCACTGCGGAAGGATACATTAAGAATATCACTCCTTCATTCTACATGCGTCACTTCCATTCCCGCTATTTCTGGTGGGATAACCGGGATATGAACATGATCCAACAAATCTATGCCGGAGCCAAAATCGATCTGGAATCCACACGGACACAGTTGTCTGCCGGAATCGAAAGCATACAGAACTATGTATTCTTCAACAAACAAGGAATGCCGGAACAGAAAAACGGAAATCTACAAGTAATAAACGCCCGCATCAAACAGGATCTCATGTACCGTGCTTTCGGATGGGAAAACGAAGCAGCCTATCAGTTGAGTAGCGACAAAAACGTACTGCCTTTGCCTCAAATCAGCCTGTACACCAATATGTATCTGAAATTTAAGGTTGCAAAAGTATTAATGGTACAATTAGGAGTCAATATGTACTACAATACTTCCTACTACGCCCCGTATTACGAGCCAGCTACACAGCAGTTCCAAGTACAAGACGAAGTGAAAGTCGGCAATTACCCGCTTGTCAATGCTTATGCCAATTTCCACCTGAAACAGGCTCGTTTCTTTGTGATGGGGTACAACCTGGGTTCCAAGTTCGTCAATCCGAATTATTTCTCGCTGGCACATTATCCGCTGAATCCGTTCGTCCTGAAAATGGGCGTGGCTGTAACATTTAACAACTGATCTCATGAAATCGAGAAAACTGATAAGAGTATATACCGGACTATTGATAATGGCTGTTGCAACCATGACCATGTTATGCCGTCTGAAAATCATATCCCAGACAGAAGTTCTTCCACGCGACTATCCCACGATCGAAGAAGAAAAAATTTTACGGTTGGTAACCGAATACAATCAGTCGGGGTATTATGTGGCAGGCGACACTATAGAAGGTTTCCAATATGAACTCAGCATAGCTATCGCCCAATTATCAGGTATGGAGATACAGACGCTTTTGGAAATGAGCCTGGCCGAAAGTTTTGATATGCTCGAAAAGAACAAATGTGATGTTATAGCCCGCAACATTCCGATTACCAGTGAAATCAAAGAAAAATATCTGTTTACCGAACCGATCATCCTCGACAAACAAGTCCTGATACAACGAACGGAAAAAGCCAATAAGGGATTCAAACCCATCCGTAACCAACTCGATCTGGCCGGTAAGACTTTATACATCCCGAAAGATTCTCCCGCCCAACTCAGGCTACAGAATCTGGGACATGAGATCGGTGACACGATTTACGTAATAGAAGACGAATTATATTCCGGGGAACAACTTGCCATCATGGTAGCCAAAGGAGATATCGATTATGCCGTCTGCGACCAGCAAACAGCCATCCTTTCCCAAAAACAACTCCCGGAAATAGATATCAAAACAGACATAAGTTTCACGCAACTCCAATCCTGGGCAGTCCGCAAAGACTGCCCTATCCTACTCGACAGCCTGAACAGTTGGTTGGACCAGATACGCAAGAACGGTACATTCGACAAAATATACAAGAAATATTATAAATAACGGAGTTTGTCAAAAAGCCTCCAAGACAACCACGCCTAAAATCGGAAACCGTTACACTCTATATACCTCGTCTTGGAACCGGTAGCTGTTTAGTAGCAGAACTCAGTCCGAAATGAAATACTTTCAACCACAGATTTAGAGCCTGTTTAAAGATATTTATTTTACCTCAATTCCCTCGGATAATCGCCGCCAAAATCAATATCTTCTTGAAAAAATAACTCTTTTGGAAGAAGGCAGTGCTCCGTGTAATAAATATTGCCAAATATTACCTACCTTTACCGAGAATTTAATGATGAAAGATGAGATTTGACGAATTGGATTTAGAAGAGGCCGTATTGGATGGCCTTGACGCAATGAATTTTCTGGAGACAACTCCAGTACAGGAACTAACGATTCCGGTTATTCTGGAAGGGAAAGACATTATCGCCTGTGCACAAACCGGAACAGGAAAAACTGCGGCTTATGTATTGCCGGTGATCAATGAACTCAGCAAAGGATTACATCCGGCCAATGCAATCAATGCCATTATCATGGCTCCTACCCGCGAATTGGCCCAACAGATTGACCAGCAAATCGAAGGTTTCACATATTTTATTCCTGTTTCCGCCGTTGCCGTTTACGGAGGAACGGACGGTATCGCCTGGGAACAGCAAAAACGCGGGATGGAAATGGGGGCCGATATTGTGATTGCCACCCCCGGGCGACTGTTGTCGCATATCAAACTGGGTACAGTCGACCTATCACAGGTTTCCTTTTTCGTTCTGGATGAAGCGGACCGAATGCTCGACATGGGGTTTTATGACGATATCATGCAAGTCTACAAGCTATTGCCGGAAACCTGCCAGACAATCATGTTCTCCGCCACAATGCCTCCCAAGATTCGGACGTTGGCTCAAACAATCTTGAAAAATCCGGAAGAAGTCAAGATAGCCATCTCTCGTCCACCCGAAACAATCATGCAAACGGCCTACGTCTGCTATGATATGCAGAAATTACGCATATTGGAAGACCTGTTCTCACAAAGCCGTCCGCAACGTGTCATCATATTTTCATCTTCGAAAATGAAAGTAAAAGAACTGGCATCCACCCTCAAGCGAATGAAATTCAATGTTGCTGCCATGCACTCGGACCTTGAGCAGTCACAACGTGAAGAGGTGATGAAAGACTTCAAGAAAGGACATATCGACATCCTCGTTGCCACCGATGTCGTCTCACGCGGTATCGACATCAATGATATCAAACTGGTAATCAATTTCGATATACCTCACGACCCGGAAGATTATGTACACCGTATCGGGCGTACCGCCCGCGGAACGAATGGTGAAGGTTTGGCCATCACTTTCATTTCGACCGAAGAACAATTCCAATTCAAACGTATCGAAGAATTCCTTAATAAGAATGTCTATAAAATACCGGTCGATCCTAAATTCGGCGAAACCCCTTTATACGAGCCAGAAAAATATGCCAACGTACGCCGTGGAAGAGGACGTCCCCGTAAAGACGGCGGAAAAGCAAACAACAACGGAGGGAAAAGCAACAACGGTCCGCGCCGTCGGGGAAGACCCAGAAAAGAAGCCTGAAAAAACACATCTGTATTCAAACGAAAGAGGGTCTCGTAATCCTATTTTGTCATCCCGGATCAAGTCCGCCATGGCAAAATAGGATTACGAGACCCTTTTTCCGTTTTTAGAGACCCGGTTATCTTATCCGTTCATCGAAGCTAAAAACTCCATATTATCAAATGTCTGCTCCATACGTTTCTTTACAAATTCCATAGCCTCCATCGAGTTCATATCGGCCAAATACTTACGCAGAATCCACATACGATTCACGGTGTTTTCATCCTGCAACAGATCGTCGCGACGTGTACTCGAAGCCGTGATATCGACAGCCGGATAAACACGTTTGTTTGCCAACTTGCGATCCAACTGCAATTCCATATTACCCGTACCTTTGAATTCTTCAAAGATTACATCGTCCATCTTCGAACCGGTTTCTGTCAATGCCGTAGCCAGAATCGTCAAACTACCGCCGTTTTCGATGTTACGGGCAGCACCGAAGAAACGTTTCGGTTTCTGCAAAGCGTTCGCATCGACACCACCGGAGAGGACTTTGCCGGAAGCCGGTTGAACCGTATTGTAAGCACGGGCCAAACGTGTAATGGAGTCTAACAGGATCACGACATCATGGCCACATTCCACCATACGTTTAGCCTTGTTCAGAACGATCTCTGCAATCTTCACATGGCGTTCGGCCGGTTCGTCGAAAGTAGAAGCAATCACTTCCGCATCCACACTACGAGCCATATCGGTTACCTCTTCAGGACGCTCGTCGATCAACAAGATAATCATATACACTTCAGGGTGGTTGGCAGCAATCGCATTAGCAATATCTTTCAACAGCATCGTCTTACCAGTCTTCGGCTGAGCCACAATCAAACCGCGCTGCCCTTTACCGATCGGCGAAAACAGGTCTACCACACGCACAGCAATATTGTCGTACACTTTCGAAGACTTGCGGGTTGTCAACATGAATTTCTCATCCGGGAAAAGCGGAGTCAGATGATCGAAAGGAACACGGTCACGAACCTCTTCCGGCGTACGGCCGTTAATCTTGTCCACTTTGACAAGCGGAAAATACTTTTCACCCTCCTTCGGAGGACGGATAGCTCCCTCCACCACATCGCCGGTCTTCAGGCCAAACAACTTGATTTGCGATTGTGATACATAAATATCATCCGGGGAAGTCAAGTAATTATAATCAGAAGAACGCAGGAAACCATATCCGTCAGGCATCATTTCCAACACACCGACTCCCGTCAATATGCCGTCAAATTCATACTGTTTTTCCTGGACAACATTATTATTGTTGCGCTGGTTGTTATGATTATTCTGATTGTTCTGCCTGTTATTGTTCTGACGAGGATTATTCTGCTGAGCGGCAACTGGTTGTTCTGCCTGCGTTTTCGGTTCCGGTTTGGCGGATGCAGAAGAGAATGGGAAGAGCTGGTCAAGAACCGATTTGGTATCCGGATGGCGGAACACCACACGCTTAGGTTCATCCGACGGAGTTGAAGTTGAAGTCGAAACAGCAAGTGTTTCTACAACAGCCGGTTCTTTCGTTTCCTTGGGAGTAATCTCGGCCGGGAACTCTCCGTTTTCAGATTCTACGACAACAGGAGGAAGCAACGGCTTCTCTATAGTTTTGTCAACTTTCTTAACCACCTTCTTTACTGCCGGTTTTGTTGTTTCGGCAGGAGCATCGGTTATTTGGATAAGAGTTTCGGCTACAGGAGCATTGGCCGAAATCAAATTCTCAGGAACGGCTGCTTCTTCGTTTTTCTGGACAGGAGTTACAGCCGCAGCCACTTTTTCTTTCTTTTCTATACGCGTCCGTTTTTTACGTTCGGGGTGTCCCAAAGCCTCTGGAACCGCCTCATCTGCCGAAGCTTCAACGGGTGTGGCAGGGGTAACAACATTCGTTTTGGCATCGGCATTCACGCCATTCAATGTCGCAGCCTTCGGTTTCCTACCTCGTTTTTTTGCTACCTTTTCTTTCTCCTTTTCAGCCTGGATACCGGCATATGAAATAGCCTGTTCGTCAAGAATTCTGTATACAAGTTCCTCTTTTTTAAGAGAACTTACTTTTTTAATACCTAACTCTTCCGCTATACTTTGCAACTCAGGAAGAAGTTTTTCATTTAGTTCTAGAATGTTATATTTTTGCATAATGCGAAGTGAATAATAAAAACGACGTACTACACGACCTGACACGGCACGCGTACAACGCAATCATTGTATCTTTTATAATTTGATAATTAATAATTTCATGTGAAAACCGGATTGTTGAGCTAATTTGAATCATTAGTAACACATCTGCGGAGTAAATCTTTGCAAATGTAATAATATTTTTAGTTACTCTCGCTTTTTGTCGGAAAAAAATTCACAACTAACACACTTTTAGTTGTTTTATCCAAGCAAAAACGATTATCGGAACGTTCTCCTACAATCCAGATAACAGCGTCTCCACTGCATAAAAGCCAAGTTCGTTCTTTATCGAAGCGGCTGAACTTATGATCCGAAAAATAATCGCTTAATTTTTTCCGCCCTTTCATGCCAAAAGGAATAAACCAATCTCCCTCTTTCCAAGTACGCAGGGTAAGCGGAAAAGTCAGTTTGTCGTAATCAAAATAGGCGATATTTTTATCTTTCCGGATATGGAAATCTTCCTTAATAACAACTTTCCCGAAAGAAAGTTCAACAGGACCGGACCAAACTTTCTCATCACCGGTCAAGGCATACTCACAAACCTCTTCTTTTACAAGGGGAGACAACAATAAATAGTCGCGATCTTTTATCAACCGGTGTGTAGAAGAAAAAAAGGTTTTGCCCGATTCTTTCGTCAGGGACAAATAAACATCCTCTGCCACCGGACGAGTAAAGTCATAGGTTTTGAGCAACTCATATAAAATAGCATCGGGCGACGGGTAACGCATCAGGGTAGCAATGGAAAGGCGGTCTCCTTGCTCGACCACGGTTTTCCTTGCCTCTTCCACCACATGCAGATAAACAGCTTCGGTCGCCGACAGATGTGCGGACGTACGGGCGATCGCACTTTTCACGGAAGGATTGATCTCTTTCAGCAGCGGAAGGACACGCAAGCGAATAAAATTACGCGTATAGGCATCGGATAGGTTGGTGCTATCGGTCACATACGTCAATCCGCGTCCGGCAAGCCATTCCAAAATATCCTCACGACTCACGGCAAGCAAAGGACGTATTACAAAACCGTTTTTAGGACGAATCCCGCTCATTCCCCGAATACCAGTTCCACGTACCAAATTCATCAAAAGCGTTTCCACACTGTCATCACGATGATGAGCCACAGCGACAGCCTGCGCACCAGTTGCGACCCGTTGTTCTTCGAACCAGCCATAGCGCAACTCACGGGCAGCCATTTCAATGGAGAGATGACGGTCGGCTGCGTATTTCCGGGTATCGAAATCCGTCATCAAAAAAGGAACATCCAGCTTTCGGGCATACTCTCTCACAAACTGCTCATCACGCAAAGACTCGTCTCCCCGCAAATGAAAATTACAATGCGCCGCAATACAGGAATAGCCCAACTCTACCAAAATGGTGAGTAGGGCTATTGAATCTGCTCCGCCACTTACACCGACCAGAACCGGACGATTTTCCGTAAGCAACCGGTATTTCTCTATATATGCACGGACAACATCGCGCATCTGATTATTCTTCTACACCTGCCAATTCAGGGTCAATCATAATACGACCGCAATATTCGCAAACAATAACTTTTTTACGCAACTTGATATCCAACTGTTTCTGAGGCGGGATCTTGTTGAAACAACCACCACATGCGCCACGCTGTACATATACGACAGCCAGACCGTTACGTGCCCCTTTACGGATACGCTTGAAAGCTGCCAACAGACGCGGCTCGATATTCGCTTCCAATTTCTTTGCTTTTTCGCGCAATCTTTCTTCATCCTGTTTGGTTTCGGAAATGATCTGCTCCAATTCGCTCTGCTTTTGGACCAAATCGCCTTTACGACCTTCCAATTTTTCAGACAATTCAGCTATGTCCGCTTTCTTATGCTTGATCGCTTCACCAAATTCACGGATCTTCTTTTCAGAAAATTCTATTTCAAGCCCCTGAAATTCTATTTCTTTTGACAAGTTATCGAACTCACGATTGTTACGCACATTATCCAACTGCGTTTTATATTTTTCAATCAGACCGGTTGACTCCGTAATCTTATGTTTCTGTTCTACAACCGCATTCTCAAAGTCTTTAATTTCTGACTGATAGTTCTGAAGACGTGTTTCCAGACCTACGATCTCATCTTCCAGATCCTGTACTTCCAAAGGAAGTTCGCCACGAAGCGTTTTGATCTTATCGATTTCAGTCATCATCGCCTGAAGCTGATACAGTGTAGAAAGCTTTTCTTCAACTGTAATCTCTTTTTCAGCAGATTGTTTATCTGTAGCCATTCTATAAATATTTTACCGGGTTTGAATTAACATTCGAAAAATGTACCGCAAAGGTAGGGAATTTTTTCGATATTATGTTATAAAAGATATCTTTTGTACAGACTTCACTTTCATAATGACCAATAACCGCCAGCAGAATCCGGTCTTCCACATCGTAAAAGTCATTATATTTAGCCTCTCCCGTTATGAAAACGTCCGCACCGTAACCGATTGCGTCTTTGATCAGGAAAGCACCGCTCCCTCCGCATAAAGCGACTTCCCGTATCGGCTTGCCGGTCAGGGCGGAATGCTTCACACACCCCACCTGGAACAATTCCTTGATCCGTTGCAGGAAAACTAATTCACCCTCTTCTTCTGGCAACTCTCCCACTACTCCCGAACCGGCCTGGTCCCAGGCATTATCCAAAGGATAGAAATCGAATGCCGGTTCTTCATAAGGATGGACGGAAAGCAACGCACGCGTCACCGTCGATTTACGGAAAGCGGGCAATATCGTTTCGATACGGATTTCCGGTTCCACATGCAACTCGCCTATTTCGCCACAGAACGGGTTCGTCCCTTCACCGGCACGGAAAGTTCCACTCCCCGGCAGGCTGAAGCTACAGGAATCATAGTCACCTATCGCTCCGGCTCCCGCATTGAACAAGGTTGTCCTCACCAAATCGGCATAGGCCTCCGGCACGAAAGTGACCAGTTTCAGCAAAGCTCCTTTCTGCGGGCTCAGGACACGAACATTTTCCAACCCGATCAGTTTCGCCAGACGGAAATTCACGCCTCCCGCCGCATTATCGAGATTGGTATGGGCGGCATAGATCACCAAGTCATACTTGCAGGCTTTCATCATGCACCGCTCGATATAGGTCGAACCGGTCAGGGATTTGAACGCTTTAAAGGCCAAAGGATGATGAGAGATAATCAGGTTACACCCCATCTCTATCGCCTCGTCCACAACCTCTTCGGTGACATCGAGGCAAAGAAGCGCACCGGTAGCAGGCTGATTCACATCGCCTACCTGCACACCTGCATTGTCAAAACTTTCCTGCAACGGCAACGGAGCGTATTGTTCGATTTCCTTCAGTACATCCTTGATCCTTAACATAACTACTAATTTATAAACAAACCATTTACCAATATGCTGATGGGAATTCATCAGCATACCGACAAATGACTTATTTGGCATATTATTCCTTAATATCTACTTTCAGGCATAGTTCTTCCAACTGCGAATCATCCAGTTGTCCGGGCGCATCCAACATGACATCGCGGCCGGAGTTGTTTTTCGGGAATGCGATACAGTCACGGATAGAATCCAAGCCGGCAAACAGAGATACCCAACGGTCCAGACCGTAAGCCAGACCACCGTGAGGAGGCGCACCATATTTGAAGGCATTCATCAGGAAGCCGAAACGTTCCTGTGCCTTTTCTTCAGTGAAGCCCAGCAACTGGAACATCTTATCCTGCAACTTACTGTCATGGATACGGATAGAACCTCCGCCGACTTCGACACCATTGATCACCATGTCGTATGCATTCGCACGAACGGCTCCCGTATCGCTATCCAACAAAGGAATATCTTCGGGTTTTGGAGAAGTAAACGGATGATGCATTGCATAGAAACGCTGGTCTTCTTCGCTCCATTCGAACAACGGGAAATCGATCACCCACAGGCAAGCAAACTTGTTCTTGTCACGCAAGCCCAACTGGCCGGCCACTTCCAGACGCAATTCGCAAAGCTGTTTGCGCGTCTTCATCACATCGTCGCCGGAAAGGATCAGGATCAGGTCGCCCGGTTTTGCGCCGAAAGCTTCTTTCATCTGTTGCAATACTTCCTGAGTATAGAATTTATCCACGCTCGACTTCACATTGCCGTCGGCTTCCACACGGGCATATACCATACCCTTTGCACCGATCTGCGGACGTTTCACAAATTCGGTCAGCGCATCCAGTTGCTTGCGCGTATAAGAAGCCGCCCCTTCCGCACAGATACCGCCGACATAAGCTGCATTATCGAATACGGAAAAACCGTGTCCCTTCATGATGTCCATCAGTTCGACAAACTTCATATCGAAACGCAGGTCCGGCTTGTCGCTTCCGTAATATTTCATGGCGTCATGCCAACTGATACGCGGGAAAGCCTCTTTTATATCGATATCCCGGATCACTTTGAACAGATGCTTGGCCATTCCTTCGAAAATATTCAGCACGTCTTCCTGTTCCACAAAGCTCATCTCGCAGTCGATCTGTGTAAATTCGGGCTGGCGGTCCGCACGCAGGTCTTCGTCACGGAAGCATTTCACGATCTGGAAATAACGGTCGAAACCGGAAACCATCAACAACTGCTTCAACGTCTGCGGAGACTGAGGCAAAGCATAGAACTGTCCGGGATTCATGCGGGAAGGCACGACAAAGTCACGTGCCCCTTCAGGCGTAGAGTTTACCAGCACCGGAGTTTCCACTTCCAGAAATCCCTGCTTATCCAGATAGTTACGGACCTCGAAAGCCATACGATGACGCAGTTCCAGATTCTTGCGGACGGCGTTACGGCGCAAATCCAGATAACGGTATTTCATACGCAGGTCGTCACCACCGTCCGTATCGTCTTCAATCGTGAAAGGAGGAGTCACGGCAGCATTCAGGACATTCAGTTCCGAAACGATGATTTCGATCTCACCGGTAGGGATATTCGGGTTTTTGCTGGAACGTTCGCGAACGGTTCCCGTTACCTGGATAACATATTCGCGTCCCAGTTTATTTGCTTTCTCACAAAGAGCGGCATCAACTTCCTGGTTAAACACCAATTGCGTAATACCGTAACGGTCACGGATATCCACAAACGTCATGCCACCCATCTTACGGGTTTTCTGTACCCAGCCGGCCAGCGTAATCACCAAGCCTTCATCAGCGAGGCGCAGGTCGCCACATGTTCTTGTTCTATACATTATGATATGGATTAAACTATTATTTTCAAACTATGGCTGCAAAGATAATAATATTTGCCAAATGCGCCGAAAAACCGGACTGCGGCTCCCAAATATTTTATCGCAAAAAAGTTTCACTGGCATGAAACAAAAGTTCCATCAGCATGAAACTAAAATTCCCTGCCTATGAAACTAAAATTCCATCGGCAGGGAACCTGTCTTATCTGATATCCGATTAATGTTTACTTTCCAATGTGAACCGCAACGTCCCGGCATTTACCAGCTCCTGTTGCGAGATCGTATAACCTTTCAGCCTCTTGCCATCGGCCGTCACCTCCTTGATATAAATATCATCCGGCGCCCGGTGTGAAGATTCGATTACCAGGCTACCTTTCGGATAGAACTTCTCATCCAGCCGGATCGTCACCTTGTCGAAAGTCGGCGAGGTCAGGACATAATCCAAGTCACCGGGACAAGCCGGGTAGAATCCCATCATCGAGAAAATCGCCCAGGTAGACATCGTACCCGTATCGTCATTGCCGGGAAGCCCGTTCGGGGCATTATGATAATATTTGCCCAACAGTTCACGAACCAGCTTCTGCGTACGCCAGGCATCTCCCTTGAAATAACTGAAGAGATACGGATAAGCGATATCCGGCTCGTTTGCCATATCGTAATATCCTTTGTCGAAGACCATCTGCAATTTATCGACAAACTTCTTCTGACCGCCCATCAGTTTGGCAAGGCCTTTGATGTCGTGAGGGACATAAAACGTATAATTCCAAGCATTTCCTTCGTGGAAACCGGGACTCGGTTCGAAGTTTTCCCCCTGCTTCGGATCGAAAGGGGAATAGAACGTGCCGTCGGGCAGGATCGGACGAAGCGTACCGAATTCCTTGCTATAATAATGTTTATACCCCATAGAACGTTCACGGAACAGCTTGGCATCTTCTTTCTTTCCCAACGCATCCGCCAACAACGATAAATTCCAGTCGGCAATATAATATTCCAAAGCATGCGAAACCGAATTATCATACTGTTCGCGCAAGGGGACATAGCCCTTGCCCATATAATCGTTATTGTCCGGGCGAAGCAGATTGAACTCTCCAGGGGTAGTAGCGCCCTTGCGCATGCCTTCGTAGGCAGTATTGATATCGTAATCACGCAAACCACGCATATAGGCATCCACGATATAAGGGATGGACGGATCACCTTCCATCGTCAGCGTCTCACGCCCGTACAGCTCCCATTTCGGGAGCCATCCGCTTTCCTTATACATGTCGATCATGGTACGGATGATGTCAAGTTGCTTTTCCGGGTAAAGCAACGTCATCAACGTACTGACATTGCGATAGGTGTCCCAAAGTGAAAAGACCGTATAACGGTTACGTGAAGGATCGAGTTTCCCCACCTCCAAGCTCTCCATCTTCGGATATTCGCCGTTCCAGTCTTGCAAGATGTTTGGATGGATCAACAAGTGGTAAAGGGCGGTATAGAAAACGGTACGTTCCTCCTTCGTTCCTCCCTCCACCTGCACGCGCGCAAGGTCGTTGTTCCACATCGTCCGAGCCGCCGCCCGTGCCTGTTCAAACGGGAACCCGTTCATTTCCTGTTCCATATTCTCACGGGCATTCTTGATACTCACGTATGAGATCCCCACTTTCACAAAAATCTGTTCGCCCTCGCTTGTGTCATAGTCGAACCATACGCCGATATCGTCGCCGCTCATCTCACGGGTATAACCGGTGTAGAGTTTATATTTGCCGGAATGGCTATCCCAGGCTGCCTCGGCCTTCATCTCCCGTTGTTTCTTCCAATAGCCCATTTTCTTGGGGGCTTTGCTTACCTTCATCACAAAGTAAACCGGAAAGACAGCCTGCGCGTTATAGCAGAATGTCCCTAAAAGCTTGCTTCCCTCGACCTCCGTGTCACTCACGATCTTCACCGTGGCGCCAGTCTCGTTTGTCAACCCTTCGCCCAAATTCAACAAGATGTGACTTTTCCCTTTCGGGAATGTGAAACGACTCAAGCCGGTACGCATGGTGGCGGTAGCTTCCGCCTTGACATTATATTTCGTCAGGACATTGCCGTAATAACCGGGATAAGCTACTTCGCCCTTGTATTCGCTACCGTATTCATGATAGTCCACGTTCAATTCTCCGGTGGTAGGCATCAGCAGCAAGCTGCCAAGTTCGGGACATCCTACACCGCTCAAACTGCCGTGGGCAAATCCCGTAAAAAACTTATTGTCTGCCGAATAAGGGGTGGACCACCATTGGTTGTCCTTGTCAAAACGATTCTTTTCCGATCCCATGACATTGAAAGGAACCACGCTCATCATTCCCTGGGGGCAAATTGCACCGGGATTGGTCGTCCCGTAATTACTCGTCCCGATAAACGGATTTACATAATCAACCGGCTGTTGCGCAGAAGCGATCAGCGTACCGCAACAAAGCAGGAAAACCATCAACTGTCTCATCATAACCAACAATTTCTTATTTTTAGTTTTCAATTTACCAAACAACAATCTCATCTGCAAAAATAAAACCGGGGTTCGCCCTGGGTGCTTTTATACGAACATAGCGGGCTTTCCAATCCCCGCCGAACGTATATTCCTGAAACAAGAGGTTCGGATCATCGGCCGGAATCGTTGTTGGAACGATCCCCCGAGAAACGAAATTCTCGCCATCTTCCGAAGTCAGCAGCTCCACTTGCCCCGGCAGGAACACACCCGGACCGATCAGTTGCATGAAACGAACGGACACTTTACGGATATCCGTCTCCTCTTTCATATCAATCACGCAGTCCAGATCATCCAGATACCCTTGCCAACGCCCGTCCAGATACGTCAAGCCACCGCGGTAACCATCCAGCAGAGCGTTCGTGCCTCCCGCCATATAGCCGGCGTAAAGCTTGCTGTTATAATGTATAGGCTTGTTAACGGCCCGATGATAATCCACCCTCTTTTCCGTTGGCGTTCCCTGAAGCACCCCGTGACGGAAAATAGCTGCTTTGACATAGGCGGAATCTCGCACGACTATCGGCCCGTCATAAAGAGCGGAAGAGGCAACCGGGACGGAACCATCTGTCGTATAGCGGATTTCCGCCGGATATTTCTCAGCATCCAATATGACTTCTATCTTTCTGCCTACCGTATCGACCTGCATAGTCACTTCAAGTTCATCTGAAAGAGTAAAAGTACGGATTCCCATTTCCTGTAACCTGGGGATATGAGCATTCATGCGAGGTTTGAAATCTTCCCATGTCCGTAATTCCTGCGGTGTCCATCCTATCTCGGCCACGGCAAGGGCACGCGGAAACATCATATATTCCAAATGCTCAGGAGTTTGAATATACTCGGTCCAAGTATTGGCCTGTACACCCAAAATATGCCGGCTTTCCTCTTTCGTCAACGAATCGGCCGGAACGGGATCATAGCTGTACACCTTCTTTACCGGCGTATAACCACCGATGGCATAGGGTTGCGTCTTCGGATCGGCCTGATAGAAATCAAAATACATATAATTACCTGGCGTCATCACCACATCATGCCCCATGCGGGCCGATTTGATACCACCATCTTCCCCCCGCCATGACATGACAGTCGCTTCAGGGGCCAATCCACCTTCCAAAATCTCATCCCAGCCAATCAACTTGCGACCCTTTGATATCAGAAACTCTTCAGCCCGGTGGATCATGTAGCTTTGAAGCTCATCCACGCTTTTCATCCTTTTTTCCTTCATCAAAGCTTGGCACTTCGGACATTTTTTCCAAGCAGACTTCCCTGCTTCATCACCACCGATATGGATATATTCGGAAGGAAAAAGATCGATCACCTCCGACAATACATCCTCCATGAAAACGAACGACTGCTCATTACCAATACAAAAATCACCGTTCCGATAAGGTTTACCGGAACAACTCAATTCGGGATAGGCCATCAAGACCTCTTCAGAATGTCCGGGGAATTCGATCTCCGGTATTATATTAATATGTTTAGCGAGAGCATATTCCACAATCTCCCGAATGTCCTCTTTCGTGTAGTAACCACCATAAGCACCCGGCGTTCCTTCCGGCAAATACTTGCGATCACGACCGTCCCACCACTTCCGCCAATCGGATTCGGTACGGAATGCTGTTTCGGAAATAAGTTTCGGATATTTGTCTATCTCAATACGCCATCCTCCGGCATCCGTCAGATGTATATGCAAAGTATTCAACTTGTAAGAGGCCATCACGTCCAGCAACTTTACTATCTCTTCCTTGGAGAAGAAATGACGGGAAACATCCAGATGCAATCCCCGGTATCCAAAACGAGGATTATCCTGAATCGAAACACACGGAACCTCTCCTCCGGCATACAGTTGGCGCAAAGTCTCCATCCCATAAAACAAACCGTTCGGCGAACCGGCACGCAGATCAATCCCTTTCGGGGTCACATCCAGCCGATATCCCTCCGGGCTACCGGCCCAATCCCCATCGATCAAAGTATTGATACCCAAAGAAGATTCCTCTCCGAACAAGGCGAGACTGTCAACCCGGAAAGTTCCCCCGGTCATTGTCATCTGTTCCGGTTTGGGAATAAGATTCACCTGCTTCACTTCCTTCGGGGAGCAAGCGGCCAATAGTAACGAGCCGGCGACAACCAACCCGGTTACACAATTGCAAGACTGTTTTGGCAGTAACATAAATATTCAGTTTAATGTGTTTAATTCTTGGTGGGTAAATATACGAAGAAAAAACGGCATACGGACAAAAATCGACCGCTTGAAAACTTTCATCTCTCAATTGATATAAAAAAAGCTGTATCGTAATTAAGTTTTACGATACAGCCCCTCTTAATAGATATTCCAGTTCTTCTTATTCAGACAAAGCAAATGCCGGCTGACGATGAATCCACTGTCCGCGAGTAAAGTCGGGGAAGTCAACCAACGCGCCGCCACGTGCGATAGACATCTCGGACAAAGCGGAAATAGCACTCCATGCGGCAGCATCGTAGCAGTCCATAGGAGCCGGTTTCTTGTTATGGATAGCATTGATCAGGTCGAACATCATCACATAGTCCATACCTCCGTGTCCAGCCTGAGCGGCTTCGGCTTCGTGTTTGGACCACAATGTATGGTCGAACTTCTTGAACCATTCTTCCGAATCATCCCAACGGTGAGGCTTGGACTGGTTTTCCACATATACATGATTACCATCGTTCATCCACAAACCTTCGGTTCCCTGAATACGGAAGCCTAAAGAGTAAGGACGGGGAGAATTCGTATCATGCGTAACGATAATCGTCTGTCCGTTCGCACACTTGATCATGGAAGTCACAATGTCGCCCAAGTTGAAGCGGACTTTTGCCAACGGATGATTTTCACCGCCATTGTCCACAATGAACTTATGCAAGCCACGAGACTGGGTCGCCATAGCAGACAAAGAGAGGAAACGGTTACCACGGTTGATGTCAAGGCAGTTTGCCACCGGACCGATTCCATGCGTCGGATAGACATCGCCGTTACGACGGACAGAATGGTTCGTACGCCACTGGGCTTCGGCAAACGCATCCTTACCCATACGCAGTTCACCACCTTTCTGGTAAGTATAATGTTTCCCATCATTGAATTTGACATCGCGCAAATCATGTTCGTAACCGCAAGTCGCATGCAGCAATTCACCGAACAGGCCTTTGCGGACCATGTTCAACGCAGCCATGCAGTCGCGACGGTAGCAAACATTTTCCATGATGTTCAGATGGCTTCCAGTAGCTTCCGATACGTTGACCAGATCCCAGCATTCCTCCAGCGTATTGGCGGCAGACACTTCCACACCGACATAAGGGACACCAGCTTTCATGGCTGCAATCGACATCGGCACGTGCCACTCCCACGGGCTGGCGATAATGACGCAATCGAATTCTTCATTATTCAACATCTTTTCAAATTCACGTTCGCTACCTGTATATACCTTGGGAGCAGGAACATTGAACTTGGCGATATGATCCAGTGTACGCTGGATCGGGCCAGCCTGGATATCGCAGATAGCCACGATCTTGTTTCCGGGGATAGACAACACGTTGTTGATATGTTCGTGACAACGGGAACCTGTACCGATAAAACCGAAACGCAACTTGCCATCATCTTTACCGGCCGGTTTCTTTTTCTTCTCTGCACTTGTTTCTGTTGTAACCGTAGCAGCCGCAGCGTTGCTACTTAATGCAAGACCAGCTGTACCGATTCCGGCAGCGGTCATCTTTTTTAGGAATGAACGACGAGTGTTTTCCATTTTTAAATTTAGAATTTTATGTTAAGTGGGCAAATATATAACATCCCATGCATATTTCAAAGGAGATAGCCCATTATTTTGCAGCCGCTCTCTTCTTATTTCGCCAAAAACTGCCATCCCGTTTGCTACCGAACATATTCCGACGCTTGGACTCTTCCTTTATCGCTTTTTTCTTTCCAGCAATCGCTTCCTTGACCTCGGCGGTCTCGAATATATGCCCCCCTGCAACCGGCACTTCTTTACCGATCAGTTTCTGGATATCTTTCAGATACGGAACTTCCTCCACATCGCAAAAAGAGAAAGCGATCCCGCTATGCCCGGCACGACCAGTACGGCCGATACGATGCACATAGGTTTCCGGCACATTCGGCAAATCATAATTGATAACATGCGAAAGATGGTCGACATCGATACCACGGGAAGCGATATCGGTCGCGATCAGGACGCGGAGTGTATGATCCTTAAAGCTGGATAAGGCACGCTGGCGGGCGCTCTGCCCTTTGTCTCCATGAATGGCTTCCGCACCAATCCCGGATCTGTTCAGGACACGGGCGACCTTGTCGGCTCCGTGCTTCGTACGGGTAAAAACCAAAACGGATTCCAGCGAACGGTCTTCCAACAGATTCTTCAGCAGGTTGATCTTTTCCACTTTCTCAACAAAATAGACAGACTGGTCGATCGTATCGACAGTGGAAGACACTGGGGTCACCTCTACTTTTTCAGGCTTGTGGAGGATCGTTCCTGCCAGACGCTCGATCTCCGGCGGCATCGTTGCAGAGAAGAACAAGGACTGGCGTTTTTTAGGAAGCAAAGGCAAGATGCGCTTGATGTCATGGATAAATCCCATATCCAGCATCCGGTCCGCTTCATCCAAGACAAAATATTCCAATGTATTCAGGCGAATAAAACCCTGATTGATCAAATCCAACAGACGGCCGGGAGTTGCGATCAACACGTCCACCCCACGTACCAACGCATCCGTCTGCGGCTTCTGCCCTACACCACCGAAAATAACCGTATGTTTTACATGAGTATAACACCCGTATGCCGTAAAACTTTCACCGATCTGGATCGCCAATTCGCGTGTCGGAGTCAGGACCAAAGCTTTAATTCCCGGCTTACGTCCATTCAAAATCTGTTCTTCAATCTTCTGGATAATAGGGATGGAGAAAGCAGCCGTCTTGCCGGTTCCGGTTTGCGCGCAACCTAATAAATCAGATCCGTCCAATACTACGGGAATGGCTTCGGCTTGTATGGGAGTAGGAGTTGTGTACTTTTCTTTTTTGAGAGCCTTTCGTATCGGCTCGATCAGTTCTAATTGTTCAAATGTCATATAATAAGAATGAGCCATCACGGCTCGTTAAATAAATAATGGTGACAAAGGTACACAAAAATCCGGCATCTCTGCAATTTTTCGTTATATTTGCATGCTTTTTAAAAACATTCAGAGCCTGTTTAATTTTGTTCAGCATTCTTTTGAAAGTTCTTTTTGAGGATGTTTTTCTGTTTTATAAGGATCATAGCGGGCTATATGACGAATAAAAACAGGAAAACAGACCGGAAAAGAAACTCATAAGAAGCTGAAAAAACTTTTTGAACAAAATTTAAACAGGCTCTAAGTTCTTTTTGATTCTCATGAAAGAATTATTATTACTACTCAAACGTTTTTTCGGATACACATCATTCCGCCCATTACAGGCCGAGATCATACAGCGCATCTTGCAAAAAGAAGATTCGCTGGTCCTGATGCCTACAGGTGGCGGCAAATCGATCTGCTTCCAGCTTCCGGCGATCTACATGCCGGGAACTGCCATCGTAGTTTCTCCCCTCATCGCTTTGATGAAGGACCAGGTCGAAGGACTGATTGCCAATGGCATACCGGCAGCGACACTCAACAGCATGATGCCGGAGGAAGAACGCCACCGGGTACGGCAACTCTGCATACAAGGAAAAGTGAAACTGCTCTACATCTCGCCCGAAGGGATCATAAGCGAATTGCATTGGCTCCTGCCCCGCATCGACATTTCACTGATCGCCATCGACGAAGCGCATTGTATCTCGCATTGGGGACATGATTTCCGTCCCGAATATACCCAACTGTCCGTTCTGAAAGAGAATTTCCCGAAAGTGCCGATCGTCGCTTTAACAGCTACGGCAGACAAAATCACCCGAACGGATATCCTGAACCAATTGAAACTGCGTGATCCTAAAACATTCATCTCATCTTTCGACCGCCCGAACCTGTCACTCACTATCCGCCGCGGGCTGAGCAAGAAAGAAAAAATCGCTGCGATTGTCCATTTCATCAACCGGCATCACCGACAGAGCGGCATCATCTACTGCATGAGCCGCAACAGCACGGAGTCTTTGGCCGAAGAACTGTCCGAATACAGCATCCGGGCAACCGCCTATCATGCCGGGCTCAGCCCCGACAAACGCGAGAAAGCACAGGACGATTTCATAAACGACCGTGTCAATGTGGTGTGTGCAACGGTCGCGTTCGGGATGGGGATAGACAAAAGCAACGTCCGCTGGGTCATTCATTATAATATGCCGGCAAGCATCGAGAACTATTATCAGGAAATAGGCCGTGCCGGACGGGACGGTATGAAAAGCGACACACTCCTTTTCTATTCCGTAAGCGATATCCTGCTCCTCCGCCGTTTCGCAGAAGAAAGCGGACAGAAAGACGTCACTTTACAGAAGTTGAACCGGATGCGCCGGTATTGCGAAGCAGACATTTGCCGGCGCCGCATTCTACTGAGCTATTTCGGAGAAGAGACGGACAAGGATTGCGGGAATTGTGATGTTTGTAAAAATCCTCCCCGACGTTTCGACGGAAGCATCTTGGTTCAAAAGGCCTTGAGTGGTATTTTCCGTACCGGACAAACTGCCAATATGCACCTGTTGATCGATATACTCCGAGGATCCGAAAAGGAAGAACTGACGGAAAAAGGGTACGACAAACTAAAGACCTACGGTGTAGGTAAGGATCTCAGCTACAAAGAATGGAAAGAATATTTATATCAGATGCTCCAGCTCGGTTATATCGAAATCGACTATATGTCGGCCGGTCACCTGAAAGTGACTGCGTTAGGACGTAAAGTCCTTTTCGGCGAACAGCAAGCGCTCATGGCCATTTATCAAAACACAAAAGATTTCGCCCTGCCGACCAAAAAAGGCGGCTACAAATACCGGCCGATCCGCCCGCTCGAATCTACTTCCGTGGATGAAACATTGCTCGACTCTCTACAACAACTCCGCAAACAGATTGCCGAACGCGAACATACTCCGGCTTATATCCTCTTTTCGGATGATGCCCTCGAAGATATGGTCCAGAAAAAACCGGTCACTCTTGACGAATTCAGCGAAATACGAGGTGTCGGACAGCTCAAGTTGGACAAATACGGAAAGGTATTCGTCGCCTTGATCCGCTTTGTCCTTCGTTTACCCAAAAAGGAATAAAAACCAAACAATCATTCTGTTCTTTTGTTTATATTTATATAATGAATAGAAAAATGAAGACAATTCCCATACTCTTACTGCTTTGCCTTTCCACATTGAGTTTCTGCACGACAAAGTCGGAAGAAACACAAGAGCCCGTCCCACCGGGACAAGATACTCCGGTCAGCGGAACAACTCCAAAACCGGAGATGTCCCCTACTCTGATCGAGACCGTTATAGAAAAGGAGCTGCTTTACGACCAGCATACCTTGACAGATACATATCCGTATAAAGACACCACACGAGAATTCCAATGGGATAAGATCCGTGCGGGTCTTCGGCTCCTCGATTCGATCCGGCAAAAGCCGTCCCGTTGGGCAATCTTTCAAAATTACAGGAACAAAAACGGGGAAGCTCCGCTGGTTCGGAATTTTCATCGCGATGCTTACAAACGGATATCCGATACTTTGGGGGTTGAACGTTACCAGTCTGTCCCGTTATATCTGCCGGAAGACACACTGACAGCCGAACGTTATGGCCGGGATGGGGCTCTTGTGAAATTGTTGGACGACAGCAACCGCTTTTTCCGCATCCAAACGATCTATACAAACGGAGAATGGCTGGTTCCCGGAAAATATATCAAACCGGTCGATAGCGTCACATTTGACAAAGCCATATTCGTTGATGTCACCAATCAGAATATCGCGACACTTGAACACGTGGATTCCAAATGGCTTGTCAGAAGCATGAATCCGGCAACAACAGGACAACACCGCCCTCCATACGCGCAAGAAACACCATTAGGCATATTCGTCGTCCAGGAAAAGAAAACAAGAATGATTTACCTGGTAGACGGCAGCAAAGAGACAGGTGGATTCGCCCCTTATGCCAGCCGGTTCACCAATGGAGGTTACATCCATGGAGTTCCGGTAAACACACCGCGCAAATCGCTGATCGAATACAGTTCAACGCTTGGAACGACTCCACGCTCCCATATGTGCGTCCGGAATGCGACCTCACATGCCAAATTTATTTATGATTGGGCATCTGTAAATGAGACAATTGTTTTCGTTTTTGATTAAAAGTTTTATCTTTGTGCGACATTATTCAATCTTATGTCAGCACGTATCTGTTTATATTTGATTTTATTATTTCTCCCGGCCAATTATACGGCTACCCGAAGTTCATCACCTCTGATCCTGGCAGATCCCACTGCGGCCGTATCTTCGTTATGCCGACAGCTCTATGCAGATATGCAATTGGACAATGTGGTGAATTATACAGCCTTCGAACAGGCCATAACCGGAGCGCAAGCAATCGAACGCCATAATAAGGATATCATTACCTTGATCGACTTCACAAAGCCTTCCACAGAAGAGCGGTTTTACGTTCTGGATATCAAACACAAGAAACTCCTGTTCTCATCTCTCGTCTCGCATGGGAAAAACAGCGGAGGAAATTATGCCACTTCGTTCTCCAATAAAATCAATTCCTACAAAAGTTCATTGGGATTTTTCGTTACGGAAAATACATATCAGGGCAAAAACGGTTATTCCTTAGTCTTGGATGGTTTGGAAAAAGGCATAAACGACCGAGCAAAAGAACGGGCGATCGTAGTACATGGGGCTAACTATTGCCACCTGTCTGTCGCAGCATCGGCAGGCCGTTTAGGAAGAAGTTTCGGTTGCCCCGCCCTGCCCCAGTCGCTTGCCAAACCGATCATCAACACTATCAAAGACGGAACCTTGCTCTACATCTATGCCAACGACAAGGATTATTTGAGTCAAAGTACGATCCTGTCTACCGGAAATTCGATTTCCCCGAACTCGATCATCGCATTGAACAGCCTGATACGTGAATAAACCGGCAAATCATCCGGACGGATATCATCTGCAACAATTTCTCCTTTATCCAACAAAGAAGCCCTCTTCGTTCCTGCCAACAGCGGCATAGAGGGGGTGACCCATTGTTTTCCGTTCCAAAGCGCAACGTTACAAACAGAAGTGTCGGTCAACAATCCTCTCCGGACAATCAGCACGTCGTCTTCCGCTTCGCGAAATGCGAACAAACGGTTCAGCACACTCCGATCCGTACTTTTATACCGATAGGTGACTTCATCGTCGACGACCAGCCGCAAAGAGGATACCGGACGAATGTGATAGGCAGCATAGTCCACGCTCAAGATATCTTTATCATATTCCACCCGGCACTTTGTCCGTTCCCGATAGTTTCCGGGTCGGATGTAGTCACTCAAATCAAGCGTACCGATTTGATGCAACACGTTTCGGCGTGTCACGTCCATACGCCGGTTATGATAGGGCAAGTTATGAATCCGCCCGTCCTCGATCCGGATCGTTTCAATAAATCGGGACATAGACTTTCTGTTTCATTTCGTTATACTCGCTTGCCAAATCACTCCGGGAAGTAATGCCGCCTCCGCTCTTAAAGACAAAAGAGTCATCTGCCTGTCGTTCTAAAAAACGGATCATAACGGCACTGTCCAGGCTATTCCCGTCAAAATAACCCATAACCCCGGTATAGAACCCTCTCTCGTATGTCTCGGCTTCCGCTATGATCTCCATTGTCTTCTTTTTAGGCGCACCTGTGATGGAACCTGCCGGCAGGAGACGGAATAACAATTCACCTGTATCTGCCTGCCAGTTCCTGGCAAGACGGCCCCGGATCTCCGAACTAACCTGCAACAAAGCGCCTTTATGTGTCGGCAGCTCGTCTATATACCGGTAACGGGTCAACGTCACCTCGGTCGACACCCGACTCAGATCATTGCGGATCAGGTCGACAATCGTAGCATGTTCGGCCGCTTCCTTCGGATCGTCCAATATCTGCCTGCGGGCATCCGGCAACATGGCATCGATCGTTCCTTTCATCGGATAAGAATAAATATGTTCATCCCGTACCTTCACAAATATCTCCGGAGAGAAAACGACAAAACGATCTTTCATCCAGAGCTTATACCGGGCTTGCGAACGAAAAAAAACTTCTTTCAGACCCAGATTGGTCCGGACGGGAGTAGCACAAGTCAGATTGACCAAATAAGAGTTTCCGGCCCGGATATGTCCGATAACTTTATGAAACGAATCGGCATAGGCCTCTTGTGTGATAGGGAATGTTTCCCATCGCATCACAGAAGTCTGATTCTCCTGTTGATTCATACGGTTTGCAGCCACGACATTCGTCACACCATCCAAATCGTAAAGCAACTCTTCCGGATTAACCTGATCCAACTCTTCCACAACCACTTGGTCTTGCTTGTAATCGATCACAAACAGGAAAGGCCGCCTTTCCGCACCTAATCGGTTCATACGGCAGACGGCTTCCATACGGTTATAGAATCTCATATCAGAAAACGTTCGGTCAAGTCCCCAAAAGCATCGATACGGCGATCCCGGAAGAAAGGCCACCAACGGCGGACATTCTCACTACGCGTCTTGTCGATCTCCACAATTCGTATTTCCTCATCACTATTGGAAAGTTCGGCCAAGAGTTCCCCCTGCGGACCGGCGACGAAACTGTTTCCCCAGAACCGGATGCCATTCGTCTGTCCGGACGGATCAACCTCATGCCCTACACGGTTTACCGTAACAACCGGAAGCCCATTGGCTACGGCATGCCCCCGTTGGACAGTCACCCACGCCCCCAACTGGCGTTTTTTCTCTTCCTCCGTGTCACTGCTTTCCCAACCGATGGCTGTCGGATAAATCAGCAATTCCGCTCCTTTCATCGCCATCAGGCGGGCTGCTTCGGGATACCACTGATCCCAACAAACCAATACGCCCAATTTGCCGACCGAAGTCCGGATCGGCTCGAACCCAAGATCACCAAGAGTAAAATAAAACTTCTCATAGTAGGCCGGATCATCCGGAATATGCATCTTACGGTATCTTCCGGCAATAGTACCGTCTTTTTCGATAACGACAGCCGTATTATGATACAAACCGGGAGCCCGTTTCTCAAACAAAGAAAGAACCAGCACGACACCCAGTTCCTTTGCCAACGCTCCGAATATCTCCGTAGAGGGTCCCGGAATCGGTTCCGCCTGATCAAACACTTCGGTATCTTCCGTCTGACAGAAATAAAGCCCGTTATGCAACTCCTGCAAAACAACCAATTCAGCACCTTGCAAAGCACAAGCACGAATATTCTCTTTCAATTTGTTGATATTGGCGGTGCGGTCTCCGATATTCGCCTGCTGCACCAGTCCGACCTTTAACATATCTTCCATCTCAATTTTCAACTTTCAATTCCCACTTTTCAATTAATAACTCCCTCCGGATATTGCATCGTCACACAATGTAGCGAACCATGCTGTTTAATCAACGGCAAGCAATTGATCCCTATAATCTCACGATCCGGAAAGGCCTGTTGCAAAGCAGCTTTCGCCAGTTCATCTTTCGGAGAATTATAAAAAGGAAGCAACACAGCACCATTGATTATCAAAAAATTGGCGTATGTAGCCGGAAGACGTTCGCCCTCCCATACCACCGGTTCCGCCATCGGCAGGACAATCAACCGGTAAGGTTTGCCGTCAGCCTGTCTGAAAGCCTGTAACTCCTGTTCCATCGCTTGCAATTCTTCGAAATGTTCATCCGATTCATCCGTACACTGCACATACGCAATCGTATCTTCGCTACAAAACCGTGCCAACGTATCGACATGACTGTCCGTGTCGTCACCGGCCAGATAGCCGTTTTCCAACCATAAGATACGTCTAATGCCGAAGACATCCTTCAGATAGGTTTCCAGTTCTTCTTTTTGCAAATACTCATTCCGGTTCAGAGACGAAAGGCATTCGACAGTAGTGAGCAGCGTTCCCTTGCCATCCGATTCAATACTGCCACCTTCCAATACGAACGGTTGCATATTGATAACCGGAACCCCTTCGGCAAATGTTCCCTGCATCGACAGTTGGCGTGTAATCAGGTTGTCCAGGTCCGCCGCGAACTTCATCCCCCACCCGTTGAACACGAAGTCATACACCACAGGTTCTCCCTGATCAAATACCGTAATACCACCATGATCACGTGCCCAGGTATCATTAGTCGCCATCTCCCGAAAACGGATCCGACTGTAATCCACATCGCCCAATTGTCCACGTACCTCCTCTTCGTCCGGACAGACGATCAACAATTTCTCATGCTTGATCACTTCTTTGGCAATCGATACGAAACAAGGAATCACCTCGTCCAGTATAGGAGCCCAATCCGTTTCCTCATGCGGCCATGTCAACTGGACGGCACTTTGCGGATACCACTCTGCAGGTAATATGATTTTATCTTCCATCTGCGTTTAAAATATACGATTTACGGTACAAATATAGGCTTAATTTCCATCATTCTTAGTACAAAAAGCCTATCACCTCTGCCTATTTGCTGTTTTTCTTCCATGTCTCAAGAAATATAGCCAAATCCAAATATCCCCTCCCTTTACCGGCAAGCCTTTCCCGTTTGAACCGGCCCGCTTAACCGCGACCTTTGAAACCAACCCCTCCACGCAATAGCCGCCTTCCGGCAGCAAGGCCTTTTTCCCAAGAAGACAACCTTGAAAAATGACCGAAATAAATGTGCATTTCACGATTTTTTTCCTACCTTCGTGACCATTAAACAAAGAATATGAATATACAACAACTCGAATATATCCTGGCTGTAGACACCTACCGCCATTTTGCCAAAGCTGCAGAACATTGCCGCGTAACTCAACCGACATTAAGCATGATGATCCAGAAACTGGAAGATGAACTGGGCGTGAAACTTTTCGATCGCAATATCCAACCGGTCTGCCCTACCCCTGCCGGCCGTAAGGTGATCGATCAGGCACGCATCGTCCTCTACCAGACTTCTCTGATTAAAGATATAGTTAACGAAGAAGAGCAATCTTTGAAAGGCACGTTCCGCCTCGCCGTATTACCGACGATCGCTCCTTACCTGCTCCCCCGCTTTTTCCAGCAAGTATCGGAAAAGCATCCCGATCTGGACATCCGCATCCTGGAAATGCAAACGGCCCCTACAATGAAAGCCCTCCTGAACGGGGAAATAGATGCTGCCATTATCGCAAACCAACCGACAGAGATGCAGCTACAGGGAGACATTTTATATTACGAACAGTTTTATGCTTATGTAGCCCGCAACGAAAACGTGTTCAAGAAAGAGATGGTCCGTTCCGCAGACATCAGCGACGAACGTCTTTGGCTGTTGGATGAAGGGCATTGTTTCCGTGATCAACTGATGCGTTTCTGCCAAATGGAAAAGGTCAAACTCCGTCAGGCAGCTTACCGCCTGGGAAGCCTGGAAACCTTTATGCGTATGGTAGAAAGCGGCAACGGCGTCACTTTCATTCCGGAGTTGGCCACTTATCAGTTAAGCGAACAGCAAAAAGAACTGGTACGCCCGTTCGCCATCCCCAAACCTGCACGTGAAATCGTCTGGGTAACCCGCAAGGATTTTATCCGGCACTCGATCGCTGGCATCCTGATTGAAAGCATCAGGAAATCCGTCCCCAAAGAAATGCGTACGCTGCAAGCGGGATTGAGGGTGGTCTGACCCCCCTATGCACAACCCTACTCCACTGCCATAGAACCCTCGGCCGATTCCGATTTTCCCTTCGGAACGGCCCCCACAGGTCACCTCATACTCCTCTTTCATGTCCGATGTGAAAAAGAGAGTTCCGCCTTACCCTCTCCATATCCTTCACCTGCCCGCCATTCTCATACTGGGACATCAGAACAGAAAAGCAGGGACAGTAGACATCAGGACAACCGCACTCAAATAGTTGATAATATGCTATTTTTGTTTACAATAGGAAAAAAGATGCAAAAACGAGGCATAAAAACACCTCCAATAGGGCGGATAAACATCTGTGCACCCCCGGAAAGCTCTCGCCCAGACCCGGGTCTGCACCTCTCCCGCACCTGGGTCTCCGCGCTGGGTACACCCGGGTCTCAAGCGGCTTTAAAAACTGTTTTTGACAAAAGAAAAGCCTGTCTTGATGAATAAAGAAGCCGTTTTAACATGTTTTGCACCTGTTCCCGGACGGTCTCTGTTTTTATCGTATGATTGACACACAGGATGTTATCGTTTTTAACTATGATAGGTGTGATAGATGAATGATAGTTAAAAACGGCAACTATCATTCCATAACATATTAGTTTAAAACAATATACGGACGGATATGATAGTATGATGGTTAGTTTTGCAAAAACATTATATAGTTAGCGAAAGCAGATGGACGCTTTATGATTTTGGTACGGCGCCCCTGGTCTTTAGCAATAAACTGCGCACTTCAAAACAAAATTCCTCTTTTTCTTGATGAAAAACCGTCATTTGCAATCATTTTTAAAGAATGAGTAATAACGGGCAAATCAACTCTCTGACCCTACGAAAACAAATGACTTTAAAAAATTAACAATAAGAATTACCTATACTTTGTTATAGTGCAATAATTATTTAAACACGAACAGATATGGCACAAAAGAAAACTTTCTCATCATTATCGCTTCTTGAATATACCAATATGCGTATTGAACTGAAGAAGAAACTAAACAAGGCAAGTACGGCAGAACTTTATCAGGTCGCCGCCAATCATTTTTTGAAATTTACAGAAAATGCCGGGTTTCACATGGAAGATCTAAACCGGACCCTTATTTCTGATTTTACTGCCTATTTGCAATGCAAGGGATTGGCAATGAACACAATCAACTCCTATCTGAGCAGTTTACGCGCTATCTACAACGCCGCCTGTCACGACGGTCTGTTGCACCCTGTCGAACACCCTTTCCAAGGTCTCAAACTTAAACGAGAATCGACTGTCAAACGTGCCATACCCGTTACACTTATCCAAAAGTTGGCAAGTTTCAAGACAGACGGTTCTTCCGGTCAGGAACTGGCGATCGACATGAGTTTATTCAGTTTCTTGGCTTGTGGAATGCCGTTTGTGGATATAGCTTACCTGACAGCTAATAACATTCGAAATGGAGAGTTGATATATAACCGCCGCAAGACGGGTGCTCAAATCCGTATGGAAATCACTACCGGAATGTGGCAAATTATTAACAAATATGCCCCCAGAAATGGAGAAAGGGAATTTCTTTTTCCAATCCTTCCGTCCAGCTCGCCAACCCACTCACAATACAAGCATCGCTTAGCTCTCCATAACAAGGAATTAAAGAAAGTCGGAGACAAACTTTACATGCCCGTACATTTCACTTCGTATGTGATCCGCCACAGTTGGGCATCAGCGGCATTGCAATCCGGCATTTCCGTTGCCGTTATCAGCCAAGGATTAGGACATAGCTCAGAGAAAACGACGCGTTATTATTTAAGTGAATTGGATGTTTCGGAATTAACCAAGGCTAATCGGAAAATATCAGGCTCGATCAACAGCCTGTTAAATAGGGTATAAACTGATGTTTGTCCTTATTTATGAAATAAGGCGAGTTTATAACAATCCTTATTTATGAAATAAGGATACATAGCCTATAACAAACTTGTTATCACTATGTTGAGTTTAATATAGTTTGAATTAAGGAGATATTTCCTTATTTTGTAGGCAAAATTAATGTAAAAAATTCAAACAAAAGTGCTTATATGAAGACTTTTTTGGGGTAAAAATGTCTTCCTACTTTCTTATTACCTGTTTTTTCATAAATTTATACGCATTAGTATTGTTTTCCCATTTTGAGGCGTATTTTTCCCCCTCCCGTTCTTTTTTAACATCCTGTAATAATTTATTGCTCTTTTTGTTTTTCTTAAAAAGCCTTTAATCATCAAAACAGGATTTTTTCGAACAGACAAAACATCCCAAAATTGTAGTTCTACCTACTCTTTGTATTGAATATAAATATTGAACACCTTATTTCATAAATAAG
>CAJTMR010000030.1:37124-38467 GCA_910577325.1 uncultured Parabacteroides sp.
CCTTATTTCATAAATAAGAATACTCAGCAAAAGCAAACAAAACCGGTAGCCAATGGATAAAAAGAAAAACATAAAGCCACAAGCACCTACGAATGTTTCTTACGGGAAATACTCGCAAGCGGTCTTGCTATATGCCACAACCGATATGACCGGTAAGCAAATTGCCGAACAGTGTGGCGTAAGCCTGCCCGGTTTTCGCATCTACCTGCGGCGACATTGCCATTCCCTGATACTAAAAAGACACGGTTTGGAGACAACGGACCATATTTCCCAAGAAACTGTGAAACTACGGGGCAAAAGAGGCCAGACTCCTGCCGCCTATAAAAAATATAGACAAGCCATTGAAGCCTGCGACAATATTTCCTACATAGAATACAATATTTCACAGATAGCCAGGAAGTTCGGACTTAACGGAACCGCTTTGGGAAACCAGTTGAAACTGCACTATCCCGAAATACTCGAACGCCGTGAAAAGGCAAGGATGCGTTTCGGAATCAACGACAATTTCCGGCGCGGCCCCCATCCTGACAGCGTGGAAGAATATGCCGGTGCATTGGAACTGCTCCGCACTACCAACAAGAACCTGCCTTCCATCGCCAAAGAATGCAACGTTTCACTCGCCGGACTCAGCCAATACCTACGCTTTTACCATAAGGAGCTGGTGGAGAACAAGACCAAACAGCGTGAACAAGCAATAGGCAACCGTAAGCGAGGCAGGATGAGTGGTAACAACCGTACCACCAAACCCACCACTACTACCTGCGAGAAATACCGTAGGTCGTTGGAACTTTATCGCACGACCCATCTGACTACCAAGGAAATCGTTGCCTGCACAGGAGTTACGATCGAGGGGTTCCGCAATCATTTGCGCAAGTGGCATCGCGATTTGATGCTCGAACGACGAGGTGGTACTCCCGGCAAGAACTGTAATGAATGCAAGCTTGAGCTTAGCCACTCCAAACGTTACCTCAAGTCGACCGCCGCCAAATATGCGCCGGTCATCGAGAGCCTGAAAGCCAGTCCGCGTCCAGTCGCCCATGCCGCCACCGAGTTCGGTGTGGATGCAGACACTTTCCGCCGGTATCTCCGCATGCATGAACCTACGCTTGCCGCCTCGTTGAAAAAAACAAAACAATAAAAATAAAACAATAAATAGTATGATAAAAAAACTTATCGTCATGATGTTCCTGTTAGTGATTCCCTTGGCGTTCCACGCACAAGACAGATTGACCGGACAAAAAGGTTCGGTCGTCGGGATCAAAACCAACTTCCCATATTGGGGAGCAATGGCAACTTTTAATGCCGGTGCGGAATTCCGTCTGGCACGTCATTGGAGCTTGGAC
>CAJTMR010000031.1 GCA_910577325.1 uncultured Parabacteroides sp.
TATTCCCAAAGAATGTGCTTTGTTGTTAACAAAACAATATCATACAATAACCCCCCCCTTCCCAGATCAGGATAAGAAGGACGATTCTTGTCTGCTCCGACAACCGAGGAGAGTTTTTACAAAAAATATCATTTTGTCATTTTGCAAATACCCCCATACAGCGAGCCTGAAATATAATAATTCATTTGAAACAAGCAAATTAAAATCGGGGGCTGAGAAGTTGCGTTTAACCGGGAGATGCTGTGTGTTTTAATATATATTTAGTGTTAAAATTCCTGTTTCCCAAGCTTTTTTAGGATCTCATCTCGGATTAGAAGAATGAATTTTTAATATTCAACCGATAACATAAGCCGGAAATATTTTCGATTGACAACTCCGGAAAATCCTTCAAATCTTTTCGCATACGTTGAATTGTTTGTGTCATAGATTTCCTTATCGCTTGATTCAACTTCTTATTTTCCTCTGTCGATTCATCTTCGTTCAAAGGCCGCCCCAACACATCTTTACAAAAAACGAGATAACTGACAGCATGATCCGGTGCTTCTAAAAAGCAGGTAAAAGCAAGTAAACGATTTTTTGTCAAGCAGACTTCACAATTCGGGCCTTTTAATCTTCCTGTTTTCTTATTGAAAAAAACATTGGGCGCTATTTCTACCCCCTCCGAAGCATCCGAAGAGATCATTACTGGTATGGGTGTAGCAGGATTAATGTATTCCTTATGACCTATCTTTTTGCGCCGTTGCCATATATACATTGAAACAAGAATACACCACAACAAAATCAACCCCCAGATCAGAGGCATTCGGCTAATCAAGTAGGAAGAAGAAAACAAAACATACGCCTGCAGTTCTATTCGTTTCGCATCCTGTTTCGGCCCAAACACGACAGGGTACAAAGCAATTCCTCTTCGGCATACCGTTTCGTTTGAGCAACCGGCCAGGCTGTCACCTTGTGAAAAACATACAGCAGTCCGGGCAATTATCCCTTCATCTCTTAATTGCTCTTGATAAATACTGTCGAGGGTAAAAGCGCGATTGGGATTTTTGAAAGTCATGAATAGTTGGAAGCTCCATTCTCTTTTATCAATCAAAGCAAGACTGTTCGCCTGCTCATTTCTTTCATACAGAACTCTTCCTTTTTCAGTTTCAATAACGACAGAGTTCGACCGAAGCTCGGCTTTTGAATCTCCCCAAAACATTTGTTCGGGTTGCATAAGCGTCTCTTCTTGTTTCACAGACTGCTTAAACAGATAAAAACTCTTTGAACTTCCTCCTTTTTTACGTGTACGGCATATTGGTAAGACAAAAACATAATCAATATTGTCAAAAAAACGACAATCGAAAGTCTGGCGTCCAATTTGTTGATTTTCATTTCGTTTTATTTAATAGTGCAAAGATAATCAAAGGATTCATTACGAACAATAGGGTAAGGGAGTTTTCAGTCGTTCAGAAATTGTTTCCGACTGTTTCCGGCTGTTTCCAAATTTGTTTCCAAAATTAGTTGCATGGCTTAACACAAAGAACGACCTTTGTCCAAGTAGAAACAGATACGAAAATGAAAAGAAAAACACTTGTAAAACTTATTTTAGCAACAGGCTGCTTAATCGCAGCATACTGTTTTTCCGGCAACGGGGAAACAACAGATTTAAACAAACTGGCATTCCAGAATATAGAAGCTTTGGCCCAAGGCGAAAATGATGCGGATGCCAATTGCTTTGGTTGCGGTTCGGTTGATTGCCGAGGTTACAAAGTAGAATACAAAATATCAGGTCTTAGTTTAGAATAACCGTGAAACGTTTTGCATACATATTATTAATAGGTATCAGTGCGATAATCTCCTGTACCGATTCCCCAGGTACTCACTATCCCCGATATTCCACTTTTCCCAACGAAAAGGCAATAAGTGCGCAGGTTATCGAACTGGATACTGTCTTTAACCGCTACCCATTCCGGGTAGCGGTTAAAGACAGTATGGCTATTGTAATGGATTTGCACAACGCCGATTACTATTTTCATGCCTTTACATATCCCGCTTGGAAACATATCGTTTCTTTCGGGAAACGGGGGGAAGGGCCTGAAGAAATGCTCTCGGCCGAAACATTTCAATTTAATTCCCCAGATTCGATATATGCCCTCGATGCTAATAAAATGCAAATATCGCGCTGGGCTGTCTCGGCAGGAAATCGTTCGGCCACAAGACAAGAAGTAATACCATTGGATAAAAGTTTGGTTCGTTCTTTGGACTTTTATGCTACAGATTCCTGTTTCCTCATCCCCGACTATTTAGGAGAACACCGTTATTGGCAAGTCGACTACAATGGTAAACCTGTCAAAAGCATAGGTAAAATCCCCACTGAAAAAGATTTTGCCCGAGAAAACCATCCGGCACTGGCCCAGGCATGGCGTAGCTTTATTGATTACAACCCACACAATGGTATATTGGCAATGGTCACCCAATTAGGAGAATCCATCGAAATATACAATACCAAAGAGAATACCCATACCGTATTATACGGTCCGAACGGCGAACCCCAGTTTAAAAGCGTCAAAGGTGAGGGCTTTCCGACCGGAATTATGGGGTTCAGTGACATAAAGGTGACAGACAAACATATCTATACGGTATTTCATGGCGTTAAGTTCAAAGACAAATTGGCCTCTTACCAACGGGGGGAAAAGCCGGAAGATGGAGGTCGTTACATTTATGTATTCGACCTGAAAGGAAATCCCATACAAAAATACATCTTAGACAAACCCATATACGGCATCGATGTAAACGAAAAAACAAAGACGATCATCGCCACTTGTGTAGAAAGCGACGAGCCAATCCTGGAATTCAACCTATAACAAGAAAATGAAACAACGACTCTACATATTATCCCTGTTGATTTTGTTAGCCGCTTGCGGGGAAAACAAGAAAGAGCAATTCGCCCGCCTGGTACAGGAATGGCAAGGAAAAGAGATTGTCTTTCCGCAGGATATGGCCTTCACCCGTTTCGTTACCGAACCGGTGGAATACCGGATACCCGATGTGGAATACAAAGTGCTGATTTATGTTGATTCAACAGGTTGCACCAGTTGCAAACTGCAACTGCCGAAATGGAAAGAATTGATTGCCCATGTTGATTCGGCAACCAATGGCGGCATCCCGTTTATCTTCGTCTTCCAGTCGAAGGACGACAAAGAGTTGCGATATATCCTGAAACGCGACAACTTCGACCGCCCGGTCTGTATCGACCGGGACAGCCGATTGGACAAGTTGAACCAATTTCTGCAGGATATCACATTCCAGACATTCCTGCTTGACCGGGACAACAAGGTGAAAGTGATCGGCAATCCGATACATAACTTGGCGGTCAGGGATTTGTATCTAAAACAGATTGCTGGTGTTCAACACAAAGAGATATTGGCAAAAACCACCCTCGAACCGGAAAAGAGCGAATACGATTTGGGGACAGTCAAAGAAGGAACAACCAAGAAGCAGACGATCGCAGTCCGGAATACCGGAATAACAGTCTTTAAGCTGACAGGTTTCACCACCTCTTGCGACTGCACCGAAGCGACTTGCAACTGGAAAGAACTGCAACCGGGAGAGAGCGGAACGGTCACGGTCAGCTACGAAGCGGAACAGCCGGGAGATTTCTACCGGACAGTGGAGGTATATGGTAATATCCCGGACAACTCGCTGATGGTGAGTTTTATCGGGACAGTGAAATAAAATAATTAGCGGGAAAAAAGAAAGGAGTCTCTGCCTATCGCCTCACAAACTTTAGCAGAAACTCCCGGGCTTTTCCTCATTCAATAACTAATAAAGAAGGAGGTAACGGAAAAAAGTAGTAAATTTGGAGAAAAGAACAATAGGGTTGGAAATCACCTGTTCCGGGAAATGATACCGGACGAAAGGTTTCAAAATAAATAAGTATATAATTCCCTAAAAATAACATGAAAATGGGAAAGAAATTTTTCGGTGTTATCGCTTTTGCCGCAATCGCCGTAGCGGCTGGCTGGAACTACCAGCAGAACAAACAGGAAGTTGAGCTCTCTGACTTGGCATTGGATAATGTCGAAGCACTGGCGCAGCCAGAAAATGCTACTGATTATTGTGACAATTTTTCAAATATGTCATGCTCCAGCCATGGAGTTGTTTGGGATCAAATGTATCCTGCCTCTTGGTTGTAATTTAAAACATTGATATAGAAGGTGCACTCCATAAGTAAATGTGCACCTTCTAATTTTAATTAGTAAATATATGAAAAATATCATATTTCTTTTATTCCTTTTACTAATATCCTGCAAACAGGAATCTAAATTATTAGCTCTACCAGAGGAAACTCCTATCACAGGAATAGACTATACAAACGAACTCTATATGAGTTATCCTTTGAGTGTCGACATTATAAAGGATAAGTTGTTGATTTTAATGCACAAAAGCGACAACGTATTACATATAGTCGATACTGACAATGGATTGGTGGTCAACAAAATTGGAGTAATGGGTGGCGGTCCGGGAGAGTTCTTACAGCCAAGATATTTAGGGTATGATCATTCAAATATATACTTATATGACTTAAGGCAAAAGAAAGTTAGGTCTTATAAGTGGAATGCGATTGAGAAAGGTGAAGATTTACCTAAAATAGAAGGAATTCATCAAAAAGATAAAGATATTACTATTTTAGATGGACAAATTTTGAATGGGAACTATTTTGTAGGAAACAGTATTCTCGGCTTATCTAAGCCTATAGTTATTTTTGATAAAGAAATGAACGTTGTAAACAATGTAGGAGAGATTCCTGATAGCGAACATGAGAATACGGCACTTACAACTTATGGAGGAGTAATAGATTGTTATGAAAATAAGTTTGTCTTTGCGATGTCTTCGTTAGGCTATATAGCTTATTATGAACAACGACCGGATGGAAAAAGCAATTTATTATGGGAACATTATCTGGAAGAACCTATGTATAAAGGGAACCAATTGGATATAAAACAATTGAAACTGGCATTTCCAGACATAAAAATGACAAAAAACTATATTTTCTGTAGTTATTTTGGAGAACGATTGACAAGGGAAAAATTAAAGACTCTTAAACCACGAAATATTTTGGTTTTTGACCACCAAGGTAATTTATTAAAAAACTTACGATCAAAAAGGAGCTTAGGTAAATTTACCGTTTCCGAAGACGAAAAAACAATCTATGCCGCGACCGAAGAACCGGAAGTGGCGATTATACGGTTTGATATTAGCAACCTATTAAAATGAGTAAAGTTATGAAAATATGGATTCTTTTCTTTTGCCTGCTGTTTGTGTCTTGTAGTAACCGACAAACGCAATCTTCCGATCATGAAGATTTCTATCGGATAGACTTTCGTCCCTTAGTCAAGAATGAGGCATTGGAAGTGGGTTTGAATGAATGGGGGACAAATTCCCGATATGTGGAGTTGGAAACCAACGACTCCATCCGGGTCAAATCCATACAAAAAATCATATTGGACGATGATAAATTGTTGGTGGTCCATCCGAACAAGCTGTCCCTTTTTGACAAGGAGGGGAAATATCGGTATGATATCGGAAAAAAAGGAAATGGGGAAGGAGAATATAAAAGAATGTTTGGTGTTGTTTTGCGAAATGACACACTGTTTGTCGTAGAAGGGAATTATGATTTCACACTTTACGACTGGCAAGGGAAATATTTAGGAAAGAGGTTCCAGCCCAAAATACGGCATACAGTAAATTTCTTCCTCGTTCCCAATACGGACCTATTCTTAGGGCATGTAGATAATTTTACCGGGCAAAAGAAAGTTCGGTTTGTCTTTTTCCGGGACACAACAGCCATCAAAACGATTCCGGTTACGGAAAAACTCGAACCGGCATCACCAATGGTCGTATATAGCATCCCTACTGAAATGAAAGCGTTTGATGGGCTTGTCCCCGCCTTCAAGGAAGCATTCAACGACACGATTTACCAAGTCGATGAGAGCTTGAATTTGGTTCCTTATGCCGTAGTCGAGTTAGGCAAATACAAGGCGACCAAAGAGGCCATGTTTGCTTGTACGGCCGAACAACTGATGAAAAAATGGGACTTCTTCAACGGCAAAATCGCGCTTGCTGCAACCGGAGAGAAAGACGGTATCATTTATCTGGCTCACCATGATGTAACTGATCCGTACACTTACAGCTATGACAAAAATGCCAGACAAGCTTTTTATCAAAAGGTCATCTATCCGGACAATTCTTACGGATTCAAGGAAGGAAGTACTTTCGTACCTCATTTCATATCGACAGACGGAAAATATCTGATCGATTATGAAATACCCGAAAATGGGAATCCCCCCGTGATCGTCCTTCTCGAACGTTAATAAACAATTCATACCGTCCATGAAAACATGCTTCTTATTCGTGATAGTAAGTATTCTGACCTCTTGTTCCATGCAAAAGACAAAAGGTATCATAGAAAACGGAAAACTGAAAAGGACATGCGATTTCTAAAGAAAATCATCGATTGGTTACTGAATACGGTTTTGGTTGTTTTCGTTATAACCTGTATCTGGATTTTCTCGCAAGTCTTCCTCCTCGCCTCCTTCCGTATCCCCAGCGACTCGATGGAACCGGAACTGGTCGAAGGGGATTTCGTGGCGGTCTGGAAACCGACGCTCGGCGCACGGCTGTTCGACCTCAACGCGACGCTGCGGCTGGAGCAGACCGAGATTCACCGCACACCGGGATTTCGGAAAGCAAAGCGGGGTGATGTGCTGGTCTTCAACTTCCCGCATCCGAACAACTGGAACAAGGTCGAGATGCACATCCTGAAATATTACATCAAACGGTGTATCGGCTTGCCGGGCGACACGCTCTCCATCCGGGACGGAAGATTCCGGATAAACGGCGTGAGTGGATCGCTCGGAAACCTCGATTCGCAGGAACGGATCGGGCGGACATTGCCGGAAGAATTTCCGGACGGTGTCTATAAGGCCTTCCCCTTCGACTCCATCATGGGATGGAATATCCAAAATTTCGGACAGCTCTATATTCCTAAAACAGGTGACAAGGTCGAAATGAACCGGAAAAACTACCTGTTGTACCGCAAGCTGATCGCATGGGAACAAAAAGCGGAAATCAACTATAATGATTCAGCCGTTTTCCTGGACGGCGAACCGATACGGGAATACCGCTTCTTGAAAAACTATTACTTCATGGCAGGCGATAAAGGCATGAACTCACAGGATTCCCGGTATTGGGGCTTGTTGCCGGAAGAATATATCGTCGGGAAAGCGGCTTTCATCTGGAAGTCGGTCGATCCGTACACCGGGCAGTTCCGATGGGATCGGTTCATGAAGAAAATCGAATAAAAACCAAATAGGCATGGAAATAAAAATACACCGGCATGGAACTGAAATTGCATAGGCATGGAATCCGGATTGCACTGGCATCCGTTTTCGGGGCGATGCTGCTCGCCACGCCGCTCGTCGGCGACAGCGGGTTGGCGAACGGAATCGTGACGGGGAAAATGTTCTGGTTCCAACTGTCGATGGTAGTGATGGCGATCGGGACAGCCGCAACGGGATGGCTCGGCGGGAGGAAGAGCATTTCGCTTGCGCTGCCGGACGGGCTGTTGTTCCTCTTTGCCGGGATCACGCTCGCGACATACGATTGGCAGCTCGATCCCGAACCGGGGAAACTGCTTTTCGGCGGGCAGTTGGTCGTGTTGTGGTTCTTGTTGCGCTATTTCCTTGCGGAGGCTCCTTGCCTGAAATTCTTTTTCTTGTTTGTGATGATGCTCACCGGACTAATCGAAGCTGTCTGGGGAATGCAGCAGTTGCATGGCCATGCCTATTCCAACCATTCGCTTTTCCGGCTGACGGGTTCTTTCTTTAATCCGGGGCCTTACTGCGGATATCTGGCGGTTATCCTGTCGGTTTGCCTGTGGACGGCGTTGCGGTTTCAAAAGGGTATGCGCTGTTTCGGCTGGGTATGCGCCGGAGCTATCCTGATTGTTTTGCCTGCCGGCATGAGCCGGTCGGCGTGGATGGCGGCGGTCGTGGCTTGTGGATGGGTGTCTTACTATCTGTTAGCCAAGTTGTATGCGGAGCCGACGTTCTGTCAAGTCGACAAATTGCAAGCGGCTGCCCGGTCTGTGCTGACCCGGGTTCCGAAGGTCGAAAGCACCGCTACCCGGGAGATGAAAGAAGAAATAAAAAAGATATTAGAAAAAAAACAGTTACGAATAGATCGTAATTAAAATATGTTTGTATATTTGTGAAACAACTTTGATAAAAACAATAAAATATGAAATACTACAAATTGTTTGCCATGCTGATTCTGGCTGGGATGATGGCTTGCTCCGGTGAAAAGAAAGAGAATGGTTCCGAAGAAAGCATAGAAACCGCTCTGCCTGATGAGACAAATGAAGTGACTGTAATGGAGTTGAAAACGACAGAATTCAACCATGAGTTGATCAGTAACGGCAAACTGTCTGCCCGGAACTTTGTCGACCTGAAATTCGAATCGCCTGAACCGATCGCCAGGATTTACGTCAAGAACGGCGATCGCGTGACGAAAGGGCAAAAGCTTGCGGAGCTTTCCACCTTCCGCCTTGCCGGTAAGACGGCACAAGCCAAAGATGCGCTCGAACGTGCCAAGCTGGAATTGCAGGACGTCCTGATCGGACAGGGCTACAGACTGGAAGACTCGACGAAAATCCCCCCTGCAACCATGCAGTTGGTCAAGGTGAAAAGCGGGTATGAGCAGGCACTGATCTCCTGGCAACTCGCCGAATACGAGCAACGTAATGCCGTCCTTACCGCTCCTTTCGACGGTGTTGTCGCAAACCTGTTTGCCAAACAATTCAACACGGCTTCGACTTCGGAGGTTTTCTGTTCCATTATCGATACTCGTACATTGGAAGCCGCTTTCACTGTTTTGGAAAGTGAATTGCCGCTTATTAAAACAGGTGACCATGTTGAGGTAACTCCTTTTGCTTTGTCCGGCGTTACGGTTGACGGACGTATATCCGAAATAAATCCGTTGGTGGACAAAGACGGGATGGTACAGGTGAAAGCCGCCGTGAACGATAGAGGCAAGTTGTTTGAAGGTATGAATGTACGTGTGAGTATCCATCGTTCGCTGGAAAAACAGTTGGTTGTCCCGAAAGGGGCTGTCGTCTTACGCTCAGGGAAGCAAGTGGTTTTCGTTTTGGACAGTACGAAGACAAAGGTAAATTGGGCTTATGTGCATACGGGTTTGGAAAATGCAGACAGCTATACGATTGTCGACGGGCTGAAAGATGGTGATTTCGTGATCACAAGCGGTAACATCAACTTGGCTCACGAGGCCCCGGTCAAGGTGATTGATAATTGACAATGGATGATTCATAAATTATAAATCATAATTCTAATTCATGATTAAGTTTCTACTACAACGCCCTATCGCGGTATTGATGGCTTTTACGGCTTGCTTTATCGTGGGATTGGTTACCTATTTTACCATTCCGGTGTCGTTGTTGCCGGATATTGCAATCCCGGAAATCACCGTACAGGTGTCCGGCCAGAATACTTCGGCACGCGAACTGGAGAATACGGTAGTAAAAAACATCCGCCAGCAATTGATGCAGGTTGCCAGCCTGCGTGACATCCATAGTGAGACACGCGACGGGGCTGCCGTCATACGCCTGAACTTCGATTTCGGGACGAATACGGATCTGGCCTTTATCGAAGTCAACGAGAAGATAGACGCCGCCATGAACTACCTGCCGCGTGAAGTGGAACGCCCACGGGTAATCAAAGCCAGTGCGACCGATATTCCGGTGTTCTGCCTGAACCTGACATTGAAAGGTGAAAGAGGAAAGGCCGTACAAGGTAGTTCCCGGCAGGAAGACGAACACGCTTTCCTCGACCTTTGCCAGTTTGCCGAGACGGTGATCAAACGCCGGATCGAACAACTGCCCGAAGTGGCGATGGTAGATGTAACAGGAGTGCTGAAACGGCACTTGCAGATCGTCCCGGACATGCAACTGCTGAAAATGTCGGAGATCACACTCGATGATTTGGAGGCGGCGCTGGCATCCAACAATATTGAACCGGGCAGCATGACCGTACGCGACGGCTATTATGAGTACAACATCAAGTTCTCTACATTGCTGCGTACGCCGGAAGACGTCGAGAATATCTATATCCGGAAAAACAACCGTATCTTCCAATTGAAAGACTTGGCACGTATCTCCGTCATGCCGGAGAAAGAGACCGGGGCTTCCCTTTCCAACGGGAAACGGGCTGTGACGCTGGCAGTAATCAAGCAAGCGGATGAAAACATGGACAACATGAAGGTCGCACTGCAAGAGGTGACCGAATATTTCGCTTCCGTCTATCCGGATATAGATTTCAGTATCAGCCGCAATCAAACGGAATTGCTCGATTATACCATCTCGAACCTGAAGCAGAACCTGTCGTTGGGCTTTCTCTTTATCTTCATTGTGGCGATCCTTTTCTTGGGGGATGCCAAGAGCCCGGTCGTGATCGGAATGAGCATGGTGGCGAGCTTGATTATCAGTTTCCTGTTTTTCTATCTGTGTAAGATGTCGCTCAACATCATCTCAATCTCCGGTTTGATTCTGGCTTTGGGTATGATGATCGACAGTTCGATTATCGTAACGGAAAACATCACCCAATACAGGGCACGCGGAGATTCGCTGGAAGAGGCTTGTAACAGAGGGACGACCGAGGTAATCACTCCGATGCTGAGCTCCACTTTTACGACGATCGCCGTGTTCGTCCCGCTGGTGTTCATGAGCGGGATAGCGGGAGCGATCTTTTTTGACCAGGCTTTTGCCGTCACAGTCGGGCTGATGGTTTCCTATTTCACGGGAATCATGTTGTTGCCGGTGCTTTATAAATTGATATACAGCATTCCGGACTTCAAAAGCAAGAAGATCAATTTGCGAATCAACAACTTGGTGAAAGAACATACGTTGGACCGTTTTTATGACGCCGGAGTGGATTTCGTGTTCCGTCATAAAACGGCAAGTCTGGTTTTTATTGTCGTTACACTTCCGCTTTGTGCCTTTTTGTTCTACGGAATACCTAAAAGCCGTATGCCGGAGATCGATCAGAACGAACTGGTCGCCTATGTGGAATGGAATGAAAACATCCATATTGATGAAAACCGGACCCGCGTCAGCCAGCTATTCGCATTTATCGACAATCAGGTGCAAGAGCATACGGCTTATGTCGGCCAGCAGCAATTCTTGTTGAACCGGGAACGTGAAATGTCGGTTTCCGAAAGCGAACTGTATTTCAAGACGGAGAAACCGGCCGGAATCGTCCCTTTGCAAAAATCGGTGGAAAAATGGATCAGAACGCATTATCCGATGGCCGTGATCACTTTTTCGCCTCCTGAAACGGTATTCGAGAAGTTGTTTGTGACGGGTGAGGCCGACCTTGTCGCTGAGTTGTACACCCGTAGTAAAACCGAAGCGCCGGAAGCCTCCGTCTTGCATAAGATGGAACGGCAAATAGAAGCGAAAACCGGTTTGACACCTGTCGGCATAGCCTTCGACAATCAGTTTAACATCACGATAGACAGGCAGAAACTTCTGCTTTATGGCGTCAACTATAGCGAAGTGTACCGGTTGTTGAAAACGGCTTTCAAGGAGAATGAAGTGGCGACGCTCCGTTCCTACCAGCAATATCTGCCGATCGCATTGGCCGGGAAAGAACAAACGGTCAACGAGGTCTTGCAGAAAACATTGGTGAACACAGTTCCCGATACGGAAGGCAATGTACGATATATCCCGTTGCAATCGTTGGTACGTGTCACTTTGGGAGAGGACCTGAAAACGATTACGGCGGGGAAGAACGGAGAATATATTCCGTTCAGTTTCTACGATGTCAACAATGCCGGGCAGTTGATGGAAGATGTGAAAAAGGAGGTCGGTACCAGTTGGGATGTCGATTTTTCAGGTAGCTTCTTTTCCAATCAGCAGATGCTGAACGAACTGGTCGTGATTTTGTTCATTTCGATCCTGCTGATGTATTTCATTCTGGCAGCCCAGTTTGAAAGTTTCCTGCAACCGCTTATCGTGTTGCTTGAAATCCCGATCGACGTGGCAGCTTCCTTGTTGGTGTTGTGGATATGCGGTCATACCATGAATCTGATGAGTGCCATCGGGATCGTCGTGACTTGCGGTATCATCATCAACGACTCTATTCTGAAACTGGATGCCATCAATGAACTGCGGAAAGGGGGAGTCCCGCTTATGGAAGCCATACATGAGGCCGGACGGCGACGCTTGCGCCCTATTATCATGACATCATTGACGACTATATTCGGAATGGTTCCGCTGCTTTTCACGTTCGATATGGGCAGCGAGCTGCAAAAACCTCTCTCCATCGCCATGATCTCGGCTATGTTGGTCGGTACGGCAGTCAGCCTTTTCGTCATACCGCTGATATATTGGTTTATTTATCGTAAACATGATGTGAAAAAAGTTGAAAATTGAAAGTTATGGATAGAAAGTGTATATACAATTGCAGATATGTCATCACGCTGTTGATGCTTTTATGTGTACTTCCGGGGAAAGCGCAACTCACGCTGACATTGGAACGGACGATCACGCTGGCAGCGGACAGTTCGCTGGATGCTTTCCGGTACAAGAACATGTACCTGGCCGGATACTGGGAATACCGGACTTATAAGGCCGGCCGTCTGCCGAGCCTGACCCTGAACCTGACGCCGGCGCAATACCGTCGTTATTTTACCCAGCGATACGATTCGGATGCCGATATCGACGTATATAGAAAGCAACAGTCGTTTTATGCGGGGGGACAATTGGAAATCGAACAGAATTTCGACCTCTTGGGCGGTACGTTCTATTTGGACACGGACTTGGATTATATGCGCTATTTCGGTGACCAGACCTATAACCAGTTTTCATCGGTTCCGATCCGCCTTGGCTACCAGCAAAATTTGTTGGGGTATAATGCCTTTAAATGGGAGCGGAAAATCGAACCGTTGAAATACGAGAAAGTCAAGAAAGAACTATTATATAATGTCGAGCAGATGAGCGAGCAGGCGACAACCTATTTCTTTGCTTTGGCGATGGCACAGGTGGAATATGATCTGGCCAAGGAAAATGTCGCCACGACCGACACGTTATACCGTACAGGGCAGGAGCGGCATAAGATCGCTTCCATCAGCCAGGCGGACTTGTTGACGCTGAAACTGGATGCCGTGAACGCACGTAACACGTTGAAGAATGCCGAAATCGCCCTGAAACGTGCCATGTTCAGCCTTGCCTCTTACCTGAACTTTGACAAAAATACGGAAATTCGCCTGCGTCTTCCGAGCCGTCCACGCGATATGGAGATTTCGGTCGACAAAGCGCTTGAACTGGCACGGGCGAACAATCCGACCTTCTTGGAACTGCGCCAGCAAATACTGGAAGCCCGGCAGCAGGTCGATAAGACGAAGAAAGAATCAATGTTCAACGCGCAGGTGAATGCCAGTGTCGGATTCAATCAGGTATCCAAGAGCATACAAGACGCTTATAAGAATCTGCAACAGCAGGAAATCGTCTCTTTGTCCGTTTCGATCCCATTGGTGGACTGGGGAGTGCGAAAAGGAAAGCATAATATCGCCAAGAACAACTTGCTTGTCACCGAAACATCAGCTAAACAAAAAGAACTGACGGTCGAAGAAGATGTGATTATGACGGTTGGAGACTTCAATATCCAGCAAGCCCTGATCGGGAGTGCCGAAGAAGCGGTAGATCTGGCAGAAACGGCCTATAGTGAAACCAAGCAGCGGTTCATGATCGGAAAGGCGGATATCAATAGCCTCACCCTTTCGTTGAACCGTCAGCAAGAGGCGCAGCGAAACTATATTTCAGCTTTGCAGAACTACTGGTTGAGTTATTATAAGATCCGCAAACTAACGTTGCATGATTTCGAGACGGGAGTTTCCCTTTCGAACGAGTTCGAGTATAAGTACGGATTGTAATAAAGAATGAATGATGAGTGCATCTCCTAAAATATCCTCTTTCACCATCATCGTCACCTTTCTTTGTGTGGCGCTGGCGGGAATCGCCTTTGTTCCGTTGTTGCCGATCAAGCTGTCGCCATCACGTACGCTGCCGCAACTGACCGTCAGCTATAACATGCCGGGCAACTCGTCACGAGTGATAGAGATGGAGGTGACCTCGCGCCTCGAAGCGATGCTGGCACGTATCAAGGGGATCAAGGAGATCAAGTCCACTTCCGGCAATGGTTGGGGGTATGTGACGCTTGAACTGGACAAGCATACCAATATCGATGCCGCCCGTTTCGAAGCGTCTACTATCATTCGCCAGACATGGCCCGGCTTGCCGGACGGGCTGAGTTATCCGGTTCTGGAAATGAGCCGGCCGGATGATAAGGAAGCACGGCCTTTCATGAGCTACACGTTGAATGCGGCAGCCACTCCCATCTTCATACAACGTTTTGCCGAAGACCAAATAAAACCCCGTCTTAGCGGCATTCCCGGTATCTATCGTATCGATGTCAGCGGTGCTACCCCGATGGAATGGAGGCTGGAATATGACAATCGCCAACTGGTGACGTTGGGAATCACTATCCAGGATATACAAACGGCCATCAGCCAGTATTACCAAAAGGAATTCTTAGGGACGGGAAATGTGGAGACCCAGTTGGCAACTTTGCACAAAGGAGGAAAAAGTAGCCAGTGGATACGTCTTGCCTTGATTCCGGAAAGTGAAAAAGAGGGCTTTAACCCGTCGCTCATCACTGTCTTGAACAAAAACGGGAAGCTTGTCCGTCTCGACCAACTGCTGAAAGTAACCCGGCAGGAAGAGGCTCCGCAGCGCTATTACCGTATCAACGGGCTGAACTCCATATATCTCTCCATCCGTGCCGAGGAGACGGCAAACCAGTTGGAGCTTGCCAAACAGGTGAAAGCCGAAATGGAGCATATACGAACTTTGCTCCCGGCTGGTTATGAAATACATACCAGTTACGATGCAACCGAATTTATTCAGGATGAGCTGAACAAGATTTATATCCGCACGGGGCTTACCGTCTTGATTCTGCTGCTGTTTGTCTTGCTGATCACACGCGAGCTTAAATATCTGTTGCTGATCGTCATCAGCCTTTCGATCAATCTTTGTATCGCGGTCATACTATATTATCTGTTAGGATTGGAGATGCAGCTCTATTCGTTGGCAGGTGTCACGATCTCGCTCAGCCTTGTGATTGACAATACGATTGTTATGACGGAGCATATTCGGAACCGACATGACCGGAAGGCGATCCTCTCCATATTGACCGCCACTTTGACAACGATGGGCGCGTTGGTCATAATTTTCTTCTTGGATGAAAAGATACGTCTCAACTTGCAGGATTTCGCGGCTGTCGTTATCATCAATTTAGGGGTTTCCTTATTGATTGCGCTTTTCTTGGTGCCCGCTTTGATCGACAAGCTGAACTTGGAATGGAAGAGGAGCGGGAAAAGGAAAATGCCCGAAGATGAGGTGCAAAATACTTGGAAAAGCCGGTTCAGAAGGGGGACGAATCGTTTTCTCAAACGTTTTCCCGTTTATTGCAACCGATATTATCAAAGGCAGATCAATTTCTTTTGCGGTTGGAAGAAACTGGCATGTTTCGTTCTACTGCTTGCATTTGGTATCCCGGTTTTCTTGTTGCCGGAGAAGATCGAATACGACACGAAAGATAAAAAGAAGATCTACACGGCAACCGACTCCCTGCTGATCGGGAAATACAATAAATTCGCCTCCAACGAAACATATAAGGAAAAAGTCAAACCCATTGTCGACAAGGTGTTGGGCGGAACCCTGCGCTTATTCGTCCAGAAAGTATATGAGGGTAGTTACTTCACCCGCAACGAAGAAACAGTTCTGTCTGTCAGTGCATCGCTTCCGAACGGGACGACTTTGCCACAAATGAATACTTTGATGGGACGGATGGAGGCCTATCTCAGTACCTTCAAAGAGATACGCCAGTTCCAAACGAACGTCTACAGCGCACGTCAAGCCGGTATTCGTATCTATTTCACGAAAGAGAGCGAACGAAGCGGTTTCCCGTACACCCTCAAAAGCAAAATCATTAGCAAAGCACTCGAGTTGGGAGGGGGGAGCTGGCAAGTCTACGGTTTGCAGGATCAGGGATTCAGCAATGATGTGCGCGAAGGAGCCGGTTCTTTCCGCATTGAAATGTACGGTTACAACTACGACGAACTGTATGAATGGGCAGAACGGTTGAAAGCCAAGTTGCTTACCCATCGCCGTATCAAGGAGGTGCTGATCAACTCGGAATTTTCGTGGTGGAAAGATGATTATCAGGAGTTTTACTTCAATCTCAACAAAGCTCGCTTGGCACAGGAGGACATACAGCCGATCGATCTTTTCGCCTCCGTCAATCCTGTTTTCGGGAAGGATATTTATGCCGGAACGATCGTTGTGAACGAAGAGACGGAGAAATTGAAACTATCTTCCCGCCAGTCGCAGGAATACGATGTGTGGAGCATGCAGTATGTCCCACAGGCGATCGATGGCAAACCTTATAAGCTGGCGGAACTCGCCAGTGTCGAAAAGGGGCAGATGCCGCAGAAGGTCTGTAAGGTAAACCAGCAATACCGCCTCTGCCTGCAATATGAATATATTGGAGCTTCCAACCAAGGGAACAAGATACAGGAGCGCGACTTGAAGGAAATCAATGCCATATTGCCGATGGGTTATATCGCCAAATCGGAAAGTGCTTATTGGCACTGGGACAAAAAGGATAATAAACAATACTTTCTGTTATTGTTGATCATCGTCATTATCTTCTTTACCACCAGTATTCTGTTCAATTCGCTGAGGCAGCCGTTGGCTGTTATTTTTGTGATACCGATATCTTACATCGGCGTGTTCCTTACGTTCTATTGGTTCAAATTGAATTTCGACCAAGGAGGATTTGCCTCTTTTGTCCTTCTGTGTGGTATTACCGTGAACGCCAGTATTTATATTTTGAATGAATACAATCAAATCCGCCTGCGCAAGCCGCTGATGTCGTCTTATAGAGCATACCTGAAAGCTTGGAATGCGAAAGTCATACCGATTTTCCTGACCGTTGTTTCTACCATCCTGGGCTTTATTCCGTTTATGTTGGGCCCTGATAAGGAGGCTTTTTGGTTTCCGCTGGCCGCCGGGACCATAGGAGGACTCGTTATGTCTATTTTGGGAATCTTCCTCTATCTTCCGATTTTCACGCTGAAAAGAACGAAGAGTATCCATAATCGCAAAACATAGTATGTCCGCTAATTGAAAAACAGATGGGCAGGAGTAAAGTTTTTCTTGCAACTCTTTGTTTATTAAAAAAAAGCCTCTATCTTTGCAACCCGAATTGTTATGAGGATAAGATAATAATAAATAATATACAGCAAAGATGAAAAGAACATTTCAACCTTCCAACCGGAAAAGAAAGAACAAGCACGGCTTCCGTTCAAGAATGGCTACAGCTAATGGCCGCAGAGTATTAGCTTCCCGTCGTGCTAAAGGAAGAGCTAAATTAACAGTTTCTGACGAATACAACGGATAATTCTTTCCGTTTGAAGATTTTTCATAAAGAAAGTAGAGGTTTTTACTAAAAAGCCTTTACTTTCTTTGTTTTAACGGCTTTGTTTTCTACTTTTGATCCGCCGACAAATACGAAATGGAAATGAAAGATTTTTTGGTTAAACTGATAAAGAATCCGTATGTCTTAAATTTGTTGCTGGCTGTGGTCGTGGCTTGTGCTTTGGTGTTCGGAACATTGAAGTGGCTCGATTCGTACACCCGGCATAACGAGGCTGTGGTAGTGCCGGATGTCAAGGGGTTGGGTATGGAAGAGGCCGCTGAGTTTTTCAAAAACAGTAATCTACGCTATAATGTGATTGATTCTGTCTTTTCGAAAGACGTGAAACCCGGCGCGATTGTCGAGTTGGTCCCGATGGCAGGTTCGAAAGTTAAGGAGGGGCGTATCGTGTTTGTCACTGTCAATGCGCTCACCTCGCAGATGGCTTCAATTCCGGAAGTGGAAGATCTTTCATTCCGTCAGGCTTACGCTATTCTCCGTGCACGCGGTTTTGAAAAGATCGAGATCGAATATGTATCCGGAGAATTCAAGGATCTGGCTCTTGGGGTCGAGTTGCGTGGGCGTGTCTTGAAGAAAGGCGAACATGTCCCGCTTATAGCTCCTTTGGTATTAAAGGTAAGCAATGGTGATGCAGAGGTATCGGCCGACTCGTTTGGACTCCCGGATGACAGTGTACCGGTCGAATCGTTGGATAGTGAAGAAGAAAACTGGTTTTAACTATGGATAAGTTTTTGGACGAAATGGATGATGAACAGGTAGACGACCTGTTGCAACCGGAGGAGGGCGAAGACAAGGCGCCTCAACTGTATGAACACTTCCGCTTCGTTGCCGATCGCGGACAGTCGTTGTTGCGTGTGGATAAATTCTTGGTCGACCGGATGTTCGGTGCTACCCGCAACCGGATACAGTCGGCCGCCGATGCCGGTTGCATCATGGCAAACGGCAAACCGGTGAAAAGCAATTACCGGGTGAAACCGGAGGATGTCGTGACAATCATGATGACACGGCCTCCACGGACTTTCGAGATTCTCCCTGAAAATATTCCTATAAAAATCGTGTACGAAGATGACGATCTGCTGGTGGTCGATAAGCCGGCAGGATTGGTCGTGCATCCCGGACACGGAAATTATACCGGAACGCTTGTGAATGCCCTTGCCTGGTATCTGAAAGACGATCCTACATACGATCCTAATGATCCGGCTTTGGGTCTCGTTCATCGTATTGACAAAGATACCTCCGGCCTGTTGGTTGTCGCCAAAAAGCCGGAGGCAAAAGCACACCTCAGCATGCAATTCTTCCATAAGACAACCAAACGGGAATATCGTGCGTTGGTGTGGGGGATTGTACGTGAAGATGAAGGGAGGATTGAAGGAAATATAGGCCGTAACCCGCGTGACCGTATGCAGATGACGGTTTTCCCTGAAGGCGACCAAGGAAAAACGGCGGTCACCCACTATTCCGTCCTGGAACGTCTGGGTTACGTTACGCTGGTGAAATGTCGTCTCGAAACCGGACGTACGCATCAGATACGTGTCCACATGAAATATATCGGGCATACGCTCTTCAATGACGAACGGTATGGTGGAAATGAAATACTGAAGGGGACAACTTCTTCTAAATATAAACAATTTGTCGATAACAGTTTCGCTATTTGCCCTCGACAGGCGCTCCATGCCAAGACGCTGGGTTTTGTTCATCCGACTACGGGCGAGGAAATGTTTTTTGATTCCGAAATCCCTGCCGACATGACCGCGTTGATCGATAAATGGCGCGTATATGCAAATACTAAAGAACTATAGATGATGAAAAGGAATATTGCTATTGTGGCCGGAGGAGATTCCTCCGAAATCGTTATTTCATTAAAAAGTGCGGAAGGAATCTTCTCTTTTCTTGATAAAGACAAATATAATGTATATATTGCCATCGTAAAAAGAGACGAATGGGCAGTAAAACTTCCCAGCGGGGAACACACACCAATAGACAAGAATGATTTTAGTTTCCGTGAGGACGGCGAGATCAGGCATTTTGATTTCGCCTATATTACGATCCATGGAACTCCGGGAGAAGACGGACGTCTGCAAGGATATTTCGATATGATCGGAATGCCGTATTCTTCTTGTGGTATGTTTGTAAGTGCGCTTACATTCAATAAGTTTGCTTGCAATCATTATCTGAAAGGATTCGGTGTTAATATCGCTCGTTCCATACATTTGTTTAAGGGACAGACTGTGACGGACGAAGAAGTGGTCAGCCGTTTGGGGCTTCCGGTCTTTATAAAACCGAACGACGGAGGCAGTAGCTTCGGGGTGACGAAAGTGAAAGAGGCTTCGGCTATCCAGCCGGCAATTGCCAAAGCTTTCGGCGAAGGCAGGGAAGTGGTCATCGAGAGCTTCATCGAAGGGACCGAGGTGACGTGCGGTTGCTATAAGACTGCCGGTAAGGAAGTGGTGTTTCCGCTTACCGAAGTCGTTACGGATAATGAGTTCTTTGATTTCGACGCCAAGTATAACGGACAGGTACAGGAAATCACGCCTGCCCGCATTTCTGCCGAACTGACGGAAAAGGTACAAAGCGAAACATCAAGGATTTACGATATTTTGGGGGCAAAAGGATTGATCCGCGTGGATTATATTATTCCGGCTGACGGCGAGCCGAAGTTGCTTGAAATCAATACGACTCCCGGTATGACGGCGACCAGTTTTATCCCGCAGCAGGTACGTGCAGCAGGTCTGGATATAAAAGATGTGATGACAGATATTATAGAAAACGAGTTTAACTGATTGAAAATTGAAGATTGAGAATAAAATTCGGAACATTCAACTCTCAACTTTCAATTTTCAACTTTCAATTATAAAAATATGGAAGTTCCTATTAATTTTGACGATATCCGTCCGCTGAACAACGATGAGGTGGAAGACGCGATCGAATCGCTGATTGCCAACCCGGACTTCGAGCGGGCTTTCCGGTACATCAAACCGGACGTGGACTGGAAAGAGTTTTCGGAAACCATGCGTTCCTTCAAGACAAAGGAGGATTTCAAGGCGAAGTTGGCGTATGAAGCGGTCATGATGGTGGCAAACAAAACTACTTTTTCGCTGACGATTTCCGGTCGTAGCCGTTTGCCGGAAGATAAACAGCCTTGTACTTTTATATCTAATCACCGCGACATCGTACTGGATGCTTCTTTTTTGAACGTCATGTTGTATGACGTCGGCTATGGCATGACCCAGGTGGCTATCGGCAATAACTTGCTGATCCGTCCGTGGATCGAAACGCTGGTCCGTCTGAACAACAGCTTCATTGTGAAGCGTAATGTCCCGGTACGCCAAATGCTGGAAGTGAGCAACCTTCTTTCTGCTTATATCCGCCATACGATTACGGAGACGAAAGAGTCTATCTGGATCGCGCAGCGTGAAGGCCGTGCCAAGGATTCGGACGACCGTACCCAGGGCAGTATCCTGAAGATGCTGAATATGAGCGGCGACAAGGATATCCTGTCGAATCTGATGGAACTGAATATTTTCCCGGTTGCCATCTCGTATGAGTTCGATCCGTGTGATTTCCTGAAAGCAAAAGAATTCCAGCAGAAACGCGATGATCCGGATTTCGTGAAGAGCCAGCGTGACGATTTGTTGAGCATGGAAACCGGTATTCTGAATAACAAGGGGCGTGTTCATTTCACCCTGACTTCCCCGATTAACGATCAGTTGGCAAAACTGGACCCGAATATGGAGAAGAACGAGTTGATCGCCGCTATCGCTTCCATTATCGACAAGCAGATTTACAAGCACTACCGTTTTTATCCTTGCAACTACGTGGCATACGATATGCTGACAGGTACGCATCGTTTCAGCGAGCATTACGGACTGAAAGACAAAAAGCAGTTTGAAGATTATCTGCAAGGTCAGTTGGACAAGATCGTATTGCCGAATAAAGATGAAGCATTTCTCCGCACGAAAATCCTGGAAATGTACACGAATCCGTTGAAGAATTTCCTTTTGGCCGAAAACGAATAAGCTAAATTTGATTCAAATAGCTTTAGTGTAAGCCGTTCCGCCTTGAAACTTAGGGGCGGTCGGCTTTTTTCTTTTTATTTGTGTGAGATTATGACTTGATTATAATCTGAATCTGTAGCCGACTCCGAAATAAAAAGAACGGCACTGGAATCCGTTACTTTCTTTGAACATACTTGTCAATCCCAATTGATATCGCAAGTCAAAAGACAAATTATATGCAGTATCATATCCGATCCCTACGACCATGCTTAAATTGACAGGACATTTTTCCTCTGATTGGATTTGAGTTTCTCCTTCCAATTCCATATTCTGTTTTAATAACAATCCGATTTGTGGTCCGACTTGAAGATTCAACCCCGTCTTATGTTTGAATTTGACTAAGATTGGAATTTCAAGGCAATGAAAATACATATTAAATTTTAATGATTTAGAATCGCTTGGTGTTTCATATTCAATGATTTTGTCACTGAAGCCTTGTTTCATGTATAACAACTCGGATAACAGGCTAAAGTATTGATTGAATTGATATTCACTTGCAAGACCTCCATTTATACCTATATTGTTGTACGATGGATTTTTGCCTTCTCCCGGCAAATTCATTGTAGATGCATTTAATCCGAGTTTTCCGCCAATGAACCATTGGGCATGGAGGGGAATAAAGAGAAGTGCAAGTGTAATTAATAAAAAAAACTTTCTTGTATTCATAACTTTTTTGACTATTGACATTTATTTTATAACGAGATAAATATTGAAATATTGCCAGGCCTATTTATTCTCTTTTGCGTAATTGGACGGGCTCATGCCGAACTGCTTGATGAAGGCGGACCAGAAGTAGGACTGGGAGCTGAAACCACAGGCTTCCGAAATCTCGTATATCTTCATGTTCCCCTGTATCAACAGCTCGGCGGCCTTTTTCAGACGGCTTATCTTGATCAACTCGTTAGGAGTCAGGTCGGAGATGGCACGTATCTTCCGGTACAAGGTCGGTCGGCTCAGGTGCATCAGGTCTGCGATCATGTTTACATCTAAGGCTGGGTTGCCGATATGCTCGTTGATGATCTCGTTCAGTTTTTCCAGGAAACTTTCGTCCGCTTTGGTATAGGCCATCGATTTCATATTCGCGATCGGGGAGTTGAAATAGAATTTGCGTATGTTGTCGCGGTTGGAGATCAGGTTGGAAATCTGTGCCATCAACAGGTTGGTGGAGAAGGGTTTGTCCAGGTAAGCGTCGGCTCCTAATTCCAGACCTTCGAGGCGCGACTGCATGGTGTTTTTGGCCGTCAGCAGGATGACCGGTATATGGCTGAACTCGATCTCCGTCTTCACCTCTTTCAAAAGGGCGAAACCGTCCATGACGGGCATCATCACGTCGCTGATAATCAGTTGGAAACTGCGTTCCTTTAAGAGCGCGATTGCTTCGGCTCCGTTTCCGGCTATCTCTACATTATATAACTGGTTGACTTCGTCGGCGATGAAAACGGCCATTTCCTTGTTGTCTTCGACAATCAGGATCGTCGGGCGCGATTCGTCGCGGATGAACTCCGTTTTCTGAGGTACGACCTGTGCCGTTGCTTCCTCTTCCGGTTGCTTGATGGATTCGGGCAGTTTGACGGGCAGGGTCAGGCGGAACATCGTCATGGACGGGCTGTCGGTGAAAGTTTCCACTTGCAAGCCGCCGTGGTGCATTTCCGCCAGCGAACGTGCCAAGGGCAGCCCGAGGCCTGTACCCGGTTTGCTGCCAGCATCCCCGTCCATCCGGTAGAAGGGTTCGAATATCTTTTCCCTTAATTCCGTGGGGATAGGAGTGCCGTCGTTGATAAAGTCGATCGTGAATGTTTCATAATCGGGAGCAAGTTGCAGGCGTACGATGATACTGCCGGACGCATATTTGATTGCGTTTGTAAACAGGTTGCTGAATATCTTCGTGATCGCCTCTTTGTCCACGAATACGTACAATTCCGGCAGAGACAAATCGAGGTTCAGCAATAGGTTGTGTGCCGTTGCCGATTCCTGGAACCGCTTGGCTGTCTCGTTCAGGAGCGAGACGATCTCTGTCCGGACGAAACTGAGGCGATATCCTTCGATCTCTGTTTTGCGGAAGTCCAGCAACTGGTTGACCAATGACAGCAGGCGCGATACGTTTTTATCCATCAGCGTAAGCGACTTGTTCTCTTTTTCCCCGATCTTGTCGGATTTCAGCAGGCGTTCGAGCGGGTTCTTGATCAGGGTGAGTGGCGTACGGATCTCATGGGCGATGTTGATGAAGAAATCGATCTTGGCCTGATAAAGCTCCTTTTCTTTCTGGTCTTCGAACAACTGCATGTTGTAGGCCATCGTTCGTTTGGTCTTCCGGCGCCAGGACCAGAAAGAACCGGCGATGATGCCGATGATGCCGGCAATATAAGAGACATACGCCATGTCGGATGCCCACCAGGGCGGCAAAACGGTGATGTCCAGTCGTGTCGGAGTGTCGCTCCAGTTGTTCGACAGGTTGGCTGCGCGTACCTCGAAAGTGTAATCACCCGGATGTAGTTCGGCGAAATAGACCGTGTTGCGTTCGCCGATCGGAATCCATTCCTTGTCCATATTCCCCATCCGGTAGGCATACCGGACGGAGCCGGGGGCGATAAAATTGAGCGCGGAGAAGTTGATACTGAATGTGGACTGTTTGTAGGTCAGTGTGATCTTCTTTGTCTCCGATTCGGCGGAGCAGTTGACGATATGGGTCTCTCCTGCCTCATTCTGGATTTCGAGACTTCCTAAGTGGACGGCCATCTTTTCGGTAGCCGGGACTACTTCGGTCGGTTTGAAATGGATAAAACCCTTGACTGAACCGAAATAGAAAGTTCCTTCCTCATCTTTGAAAGCGGAGTTATCGTTGAACTGGCGGGTGATCAGTCCGTGGGACTCCGTATAGGTCGTGATCTTGCCCGTTCCGGTTTCCAGGCAGGCGAGTCCGTTGGCGGTACTGATCCATAAGTTTTCGTTTTCATCAGGCAGGATGCGGAAGGCGACATTGCTCGGCATACCGTTCTTTACCGTGTAGTGCAGGGATTCGCCGGTCTGGAAGTCATATTTGATAACCCCTTCTACGGTGGCAAACCACATATTGCCGTCTTTGTCCTCGCAGGCGTCGTTGACGAAATTGTGGCGTTGGGTGTTCAACTTGTCGTATGGCAGATACATGCCGGTATTGCTGATCGGATTGTAATAGAAACTGCGGTTGAACATGCCGGTCCAGATTCTACCTAATCGGTCTTCGTAGATACAGTTGACTGCAAAAGGAGGAAACTGTGGGGCGTAGAGGAAGCGGTCATTCAGGAAGTCATATTTATATACCCCGTCATCGGTTCCGACATAGACTTGCCCTTCCTGTAAGACTTTTATGCAGCGCACGGTGCTGTTCTTTACCGTCACGGAATCTTTCAGCAGGTTGTAATGCCTGATTACCTTTCTTGTTTTAATATCCATCAGGTCGATACCGTGGATAACGTGTCCGATCCAAAGCCGGTCGCCCGATGCAGCCAGCCCCCGGATGTTGGTGTGCGACAATCCGTTTCCCCCCGGAACCGGTTGGTAGTTGGTGAATGTCCCGGTTTTCTTTTCCAGGCAGTTGATACCTGCGTCTTCCGTCCCGACCCATATATTGCCGTAAGCATCGGTACAAATATCGCGGATCACTTCTCCTTTCATCGAATGCTGTCCGTCCCAGGGATAATGCACATGGAAAGGCCGGAAAGGCGAGTAATAATTAAGGCCGTTTTGGTGGAAACAAATCCAGATACCGTTTTCCCGGTCCCGGCAGAAAGCCGAAATGAAATGGCTCGATAGCGCGTACGGGTCCAACGGGTCCTGCCGGATGCGGGTATATTCGCCTGTTTCGATCTTATAGATAAACAAACCGGAGTCTGTCCCGATCCACAACTCGCTCTCATCCTTTTCCATGAAACTATTGATCAGGATGGTCAGTTGCTTGATCTTTTGAATGTTCAAATCCTGGTAATCAAGTGTCGCCGGATCGAAGATCTTAACGTCGTCATGCTCGAAAGCGATGTAAATGCGGTCGGTAGTAGGAGACGGATACAACATGGATATCTTTCGCGGGATACCGGGAGAGGAATGGGCGAATACATTATACGATTCCGTTGTCCCGTCTTCGGGGTTCAGCAATGAAATCTGTCCGTTTGAACTTCCGATCCATATATGGTTTTCGCGGGTAATACAAAACGAGGTATAGCTTTGGTTGTTCTCCGGCGCGAAGATACGGAACTGCTTGTCCTCCGTATTGAACCGGATCAGGTTGCCGTCCATCAGTATCCATAACTTATTGTCGCTGTCGAACTGGAAAATGCCGATCCCTTTGTCTGCCGTGAAAGGAATATGCCGGAACGATTCTTTCTCATCGTCATATTGGTATAATCCCGAAAGTGTTCCGACCCACAAATCGCCGTTCATGTCGCAACCCAGGCATGTGATCCAGTTGCTTCCCAATGTCTCGGTTTCGTCGGGGTCGTTACGGAATACTTTGAAGGTATATCCGTCGAAGCGGTTCAAGCCGTCGCGCGTCCCGATCCAGATGTATCCTTTCCTGTCCTGTACGCAGCAGGTGGCCATATTGTCGCTGAGCCCGTTTTCGACTTGGTAATGGCGGAAAAGATAGTTGCTGTCGTCTGCATGTATCCGGGTGAGACAAAATATGGATAGGACGGATAAGATTAACTTCAGATGTTTCATATATGACTTTGCTATTATGGGCGAAAGATACTGAAAAATGTATTATGGATTTTCTTTTATCGTATCACGGATTTCATAAATCATCTCAATAAGGGGGATAAAGGCAGATAATGAGATGAATACGGAAAAGATTGCAACAAGGTCAAACAAACCGGCACAAGGGAATCGATACATTTGCGACATGTCAAACACAGGTCATAAAAAACCTTTTAGTCTAATGATTAATATGAACATGCTTACTACAAAACAAGGAATCGGAACGAAAGTTCAACTCTGTACCATGATGTTTATACAGTATATGCTAAGTGCAGTCTGGTGGGTTCCTTTGGCCGCTTATCTTTCCCATACGCTTAAATTGGAAGTGTATCAGGTTTCATTGGTATTGAGTGCGATGGCTATCGGTGCGATGGCATCTTCTTTTATCGGTGCGATCGCCGACCGCTATTTTGCCGCCGAGAAGATTTTGGCTGTATTGAATATTTTGACAGGAGCCTTTTTGCTCTTGGCAGCCCATCAGATTTCATTTGCCCCGCTTATGACATGTGTCGTGCTGGCGATGCTTTGCCACATGCCGACACAGAGCTTGACCAGTACGATTGCCATGAGCCATACGCCGTCGGAACAGTTTCCGCGTATCCGTATGTTCGGTTCGGTAGGATGGGTCGCTTCTGGTATTTTTAGCGTGATTGCCCTTCATGCGATGCATTTGCCCGCATTCGATGATACGAACCTGCCGATGTATTGCGGAGCTGCCGTCTGTTTCGTGGCTGCGCTTCTGAACCTGCGGTTGCCGCACACCCCGCCTACGGTTGATAAGAGTGCCGGTATCTCGGTGATGGATATAACCGGGTTCAGTGCTTTCTCCCTGATGAGGGACAAGAACTACCGGGTTTTCATGATCCTGACATTCCTGGCTATCATCCCGTTCAACCTGTATCATGTATATGGTTCTATGATTCTTGCTGACGAGCATGTGCAGAATATAACGGTGACACTGAACCTTGGGCAATTGGCCGAAATGTTTTTCTTGGTCATTACCACTTCGATACTGGTAAAATCCGGAATTAAGAATACCCTGATCTTTGGTGTGATCGCTCTTGTGGTCCGGTATGCGTCGTTCTATATCGGTGCGGAAACGGGAGTACAGTGGTTTTATTATATCGGGATCGTCGTCCACGGTCTGATTTTTGGCCTTTTCTTTGTAGGTGGCCAGGTTTATACAGACAGCGTGGCGCCAAAAGAAATGAAAGCGCAAGCACAAGGCCTGCTCTTCTTTCTGGTGTGGGGCATCGGTTTCCTGATCGGGACGCTTTGGAACGGATGGCTGATCGGCTTGTTCCGTGACGGAGATAAATGCGACTGGCCTGTTGTCTTTGCCATCTCGACCTTGTTTTCATTTGTAATATTGCTCCTGTTTGCCTTTTTATTCAAACCGGTAGCGTTAAAGACAAATAAATAAAATAATAGAGAGTAGTAAAGTAATAATTTTATCAAACCTTTTTAATTCTCAAGATCAAATATATTTTCATACGCCACATGTATGAGGGGAGAAGCTTATCGGGCATCTCCCCTTTTTTTGATATCGGAACCCCTTTTTTCGCCCGTTCCGAAAGCTAAAAAGCATTATCTTTGCAGGTATGAATAAGCAAGCCTTTATTTTTTATCCGCTTTTGTCAGTCCTCCTGTTGCTTTTGTTTGCCGGCGGGCTGGTCTATGGTGCTGTTTCGATACCGTTTGAAAGTGTGGTGAATATATTGTTGGGAGAAGGGACGGAGCGGCTTGCATGGCAGAACATCGTGTTGCAGAGCCGTTTCCCTCAGGCAGTGACGGCTTTGTTGGCAGGCGCTTCACTGTCTGTTAGCGGATTGTTGCTACAGACGTTGTTCAGGAACCCGCTTGCCGGTCCTTCCATATTGGGAATCAGTGACGGGGCCAATTTAGGAGTCGCCGCGGTTATGCTCTATTTCGGCGGTTCGCTGACTATGGTGACCGATTTGCCGATCAGCAGCTATCTGGCGGTTATCATGGCTGCGTTTAGTGGCGCGGCTTGTATTTTGGGATTGATCATTTATTTCTCGGCGAAGGTGAAGAACAACGTCATGTTGCTGATTATCGGCATTATGATCGGGTATCTCGCCTCCTCTTTGATTTCGGTCTTGAACTATTATGCCTCGACCGACAAGGTGCATGCCTTTGTGATGTGGGGATTGGGAAACTTTTCCGGGGTCTCCTTGCAGCAGTTGCCCTGTTTTACCGGCTTTACATGTATCGGATTGCTGTTGTCGATTCTTTTGATCAAGCCCCTGAATGCTTTGCTCTTGGGAGAAATGTATGCCGCCAATCTGGGGATCAAGATCAAGCGGGCGCGTATGCTGATCCTGCTGTGTACGGGGATGCTGACGGCGACCACGACTGCCTTTTGCGGTCCGGTCTCCTTTATCGGACTGGCGGTTCCGCATATCGCGCGTTTGATGTTGGGCTCGTCCAATCATAAGATGTTGGTTCCTGTCACGTTGCTTGCCGGCGCTTGTGTCGCATTGCTCTGTAATCTGCTGATGGTCTTGCCGGGCACGCATAACATCTTGCCGTTGAATGCCGTGACCCCGATACTGGGTGCGCCTGTGATTATTTATGTGATCGTGAACCGGAAGAACATCCAATATTTTGACTGATCGGGTATGACAAAGATAGCAGCCATAGAAACAAAAGGACTCGGTATCGGTTACCTGCTGAAAGGCGGTAAGCGGAAGGTGGTCCATGACGATTTGAACCTGCAACTTGTTTCGGGCGAGGTGACCTGTTTGTTGGGGCTGAACGGGGCCGGCAAGTCGACGTTGCTCCGTACGCTTTGCGGTTTCCAGCCTCCGCTCGGCGGCGAGATCCGTTTGATGGGGAAGCCGCTCTCCGGCTATTCGCAGGCAAGTTTTTCCCTGACGGTCGGTGTCGTGCTGACGGAAAAGACAAACGCGGGGGGAATTACCGTCTACGAACTGGTCTCGTTGGGACGACATCCTTATACCGGCTTTTTCGGGCAGTTGAGGAAACAGGACCGGGTGGTCATCGAGCAATCGCTCGAAGCGGTCGGTATCGCGCATAAAGCCGGTAATTATGTTTCGGAACTGAGCGACGGCGAACGGCAGAAGGCCATGATTGCCAAAGCGCTTGCCCAGCAATGCCCGATTATCCTGTTGGACGAACCGACCGCCTTCTTGGATGTGACCAGCCGGATCGAGACCATGGTCTTGCTGCACCGCTTGGCCGTCGAGCAAGGGAAGGCGATTCTGCTTTCCACCCACGACCTCGACTTGGCGATCCAGATGGGAGATTGCCTCTGGCTACAGGAGAAAAACCGCCCGATGGCTTGCGGGATTCCCGAGGACCTGATTATGAGCGGGGCGTTTGAATCCTTTTTCGGCAAGGAGGGAATCGTATTCGATCCGGCTACCGGAAAGTTGAACACGGAAGTCCCGACGTCGCCTATCGGGGTGGAGGGCGACTATTTGGTCTCCTATTGGGTCGGGAACGCGCTGATCCGGAATGGCTACCGCCCTTCGCCCGTCAAGGAAGGGCAGTTGAATGTCACCTGCAAGGGGCCGCATGAACTGATTGCGGCTTTCCCCGATGGCTCTTGTAAAGAGCTTCGGACAGTGGCTGAACTGACTGCTCTGGTGGGTGTATTAGATAGGTGCTGAAATATAATATATTAAAGTTTCCTTTATGGGGAACGGGATTTTGTTCATGAAAAAGACGAAAGTATGGCAAACGAAGTAACGTGGCGGCTGGAGCATGAGAAGATAGGTCGCCTATTGGTACATTACGCGATACCGGCCGTGATCGGCACGATGGTGAATGCGCTTTATAATATTGTCGACCGTATCTTCATCGGTCAAGGTGTAGGCCCGTTGGCGATGGCGGGACTGACGCTGACGTTCCCTATCCTGTTGTTCCTCCAGGCATTCGGAATGCTTGTCGGGGCGGGAGCCGCGACCCGTGTCTCCATTCATTTGGGACGAAAGGCGAATGACATGGCGGAGAAAGTATTGGGGAATGCTTTTACCTTGACATTCATCATAACATTGGTGACGGTCCTTCCTTGCATGATCTGGATGGAAGACCTGTTGTTTGCTTTCGGAGGAAGCGAACAGACTATCCCGTATGCCAAGGATTATCTGAATATTGTCGTTCCGGGGACGATCCTCACTTCGCTCAGCTTTGGTTTCAACGCGGTCATGCGTGCTTCGGGCTATCCGAAGAAGGCAATGTACACCATGCTGATCGGGGCGGTAACGAATGTGATACTCGACCCTGTGTTTATTTTCTGGTTGGATATGGGGATTCAGGGGGCTGCCATTGCGACGATCGTCTCGATGTTGCTGTGTACTCTTTTCGTCATGACTCATTTTGTCAGGAAAGACAGTATTCTCCGTTTCCATAAGGGCATCTTCAAACTGGAGAAGCATGTGGTATGGAATATCCTGACGATCGGTGTTTCGCCTTTTGCAATGCAGTTGGCGGGGAGCGTGGTGGTCGTGATCCAGAATTATGCGCTCAAGCAGTACGGAGGTGACTTGGCTTTGGGGGCAAACGGCATTATCACCAGCGTCGGGATGCTTCAGGTGATGCTGATTATCGGGATCGCCCAAGGAATGCAGCCGATTGTCGGTTTCAACTTCGGGGCGAAGCAATACGGGCGTGTCCAGGAGACGTTGCGGCTGGTTATCATCATCTCGACCGTCATCATGGGGATCGGTTGCTTTTGCAGCGTGGCGTTTCCGGAACTGATCGCGCGTGCCTTTACGAACGATCCGGCTCTGTTGGAGGTGACGGCAAATGGTTTGCGGATCTGTTTGCTGGTGTTTGTGGTCGTCGGTTCGCAGATTGCGATCAGCCAGTTTTTCCAGAGTATCGGGATTGCCTGGAAGGCGATGTTCTTGAGCCTAAGCCGTCAAATGTTGTTCCTGATACCGGCGATGTTGCTGTTCTCGCGTTTTTGGGGGCTGGACGGTGTCTGGTATGCCGCTCCCTTTTCTGATTTCGTCGCTGCGGTAACGGCTTGGTTGTTTTTGTGGTATCATGTTAAAAGTATGAAAGGAAAACAGGAGGAGTGAGTTTCGGCTGTTTTCCAGCTCTTTTCTCACTCCTCCACTTCCTTCACTTAGTGAAGATTTCGTTTTTTATTTGTAATTTTCCATAGGAACACCTTCCGGGTGTTGTTCATCTATGTATAAGGCAGCCGGTCTGATACGGGAATTTCCGTTGCCCGGTTCGAGGTTGTTTAGTGATGACATTCTGGGATATAGGTTTTTGTATTTGTTATACATATCCGGGTCCCATTCGTATTTAGGCAGGAATGTCCGGGTAGAGATTGTTGTTTCCTCTTTCCCCTCAAATTCGGTAACGGTGTAAAGGCTCAGGCGCATGAATAGGTTTTCATAACAAACTTTTGCGGTTCCATATACGGTGGCATTGGGAATAAAAACCACGTTCGCATCATATCCTACCTGGGCTTGGTATGAACTCTGTAAAGTGAACCTTTGTTTTGTCCAATCAAAATCTATGATCGCTTTTCCTTCATTGTAGCTTCCGGAAAGTATGTTTGATTCGTAAATAGATGTTTGAAATCCAGAAGCGCTGCTTCCTAAACTTCCGAAATTAGTATAACAGCTTGGCCTTTCCGGGATAAACGATTCTTGGGAAGCACTTGAAGGACTCTGCCAATATTTGACGAAATCTATTTCTACCCATTGCCTTTTTATATGGGATTGTAAATCCGGATTGATTACCAAATCATAATCACACTTGGTTATTCCCCGAAGATGATAAGTCCGTTCCTTGAGATCGGTCACCGGTTGGGAGGGGTCGTAGTCTGCCAAAGGATTTAAATATACGGTTGGCTGGTTCCGTAGATTCCAAGAACCGATTTTGCCGACTTTGTCTTCCGTAAACGGAGTACCAAGTGAAGTGTTTTAGCCGCTTTTTTGATTAAATCCGGACTTATTACACGGGTACTGCTGCTTACGACATTATTCGCAATATAGTTTTCCGCGTCTTGCCCGATGATTGTCCCGACATTTTTATTTATAGGTGTTGAGGATTTATTGGTGGAACCATAAGTCATAATAGTCCCGTTTGAATAGGCGTATGTAGATGCGAAAAAATGGGCAATTGAAGTATTGTCCGATCCGCATAAGATTTCCATGTACTGTCCGGAAACATTATTGGGGTTATATGCCAATGCTATTTGAAAACAGTTCCAACCGTAGACAATCCCCTTTGCCGCATCTTGTACGGCATTGGTGGAAGTCCACGACTGAAGCATTCCTAAATTGGTTGGGATAGCGACATCGACTCCCCAATTTAACCATGTTTGGTTCCCTACAAATTTGAGTGTCCATTTGGCTGAATTGTTGGGATTTTTATTGTCGGAATAATAAAAGACTTTCATTATCCCGGTACGCTGATTATAAAACACAATGTATTTATCGACATTTACGCTTTTATCTGTCAACGTATGTAATAACATTTTCCATCCATCTTCCTTTTTGATATCCTTTCTGATATCAAAAGGAATACTTGCTCCCCCTGTTTCATTCCAAGGCAAATTGACTGGTCCTATATTCGTGAGTGTTATCTCTTGCAAATTCTCCCAATTGGTTTCAAATCCATCTTCCCCGCTTTTGGTCAATGAATTTTTAAATTCCATAGAATGCGGATAAATGATACCGGTTTCTTCAACAGCCATTTGTTCCGTTTTTATTTCCATATCGGCATTGGAAACCGACATTTGATCGTCACTACAAGACGATACCAATGCAAGCAAGTATAAACTTGCTACCGCTGATGTAAAAGTAGTTGTTTTCATGTGATGATTATTTTAAATTGTTATTAATAGGTGGCCAAGGCGCATTGGAATATCCATATCCTTCTTTTTGAGGGAGTGTATACAACCATAAATCTTTAAGCCATTCAGGATTGTTTAAAATAGAATCAGGTATAGTTCCTTTTATTTTGTTGTTTTTCATATACAAATCACCTTTGAATCCCGATTTTTCACGTTGTGTAATATACTCAAAAGGATATTGGGTGTAATCATTATAATCTAAATATAATACGACTATACTTTGTTTAAGGAATTTTGGTATTTCCCCTGTTAAATGATTTCCATTGAAGTTTATATATTCAAGACTCGGGGCTGTGTCTATTATATCTTTCGGTAACTCTCCTGAAAGCTCACACCAAGCAAGGGTAAGTCGTCGTAGTTCCGGCAAAGAAAGGATTCCTTTCGGAATTTGCCCGCTAATAGATGTTCCAATGATGCTGACTTCTTTCAAGTCCTTCAAATTGGAAAGTGAAGCCGGAAGAGTTCCGGCAAATCCTTCTCCGTCCATCAGAAGCACTTCCAAATAGCTTAGTTTCTCGATATCTTCGGATAGTATTCCTCGTGGACCGTTCGTATTACAAAGGAGGTGAAGTGCATTGACCCGATATTCGTTTTTTGGAGTATCGACAAGATAGCAACTGATACCCTTCCAATTCTCCACCTTGTCGTTTAGATCCCATTTGTTATCCCAAAATTCCCCTCCTCCTTCTTTGTATAGGGTAACAAGAACCAAGCTGTCTTCCCGGCTAAGATGTGGTGCAGGAGGTCCTTCCGGTTCAACCGGGATATCATTGGATGAACAACTTCCGATAATCGCCAAAATCATGATTGCGATTATTGCTGTAATGGAGTGACTTGTTTTCATGTGATGATTATTTTAATTGTTATTAATAGGGCCAAGGCGCATTGGAATATCCATATCCTTCCTTTTGAGGATATCCATAGATTTCTAAATCTTTAAGCCATTCAGGATTGTTTAGGATTGAGTCCGGTATAGCTCCTGTTATCTTATTAAATTTCATATCAATAACAGTTTTAATGCCATGTTCTTTCCGTTGTGTAATATATTCAAAAGGATATTGGGTAAAATCATTATACCATAAATCTAATATTATTACATTAGAATTCAGGAATTTCGGTATTTCTCCTGTTAAATGATTTTCGCTGAAATTTATATATTCAAGACTCGGGGCTGTGTCTATTATATCTTTCGGTAACTCTCCTGAAAGCTCACACCAAGCAAGGGTAAGTCGTCGTAGTTCCGGCAAAGAAAGGATTCCTTTCGGAATTTGCCCGCTAATAGATGTTCCAATGATGCTGACTTCTTTCAAGTCCTTCAAATTGGAAAGTGAAGCCGGAAGAGTTCCGGCAAATCCTTCTCCGTCCATCAGAAGCACTTCCAAATAGCTTAGTTTCTCGATATCTTCGGATAGTATTCCTCGTGGACCGTTCGTATTACAAAGGAGGTGAAGTGCATTGACCCGATATTCGTTTTTTGGAGTATCGACAAGATAGCAACTGATACCCTTCCAATTCTCCACCTTGTCGTTTAGATCCCATTTGTTATCCCAAAATTCCCCTCCTCCTTCTTTGTATAGGGTAACAAGAACCAAGCTGTCTTCCCGGCTAAGATGTGGTGCAGGAGGTCCTTCCGGTTCAACCGGGATATCATTGGATGAACAACTTCCGATAATCGCCAAAATCATGATTGCGATTATTGCTGTAATGGGGTGACTTGTTTTCATACGCTGCTTTTTGTTTATTGGGTGATTACTTTGAGGATCGGTGCTACAATGTATGGATAATATTTTGATTAGCCTAATATTTGAGAGAATATCTATCGTTTAGAACACGGCTCTTTCATTTAGGATTTCGCAGCTCGTTCAAAAATGTTGTTATTTTAT
>CAJTMR010000032.1 GCA_910577325.1 uncultured Parabacteroides sp.
CTTTTGTTACCTTTGCACATGAAGCCCACCACAAAGCGATTTCTTCGTTTTTTTGTTACTATTTTGTTACCCTATATTAGTGATAGGTGGGCTTTTAATTTGATAATCAGGTTTATATAGTGTTATATGTATAATATGTGGCAGAACATATTCAATAGCTATCAGTTGTGGAAGAAAAGAAAAAATGAGATGGAATAGCAAATGTAAGATTTTGGTATTTGGTTTTTTGTGTTTGTATTGTGCCGTTTGTTTTCTTTGAGTATTGATTTCAAAACTCTATTCTAAAAGAAACCACAACTGTTTCAACTCTGGCTTCCGGATATTTGCTTTTATAATATGCTGTGAAGTCATAATACAATTTCTGCATCGTTTACGGCAATCCGTTTGTCTGCACTGTAGATGAAATAGTGGGATTCTTCTTTCTTTCTTTATTTATTTTCATCATCACTACAACTTATAAAGCTGAATATACAAAGGGATAATAAAAGTTTTCCAGAAAGATTTCTTGTTTTCATAATGCGTATGATTGTTTTTTATATTCTTTATTCCAATCTTTTGCTTGAAACAAACTTACTCAAGTTTACGTTAGGTTCGTAAACTTGAGTAAGATTTTGCATGATATCGCTTGAGAATGAATTCCAAGTCATTCCCTTCCCCTTATGGAACTTTATTGCTTCAGTCTCAGGGACGGTTTAGTAAGCTCGTGCGAACAATACGCGCTGTGCGGAAGGTTTGCCGGTCACCATGCACTTGCCCGGAGTCTTGTCGCCCTCCAGCGGAATGCAGCGGATGGTGGCTTTCGTTTCGTTCTTCACCTGTTCTTCCGTTTCGGGAGTTCCGTCCCAGTGAGCCATGATGAAGTAGCCCTCTTCGATCTTTTCCTTGAACTCTTCGTAGGTGTCGACAGTAATAGTCTTTTCCGTGCGGTGGTCGACTGCTTTCCGGAAGATGTTCTTCTGGATTTCTTCCAGCAGGTTCTGGACGTATGTTTCGATGTTGTCGCAAGTCACGGTTTCTTTTTCCAGCGTATCGCGGCGCATCACTTCGATTGTGTTGTTTTCCAAATCGCGTCCGCCCATAGCCAGACGTACGGGAACGCCTTTCAGTTCGTATTCGGCGAACTTCCATCCCGGCTTCTTGTTGTCGGCATCGTCGAATTTGACGGATATGCCCAACGCTTTCAGCTTGGCAACGATGCCGTTTACCTTTTCGCTGATCTGTGCCAACTGTTCTTCGCTGCGGTAGATCGGGATGATTACCACCTGGATAGGAGCGAGGTGAGGAGGCAGAACCAAGCCGTTGTCATCGGAATGGGACATGATCAGGGCGCCGATCAGACGGGTTGAAACCCCCCATGAAGTTGCCCAGGCGTAGTCGCTCTTTCCGTTCTTGTCGATAAAGGTAACGTCGAATGCCTTGCCGAAGTTCTGTCCCAAGAAGTGGGAAGTTCCGGCTTGCAGCGCTTTTCCGTCCTGCATCATCGCTTCGATCGTATAGGTGTCCAATGCACCTGCGAAACGTTCGCTTGCCGACTTGACTCCTTTGATGACCGGCATCGCCATATAGTTTTCGGCAAAGTCGGCATAGACTCCCTGCATTTTCTTTGCTTCGATTTCGGCTTCTTCGCGTGTCGCGTGGGCGGTATGTCCTTCCTGCCACAGGAATTCTGCGGTACGGAGGAAGAGGCGGGTACGCATTTCCCAACGCATCACGTTTGCCCATTGGTTGCAAAGAATAGGCAGGTCGCGGTAAGACTGTATCCAGTTACGATAGGTGTTCCAGATAATTGTCTCGGATGTCGGACGGATAATCAGTTCTTCTTCCAGCTTGGCGGCCGGGTCGACTACGACACCGCTGCCGTCGTGGTTTGTTTTCAGACGGTAATGTGTTACGACGGCACATTCTTTGGCGAAGCCTTCCACATGTTCGGCTTCCTTGCTCAGGAATGATTTCGGGATCAGCAAGGGGAAGTAAGCATTTACGTGGCCTGTTTCCTTGAACATATCGTCGAGGATACGTTGCATCTTTTCCCAAATTGCATATCCGTAAGGCTTGATCACCATACAGCCGCGTACTGCAGAATTTTCTGCCAGATCCGCTTTGATTACCAGATCCTGGTACCACTGCGAGTAGTTCACACTTCTCGGAGTCAGTTCTTTCAGCTCTTTTGCCATTTCCTTAAATTCTATATGTTTTTTCTTATTGATTCCAAAATATTAGCTGCAAAGTTAGGTATAAAAAGTGAGATATGGAAAAGTAAGGTTTTGCTTTTACGGTTGGAGGGCTTTTGTTATTGGGTCAGGGGCCAGCAGGAGTTCATAGTCAATGACATCCAGCCAGCGGTCGAATTTTAAGCCGACCTTTTTGAAACGGGAAACTTGCTTGAACCCAAGCCTTTCATGCAAGATGTTGCTGGCTTCGTTTCCTTCCGTGATACATGCGATCAAGGCCCGGTAACCCTTTTCGCGACATGCTTCGATCAGTTTTTGCATCAGGAGCGTTCCGATTCCTTTTCTGGTATATCCGGAAGACAGGTAAACAGTCGTTTCCAGCGTATAGCAGTAAGCGGAACGCTCTTTCCACGTATGGGCATAGCAATATCCGGCGATTTCCTTGTCCTCCTCGTAGACGAAATAAGGAAAGCGGGAAGATATTTCGGTAATCCGGGCACGCATCTCCTCTTCTCGTACCGGCTCCGTGTCGAAAGTCGCCACGCTGTGCAGTACATATTCGTTGTAAATATCCGTGATTGCCTTCGCATCCTGGGGCTTCACTCGTCTGATCATATCTCTTTTATCTTGTATTCTTGCCGCAAAAATAGTGTATCGGTAGGAAAATAATCCCTATTTTTGTGGAATAATTGATATTGATTATGAGATTAAGCAACGAATGGTTTACAGCTCTTTCTGAGAATGAATCCGGACAACTGATCACCGTTTCCGGTCGTGATGAATTAACTGAATTTGTCCGGTCTGGCAAGTTCAAGGAGCGGGTGGAAATCACCTGGAAATATGAAAGTGACGACAATGGGATGCCTGCCGAAACGCTTGCCGAAAAGATGGAGGAGGTGCAGGAAGCCTTGCGTAAGGCGATGGAAAAGGACAAACTCTCGATCCTGACCGGCGTCTACACCGGAGGCGGAGAGAGGATCTGGGTCTATTATACCCGTACCGTCCGTGTCTTTGGTGAACGTTTGAACGAAGCTTTGGCTCCGTTTGAAATGTTGCCGCTATCTATATATACGGAGGTGGATACCGAATGGGAGGAATATTTGGACATGTACGAGATGAAAGAATGGGCCGTAGAATGATGTCTCGCCCGTCATGTATGTTGAAAAAATGCTTTATATATATTTGTGACGTTTGATTAAAATGTATATTTGATTACCATGAAGAATCATAACAGGAGGGATTTTATCAAGCAAGTTTCAGCAACCGGGGCTGTTCTGGCTACCGGAGCATTTGCTTCGTGTACGGAAAAAGCTTCGGCAAGCTGTTCGGAAGCCGGTACGGACGAGAATATCCGGAGTAAACTAATTATCCCGAAGGCGCAAGGACTGAAAATATCCGGGACTTTTTTGGATGAGATATCCCATGATATCCCGCATCAGAATTGGGGTGAAAAGGAATGGGACCGGGATTTTGCTTATATGAAAGCGATCGGGATCGATACGGTGATCGTGATCCGGAGCGGTTATCGCAAGTTCATCACCTACCCTTCGGAATACCTGATGAAGACATTCGGTTGCTATATGCCTTCGGTCGATCTGATTGACATGTACCTGCGTCTGTCGGACAAATACGGGATGAAATTCTTTTTCGGATTATACGATTCCGGTAAATATTGGGACACGGGCGACCTGACCTGGGAAATCGAATCCAATAAATATGTAATCGAGGAAGTCTGGAAGAAATACGGGCATCATAAAAGTTTCCAGGGGTGGTATCTTTGTCAGGAGATCAGTCGCGCGACCAAGGGGGCGATCACGGCGTTCAGTAGTTTGGGCAAGCAGTGCAAGGAGGTTTCAGGCGGCCTGCCGACTCTTATCTCTCCGTGGATCGACGGGAAGAAAGCGGTCGCTGCCGCCGGAGGCGACCTGACAAAGGCCGAAGCCGTCTCTGTGGAACAGCATGAAAGGGAATGGTCTGAAATATTTGACGGGATCAAAGGAAATGTGGATGCCTGCGCTTTTCAGGACGGCCATATTGATTATGATGAACTGGACGCTTTTTTCAGTGTCAATAAGAAGATGGCGGATAAGTACGGTATCGAGTGCTGGACGAATGCCGAATCATTCGACCGTGACATGCCGATCAAGTTCCTTCCGATCAAGTTCGATAAACTGCGCATGAAACTCGAGGCGGCCGCCCGGCAGAAGTACGATAAGGCGATTACCTTCGAGTTCTCCCATTTCATGAGTCCCCAGTCAGCCTATCTGCAGGCAGGACATCTGTATGAGCGCTATAAGGAGTATTTTGAAATCGAATAAAGACCGGTCGGCCATTGGTGGAAATCGAACAGATGATTGCAAAAAGTAGCACGAAGACATGGACATCCTGCCTTCATGTCTTCGTGCAGGTTGTTTATTGTGCTAACAGGTAGCTTTTGAATGTTCCGAAGTCTTTTTTCATCCCGATACTCTGCTTTTCCCCTTGCATGAAAGCTTTCAGCTTGGCGGGGATTCCGATGTCGGTATCCAATATCTTGTCTACGGTTTCTTTGAACTTGGCCGGGTGGGCGGTTTCGAGGAACAGGCCGGTTTCTTCCGGGGCCAGTTTGTTCTCGATTAAAGCCTGGTAGCCGCAAGCGCCGTGCGGGTCTAACACGTAGCCCGTTTCGTTATAGACCTGTTTCATGGTGGCCTCGATCTCTTCGTCCGTGAAACGGCAAGCACTGATCAGTTGGCTGATTTCCGCATGCTGATCGCCATTCTTGCCATACAAGTCCAAGATGCGGGCGAAATTGCTCGGATCGCCGACATCCATTGCATTGGCGATCGTCGCGACGGAAGGACGCGGAGTGTAAACACCTGTGCGCAGGTATTCCAGAAAAACGTCATTGCGGTTGTTGGCAGCCACGAAACGTTTGATCGGCAGTCCCATTCGGTGGGCGAACAATCCCGCCGTGATATTGCCGAAGTTGCCGCTGGGGACGGATACGACCAGTTCGTCCGCTTTGCCCGCTTTATCCAATTGTGCATACGCGTTGAAGTAGTAGAAAGATTGCGGCAGGAAACGTGCCACGTTGATGGAGTTGGCGGATGTCAGCGTTATATGGCGGTTCAACTCTTTGTCCATGAAGGCGGACTTGACCAATGCCTGGCAGTCGTCGAACGTACCGTCTACTTCCAGTGCCGTGATGTTTTGCCCAAGCGTGGTGAACTGGCATTCTTGGATCGGGCTTACCTTCCCTTTCGGATAGAGTACGTACACGCGAATGCCCGGTACGCCGAGAAAGCCGTTAGCGACGGCACTTCCTGTATCTCCGGAAGTGGCTACCAATACGTTCACCTGCTTCAAACCCTTTTTCTTGATGAAATAGCCTGACAGGCGTGCCATGAAACGTCCCCCGACATCCTTAAAAGCCAATGTCGGGCCGTGGAAAAGTTCAAGGCTGTAGATGTTGTCGCGTACGGGGACGACCGGTGTATCGAATGACAACGTGTCCCGGACGATTGCGTCGAGCATTTCCGGTTCTATATCTTCCCCGAAAAAGGCTTGTGCGACCATACAGGCGATTTCATGGAATGATTTGTCTTTGAGCCTGGAAATTAACTCCTTGTCCAATGGCCGGATGTATTCCGGCATATATAAACCTTTGTCACCGGCAAGACCTTTGATGACGGCTTCTTCCAGCGAGGCGAGCGGAGCTTGTTTGTTCGTGCTGTAATATTTCATACTAATTTTTTTATAAATTCGTCTTTCTCTAATATGCCGTATTTCCCTTCCAGCACGGAGAACTCGTCGAAACGCTTCACGCTGTCAGGCTCCTGTCCCGGCCTGTAGATCAGGAATGGGACGGGAACGTCCGTATGCGTGCGGATGGCGCAAGGAGTCGGATGATCGGGCAGGACGGCGATTGCCACCGGTTCATCCCATTTCTGCAACTCTTCGAAGATGATGCCGATGGCTCGTTTGTCCAAGTTCTCGATGGTTCGGACTTTCAGCCCGACATCCCCTTCGTGTCCGGCTTCATCGCTGGCTTCGACGTGAAGATAGACAAAGTCGTTTGTCTTCAAAGCATCGAGGGCGGCGTGCGCCTTCCCTTCGTAGTTCGTGTCGTAGAGCCCGGTGGCTCCTTGCACGTCGATTACCTTCAAGCCGGCATAAACGCCTATGCCCCGTATCAGGTCGACCGCCGAGATGACGGAACCCTGCTTGATGCCATACATCTCCTGCATGGTTCGCATGGCCGGACGATATCCCGGCGACCAGGGCCATATACTGTTTGCCGGGTCTTTCCCTGCTGCGATGCGCCGGAGGTTGACGGGGTGGTTTTTCAATATCTCCTGCGATTTCAGGATCAAGTCGTCCAGTAGCTCGGCCGTCTCCTGTGCTTCGGGAACTTCCGGTTTGATCATCAAGGGACGGAAGGGATGTAGAGGTACATCATGTGGGGGAGTGCAATCCAGGCGTTTGTCACCTCCTTTCACCACTAACAGATGGCGGTAAGACACGCCGGTATAGAACTGTATACGGTCGGAACCCAATTTTTCATTCAGAAAGCGGATCAGTTCGTCTGCCTCCTCCGTGGTGATATGGCCGGATGAATGGTTCTTCAGGATATCGCCCTCCACGCAAACAAGGTTGCAGCGCATGGCCATTTCGCCCGGTTTCAGGTCATACCCGATACTGGCGGCTTCCAGCACCCCCCGTCCTTCGTAGACGGTCGGGAGGTCGTAGCCCAGTACGGCCATGTTCGCCACTTCGCTTCCCGGATGGAAACCGTCGGCAACGGTCTTCATCCGCCCGGTGACGCCCAGTCCGGCCAGTTTGTCCATATAGGGAGTGTCCGCATACTGCATCGGCGTCTGGCCGCCCAAAGCCTCTATTGGCTCGTCGGCCATGCCATCTCCCAAGATGATGATGCTTTTCATGATTTATCGGATGTTCGCGATCGATATGATGTCGGCGAAGACTCCGGCCGCCGTAACGTCGGCTCCGGCTCCATAGCCTTTGATAATCATCGGATACTCGTGGTATCTCTCGGTAGAGATCATGATGATGTTGTTGCTGCCCTCCAACTCGTAGAACGGGTGGTTGGTATCCACCTCCTGCAAACCGACTTCGCAGGCTCCGTTTTCCATCTTGGCGACGAAACGGAAACGCTTGCCTTCCGCTTCCAATTGCTGGCGCTTTTCTTCGAACTGGGTATCCAGGTCTCGTATGTCGCGCCAGAAATCGTCCTGCGAGCCTTCGAAGTAGCTTTCGGGAATGAAAAGGTTGCGTTTCACGTCTTCCTGTTCCACTTTGTATCCGGCTTCGCGTGCCAGGATTACCAGTTTGCGTATCACGTCCTTTCCGCTCAGGTCGATACGGGGGTCCGGTTCGGAATATCCTTCTTCTTTCGCCATTAGGATCGCTTTGCTGAAAGGAATGTCTGCGCTCAACGTATTGAAGATGTAGTTGAGCGTGCCGGAAAGGACAGCCTCCAGTTTCAGGATATGGTCGCCGCTGTTGATCAGGTCGTTCATTGTGTTGATGATCGGCAGTCCGGCCCCGACGTTCGTTTCGAAGAGGAACTTGATGCCGTGGTGGCGGGCTGCCTCTTTCAGTTTGATATAGTTTTCGTATGAAGAGGATGCGGCGATTTTGTTTGCCGTGACCACAGACACGTTGTTGTTCAGCAATTCCTCGTAAAGGTCGGATACTGCCTGATTGGCCGTGCAGTCCACGAATACCGAGTTAAAGATATTCATCTTTAGTATCTCTTCTTTCAGATGTTCGGGCGAACTTTCCTGTCCGTTCTTTTTCAGTTCGTCGATGCAGGTTTCCAGTTTCAGCCCTTCACGGCAGAAGATGGCATGCTTACTATTGGCGATGCCGACCACATTCAGCTTCAGTCCGTTCTGTTGCATCAGCTTCGGTTGCTGGATGCGGATCTGTTCCAGCAGGTTACCACCGACCGTACCGACACCCGCGATGAAAAGGTTCAGGACCTTGTATTGAGAAAGAAAAAAGGAGTCGTGGATCGAGTTTAACGCTTTGCGCAGGTATTGCCGCTTGATGACGAACGAGATGTTCGTTTCGGAAGCCCCTTGTGCACAGGCGATCACGCTGATCCCCGCGCTGCCCAGTGTTCCGAACAACTTGCCGGCAATTCCTGGAGTGCGCTTCATGTTTTCGCCTACGATTGCGACGGTTGCCAGGTCCTTTTCTGCTACCGTGTCGCTCATGTCACCTTGAGCGCGTTCGAGTGCGAACTCTTCGTCCAGGACCTTGACCGCCAGGTCTGCGTCTGCATTCCGGACGGCAAATGTCGTGTTGTTTTCCGAGCTTGCCTGTGACACCATGAACACGCTGATGCCGTTTTTCGCCAGTGTCTTGAAAATACGGTAGTTGACGCCGATTACGCCGACCATACCCAGGCCTTGCACCGTGATCAGGCAAGTATCGTTGATAGACGAGATCCCTTTGATCATCGCCTTGCTGTCGTCCGGAACTCGTTCTTTGGAGATATAAGTGCCCCTTGCAGTCGGGTTGAAGGTATTCAGGATGCGGATAGGTATGTTCTTGTGATAAACCGGGTATATCGTAGGAGGATAAATCACTTTTGCCCCGAAGTTGCACAGTTCCATTGCTTCGGTGAAGGTCAGCCGGTCGATGACATAAGCCGAACTGATCACACGCGGGTCGGCCGTCATGAAGCCGTCCACATCCGTCCATATCTCCAGCCGGCGTGCCCCCAGAGCCGTTGCCAGGATGGAGGCGGTGTAGTCGGAACCTCCGCGTCCGAGGTTGGTTACTTCTCCTTCCTTGCTGGAAGAGATGAAACCGGGGACCAACGATACTTTAGGCAGCGGGTTGAAAGTCTCTTCGATCAGGCGGTTTGTCGATTCGAAATCGACGATATGCTTGTTGAACTGTTTGACCGTTTTGATGAATTTGCGTGAGTCGAACAGCTTCGCTTCGTTTATCACGTTCGAAACAATCAGCGAGGAGATACGTTCGCCGTAGCTGACGATCGTGTCGGAAGTCTTGGCCGACAGGTCGCTGATGAGGTACACTCCTTTGTAAATATTACCCAGCTCGTCGAGCAGGGCCATTACCTGCTTTTGCACTTCGATCCGCTTTGTCTTGTCGGGGATGACCCCTTGTATAACGTCGAGATGGCGGGTTACGATTTCGGAAAACTCTTTTTCGTAGGCTACATCTCCGTTTGCTGCCATCGAAGCTGTTTTCAGCAGTTTGTCCGTGATTCCCCCCAAGGCGGATACGACGACGATTACAGGCTCTTCAATGGCCTCTACTATCTTCTTTACACTCAGGATGCTATCCACGGAACCTACGGACGTTCCGCCGAATTTCAATACTTTCATCGATATGTATTTATTTAGTTGACAATTGTCAACCGGCAGTCGGCGGTCTGAAAACAAAACCGTATGCCGGTTAGTAGGAATGTCAGTTATTTACTGCTTATTGATTGATTTGAAAAAAACGCAAGTGCAATGTGAGAATTGCGATAATGCGGCGACCACGTCTCCGCACTTGTCTGTTTGTATATGCTAAACCCCCCAAGGGGTCATTGTCAGTGCCCAGGTATGATATGTGAAACCTGTTAATGTCATTTGCGATTTTCTTTGTATTTATATTTGCATCGGCAATATTACGCATTATTTTTCAAATGCAAGCATTTTTTTTGCTGAAAGTTGAAATTTGGCGGAAAAAAGCCCAGGAATGATCCCCTTGACTGTTCTGTTTTTTTATAATATGAATATTTTTCAGCCATTTTGATTAAAAAATATCTTGTTTTTGTTTGATTAATTATAAATTTAATATATTTGTGGCTATTAGTGTGTCGAATACAATGTCCTGTTAAAACTGTCTCCTGTTTGTACAGGCCAATGTTATTCAATTAGGAATTTTTTATTTAAATCTATTGATTATGAAGAGGTTCATTTGGATTCTTTTTGTAATGTCCTTATGGGGACATTTGCTGATGGCACAGGAAAAGACTGTGTCGGGTGTTGTGATTTCTACCGAAGACGGTTTGCCGATGATCGGTGTGGCTGTGGTAGACAAGCAGACGATGAACGGCGTAACCACCGACGAGAAAGGGGAGTTTTCGATGATTGTCTCTCCCCGTACAAAAACACTCCATCTTTCTTATTTGGGCTATAAGACGAAAGAGGTCGTCATCACCGGTCGCAGCATGAAGATCGAAATGGAACCGGACGTGGTGGCAATCGACGAGGTGATGGTTGTCGCCTATGGTACGGGCAAGAAATCGACCTTTACGGGTTCGGCCAGCGTAGTCAAGAAAGAATCGCTGGAAAAAATCAAGGCTTCCAACGTGACTCAGGCTTTGCAAGGGCAGAGCAGTGGTGTGCAGGTTGTCAACAATTCCGGTGAGCCGGGGGCCGACGCGACGATTATGATCCGCGGCATCGGGTCCATGAACGCTTCCAGTTCTCCGCTTTATGTGGTCGACGGAACAGCCTACGACGGTTATCTGAATGCGATCAACCCGAACGATATCGAGTCCATGACCATCCTGAAAGATGCTTCGGCCACCGCCTTGTACGGCTCGCGTGCAGCCAATGGCGTCGTGATGATCACGACCCGCAAGGGCGCCAGCGAAAAAGGCCAGATCAATTTCCGTTCGACTTGGGGGTTCTCCAGTTTGGCTGTAGGATTGCCGGATCAACTGTCGCCGGATCAACTGTCGCAATTGACTTGGCGTGCTTTGTATAATGGCTATCTGGATTCTGGGTATCGGGATGAAGATTCCCGTTCCTATGCGTCTTATTATGTGATGGGCGAATTCGGTAATAATCCTTATAGTGTCGACATGCCGGTCGGGACGGATGGTAAGATGGACCCCAATGCGAAATTGAATTATTGGGGAGATTGGAGAAACGCTTTGTTGAAATCCCGTTTGCGTCAGGAATATACGATAGACTTCAGCGGTAAGAATAAAAAAGCCGACTATTTTATATCTGCCGGTTACCTGAACGATAAAGGTGTCTTTTCTATCCAGCGTTTCGAACGCTATTCTACACGTGCAAACTTGAACTATAGTGTAAATAAATGGTTGAGGGTCGGGACCAACATCAGTTTGTCTCATAGCGTGCGTGAAGGGTCTGCCGGTGATCAGACCGTATGGCTTTTGCGTACGATGCCGACATTGTATCCTATTTATGAATGGGACGGGGCGACGAATGCTTATAGGTTGGACAAGAACGGTAATCGCATTTTGGATTATGGAAACTACCGTACATCATGGAGTGGAACCAACCCGCTGGCTGATGATACTTATAACAAGGCTCCTTGGACGCATGACGATGTATCCAATCGTACTTTTTTTGAAATAACATTCATTCCGGGATTGAAATGGCGCACCAATTTCAGTGTGGATTTTTATCAGTATAATTATGATGGCTATGTGAACAGCGAATATGGTTTTGCCGCCGGTTACAAAGGTTCAGCCTATAAGGAAAGTGACCGGAATCTTTCTTATACGATCAATAATCTGTTGACTTATGAGAAATCTTTCGGAGATCATTCTTTGTCCGTTTTATTGGGACAGGAAGCCTATGCCTTGGAATTTAAACAGTTGTCTGCCGAAAAGCAGGGATTCCCTTTTCCCGGTGTTACGGAGATCGGTTCGGCTGCCGTGATGAGCAGCATGAATTCTTATACCAACAAATATCGTTTGTTAAGCTGGTTGAGCCGTGTCGAATATGATTATAAAGACCGTTACTATGTTTCCGGTAGTTTCCGTACGGACGGCTCTTCCCGTTTCCACCCGGATAACCGCTGGGGGCAGTTCTGGTCTTTGGGTGGTTCGTGGAGAATTTCCAATGAAGAATTTATGAAACCTTGCAGCTCCTGGTTGGATAATTTGAAACTCAAAGCCAGCTATGGTGCTGTCGGTAATGATAACTTGGGAACCTATTATGCTTATCAAGGCTTGTATGCGACAGGTATGAACAACTACCGGGATCCGGGTGTCATGATCAGCCGTTTGTCAAACAAGGATTTGAAATGGGAGACGAATTTGCAGTTCAATGTCGGGTTGGATTTTGCCGTGCTTAATAAATTGAGCGGTAGTGTCGAATGGTTCAGCCGTAAGTCTAAAGACCTGTTGTTTACTTTGCCGATGGCTCCGTCTACCGGTATGAGCGGTATTGACCGTAATATCGGCGACGTTAAGAACCAGGGGGTTGAATTCTCTTTGAATTATGCTGCTATATCCAACAAAGATTTTAAATGGACCATCGATTTGAACGGGACTTCTTATAAGAACCGTATAACCAAGTTGCCGCAGGCCGAAATCAATGCCGGTGTCTTCAAATGGCGTGAAGGCCAATCCCGCTATAATTTCTGGGGAATCGAGTATGCAGGCGTGAATCCTGAAACCGGTAACGACCAGTATTGGAAAACGATTTACGAAACAAACGACAAAGGAGAGAAAGTCGTGAAGGAACGGGTAAAGACTGAAAATTATAATGAGGTGACGAGCGACAGCCAGCAGAAATACTTAGGCGATGCCATTCCGAAATTGTTCGGGGGCTTTACCAATAACTTTTCATATAAAGGTATCGATCTTTCTTTCATGATCTATTACAGTATCGGCGGCAAGCTGTATGACAGCGACTATGCGCAATCCATGTATTACCGGAGAGGCTATAGCATGCACCCGGATATGTTGGATTCTTGGACTCCTGAAAATCCGAATGCCGAATTCCCTCGTTTGACCACCTACTATAATTATGCAAATTATATGAGTTCCTATACTTCCAAATTCATATTCAACAACTCTTTTGCGAGGTTGAGGAATGTGACGTTGGGATATACGTTGCCTAAAAATTTCACGAAGAAGTTCCAGGTTAATTCATTGCGTTTGTTCGTTCAGGGGGATAACTTGGTTACGGTTGGTAGTGCGGCCCGTCGTGGTACGGACCCGGAACAAAGCATCTCCGGAACGACCGCCAACCGGTTCCCGGTGACGAAGTCCGTTTCATTCGGTCTGCAACTTAATTTGTAAGAAGTCTAATTAATAATGATGAAGAATATGAAATCAAAGAACTATATATTGTCGGTTTTGGCTACAGGTCTCGTGGCGGGAAGTATGGTTTCCTGTAGTGATTTTTTGGATACGAAACCATCGACATCTGTTGATGATACGGATGTCTTTCAAACGACTTCCGGCGCACAGTCCGCTTTGAATGGTTGTTATTATCAAATGCGTGCCTATGGTAGCGGGGGAGCTAACCGGGGCGACGACTACGGTGTACCTTCTATCCAGATGATTTCGGACATGTGCGGTGAAGATGTGGTGAACAATGGTGGTGGATGGTATTTGTATAACTATAATTATTGGGGAGAAACCCAAGCTAATATTTTCCGTACGAGTCAGTTGTGGACCTTCCATTACCGTTTGGTCAATAACTTGAATTCCGTAATCACTTATGTCGACGCTTCGGAAGGTGAAGATATAGATAAGCAATATATCAAAGGGCAGGCCTTGGCTTTGCGAGGATGGGCTTATTTCGATTTGGCCCGTTTGTATCAGCAGACTTATGCTATCGCAAAGGATATGCCGGGTGTACCTATTTATACGGAACCGACTGTAGACGGCACACAGGGCAAACCGCGTGGAACGTTGGAAGAAACCTATCGGCAGATCTTGTCTGACCTGACGGCTGCCGAATCGATGTTGGAGGGCTTTGTGCGTAGTTCCAGCTATCCGAACGTGTTTGACCAAACGGTTGTACAAGGTATTTTGTCTCAAGTTTATCAAGTAATGAATAACTGGGCGAAATCGGAAGAATATGCTAAAAAAGTGCTGGCGGTTTATCCTTTGACAACTGCGGAAGAGTATGTAAATGGATTTAATGATCATCTTACCAAATCTTGGATTTGGGGTATTAAACAGACGGAAGAGCAGAACATGGGCGACTATTCTCCTTTTGCCATGTGGTACAACGGTGATCGTAAATGTTGGACTTTTGCAGGTTTTATCCTTTCTGATCAGTTTGTGGATTTGTTTGACGAAGATGATATTCGTTTCAAACAATTGGAAAACTGGTCTGCAGGTTCAGGCCAAACGAAAAAAGAATTCTGGATTTCTCATAAGTTCAGGGATAATGAAGACTGTCGTGGATCGATGGTTGTCATGCGTTCCGATGAAATGTTGCTGAATGCGGCGGAAGCTTGTGCACACCAGGGAAAAGATGCGGAAGCGAAAGCACTGCTGTGGCAGCTTCAGGATTTGCGTAATGCTAAGCATACGGAAGCAAATGGCGATGAGCTGATCGAAGCCATCTTGAAAGAAAGAAGAAAAGAACTTTACGGAGAAGGTTTTTCTCTGTTTGATATGCTTCGGACGCAGAAGGGGCTGGAACGAACCGGCAACCACATGGACTGGGGAGGTTTGATCACATTACCTGCCAATTCATGGCGGTTTATTTTCCAGTTGCCGGGATCCGAAATGAAGAACAACAAATCTTTGGTCGATGAAGTCTGGCCTGCCGGTGACCAGAATCCGTTTGACGGGGTTTATGAACCGTAAGCACATTTAGTCACAAGATCATGCTGAAATAGCTTTTGGCACGAATAGGAAAAGGGGCTTTCAAAGTGTGACAGCCCCTTTTTCTATATGTGCATTTCGGTAAAAAAATAGTATCTTCAATGTGCCCACAAACAAACTTTATAGCAATGGCTAAGATAGTATTTGAAGACAAAAATGAAAAACAGACAGAGTAGGCCGCATGGCATATGGTTATAAAGAACCTATAATTGTCCTTGTCTGTTTATTTGTTCTTTGTTCTTTGTTTTTGCGGGCAGCAGATGAATAACTGTAGTCGCCTGCAAGTTGGTGAGGCATTAACTCGATGGATTTCACTGCTATCTTGTTGCCTTTTAGGGTGAAAACCAAGCATTGATTGTTAAGTTTCCGTTCTTGCAGATCGAATATCAGATTCGGGTTGAAGTGTTGTCCGTTTACACGTACTTCAAAATGAAGGTGTTCAGTCGTTGCTCTTCCTGTGCGTCCGGTCAGTGCAATAGGCTGTCCTGCTTTTACATAGTCTCCTGGCTTAACCAGATTCTTGGAGTTATGGCTGTAGACTGTTTCCAATCCGTTGTAATGGCGTACGACAATCACATTTCCGTAGGCATGGTAAGGCTTGGCTAAGCGGATGATTCCGTCGAATGCTGTTACGATCGTGTCATTGGCACAGGTTTTTAGGTCCACGCCGGAATGGTGCTTTCTGCGTCCTGCATAAGGAGAGATTACTTTTGCACCGGGTAAAGGAAAAGCGTAGTCTTCCTTTTGTATCAAACTTAAATCGATAAGCATTGAATTTTCGTCCGCCATCAGAAGTGGGTCTGTTACGGCGATATCGTTTTTTTCTCTGTTGGAGAAACTTTCTGTTATGTTTTTGCGGGGAGAAGTTTGTTCTTTCAGTTTTGGCTCTTCCGGAAATAGAAAAGTGAAATCTGCGTTTGGAAAAGGAATGTCTATTGTCGGCAGAACCGAGATTGATTCCTGTTGCGGGGTTGGTTGTGTCCGGGCTATCCACAAAGAATGGCATGCGCTTAACACAAGTAATACTATAATTGACTGTATTTTATAGTGTGTTTTAGACATTTTGAGAAATTATTGGCACTACAAAAGTAAGGAAAAAAAGTGAAATGGGAGATGTAAAATGAAAAAGGCGTCCGAAAAAAACGAACGCCTTTCAGTGCCAAGCTATTTGTGATTACTTGTCATTCATTGTTCAAATAAAGAGCGGGCAATACCCAGTTCCAAACCACGCAATTCGGCCAGGCTCCGCAAACGGCCGATACAGGAATAACCTGGATTCGTTTTTTTATGCAAATCATCGATCATCTGATGACCGTGATCCGGACGCATCGCGATTGAGCAACCGCGTTCTTGCTCGATTTCGAGAAGTGCTTTCATTACTTCATAAACATTCACGTCGCCTTCCAGCAGATTTGCTTCGAAGAAGTTTCCGGCTTCGTCACGTTTGGTACTGCGTATGTGAACGAAGTCTATGCGGTCACCGAAACGTTTCATCATACCGGCCAAGTCATTGTCGGCACGAACGCCGAATGATCCGGTGCATAGGCATAAACCGTTGCTTTTGTTCGGCACGGCTTCGATCAGTTTGCGGAAATCGTTTTCAGTACTCAATATGCGGGGCAAGCCTAAGATCGAGTAGGGGGGATCGTCCGGATGGATAACCATACGTGCACCAACTTCGTCGGCAACCGGAGTAATTTCTTTTAGGAAATAAATCAAGTTAGCACGAAGTTTTTCAGCATCGATATCTTTGTAACGATCCAGTTCTGCGCGGAACTGGTCCAATGTAAAACTTTCCTCGGAACCGGGTAGGCCGGCGATCATATTGCGCACCAACAATGTTTTGTCATCTTCGCTCATTTCATCGAAACGCGCTTTTGCAATCGCTTTTTCTTCGTCTGTATATTCTTGCTCTGCGGCGGGGCGTTTCAGGATGTAGAGATCGAAAGCCATGAAAGCGGCACGTTCGAAACGTAGAGCTTTGGATCCGTCCGGCATGGTATAAGCCAGATTGGTACGGGTCCAGTCCAGAACCGGCATAAAATTGTAAGTGATCACACGGATGTCGCACGTTGCCAGGTTGCGGATGCTTTCTTTATAGTTGTCGATATATTTCTGGAAGTCTCCGCTTTGTGTTTTGATATGTTCGTGTACGGGGACGCTTTCTACTACGCTCCAGCGTAAGCCGGCAGCTTCGATCATCTCTTTGCGTTTCCGTATTTCTTCGACAGTCCATACTTCTCCGTTCGGGATATGATGCAAGGCATTTACAATGCCGGTAGCACCGGCCTGACGGATATCGGAAAGGCTAACTGGATCGTTCGGTCCGTACCAGCGCCAGGTTTGTTCACATAAATACATAATGTCTTGTCTTTAATTGTAAGATTAAATGGAAAATGCATCAAACCCACCGTCTACGATGGCGATTGTTCCGGTTACGAATTTGGAGGCATCGCTGATCAGATACTGGATTGTACCAAACAATTCATCCGGTGTTCCCAGACGTCTGAACGGAGTATGTGCAATAACGGACTCGGCGCGCGGAGTGTAAGATCCGTCCGGATTGGTCATCAGGGTACGGTTCTGTTCTGTCAGGAAGAATCCCGGGGCAATTGCATTTACACGCAAACCTTCTCCGAATTTGATTGCCAGTTCGCCTGCCAGATATTTAGTCAGATTGGAGATGGCGGCTTTAGCGGCCCCGTAACCGACAACGCGGGTGAGCGGGCGCAAGGCTGACTCGGAAGAGAAGTTGACGATAGCACCTTCTTTCTGGTTAGCCATCACATCGGCAAATACCATTGTCGGAAGAACTGTCCCGAACAGGTTCAAATCTACCACCTTGCGGAAAGCGTCGATGTTCAGGTCGAAAATCGTGCTGTCCGGCCCGATGGTCGCACCAGCCATATTTCCGCCGGCTGCATTCAGCAATGCATCGATACGACCGTATTTGGCCAGGATATCCTTTTTGTTCTGTTCCAGAATTTCTTTGTTTAATACGTCGGTCAGGAAGAAACTTGCTTCTCCTCCTTTTGCTTTGATGTCGGCTACAATTTGTTCACCAACTTCGGCTGCACGGTCGAGAATCACGATTTTAGCGCCTTCTTCAGCCAAATGACCGGCAATACCTCTGCCTAAGATCCCGGCTCCACCGGTAATAATGACAACTTTGTCTTTAACGCAAAATAAATTAGCCATATTTTTATTGTTTTGTAATTGTGATAATTTCATTGTTATTATTAAATTGTGCTCGCGCACATTGGGCACAAAAATATAGTATTTATTTATCAAACAAAAAGAAAACAATGAAAAAATATCTTTTTATGTTTTCAAATATAATTGTTATAGTATTTAATGTTCTCTTTCATCAGAATATCTATCGGCATATAGTTGATCTGTTCGACTTTTTCCTTGAGGACCAGATGGCGGAATAATGCTCGTATGCAATTGAATCCTTGGACTTCCGGCCGTTGGGCGATCAAGTGCGTGATGGAACCGTCATTCAGGCAAGTGATATTCGGATCAATCACATCGTAACCGATCAATCTGAACTTTTCTCCTTTGTCGCGGAAGTATTTTCCCAGTAAGTGGGCGCGGGAGTTGAATATGATACCGGCGTTCACTTCCTTATGTTCGTCCAGAAAGGCATTGAGGATGCTTATATTCTTTTCCGGTTCATCTGCATGCAACTGTACGGAGTAGATGCGTCCGCCGTAGTTTTTCTCAGCCAGATAATTTCTGAAGCCTTCCTCGCGTTTCATGACTTGGGTTATCTGCATTTCTCCTTTGCGGATAAAGCGGAAGATTGCGACGTTTTCGGTCGGGTTGATTTGTTCGTATAGCAGGCGGCCGGCAATATATCCGGAGTCGTACGAATTGGTTCCATAATAGGCCACGCAATTGGTATTTTCGATGAATGCGTCTATCAGGATGTAAGGTATCTGTAACAGGTCCAGCCGGGATGCCAGCTTGATGACACTGTCGTGGAATTGTGTTGCGATCACGACCCCTTGGCAGTCGGCTTTTTCGATTCGGGGAATGAGTTCGTCGAAACTGCTTTTGTCGTATTGGTTGAAACACATGCGTTCGATTTCTACGTTGTAGCTGAAAAGCTCCTGTTCCGCTTTGTCTATTCCCTCACAAAGTTTGTCCCAGTATTCGCCTTTGGCGAAGGAGGGGATCAACGTGACGAAACGGTAGCTCTTCTTCAGTGCCAAGGAGCGGGCTATCAGGTTCGGGTGGTAATCGATTTCTTTTAATACTTTTTCTACTTTTTTTTGTGCCTCTTCGGAGACTTTGCCTCGGTTGTGCAATATGCGATCGACTGTTCCGGTCGATACGCCGGACATTTCGGCAATGTCTTTGATTCTGTATATTTTAGCCATAGGACAAAGGAGAAACAGCCCGCATGTTTTGGGCGACGGGCTGCCTCTATCTTGTTTTTATTTGTTAGAATGATTGTATTTCGTTAGCGGAAACCGCATTCAATTTTCTGAACACATAGCACTGCATCATGTAAATGAGAGGCATGGCAACGAAGATCCCAATGAAAAACAAGATACAGCCGACAAGTGCGATCCCGATCATCGTCAACAACAACAGGAGCAATGGCATGACTTGCCCTTCGGTTAGTTGCCAGCTCTTCTTGAGAGATTCAGTGATGCCGCAGTTTTCTTCAACAATGAATTGCGTGAAAAATTGAAGGCGGACCGCCAGGTAGATACCCGGAACGAGCAACAAGATTATTCCGATGCTTACGGCAATGATGTAGATGAGGCTTGCCACGAAGTAGGTCACGATTTTGCGTGACTGGCTGCCATAGGCGGAAAACTGAGGCTCTTCACCATCAAGGGTCTGGAACATGTTTTTGATATATCCCAGCATGAAGGCGCAAGAAATGACTATGCTGAGCAGGTTGGCGATGATGTTACCAACTATCGATCCTTGTGCCGGCATTAACAATACGCCAATAAGCGACGAGAGGATAAAATATCCGATAAAAAGTCCCGCCAGTACCCAAATCTGTGATTTGGTGTACTTCCATGAAGTGCTGAGCACTTCTGAAATCATAAACTTTAGTTCCATTTGAATTGATAATTTAGATTATATATGCCGTAAAATTAGTATAAATTATTGAATAAACAAATGGTGAGCTATTTGTCTCAGGGCAACTGTACCAAAATCATAAAGCGTCTATCTGTTTTCGCCACCGATACGGACTAACCACATACATGTTTTTGCATCTTTTTCGCCAATGGTTATTTTTGCCTATGTGAATATAAATAGCACATTATCAGTTGTATAAATAAATATCCATGTAAAAAGCATGATAGATGCATGATAGTAGAATGATAGTGAAAAACAGCAACTGTTATGCTTTAACATATTGTGAAACAGGTGCTAACAGCCGGATATGATAGTATGATAGTAGGTTCGCGAAATTTTCATAAGAGAAGAGAAATGGTTCCGGATAGCTATTTTTGGTACGGTTGCCCTGGATTCGTGATAGAGTGATAGAGGATTTGACGAAAACTTCGTATGGGGATCGATCTCTTGGAAAATTTTGGCGGGTTATCTTGAAAAGAATGTGTAAACGTATGAAATAAGGCAAAAAAAAGATACTTTTGTAGGTTTTTATGGCAAGTAGGTTGTGGATTCATGATTTAGAAGCTGCAAAGTCGTGAATTTTTTCATATCGGTGTCCTGCAATAAGGAATCAAGAAGAATATATATTAATGATAAATATGGATAAACAAATGTTGAAAACTACTATTACACGATTAAGGCAAATCGCATTCTTTGCCGTAGGCGGGGCTTTGTTGACCGCTTGTGGAAACAATCAAAGCGGTATGAAGTTGGGGGATAATGAATTTGCTGTTCTTGCAGTCCATTCGACAACGAGTGACCAGTCGACTTCTTATCCGGCAACGATCAAGGGTATGCAGGATATCGAGATACGGCCACAGGTTTCGGGGTTTATTGTTAAATTATGTGTGGATGAAGGTGCGACTGTCCGTAAGGGGCAGGCTTTGTTCCAGATTGACCCGACCCAATATGTAGCTGTGGTAGGGCAGGCAAAAGCGGCAGTCGAGATGGCAAATGCCAACGTTGCAACTTTGGCTTTGACCGAAAAGAACAAAAAGGTTTTGTTTGACCAGAAGATTATCAGTGAATTTGAATATCAGACTGCGGTTAACCAGCTTATGTCTGCCAAGGCAAGCTTGGCGCAAGCGAAAGCTTCTTTGGTAAGTGCAAACCAGAATTTGTCTTTCTGTACGGTGACAAGCCCGTCTGATGGTGTTGTCGGTACATTCCCGTACCGTGTCGGAAGTTTGGTCAGTCCTTCTGTTGCGCAGCCGTTGACCACTGTGTCGGAGATAAACGATGTGTATGTCTATTTTTCCATGACGGAGAAAGAACTGTTGCGTCTGACAAAAGCCGGAGGTACTTTGAAGGAACAGTTGGAAAAGATGCCGGCTGTTCGCTTGCAATTGTCCGATGGCACAACCTATCAGTCTGACGGTAAGATCGATGCCGTTAGTGGTGTGATTGACCAGTCTACAGGGTCAGTCAGTATGCGTGCTGTTTTCCCGAACGATAAAAATATCCTGAGAAGCGGCGGTACAGGCAATATTATATTTCCCTATACGATGGATGGAGTTATTATTATCCCTCAGTCTTCTACGGTCGAAATCCAGGATAAGAAGTTCGTTTTTGTCTTGCAGGCTGATAATTCCGTAAAAAATACGGAGATCCAGATCTCTAACCTGGATGACGGGAAGAATTATTTGGTGACGAATGGTTTGCAATCCGGTGACAAAATTGTGATTGAAGGCGTTCAGAACCTTCGTGACGGACAGGTGATTGAACCGATCACCCCGGAACAGCAGAAAGCGAAATATGATCAGGCATTGAAAGATCAGAACGAAGGTAATTTGAAAACCGCTTTTAATTAATAACTTCCATTTGTTCGTTAAAACACAGAAAATATGAAATTAGATAGATTTATAAACCGCCCGGTACTCTCAACGGTGATCTCCATCCTGATTGTCATACTGGGTATATTAGGCATGTTGTCCTTGCCTATTACCCAATATCCGGATATTGCTCCTCCAACTGTATCGGTAAAAGCTACTTATACGGGTGCAAACGCGCAGACTGTGCTCAATAGTGTGATTGCGCCGCTGGAAGACCAGATCAACGGTGTGGAGAACATGATGTACATGACCTCGTCGGCTTCGAATAACGGATCGGCCGAAATTTCCATTTATTTTAAACAGGGAACCGATCCCGATATGGCAGCCGTGAACGTTCAGAACCGTGTATCCATGGCACAAGGTTTGTTGCCGGCCGAAGTTACCAAGATTGGCGTAACGACTCAGAAACGTCAGAATTCCATGTTGGTCGTGTTTTCCCTTTATGACGCTGAGGATCGTTACGACCAACGATTCATAGAGAACTATGCCAAGATCAACTTGATTCCCGAAGTACAGCGTGTACCTGGTGTGGGGGACGCGAACGTGTTAGGAACCGACTACTCCATGCGTATCTGGTTGAAGCCAGATGTGATGGCTCAGTACAAACTGGTTCCGAATGACGTGGCAGGTGTGCTGGCTGAGCAGAACGTGGAGGCTGCTCCGGGTTCGTTCGGTGAACAAGGGAATCAGAGTTTCCAGTATACGATTCGTTATAAGGGGCGTTTGCAGGAGGTAAGCGAGTTTGAGGACATGGTCGTAAAAGCTTTGCCGGATGGTGAAGTTCTTCGTATGAAAGATATCGCCGATATCGAATTGGGACGTCTGACTTATAACTTTGTCAATAAAGTAAACGGCCATAGTGCCGTGACCTGCATCGTTTATCAGATGGCAGGAACCAATGCCACAGAGACGATCAATAACATCCAGGACCTGTTGGAAGAGACGGAAAAGATCTTGCCTCCAGGTTTGAGGATCGACATCGGTATGAATGCCAACGACTTCTTGTACGCTTCTATCCATGAGGTGCTCAAGACGTTGATCGAAGCTTTCATTCTGGTATTTATCGTTGTGTATATCTTCTTGCAGGATATGCGCTCGACCTTGATTCCGGCTATCGCAATTCCTGTTGCGTTGATCGGAACCTTTTTCTTGTTGTCGCTGATCGGCTTTAGCTTGAACTTGTTGACTCTTTGTGCTATGGTGCTTGCTATTGCGATTGTGGTCGACGATGCGATCGTGGTTGTCGAGGGGGTCCATGCCAAGTTGGATCAGGGATATAAATCGGCGAAACTGGCATCTATCGATGCGATGAATGAATTGGGAGGGGCTATCGTGTCCATCACGTTGGTCATGATGTCCGTATTTATTCCGGTGAGTTTCATGAGCGGTACAGCCGGCACGTTTTATCGTCAGTTCGGTTTGACGATGGCTATCTCGATCGGTTTATCCGCATTGAACGCCTTGACGTTGAGCCCGGCTCTGTGTGCGATGTTCCTGAAGCCGCATGAAGAAGGGCATAAGAAATCGACTTTCATTTCCCGTTTCCATTCTTCTTTCAATGCCGCATACGACTCTTTGCTGAACAGTTATAAAAAGCGTGTCGTATTTTTTATACAGAAGAAATGGCTTTCGTTCGGTATCGTGGCCGGATGTATCGTCCTGCTCGTTGTTTTGATGAATGCGACTCCGACAGGTATGGTTCCGAACGAAGATACCGGAACGATCATGGGGGCCGTGACGCTGCCGCCGGGAACTTCCCAGGAACGTACGATAGAGGTGATGAACAAGGTGGATAGCCTGATTGCTGCCGATCCGGCTGTTAAATCACGTACTGCTATTATTGGCTTCAGTTTTATCGGTGGCCAGGGACCTTCTTATGGCTCGTTCATTATCAAGTTGAAAGACTGGGAGGAACGTTCTATGATGCAGAGCTCGGATATCGTGTATGGCAGTTTGTTCATGCGTGCACAAAAGATCGTGAAGGATGCACAGGTGTTGTTTTTCGCTCCTCCTATGATTCCGGGGTATTCTGCTTCCAGCGATATCGAGTTAAATATGCAGGATAAGACCGGTGGCGATCTGGAAAAGTTTTTCAATGTGACAAAACAATATATGGCGGCTTTGGCGGCTCGTCCTGAAATCAAGTCGGCACAGAGTACCTTCAACCCGAATTTTCCGCAGTACATGATTGATATTGATGCGGCTGCCTGTAAGAAGGTCGGGATCAGTCCAAGTGATATCCTGGCTACCATGCAAGGATATTACGGTGGTCTGTATGCCTCCAATTTCAACCGCTTCGGTAAGATGTATCGTGTAATGGTTCAGGCAGATCCGGCGTTGCGTACTAATTTGGAATCGCTGAAGAATATCAAGATCCGCAATGGAAACGAAATGGCCCCGATCTCGCAGTTCGTCTCTATTAAGAAAGTGTACGGACCGGATATCATCAGCCGTTTTAATATGTACACGTCTATCAAAGTGATGGTAGCACCGGCAGATGGTTACACCAGCGGGCAGGCATTGAAAGCGATTGGGGAAGTTGCTGGTACGACGCTTCCGGCCGGGTTCGGATACGAATTGGGAGGTATGGCGCGTGAAGAGGCTGAAACGAGCGGTAGTACGACCGGTTTGATCTTCTTGCTCTGTTTCGTGTTTGTTTACTTGTTGCTGAGTGCCCAGTATGAAAGTTATATCCTGCCGTTGTCCGTATTGCTTTCCATTCCGTTCGGTTTGATGGGTAGCTTCCTGTTCGTACAGGGATGGGCTGCTTTAGGCAGTATCCCGGCTCTGAAGATGATCTTAGGTACGATGTCCAACAATATCTATATGCAGATCGCTTTGATCATGTTGGTTGGGCTGTTGGCGAAGAACGCCATTTTGATCGTTGAGTTTGCTCTCGATCGCCGCCGCATGGGCATGAGTATCACGTGGGCTGCCGTTTTAGGTGCAGCCGCCCGTTTGCGTCCTATCTTGATGACATCGTTGGCTATGGTAGTGGGTCTGTTGCCTATGATGTTCGCGTTCGGTGTCGGTGCTCATGGTAACCGTACTTTGGGTACTGCCGCCATTGGAGGTATGTTCATCGGTATGATCTTCCAGATCTTTATTGTTCCGGTTCTGTTTGTGGTATTCCAGTACTTGCAGGAGAAATTCAAGCCTATCGAATGGGAAGATTTGGATAACAGCGATATGAATACGGAAATAGAACAGTACGCAAAAACAAAATAAGAGATGACAATGAAGAAACAGATTATATATATGGTGTGTGCAACCGCTCTTTTGAGCAGTTGCCACATATATAAAGCGTATAACCGCCCGGATACGATTGAGACTTCCGGTATCTACCGTGATCCGGTATCGGATTCCGGTACGTTGGCTGTAACGGATACGGCCAATATGGGAAACTTGCCTTGGAAAGAAGTTTTCCGTGATTCGAAATTGCAGGCTTTGATCGAAGAGGGATTGGCAAACAATGTGGATATGCAAGCCGCTGTCCTGCGTGTTGAGGAGGCTAAGTTGTTGCTGACTTCCGCCCGTCTGTCTTTCCTCCCTTCTTTGAACTTAGCTCCGCAGGGGACTATAACCAAAATGGAAAATACGGGTTATGTGAAGGCTTATACCTTGCCGGCTGTAGCCAGTTGGGAAGTTGATTTGTTTGGTAAACTGTTAAATGCGAGCCGTGAACAGAAAACCGTTTATTTGCAGAGCCAGTACGTGCAGCAAGCGATACGTTCGCAGTTGATAGGTGGAATCGCCAATACCTATTTCACATTATTGATGTTGGACCGCCAGGTGGAGATTACTTCCGAAACGGTGGATATCTACAAAGAAAATGTGCGGGTTATGGAAGCGATGAAGGGCGCCGGTATGGCAACAGAAGCTGCAGTTGTCCAGATGCGTGCCGTGTTCCATCAGGTGTCCGGTTCTTTGATCGAACTGAAACGGCAGGTACGTGAAGTGGAGAATTCTTTATCTGTATTGCTTGCAAAGGCGCCGCAGCATATCGACCGTAATACGCTCGAAGATCAAGTAATGCCGGATGAGCTGATGGCCGGTGTCCCTTTGCAGTTGTTGGAAAATCGTCCGGATGTGAAGGTGGCCGAAATGACATTGGCCGGTGCTTACTATACAACCAATAAGGCCCGTGCTGCCTTTTATCCGGGACTTAATATTACGGCAACAGCCGGTTGGACGAATGGTTCGGGTGTTACGGTTTCCAATCCGGGACAGTTTATGTTCCAAGCTTTGGCTTCGTTGGCACAGCCGATCTTTAACAATGGTAAACTGATCGCTAATCTGAAGATATCGAAAGCGGAGGAACAGATAGCCAAGATGAATTACCAGCAGGCGATTCTCGAAGCGGGAAAGGAAGTGAGTGACGCTCTGTATCTCTATGATGCGACCAATAGAAAACTTGTCCGGGATCAAATCCAAATAGAAGAGTTGAAAAAGGCGGTTACCTATACCAATGCTTTGTTCCATTCCGGACAGTCCGGTTATCTGGAAATCCTCTCTGCCCGGCAAAGTCTGCTTAATGCGCAGTTGACAGAAGTATCTGACAATGTCCAGCGTATGCAGGCTGTTATCAATTTGTATAGTGCCGTCGGTGGTGGAAGAGAGTAAAATGCAATTATCAATTGTCAATTAAAAAGGTGATTATTATGATTAGTCCGTTAGCTTATGTAGATGCAAGCGCGAAAATAGGAGCGAATGTAATCGTTCATCCGTTTGCATACATTGATAAGAATGTAGAGATAGGTGATGATTGCGAGATCATGCCTCATGCCAGTATCATGAGCGGAACCCGTATGGGAAAGAGAAACCGCATTTTCAATTGTGCCGTCATCGCTGCCGAACCGCAGGATTTTAATTACAAAGGAGGCGATACGATTGTCGAGATCGGAGATGACAATGTGATTCGTGAAAACGTGGTGATTAACCGCGCGACCAATCCTGAAGGAAAGACGGTTATTGGTAATGGCAATTTCCTGCATGAAGGCGTGCATGTATCCCACGACACGCATGTCGGTAATCATTGCGTGTTTGGATATGGGAGCAAAATCTCCGGTAATTGCATGATTGAAGATTATGTGATTTTCGGTGGCAACGTATTGGTGAGCCAAGGATGCCGTGTCGGAACCTGGTCGATGACGCAGACCGGTTGTCGTTTCCGCAAAGATGTACCTCCTTATATTGTGGCGGCGTTGGAACCTACGACCTATTACGGAGTAAATTCCGTAATCTTGATGCACGAAGGCATGAGTGAAAAGATAATCAAGCATATCGGTCATGCCTATCGTATCATCTATCAAGGAAACACCAGTGTATTCGATGCCCTGCTGATGATTAAGGATCAGGTTCCTATGAGTGGCGAAATTCAGCATATAATTGATTTCATCAATGTTTCGAAGTTGGGGATCATCAAATAAATGGATTATCCGACGGAAAAGAAGGTGTCTGAAAAGATGCCTTCTTTTTTGTTGTGCCGGTTGTTTTGAAGGGAGTGGGGGGAGTGTTTCTTCTCCTCCCACGATTATTTGTAACGTTCTTTTTCTTTGATGAGGCCGTTGCGGAACGCGTAGAGAAGCTTTTCCAGGTCGTGAATCTGTTGTTGCAAGTCCACCCCTTTGTCCGTATCCTTGACCATCTGGCGGTGGGAGTTCAGTTCGACGACGATGGTGGTCGATCGGATGTCCTTGCCTTCCTTGATGGCCTGATCGGTCGATAGGAACGGCTCGTGCTGAACGAGCTGGAAGCCGCGCGAATGGTAGACCAAGGTATAACCGGCAATACCAGTCTCGGGGTGGTAGGCCTTGGAGAAGCCGCCGTCGATCACGAGCAGTTTGCCGTTTGCCTTGATCGGGTTCTCGCCTTTGATGGAGCGTACGGGGACGTGCCCGTTGATGATGTGGCGATGCCGGCCGGTGACACCGAACTCGTCCAGCAGCATGTCGCAGACCGATTCTTCTTCCCGTAAGGAATAGTAGGCCCCTTTTTCCTCCTTCTGCACTGATTTGTCGTTGATGAAGCAGCGTTCGAAAGTCGCCATCCGGCTTTTGTCGAAGAGAGGTGAGTCCTTGCCTTCCCAAAGGTACCAGATGTAATCCATTGCAAAGTCTTTTTCCGGGCTGTCGTCGGCGTCGAAATAGGCGGTGCGTACCAGCTGATCTACTTTGTCCAACAGGGCTTTACCCTTATATTCCGTTCCTTCGATCCCGATAGCCTTGAGTGTGCCGTCCGGATTCATTGGGACGGAGGCGTGGAAGAGTAGGTTGGAGTTACAGACCTGGTACATGCTGCCGTGCGTGAACAGGCAGCGCATGTGCTTTTTCAGTTTTTCGCTGCACTCGAACGAGTGCTTGATGCGGCGCATCAACTCTTCTTCTTCGATTGAAAGGGCATAGGGGTCCTTGGCATCGAGGGTCGGCCAGTTCTTGTCTTTCAATTCGTATTCCTTTCCTTCGATGCGGATCGTCCCGCGCCGTCGGTCGATGTGGTGGAGCAGCAGGCGGTCGTCCATCCCGAACTCCGGACGGCGGCGGATGATCTCGCCTTCCAGCTTGAACTGTATGATCGTGATCGCCTTGTGCATGCGGGCGATCAGTTGGGTCGTTTTTTCATCAAAGGTCGCATCGGAGGCATTCGTGCGCGGGATGAACAGTTCGCAGGGATCGTTGCCATAGACTTCCATGGCGAATGTTGCCAGGGGCAGGAGGTTGATGCCGTATCCGTCCTCCAGGGTCGCCAGGTTACCGTAGCGCATGCACATGCGGATCACGTTGGCGATACTCCCCGCGTTGCCGGCGGCGGCTCCCATCCAGAGGATGTCGTGATTGCCCCACTGGATGTCGAAGTTATGGTAGTTGCAAAGTGTGTCCATGATGATGTGGGCGCCCGGTCCGCGGTCGTAGATGTCGCCGATGATGTGTAGCAGGTCAATCGTCAGGCGTTGGATCAGGTGGCACATGGCGATGATGAAGTCGTTGGCCCGGCCGGTCGAGATGATCGTGTTGATGATCTGGTCCACGTAGGCGGACTTGTTCGGTTCGTCGCTTGACTCGTGGAGCAGTTCTTGGATGATATAGGAGAATTCCGTAGGCAATGCCTTGCGCACTTTCGAGCGCGTGTATTTGGACGAGACGTTCCGGCATACGCGCACCAGTTGGTTCAGTGTGATCAGATACCAGTCGTCCAGGTCTTTTTCGCGTTGCCGGATCAGTTCTAATTTCTGTTCCGGATAGTAGATCAGTGTGCAAAGCTCTTTCTTCTCGAAATCGCGCAGCGTATTGCTGAATATCTCGTTCACCTTGCGTTTGATCGCGCCGGAGGCATTTTTCAGCACATGGTTGAAAGCCTGATGCTCGCCGTGGACGTCGGACAGGAAGTGCTCCGTCCCTTTCGGCAGGTTCAGGATGGCCTCCAGGTTGATGATTTCCGTGCTGGCGTCTGCCACCGTCGGAAAGCTGCGTGCCAGCAGCGTCAGGTAGCGCAGGTCGTTTAATACGTGTTCTGCTGTTATGTCTTTAGTCATACACTATTTTTTTATTGTCAATCGATTGAAACGTCTCCAAAGTAACAGCCCGAGCGTGGTCAGGCTGACCGGAAAACCGCACCATACGCCGACGGCTCCCCAGTCGAAGGTGAATCCGCACAGGTAACCGATAGGGAGTGCCAGCCCGAAGTGGCAGAAGAAAGCCATATAAGCCATGTATTTGACATCCGAGATGCCTCGCAGGGCGTTGGCGAAGAGGATTTGCAGCCCGTCGCCTGCCTGGTACAGGATCACCGGCCAGGCGAGCAGGGCGACCAGTTCGACTACCTCTTTTTCCGGGGTGATGATATATCCCATCATGTTGCGGAAGGCTCCGATCAGGAGGACTACGATGGCTGCCGTGCACATGACCAGATGCAGGCCGGCAAAGGATGCGTGTCGTATGGAGGGCCAGTCGTTCCGGCCCCCGAAATTGCTTACCCGTATGGCGACCGCCGCCGCTATGCCGTAATAGACCATGAAGCCGAGCGTGGTGATCACGCCTGCTACTTGGTGGGCGGCGAGTGCCGTGCTTCCCAACCAACCCATCATGATGACACTCAGGCTGAACGAGCCGGTCTCGACTCCCATCTGGAAGCCGACTGGCAAGCCAAGGCGGATTAGGTTGCCTATGTTCGCCCGGTTGACCGTCCCTTTCTTGAACCCTTCCCTGTAAAGTTTGTAACGGGAATGCTTGGCAAATAGCACGCAGAATATCCCGAATGTCAGGATACGGCTGGAGAGTGTCGAGATACCGGCCCCGGTAAGCCCTAATTCGGGACATCCGAAGTTGCCGTATATCAGCAGGTAGTTCCCGATGATGTTGAGCACGTTGGCTCCTAACATGACGCACATCGGGGTGACCGTGTCTGTCGTGCCGTCGCTGAACTGCTTGAACGAGTTGAACAGCATGGCGAAAATGACCGAGAAGAGCTGCAAGATGTAGTAAGGCACGATATAGGGCATCAGTTCTTCCGGCTGTTTCAGGATATGGATGTTCAGAAGCAGTGTCAACATGCAGAGGCTGAGTAGCAATCCCACGATGAGATTGATACAAAGGCTGTTTTTCAGTGTCTCGCCTGCCTTGGCATGTTCTTTTTGTGCAAAATAACCTCCGATGATGGGAGTAAGTCCGTAGGAAAATCCCATCCCCGCAATGAACACGAGGTTGAAGAAGTTGTTGACGAACGAGGCGGCAGCCAGTTCGGCCGTGCTATGGTGTCCGACCATGATGTTGTCGGCAAAGCCTACAATAATAATGCCCAGCTGTCCCAACATGATCGGGACACCCAGGCGTATCGTTTCTTTGTAATGTTCCTTGTAAACCGAGAGTCGCATCATTCCAAAACCTCTACCGACTTGATTACTACATTTTCCGTCGGGCGGTCTTGTTTGTTTGTCTTTACTTGCTGGATCGCGTCTACTACATCCAAGCCTTCCACTACTTCGCCGTAGACGGTGTACTGGTTGTCGAGGAAGGGCACGCCGCCGATCGTCTTGTAGGTCTCGCGCAGGTTGGCAGGTATCTTCGTCTCGTCTTTACGCTTTTCGGCTTCCAGTTCGGTCTTGCCGATCAGGGTGTCGCGGAGCACGGCGAGTTCTTCTTTGTTTCCGCTACGGTAGAGTTCCATGATCTTGGTTTTGTTCTCCGTCTGGAGGCGGTTGAAGATGGCCTGTTTCAGGCGTCCTTCCATTTGCTTTTCCATCTGGCCGAGTTCGGCATCCGAATATTTCTTGCCCGTGACGATATAGAACTGCGAGGCTGATGATGCCTTTTCCGGATTCACTTCGTCTCCGGTACGGGCGGCGCACAAGGCTCCCTTTTTATGGAAATATTTGGGGTAGTTGAATTCCGCCGGGACGGTATAGCCCAGGTCGCCGGCTCCCAAAGACTTGTTCATCGGGGCGTCTTTGGAGGTGATATCGCCGCCTTGCACCATGAAATCTTTGATGACGCGGTGGAACAGCAGTCCGTCGTATTGTCCGGCTTTTGCCAGTTTGATGAAATTGTCGCGATGCTGCGGGGTGTCGTTATATAATTGGAGTGTTATCTTTCCGAGCGTGGTGTCCATCACCACTAATGTTTCTTTTGTTTCCATTCGTTGTTGTTTATTTGTTGACTATCTTCATTGATTTGATCTTGATGTTCTTGACCGGCCGGTCTTCGGCGTTCGTTTCGGTGAACTGGATCTTGTCGACGGCTTTCATTCCGCTTACGACTTCGCCGAAGATCGTGTATTTGCCGTCCAGGTGGGGCGTGCCGCCTTCCAACATATAGGCTTCGCGTTGTTCGGGGGTGAAGGTGTACCCTTCGTTTGCCACCTTCTTGTCCAATTCCATTTCGGTGAAGAACTTCCCCGTGACGATGTAGAACTGGGTCGCCGACGAGGCGCGTTCGGGGTTTTCCTCGTCGCCCGTCCGGGCGGCGGCAAGCACCCCGCGTTTATGGAAATATTTCGGGTACACGATTTCCGCCGGGATGGTATAGCCCAGGTCGCCGTCGCCTAAATGTTGTTCCATCGGGGCGTCTTTTGAGTTGATGTCGCCTGCTTGTACCATGAACTGCTTGATGACGCGGTGGAACAGCAGTCCGTCATAGAGGTGTTCATTCACGTTCTTGATGAAGTTGTCACGATGCCGGGGGGTGTCGTTGAAGAGTTTCACCTTGATCTTTCCCATATCGGTGTCGATCAGTACCAGCGTTTCAACCTCTTGCGCTTGCAAATGGACGGATATCAGCGCCGTGAGGGCCACTAAACATATAGCAAACAGCTTTTTCATCATCATCTTGTTTTGTATTGTGGCAACAAAAATAGTGATATTTACTCGTTAAAGCAATCATTTGGCGTAACCTTTTCCGCCGATAAACAAATAGAGACGCACATGCGCGCGTCTCTACCGTAGTTCGTATTCCCGCTTCGGATGCGGAAACGGGTCGTTCTTAGAACAATTTGTCAGGATATTCGCCTGCATCGACCAATGCCTGGATCTTGTCCACGACTTCCTGGCGGTCTTCCGGATAGGTTACGCCGAACCATTTGCTGGCTGTGTCCAGGACTTCGACCGTGGCGGTATTGTCGCTGATCAGCTTGTCGACCATCAGTGGGATGAAGAACTCGCTCTTCAGGTTTTCCATGTTCTTCGGGTCGCTCAGGAATGTCTTGAAGAATTCCTGGCTGTAGGCGAAGTAGTCAGGTGTGAAGCCCCAGAAGTTCATGCTGACCGGAGTCGTGTCGGGAGTAGCCGTCCATTCGCCGTTGTCGTCGATGTATTTGACTTCACCGTCGATACGTTGGATCTTGGTACGTTCGACAACGGAAGTCAGCAGGTGGTTTTCATTGGTGCTGCAGATACCGCGTGATACCGTACCGCTTTCGCTGAGTGTGTTGCCTACGCGGAAACCTACCATCGAGTACACATTTTTGGAACCTTCCGGCAGATTGGCAAGGAATTTGCCCATGACCTGAAAGGAGTCGCGGCCGTAGAAGTCGTCGCAGTTGATGACGGCAAACGGTTCTTTGATCACTCCGGCTCCCATCATGACGGCATGGTTCGTGCCCCACGGTTTGGTGCGCTCTGCCGGGCATACGAATCCTTCGGGCAGGTTGTCCAATGCCTGGAATACCAGTTCACAAGGGATGTGACTTTCATATTTGGAGAGGATCTTGTCGCGAAAATCCTGTTCGAAATCTTTACGGATAACGAAAACGAGTTTGCCGAAACCGGCCTGGATCGCATCGTAGATGGAATAATCCATAATTGTTTCACCGTTGGGACCCAGTCCGTCCAGTTGCTTCAAGCCTCCGTAGCGGCTTCCCATTCCGGCAGCTAATAAAAATAATGTAGGTTTCATGTTTTTTAAGTTTATATAGTGTTTTTGTTTTCTTCGGGCAAAAGTAGGAAATAAATATGATTTATGATTTATGATTTATGATTTATTCGTTTACTCCTGACACGGCTCTTTCATTTAGGATTTCGCAGCTCGTTCAAAAATGTTGTTATTTTAT
>CAJTMR010000033.1 GCA_910577325.1 uncultured Parabacteroides sp.
ATGTAAAAAGCATGATAGATGCATGATAGTAGAATGATAGTAGAAAACAGCTACTATCATGCTTTAACATATTGTGAGACAATAGTTAACAACCGGATATGATAGTATGATAGTGGGTTTGCAAAATTTTCATAGAAAAAGAGAGGAGATCCCGGATAGCAATTTTTGGTGCGGTTGCCCTGTAAAAACGAGGACTCTTTTAGGGGAGAAAGTGCTTTTTTGAGTCTATATATCCAAGAGGGTGGCACAGAAGATGGGTTCTTGGCTACCGCATGATATATAATAGATAAGATGATGAAGGCTAAATCATTCTTTTTTTGGGGAACCGTTTGCTGCTGTCTGTTCTGCTTTTTACAGATATGGTATCCGTTTTATTTTTATTATGTCGAACAATTGCAGGTTTTTCCTCTCACTTGGGCCTGTTTTGAGGAAACATGCCGGCAACCTGGCGGGTTGGCTTGCTGGTTGGGTGGTTTCCTTTTGCAATTCTATCATCTTCCTTTGGGTGGTGCGTTGGTTTCGACCGGTTTGTTTTTGGGGATCGGTGTGCTGATGCAACGGATCTGCCGGCAAACAACGTCGCCTGTCTTTTGTTATTTACCGGCTCTTTGGCCGATTCTGGCTTTGCTTCCTTTGCATGTCGATGTGAATTACCGGTTGCAGGGGACGGTTGCTTATTGTTGCATGCTTGGGGCTTTTTTACTCTATGTACGTATTGTCGTACCGTGGAAACGGGTGTTGGTGGGTTGGTTGTCGACGGCTGTTTTGTTTGCATTGGCGGGGCCGGTGGCAACCTTGTTCGTTGCCGGAGTCGTGCTCCGGGAGATGTTGTTGCGGGAGAAGGGATGGCAAGGATGTTTGGCACTTCCGTTCGGGATTGTCCTGATACTTTGGTGGTCTTATCGTTTCTTTTGGCAACCAGAATACCGAATGATCGTTTTGCCGGATTTTTATTATGAGCCTTTGTTGAAGGCGAATAAGCTTTATTGGGCCTGGTTGGCTTTTCTTTCGGGGCTTTTAATGGCCTGTTTTCCGATCGGAAAAGGCAGAGGTGTGCCGGATCGGGCCGCTTGGTGGTGGACTACAGTCCAGTTATTGCCTTTGATTGCCTTTTTGGGGTGGATGAAAAAAAGTGAGAATGGCATTTGGTTGAAAAATATGGAGTTGGATTATTATGTGCGGGGAGAACAATGGGATAAGGTCGTTGCCGGATATGAGGCGGCGGTATCGGATATGCGGACTTTGAACTTGCTGAACTTGGCTTTGGCGTGCCAGGGCGAATTGGGAGATAAACTGTTCCATTATCCACAGCAAGGCAAAGGCGGATTATTGCCCGAGTGGAACAGTACGGTTCCGGAGGCAATCGTGTTGTCGGATATCTGCTACCAGATGGGGGACCTCTCTTCCGCCCAAAAGTTTGCATTTGAAGGATATGTTTCCTCTGTAGATGGAAATTCGCGCCTTTTGCAACGGCTGGTGCAGACGAATATCCTGACCGGAGCTTATGCGGTAGCGGAAAAATACATCCGGATATTGGGACAGACTTTGTTTTACAAAGAGTGGGCGGCTGAATGGCAGAAGTATTTGTATCGGGATGACCTTGTGGAAGAAGAACCGTCGTTGGGTGGGAAAAGGCGGGCGTGGGGAAAAGGCGGACAGTATGCCGTGTCTGCGGATCTGTTGGAGGTGTGGGAACGGTTGGCTGTGAACAATCCGGACCGGTCGGTCGCTTTCCAATACTTGTTGAGTTTTCATTTGTTGGGCAAGACTTTGAACCGTTTTGACAAGTTGCATCGGAAGTATTACCGAACGAAGGTATGGCCTTCTCTTTCTATCCACCAACAGGAAGCTGTGGTAGCGTTCTACCAGAAGACTCCCCGATTGTGGGCCGGAAAAGGGGTCGGAATGAAAGTCGAGCTGCGCTACGGTGCGTTTGATCAGGATATGAACACGAAGCATGGCTATGTCAATTTTCGGGATGTCATGGCTGGTTCGTATGGGGATACCTATTGGTTTTATTTATTGTTTAAGAAATAAAGGTACGCGATGAAACGATTTTATTGCTTTTTAGTGGCGGCAATCCTGTTTTGTGCTTGTTCGGAAGACTGGGTGAATGGGAAACGGTTGGACAAGAAGCCTGTTCTGTTTCCTGATTATGCGCAAACCACGATCCCGTACAATATAGCTCCGTTGAACTTTACGGTCCGCGCGGACGGATGTCGTGTATCGGTTTTGTTGGAGGCAGGAGTGGTAAAATTCAAGGTGGAGGCTCCCGACGGGGAAGTCAGGATTCCAGAAAAGAAATGGAAGAGGCTTTTGCTGGAGGCAAAAGATGACTCTGTCCGGGTTACGGTGGCGCGCAAGAAGGGCGATCGGTGGGAGATTTGGCAGCCCGTATCGTTGAATGTGGCGGCAGAACCGGTTGATCCTTATTTGGTATATCGCTTGATAGAACCCGGCTATGCGTTATGGAACAAAATGGGAATTTACCAACGTGGAATGGAGTCTTTTGATGAAACGGCTGTTTATGAGAACAAGATGACGGACTATAATTGCGTGAATTGCCATTCTTTCTGCGGCCATGATCCGGACAAGATGCTGTTCCACTTGCGTGCCAAGTTGGCTGGGACTGTATTGGTTGATGGAGACGAGGTCGAGTTATTGGATACGAAAACGAATAAGACGATATCTGCTTTTACCTATCCTTATTGGCATCCTTCGGGTCGTTACATCGCTTTTTCCATCAATAACACGACCCAGCAGTTGCATCCCAACCAGCGAACGGAGGTTTATGACACGGCATCGGATGTGATCGTTTATGATGTGGAGCGCCATACGTTTTTGTCTGTGCCCAGTCTCGCTTCGAAGGCAAGTTTTGAGACGTTCCCCTCTTTTTCTCCGGATGGTAAGAGTTTGTTTTATTGTACTGCTCCGGCTTGCTTGATGCCTGATTCCATTGGGAGATTGGCTTATAGCTTATGCCGCATCCCGTTCGACCCTGAATCCGGAACGTTCGGTTCGCAGGTGGATACACTGTTTGATGCTCGGGCGAATGGAAAAAGTGTTTCTTTTCCAAGAGTTTCTCCGGATGGTCGGTTCATGCTTTGTACTTTGTCTGGTTATGGCACTTTCCCGATCTGGCATAAGGATGCCGACTTGTATATGATCGACTTGAAGTCCGGAGTCGGTTCCTATCCGGAAATGCTCAACAGCGATGATACGGAAAGTTACCATTCGTGGTCGTCCAACGGAAGATGGGTTGTGTTTAGCAGCAGGCGTTTGGATGGATTGTACACGCGTCCTTTCATTGCGTATGTCGGGAAGGATGGCAGAACCGGTAAACCGTTTTTGCTTCCTCAAAAGGAGGCGGACTACTATGTTGGCTTGATGAAATCGTATAATATTCCTGAGTTTGTCACCGGTAAAGTGACTAATCGTTCTTATCAGGTTCGCCGTTTGGCAGAACAGGGCGGAAGACCCGTTTCTTGTTCAAATTTTTGACTTTTTACAATAAGCCATTCTTCCTGTTTGCAGGATATTGTCATGGCTTGGAATGGAGGATTTGGAAAAAAAACGATTTGTTTTTAGGGGATGCCTTCATTTTTCGAGTCTCACGTTTCATAAATGGTACGAAAAGACAAAAATATACCGTGGGAAGTGATTATCCGGAAATTCAAGTATGAGATTTCGGAGAAGGAACAGGCAGAATTGGATGTATGGCTTGCCAATGTGGAAAACCATGCCCGATTCCAAAGTTGGCAATCCCTTTGGTTGTCCATCGTGGAAGAAAACATGCGGTATGTTTCCAATGTCGATGCCTTATGGAAAAGGATGGAGGAGCGTATGAGAAAGGCAGAGCCGCGAATGTTCAAGTTGTCTTTGCGTTCTTTCCGTTTGTATATTGCTGCGGTTGCGGTTTTATTTTTCCTGTTGTTCTCTTTTGCCGGTTATATGACGGCCGAATGGTACAAGGCAAGCGATACCGTATTGGCTTATTCTTCCTTGAATGGAAAATCCCGGATATGTTTGCCGGACAGTACTTTCGTTTGGTTGAATGCCGGATCGACGTTGGAATATTATGTTTCCCGTTGGACCAAAGAGCGTAACGTCCGGTTGGACGGAGAAGCTTATTTCGAGGTGTCGGAAGATCCGGACCATCTTTTTGTGGTCGAAGGTGGCGGTGTGGTCGTGAAGGTGCACGGGACGGTTTTTAACATGAAGGCACGAGAAAAACAAGAGCATGTGGATGTCAGTCTGTTGTCCGGATTGGTCGTTGTTGAGAATTCCGGTGTGTCGAGAAACTTGCATCCGGGCGAAACGGCCGTGTGTAAAAAAAATATTCCCAGCATAGAAAAGAAGATTACGGACGTCTCTATCTCTTGTCTTTGGGCGAAAGAATCTTTGCGTTTCGAGAAAAAGACGATTCATGAACTGGCCGGATATCTGTCGGAATGGTATGGCGTGGAGATCCGGTTGGACCCGTCGCTCCCGACCGATCAGGCCTATACCTTTACGATCAAGCATGAACCACTGGAGGAGGTACTTTACCTGATCGCCAAGATAACCCCGATAGATTATGTTTTTGATGAAGATAATACGGTGAGAATAAGAAGAAAGTAGTAATAATTAAATCATGATGCCTATGAAACACACGTAAGGAAAAGTAATTCGAATTTGTAACAATTAAATCAGTAGTTAGTAATTTTTTAAATCTTAAAAAGGTTATGAAGAAACGAAAGTTCTTTAGTAACAGTGGCATTTTGAAATGGAAGATGCCATTATTGATAAGCATTTTATTTTGGATGAGTTTGCCCGGGACGGCCGAAGCGGAAGCCCAGCTTCGTTCCATATCGCTCCGGTTGGAGAATGTTTCGTTGAGCGAGGCGCTTTCCCAGATCGAGGAGGCAAGCGGTTATTCGTTTTTCTATGATGAGAATAAGATTGATTTGTCTCGTCAGGTAAGCGTGAACGTAAAAAACAAGGCTGTTAAGGATATTTTGAAGAATATCCTGTCCTCGACGGGAATGACGTTTGAAATATCGAATAACCAGATTGTCTTGGTTCCGGAGAAGAAATCTACAGCGAAGGATGTTTCCGTGGCTGTCGTACAGCAACAGACGTATACAGTGAAAGGGACCGTAGTTGACAATCTGGGTGAACCGGTACCGGGTGCCAATGTCGTTGAAAAAGGGACGACCAACGGTATCATTACGGATATGGATGGTGCTTTTTCATTGACTGTGGCTCCTGATGCCGTATTGGAAATTTCTTATATCGGCTATGTCACGCAGTCTGTTTCGGTCAAAGGAAAATCTATTTTGAATATAACTTTGCGTGAAGATTCGCAGGCGTTGGAAGAAGTGGTGGTGACAGGTTTCGGTCTGTCGCAGAAAAAGGCGACGCTGACAGGTGCCGTCACTGCCGTCGGGTCGGAAGACATCAGCCGTTCGGTTTCTTCCACGGCTTCGGGTGCGCTGGTCGGTAAGATCGCCGGTTTGAACACGCGCCAGACGGATGGCCGTCCGGGTGCTACGACCAGTATTCAGATTCGTAACATGGGCGATCCGTTGTATGTGATCGACGGTGTGCAATCGGATGCAGGCCAATTCAATAATATCGACTTCAATGATATCGAGAGTATTTCGGTGCTGAAGGATGCTTCTGCCGCCATTTATGGTGTGCGTGCGGCAAACGGTGTGGTTGTCGTTAATACGAAAAAAGGTAAACGGAACACAAAGAATACGGTGTCTTTGAACGCTTATTACGGCTGGCAGAACCCGTCCACTTTCCCGAAACCGGCGGATGCGGCGACTTATATTACCAATTATATCCAGTCCGAAACGGTTCAAGGGAAAACGGATTATACTTATAGCAAAGAGGATTATCAGAAATGGCTGGTAGGAAAAGAAAAAGGATACGTGCCGTTCGACTGGTATGATTTTATCTGGGAAACCAATCCTCAGTATTATCTGAATGCAAATATATCCGGGGGGTCTGACAAGACGAACTATTATGTTTCTGTCGGCCATATGAACCAAGATGCGATGATTGTGAATTATGGTGGATTTAAACGTACGAATGTGCAGATGAACATTGACACGCAAATCACTTCTCGTTTGAAAGTGGGAGCTTCCATGAATGGCCGTATAGAAGAAAGGAAGAATCCGGGGGTTCCGGAGGCGGACGATTATTGGATGCCTCGTTTCGGGACATATCGTAATCTGCCGACAAGACGTCCTTTTGCGAACGACAATCCTAAATATCCGACATTGACTTCTTCTAATGCCGCGACGAATTTCGGATGGTTGAATTATGAATTGTCCGGAGAATATAAAGAAACTTGGCGTGTGGCGCAATTACAGGCCACGGCGGAGTATGATATTTTCGATGGTTTGAAGGCAAAGGCTTTGGTCGGATATTATCTGGCATATCAGCAGATGAATAACCAGGAATATACGTATAAATTGTATGGCTATGATGAAGCGACGGATACTTATCCGGTGATTTTCGAGAATAATAATCCTTGGAGAGAAAGACGTGTGGGACACAACGAAGAATTGATGTCGAATATTCAACTGTCTTACAATAAAAGGTTCGGAGATCATAATGTGGCCGCTGTTGCCGGGTTTGAATCGATTAAGCGAGATACGCCGACTTCCTGGCTGCATGCTATTCCGACAGCTAATGCGTTACATCTGATTGATTATGAGACGATGGATACATACAATGATGAGGGCAATGAAACGGAGGCACGTTTGGGGTGGATGTTCCGTGGTAACTATGATTATGCCAATAAATATCTGGTTGAATTTTCGGCTCGTTATGATGGGTCCTGGAAATTTCCGCCTGATCATCGTTGGGGATTCTTCCCTTCCGCTTCTGTCGGTTGGCGTATTTCGGAAGAAAATTTCTGGAAGGAATCCAAGCTATCGAATATTTTCAGCGATTTGAAAATCCGTGGATCATACGGTATGGTGGGCGACGATAACGTTTCCGGATATGCGGCGTTCGATTATATGAGTGGTTATAACTATAAGAATGGCGGTTCTGTTATTGATGGGAAATATACGATAGGTTCGGTTCCGCGCGGACTTCCTGTGACGACATTGTCTTGGATCAAGGCTAAGATTCTGGATGTCGGCTTTGATGTTGCTTTTTTGGATAATCGCTTGACGGGGCAGTTCGACTTTTTCCGCCGTCAGCGTGACGGGCTTCCTGCTTCTCGTTATGATGTCCTGTTGCCATCGGAAGTCGGTTTCAGCCTACCGAAAGAAAACTTGAATTCGGATGTGCACATGGGGTATGATGCGGCTGTTCGGTGGACAGACCGGGTAGAGGATTTCACATATTCCATCGGCGGTAATATTACGTATTCCCGTTTCTATGATTGGGAACAGTATAAACCGCGTTTCTCCAATTCTTGGGATGTATATCGCAATTCGTTGAACCATCGTTTCGGTTACCTGAACTGGGGGTTGGAAGCGATCGGGCAGTTCAAGAGTTGGGAAGAGATCGCAGCTTATCCGATAGACAATGACCGTCAGGGCAATAAGACGCTTCGTCCGGGTGACATCAAATATAAGGATGTGAATGGAGACGGTGTGATCAACGGGATGGACGAACGCCCGATTGGTTATCGTGAAGATTCCACTCCGATCTTGAATTTTGGTTTGAACTTTTCGTTCGGCTGGAAAGGATTTGATCTGGCTTTCGATTTTACCGGTGGCGCGATGGGATCATGGTATCAGCAATGGGAACAGCGTAATCCGTTCCATGATGGTGGTAATAATCCGCAATATTATATGGAAGACACGTGGCGTTTGTCTGACATTTGGGATGCGGACAGCGAGCTGATACCGGGAAAATATCCGATGTTGCTGATCGGAAATAGTTCGCACAGTAATTATTGGAACAGCACCTTCTGGAAAAAGAATGTCCGGTATGTCAAATTACGCAATTTGGAGTTGGGATACACGCTCCCGAAACATATTGTGGAAAAAGCGTTGATCTCGGATTTGCGTTTCTATGTGGCGGGAACCAACTTGCTGACATTTACCAATGCTCCGGGTATTGATCCTGAATCGACGGAAGGTAATGGTTTGGGATATCCGACAACACGTATTATAAATATTGGTGTAAACCTTAAATTTTAGGTAGAAATGAAGAAAATATATATAATGTCGGCCTTGGCGGCTTGTCTGTTCTCGGCAACGGCTTGCAGTGATTTTTTGGATCGTGAGCCTGATAAGATCATGACGGATGATCAGATTTTTGGTGATGCGGTAATGATCAAATCTGTTTTGGCTAATTATTATGGTCGGGTGACATGGGGGCAACACATAAATGATAGTTATTCTATGACTTATATTGATGATGCTGCTAAAATGGATGGAGGGCCGGATCAACGCTCTACGTTCGAAGATGATCTTTGGCGAGTGTATGATTATACATTCATCCGTAATGTGAATCAGTTTTTAAAAGGGTTGCGCGAAACGGAAGTCTTGAAAGACTCTGAGAAAGCTCCATTGGAAGGGGAGGCGCGCTTTTTACGTGCTTGGTGTTATTTCAATATGTGCCGTGGTTTGGGCGGTATGCCGATAATCGGAGATGAGGTGTTTGACTATCAATCCGGTATGGATATAACAACGATGCAGTTCCCACGTTCGACGGAAGCAGAAATGTATGATTATATCATAAGTGAATGTCAGGCTGTTTATAATTTGTTGCCGGCGGAGAAACAGATAAATTCTGCTCGTGCAAATAGGTGGACAGCTAAGATGTTGGAAGCGCGTGCCGCTGTTTATGCTGCTTCGATTGCTAATTATAATAATAAAATGTCAACTCCGATTAGAACGGATGGAGGAGAAGTTGGGATTCCGGCTGATAAGGCTTCCGATTATTATAAGACGGCTTTGGCTGCCGCAGAAAATGTGATTAAAGACAGTCCTTATGTTTTGCAGGATCGGCGTCCGGACAATAAGGGATTAAACTTTTATGAGGCGACATCCGTAAAAGATAATAATACAGAAGTTATTTGGGCACGGGATTATAAATATCCGGGGCAGACTGTTGAGTTTACGAAATATAATATTCCTAAGTCTCATGCGGAGGATATTGACAATAGTTATGGCGGTCCTGTTTTAAATCTGGTTGAAGCTTATGAATTGCTTGATACGGATACCCCTGGGGCGGATAGTAAGGTCGTGACTTCAGAAAATGGGACATTCAAATTTTATGATTCATCGGATGCTCCATTCAAAGACCGTGATCCTCGTTTATGGGGGACTATCATTTATCCGGGTGCTGAATTGAGGAGTGTTCCGGTCGTATTGCAGGCTGGGCAGTTGGTAAAGAATAATGGAGGCTGGGAGTTGATCGCTGGTGATTTGGATTCTAAAGATGCAAATGGAAATGCTTTGACTGCATTAAACGGCCCGAAAGAATCAAATGAGCAGTATGTAAATAAGACTGGTTTTTATTATCGTAAGTTTATTGATGAAACTCCTGGAGCGTCAACGCGTGGTCGCAATTCCGAAATGTGGATGCCCCGTTTCCGTATTTCCGAGGCTTATATGATTGCAGCCGAAGCGTCTTTCGAATTGAATAATGGTCGTGTAGCCGAATTTATCAATGCCGTGCGTAATCGTGCGGGTGTGAAGCCGCTGGAAACGGTTACGTTCGATAATATCGTGCATGAATATCGCGTTGAGTTTGCTTTTGAAGACCATCGTTATTGGGATATGAAACGTTGGCGTTTGGCTGATAAGGTCTGGAACGGAAACAATAATGACCCGCAGGCTCGCCATCGTCGTCTTTGGCCGTACCGTGTGGTTGCGCCGGGTGATCCGAATGACGGCAAATGGGTCTTTGTGGAAGACTTCTTGTTTATGTCTCCGAATGCACGTTATTTCCGGATGCAGAATTATTACAACTTCCTCGATCTGGGCTGGGTTAACAATAATCCGAAGTTGGTAAAGAATCCGTATCAATAATTAAAAAAGTATGAGTATGAAGAGTATATCCAATATTTTTTCGGTAATTTTACTGCTGGTATTGTTTTCCGGCTGTGGAAAAGATAATTTTGATGCGCCGGAATCCAGACTGGTCGGTAGAGTCACTTATCAGGGAAAGACTTTGAACTTGCGCGGTACTGGCGAAGCGGTCCAGTTGCAGTTGTATCAGGACGGTTATGAGAAGAATGATCCGATTTCTGTTTTTGTAGGGCAGGATGGAACTTTCTCCGCTCTTTTGTTTGACGGCCAGTATCGGCTGACGACAAGAGACGGGAACGGGCCGTGGGTGAATAATCATGAGTCCGTGACCGTGAATCTGAAAGGGCATACGGAAGTGAATTTGGAAGTCACTCCGTATTTTACGATTTCGGACGAGCAATTGTCTGTTTCAGGATCAGTAATGAACGCTTCGTTTACGATTAACCGGATTGTACCAGATGCGAAGATCAGTCGGGTGATGTTGTTATTGAGCAAGACGCAGTTTGCGGATGATGTGAACAATTTGTTCCGTCAGGACTTCTCGGATGTCGCTTCCGGTAGCGTGAACCTGTCTGCCGATCTTAGCGGTAATACCGAAGTTACAAAGGCAAAAGCGCTTTATGCCCGTGTCGGTGTTTTGGCTAACGGTGCGGATCAGGCTATCTACTCGCCGGTGGTTCGGTTGAAGTGATAGGGTTTTGCCGGATAGGATGCTTGGAAAAAGGTTATCCTATCCGGTTTCGCTTATCCGACTGATTTTATGTGGTTTTGATTGAATTTTGAAAGCAAATGATTGATGATTGAAAATGTGATGGAAGGCGAAAACGTATCTTTGCACATGATTTCTTAATCAAGTCGGTTTGTGTTTAATTATATATATATTTATTAGAAATGAAGAAGGCCTTTCTGATACTATTGGTTTGTTGTCAAGGGATACTGTTAAACGTATCCTGCGGTTCAGGGAGTTTGTTCGAGCCGGATAAAAGGAACGCGTTGCGCGCTCCTTCATACCCGCTTATTTCTGTCGATCCTTATACCAGTGTCTGGTCGTTTGCTGATGAGCTGAATGCGGATGTAACCCGCCATTGGACCGGTAAGGAACAGGCCTTGCTGGGAGTAGTGGATGTGGACGGTGTTTCTTATCGTTTCATGGGAAAGGAGATTCCGGGAAAGGTGTTTCCGGTTCGTTTTGAAACTGCCGCCCGGCAGTTGTCCGTGAATATCCTTCCTACTCAAACCTATTACATGTTCGAATGCGGGCCGGTTTTGCTCGACATCGTTTTTACGGCTCCGTTATTGCTGGATGATCTGGACCGGATGTCCACGCCGGTCAATTTTATCTCTTGGCAGGTTCGTTCGACAGATCAAAAAAAGCATGAGGTGCGGGTAAATGTCGAGGCCTATTCTAATTTGGCCGTCAATACGGAGGATCAGACGGTTGTCTTTGGCAAGGAGGAGGAAAACGGCATATCCTATTTGAAGACGGGGACGGCGGAGCAGGCTGTCTTGGCACGCAAAGGGGATGATGTTCGCATCGACTGGGGCTATTTTTACCTGGCGGCGCAAGTGGAAAAAAAGACGGAAATGGAGATTGGCGATCGGAAACAGCTTGTTTACAGCCATACTTTGGAGGCGGTTTCTTCTTCTCCGAAGTCCGGTTTCCTGATGGTAGGGTATGATGATTTGTATGCGATCCAGTATTTCAAGGATAACCGGATGGCATATTGGAAGCATAATGGGAAGAAAAATATCCGTCAGGCGTTTGAAGAGTCGGCCAAAGAATATCGTTCGCTCATGAAACGTTGCCAGGATTTCGACGATCGTTTGATGGAAGACGCCGAATTGGCTGGCGGAAAAAGATATGCCGATTTGTGTGCATTGGCTTACCGGCAGGCCGTTGCGGCACATAAGCTGGTGGAAGACAAAGACGGAAACTTGCTATTCCTCTCCAAAGAGAATTTCAGCAATGGCTCGATCGGTACGGTCGATGTGACGTATCCGTCCGCCCCCTTGTTCTTGCTTTATAATCCGGATTTGCTGAAAGGAATGTTGAATCCTATTTTCTATTATAGTGAAAGCGGACAATGGAACAAGCCTTTTGCCGCCCATGATGTCGGAACTTACCCCCATGCCAACGGGCAGACCTATCCTTATGATATGCCGGTGGAGGAATGTGGCAATATGTTGATTCTGACCGCTGCGATCGCATTGCGCGAAGGTAATGCGGAGTATGCCCGCAAGCACTGGGAGACATTGGGTGTGTGGGCCGATTATCTGTTAAAAGAGGGGCTTGATCCGGAAAACCAATTGTGCACGGATGATTTTGCCGGACATTTGGCCCGTAATGCGAACCTTTCGGTTAAGGCGATCATGGGGATTGCCGGATATGGAAAGCTTGCCGAGATGTTGGGAGACGAGGAGCAAGCCGTCCGGTATCTTGCCGCTGCTCGCGAGATGGCGGAGGCATGGGAACGGATGGCCGACGACGGAGATCATTTCCGGCTGACGTTCGATAAGGGAGGGTCGTGGAGCCAGAAGTATAATTTGGTTTGGGACAAGGTGTGGCAAACAACGGTTTTTCCTGAACGGATTGCCCGGAAGGAGGTGGCCTATTACCTGAAGAAACAGCAATCGTTCGGGCTTCCTCTTGACAGTAGGAAGACTTATACCAAGGTGGATTGGATTTTGTGGACTGCCTGTCTGGCCGATACACGGGAAGATTTCGAACGCTTGGTGGAACCTGTATGTAAGTATGTGGATGAGACGGGGCCGCGTGTTCCTTTGACAGACTGGTATGAGGCTGCCGATGGTAAATCCATCAATATGCGTGCGCGTTCCGTTGTGGGTGGATTCTTTATGAAGATGTTGGAGAAGGAAATGGAAAAAAGTAATTAATTCATAATTTATTAATTTATCAATAATCATGAAAAAGACCTTATTAGTATGTTGTGCATTGGCACTGACCTTGGGCGTACAGGCTCAATGGAAACCGGTGGGAGATAAGATCAAGACACCTTGGGCGGAACAGGTGAATCCGGAGGATGTCCTTCCCGAATATCCCCGTCCTCAATTGGAACGTGGCGATTGGCAGAACCTGAACGGAGAGTGGGAATATGCGATCAAACCGGTTGGCGAGGTGGAACCTGCAACATTCGATGGCAAGATTTTGGTTCCTTTTGCTGTCGAATCCTCTCTTTCAGGCGTACAGAAAGAAGTAGGCGAAAAAAACGAATTATGGTATAAGCGTACTTTCTCTGTTCCTTCAGCCTGGAAAAATAAAGATATCGTATTGAATTTTGGTGCGGTGGACTGGAAAGCGGACGTGTTTGTCAACGATATACTGATTGGCTCCCATAAGGGCGGCTTCACCCCGTTCTCTTTCAACATCACTCCGTATCTGACGGGAAAGAGCAACCAGAAACTGGTTGTCCGCGTTTGGGACCCGAGTGATAAAGGGTATCAACCGCGCGGTAAACAGATTGCCGATCCTCATGGCATCTGGTACACGCCTGTGACCGGTATCTGGCAGACTGTTTGGTTGGAACCGGTAGCTGCTGCACATGTGACTTCCGTAAAGTCTATTCCCAATATCGACAATAACACGTTGAATGTGACGGTTGGAACTTCTTGCGACTGTAATTCCGGTATCGTAACCGTGAAGTTGTTGGACAAAGGCCAGGTGGTAGCTTCCGCAAAAGGCGTTCAGGGAAAGGAATTGCGCTTGTCCGTACAGAATCCGACACTCTGGAGCCCGTCTAATCCGTATCTGTATGATATGACGGTTTCTTTGTCGAAAGACGGAAAGGTGCTGGATGAAGTAAAATCATATACGGCTTTCCGCAAGATTTCTTCCAAACGTGATGCCGCCGGTATTATGCGCATGCAGTTGAACAATCAGGATTTATTCCAGTTCGGTCCGCTGGACCAGGGATGGTGGCCTGACGGGCTTTACACAGCTCCGACAGATGAAGCGTTGTTGTTCGACATCAAGAAAACGAAAGACTGGGGCTTCAATATGATCCGTAAGCACGTAAAAGTGGAACCGGCACGCTGGTATTATCATTGCGATAAGGAAGGTATCTTGGTATGGCAGGATATGCCGAGTGGCGATCATGGCTCTTATATTTGGGATCACCATGTGTATAACGGTGGAAAAGACAATGAGCGTACGCCTGAATCCAAAGCTAACTATTACCGCGAATGGAAGGAGATCATGGATCTTTGCATCTCCAATCCTTCCGTTGTCGTTTGGGTTCCTTTTAACGAGGCATGGGGACAATTTGAAACGGAAAAAGCGGCCGAATGGACAAAAACTTACGATCCTTCCCGTCTGGTGAACCCGGCAAGCGGCGGTAACCATCGTCCTTGCGGCGATATTTTGGATTTGCATAACTATCCGGCTCCCGATATGTTCCTGTTCGATCCGAAACGTGTGAATGTGTTGGGCGAATACGGCGGAATCGGTCTTCCGGTAGAAAACCATTTGTGGTGGAACAAACGCAACTGGGGATATGTGCAGTTTAAGAACGGCGATGAAGTGACGGCTGAATATGTGAAATATGCCAATATCCTGAAAGACTATGTGAAACGTGGTTTCTCTGCCGCTGTCTACACACAGACAACCGATGTGGAAGGTGAGGTAAACGGCTTGATGACCTACGACCGTAAGGTGATCAAGATCGACGAAGCTGCCGTAAAGAAAGCCAATCAATCGGTTATTAACGAATTAAAGTAAAAGCATGAAACGGATTAGCATAGCTTTTTTATCTCTTTTTCTGTGCGTGGCCGCTGTCTGGTCCATGCCGCGTCCAGAATATCCCCGTCCGCAGTTCGAGCGGGCGGGTTGGGTCAACCTGAATGGGGAGTGGACCTGCTCGTTTGATTTCGGCGGTTCGGGGATGGAACGTGAGTTCTATAAATCGAACGGCTTTGACAAGAAGATTACTGTTCCCTTCTGTCCGGAAAGTAAATTGTCCGGCATAGGATATACGGACTTTATCAACCATTTCTGGTATCAGCGTCCGATCACGATCCCGCAGGAATGGAACGGAAAGAACATTCTGCTTAATTTCGGTGCGGTCTACTATAAGTCGGAAGTCTATATCGACGGTGTTCTGGCCAACCGTCATTTCGGCGGAACTTCTTCGTTTGCCGTGGATATTACTTCTCTGGTAAAGCCGGGCCAGACACATAGTCTGGTCGTTTATGTGGAGAGCGACGTGCGCGGAGCCAAACAAGCGACCGGCAAACAGAATCTGCAATACGCCTCTTATGGTTGTAACTACACCCGTACGACCGGTATCTGGCAGACGGTCTGGATGGAAGCGGTCCATCCGGAAGGATTGCAGTCGGTTCAGGTTCTGACGGATATTGACCAGCAGCAACTGGTTGTCCGTCCCCGTTTCTATAAGGAAGCAGGTGGAAAATTGGAGGTGACGCTGAAAGACAACGGCAAGGTTGTTGCCAGCCGGACGGTTTCGGCAAGCTCTCTGTCTTCCGTGGTTCTTCCGGTCAAGAAAATGAAGACCTGGAGCCCGGAAAGTCCTTTCCTCTACGATTTGGAGTACAAGGTGCTGGATAAGAATGGAAACATAGTTGATGAGGTCAATGGTTATGCCGGTATGCGCAAGGTGCATATCGAAGGCAATAAGATTTATCTGAACAATAAGCCTTACTACCAGCGTCTGGTGCTTGACCAGGGTTTCTATCCCGACGGCATCTGGACGGCTCCGAGTGACGAGGCGCTGAAACGGGATATCGAACTTTCAATGGAGGCCGGTTTCAATGGAGCTCGCCTGCATCAGAAGGTTTTCGAAGAACGTTTCTATTATTGGGCGGATAAGATGGGTTATCTGACTTGGGGGGAAGCCTCCAGCTGGGGGATGGATTGTAACGATACGGAGACGGCTCGCAATTTCATTACCGAATGGTGTGAAATCGTGCAGCGCGACCGTAACCATCCGTCCCTTCTGATCTGGACGCCGACCAACGAGGAGTTCTGGCCGGACCGCATACAGTATCCGCGCCTGATGCACGACCTCTATAATCTGACAAAAATGATCGACCCGACACGTCCTTTCCACGGTACGAGCGGCGGTGTGCATGTTGCGACAGATATTTGGACTGTTCATAATTATGAACAAAATCCGGCGGAGTTGAAGAAGCAATTGTACAATGATGGCAAGTTATTCGTGACTCCGAAATGGGAGATCCAACTGATGCCGAAAAATATTGGTTTTAATGGTTTGAAATATACGGATCAATATCGTTTTCCGGAATATAAGAAGGATATGCCTTATTTGGTCGATGAGTTTGGTGGTATCAAATGGAATCCGGCGCAACAGATGGAGAGTGCTCAAAATACCTCTTGGGGCTATGGCGAACCTCCGCGTTCGTTGGAAGAGTTCTATGCTCGCCTGGAGGGACAGGTGGATGCCGTACTATCTCTCTCAAATGATATTTGGGGATATTGCTATACGCAGCTGACGGATGTGGAACAGGAACAGAACGGTATTTATTATTACGACCGTACTCCTAAGTTCGACATGAAACGTATCCATGCTATTTTCAGCAAGGCACCGGAATCGGAAAATTAAGGGGCAGATTTCTTCTTCGTTCTCTTATTCGCTTTTTGTTCGATTGAAAATAGAGCAAATAGTGAATAAGAGATGAAGGAGGAAGAAAAACAACTTCTTTTTTGGGGAAAGCAAGATACTTATGTTTCTTTCACACAATCGTCCGGATGCCGTGACTCATGTGCGTTCCCTTGGCCTGTGATTACTAATGAAAGGACTGCCGATAACCATCATGGTGTAAAACGATAATATCCTGTGTATCAATCATACGATAAAAACAGAGACCGTCCGGGAACAGGTGCAAAAACTGTTAAAACGGCTTCTTTTTTCATCAAGACAGGTTTTTCTTTTGTCAAAAACAGCTTGCAAAGTCGCTTGGGATCCGGGTGTACCCACTACGAAGGCCTGGGCGCGGGAGAGGTGCAGACCCGGGTCTGTGCGAGACCTTTACGGGTCTGCGTGGATGTTTATCTGTTATGTTGGAGGTACTTTTATGCCCTGTTTTTGCATCTTTTTCGCCGATGGCTATTTTTGTCCATGTAAACATAAACGGCATATTATCAACCATATAAATAAACAATCATGTAAAAAACATGATAGATGCATGATAGTAGAAAACAGCAACTATCATGCATTAATACATTGTGAAACAGGAGTTAACAGCCAGATGTGATAGTATGATGGTTGGTTTGCGAAATTTTCATAGAAGAAGAGAAGTGGTTCCGGATAGCAATTTTTGGTGCGGTTGCCCTGATCGGAGTTGGAATCGTATTGTTTAAATCAATTATAATCTGTAACTTTGCCGGATAAACAGAATTGTAATGAAATATAATACAGAGGAAAAAAAATTGGTTATGCCCGAATATGGACGCAATATACAGAATATGGTGGACTATTGCATTACCATTCAGGACAGGGAGGAACGTAAACGCTGTGCAGACACAATAATCAACATCATGGGAAACATGTTTCCCCATTTACGCGATGTAAACGACTTCAAGCATATTCTTTGGGATCACTTGGCTATTATGGCCGACTTCAAGTTGGATATCGATTATCCGTACGAGATCGTAAAGAAGGAAGACCTTTACTCACGTCCTCCGCGCATACCTTATAATAATTCTCGGATACGCTACCGCCATTACGGCAAGACACTTGAGAAAATGATCCAAAAAGCGACAGGGTTCGAGCCGGGTGTGGAAAAGGATCTGCTGATCAAATTGCTGGCTACCCAAATGAAGAAGTCATTCCTGACCTGGAACAAGGAATCCGTAGACGACCGGAAGATTTTCAAAGACCTTGACGAACTTTCGGAAGGCCGGATCGTTTTGGATGAAGAGGTGCATAAGTTGGCAGAAAGCCGTGACATTCTTGCACGTAATAATATGAATAATAAGAAAAACTATTCACGTAAAGGCCGATGAGCTCATTTGTCATAGAAGGCGGCTACCGGTTGTCCGGTGAGATTGTTCCGCAGGGTGCAAAGAATGAAGCTTTGCAGGTTATTTGTGCGACTTTGCTTACGCCGGAAAAAGTGACAATCCATAATGTACCGGACATCTTGGATGTGAATAACCTGATACAACTTCTGCGCGACATGCAGGTGAAGGTGGAACATCCTTCTGCCGATACATATATTTTCCAGGCCGATGCTGTCGATTTGAATTATCTTGAGACGGACGAGTTTTTGCGCAAGAGCGGTTCTCTGCGCGGGTCGGTGATGATTGTCGGTCCGTTGGTGGCCCGTTTCGGCAAGGCGTTGATCCCAAAGCCGGGGGGGGATAAGATCGGGCGACGTCGTTTGGATACTCACTTTGTCGGTATTCAGAAGTTGGGAGCTTGTTTTAGTTATTCTCCTGATAGACAGATCTATGAAATAGAGGCGAAGAAATTGAAGGGGGCTTATATGCTGCTCGATGAGGCCTCGGTGACCGGTACGGCCAATATCCTGATGGCTGCGGTCCTTGCGGAAGGAAAGACAACGATTTATAATGCTGCCTGTGAGCCTTATCTGCAACAACTCTCCTCTATGCTGAACCGCATGGGGGCCCGTATCTCGGGAGTAGGTTCCAATCTGCTGACAATAGAAGGGGTTGAGGTGTTGGGTGGTACTACACATACGATCCTGCCCGATATGATCGAGGTTGGCAGTTTTATCGGAATGGCCGCTATGACGGGTTCCGACATCATAATCAAAAATACAGGCTATGATATGTTGGGAATTATTCCCGATTCATTCCGCCGTTTGGGAATTACGGTTGAACAGATCGGTGACGATATTCATATCCCGACACACGAATCTTATCAGATAGAGACGTTTATCGACGGGTCTATCATGACGATTGCCGATGCGCCTTGGCCGGGATTGACGCCAGACTTGTTGAGTGTCTTTCTCGTTGTGGCGACACAGGCTGTCGGCAGTGTGCTGATCCATCAGAAGATGTTCGAGAGCCGCCTTTTCTTTGTCGACAAGTTGATCGACATGGGAGCACAGATCATTCTTTGCGATCCGCACAGGGCGACTGTGATCGGGTTGGGCAATCGTTTCAAACTGCGCGGTTCCAATATGGTATCTCCGGATATCCGTGCCGGCATTGCCTTGCTGATCGCGGCGATGAGTGCCGAAGGAACCAGCCATATCCATAATATCGACCAGATAGATCGCGGATATCAGAATATTGACAAACGGTTGAACAGCATCGGGGCTCGTATTACCCGACTTTAAACATTCTTGTCATGATAAAGAAAGAACATGTTTTCAAGATAGGCCAGTTTGCCAAACCTCATGGCATAAAAGGAGAGATCGCGCTGGTTACGAACAGCGACGTTTTTGACAATTCGGAGGACCCGTATATCCTATGCGAGATGGACGGGATTCTGGTTCCTTTTTTCATCGAGGAGTACCGCTATAAGACGGATACCGTTATCCTTTTGAAGTTGAAGAATGTGGATGACGAAAAAGCGGCCCGTGAATTTTCTAACCGCGAAGTCTTTTATTCGCTCGATGAAGTGGACGAGGGCGACTTGGTGGGAGATATGACATGGGACGGTTTTATCGGTTACCGGGTCATAGACGAGCGTCATGGCGAAATCGGCGAGATTACAGATGTCGACGAATCGACCATCAATGTCCTTTTGCAGATTGATCATGACGGCGAAGAGCTGTTGTTGCCTGCCGCCGAGGAGTTGATCCTGTCTGCTGATCATGAGAATAAAAAGTTGATCGTTTCCGTTCCGGAAGGTCTGCTGGATTTATGAAATTGAGAATACACATGGCACAAAAGCAAAGACGAACAAATAAAAAATCATTCTGGCATCGGATTCGGTTTAAATACAAACTCTCTTTTTTCAACGAGGGAACATTGGAAGAAGTATGGTCGTTCCGGTTGTCACAGCTTTCAGCGTTTGCCATGTTGGGCTTGTTTGCCTTTCTGCTGATCGCTTTTACTGCCTTTATCATTATCAAGACACCGATACGAAACTACCTGCCGGGTTATTTGGATGTGGAAGTCCGTAAGGAAATCATGCAAAATGCCCTGCGTGCCGATTCGTTGGAAAGGATGATCCAGATACACTCCCTTTATCTGAACAATGTGGCGGGTATCCTGTCGGGGACGATGCCGGTCGATTCGATTCGCCAGATCGATTCGCTGGCGCGAGTGAATCCTGACTATGAGATTCCGCAAACGAAGGAGGAAAAGAAATTTGTGAAGGATTTTGAAGAAGCGGAGAAATATAACTTGGCAGTCCTGGACCCGAATCCGGTCCCGACCGACGGCGTATTTTTCTACAAACCGGTGAATGGTGTCGTTTCTTCCCATTATGATGCCAATATGCGGCATTATGGCGTGGACTTGGTTGCCGCCCCGAAGGAAAGCGTATTGGCGACATTGGATGGTACGGTGGTCTTTGCCGGCTTTGATCCGAACTTTGGGAATGTGATACAGGTGCAGCATAAGAATGGCTTTTTATCGATTTACAAACATAATGAATTATTGCTGAAAGAGGTGGGCGACCGTGTCGTAGCGGGCGAGGCCATTGCTTTGGTAGGCAATACGGGGAAACTGTCGACCGGTCCGCATCTCCATTTCGAGTTGTGGTATAAAGGCGGTCCGGTCAATCCCGAAGAATATATAGCATTTTAATACGCATGAAAAGAAACTTGGCTATATTAGGCTCTACGGGTTCCATCGGAACGCAGGCTTTGGAGGTAGTCAGCGAACATCCCGACCTTTTTGAAGTGTATGCCCTTACCGCCAATAATCAGGTGGATCTGCTGATCAACCAGGCTCGTAAGTATATGCCTGAAGTGGTGGTAATCGCCAACGAACAGAAATATCCCGAATTAAAAGAGGCCTTGGAAGACCTTCCTATCAAGGTATGGGCAGGTTCGGATGCCATTACTCAGGTCGTGCAATCGGAACCGATCGACATGGTACTGACGGCGATGGTGGGATATGCAGGATTGAAACCGACGATTGCAGCGATCAAAGCCGGTAAGGCGATCGCACTGGCAAATAAGGAGACATTGGTGGTGGCAGGCGAACTGATCACGGCTCTCGCCGTTGAGCACAAAGTGCCTATCTTACCCGTCGACTCTGAACATTCTGCCATTTTCCAGTGTTTAGCGGGAGAGTGGGAGAATCCGGTGGAAAAGATATTGCTGACGGCTTCCGGCGGTCCTTTCCGCACCAAAACGATGGAGGAACTGGCTACCGTGACCAAGGCACAGGCATTGAAGCATCCTAACTGGAGCATGGGAGCGAAGATCACAATCGATTCGGCGTCGATGATGAACAAGGGGTTTGAGATGATCGAGGCGAAGTGGCTGTTCGGGCTTACACCGGAACAGATACAAGTCGTGGTGCATCCGCAGTCGGTGATCCATTCGATGGTCCAGTTCGAAGACGGTGCGGTGATCGCCCAGTTGGGGATTCCCGACATGAAACTTCCGATCAGTTATGCTTTCTCTTATCCCAAGCGGTTGTACAGCAAGGCTCCCCGTCTGGATTTCGCCCGATATGCAATGCTTACTTTCGAGGAACCGGATATGGAACGTTTCCGTAACTTGGCGTTCGCATTCGAAGCGGTTCGGAAAGGCGGGAATATGCCTTGTATCCTGAATGCGGTTAACGAAGTGGTGGTGGCCGCTTTCCTGCGTGACGAGATCGGCTTTTTGCAGATGAGTGACGTGATCGAAAAAACTATGGCAAAAGCCGCCTTCATTCCTGTTCCCTCCTACGAAGATTATGTGGCGACAGATGCGGAAGCACGACATATTGCGGCCGGATTATTTTAAAACGTATATAAATTTAGACACAGATAGATGGAGACATTTTTAGTTAAGGCGTTACAGCTCATCCTGAGCTTATCGATATTGGTGTTGGTCCACGAGTTCGGGCATTTTATCTTTGCCCGTATCTTTAAGGTCCGGGTGGAAAAATTCTACCTTTTCTTTGACCCGTGGTTTTCAATTTTCAAATTCAAACCTAAAAACAGCGATACGGAATACGGTATCGGCTGGCTTCCTTTGGGGGGGTATTGCAAGATTTCCGGTATGATAGACGAGAGCATGGACAAGGAGGCGATGGCACAGCCGCCGAAGCCATACGAATTTCGTTCCAAGCCTGCCGGGCAACGGCTGATGATCATGATTGCCGGTGTGCTGTTCAACTTTTTGTTGGCACTGTTTATTTATTCGATGGTATTGTTCACTTGGGGCGATACGTATCTGCCGTTGAAGAATGTGAAGGCTGGTATGGACTATAGTGAAACTTTCCATAACGTAGGATTTCAGGATGGTGATATATTGTTGAGAGCGGACGATACGGAGTTGGAGCGTTTCGGTGAAGATTGTTTCCGTTATGTCCTCAATGCACGAACCGTTACGGTTCTGCGTGACGGTGTTGAAACGGTCATTCCCATCCCCGAAGATATGGCACAGCGTGTTATGCGGGATAAGAAAGGGTTTGCTTCCTACCGTTTCCCGATGGTCGTACGTGAATTGGGTAAGACGGAAAGTGGTGAATCGCCTGCTACGGATGCCGGGTTACAGCCGGGAGACACGATCAAGTCTGTCAACGGAATAGCTACGCCAACCTATTATGATGTCGCTGAAATATTGGCAGAACACAAGGATCAGGATTTGACAGTGGGTATTTCTCGTGGAGGCGATCGCCAGGAGGTCGTTCTGCACACGACAGCGGATGGCCGGATGGGCTTTTTCTATTATTCCCCGTTTGAACTGTATCGTATGGTGACTCGCACGTATGGCTTTTTTGAGTCTTTCCCGGCTGGGATCATGTTGGGGGTGAATACGCTGAAAGGTTATATCAGCGATATGAAATATGTCTTTACGAAAGAAGGCGCTTCCAGTTTGGGCGGTTTCGGTACGATCGGAAACTTGTTCCCGTCAGAATGGAATTGGCAGTCGTTTTGGATGAAAACGGCTTTCCTTTCCATCATCCTTGCCTTCATGAACATATTGCCGATTCCTGCTTTGGATGGCGGTCATGTGATGTTCCTTCTCTACGAAGTGATTGCGCGCCGCAAACCGAGTGACAAATTCCTCGAATATGCACAGATTGCTGGAATGGTCTTGTTGTTCGCTTTATTGATTTATGCGAATGGAAATGATATTTTCAGATTCTTCTTCAAGTAGGTATTTCCGAGCCGGAGTGTAGAAATTCGTAACCCTATGCGTTAGCACTCGTAACACATAGGGTTAGGGAGCGTAAAGCAATGCGCATGGGGAAACCGGTTGCCGGCTCTATTTATCCGGCGTAAGAAACAAATCATCGGACCTGTAGATTTTCTTGTACTTTTGCCACATCAAGAAAGTTCCATTAATGCGGAAGGATGTAAATTGTAAACTGTCGAATGGAAGACTTCAACCCATACATGAGCAGCATAGACGCGGACTTCTTCAAGGAACTGTGCCTGCGGCATGGCGAACTGCGTCGTTACAAGAGAAACGAGTTCCTTTTGCGGGAGGGAGAGGTAGGCCCCTTCTTCGGGTACATCGTGTCGGGCGTGGTCAGGTACACATGCACCAACCGCACGGAAGGCAAGGCGTATAACGTGGGATTCTCCTTCGCCGGCGAGTTTCTGGCCGACTATCCCGCCTGCCTGTACCACATGAAGTCCGAAGTGAACATGCAGACCATAACCCCGTGCGACATCCACATCTGCCCTGCCGCATTCCTGTCGCAAGAGTTCGACAAGGACAAGGAGAGCCAGCGGATGGCGCGCACCGCCGCCGAACAACTGTTTTTCCAGTCCTACTCGCGCTACCTGGACTTTTTCAGGCACACCCCCGAAGAGCGCTACCTCCTGCTCCTGAAAAGATGCCCGCAAATCCTGCAGATGGTGCCGCTGAAGGAAATAGCGTCCTACCTCAGGATAACCCCCGTGCACATGAGCCGCATCAGGCACAGGCAGAGTTTCGGCGGCAAGGAATAAACATAGGTTTAGAAATCACGCCGCACGGCGATATTCCGGGGCGGTTGCCGCTTTCATCAGGAAAATTCCACCTTATCTTTGTCCCCGTCCTCGTGCCGGCGCACGGCGTGAGGGCGCAATCCGAAGATACAATCTACAATGTACTGCCAATATGAAAACAAGAAATCTTTTGGGAATGCTTCTGCTATTCCTTTGCACCGCCGCCTTGGGCGGTTGCGGCAACGATGAAACGGAAGAAAGGAAAATCACCGGCCACAAGGAATACGTCCTTACGGTGGCATCCGAGAAACGCCTCGGCATGGCTCCCTCGGGCGGCAGCCTGCTGACGCAGGTCTACGCCGTCAGGAAAGAGTCTTCCGCGCAATGGGAATCCCTCGCGGCGATCGCCGGCTTCGACTACGAGCCCGGCTACGAGTACGAAATCCGCGTCAGTGAAACGAGCTACCTGGATTACCGCATGGGCGATCCGGCGTGGACGGAGCATGAACTGCTGGAGGTGATTTCGAAGGAGGAGAAAAGCTCGTGCGGCGTGCCTCTCAACTTCATCCCCGGCTGGTACTACGAGCAATCCTGCGTCTGCCTGAACGCGGAGTTCCGGCACGCCGTGGATGCGGACCGGGAAGAGGAGATCGCGGACGACCTCGAGTCCGGCTCCGCTCTCTCTCCTGAAGGGCTGCGCCGCTACATCGCCCCGGGATTCAAACACTGGTTCTTGCTGGACGCGGAGAAGAACGTGGCGGCGCAAGGCGTCCTCAGGAGCGAAAGGAAGGAGTACGGGGAATTTCCCGAAGCCTGCCGCAGGCTCCTTCCCCCCGAAGGCGAGGTATTGGAGTATATGCAATGGGACTTCCTGAGGGATGCCGGCGCGGAAGGCGATGCGGAGCGGTATGACGTGCTTGTCGGCAGGCGAGCCGGCTCGCGTTCTCCCGCTCGCGAGTCGGTCCGGCTGTGGCTGTACAAGGACCTGACGGATTATTACCGGGACAAATACCCGGAAGCGGGCGTGCGGGCTGTCGTAATCTGCCACAAGGCGGATATCTGACGGGAACGGTGTGCGGCGCGGGCGCTTCGGGGAAGACACGTCAGGCACCCGCTTCCCCGCACCGTTTCCTGTATTTGGAGGGCGACATCCCCATTGCGCCCGTAAACACCCGCACGAAATGCGGCAGGTCGTTGAACCCCACCGCATAGCAAATCTCCGACACCCCCTTGGGCGAGTGCCTCAGCAGCTCGCAAGCCGTGTTCAGGCGGTATTGCGTGACGAACTGCGAAAACGTCATTCCCTTGCACCGCCTGAAATAAGAGCAGAACGCCGAACGGTTCATCCCCACTTCCGCCGCGATGTCGTCCAGCGCGATGGGGTGGACGTAGTGCTTCATCACGTATGCGCAAATCTGCTGCATGCGCCGCACGTCGCGTTCGATGTGCACCGGCCTGCCGGCAAATGTGTGGTCGGACGAGGTGAAAATGACCGGCAGCAGACGGAGCATCGCGCTCAAACGTCCCAGTTCGTCCATGCCGTTCATTTCGGACAGCGCCTTGCGGACGATCCGCGAACTCTCCGGCCCGAACTTCAACGCGTCTGCCGGAAACATCACGCCCGACAGCCTGTTGCGCAGCTCGGGAAACACTTCCATGCACCGCTTCACCAACGAATGGCTGAAAGCCACCATCAGGTAGCGGACGCAGCCGTTCTCGTCGGCACTGCCAGCGGCGTATTCCCAGCGGTGGAGCATCGAGGGCGGAATCAACGCCACGTCGCCCGCTTCGAAGGGTTGCAGCGTATCTCCCGCCATCCGGTTGCCCCGTCCGTGAAGCACATGGTACAGTTCCCACGCGTCATGCCGGTGGAGCTTGGCTTCGAGGCGCGGCTCCACCCGCTGGTCGATGAAGAAAAACGAATGGTTCTCCGCTTCGGGCAGTTCGTAGGGTATGGCTGTATCTTCCATGAACAATCGCTTTGATTTGTACGGCTGCAAATATACGACAAGTATTCAAGATGATAAAACAAATGCAGGACAACAAAGCGGCATAACTTTGCAGCCGTAAACAAGAAACATAACCTAAAAACGTATTGTCATGGAATTGTACGAAGCATTGGAGAAACGCCGCACCTACCGCGACTACTCCGACCGTGAAGTGAGTGATGAAATCCTTGAAAGAGTGATCGGCGCGGCATTCAAGGCACCGACCAACGACCACCTGCACCAGCTCGAATTCATCGTGGTGCGCGGACGCGAAAACATCGCCCGGGTAATCGCCCCGCTTGCCAAAAACATGGAAGCGTTCAAAAATCTGGTGCACGAAGCGGACGAATCGGGCGACAAGGACAAGATGGACATGTTTGCCGACGCCCTGCCCAAGCAGCAGCGTATGCTGATGCAGAGCGGGCTGCTTATTATTCCGTTCTTCCGTCAGAGGCAAAGCCCGCTGCTCCGTCCCAAGGAGCAAAGTTCGCTCAACTACTTCGCCTCGGCATGGTGCGCGCTGGAGAACATGCTGCTCGCCGCCACCGCCGAGGGACTGGGGACGGTGTTCCACATCCCCGTTGCCGACGAAGCCGGAAGAATCAAGGAAATCGTAGGCGCTCCCGAAGGCTACGAGTTCATCTGCCTGCTTACGATGGGCTATCCCGCCGAAAACGCCTTTCTGCCCAGGCAGAAGGAAATCGACGTGAAGGAGAGGATGCACCTGCTGTCCGGTTCATGCCGGTGCGGAGCGTGGCGTTGAACCCCGTGAAATATGCGCCGCAACGAAAAAACACGGATGTGAGCCGCAGGGCAATGAGCGTATTTCGTTATATTTGCACACGTGAAATAAAACCGGAGCATTATGAAAGACGAACAATCGGGCCCGTTGAAGCTCATATTCAATTACAATGACGTATTCTACAGCTTCTACTACGACGACCTCGGCGGGTGCACGCACCGTTCCCGCGAATATGCCATCAACTATGTCTACTCGGGCGAGATGATTCTCGACAACGGGACCGGACGGATTCATGTGGGGAAAGGCGAATGCGTCTTCATTCCGCGCGACCATCACATCACGATGTACAAAAGGACGAAGGACGGCGAACGCTACTGCGGCATCTTCCTGATGTTCACGCGCCGTTTCTTGCGGGAAATGTACGGCAGGCTGGGGCCGCGCACCGTTCCCGCAGACACCCCCAAGCCCGGCCCCGGCGTAATCAAGCTGCCCAAGACGGTAGAGCTCGCCAGCCTGTTCGCCTCCATGACCCCTTACTTCGACCCGGACGTGAAACCCAACGACGATTTCATGAACCTGAAACTTCAGGAGGGGCTGCTCGCCTTGCTGCATATCGACAAGCGCTTTGCCCCGGCCCTCTTCGACTTCAACGAGCCGTGGAAGATAGACATCATGGAGTTCATGAACGAGAACTACATGTACGAGTTCACGATGGAAGAAATGGCGCACTACACGGGACGCAGCCTTGCCACGTTCAAGCGCGACTTCAGGAAAATCAGCGACCTGACGCCCGAGAAATGGCTGATACGGAAGCGGCTCGAGGTGGCCTACGCCAAACTGAAGGAGGGCGGCAGGAAGGTGGTGGATGTCTATGCCGAGGTGGGATTCAAGAATCCGTCGCACTTCTCCACCGCTTTCAAGAAGCAGTACGGCATATCGCCGACTGCCGCGTTCCCTTAAAACGAAGACCGCCGTATTGACCCTTTGGGAAATCTTATTTGAGCCTCACAGCAATTCCGCTGTGGGGCTTTCTCTTTAACTTTGCCGCCGAAACAGGAAACATAAAAAGAAATGAATAGAAACAGAACAATGAAAAAAGTATTGGTCATATCGTCAAGCCTGCGTTCAAGGAGTAATTCGGACGCATTGGCCGATGAGTTTGCCCGTGGAGCCGCCGATGCGGGCAACGAGGTCGAAAAGGTAACGCTCAGAGAGAAGGATATCCGCTTCTGCAAGGGATGCCTTGCCTGCCAGAAGACAGGGCGTTGTGTCATCAACGACGACGCGCCTGCCATCGTAGGGAAAATGCACGATGCCGATGTCATCGCGTTCGCTACGCCCATCTATTATTATGAAATGTGCGGCCAGCTCAAGACCCTGCTCGACCGGGCGAATCCCCTTTACCCGTCCGACTATCGTTTCCGGGACATTTATATGCTGACCAGCGCTGCCGAGGATGAAGCGCATGTGCCGGACCGTGCCGTCTCCGGACTGACAGGCTGGATAGACTGTTTCGGGAAAGCGCGTCTTGCCGGGACGGTCTTTGCCGGAGGCGTAAGCGAGCCGGGAGAGACAGCAGGGCATCCTTCGTTGGAGCGTGCGTACGAAACGGGTAAATCCATCGAATGATGTAATAAGCAAATTTTAAATCGTCATCTTTCGGTAAAGTTAAATCACCATCTAATAATAGAGACTATCAGTTAATAGCATGAAAACAACGAATCTGAAAACCGCAGCCGTTGCAGCCTTGTTCGGAATAGGACTGTTTGCCGGCTGCACGGACAGTGCGACAAACCAAAAAACAAGTGACAATATGAAGACATTGAATCTGACACAGGAGTGGGACAAGACCTTTCCGCAGAGCGACAAGGTGAACCACGGCAAAGTAACATTTACCAACCGCTACGGCATCACGCTGGCTGCCGACATGTATGTGCCGAAAGACGCTTCCGGCAAGCTGCCCGCCATCGCCGTCTGCGGGCCGTTCGGGGCTGTCAAGGAGCAGGCAGCGGGGCTGTACGCGCAGGCACTTGCCGAACGGGGATTCCTGACGATTGCTTTCGACCCCTCGTTCACGGGCGAAAGCAGCGGAGAGCCCCGCAGCGTGGCTTCGCCGGACATCAATACCGAAGACTTCTCGGCTGCGGTGGATTACCTTGCCACACATCCGGACGTGGATGCCGAACGTATCGGCATAGTAGGTATCTGCGGCTGGGGTGGTTTTGCCATCAACGCGGCTGCGGGTGACACACGCATCAAGGCAACGGTGGCTTCCACGATGTACGACATCAGCCGCTGTTCGGCAAACGGTTATTACGATGCCAATGACAATGCAGACGCCCGCTACGAGATGCGCCGCCAACTGAGCGCCCAACGTACGGAAGACTATCGGACGGGTACTTATCCCCGCACCGTGATGAACCCGGAACCTGCCGACGACGCGCCGCAGTTCATGAAGGATTATTACGACTATTACAAAACCGAACGCGGCTATCATCCCCGTTCCATCAATTCCGGTCTGGGCTGGAACAAGACGTCCAATCTTGCGTTTCTCAATGCGCCTATCCTTGCCTATAGCGATGAAATCCGCAGTGCCGTACTGCTCGTTCATGGAGAGAAAGCGCACTCCCGCTACTTCAGCGAGGATGCGTTCAAGAAGCTGAAGGGCGACAACAAGGAACTGATGATTGTTCCCGGAGCGAACCATACCGACCTCTATGACAATCTTGATATGATTCCGTTCGACAAGATAGACATGTTCTTCAAAAAGTATCTCGGCAAATGCCTGAACCTGGACAAGCAGCCGGGAATGTGCGCCAAGGAGCCGATGACCGCCGACGGTATCGTACGCCTGTCGAAAATCGAGGTTTACCCGCAGCACCTCGAAGAGTACATGAAATACGCAACCGAAGTGGGCGAAGTCTCCCTGCGTACCGAACCGGGCGTATTGACGATGTACGCCGTCAGCGAAAAGGAGAATCCCTGCAAGGTAACCATTCTCGAGACCTATGCGAGCCGTGAATCATACGAGAAGCACATCGCCTCGGAACACTTCCGGAAATACAAGCAGGGAACGCTGCATATGGTCAAGTCGCTGGTGCTGGCTGACCAGACGCCGCTCAACCCTGAAAACCGGATCAATAACTTCATTCAATAAAGAATCATGAACAGAATCATTTTAATCTCAGTATTCAGCATTCTGACACTTCAAGTTATGGCACAGGAAAAGATAGTACAGACGGCAGGGCGCGACCAGTTAGGCGAGTTCGCTCCCAAATTCGCGGAACTCAACGATGACGTCCTTTTCGGCGAGGTATGGAGCCGCACCGACAAGCTCGGTCTTCGTGACCGCAGCTTGGTAACGATTACCTCTCTTATCAGTCAAGGTATCACAGACAGCTCGCTGACATATCATTTGCTGTCAGCGAAGAACAACGGCATCACCCGCACCGAAATCGCCGAAATCATCACGCATATCGGTTTTTACGCAGGTTGGCCGAAGGCTTGGGCGGCATTTCGCCTTGCCAAAGACGTGTGGACGGAAGACACGACCGGCGAGGATGCCAAGGCAGCCTTCCAACGTGAAATGATTTTCCCCATCGGCGAGCCCAACACGGCGTATGCGCGATATTTCACCGGCAACAGTTACCTCGCGCCTGTTTCGCGTGAGCAGATAAATATCTCCAACGTGACTTTCGAGCCGCGCTGCCGCAACAACTGGCATATCCATAAAGCCACGAAAGGCGGTGGTCAGATGCTTGTCGGGGTGGCCGGACGTGGCTGGTATCAGGAAGAAGGCAAACCGGCGGTAGAGATTCTGCCCGGCACGGTCATCCACATTCCTGCCGGCGTGAAGCATTGGCACGGTGCGGCAGCCGATAGTTGGTTCGCGCACCTTGCATTCGAGATTGCAGGCGAAAACGCTTCCAATGAGTGGCTGGAACCCGTCACCGATGAAGAGTATGACAAACTAAGTTGAAAAAACGCTAAAGTTCCTCCTGCGAAGGATACACACAAGGGGAATAGCAGAAAAAAAATCTCCGTATCACAGGCCGTATAACCGACAGAAAAATGCCGCTTGAGTTTATTTTCAAGCGGCATTTTTCTGTCGGTTATTATCAGGATAACAGCGGAAAATCGCGATAGCGGTTTAGCTGCCACATCATCTGCAATGTCATCCGGTCATGCCAACACAATAATATAAATCATATCAACTTCAAATCCTTTGCTATCCGACAGGCTTCTATCGAGTTTTTCACCTGCAACTTCCCTAAAATCTCCTGCCTATGCCGGCTGACCGTATTTATGCTGATGCGGAGCGTGGCGGCTATTTCTTTGCTCGACAAGCCTTTATCGATGAGGCTCAGGACCTGTTTTTCTCTGATGGACAATATTTTGTTGCTATTCTGTTTATCCAGTTCCATCATCTGGCCATTGGTGGAATTGATTATCATACATCGGGCAGGAATATCGAACAATAAAGGACTGTAAAGGCATAGAGCCAGCCACAAAGTATCGTTGGCGGGGGCATAAACATAAAACATCCGATGCAATACGGGTATATAACCATGCGTGCTGCTTGTCATGCGGAGCTTGCTCGTCAAATAATAATTGGCACGTTCCTTCTTCGGCCGGCATTTGACAAAATGGAAAAAACAAAGCTCTTGCAAGTGTTTGCTTGCCAAATCGTCAGGATGGATGAGCCTGAAGATTTCTTCTTCCCAAATGGAAGGCACTTTGCCTTCTTTCCCGCATTTGCCGATTTTAAGCATTCGTGAGAACTTGCCGTAATAGATGTAGCTTGCATTGGTGCGCAAATCACTCAGTACGGCAATGGCATTCTCCATACGTGCATAGTTGCACGCCATATCCTTATATCTGTCCAGCATCT
>CAJTMR010000034.1 GCA_910577325.1 uncultured Parabacteroides sp.
TGATTATCATTTTATTAAGTAATTCAATTTTGAAAGGTTGAATTTATTGTCAATAGTCAAATTAAAACTTTAAAACATCTTATCGACATATATCCTCAATCCAAAACATAATATACCCGTCTGCCAAATCCTTTTTATAATAGAAAAATAACAGACGGGTATCCACTTACATCAGATCAACTGACCTACTTCCTTCAATCGCTTCCTCAACTGCTGAATATCGACATTGTGGATATCAGGAGATTTGGATTTACAAATCTGACCGGCAGCAACGCCAACCGCTTCGCCGGTTACAAGCGACGGAGGCATCACACGCAGACTGCCATGAGCATAGGAATCCGTCGAAATACAACGTCCGGCAACCATTACATTCTTCAAATCCACAGGAGTCAGGCAACTGAAGGGGATTCCATGGGATTCTCCTTTCTTATAGCGAGGATATACGGTCGCATCCTGTTTATGGACATCTATATAATAACAGTTACGTCCGATACCGTCCTCAAACTCCTTACGAGCCAGCCAATCTTCCAACGTAAATGTATAATCACATTTTATCCGGCGACTTTCCCGAATTCCCATCAAATTAGCAGTACCTGCCAGAAAAGAAGCGCCAAATGACTTTGGCTCAAACTCGACCAATCCTTCATGCAACTGTCGAGCCAACTTACGTCCCTTCATCATTGCTTCAGTTAAAGAAGCAGGATCCGTACTATCAACAGTCACATGACCTGCATTAAATCCTAAGAAACCCGGCCCGATCAATTTGTCATTCATATGCTTATCCTTCACCAACGGGTATTTAGGGTTGCCATAAATAGAATGAATCGGACCATTCTTCCGGCTGGTATGAACATTTCCTATTAAAGAAAACTCATAAGGATCGACATTTGACAAAGTAAAACATAGAGTACCTTCCTGTACGGAACCACTTTCATCTCCCATTACAAAATCAGCACCAGCCCAAGCTGCGAGATCACCATCCCCCGTACAGTCGATAAAAACTTTAGCCTTGTAAGTTGACAATCCGGCTTTATTGGCAACAACTATCGCATCAACAACTCCTTTACGTTTCATTTCGACAGCTGCCATTGTTGTGAAAAAGAGAACTGAAACACCTTCAGAGGTCACCAAATCGTCATACACGACTTTCAGATATTCACCATTTATAGGTACCCAATTATCATAATGAATATGGGGGACACCTTTCTTTGATTCGGAAAACACCCGTTCCGCAATCCCTTTATAAATGATTCTCTCGCCATCCGTAAAAGGACACCATGCATTCAGCAAACCAGAAGTACCCATTCCACCTAAAGCTCCAGTTCCTTCTATCAATAAGGTTTTGGCCCCTTCGCGTGCCGCGGCCGTAGCCGCAGCACACCCTGAAGGTCCCCCTCCCACAACTATTACGTCCCACTCATCATATACGGGTAGTTTCGACTTTCCTGACGAACTGCCACTTTTGGGACTTTCTGTAGCGAATGATGTTCCCATCGCTACAGATGCCAAGCCTAAAGAACTTATGTTTTTAATGAAATTTCTTCTCTTCATAATCATATTCATTTACCATCCCGGAGTTTGCTCCAATAACTTATTTGCGTCTAACTCTGTCACAGGTATAGGTAACAGATAATGTTTTTCCTCTACCACCGCACCTATAGTCGGATTCTGCGCCATCATAGCTTCTTTCAACTTATGCGTACGAACCAAATCAAAACGACGTTGTCCTTCAAAAGCAAATTCTTTACGACGTTCCAAAAGAATTACATCCAAGAAATCTTCTTTACTCAACCCAGGCTTAATATCAATAGCAGAAGCCTCGTTCATATTAAGTCCAAAAGCTCTACGACGTATAACATTCAAACATTCATACGCTTCTATATTAGAAGTATTAATTGCATTCAAGGCTTCCGCACGCATCAACCAGACATCCGAATAACGTAATATCGGATAATTATTTTCTCCTCCTTGAGATCTTACTGCCAACGGCGAAGGATCCTGAAATTTATTTACATAACAAGGAAACTCATAGTTGGAAGACATATTCGGATACTCTTCCTTCGTATAAAGACGTACATTTACATCCCGACGCAAATCACCATCCTCGTAACATTCATAATGATTACGGGTCACCGGGTCATCTCCATATCCAACCCAACCATTTATATTAACAAAAGGAGGACGATAATACCCATTGTAATTACTACCAGACACACCGGGAGTATTTCGTTTATACTGGATTTCAAAAATAGATTCCTGTCCATTTTCTTTTTCTACATCAAAATTATCAGCATAATTTTCCCACAATTTATACCCCATCTGCATCACTTCCGATGTTTCCTTCACTACATTTTGGTAATCTTCACGAGTCAAATAAACCTTTGCCAGCATAGCTGACGCGGAACCTTTCGTTGCCCGTCCTAAATATCCCTCCGGAAGTTGGCCGATAGCAGGAAGAACAGATTTCGCTTCTTGCAAATCTGTAATAATCTGTTCATAACATTTGTCAACTGTATTGCGGGGAACTTCCAAACCATCCAGCGAAGTAGTTTGTTTCAATACTAAAGGAACTCCTCCATATATGCGAACCAGATTAAAATAGGCCAGTGCCCGTAAGAACTTAGCCTCCCCGATCAGTTGCTTTCTGACATCATCCTTTATCTGGTCGCTCCCCATATTCGAAATATTTTCTATCGCAAAATTAGAGCGGTTAACAGCGACATAGTGTTTAATCCAAATGGAATAAACCAAATTCGTATTTCCATCATATTCAAATTTATCCAAAGCATTCTTGTCCAAATTGGTCGTTGTACGACCACCGCTCCACTCGCAATCATCAGTTCCCTGGCTTTGCAATACTTCCCAAAACTGATTATAGATATCATTATCAGTAAAAACCGAATACGTTCCATAAACAGCAGCAGTTGCATCTTGTTCTGATTTAAAGAAATTTTCAGGGCTTAGATTGGACTCCGGTATCAGATCCATATCCGTACATGAACTCATCATGACCGAACTCAATATTATAAATGCTATTTTTTTCATAAACTACTTAGACTCTTTTAGAATTTAACATTCAAACCAAACAATACAGACTTTGCAAACGGATAAGAAAAGGCATCATATCCGGCTCCCAGATTATCCTGGCCATACTTGCTGACTTCTGGGTTATCACCGGAATAGCTTGTTATCGTAAAGAAATTCTGCAAAGACGCATACACCCGTAATCCTGATACATATTTTGTAAAACTCAAAAATTCAGCAGGAACATTATAACCCAACGTGATATTCTGGAAACGCAGGTAAGAGCCGTTTTCCACATATTGGTTGGAAACACGCATCACGGCCTTTGAACGGAGCGGACGTGGCAACGGAGCGTTTTGATTATCAGGTGCCCAATAATTCATTGTTGAAGCAAACATATTCGTTGATCCCTGCATATTCTCCATAGTAACTCTCGTACCGTTATAAACATCATTTCCGATCGTGAAGATCATATTTACATTCAAATCAAAATTCTTATAAGAAAATGTGTTATTAAATCCTCCAAAAATCTTTGGCTGTGCACAACCGATAATCGTACGATCAAGGTCATTGATTACTCCATCAGGAACACCATCTGGTCCACTAATATCTTTATAGCGAATATCGCCCGGTTTAGCTGTCGGCTGGGCAGAAGAACTTATATCATCCGTCGTACTGAAAAGTCCGTCATAGACATATCCGTAAAATGTTCCTAAAGGTTGCCCCACCTGTATGATACGCCCCAAATGTATTCCAGTTTCATCCTGACCTGGCTGGCTTGGATAAATAAACGAGACATCACCCAAATCCAATACTTTATTTTTATTATAAGTAAGGTTTAAACTTGTATTCCAAGTAAACTCACCTTCTACCGGTGTTGCATTGATTGCCAATTCAAAACCCTTATTTTCCACTTCTCCAATATTTTTCAGACCGGAAGAGAAACCGGAAGAGCCAGGCACTTTAACCTTCAACAATAAATCGTGGGTTTTCTTGTAATACCCATCAATCACTACAGCCAAACGATTATTAAAAAAACCGAAATCAATACCAGCATCAAACTGAGAAGTTGTTTCCCATTTCAAATTCGTATTGGCAACTTGTGACGGATAATAGCCTGTCACCTTATTATCGCCTGCTACATAACCGTTCGAACCCAACAATGCATAAGCTGGATAAGTACCTATTCCGTCCTGATTACCTGTAACACCAAAACTTACACGGGGTTTCAAGTTACTGAAGATCTTCAAATCCTTAATAAAAGGCTCCTCCGAAGCTCGCCATGCTAAAGCGGCAGAAGGGAAATATCCCCAACGGTTGTCCGAGCCGAAACGGGATGAACCGTCAGCACGTATAGATGCAGTCAATAAATATTTATTATTCACAGTGTAGTTAACACGAGCCAGATAAGAGTTCAAAGCCCATTTTGTCACTTCGGATTTAGGAGCTGTGTAAGTTGTCCCTGCTCCCAAATTATTCATTTGCAAATTATCATTCAAAAAACCATAAGAACCAGCATTAAAACCGTCATAAGTCGATTGCTGTTGTGTATATCCAACCATGCCTGTAAGAGAATGAACACCCCATGTATTCGTATATGTTAAAATATTCTCGTTTATCCAAGTATAAGTATTATTAGAATATTTTGCAGCCTCTCCTCCTTTTTGACTGCCAGAGTAAATTGAACGCGGATTATAATTTTTAGCCGTAGAATAATTAATATCTACACCTACTGAAGATTTAAATTTCAAACCTTTTATTATATTCCATTCTACAAATGCAGTGTTTAATGTACGAAAACTAGTATTCCAAGCAACCTTTTCATTTATAATTCCAATCGGATTATCGAATGTAATGACTCCATTATTATCACTAAACGTATAACTCCCGTCATCTTGTTTTACCGATAAATTTGGTGGAGTAGTCAAACGGGATTGCAAAACAGAATTCCCTACACGATTATTATCAACCTTCGTCATCGTCAAGTTTAATCCAAAATTTATCGTCGAAGATATCTTATGGTCAATATTAGTGCGAAAAGCATATTTCTTCATCTCGGATGCTTTAATCACACCCTCCTGATTGAAATAGTTGAAAGAAGTTAAAAAAGACGTCTTATCGTTACCACCGGAAATCGTCAACAAGTAGTTTTGTGTCAACGCATTTTTATTGGAAGTCAAATCTTGCCAATCCGTCATCGCCGGAGTTTGACTTCCGTCATATATAGCTGTACCGCCTGAGTTTACCAATGCCTCATTCGCCAATTTTTCGAATGAACGGGAATCTAACAAGTCATATTTCTTATAGATATTTTGAACACCCCAATAAGCATCGAACGCAACAGATGTTTTTCCACTTTTCCCTTTTTTGGTAGTTACGATGATAACACCGTTTGCACCACGAGAACCATAAATAGCTGTGGAAGATGCATCTTTCAAAACCTCTATCGATTCAATATCTGATGTCGGAATCGAGTTTAGCGGGCTTAATGCTGTTTGACTTGCATCCGCACTCGGATAAACCGGCATGCCATCAATAATATACAACGGCTCGTTACCACCAGAAATAGAGTTGCCACCACGAATACGGACAGTGGAACTTGCACCCGGCATCCCTGAATTCTGAACCATATACAAACCTGAAGTACGCCCTTGCAACATCTGGTCTACTGATTTCACACTGAGTCCCTGCACCTTATCAACTTGAATTGAACCAATAGCTCCTGTCAAGTCACTTTTCTTTACTGACCCGTAACCGATCACAACCACTTCTTCCAGATTTTGGGTATCTTCGGATAAGATGATCCTCAAAACGGACTCGTTACCAACAGGCACTTCCTTCGTCAGGTAACCGATGTAAGACACGACTAGCGTGGCAGAAGATTTGTCCAACGCCAACATAAACTTACCGTCGATATCCGTTACCGTTCCGACTGACCTCGAACCTTTTTCGATCACATTCGCGCCGATAACTGGTTCTCCATTATTATCTGTAATCACACCGCTGATTGTTTTACCCTGCTGTGAAGACAAAGGAATTGTAGTCGTCGTTCCACCTGCCGACAACAATATATACGAACCATCAACTGAATATTTCACATCTGTTCCAGTAAACAGATTTGCCAAGACTTCCTCCAAAGAGGCTTTTTTCAGATTAACAGACACTTTTCTATCCACATTCACAAACTTATTGTAAATAAAGAGATAATCGGTTTGTTTCTCAATATCGTTCAACACATTCTCAAGTTTAGTGTTACTTCTTTTGATTGTAACGTTTACATTCTGAGAACTGGAACTTTCTGCATGCATACAGAAAATGAACACGAATAATAACAAAGTGGTTATTCTCATGACTCTAAAAAATTGTTTACATCGAAATCTTTTTACAGAATAAGACATCGACAAAGATTTTTTATTCATATCTTTGGAAATCAAGTTTATTAATACAGTTAAATAATTGTGTTAAGCTATGCCGATAAGTGTGGGGACACTTGTCGGCATTTTTTCTCAATAAAAGGTTAACCTTTCTTCTTCATCATAGGCATTACAATTTTAAGATTAGACATTACTTTATATAAATGACCGATTCATCCTTGTTCCGTTCAAACGTATATTTTGCATCTTTTTGCAATATTCGCAATGCATTGTCTATACCATCCGCAACACGGAATTTGCCACTACAGATATAATTGTCAAGACGCTCATTCTCTATCACAATTCGCATTCCAAAACATTTTTCAAAACGCGACATCAATTCCTTAAATTTCATATTCTTAAAACAAATCAGTCCCTCTTTCCAGCGGAAAGGATCGAAGTCTGCAATCGGTCTCGAGTATAAATGGCCGTTGGCCAAAGAAACCTGTTGGTTAGGCGCCAAGACCAGGCTTTCCGACGGTTTCTTCTTATTCGACACCCGCACCACACCTTCCATCAGCGACGTGCAAAAATCCTCAGAGTCGCTGTATGCTTCCACATTGAACTTCGTACCCAGCACCTCGACATTACCTTTGTCTGTCCGAACGACAAAAGGCTTGTCATTCTTGTAAGCCACCTCAAAATAAGCTTCGCCATCCAAGGTTATCTCCCGCTTATTACCTGTAAAGGCGGCAGGGTAACGCATTTCGGAACGGGCATTCAGCCAGACATTCGTACCGTCCGGCAAAGTCAGGTTTGCACGTTGGCCTGCGGGGACCGTAATCGTATTCATAGACTTGCCTATCTTACTGATTTGCGACTTATGGAAATATATCCCGCAGGTTACGGTAATGGCAAACACGGCAGCAACCTTTATGGCCTCGAACAAGACTGTCCGATAGAAAGGACGAGATTTCTTTCCTGCCCCGAACACTTTCGTACCACCTGAAAGGATCATCGCATCGAAAAATTCGCGTTCCCTGAAAAGTTCTTGTTCGTTTTCGGGAGAGGATTCCAACCAAATACGGACAGTTTCCTTCTCTTCACGGGAAGCTTTTCCGTCAAAGAATTTATATAGTGTTCCTTTTTCCATTTTTTCTGTTTCTGTTTATAAAGCAAATAAGCAGCAAATATCCCTAATGAAAAAGGAAACTTTTTACAAAAAAGTTTTCACAATTAATACCGATCAGCCTGAAAAATCAGGGCAACTGCACCAAAAATTGCTATCCGGAACCACTTCTCCTCTTTCATGAAAATTTCGCAAACCAACTATCATACTATCATATTCGGTTGTTAACTACTGTCTAACAACATGTTAAAGTATGATAGTTGCTGTTTTCCACTATCATTCTACCATCATGCACCTATCATGCCTTTTACATGACTATTTATTTATATAGTTGATAATGTGGTTTTTATGTTTATGCGTACCAAAATAGCCATCGGCGAAAAAGATGCAAAAACAAGACACAAAAGTGCATCCAACATGGCGGATAAACATCCCTGCACCCCCGCAAAGGCTTCGCACAGACCCGGGTCTGCACCTCTCCATCACCCGGGTCTCCATACTGCTTACACCCGGATCTCAAGCGGCTTTAAAAGCTGTTTTTGACAAAAGAAAAGCCTGTCTTGATGAAAAAAGAAGCCGTTTTAACATGTTTTGCACCTGTTTCCGGACGGTCCCTGTTTTTATCGTATAATTGATACACAGGATATTATCGTTTTAAATTAAACTATGATAGTTGTGATAGATGAATGATAGTTAAAAACGGCAACTATCATTCCATAACATATTGGTTTAAACCGATATACAGGCGAATATGATAGTATGATAGTTGTTTTTGCAAAAACATTATATGGCCAGTCCGTATCGGTGGTGAAAAAAGATGGACGCTTTATGATTTTGGGGCGGTTGCCCTGCCTGAGAAATATAGTTCCTATATTTCTCTCGACTTGCCGGTGATAGAAGAGTATCAGCAAAAGAAGTTTGAAAAGAATGCCAAAAACGGGAAATAATCCTTTAAGGCTACTCGCAATACTTTCAAGGCCTTGGAAATATGGAACTCCACAGTTTTTGTCGAAATACCCAAGGCTGCGGCAATCTCCTTATGGCTTTGATTGTGGTAACGACTGCGGACAAAAATGTCGCGTGTTTGTTCAGGCAATGTTTCCAACGCCTCGTCGACAAGCGACTGCAACTCGTCGGAAAACAACTTTTCGGGATCACAGGCTTCGAGAGTAGCGATGCGCAGGTTCAGTTCCCAAGTGTCGCAATCCTTCAAATACTCGACTATTTCTTCCCGCGTACGCAAACGGTGTAGGTAATTCAGGCATTTGTGCTTGATGACAGTCAATACATAGGCCGGGACATTCGAGTCTGGAGCAAGTTTTTCTCTGTTTTCCCAATAATACATCAAGCTTTCGATCACGATATCTTCCGCAACCATATTGTCACTCACATACGTGTTTGCAAAATGGACAAAACGACTTTTATTGTCAGTAAACAACTGATTAAAAGAATATATCTCGGATCTGCCTTTCATACATATAGAATCAAATCGCCGATAAAGATAAACATAAATGCGGCTTTTCCGTCTTTCCGGCCGGATTTTGTTTCATCCTTCTATCGGGAAACAATGGTGGTCACTTCCTTGAATGCATATCTTCGCTGCTCCCCATCATGCAATCGGAGGATCAGGTGGCCGGTCGGTTCAATCGCATGAATGCAGGCTTCGAAGAGGCCCTTTTCGTCGGCATAGGGATGATAACCGTCGCCATGATATAAGGCCGCCATATAGGCCACCCGGATTTCTTCCTCTTTTTCCTGCAATAATAAGGAATAGTAACGAAAGAAGATACGCAGGAAGCGGGTCAGGACTTCTTTCCGATCATACGTCCTACCCGTAATTTGATACAGAGACACTGGATTGGGAGCATCGCTGCGGAATATCTCTTGGTTGATGTTAAGCCCGATACCGATTACCGAACTATAGAGATACTGTCCGGACAAATCATTCTCGATCAGCATTCCGCATATCTTACGGTCTTTCCAATAAATATCGTTGGGCCACTTCACTGTGACAGAATCCGTATAAACCATCAGCGTCTCCCTTACACTCAGGGAAGCGATCTGGGAAATCAGAAACTGCCGATTCGCGGGAAGGAAATCCGGATATAAGAGGATGCTGAACATCAGGTTTTTCCCAGCTTCCGACTCCCATGAATTCCCGACCTGCCCCTTTCCGGCTGTTTGAAAATCGGCTATGACAAGGCTCCCTTCCGGTAAACGAGCTTTCGCACATTGTTCCCTCAGGTAGTTATTGGTAGAATCCGTCTCGAGAAGCCGGATGATCTGCGGCATTTCGCTTTTGTTATTCATTTTCGTAGGTTTCTCTTATTTTCTTGGGCAACTTGGCGATCACCTCACGATAAGAATGACGGATCCAATGCTTGATCTCGTCATACGGCATATCCCGCCCGAGATAGATGGTGTTCCAATACTTCTTGTTGAAATGATAAGCGCCCTCCACTGCTGCATATCGTTCACGCAGATCCTCGACATAATCGGTATTGCATTTCAGCGACACACAGGGTTCCACAGCATCCAAAGGCAGGAGCAGGAACATTTTACCCTCCACTTTGAACACAAGGGAAACATCATCGAAAGGGAAACATTCCGTCACATTCTTCAGCGACAGGCAATATTCTCTGACTTCTTCTATATTCATACTGTTCTATATTCGTTTATGAATGACAAGGAGCATAGAAAGCATCATCTATATGATCCACTTCAACCTCCTCTCCTTTTTTGATCACGGTTATGATGTCAAAACGGACCGGCAGTCCGACATTGAAAATGCGGACATACGCATCGGCTGCCGCCACGATACGGCGGATTTTGGAAGCATCGACTGCCTCTTCCGGAGGCAAAAGATAATCTTCCGAACGTGTTTTTACCTCGACCACTACCAAACAGGCATCTTTGATTGCAACAATATCCAACTCATAATGATGCCAGTGCCAATTTGTATGGGTAATCTTGTAGCCCTGCTTTTCCAGAAAAGCACGTGCAACCGACTCACCGTCTTTTCCCGTTTCATTCCGTTTATCCATTCCCTGTAATTTGCACAAATATAATGTTTTTCTTTTTTATTTGCGCTTTCACCCTTACATTTGCAAAACAATGACAAAGATACGTAAATATTCATCTCCACAGCCGAATCGCCCGCGCGTGTACAAGGTCACTTTCATGCTCAACGACGACGAGCAAAAAGCGGTGGAGCGTTATCTTGCCAAATATAAAATCATCAACAAATCCCGTTGGTATCGCGAGACTATCTTGTCCCATATACTCAAAACCCTGGAAGAGGACTATCCCACCCTCTTCAATGAAAACGAAATGAGAAGATGATAAATCCTTTCAATGATGAATATTTCATGAAGCAAGCGCTGGCAGAAGCCCGCGCAGCGGCCGACGAAGGAGAAGTTCCCGTCGGAGCCGTTATTGTATGTAACAACCGGATCATAGCCCGTGCCCACAACCAAACGGAACGTCTGAACGATCCGACCGCCCATGCCGAGATGTTGGCAATAACGGCAGCCGTCAATGTATTAGGAGCTAAATACCTGACCGGGTGCAGCCTTTACGTGACGGTAGAACCCTGTGTGATGTGTGCCGGAGCGATCGGATGGTCGCAATTGAGCAAAATTGTCTATGGGGCGGCAGACAAAAAAAGAGGCTTCCGGCAATACGCACCGAAAGCCTTACATCCAAAAGCGACAGTCAAAGAAGGGATTTTAGAAAACGAGTGTGCCGAAGAAATACGCAACTTCTTTCAGCGCAAGCGCTGAACCCCTTATTTTACTTCCTCATAATCCACATACTCTCCTTCGTCTTTTGTAAAGATCTTTTTACGGGAAGCCTGCGAAGCATATTCGCCACGCGCAGAATTATTGTTATGTGTGTTGGAAGAATAACCGCTTGTTTGACGGCATTGTTCACCCTTCTTTCCACAACTTCCGCTTCCGAACAGGATATTCTTAAAAGTACGCAAGATAGAGAATCCCATCAGAAAGACCAACAGGATAAAGAAGAAGAACATCAAAAACAAAAATTTAAACATATTCCGTCACTTAGTTGGTTTATTACACAAACACAAAAATACGAATTTTGGTTTATCTTTTCTTGTTAAAAAAAGACAAGATTATATAGAGGATAATGGTTCCTGCAATGCCCAAAACCCCAAAGAGAGCCACAAAGACCACCGCCCCGGCTATTAAAATATAGCGTAACTCATTACCTTTCCATACCAACGACTTTACTTTCAATGAAAACATCGGAACTTCTGACACCAACAAAAACGAAAACAGGATCGCTGCAACTATCGTGCCAACAACAAAGCCGAGACTGTCCACCGGCACAGCAGAATCAAACGCATATCCGATAGACGCCCAGAAAAGAGCATGAGCCGGGACAGGCATACCGATAAAAGAAGTCGTCTGCCTTTCATCAATATTGAATTTGGCAAGGCGCAACCCGGAAAAGACCGGTATCACCAAAGCCATATACGGGACATAAGCGGCCGCCTCCCCTAAAGCAGGGACCGTCATACACGCCTGTTCCAGCAACCAATAAACAATCATACCGGGAGCAACTCCGAAACTAACCATATCGGAAAGGGAATCCAATTCCTTCCCCATCAGAGAGTAGGCGTGCAAGGAACGAGCGGCAAAACCGTCGCCAAAATCGAAAACAGATGCAATGACAATCCAAAGAGTCGACATCGGCAGGTTTCCCCTCAACGCCATAATACAAGCGATACAACCTGATATCAGGCTGCAGCAGGTAACAATATTAGGTATATTATTCTTGAAGCTCATTTATTTTTTTATTTTCCCAAACGGGCTATCGGAGTTTGGTTACCGGTAACCTTCTGATCCATTTCAATCAAGACTTCCGTCCCGACAGGCAGGTAAACATCTACACGCGAACCGAACTTGATGAAACCCATCTGTTCGTCCACGTGGCATTTATCGCCGACCTTGGCATAAGTCACGATACGACGTGCCATTGCTCCTGCAATCTGGCGTGCCAGCACATCCACTCCGTTACGAGTCGTAACCACGACAGCCGAACGCTCGTTTTCCGTACTGCTCTTCGGCAAATAGGCAGCCATAAAACGCCCTTTCTGGTGCGACACGTGCTTGACAGTCCCGTTCACCGGAAACCAGTTGGCATGCACATTAAAAACGGACATAAATATGGATATCTGCAAACATTTCCTGTGCAGAATTTCATTCTCCATCACCTCTTCAATCGCCACGATCGTACCATCGGCAGGAGCGATCACCAGCCCTTCCGAATCATACGGAAAACGACGGAACGGGCTGCGGAAAAAGTTAAGTACCAACAAAAACAGGACCGTAGTCACGATAATCGTAGTATAGAACACCCAATTTCTACCGACAGTATGATACAGCGCAACGTCCACGATAAAGAATATCGTGAAAAGCGTTAATAATAGACCTGTTCCTTCTTTATGTACTTTCATTACTTTAATCCAATCAAGTATTTACCGTAAGAATTTGCAAAAATATTCATTTTTACCGAATAACAAAAATATATTACCCTTTCACAACTTCTATTTTGTTTAATTCGACATACCAAAGATAACCTTCGACCTCTTCATAGCCCATCTGCCGGATCAGTTTCAAATAACTCCTTACTTGGCTATGATAGCGCTGGTCGGTGTGTTCACCAAACTTATAGTCGACCACGACAACACGATCTCCGGTGATCATTACACGATCCGGGCGTTTGGACAGTCCTTTACCGAACAGGATATCGACCTCGTTCAACACGCGTGCCGAACCGTCATACCAAGAGGCGGCTTCCGGCAGGTTCAACAACTTTTCAAGGCGTGCAACGAGTGCCACCGCTTCCTCTCTGTCGATCACTCCTTCCTGGCGATATCGCTCGACCGATTGTGATATATCTTTCCGGGTACGGATACGGCTTAACACCTCGTGCATCAAAGCTCCGTGTTTCAGGCGGGCATTATCGAAGAAATAACCTTTGCCGTGCAGGCGCAATTGCAAACGGTCATCCGGAGAGATGGAACTAAGATGTGCCAGCCCGATCTCCTGAATATCCCTGTTCTCCTCCTTTACAGCCGGATGCCACCAATCGCCCAACTCGAAAACGCCTGTTCCGGTATCGAAAGCGGCAGACAGCGAGATCAGTTTATATCCCTCCCGTGTATCGGGCATATCCATACGTAGGCTGGTCCACAAGGCATCGGTCAAAGTTGATATCTTTTCCACTTCACCCGTTTCTTCCTTAATCTTTTTCGGTCGCGGGGAGAAAACGATCAGCTCCTCTTTTGAACGGGTAAAAGCAACATATAACGTATTCAAGTTATCGATAAAGGCATGTAAGCGTTCCTTAAAGTAATCGCCTGCAAAAATCGTCTTTCCAAGCGACTGACCATAACGTACAGGAACCAGATGCAAACGGTTAAACGGCTTCTCTTCCGGCTGGCACCAAAGGATCACTGGTTTTGTTGGCTTATGATCGATCTCCCAGTCTCCGAAAGGAATGATTACAACCTTAAATCCCAAGCCTTTCGACTTATGAACCGTAAGGATACGGATCGCGTTCTGTCCGTCCGGCGTGGCAATTGTTTTCCGGGAACCCGTTTCATCCCACCATTTGAGGAAACGGTTCAGGTCCGCGCTCTCTTTCTGAGCATATTCTGATACCATATCCAGAAATGCCTGGATAAAGACCTGTTCATTTTCAGGAAAATCAGCAGCAAAAAGGCGAAAAAGACCTTCCGCTATTTCATAAAGGGAATGATGGGTAAGAATTTGCAAAGCAGCAGTGACTTCCGATGGAAAAGCCGGAGCTTCGACGCCAAATATCCCCTTCAAAACCAAGTAAGAGTATAAAGCAATCTGCTCGTTCGTCCGGTCTTCGGGATTCTTCAGGTAACGCAGCAAGGAAACCATGAAACGAACAGCCGTCGAACCACTGACAAACAACGCTTCGTCCGAAATAATATCGTAGTTATAGCGGTCGGAAGGATGCTCTTCCTTATAGGTCAGCAATGTCTCCGCAACCTGTGCCCCTTCCTGGTTGGTACGGACAAGGATTGCAATATCTTTTAACGCATATCCGTTATCTTGTAATTTCTCCAACACTTCAGGCAAACGTCCAAGGGCTTCCTCTTTCCAATCTTTCTCATCATCACCGGAGAGAAACTCAATCCGTACATGCCCGTCTTTCTGCCTAAAAGAGGGAGGAACTTCTTGAAAACTTTTATCGTATGCCGACATGATCTTGGTGAAAAAAGCCGCCCGTTGCTCTTCATTGAGGGAAGAAGTGGACAACGCTTCGTTATACAGCGTCTGAAGGACACCCGGGAGTGTCGTAAACAAGGCGTTGTTGAACTCGACAATGTTCCGGCAACTGCGCCAGTTATCTTTCAGTGTTTCTTCACGTACTTCTTCGGGGGAGAAGTCAGATTGAACCTGTTCGTCCAGCAACTTCCAGTCTGAATTACGGAAACGGTAGATACTTTGCTTCACATCTCCCACGATCAAATTATCCCGGCTATGTGCAAGGCTCTCTTCTATCAACGGACGAAAATTGTTCCACTGCATTCCGCTGGTATCTTGAAACTCATCTATCATAAAATGATCGACATGAGTACCGGTCTTTTCATAAATAAAAGGAGCATCGCTACCTCCAATCACTTTACTCAGCAATTCGGTCGTGTCGGCAATTAACATCACATTCTTTTCTTCCCGGTAGGCGGCTATTTGGCGGGACACATCGGTCAGGATACCCAATGTGTAATAATAACGGACAATTTCACGAGCAGTATTATAGGCAGTCAGATTATCGAACAGGGAAACAATCCCTTTGATGCAATCGTTCAAGCCATCCTCAAAAGCACATCCGATGATCTGACGAGTACCGAGCGGAAGCGTTTTCGTGAAACAACCGTCCAAATTATCCGCCAAACCAATAAAAGTAGCGGACGGTTCTTTCATCTCTCCTTGCACCAGACGATCGAGAAGCGTGAGTGGCGAGCGACTGCCGCCCTTGAAATCAGAAACTTTGAGCCCATATTTATTCAGTATCGCCAAACCACGTTCTCCCAACTCTTTAGCGGCAGTCTCCACCGATCGAATGATGCCATACAGAACGTTCTTGTAGTCGTCCAACGCCTTTTTGTCTTCTATATCCCGGCAGACTGCCTCACTGAAAGCCTTATAACTTTCCTTGAAAACCTCCCGGCTCAAAGCCATAATATCTTTACGAAGATTCCATTCCCCTCCGTTCTCTATCTTATCTTCCGCAAACCGGAGCAGCCAACCTAACAGATCCTTATTTTCAGGCCTTTCGAGATCTGACAACAAATTATCGATCGCTGCTGTGAGCACCAGCTCCTGGTCCATCTCGATCCCATAACCACCCTGCAGACCAATCTCACGTGTAAAGGCACGCATGGTCTGCTGGAAAAAACGATCGATCGTACTGATATTGAAAGCGGAATAATCGTGCAGGATCTCCATCAATATTTTAGCAGCTTGCTTGCGCACCTGGACCTCCGTCAACGAATAGGTGGACCTCAGCAATTCCACATAATCCGATTTCTTGCCGGAAGCCAAATTGTACAGTTCGTCGACAATACGGGTCTTCATCTCATCCGTCGCTTTATTCGTAAAAGTCACGGCAAGGATACGACGAAAAGCACCCGGCCCCGTAAACAACAAAGTCAGATATTCACCAGTCAACTTATGCGTTTTCCCGGCTCCGGCGGAAGCTCTATAGACTGTCAGCATACGGTCAGATTATATGGCTTTTGACATAGCCTTCTTTTTGCAATATTTCCAGCACTTTAGGACGCAAATCACCCTGTATGATGATTTCCCCGTCTTTGGCCGAGCCACCAACGCCGCATTTTACTTTCAGGAACTTTCCAAGTGCTTCCAGATCGCTGGTCGTTCCCCGGAAACCAGTTACCAATGTCACGGCTTTGCCGCCCCGGTTCCGCTTGTCCAAAGCGATGCGCAACTGTTGCTTCTCTTTCGGAAGCGTTTCTTCTTCGGCTGATTCTCCTGTATTATATTGAAAATCCGGGTTCGTAGAATACATGACACCCAAACGGTCCTTCCAGTCGTTACTCTTCATATCTCATCTTTTCTTTATGGGGTCAAATCTACAAATTAACGCCGGGATAAACAAATCGTTGACAATAATCGCCACAGCATCTTATTCCCTTTCGTGAAAACACACCAGAAATTGTACGCTGACTGACAAAGGCCACGTGATCGTTTTCCGCTAAGGTTTCTGTATCAATACCGTTGCATATGCGGCTATTCCTTCCTGCCGTCCAGTAAAGCCCAACTTTTCGGTTGTTGTAGCCTTGATAGAGATATCTTCTACATCCACCTGAAGGACTTCGGCCATCACCCGTTTCATCTTGGGAATATAAGGATTCAGTTTGGGACGTTCGGCAGCAACAGTCGCATCTATATTACCCAAGGTATATCCGGCATCACGAAGTAGTTCCATCGTTTCAAACAACAGGATCTTGCTGTCGATGTCTTTATATTCTCCTGCCGTATCGGGGAAATGATACCCAATATCACGCATATTGGCTGCCCCCAACAGGGCGTCACATACAGCATGAATCAAGACATCCGCATCGCTGTGCCCTTGCAGGCCCATCGTATGTTCTATTTTCACTCCGCCCAGCCACAAATCACGTTCCGGAACCAGTGCATGCACATCATATCCAAAACCTACCCGAATCTTCATAATTTATGATTTATAATTTTCCAACTTTTATCTGAACAGATTCTTGATTCCGTCCATATCAAAAGACAGGGAGAAACGAAGTGTCTGATCCAACGGGTTCTGCGGAACCGTACTGATCAGATAAGCGGCATCCAGCTGAAACACGCTCATACGAAAACCGGCACCCACGGAAAAGTATTTACGGTTACCGACATTCGCATTCTCGTAAAAGTAACCGCCACGAACGAAAAATTGTTGATTATAGCTATACTCGGCTCCGACCGAGACCATAACCTCTTTCAACAAGCCGTTAGGCGAATCAGTAAAAGACTTCATCATCCCGGAAAGGCTTGACCATGATTTATAGTCGTCCACACGCGTCTGGTAATCGGCATCAGTCTCTCCTTCTTCTTTTTGCGGAGCATACGGAACCATATATTTGTTCAGGTCCAAATAAAAGCCGATCTGGTTGTAGTCGTCGATCGGATAAAGCAGACCGGTCCCCAACGTCAGTTTCGCCGGAAGGTACTGGTTCGTATTACCCCCGTCATACGAGATCTTACTCCCTATGTTCGACAAGTTGAACCCAAAGCTCCACAACGCTTCGGCATTTCCCAACAGCACATATTTTTCGAGGTAACCGGAGATATCGGCTGCAAAAGCATTGCCCGCATTGCTCTCGTCATTCTGCTCCGTCCCCATATCCGAACGGATGTAACGCAAGGTTACCGCCATCGAATAGGACTCGGACAGCTTGCGACTGTAAGCCACGTCGAACGCCATCTCATAGGGGTTCAAACCATAAGGAACATCCCCGATATTCTCCCATATATTCACTTCACCTAATGAAAAATAACGCAAAGATGCGCTGACAGCCTGCAAATCGCTATTCCCCAACTTATAGTAACCGGTCATGTTCACCAAAGCCACATCGTTGACCAATTTACGCAACCACGGCGTGTAGGACAAGCTGACCCCCGCTTTACTTCCCATAAAAGCATATTTGGCGGCATTCCAATACTGCGAATTGATGTCCGGCAAAGTTGCCGCCCCCATGTCTCCCATACCGCCGCCTCGCGCATCCGGAGCGATATTCAATGAAGGAACTGCCATTTGAAGCAAAGAAGGGTTATCCTGTCCCAAGATTGTCGTAACCGAAACCAAGGAGTTAAGTATTATAACGAGTACACCGATTCTGAATTTACTTACCATATATTTATCCTTAATTATTTTCCGATTTAATAAGGGCAATTCACGCATTACCCTTGCTATATATAAACTGAATAATCCTAACTTTATTGTATGCTCGAATAAAATTCCTATTTTTGCCTTTTAAGTATGAAAGATATACAATCGACAGGCAAAGCTAAAGCATTATTTCTTCTGATGCGCCCTTCCCAATGGGTAAAAAACATCATTTTATTCCTTCCTATCTTTTTTGCGCAGGAGATAGGAGATACGGCCAGGTTGCAAAACGTTGCAATCCTGTTTACCGGATTCTGCCTGCTCACCAGCGGCGTCTATATTTTCAATGACTTGAGAGATGCAAGTGAAGACCGCCTCCATCCAATCAAACAATTCCGCCCAATCGCATCCCGTAAGGTTTCACCGATGGCAGCCCTTGTCTTCATGTTCCTGCTATATGGGATGAGTGCATTCTGTTTCAGCTTCATACATGTAAGTAACAACCAAATCTGGTTGTTGTCAGGAGGATATATCCTCCTGAATTTGGCATACACGCTTTGGCTCAAACAAGTACAGATCATTGATGCCATGATTATCGCCTGCGGTTTCATCATCCGGCTCGAAGCGGGAGCCGTCGCCGGGGAGATAAAACTTTCACATTGGCTGATTATCATGACATTCATCCTCTCCCTGTTCCTCGCCTTTGCCAAGCGCCGGGACGATTTGCGTAATTTCATGGAAACCGGACAGATTTCTCGTAAGAATATTACCGGATATACGATCGACTACTTGAATATAATACTGTCATTCCTTTCTTCCATCATTGCTGTGACCTACATATTGTACACACTTTCACCCGAAGTAACGTATAGGAGCAGTGAACACCTGTATATCACGGTCCCATTCGTATTGGCAGGTATCATGCGCTACTTGCAGATTATCTTGGTAGAAAAGAGCAACTGTAACCCGACTGATATCCTGTTACAGGACCGCACCTTGCAACTGACCGTAGCTGGCTGGTTTATCGTATTCGCTTTACTTATTTATTGATATGGCAATCGCAATATTCGACTTCGACGGAACCATCATTTCCCGCGACTCACTGCCGGATTTCCTGATCCAGACTTGCGGACGGAAGGCATTCCTCCTGCGGCTTCCCTGGGTTATCCTGCTGAAAGGAGCAGCCTTAACAGGTATTCTCTCCACGCACCGGGCCAAAGAACTTGTGATCTCCTCTTTCCTGCGGGGAATGAAGACAGAGGATTTCCATCAGGCTTGCCTCAAATATGCACACCGCATACCGGCCTTCGTTTATCCTGCCGCCTTGGAAGAGATACGATGGCATCAGGAAAAAGGAAATAAGATCGCCATTATCAGTGCATCTGTTCCTGACTGGATACGCCCTTGGGCACAAACAACCGGAATCCGGCTTGTGGAAGGGACAGAGCTGGAAGTAAAAGGAGATACTTTAACCGGACGATTTTCTACACCCAACTGCAAAGGAAGCGAGAAGGTCCGCAGACTCCGCCTGCTATATCCGGATTTCGCCTCCGAAACTCTTTATGTATATGGCGACAGTTCCGGCGATAAAAAACTGCTTGCCTTTGCAGACGTCCCCTGCTATAAACCATTCAACCATAAATAAATATATGATACCATCCTGCCTGTCTATTTTATTTCGTACTCTCCGGATCGAGTGGAGAGATACTAAGCGCACGTTATTTCCGCCGACTCCGATAGAAGTCGGACTTTTCCTTTTCTTCTTCCTCCTTTACGGATGTATCGGCTACCGGATGCTCTTTCATACCGAACTGATAGACATGCCCAACGGGGGAGCGGGAAGTTATTTGGGTTATGACAATCTATTCCACCTCCATACGCGTGGAGGGGCGTTCGATGTCAGCCATCCCTTCTTCAACATCTTCCATTTGTTGAAAACCCTGTTAATAATCCTGTTGAAAACCTTGTTCAAAGAGAAAACTTCCGGTATTATTTGCCTGATATTGATGAACCTGTTGATAACTGGCGGACTAACCCTAATCTACCGCTACCTGAAACAAATCGTCCGGATTTCTTCCCGCCGGGCATTATTGTTGACAGGGTTCACGGGATGCTTCTTCACAACTGTTGTCCTGTCATTCACAACGGAAACCTATCCGTTCTCCTTTTTCCTGCTCGTTTTCTCGCTATTAATGCTATCCAAGGAATACAAGCAGACCGGATATATAAAAGGACGGACTATCCTCTTCCTCTCTTTCCTTTGCGGAGGAATAACAATCACCAATGCAGCCAAACCCGCAACAGCCCTGTTTCTGAATAGAGCACCATTCTGGCGTAAAATACGGACAGGATTCAAAGTCATGTTGCCATTTGTCATTTGCGTAGCTGTTGTCATGGGCTTTTATACCCTTAAAGCGAAACTGTCCAACTCGGATGGTCCGTCCCCGATCGAAACGGCCGGCCAACTCAGACAATATTTTATCCACGACAAGACATTCGACAAACAAACACTGGTCGATTTCTGGGGGAATACGATTATAAGCACACCTCTCACACAACAGTTAGTCGGGAAAGAAGTTGTCTTGCGGCCCAGCGAATACCTGCACAGTTGGAACAATGCCGTGATCATGTTTCTATTATTTTTAGTCGCAACCTCTACCTTGCTCAACCTGAAAAACCAATATGTACAACTGCTGCTAATGTTCCTGAGTATAGATTTTGTAATCCACTTTATCATCCGCTACGGGATGAATGAAGCGATCCTGTTCGGCGGACATTGGATGTTTGCAATCCCAATCCTACTGGGCTGGCTATACACGCGATTGCCGGTCCGCATGTACCGGATACTGGACTGGGTTATCACCGGCTTCTTCGTCCTGACTGCAACGATAAACACAATGGAGTTCATACGCTCCTTCTTATTCTCCTAAAATAATGAACTTCTTTGCTTTCGTTGCATCTTTGGAATTATCGGTGCTGATGGCTGCCCGATAGATATACACGCCGGGACGTACACGAGCACCGCCAGATGTCAAATCCCAAGAAACCGTATAATTTTCAAACAGGCCGGATGTTCCGCTTTCTTCATGTTTCCATAGCTGACGGCCTGCCAGATCATAAACCATGATACCCACCTTCATCCGGCTTTCGGGACGGTTGTGCATAAGATGAAAAGTCACCTGCTCGCGGGCGATACCCGGGGTTGCGATCACATCGGACAGGAATGGCTTCAGCCCTTCGGCCACCTCAAAGGTAAAAGTTCGCACAGTCGAATTATTCAGGATATCCCACACCCTGAACTCCGCCGTATGCTTACCCGGCTCAAGTGCGGGGATCGAAAACTTCACGATACCGACCCCATTTTCTCCCGGCAACAGCTCGTAATAGCTGTTCAGGTTATAGCTCAAGACAGGCGATTCGTCTATTATTAACATCATATCATGCCCGACACTGCTTCCCGTGATATTCACCCCGCTTTTATCCCATAATTCGGCGATAAAATAAGGAGTTGTGTTCACCTGATTACCATCCACAAATGTCGTATCATTCAGATAAATAGCACGAATTTCCGGACCGATCGTATCGGTTTCTGCCATATCGGAAGTCCCTCCCACAATGAAGTTGTCGAAATTACCCTGTGCCTCATCGCCATTCTCCATATCAACGGCATACAAGTTCATTTTCCCCTGCAAATTGGAATAGGAAATATCCTTCGGAACCGTAAAAGTAAAACTGAACTTACCATTACGCACAGAGTCATTCCCCATAAAAATCGTATTCGGATAATCGGTAAAAGTAAAAGCTCCCTCCTCTGTATTATTGTTGTTCAAACAATTAACAGCAACTTTACTATCTTTAATTATTGGATTAACCAAACCTGTGAAACCAGTAGCCAATGCACCTGAAATATCCAAGACTTCCCCTTCAATCTTTATATTTTCCAATGCTTTAAAAGATAGAGGTTTTCCATCTACCGATTGTCCATTAACAGCCGTTACCTTTATTTTGTATTCGGGATAAGCCAATTTTAAAGCAGGATCGCCTATCAAGCAAAAGCCCATCTTTATCCGATTAGTATTGTAACTTGTTGACGACACTAATGCTCTTTTCATCGCCCTCATCGCACTTCCCAAACTAATCTTACGACCATCCGGTTTAGAAAAAAGATTATGCAGCAAATAACTATCTATATATGCATTATGAGGTCTATAGGCAACACGCACAGTAGTAAACAAAGCTATACCTCCACTTTTAGCATTCAAAAAGACATCTTCTCCTGCCGTTGTTGTCACATCATCAAAACGTGTAAAATCACAAGTAGAAGTTACCCACACTGGCAAACAAGTATATGTATATCGAGTAATATCTGTTTGAGTAACAACTTTCTCATCACTTAGCGCAGTAGTTCCTCCATGCCCTGTATAATTAAACAATAAAAGGCCATCCTTTAAAAGTTTCTGCAAATTTGCTCGTACGTCAGGATAACTTCCTGCTGTCTTATCCTTTTTATAAGCGTCATAATACAATTTATGCACAAAAAAACCAGGATGATCCTGATTTAGATGTTCCGCTAACGTATCCGCTTCCATCATATGCCCATTCGTAAACCTATCCACGTTATTTCCATCATCAGCCATAAAACAAAGATTGTTTTTCCATGCCCCTGTATTTTTATTCTCCATATAAGAGATTACCTTTTCAACCACATTAGTAGCTTGAGTGGCAGTCCGGACAGGAAAACGGCCAATACCGATATCCACCTTTTTATAATAAAGTTCTTTACCGTTGTCTCCGTCATCAAGAAAACCAAAATAGTCATCCACTACATAGGAATACTGATTCAACGATTCTTCCGTCTGATACGTCAGCAACATATTACTCATATCCACCGATTTCCAGGCGGTAGTCAACTTACGGTTGTCAAACGCTCCATCACCGAACAAGAGTAGATATTTGGGAGCATCGGTTTCCGAAGTCCGCCGGTCGTAGAACATCTTCATGAAACGGCGATAAGCGGTTGCATCCGGCGTTCCACTGGAAAACTCGTTGTAAATCGCTTCCGGCACTACCACCTGAACCGTCAGGTTATCCTTCGCCCGATGCGCTTCCGCCAAACGTTCCGCTTGCGTGGTGAAACTTGGCTGGGCAATAATGATCATATCTTGCTGTGCTAAAGCATGTAGATTCTGGTTCGCCACCTCGCCGACTGTCACGGGAGCTTTAATCCGCGAAGGCTTTACTGTAACGAACTCCCGCAAGGAAGAGGAAGCCGGAATGGAAAAAGACAATTCCGTCCCGTTCAGAGACGTTTCCATCTGCCGCGGATTTGTCCCGTCGGTCACATCAAAAACCAGCGTATTGGCATCGGCTCCTTGAATCACAAAGCGGGAAGCATTACCTACAGCCGAGAGGCTGCGAAAGAATGTATAATTATCATATACTTTCAATTGCCTCTTCATCTGAAGACGGAAATAGTTCAAGTGCACATTCTTGTGCCCGGCCGTACTATATCCGATGTTGACCTTTACCGTCTCACTTTTACCTGCGGTCCAAGCTCTTTCACGATACAACTCCCGTGCCACTTCGTATTCATCCGACGGGACAGACACGGAACCGGATATTAAAGAATTTCCATCAACCTTCATGGTGATCGTCCCATTGCCACGGGAGATAAAAGACAGGGTGGCTTTTCCTTCGTCGTTCGTAATACCCGGAACCGATATCGTGAAATCGCGGGATAAAGTAGAAGTAAACGATTCCCCATACAATTCACGCCCGGAATTGTTCACCGAGACCAACTCTTCTTCATGCAAAACGTAGTCATCAAAAACCGTCACCTGCAGGGTGGCTCCATCGGCAGATGCAGCCTTCTCCATCGTACGCCCAGCCGTCTCTTTTTCAGTCACGAAATAATATCCGTAAGTGGAATAGGGATTGTTGGTGTGGATAAAGGATTTATCAGAAGAAGAATATTCCCATTTACGGGGTCCTTTCCCATAAAACAACAGATAATCCGCACTCCTCCATACGGCTACCTCAGGGACATCATCGATATAAGCAGTAGAGAAATCTTCATCCAAAGGCCAGCCTCCGTAACCATAGACAGCAACTTTGTCCAAGGCGGAAAAGCCCATCTTCTTCAGGTCGGACAACGTCAGCTTGTAAATACCGTCTTCCGCCACCCGTATCTTCACCCATTTCCCGGAGTTCAACACCGACTCAGAGGCATATCGGCTGCCATCCGCCCAAGCAGAAGCGAGCAAGCCGAATACAAGCAACAAGACATATAAGATTCTCTTCATACGTTCTTTTTCCGTTTTATCTCACAAAAAAATCCAGCAGCTTCTGCTCGCCGATATATCCCTGCAAGTGGTCGTCAATCTTGACCGGCCCCACACCTACCGGGGTTCCGGTGTAGATCAGATCGCCTATCTTCAACGTAAAGAAACGGCTCACATAGGCGATGATCTTGTCGACCGGGAAAAGCATATCTCGTGTGTTCCCTTCCTGAACTGTTTTCCCGTTAATATCCAAGTGGAAAGGAATGCGGTTCACATCCCCCGCACGTTCTACCGGAATGAATGTTCCGAGAACTGCCGAATTATCGAACGCCTTGCTGACTTCCCAAGGCAAACCTTGCGCCCGCAGCTTGTTTTGCAAGTCGCGAGCTGTAAAGTCAATCCCTACCGTCACCTCATTATAGTAACGATGGGCAAAACGTTCGGCAATATTTTTTCCCAGCCGGTCTATCTTTACAACGATCTCCGTCTCGTAATGGATCTCCGAAGAGAAGTCGGGAATGAAGAACGGTTTACCGTCCTTCAGTAACGAAGAGTCGGACTTCATAAAGATAGTAGGCTCCGATAATTCTAACGAATGATGCAGCTCTTTATTGTGGGCGGCATAATTCATTCCTACGGCTATTATTTTCATTATATCAGTGATTGATTGAATTCAAACGATTGAACATCACGGCAAGGTGAGCGTACATGGAAGTATTTTGCACCACGATATCTTCCGGCACACGGATGCGGAACGGAGTAAAATTCCACAAAGCCTTGATTCCTCCGGCGATAATCTGTTCGGTCACTTCCTGCGCCTTATCGACAGGGACCGTGATCACTCCGATCGTCGCCCCGTATTCTTTCTGCTTGACAGGGAAGTCGTCCATGTGGTAGACCGGTATCCCATTGATCTCGGTTCCGGCCAGTTCACGGCGGACATCGAACCCCCCGACTATCTCCAGACCGTACTGTTTCAGACCGGAATCCTGCAACAAGGCAGCTCCCAAACTACCGACACCGAACAGGAAGGCTTTATGCTGCACCGTAAAACCCAGAAAATTTTCCAACACGTCCACCAGCGTACTAATCTCATAGCCGACACGTGTCTTACCCGAAATATTCACAAAGGAGAGGTCTTTCGCCACCTGGCTGGGGTCTACATTAATTTCTTTGGCAATCTGAGTAGATGATACGAAAGTCTCTCCTCTTCCTTTCATCAGTTTCAAAAAGGCAAGATACCACGGCAGCCTCCTGAGAGTCGGCTCCGGCACTTTCCAAATTTGTTTCATTTCATCGTTAGCCATTGTTCGATCTTTATTAATGCAGTTTACAAAAGTACAATTTTTTTCTTTGGGAAGAGAAAAATCAGGGTAACCCGTACCAAAATTTTTCAAAAGGAGGTTCGCTTGTTTCACTTGCAACACACCAAAAAAAACCTCCCCGATATTACTACCGGAGAGGTTTCATTTTGCGTCTGCGTTCTCTCTTCACAGAGATACCGACAGATAAACTTTTTTATTTTTTTACTTTAGTATTAATATCTGCCGCTTGTTCACCCGTCACGGGATAATTGCTGTTTTGTAGAGACCAACACATTGTATCTCCACGCATTGCACACGGCAAATTTTAGAATTATATTATTTAAGAGAGGCGAAGCAAACCTCGCCCCTACCTAATAACCTTTATTTACTTAACGATAGCTTTGACAGCCTCTTCGCCTTCAACAGCTACTACGACTACACCCTGAGGAGCAGCGATTGTCGCGTTGTCGGAAGTGATGACCGTGTTAGCTACTACCTGGCCTAAGATGTTAGTGATAACCACTTTCTTGCCGGCAGCGTTAGCGATCTGCACCTGACCTTCGCCAGCGATAACGGCAATCTCGGATGTCACGATTGTTTCGTTGTCAGTAGCCAGGTCCTTCTGTTCGTGGTCAACGTTGAATACCAAAGCACCGTCTACGCCTAATGCGGCATCGTTGAAGTCAGCAGTCTTGCTTGTCAATACTACGCAACCATTCTGGATCTTCAACCAGTTTGCTTTCTTCGGAGCAATCCAGTTTTTCTTTTCAGAATTGTCTGCATTCATAGATTCGATCAAGAAACGGTTAGCTACGCCTTCTTCTTTCACCTTGTCATTTGATGCATCTTCCGGATACAAGAAGCGGAAAGACCAAGTGTAGTTGTGGTGACGGTCGCCTTTGATCACATTCTTGAAGCCAATCTTGCCTGCATCCACAAGAGCCTTGTTTGCAGCGTTCAACTCTGCGAAGTTGATCTTTTCATTTTCCATAGCGGCAAATTTAGCCGGCAATACCCACAAAGTATCAGCTACGCGGATAGCTTCAACAAAACCGACACGTGTATATCCGTTCTTGCTGTCAGCATACGGTTTGTCGTTCTTGGACAGAGCCAGAGAATCTGCAAAGCTTACCAGATACTTACCTCTTTCGAAACCAGGGATAGCCTTTGTAGCGTGAGGACAAGTCCATTCTGTAATGCCATCCAGGTGATCATGATCCAAAGTACAAGGACCAGCTTCCTGACCTGCGAAGTCACGACGATCTACAGAGATGAAGTACTGCGGTTTGATATAACCAGCACCACGGTTCACGCGAGCTGTATCTACATTGAACGCAAGACCAGTGGCCTTATCTTTCGTCCACATACCCAGATAGTTCACATTTTTATCCGTCAAACCACCTTCATGGTTGTTTTCGTCCATCAGATATTCACCACGGATGATTTCCTTGAATCCGAATACATTCGGTTCGTTGGATTCGATTTCACCCAGCGCTTCGTTGTTGAAACGACGGTACAGCGGTTCTTCGTCACGTTCGATAGCGAAAGAAGAGATACGAGTTTCAGAAGTCAAATCCTGAACCTTCCACAACAGAGACAACACCTGGTCGTCAACACCTACACGTTCGTCACCGATTTCATTTTCGTCAGCCTTAACGATTGCATAGAAATGCTTGCCATCATAATGGTTGTTTTCTTTGAAGAAGAAACTGTCTACAGCGGCTCCATTCAAATTAGCCTTACCCATTGCATAATAGTCGTTTGCAGCTCTAACCAATGTGTCTTTTTCAAGAACTACACGATATTCTGTTCTGTACAATTGTTTCAAATCGGCGATTCTTTCCTTAACAGCCTTTGTTACAACAAAACCATACTTGTCATGGTCACCGTTAAGCAGAGTGAAGCGTGCACCTTCTTCGTTGTTTGAGCCCAAGATAGAATCCTGTGCAACAGCAACAAATTTGTCAGAATTGAGGCTATGGAAATAGTTGAACTTGTATTTGTAAACATCCAAGTCAGAAGCCACGATGTTCTTATAACCCAGCAAGCTGTCTTTTACGCTTTCAGCAGGAACCGGATCGAATGTCAAGGAATCGACTTTCTGGTCCAAAATAGCAGCGACATTTGCAGCATACTTGGTTGCACCGGCAGTCTTAAACAACTGGATATGTTTTGCGCTTGCCACTTCATCATCCGTAGAGAACTCACGATTGTAGATAGAGATCGGAGAGTTGTCTTTGTATTTCGGATTGTCCTGTAAAACGATCCACTGGAATGCCGGCATGTGAGCAACATTTCTACTTTCAGTTTCAACGTTTACCCATTCCATCTCACCATTCTTGTATAACGGAGATGTCAAGTATTGTCCCTTATTGTTCTTGATAAAATAAACACCGTCAGGGATAGAAGTTACACCGTCGTTGTTGGCAACACAAGTTGTCACACCAAAAGAGATCTTAGTATTGATGGATTGTTCACCAATTGTAACAATACGAGTTTCACCCGTAATCAAATCCTGCAATTTAACATACAGAGTATCTGCCTTATCTGCATAGTTTTTCACATAATCAGCACCAGTTACTTCACTCCACCATTTAGTAGCTTCTGGTTTAACACGAACTTCCTGAACTTGGATAAATACGCTATCAACAGAAGGACTATAAGTGAATTTGAATTTATGTTGGTTTGCTAAAACAGAATTCGTAGACAAAATAGAATCGACCGCAATTACATTTTTATCTTTAGCTTTAGGAGCAGTCCAGTTAAACTTCAAGAATTTTTCTCCACTTGCATTTGCCCAAGCAGTATCAACACGCAAATAAACTGAATCCGATTTCTGTTTTACCAACATGAAACCATAATCATCAGCTACAGCCGTAGTTGCATACTTATTAACTGAATCAACACGGAAAGCAACAGTACTAAACGGATTTTTCAAAGTTTCTGTACCTTTATAATCAGGATCAAACTTCAAGACATCCTTGTTATTAGCCAAATAAGCGTTGATTTCAGAAGCTGTCAAAACAACATCGGCAGCAGTCTTCAAAGTAAAATTAATAGCATTAGCTGGAGCTGATTCATTTGCACCCAATTTAATCAATCTCACATGTTTAGAATCTGTTCCATCTGTAGTCAGATAAACAACAGAGTCCGCATCAAAATAGGTATACATAGGTTTGGCTTCCTCCAACTTATTTTGATAAGTTTTAGACCATCCCCAACCTTGATAGTTCAAACCGGCAGCAACTGGAGCAGAAACCACGTTGTGGTTCATCGTATCAACAATAGCAGCCGATACAGCCAAAAACTTACCTGTTTTTTTGTTTGTAAAATCAAAAATAGGATTCTGTCCCTGTTTTTCAGGTTCTGAAACCTGAACACACCAAAGAGAAGCAGCAACGCTCACCGTATCAATACCGGCAGCATCGACTAAAAGCAAACTGTCGCCATGCATTACAAGCATGTTGTTGCTACCATCATGCAACTGATACATACCTTTCAATGCAGCATCATCCAGCATCTTAACAGATTGAGCGTCTGTTGCAGCATTACCAGCCAAAGCAGTAAATGCAAAAGCCGCTACAAGAGTAGAAAACTTTTTGTTCATAATCTAATAATTTAATTAATAATACTATATATAATGAAATTCAGTTCTATAAGTCCCTTCTTGGGATCATCCTAATAAAATGACTAAAGAAAACGTTCGTTTTTATTGGTCATTTTTCAGCTACAAAAATACATATACTTTTT
>CAJTMR010000035.1 GCA_910577325.1 uncultured Parabacteroides sp.
TTTGCAAAGTTATTACTCAACGAGTTAGACCTTGATATGCCAACCTGTGCCACAAGCTGCCAAATACAACACGGTGTGTTAAAAATCACCATTCGGCGGGTAATGATTTGGAGACCGTTCTTCTTCATAAATCCGCTTTCCTTTACGTTACCTCGATTTTTCGCCTGTCCTCATTTGTCTTCGCAAACGCCTTATTGACAGGCATTACGAAGACATTTGTCCCTTTTTATTCGTCTTTTCCAGAGATTTATTGTAACTTTGCAGCAGTCAATTTTTAACAGGGACGGAATGTGAAACGGGCGATGGCGAAATATATGAAATGGTTGCTGCCTGCACTTTTTATAGTGTACTATGTGGGCGTTTCTTTGTTTGTGCATGTTCATGTCGAATATGGTACAACGATTGTCCACTCGCACCCGTTTAAGCAGGCAGCTGACGGTTCTTGCCATCAGCACTCGTCTCTTTCGGAAATCCAGCTGTTTCATTTGTTGACATCTGTCGATGTAGCAGACGGGGCAGTTCTTCTGTTGGCCTTGCAGTTTTATGTTACACCTAATTATAAGATAATCGAAAATCCGGTTTATCCGGACCACTTGCTCCCTGTCTTGGGGAAACTATTTCTTCGTGCTCCTCCTTTTATTTGATAAAATAGTATCTGCCGTGCAGGTAGGAATGAGAAAAGTTTTATTTTTTTTAGAGTCTGTTTGAATTTTGTTCAAAAAGTTTTTTCAGCTTCTTTTGAGTCTCTATTCGGTCTGTTTTCCTGTTTTTATTTGTCACATAGCCCGCTATGCTCCTTATAAAACAGAAAAACATCCTCGGAAACAACTCTCAAGAGAATGCTGGACAAAATTTAAACAGGCTCTAAGATGAAACTACGATTTTATGCCGAAAAATCAATTTGTGCATGCAAGTCAATCTTGTGACGGATGCATGACGGCATGATTTTTTGCAAGTTTTTATTTTATCAGAACAAACAAAATGAATAAGATTATTACACTTATACTATGCCTGTGCTGTGCCTTTACGGTTGTGCGGGCGGAGGATGGTCCTGCCTTGAATCCATCGGACGCGAACATTATCGGTCATGTGGTGGACCGGAAAACCGGCGAACACTTGTCTTTTATTACGATCTTTTTGAAAGGGACTACTATCGGGACTTCGACTGATGCCACGGGACATTATTATCTGAAGAACCTGCCGGAAGGAAAATTCATGGTCGTAATGAAGACAATGGGGTATAAAACAATCGAAACACCTGTGACGTTGAAAAAGGGAAAGACGTTGGAAATCAATTTCGAGGTGGAAGAAGAAGCCTTGTCTTTGGATGGAGTTGTCGTTTCGGCAAACCGGAACGAGACGACCCGACGCATGGCTCCGTCACTTGTAAACGTGCTGGATTCGAAAATGTTCGAAACGACACATGCCACTTCGCTTGCCGACGGACTGAACTTCCAACCGGGTGTACGGGTGGAAAACAATTGCCAGAACTGCGGTTTCCAGCAGGTACGTATCAATGGGCTGGAAGGTCCTTACACGCAGATACTGGTGGATAGCCGTCCCATATTCAGTGCTCTGACGGGTGTATACGGTCTCGAACAGATTCCGGCCAATATGATCGAACGTGTCGAGGTCATGCGTGGCGGCGGTTCCGCTCTTTTCGGTTCTTCGGCAATTGCAGGCACGATCAATATCATTACGAAAGAGCCTTTGCGCAATTCGGCTCAGATTGCCCATTCGCTTACAATGATCGGAGGAAGCCGTCCGGACAATAATACGACTCTGAATGCCTCTTTGGTAACGGATGACCACAAAGCCGGCATCTATCTTTTCGGGCAGAGCCGCCATCGTTCGGCTTATGATCATGACGGAGACGGTTTTTCCGAACTTGGCCGGTTGGAAGCTCGGACGGTCGGTTTCCGTTCCTATTTGAAGACAAGCGCTTACTCCAAATTAGGTTTCGAATACCATAACATAGGCGAGTATCGTCGTGGTGGCGACCAGATCAACCGGCCTCCTCATGAAGCGTGGGTGGCGGAACAGACGGATCACAGCATCAATGGAGGTGGCCTGAAGTTCGATCTTTTCTCTACCGATTACAAACATCGCCTGAACATATATACTTCCGCGCAGCATACGAACAGGGAGAGTTATTACGGGACCAACCGTAATCCGGATGCGTACGGTCATACGACGGACATGACGGTTGTTGCCGGTTCGCAGTATTCCTATTCGGCTGATAAATGCTTGTTTATGCCAGCGGAATTTACCGGCGGTTTGGAATATAACTTCGACGAGTTGAAGGACGAGATGTTAGGGTATAACCGTATCGTGGATCAGACGGTTCATATCGGTAGCTTATTCCTGCAAAACGAGTGGAAGAATGAGAAATGGAGTTTCTTGGTCGGCGGTCGTTTCGACAAACATAATCTGATCGATCATCTGATCTTCAGCCCGCGTGCGAATGTCCGTTTCAATCCGACCGAAGACATCAATCTTCGATTGTCCTATTCGAGTGGTTTCCGTGCCCCGCAAGCATTTGACGAGGATTTGCATGTGGCGGCTGTCGGCGGCGAAGTGGCGATTATCCAGCTTGCCGAAGGGCTGAAAGAGGAAAAATCTAAGAGTATCAGTGCCTCGGCAGATTTCTATCATCGTTTCGGTCCGGTTCAGTTGAACCTGTTGGTAGAAGGTTTTTATACGGATCTGAGCAATGTGTTTTTCTTGCAAGAAAAAGGACATGACGATCAGGGCAACTTGATTATGGAACGTCGCAACAAGGATGGTGCTCGCGTGATGGGAATCAATTTGGAAGGAAAGATGGCGTATTCCTGGCTGCAATTTCAGGCGGGGGCCACTATCCAGCGAAGTCGGTATAAAGAGCCTGTGACTTGGAGCGAAACGAATCCGGATCTGCCGGCACAGAAAAAAATGTTCCGTACACCGGATGTATATGGTTATTTTACTTCCACTTTCATGCCGGTCAAACACTTGGCTGTTTCATTAACCGGGACTTATACGGGAACTATGCTGATGCAACATCTGGCTGGCTACATTTCGGAGGATCGGGAAGAGACAACACCTGATTTCTTTGACCTGAATATGAAGGTCGCTTATGATTTTCCTTTGTATAAATCGGTAACTTTGCAGTTGAATGCCGGTGTGCAAAACATATTTGAGGCTTATCAGAGTGATTTTGACCAAGGTAAGGAACGTGATTCCAAATATATCTACGGCCCGGGGACTCCGCGTAGTTATTTTGTCGGTTGTAAAATAAGTTATTAAGTATCCATCCTTCTCCGATTCCCGGTTTTTGCACGACGCCCAAAGAGGCGTATCAGCGTATCCTTCGCCAAAAACGAAGACCGGGAATCGGACTTTTTTGCACTTTGTTTTTGAATATATACTTGTTCTTCGCTTTTGCGGTTTTTACCGAATCTTAAAAGTGAAATATTAAAATATACAATATCCCTTAATTGGGATATTTTTCTGTTTTGAGTGAAATTCCGAACGATTTACGTGTGACATTTTCATCTTTTAAATTGAAATTTGTTGACAAACTGTAGACAAGGCCGCAAGGCAATCGCACCAAAATCATAAAACGTTCATTCGTTTTCGTAATCACATAAATGTTTTTGCAAAAACAACTATCATACTATCATATTCGTCTGTATATCGGTTTAAACCAATATGTTATGGCATGATAGTTGCCGTTTTTAACTATCATTCATCTATCATAACTATCATGGTGTGAAACGATAATGTCCTGTGTATCAATTATACGATAAAAACAGAGACCGTCCGGGAACAGGTGCAAAACATGTTAAAACGGCTTCTTTTTTCATCAAGACAGGCTTTTCTTTTGTCAAAAACAGCTTTTAAAGCCGCTTGAGACCCGGGTGTACCCACCACGGAGACCCAGGTGCGGGAGAGGTGCAGACCCGGGTTTGCATGGGGCCTTTACGAGGGTGCGTGGATGTTTATCCGCCGTGTCGGAGGCACTTTTATGCTTCGTTTTTGCATCTTTTTCGCCGATGGCTGTTTTTGCCTATGCAAACCTAAACATCATATTATCAGCCATATAAACAAATAGTCATGTAAAAAGCATGATAGATGCATGATAGTAGAATGATAGTAAAAAACAGCAACTGTCATGCTTTAACATATTGTGAAACAGGAGTTAACAACCGGATGTGATAGTATGATAGTTGGTTTGCGAAATTTATATGGAAGAAGAGAAGTGATTCCGGATAGCAATTTTTGCTGTGGCTGCCCTGACAAAGTCGGCAGGAAACTTGAAAATAAAAAATATTTTTGTAACTAAAAGCCTGAAATCCTGACATTGTGTAAAAGCTGAATCCCTGGAGAATCGCGTGTGGCAAACGACAGGTGGGCGTGAGTCTGAATATTCGAAAAGAGATGTGCTGCTTTTTCGCCATGAAGACGGTCCTCATCGTGGCAACGACCGTTCTCATGCCCATGACGACCGTCTTCATGGTGTATATCTTCGGCATCTTACGGCTATGACGACCGTCTTTATGGTAAAAAACTGCGCAGCTTATGGTGAAAAGCCCTTTTTCTTCTTCAAAAAACGTATTTATGACTATTCCTTAAAGAATGTATTTTGTCTTTAAGGAAACAATAAAGTACAATAAGCTTATACCCCCGTATATTTCCGTGGATAATTGAACGCGATCGCCAGCAAAGCTCCGGCTCCCAACAGGTAAGGGTAATACAGATATTGCATGATCTCGATGGGGGAGACATGCCCTAAACCAGCAGCCATCAACAGTTGTGCACCGTAAGGGATAATGCCCTGTACGAAACAGGAAAAGATGTCCAACAGGCTGGCACTGCGTCTCGGATCTATTTTGAAACGGTCGGCAATATCTTTGGCTATCGGACCTGCCATGATCAAGGCGATTGTGTTGTTTGCGGTACAAAGGTTGGCAAAGCTGACCAATGCGGCAATGCTCGTTTCAGCTCCTTTGGAGGAGCGAATACGGGAAGTGAGTTTCAAGATGATCCAGTCAATACCACCGTTATATCGTATCATTTCCAACATTCCCCCGGCCAGCAAAGTCACTATGATCAGTTCGCCCATATTCGTGATACCCAGCCCTATCGAAGCATTCCACCCCCAGATATCGAACCCGCCCGTCAATAATCCGATGATGCCGGAAAGGATCGTTCCGACTACCAGGACCATCATGACGTTTATGCCACAAATGGCTGTTATCAAGACAACCAGGTAGGGCAGGACCTTGACCCATTCGATCGGACCTGTTTCATATCCGCTGCCGATTCCGCTGCCGGTCAACATGTAGATGCTGCCGGTTAATATAGCGATTGGGAGGGCGATTCGGATGTTCACTTTGAACTTGTCATTCATGTTACAACCTTGCGTGCGGGTGGCAACAATCGTAGTATCTGATATGAAAGACAGGTTGTCTCCGAACATGGCTCCGCTTACGACAACACCCAACATTAAGGCATCAGGCATTCCGGTCTTGCCGGCAATCCCTACGGCAACGGGAGCCAAGGCAACGATCGTCCCGACCGATGTCCCAACGGAAATCGAAATGAAACAAGCAGCAAGGAAGATTCCGGTTGCCAACAAATTGCCCGGTAAGATGGACATGGCCAGATTCACGGTTGCATCGACTGCTCCCATCGCTTTAGCTGTTTGGGCGAATGCACCGGCGAGGATAAAGATCAATACCATCAGCATGATGTTACTGTTTGCCGCTCCCCGGCAGAATTGCTCGATCCGGTTGCTGAGCTTGCCTCCTTTGGACATTGCGATGGCAACTATCGAGGAGATGAGAAAGGCCACGCTAATGGGCATCTTGTAAAAATCGCTTGCAGTAATGGATACTACAAGGTAAGATAATAAAAAAACAACCAAAGGTGTCAGTGCCCAAGGGTTGGGCGCATGATGTAAATGTGAGCTATTCGGGACAGTCATTCTTATTAAACCGCATGTTAGAAAGTGAATCGTAATGCAATACGGATGCCTCCTTTCTTGATGTCAGGATGATCCAGATAAGTTAAGCGTCTGTAATAATCGATGCGCAAGATCTTGAATATATTTTCCAAACCGACACTGCATTCCATATATGGAGTATTACCCAATGGCTGCGTCCCTTCCGGTAGAAGGAAAAGCCCTGGCGTCAGAGTCGGATTGTTTTTATCCGTCAGTCCGCCATAGATCATATTAAAGGAGAGAACTTCACGCAGGCGCAACCATTTAATACCCGGAATACGGTTCAGAAGCCAGCCCTTCATATAATAAGTGGCATTGAACGATACATATTGGTCAGTCACAAATTCCAACGCGTTCATCAGATGAAATGCTTCTGGCTGAATTGTGATAGATTGGTTCGTATTAGGCAGGATCAACAAGGGGAAAGGTACTTTATCCCAGACCTTGCCTGCTTTTACTTGTGTATCGATGTGACCGAACGAAGAAAGCCAGATACGTTTTTCTGCACTGATCTCCGTGTGGTTGTAATTGTAATCACCGCCTAACACGCCTTTAATGCCTAATTGATGGGAGAGCTTGAATACGGGTGCGTCTTTAGACAGGTTGAATACGGATTCTTTACCTGAGCGCCCGTTGTAAGCGCGTTCACCTGGAGCGAAACGCAACTGCGTCCCGATTTCGGATGTCGTGAAATCTTTTATATGGTATAAATTTCCGGCTCCATCCCGTCTTATATATTGGAGCGTTCCAGCCGCTTCGTTGTTCTGATTCATCATCCAGGACTTCCATGTCAGACCGTTCAGCCATTCTTTTTCGTATTGCAATACGCTTTTCCGGATATACTGCATCTTGGTCACCGGTTCGCCTACTTTCCATGCAACGAAAATGTTATCTTTGCTTGTGAAAAGGAAATCCTGGCCTGGGGTATATACGTCATATTCCTGGATAAACGACAAGTTATTGATTGGGTTTTCACCTTCGTGATATTCTTTTTTAGTAAAACTGTGCGTTAATTTCAGGTTGTATTTGATCTTACGGTCGTTTGTTCCGTAAGCCAGATAGCCGCTTGCAAACCAATGTGGATTAAGATTGGCGGTCGTCATTCCTCCCACACGCATACGGAAGCCTTCCAGATGGTTTGCACTGAAGGTTGTATTCATCGGACCGAAATCGAATTTGGTCGCTTTCTTGTCGTTTGCTGTCGGGATATAGCCCGTTATCAGGATTTCGGCAGTTTTGATAATGGCGTTAAAGGCCGGAACTTTACGCAGTTGCCCCAATAATTCTTTTAATGCGTCTTCCTTTTCTTTCAGTGGAATAGGGCGGTTGTGCGTCCAGAACGTATCCGGTTGTGCCGCCGCTTGCGGCAATACATGCAATGTTCCCAAAAGTCCGAAAACGGAATCAGCATTCTGCACGTTGAATTTATAATTGTCGTAATTTCTGAGTTGGTGGGCGTAAAGTTGTTGCGTTCCCTTTACTACATAGAAATTAACAAAGGTATTCTCTCGGTCGAGTACCCAGGTACTGTCCGGCATCTGTTTGAATTCCTGTTCGATACGAAGCTTGTCTACCCAGTTCAGATTGATATTTGCAGGGGTGTTCAACAGTACTTTCCTGACGATATAATTACCGTCAAGCGTAATATAAAGCCGTCCCGTAAATCCGTAGCTTTCGCTGTTTGCCGGAACGAAAGCCAGATCCACACATTTGTCTTCTCCCACATCAAGCGTATCCATGATGTAGTAATGATAATATGTGGTCGCCAGTGTCGATGACAACGGGCTGACAAATCGGTTTAACAAGATGGGAATGTTGTTATCGAAAATATTGATACTCTTGAATATCTCTTCCAGGTTGGAGGTTATACCGCCCCCGTCATCCAATGTTTTGTCAACTCCCTGCATGCGTTTAGCCCTGACAATCGTTTTTTCGGTTTTAGGGCTTTTTCGGTAATAAAAGTCCGATAAACTTTCACGTACGGAAACGGTCAGAATCGGTTTGCCGTTAAATTCGGACGTATCCAGGTAATTTTTGATGAATTTGAATTTTTTCAGGAATTTGTTCTTGTCGAGGTTCGGATTGAAATCGTCCAGCGACAAGCTTAGTTTTTCGTACACCTCCGTTTGATATTCCGGCTTTGCCTCGATCCGGTTGTTATTTTTGTGTGCAATTACTTTTTTGATAAGTTCTACTGCCGGGTTATCTTTGCGGGTATATTTTTCTCTCTTAGGTTTGACCACGACCTCCGATATCTCGAAAGCTGTCGGTTTCAACAGCAATTCCAGATTGTCATTCTTTTTTCCAAGTTTGAGGTCGATGAATTTGGTATCGTAGCCCAATGAGGCGGCAGCCAGTCTGCTGTAGCCTTGATTGTTTTGGAGAATGAATGCACCATTGTCGTCTGTCATAGCTCCGATAGTCGATCCGTCGAAATAGACGGATACGAACGGAAGCGGCTCACCGGTAATCGAATCTTTGACAATACCGGATGCCGAGGTAAAACTCTGGGCGTAGGATAGAAAATTTCCTGTTACCGATTGTAACAGAGCTATTAATGTTATATAACGGATAATTCTTACCATGTATTTAACGTTGTTCCTTCTCGGATATAGACAACAAAGGTAAGGTTTTTATTGATTACAGTCTTACAGGCGATATTAATAATCTTTAATCTACAAAAGTGCGTCCGGTTATTCACCCAAAGTCTTACCGGTCTCTTTTTGGGCATGTCTTTGGAATGGTTTGGGGGAGAGACACGGTTTGCCGGCGAAGTATTTCACCGAAGGAAGTCCGTCATGCGTCTGTATATGCCCTGTGGGAAAAGTTGATATTTCAGAGATTTTGGCTAAGTTTGCGCTGCAATAATATTCTCGGGATACGAAAGCCTGTTTAATTTTGCGCGACGCTGTTTCTGTGAAGAACACAACAGGTTGTATAGCGAATAATCCAAATGTAAAAATAATGAAAGAGCATATTCGGAAAAGAAATATCATGGCCGTGACCTTGGTTGGATCGCTTGCCAACTTTTTGCTATTGGTTTTCAAATTCATGGCAGGCGTGTTAGGGCACAGCAGTGCCATGGTTGCGGATGCAGTGCACTCGCTATCTGATTTTGTGACAGATATAATCGTTTTGCTTTTCATTAACATATCGTCCAAACCGAAAGACGAAGGACACGACTACGGACATGGAAAATATGAGACTTTGGCTACTACGGTCATCGGGAGTGTTCTGATGTGTGTAGGAGGCAGCCTTTTCTGGGATGGCGTGAATAAGATTTTCGGGTTCTATTTTAGGGATGAACAGTTGGAAGCCCCTGGTGCTATCGCGCTTATTGCTGCGGTGGTGTCTATTATGACAAAGGAAGTCCTGTATCACTTGACGTTACGTGTCGGAAAGATGGAGAATAGCCAGGCTGTGGTCGCAAATGCGTGGCATCATCGTTCGGATGCTTTTTCTTCTATCGGGACGATGTTGGGTATCGGAGGAGCCATCCTTTTGGGTGATGGCTGGCGTGTGCTGGATCCGATAGCAGCCGTGATTGTCAGCGTGTTGATTGTAAAAGTAGCATTTCGGTTGGTCATACCTGCAATTAATGATTTGCTGGAAAGATCCTTACCGGGCGAAATCGAAGATGAGATTCTTTCCATAATAAATGAGACGCCGGAGGTCAAGAACCCGCATAATTTGTGTACACGCAGGATCGGTAATGATTTTGCAATAGAAGTACATATCCGGGTCGACGGGCAAATAACCGTAAACCGTGCGCATGAGTTGACGAAAGAAATAGAAAACAAGTTACGTTTGAAATTCGGCCCGGCAACTCATATCGTCTTGCATGTCGAACCGATAAAATAGAAAGATATTAGAAAACCTGCATTTCATTCTTTACAGTCGTGACACCGATCAGCCGGTCGTAGCGGGCGCCTGCCGGACAGTAATAGACATAGATGCTGTATTCATTTTGAGCCTGATAGTAGTTGCCCTCTATCGGGCTTGTCTGGCCGGTAGTGGAGCCGGTCGGGACAAACAAATACTGGTAATTGTAACTTCCCTGTTTGAGAAGGACCGCTTTTTCGTATTGCTTCGTATCGAAGTTATAACCCATCTTGCTCTTTTCATCCAATACGTTATTGAACAGCTCGCCGTTCAGATAGACGCTACCATCTGGTATCGGATCGCATGCAAGTGTAAAATGTACGATATAATAATCCGCTTCCGTATCCGGATCGTTACAGTCGCTGCAACGGATGAAGAAACGGCCGTCCTGATCCTGGTCATACTGATAGGAACCTTTATCCCGTTTGTAATCGGTCATAAGTTCCACGTTGTAATAAGGGTTGTGGAAGGAGATGTTTTCGACGTGCATGCCATTATATTTATTGCTTAGGAATTCCATGCGACGGAATTCGTTTCCGGCAGGGAAAATAAGGTCGCGGTTATAAGTATAGGAAATTTGGTTTTCCAAAATGCTCATGGGCTGCAAGTCTGTCACGGCATTGTCGCGCCGGTTATCCTGGTAAACGAATATCTTCAGGTCGGTTTGCGGGTAAGTGATCGGAAAATTCTTGTTGTTGATGTTAAAACTTACCTGTTGATGGTTCCGGTTGGTGTCGATATCCGTGTTCCCGCTCACCGAAGCCGAAATGTTGACAACCGGTTCTGCCACAGAAAAACAGGCCGTAAAAATGATCTGCTCCGGCATATCCTCATTATAAACCTGAACAGCATAATTACCAGAGACCTTAAACCGGATATCATCGTTCGGAAGCAACAGGCGGTAGTTTGAATATTGGGTCGTAGTCCCGATGGAATTGGCAAAATCATCGATTGTTGCTCCTTGGAAACCATTCATATATTCGATAGGACTCAATTGTGATCGTGTCCAGTCGGCATTGCAGTGTATCACGTTATAAGCATATCGTGTGTATCCGCTGCCCAAACCGTCGAAATTGATTTCGATCCGATCTTCTCCTCCCAACGTTATGTAAGGCTCGGATATCAAGTTTCCGGAGACTTTCACCTGAAGTGTCTTTATCTGTTTGTCATTGACATTGGTGAAGTACTTGACCTGTGCGTTTGCCCTGATGGAAAGGACAAAAAGCATCATAAATAGTAAACTGTACACTCTCATTTTCATATTTCCGTCTTTACCGGTGCAAAATTATGGAATTATTTCTTTATTTATTTTCCGTTCCCTGCTTTAAAGCATAAAAAATTGCTTACTTTTGCGGAAAAATTACATATAAACAATTTTAGTTGTATCATGGCAAATGTGATTAAGATTAAAAAAGGTTTAGACATTAATCTGAAGGGCAAAGCTTCGGACGTACTGTTAAACGGAGGGAAAAGCGATAGTTACGCTATCGTTCCCGATTATTATAACGGTATTGTACCCAAAGTTGTTGCCAAAGTAGGAGAAAAAGTCAAAGCCGGTTCTGTATTGATGATCGATAAGAACCGCCCGGAAATCAAGTTTGTTTCGCCTGTCAGTGGCGAAGTAACTGCCGTAAATCGAGGAGAGAAACGTAAAGTGCTTAGCGTGGTCGTCAAGCCGGAAGCGCAGATCGAGTATGAAGATTTCGGTAAGAAGAATGTGGCTTCTCTGAAGAGGGAAGAGGTAAAGGAGGCGATCCAGCACGCTGGTATGTGGCCGTTTATCAAACAACGTCCGTATGACATTGTTGCTTCACCGGCTGACGAACCGCGTGATATCTTTGTCTCCGCATTCTATTCCGCACCGTTGTCTCCGAATTTCGATTTCGTAGTGAAGGGGCAGGAGGCTGATTTCCAGACAGGATTGGATGCACTTGCAAAACTTACCGATGGCAAGGTATATGTCGGTATCCGTAAAGGTTCTTCCGTCAGTGTGAAAGGTGTTGAAACAGTAGAGGTGGAAGGTCCGCATCCGGCAGCCAATGTAGGAGTACAGATTAATCACATCAAACCAATCAATAAGGGTGAAGTGGTTTGGACCGTGAATCCTGCTGATGTGATCGTAATCGGCCGTTTGTTCAATAAAGGCATCGCTGATTTCAGCCGTTTGGTTGTAATAACCGGTTCCGAAACCACGGAGAGAGGATACATAAAAGCAATCGCCGGCTGTACGATCAGTAGCTTGGTTGACGGGAAGATCATGAGAGGCAACGAAGATATCCGTATCATCAGCGGTAACGTGCTGAGTGGAACGAAGGTGATGAAAGACGATTATCTGGGTGCATACGACAACCAGATTACAGTTATCCCGGAAGGTAACGATACACACGATTTCTTCGGTTGGGCGACTCCCGGTTTCGGGAAATTCAGCGTGAGCCATTCATTCCCTGCGTGGTTGATGGGTAAAAACAAGGAATACGTGATAGACGCCCGTATCAAAGGAGGTAAGCGCGCTATGATCATGTCTAACGAATATGACAGTGTGTTCCCGATGGACATCATGCCGGAATATCTGCTGAAGGCCATTATCGCGTTCGATATCGACAAGATGGAAAACCTGGGTATCTATGAAGTCGCACCCGAAGATTTCGCCCTTTGCGAATTCGTCGATACGTCCAAGCTCGAAATTCAGAAGATTGTTCGTCAAGGTCTGGACGTATTATACAAGGAAATGAATTAATAACATTAAAATTTAGAATACATTGAAAGCGTTAAGGAATTACCTCGACAAGATTAAGCCTGACTTTGAGGAAGGCGGAAAGCTGGCGATGTTCCGTTCTGTTTTTGAAGGGTTCGAAACATTTCTGTTTGTTCCGAGCACAACTTCGAAATCAGGCGTACACATTCATGATTATATTGATTCGAAGCGCACGATGACCGTTGTCATCCTTGCTTTGTTGCCTGCTTTGCTTTTTGGTATGTACAATGTCGGTTATCAGCATAACCTTGCAGTAGGGGCTGATCCGGGATTTTTCATGACTTTTATTTTCGGTTTTTTGGCTGTATTGCCTAAAATCATTGTTTCGTATGTGGTAGGTCTGGGTATCGAATTTGCTGTTGCCCAGGTGAAGAAGGAAGAAATCCAGGAAGGTTTCCTGGTTTCCGGTATCTTGATCCCGATGATCGTTCCAATCGACACTCCACTGTGGATGATCGCTGTTGCTACTGCATTCGCTGTTGTTTTTGCCAAGGAAGTATTCGGCGGTACAGGTTATAATGTATTCAATGTTGCGTTGGTAACACGTGCATTCCTGTTTTTCGCTTATCCGGCAGCCATGTCCGGCGACCAGGTATTCGTTCGTACGGCTGATACGTTCGGTATCGGTGGCGGACAGGTTGTAGACGGTTTCTCCGGTGCTACTCCGTTGGGACAGGTCGCTATCGCAGGCAAGGAACTGATCGGCTCGTTCCAGGCTGTCGATGTTCTCGGAAATCCGATCTCCACATGTGATATGTTCTTGGGGCTGATTCCGGGTTCGATTGGTGAAACATCCGTATTGGCGATCCTGATTGGTGCGGCGATCCTTCTGTTCACAAAGATCGCAAGTTGGAAAACAATGGTTTCCGTATTTGTGGGTGGTGCGGTTATGTCGCTTATATTCAATATGATCGGAACAACGGTAGCCATGTGCGTATCTCCGTTGGATCATTTGTTCCTGGGTGGTTTCGCATTCGGAGCTGTGTTTATGGCTACCGACCCTGTCACTTCCGCCCGTACGGAAACGGGTAAGTATATCTATGGTTTCTTGGTAGGAGCTATGGCTATCATTATCCGTGCATTGAATCCGGGTTATCCTGAAGGTATGATGCTCGCGATCCTGTTGATGAATGTATTTGCTCCGCTGATCGACTATTATGTGGTGGAAGCCAACATCAACCGCAGATTGAAACGTGTAATCAAATAAAGTAAGAAGGAGTATGGCAAAATATAAATGTAAAGTATGTGGATATATCCACGAAGGGAATAAAGTTCCGGATGTTTGCCCTATATGTGCAGCTCCCGCTTCCGATTTCGAAGAAGTGAAAGACGAGGCTGCTGCCAAGAAAGGTATTAACCGGGATAGTAATGTTTATACGGTTGTATATGCTTCGGTAATGGTTGTCCTGGTAGCTGTCGTGTTGGCATTTACTTCCCAGTCTTTGAAAAGTTTCCAAAAAGCGAACGAAGATAACGACAAGAGACAACAGATTCTGCGTTCGGTCAATGTTTCCGTACCGGCAGGAGAAGCGGAAGCTAAGTACAATGAATTGATCAAGGATGCGTTCCTGATCGATGCAAACGGTGAAAAGGTCGGTGACGCGCAGGCTGCATTCGCCGGTAGCGAAGCGGACGCTTATCCGGTATTCGTGGCCAATATTGACGGACAAACCAAATATATCATGGCTTTGCACGGTGCAGGTTTGTGGGGACCGCTGTGGGGATATATTTCTGTCGATGCGGACAAGAATACGGTTTTTGGAACGGACTTCAGCCACCAAGGTGAAACTCCGGGTCTGGGCGCGGAAATTACCAAGGTCGCTTTCAGTTCGCAATTTGCAGGAAAGCAACTTTTCAAAAATGGTGAATTCAAGTCTATTGCTGTTGTGAAACCAGGCAAGAGCGCAGCCGGCCAGGATTATGTCGATGGTATCTCCGGTGGTACGATTACCAGCCAGGGAGTCGGCAATATGCTTTTCGACAGCTTGAAGGAATATAAGAAATTTTTAACTTCAAAAGAGTAAGAAAATGGGATTATTATCGAATAAGAATAAAGAGGTTCTGGTAGGTCCGCTTAGTGTCAACAATCCGGTGGTTGTCCAGATGTTGGGTATTTGTTCTGCGTTGGCTGTGACATCTAAGTTGGAACCGGCTATTGTAATGGGTATTTCAGTAACGGCTGTCGTTGCTTTTGCCAATGTGATTATTTCCTTGATTCGTAACACGATTCCCAACCGTATCCGTATTATCGTGCAGTTGGTTGTTGTGGCTGCGTTGGTAACAATTGTCAGTGAAGTGCTGAAAGCGTTTGCTTACGATGTAAACAAACAGCTTTCCGTGTTTGTGGGGCTGATCATTACCAACTGTATCCTGATGGGACGCCTGGAAGCGTTTGCGTTGGGTAACGGCCCGTGGGAATCGTTCCTTGACGGTATCGGTAACGGTCTGGGCTACGCGTTGATTCTGGTTATCGTCGGTTTCTTCCGCGAACTGCTGGGTTCAGGTACATTGCTGGGTTCCCAGGTAATTCCGCAGGCCTTTTACGATTTTGGTTATGTGAACAACGGCTTGATGATTTTGCCTCCGATGGCATTGATCGTAATCGCTGTGATTATTTGGGTTCATCGTGCTCGTAACAAAGAACTTCAGGAAAATTAATGCTAAACGATTAAACGAATAATAGAATGGAAGAATTATTAAGCACATTTGTCCGCTCGATTTTTGTAGACAACATGATTTTCGCATACTACTTAGGTATGTGTTCTTTCGTGGCTGTTTCCAAGAATGTGAAGACTGCTTTAGGATTAGGTATAGCAGTGACATTCGTTCTTTTGTGTACACTGCCGATCAACTATATGCTTGAAAATTATGTACTGAAAGAAGGTGCATTGAGTTGGTTGGGGCCGGATTTCGCTAATGTAAATCTGAGCTTCCTTGCGTTTATCATCTTTATCGCCGTTATTGCCTCTTTTGTGCAGTTGGTAGAGATGGTTATCGAGAAGTTTTCTCCTTCTCTATATGCTTCCCTGGGTATCTTTTTGCCGCTGATCGCCGTAAACTGTGCTATCCTGGGTGGTTCTCTGTTTATGCAACAGAAAGCATTCCCGAATGTAGGGGTTGCAACTGTATATGGCTTAGGTTCTGGTATCGGATGGTTGCTGGCTATCGTCGGTATGGCGGCTATTCGTGAAAAACTGGCATATTCGGATATCCCCAAACCGTTGAAAGGTCTTGGTATTACCTTTATCATCACCGGTCTCATGGGTATGGCCTTTATGTGCTTCTCAGGTCTTAAGATTTAAGTATTAACGCATTAAATAACAGATAAAGATGATTTTATTAATGTCGGGCGGACTTACAATCGCAGCCAGTGCAGTTGTTTTCTTATTGATCACACTGATTTTGGTAGCTGCACTTTTGTTCGCTAAAGCAAAATTGGTTCCATCCGGAAATGTTAAACTGGAGGTGAATAAAGAAAAGGAAATAGAAACCCCTATCGGCGGAACGTTGTTGGGCGCTTTGCAGAGTGGTGGTATCTTCTTGTCTTCTGCTTGTGGCGGTGGCGGTAAATGTGGCCAGTGCCGCGCACAGGTAATCGAAGGTGGTGGAGAAATCCTGCCTACGGAAAAGGGCTTTTTCTCTCGTAAACAGGTCAAAGACCACTGGCGTCTGGCATGCCAGTGCAAGGTGAAGGAAGATATGGTTGTCCAGGTTCCGGACGAAGTATTCGGTGTAAAGGAATGGGAATGCGAAGTCATCTCCAACAAGAACGTGGCTACTTTTATCAAAGAGTTTATCGTGGCATTGCCTAAGGGCGAACACATGGACTTCCTGCCGGGTTCATACGCACAGATCAAGATTCCTGCATACTCGATGGATTACAACAAGGATATCGATAAGGCCCTGATCGGTGATGAATATCTGCCGGCATGGGAAAAGTTCGGTTTGTTCACGCTGAAATGCAAGAACGACGAGCCGACTATTCGTGCATATTCTATGGCTAATTATCCTGCAGAAGGTGACCGTATCATGTTGACGGTTCGTATCGCTACTCCGCCGTTTAAACCGAAACCCGAAGTAGGCTTCCAGGATGTAATGCCGGGTATCGCTTCTTCTTATATCTTTACCCTGAAACCTGGTGACAAGGTGACGATGAGCGGTCCTTACGGTGATTTCCATCCGATCTTCGACTCGAAGAGAGAAATGATGTGGGTCGGCGGTGGTGCCGGTATGGCTCCGCTTCGTGCTCAGATCATGCACATGACGAAGACACTCAAGACTACAGACCGTAAGATGTCTTATTTCTACGGTGCTCGTGCCTTGAACGAAGTGTTCTATCTGGAAGATTTCCTGGCAATCGAAAAGGAATTCCCGAACTTCACATTCCATCTGGCGCTCGACCGTCCGGATCCGGCGGCAGATGCGGCAGGCGTGAAGTATACGGCCGGTTTCGTTCATCAGGTAATCTACGATACATATCTGAAGGATCACGAAGCTCCGGAAGATATCGAATACTACATGTGTGGACCGGGTCCGATGTCAAAGGCTGTGGAAAATATGTTGGACAATCTGGGTGTGCCGCGTGAAATGTTACATTTCGACGACTTTGGTGCATAACAGGCCATTTAGGCATGACAATAATAGAATCGGGGAAGGAAATTTATTCTTTCCCCGATTTTTTTAAACCATTCTATAGATTAGCTTGTTATCCTTAAGAATCAAGGGTAGGAAACGACTCGCTACGAAGAAATTATAAAGAAACTGCATTTCTTTTGTAATATAATGCAGCGTTTTGCGTTTTGAATACATCATACTTATATATGATATTAAAATTGTAATAGAATATGAAAGCATTGATATTATCTTTTTTTGCAGTAATCTTAGGTTATTCACTTATCTTCAATGAGAAGAAAACAACTGATCGGCCTGTCATAAAGGATAGTAATTCCGTATATGTTGACAGACCTCAAAATATGCAGATTACTGATTCCATCATGGTTTACAGAGATCAGATTGCATCTGTTCTGTAATCATAGCCGGAGTTGTTTGTTTACCTGTAAGAGTTTTTGATTTTTAATATACATAAATATCATACCTTATAACTGCTGATAATCCGGTATTCTTTCCAAGAAAACATAGCTTTGGCGGTCATAATCGATCCGGCAGCAATAATGGTTCAAGCCATTGCTTACGATCAGATATTGCACATGCAGAACCATATTGTAACGGGCTATCTGATCGAAAACGGCGTTTGTAATGTTTATATGGGGAGCTTTATACTCGACGATGACCAAAGGTTCCAAAAAACGATTGTAAACCACCGTATCGCAGCGTTTGGAAGTCCCGTTCAATTTAACCAATACTTCGTTTGCCAGTAATTCTTTCGGAAATTTTTTTAGGGTGATCAGGTAATTGACAAAATGTTGACGTACCCATTCTTCGGGAGTCAAAGCCACATATTTTTGCCGTACAGGATCGAAGATCATGCGCTTTCCATCTTTTTCTGCTACTTTAGGTGCGAAACCGGGTAAGTTTAATGCAAGCATTTGTTATATTTGTTCTTTTATTCTGTAGAAATAGACCATCAAAGGTAATGATTTATGAAAACAAAACAAGAAATTGTCGAGAATTGGTTGCCGCGCTATACAGAGCGGAAGCTGGAAGACTTTGATAAATATATCTTGCTTACCAACTTTACGAAGTATGTGGAGTTATTTGCCGACCAATTCAAGGCGCCGGTTTTGGGGTTGAAAAACTCCATGCCGAATGCGTCGTCCAATGGTATTACAATTATCAATTTTGGAATGGGAAGTGCGAATGCTGCGACAATCATGGATTTGCTATCGGCGATAAAGCCGACTGCCGTCCTCTTTTTGGGGAAATGCGGAGGATTGAAGAGGGCGAATAACCTGGGAGATTATGTTATGCCGATCGCAGCTATCCGGGGAGAAGGGACTTCGAATGAGTACCTGCCGGCCGAGGTTCCGTCGCTCCCGGCTTTTTCGATGATGCGTGCCATCTCGTCCGCCATACGTGATCGGGGAAAAGACTATTGGACCGGGACCGTCTATACGACGAACCGACGGATATGGGAATATGACACTGATTTCAAAAAATACCTTCGCCGTACGCATGCTACAGGTATCGATATGGAGACGGCAACCTTGTTTACCGCTGGTTTTGCAAACAAGATCCCGACAGGCGCCTTACTGATGGTTTCCGACAAGCCGATGGAAGAAGATGGGGTGAAGACGGAGGCCAGCGACCGTGAGGTTACCCGGAACTTCGCGAAGGAACATGTAATGTTGGGAGTGGAAGCGCTTCGCCAGATTATTGATGGAAAAAAGACAATCCGTCACATTCGTTTCAGTTGGTAATTTTAATTGAAATCATACGTAAATATGGCAAAAAAGGAACATACATACGAGGAAATATCTCGGGATATTGTTGCAAAAAAATTTGCTCCCGTCTATATAATGATGGGCGACGAACCGTTTTTTATGGATCGGATAACCGATCTGCTGCTCGATAATGTATTAGAAGAATCCGAACGGGATTTTAACCAAATTATCATGTATGGAGCGGATACGGATGCAGCATCTATAATTAATGCAGCTCGTCGTTTCCCGATGATGTCAAAATATCAGTTAGTGGTGGTCCGGGAAGCTCAATTAATTCGTGATATCGAGCTTTTGGCAAACTACGTTAAGAACCCCTTAATGTCGACCGTTCTGATCATCAATTACAAGTATAAAAATTTGGATCGTCGTAAAGCGCTGGCTTCTGCGACGGACAAGATCGGGGTGCTGTTCGAGTCCAAAAAAGTTCCAGACTACAAGATGCCGGCATTTATCGTTTCTTTCATGCAACAGCGTTCCATAGGAATAGACGGGAAAGCGGCTCAGATGCTTTCCGACTATCTTGGAAACGATTTGAGCCGCTTGGGTAAGGAGTTGGACAAACTGGCATTGCTCTTGCCTGAGAAAGGCGCAAAACGTATCACGCCGGAATTGGTGGAGCAGAATATCGGAATCAGTAAAGAATACAATAACTTTGAGTTGATCAAAGCACTTGCCATGAAGGATATCTTGAAGGCGAACCGGATCGCCCGGTACTTCGAGAAGGATCCGAAAAGTAATCCGATACAGATGACACTTCCTGTATTATTTAACTATTTTTCAAACCTCCTGATCTGCTACTATACGAAGGATCGTTCTGAAACCGGCCTTATGACAGCACTCGGACTTCGAGGAACATTTCAGGTTAAGGATTACCTTTCAGGAATGCGAAATTACTCGGCGATGAAAGTGTTTAACCTGATCAGCGATATCCGCATGACGGATGCCCGTTCGAAAGGAGTAGAAAATACTTCCGTATCTGATGCGGAACTTTTGAAGGAACTACTTTATAAAATTTTGCACTAAACGGCTTTTTAATATCTAATCGGTCTTAAGAAGAAGCTTTTTCTCTGGAACAACAAAAAAGTTGAACCGGATAAAAAGCTTCTTTTTTTGTCTTTCAGTCCTTTATTGTCAATTTTACTCTTCAGAGATTTGAATATTTGTCTTTTCCCGAATATCCGTTTACAAAAATCACCAAAATAGAGGAATTAAGGTTCAGTCATATAAAAATATATTGGTTCATAAATCGGATAAACATGAAAGAGACATTTTGTCAGTAGATGAAATCAATCACTTTATTTGAGTATTGAATTGTAAACTCAATTACGCATGATATAAATGTAAACAGCCATACAAGTATAAAAGACAGTTGTTTTGTGGTTTAATTTTGTATACATAAAAACAAAAGAATACATTTGTTTCAGTTACATCGTTATTCACAACCTGCGAAAAAATATTTTTACCGATACCTTAAATTCTTTTGGTATAAGTAGTGAAAAACCAGTAAATTACATAAGGTAATTAATGTATTTGGTTAATTATTGTGTTACATATGTACATAAGAAGGTCCAAATAGGTCTATATTTTAGCTATTCATATTTATAATTTGGATGATATCAATAAAATATGAATTATATATAAAGTAAAACTTTAATTTGTTTTTAGCACTGAAACAACCTGTTTACAATTCTGACAAGACTGATTATTATTTATATGATACAAATGTATATGTTTAAGTTTATATAATTAAATTGCACAATTGAGAATTATAGTGTATATTTGTATCGTTATTGATTTGTATGCATTCATATCTATACATACAGACATAATGTCAGTATTTGAATAAATAAATTAGGATTTATAAAAATGATAGGACGTATTACCCAAATAATGGAACGTGAAGGTTTAACTCCTTCTAAATTTGCAGAAACAATCGGCATCCAGCGTTCAGCAATGTCACATATTTTGAACGGAAGAAATAATGTAAGCTTGGATGTCCTTATAAAAATTCTGGATCGATTCACTTATGTGGATTCTGACTGGCTCCTTTTCGGCAAAGGCGAAATGGTACGGGATCATGTGTTGATACATCCCGATTTGTTTTCAAATACGGCAAAAAATTCGTCCGAAGGGCAAGCCACTCCTGAATATCGCAAGGAAATGAGGGATAACACACCTGAAAATAGTATGAAAACGCCTGTTGTTGAACAAATTATACAACAAGAAACAATTGTCAAAAAAGTAAGTAAAATAATGGTATTCTATTCTGATAATACATTTGAGACTTTTATTTCTGAAAAAAACAAGAAAGAATAGCTTGTTTTGGTTTATATACCATATTCATGTATCTTTGTATAGAATTAGACTAATCATATTATATGAAGAAGTACATGCTTGACATGAAGGTGACCGAAAACCGCCGCCTTCACAAAAATTACAGCCTGCTTAAATTAACATCTGATCAGATCCTGCCGGAAATGTTGCCGGGACAGTTCGTACAGGTACGTGTGGATAACTCTCCTACAACATTTCTTCGTCGTCCGATCTCGATTAATTATGTAGACAGAGCAACTAATGAGTTGTGGCTGCTCGTTCAGTTGGTCGGTGACGGAACGCGCCGGATGGCTGAGTATAAACCGGGTGATATTGTGAATATCATGTTGCCTTTAGGGAACGGTTTCACGCTTCCTGCCGATAAAGGGCAAAAATTACTGCTGATCGGTGGTGGAGTCGGGACAGCTCCTATGTTGTTTTTAGGTGCAATTCTGAAAGAGGCCGGTTATACGCCTGCATTCCTTTTAGGAGCTCGTTCGGGAGAGGATGTGTTACAATTGGAACAGTTCAAACAGTTTGGAGATGTGTATGTTACAACTGAAGACGGTTCATTGGGCGAAAAGGGATATGTAACTAATCATTCCATCTTGAAAGATGTACATTTCGATCAGATTTACACTTGTGGCCCCAAACCTATGATGGTGGCTGTCGCTAAATATGCTCATGCAAGTTCTATTGCATGCGAAGTTTCTCTTGAAAACACGATGGCTTGTGGTATAGGCGCTTGCTTATGCTGTGTGGAGAAGACCAAGGATGAACATCATGTGTGTGTGTGTACTGAAGGACCTGTATTTAATATTAAAAATTTGACATGGCTGAATTAAACGTAAACATCGGTAATTTGCAATTGAAGAACCCGGTTATGACAGCGTCGGGTACTTTCGGATATGGTATTGAATATTCGGACTTTATGGATATCTCCCGCTTGGGCGGTATTTTTGTGAAAGGCACAACGATCCAGCCGCGCGAAGGGAACTTGTATCCCCGTATGGCGGAAACTCCTTCGGGAATGTTGAATGCTGTAGGTCTGCAGAATAAGGGTGCACAATATTTTGTCGATCATATCTATCCGGAGATTAAGGATATCGATACGAACATGATTGTAAACGTGAGCGGTTCCTCTGTAGAAACGTATGTGGAATGTGCTGAAAAGATAGCGGATTTGGACAAGATACCGGCTATCGAACTGAATATTTCCTGCCCGAATGTAAAGCAGGGGGGCATGGCTTTTGGAGTGACAACTTGTGGGGCAAGCGAAGTTGTAAAGGCTGTCCGCAAGGTTTATCCGAAGACCCTTATTGTAAAACTTTCCCCTAATGTAACCGACATTACGGAGATAGCCAGGGCGGTTGAAGCCGAGGGGGCAGATTCCGTTTCATTGATTAATACCATGCTGGGTATGGCCATTGACGCGGAGAAGCGTAAACCGGTATTATCTACAATAACCGGCGGTCTTTCCGGCCCTTGTGTAAAGCCGGTTGCCTTGCGGATGGTATGGCAGACTTATAAGGCAGTGAAGATTCCTATTATCGGCTTGGGCGGTATTTCAAACTGGAAAGATGCGGTGGAATTCATGTTGGCGGGAGCTACGGCTATCCAGATCGGAACTTACAATTTTGTTGATCCTGCCGTTGGCATAAAGGTCATTGAAGGGATGGACGACTATTGCAACAGACATGGTTTTTCGTCTGTTTGCGAATTGATCGGGGCCTTGGAAGTCTAAAAGCAGGATAATATAATCCTTTCTGAAATAACAATTGAAGAAAAGCTGGTAAATATGACTTATTTTATGCGTTTACCAGCTTTTTTCTTGTAATTTTTATTTGTTTTGAATATTATCATTTCAATAATTATGATATCTTTGGTTCGTATTAAAATAAACCTTGAATTTGTAATATCTAATTAACGTGAGTTCGATGAATTATAACTAAAAGAGTGACAGCTGAATAAGTTC
>CAJTMR010000036.1 GCA_910577325.1 uncultured Parabacteroides sp.
ATGTAGAACCCGGCATAACGGACAGGAAGAATACGAAGAAAACAAGAATAAACAGCAGGGAGAATGGAAAAATTTAACAGGGGTCAAATTGCTGTGAATTAAGAGGACTACTTTGAGTGGATTTTCCACCATCAATTCCGTACTATTATGAATTTTTACTCGCAATCTGCGTAAGGTTCAGGTCGAAAAGGAATTCAATTCTATTGGTGAACTGGAGATACCTTACGAAAGTCTTACCGAGTATGTTGTCAACGCACTTGTACATCGATCGCTGAATATTAAGTCTCCGATTCGTATTTTCATATTTGACAATCGTGTAGAAATTCACAGTCCGGGAACTTTACCAAATGGGTTAACTATTGAGGATGTTAAGAATGGTACATCAATGCCTCGAAATATGTTTTTGTTCACGAATGCAAACTACTTGTTGCCCTATACCGGAGCAGGAAGTGGGGTACGCCGTGCGCTTGAATACAATCCAAATGCCGTTTTCCTCAACGGTGTAGAAGACAAAGAAATCACTCACGCCGCCAACGAGTTCGTAATTACCATGCCTCGTGAAAGTAACCAAGCTCAAACAGAAAGTAATCAAGTTATGATTGCTAATGAGCGTAAAAGTAACCAAATTTACACAGGAAGTAACCAAGTTGCAGCTGCTAATGAGTATAAAAGTAACCAACCTCAAGCAGAAAGTAACCAACCTCGCGTAAACTTGGTTACTCGTAAACTGACAAAGAAGGAAGAGGATATTAAAAACTTTTGTTCCGTACCGAGAACTGCGCAGGAAATTATGGATAGGTTGAAAATTTCCAATCAATCTAAAAATCGGCAGAAGTATATAACTTCCTTAATAGAACTTGGGGTTCTTGAACGCACGATTCCCGAAAAGCCCAACGACCCAAATCAGAAATATCGTCATAAAACTACATAACTATATTTTATTGAAAGATATTCCATTCTGTTTTAACCAAAACAAGGGTAAAGCATTTCCCGGTGCAATAACTTGCAGCACATTCGGGAAATGTTTACTGATTTTCAAAATCTTCATCTTTCGAAACAAGCATCGAAAGCATGTGTCGACGGCTGGAAATCTACCTGTTTCACAAAAGCACAGGATTCTCGTGCCCCGTGTTCACGATCCATGCCGCTATCTTCCCATTCTACAGAAAGAGGTCCCTGATAGCCGGCATCGTTTAACGCACGGATGATTTCTTCAAACCGGATCTTTCCACGTCCAAGACTACGGAAATTCCAGAAACGGCGGGGATCGCCAAAAGTCGAATGGCCACCAAACACACCGATCTGCTTCGGAGTATCGCTCCAATATACATCTTTCATGTGGACATGAAAAATACGATCAGAGAACTGGTTAATAAAATCGACATAATCGACACCTTGGTATCCCAAATGGCTCGGATCGTAATTAAAGCCGAAAGCCGGATGATAATCGATCGCTTCAAGAGTTTTACGAGCAGAATAAGTATCGAATGCAATTTCCGTAGGATGCACCTCAAGAGCAAAACGGACACCTAATTTCTGGTATTCATCCAAGATAGGTATAAAACGACGGGCAAAATTGGCATATCCTCCATCAACCATTTCATCGGTAACAGGAGGAAAAGAATAAAGCCATTGCCAGATAGGACTTCCCGTAAAACCGGCGACAATATCGATTCCCAACATTTTAGCAGCATGGGCTGCCTGAATCATATTCTCGGCCGCCCGCTGATGTATCCCTTCGGGATCACCGTCTCCCCAGATATGATCAGGCAATACGGATTTATGCCGTTGATCGATATTATCACATATTGCTTGTCCGACCAGATGATTCGAAATACAAAACAGTTGCAAGCCGTACTTATCAAGCGTTGCCTTGATATTCCGATAATATTCCGGATCTGGCCGCCGGACATCCAAATGAGAAGGTAAGCCCAACTCAACGCCTTCAAAGCCAAATGATTTTGCTTTTTCACAAATAACTTCCAGTGGTAAATCTCCCCACTGCAATGTACATAATGTTACAGGACGTGCCATATTTTCGTTCTTTTAAGGTTAATACATCGTGTCTATTCGACAAATATAAAATATCCTTTCAAATTTATCTACAAAATATTTTTTATTTTTATAGATTTATCTTTCCTTTGCGACATCATAAACAGAACTTAGCTATGAGAAAGAACGTATATCTTGCACTCGCCTATGTGCTTTACCTGACAGGTTGCGACAGTCCTTCATTCGAAGGGACAATTACGCAAACAGAATTTTTCCCCGTTCAATTCAACATCCAGTTGGAACAAGAAATCATGTCTTTTCCCACAACCCGTAGCATGCCGGATAATCCAGTCCCGCCACCATCGGCATCCAAAGCCGGAGAAAATGACACCGAATTGAACGAATTATGTTCCACTATCGAATATGTGGTATTCAAAAATGAAAAAACTCCCGTTTTCATCAAGCACAAGCAGTTCACTTACGTTCCTGCCGATTTGGATGCGGATTTCAACTGCATCTACGACAGTTTGCCGCAAGGCGATTACAAATTTTACTTTTTAACCCACAATTCAAAAACCGCCGTACTGGCCGGTTCGACTTTCTCTTTCGACAGCATTTCCGATACATTCTATAAAACGCTATCCCTAAACATCGGCGCTGCAGAGATAATCAATAAAGATATATCTCTTCAGCGTATCGTAAGCCGTATCGAATTTATGGCGACCGATTCCGTTTCCGACAGGCTGAAACAATTCGACATGGAAATCAACGGAATATCCGATCAACTGGACATCACCACCGGCCAAGGAGTAAAAACACCGGATAAGCAAATCCTCTCCCATACATTCAAGGATAATGAGATCGGAACAGTAAATAAAATACATTCATTCTATACTTTCATCCCTGCTACCGACAACAAAATTGCAGTCCACCTTTCATCCATCGCAAAAGACGGCGAACCGATCCGCGAACGGCAAATCGACAATATCATTCCGGAAAAGAATAAAATCATCCGCTACAAAGGCCGTCTCTATAGCCGTTCCGACTCCGACGACACATTCCAGCTCAGCATCTACAACAATGGGAAATGGGAAATGACAACAGATATTGAATTACCTGAATACGAATAAAATACATAAAAGCACGGACATTCCATACTGTTATCTGCAATACGGCTATATAAATTTTCTTCTATATCGTTTAAATTCATATCTTTGTCATGGATTAATTTAATGTACAGATTTATGATAAAAAAGAAAAATATACTCGGTTTATTATTTTTGCTGTCCACACTTTGTTTCTTCAACAGTTGTGAGGATGATCCGTATTATGATGATTACGGTTGGGCAACCGATGCATTATGTAGCAATACTTGGGTTGATTTTTATACCAACAACAAAGGGTACGAATGCGAACAACGGCTTGACTTCTATAACGATCATACGGGAGAGGATTTTACAATTATCTATTATCCCAACGGAAGGACTGACGAATTGAAAACAAGTTTTTACTGGGACTGGGAAGACGACTACTTCGATTCTTTCTATGTCGAATATGCAAACGGGACAGACTATTACGAGGACGTCCGAATAACCAACAAATATTTAAAGTGTTTTCTCAATGGGCAACGGGTCACGTTCGAACCTCTTTACTGGTAACAAAAAAATACATTTTTGTTGTAGCTCCGCCGAGAATCGAACTCGGATCTAAAGTTTAGGAAACTTCTATTCTATCCGTTGAACTACAGAGCCATTTTTTGCAATAAGTGGGACAAATGTATAACCTTTTCCGCAAACTGGCAAGTTTTCAAAGGGACAATCAGGGCAGCCGCATTAAAATTACGGAAACTATGCCCGTTCCAAAGGCAATGAACGTAATCCTCAAAATGATTTTGATAATAGTAAGTAAAGCACCCGGTATCGACTGCTCTGATATATCGAAAATAGTTGCTTTTGAACAATTCGGATATGCTCTTATATACAATCTTTCCCCCTTTGTCTTAAAACTGACGGTGTCACTGCAAAAAGTAATTCTACTTGGTTCTTCCGTACATAATGATAGATATGATGTTTCCTTTAATTGGTTTATTTGCAGATTTGACTTGAAAACTTGTAATGTATCCGCAGTAATCTTTGTTGGCATTTTATATATTACGGTTTTTGCCAAAGCTTGATTTACATCTTTGATTATATTCTCTTTTGCTTCTGCATAATTGTTGTATCCAAGGAACAATGCAGGAAACATCAAAGAGAAAAATACTATGATTGCTGTTATTGGTTTCATATCTATTATTTGTTGTGGATAGGATGTCTCAAATTGCAGAGATTCCGATTGGCTTCTGAATATCACGCAAGGCATATTCAGCCTTGACACGGTCTTTGCTCTTCACATCGTTTGCTTCCGGTGCGGGCAGCGTTTCTGTGAAGTTGTTTGCTAACGCTCCATGTTTGCCGTAGTCGTCAAGTTTAATGGCTTCTTGTAGATAACGTGTATTCCAATGCGATGTAATGCTTTGAATCATGCACTGCATATTGCGTACAGAAAAGCCCTTTATCTCGGAATAATCATTCTTCAAATCCACAGCCAACCGTTGCAAAGTTTTCTTGCCCCAACCGTCTGCATCTTGGCTTTGCTGTAACATTTCGCCCACATCCCAATACATCCGAAGCATTTCTTCGTTGGCGGCATAAATTACTCGTTGCCGGGCAAGCAGTACCCGGTGTCTGATTTTGCAAAGCAATGTCGCATAACCACGAAAGTTATCCACCACGTTATCGACTTCCCGTCTGGCTTTGAGATGCCATACTTGGACGCAAGCTGTTCCAGCGTCTCAATCCATCACCCCAAATATCCAACTTGCCAAATTTTCATGAAAGAAGAGAAGTGATTCCGGATAGCGATTTTTGGCACGGTTGCCCCGAAGGACAATACGCTAATCGAACAGACTTTGCATGACAGATAAGGACTTTATTTCAGGAAAATCCGGCAAATGCAGACGATAATATTCAAGAATACGGTTTATGACACTCACACGATCCTGACGGGAAAAAGAATACAACGACATATTTTCGAAGCTGATCTTCAGCAGCCGGGCGAAAACCAGACCCTCCTGCCGGTCCAAATAATGGCGATGCATCGGCATACGATCGACAAACACGCCATTCAGCATATCGAAACAAGCGCCTGGCACATACGAATCGACATTCGGATATATCCCCAGATAATGCAAGAGCCGCAATAGAAAAACCAAATGAAAATTCGCGATACCCTTATCCGATAGCTCCAACAACTGTATCGACTCGGACAAAAATTCGAAAAGGCGCGAGTCCGGCTCCGTCTCCTTCACCACACGGAAAAGGATCTCGGAAAGAAAAAGCGCGAGTACGTTTTTTACCGGATTACAAAACACCTCCGTCAACGGATAGCAAAGTTTCGTTTCACGGATACGATGCAAATCCCGCTTATTCAAATGTTCCACCTCCATCTCCACTACCGAAAGAGGCATAAACAAAGCCTTTGAGACAGAAGATTTCTTCCCGCGGGAGCGGGCAACCAGATAAGAAGCACGCCCGAAAGCCTCTGTGTACATATATATAATAGAATACTTATCGTTATATGGGATGGAATGCAGGACTATCCCGCGCGTTTTACACAACATATCACTAATTTTAGAGACAAAGTTAAAACATTTTCCTTTTCCGTCTTGTTTTATCCCGAAGTAAACTACTAAATATATAAGACGTATAAACATGCAAGAACTCACGCTTACAACCCCGTCATTGCTTTTTTCGGCAGTATCGCTTATCCTGTTGGCATATACGAACCGGTTCATTTCGTATGCAAGCCTCGTACGCACATTGAAAGAGAAACACCAACAAACACACGACCCGAAAGACATCGCCCAGATATTCAATCTAAGGAAACGGTTATACCTGACACGTTCCATGCAGATATTAGGGTTGCTCAGCCTGCTCTTTTGTGTGATCTCAATGTTCTTCATCTATATCTCATGGCAAATCATAGCCGCCTGGATATTCGGGATGGGATTGGTACTTCTGGCGGCTTCTTTATGCGTATGTATCTGGGAAATAAATATTTCCGTCAAAGCATTAGAAATACATCTACAGGATATGAGTTCCAAATAGATGTTAAATACGAAAAACCGAGCACATTTTTCCCAAAAATATTTTGCCAGTTTAAAGAGAACCTCTATCTTTGCACTCGCAATCGGGAAAACAACAATTCCGGAGAGCTAAAAGCAAGAGCTTTAAGATGATGGCCCGTTCGTCTATCGGTTAGGACGCAAGATTTTCATTCTTGAAAGGGGGGTTCGATTCCCCCACGGGCTACAATAAACAGGATTAAAGAATAAATAAAGAGAATAGCTAAGAAATGGCAAATCACAAGTCATCAATTAAGAGAATCAGACAGACCAACGCAAAACGTCTGCATAACAGATACTATGCTAAGACTGCAAGAAATGCGATGAGAGTTTTGCGCGCTACTGAAGACAAGAACGAAGCTCAGGCTCTGTATCCGAAGGTGTGCTCTATGTTGGATAAGCTTGCTAAAAAACATATTATTCATAAGAATAAGGCTGGCAACTTGAAATCCAAATTGGCAAAGCACGTTAATGCACTTGCAAAATAAGGAATTATACTTTATATAGTATAAAGCCGGAATAAAGGCCGGCTTTTCCACGCTTGACGGCCCGTTCGTCTATCGGTTAGGACGCAAGATTTTCATTCTTGAAAGGGGGGTTCGATTCCCCCACGGGCTACATTGAAAAAAGGGACAAAGTTAAACTTTGTCCCTTTTTTGGTTATACCCGGCATTTGACTATTTTCACACTCTCTATATCACCTAAGTCAATTATTTCCACTATATTTGTTAGCTTTTTTAGACAGACAGATAATTACAGATTTTAAACGATAAAGACTCATGAGTGAAGAAATTAAGAATACTTCCACAGGGTACTCTGCTGATAGTATTCAGGTACTTGAAGGGTTAGAGGCAGTACGTAAAAGACCGTCCATGTATATTGGCGATACCGGCGAGAAAGGCCTCCACCATTTGGTATACGAAGTTGTTGACAACTCCATTGACGAAGCATTGGCCGGATTTTGTACCCAAGTTGACGTAGTGATAAACGAAGATAACTCCATCTCTGTCACAGATGACGGTCGTGGTATTCCGGTAGATATTCATGAGAAAGAAGGCGTGTCAGCGCTTGAAGTCGTATTAACCGTACTCCACGCAGGGGGTAAATTCGACAAAGGCTCTTACAAGGTTTCAGGTGGTTTGCACGGTGTAGGTGTATCCTGTGTAAACGCACTTTCCACTTACCTGAGAGCTGAAGTCCGCCGAGACGGGAAGGTCCACATGCAAGAATTCTCCTGCGGTAAGCCGCTCCACTCCATCGAAGTAATCGACAAGACAGATGTGACCGGCACAACCATCCTGTTCAAGCCGGACGGAAGCATCTTCTCCGTAACCGAATATAAATACGAGATACTGGCTACACGCTTGCGCGAGCTGGCATTCCTGAATGCCGGCATCACACTTAGCCTGACAGATAAACGCGTCGTGAAAGAAGACGGCAGCTACAAAGCCGAGATATTCCGTTCGGAAGAAGGTTTAAAAGAGTTTGTCCGCTACATCGACCGTTCCAAAGAACAACTGATTCCGGACGTGATCCATATCGTAACGGAAAAGCAAGGAATCCCGGTTGAAGTCGCCATGACTTACAACACGTCATTCAACGAAAGCGTATTTTCGTATGTAAACGATATCAACACCATAGAAGGAGGTACGCATCTGGCCGGTTTCCGCCGTGGCTTGACCCGTACACTGAAAAAATATGCAGATGACTCCAAACTGCTCGAAAAAGCAAAAGTAGAGATCTCCGGCGATGACTTCCGCGAAGGTCTGACTGCCGTTATCTCCATCAAGGTGGCAGAACCACAGTTCGAAGGACAAACCAAGACGAAATTGGGAAACAACGAAGTGACCGGCGCCGTAGACCAAGCCATCGGCGAAGCTTTAGGCTACTACTTGGAAGAACATCCGAAGGAAGCCAAAACCATCGTCGACAAGGTGATCCTGGCAGCCCAGGCACGCCAAGCAGCCCGCAAGGCACGTGAGTTGGTACAGCGCAAATCGCCGATGACAGGCGGCGGACTTCCCGGCAAGTTGGCAGACTGCTCTTCAAAGGATGCCGCTCTTTGCGAATTATTCCTCGTCGAAGGGGACTCTGCAGGCGGTACGGCCAAGCAAGGACGTGACCGTAACTTCCAAGCGATCCTGCCACTTCGCGGTAAGATTCTGAACGTAGAAAAAGCAATGGACCACAAAGTATTCGAAAGCGAAGAAATCCAAAACATTTTCCGTGCAATGGGAGTCACCATCGGAACCGAAGAAGATCCGAAAGAATTGAATCTGAGCAAACTGCGATATCACAAGGTAATTATCATGACCGATGCCGATGTGGACGGAAGCCACATTGCCACCCTCATCCTTACTTTCTTTTTCCGCCGCATGCGCGCACTGATCGAAAACGGATATGTCTATCTGGCCACTCCACCCCTCTATTTGTGCAAGAAAGGTAAAGTGGAAGAATATTGCTGGACTGACCAACAACGCCAGGCATTCATCGACAAATATGGCGGCGGTAACGAGAACCAGATCCATACACAGCGATACAAAGGTTTGGGAGAAATGAATGACCACCAGTTATGGGATACGACCATGAACCCGGAAAACCGTACGCTGAAACAGATCACGATCGACAGCGCTGCCGAAGCAGACCAGGTATTCGCCATGCTGATGGGTGAAGATGTAGGTCCGCGCCGCGAGTTCATCGAGGAAAATGCAACATACGCAAAGATCGATGCGTAAAGATTTCTGATTTATAATTTATGATTTATTACCGGTGTATAAATCATAAATTATAAATCACAATTCATAAATCATAAATACATGAAGTTCCGTCATCCGAATTTAAAGGCCCTCTACAAAGAAGTAGATCATTATGTTCCGAAAAAAGAAAGTCTTCAACCTCCCCGCATAGGAATATCCGCCAATAGGAAAGACGGGCTTTCCTGTATAGCTGAGACCTATGTGCAGGCAGTACTGAAAGCCGGCGGTGCTCCGGTGCTGGTCCCGGTCATTACGGATATCGAAGCGTTGACTGCGATCGTGAACGGGCTGGACGGACTGGTCATGAGCGGTGGTGGCGACATCAACCCGCTTTACATACAGGAAGAACCGATTCCCGCCCTGCAGGATGTGGATACCTACCGGGATGAATATGATCTGATATTGCTCCGCTTGGCGACCAACCGCCAATTGCCGGTCATGGGGATATGCCGCGGCCACCAGATACTGAACGTCGCATTCGGCGGCGGCGTATATCAGGATATCCATACCCAACACAATCAAAAGCTATTGAAACACAGCCAGACGCTTCCCCGCGAACAAGCATCCCATTCCGTCACGTTGAACGAGGCTCCCTCAAAACTCCGTACCATGCTGGACGGTGAAAAAGGACTTTTGGTCAACTCTTTCCATCACCAGGCAATCAAAGAACCGGCTCCGGAATTCGTCGCTACGGCAACAGCTCCCGATGGGATCAACGAAGCGATGGAACATCCTGAAAAAGAAATATTCAGCGTCCAGTGGCATCCCGAAGCGATGGCTGCCAACGACGATGAACAGATGTTGAAACTTTTCAGGCATCATGTCGAATCGTCCCGTCTGTTCAAAGAAGCCAAACACATCCATCACCGGAACGTGACACTCGACTCCCATACCGATACCCCGATGATCTTTCCGGGTGAATTCAACATCGGATTGAAAGAAGGCGGCAAGGTGAACCTCCCTTTCATGGAAGAGGGGCTGATAGATGCGGCGATCATGGTCGCCTATATCCCACAGGGGCCGAGAGACGACGTTTCACTGCTGAAAGCAACCGATTTCGCCATGAACCGTTTGCAGGAAATACACCGGCAAATGGAGTTGAACCGTACCCGCATGTGTATCGCCTACACGCCGCAAGAAGTTCACGTGCTGAAAGCTGCCGGAAAGAAAGCGATCATGTTAGGTGTGGAAAACGGATATGCGATCGGCAAAGATATCGAGAACATCGCCCGTTTCAGGGAAATGGGTGTTTCCTATATTACCCTATGCCACAACGGAAGCAACGACATTTGCGACTCGGCAAGAGGCAACGCGGAATGGAACGGACTCAGCCCCTTCGGAAAAGAAGTCGTCCGTAAAATGAATGAGACAGGTGTACTGGTCGATATCTCGCATGCCGCCGAAAGTACATTTTATGACGCACTCGAGACAAGCTCCTACCCGATCATCGCCTCCCACTCTTCCGCCCGTGCCCTTTGCAACCATCCGCGCAACCTGACGGACGAACAACTGAAAGCGCTCGCCGAGCAAGGCGGTGTCGTACAGATCTGCCTCTACAAAGGGTTTATCAACGAAGAAGCCGAAAAAGCATCTTTGAGCGATGCGATCCGACATATCAACCATATCGTAGACCTGATCGGAATCCACCATGTCGGGATCGGTTCCGACTTCGACGGCGATGGCGAACTGATCGGATGCCGGGCAAGCAATGAACTGATAAACATCACGATGCGTCTTTTAAAAGAAGGATATACTGAAAACGATATTGCCAAGATATGGGGAGGGAACCTGCTACGTGTGATGAACAAAGCGCAATCCGCTCCCGTTAACTCCTTATAATAAACGACAAGATATGACTAAACTGATTTTATTATTATTCTCCATGACCCTGTTCTCATGCGGTCAAAAAGGGGCCGGCAAGACAGCGGCTCCCGTCACGGAAGTGAAGAAAGCTCCGGCTACAGCCGCTCCATCTTTCGATGCAGACAGTGCTTACGCTTATGTCGATAAACAAGTATCATTCGGCTACCGTATTCCGAACACCCCCGCCCATAAGGCTTGCGGCAATTATCTGGCATACGAGCTGAAACGCTTCGGGGCACAGGTCTATGAACAGGAAGCTACACTTACGGCATACAACGGAACTCCGTTGGAATCGCGCAACATCATCGGTTCTTTCAATCCCGACAAAGACAAACGCATCTTGCTTTTCGCCCATTGGGATACACGCCCTTATTCGGACCATGATCCTGATCCTGCCAACCACAAGAAACCGTTGGATGGCGCCGATGATGGCGCAAGCGGCGTAGGCGTCTTGTTGGAGATTGCCCGCCAAATAGGAATGAAAGCTCCCGAAGTAGGGGTAGACATCATCTTCTTTGATGCCGAAGATTACGGGACACCCGAATTTGCAAAAGACAGGTACAACGACACGAGCGACACCTGGTGTCTCGGTAGCCGCTTCTGGGGAAAGAACCCGCACAAACCGGGCTACAAAGCCGAGTTCGGTATTCTGCTCGACATGGTCGGAGCCAAAGATGCGGTCTTCTATAAAGAATATATTTCGATGAAATATGCCGCCCGTTATGTGGATGAAGTGTGGGAAGCAGCCCGTAACTTAGGGTATGGCAAATATTTCATCAACGCAAATGGCGGGGGCGTGACAGACGATCATGAGGCGGTCATTGAAGAGACAGGCATTCCTTGCCTGGACATCATCAACTATGATCCGAACTCGGACAAAGGTTTCCGCGACCATTGGCATACGCAGAACGACAACATGGGAAACATAGACAAAAACGTACTGAAAGCTGTCGGCCAGACAGTACTCGAAGTTGTATATAACAGATAAAAAGATAGAAAAGCAATGACAATCAATGAACTTCAAGACAATGTCATCGAAGAGTTTGCAGACTTCGATGACTGGATGGACAAGTATGCGTTACTGATAGACTTGGGTAACTCGCTTCCCCCTTTGGAGGAAAAGTATAAAACAGAAAGCAACCTGATCGAAGGTTGCCAGAGCCGTGTCTGGTTGCAGGCGGATTACGCGGATGGCAAGATCCAGTTCAAAGGCGAGAGCGATGCGGTAATCGTCAAAGGGATCGTCTCTTTGCTGATCAGTATCCTGTCCGACCATACCCCGCAGGAAATACTGGATGCAGACCTTTATTTCATTGAAAAGATCGGCCTGAAAGAGCATCTCAGCCCGACCCGTTCGAACGGTCTGGTGGCTATGGTCAAGCAGATGCGCATGTACGCGCTGGCATTCCGTACCAAGGAACAGCAAGGGTGATTTCTAACACACCTATGTTTTGAATGCGAAACATAGGTGTGTTGAAATCAAAGCATATATGTTTTAAAAAGACAACCTTGCAATGACTGCTTGTAGAGAAGGGAACAAGCAACTTCTCCCTCAGAACTTCAGCTCCAACTGCTCCGGCAGCAAGGTAAAGGTCTTACGATGATACGGGGTTATTCCACATTCCCGGATAGCTTCACGATGGACTTTTGTGGGATAGCCCTTGTTCTCCTTCCAATGATAGGCCGGATATTCCAGGTCGAGACTGTCCATATAATCGTCACGATAGGTTTTCGCCAAGATGGAAGCGGCGGCAATACTCAGATATTTACCATCCCCTTTCACAACTGTCGTATGCTTGATATCGGGATAGGGAGTGAAGCGGTTCCCATCGATCAGAAGATGTTCCGGTTTGACCTTCAACCCATCAATTGCCCGGTGCATGGCAAGGAAAGAGGCTTTCAATATATTGATCTTGTCGATTTCTTCGGGCGTAACGATGCCGACAGCCCAAGCAATCGCCTCCCGCTCGATAACCGGACGGAGCGCATAGCGTTTCTTTTCGCTCAACTGTTTGCTGTCGTTCAAGTCTTCATTATGAAAATCAGGAGGAAGGATAACTGCTGCGGCATAAACCGATCCCGCCAAACATCCACGACCGGCCTCATCACAGCCGGCTTCCATACGATTTGCTTCTAAGTAGGGTAATAACATGGTTAATCAACTTCTTTCATCAAATCCATCAAATGACAAGGATCTTGTCTGCAATCCCACAACAGATGGATATAAATATAATCTTCTTCAACAGTGTAAATAATCTTATTATGCTTAAAAAGCCTACTCGACCGAATCTCCATTTCGGACGTTTCAGTTCCTGCTTTTCAATCCTGAGCAACTTACGGGCAAGAGCTTCCATATAAGGTAGATCACCACTGCAATAATCGTCAGCGAGACCGGATATTTCTTCAGATAAATAACATCATAATTGCTGTTCCCAATAAATTCAGAACATCTTCCGCACCCGTTCGATACCGGCGGCAAATGTATCTATTTCTTCTTTTGTATTATAGAACGAGAAGGAGGCGCGAACAGTTCCCTCGATACCTAAATCCTGCATCAGCGGCTGGGCACAATGATGTCCGGTACGGACTGCGATGCCCAGACGGTCCAACAGCATTCCCATGTCATAATGATGGATATCACCAACTAAAAAAGAAAGCACCGCCCCTTTATGATCGGCCTGCCCGAAAATACGCATGCCGTCGATCGCGTTCAGCCTATCGGTAGCATAGCGAAGCAGTCCGTCTTCATAGGCCGCGATATTGTCCATGCCCAAACGGCCGACATAACGCAGAGCTTCTGCCAAAGCCGTACTTCCGATATAATCCGGCGTCCCGGCTTCAAACTTGAAAGGCAGTTCGTTGAAAGTCGTCTTTTCAAAAGATACGGAAGCAATCATCTCCCCTCCTCCTTGATACGGAGGTAACTTATCCAGCCATTCCTCCTTGCCATACAGGACACCTATGCCGGTAGGACCATACACCTTATGACCGGAGAAAACATAGAACTCGGCATCCAGATCCTGCACATCCACTTTCAGATGGGGAACGGCCTGTGCCCCGTCGATCAGCACCGGAACTTCATGACTATGTGCTTCCTCGACGATCTCCTTTACCGGATTGATCGTACCGAGCACATTCGACACGTGTGCAACCGAAACAAGTTTCGTCCGTTCGGAGAAAAGACTGCGGAATGTGTCCATACACAATTCGCCTTTCTCATTCATCGGGATCACTTTCAGCGTGATCCCTTTGCGGGCCGCTTGTATCTGCCAAGGAACGATATTGGAATGGTGTTCCATCACCGAAACGATCACTTCGTCGCCAGCCGACATGCATTCGTCGGTAAAACTGGAAGCGATCAGGTTGATCGCCTCTGTCGTCCCACGCGTGAAAATAATCTCGTCGGACGAGCGGGCGTTCAGGAATTGCTGCACGGTCTTACGTGCTTCTTCATGCGCTTCCGTCGCCGCCTGGCTCAGGAAATGAACGCCACGGTGAATATTGGCATTCACATTATAGTAACCGCTCTCGATCTTCTCCACCACACAACGCGGCTTCTGGGTCGTCGCCCCATTGTCGAAATAAATAAGCGGTTTATCGTATATCTTATGATCCAGAATCGGAAAATCCTTCCGGATAGACTGCACATCTAACATAACTGTAACTATTTAACTTATATAACAAGCGTCAAAGATAGTATGTTTATTGGTCAAATAATACTATTTCTTTTGAAAGAAAAAAAAACTGTTACTTTTCCCTTGATGGAAAAGTAACAGATAAATCATTATTTATACCATTTTATTTTTATGCCTCATTAGAACAGATCGTCTGTTCTTATTGTCGCCCGACAACGAACCCTAAATCTCCAATGAGGCCAAAACATTTTTTGAACGTTCTGTACGGCTATTTCATCCACGCGCGGACTTTCTTCACCATCGGAATCTCATAATAATACCACCAATCGCTATTGTTCGTTTTGGCAGCCAAATGATTATGATGGTTCAGGTCGGGAATAAAACCTTCGGGCTGTTCCATGAAGCGGGTTTCGGAATAAACCGATTCCAGATTGGACCGCATGACATCTAAATAATCGCACACGGCCGCGACTTCCGCCAAAGCCGCTTTCCGGGCAATATCGTCCTTTGCCGTATCATAAACATTCAAAGCCAAAATCAAGCGTACCGGATAGTTTTGCAGGTTATTCGTCTGTTCGTATATCTGCAACGCATAACGATTGCGCAACGCCTCTGCCTTCGCCGTCCGGATTCCTTCGGAAATCTTCTCGTAACGGCCGGCTTCGATTCGAGCCTGTGCTATTTTATCTTTGTACAGTTCGCTCCATGCCCCCGGTTTCGTCTTATCCGGCAGTTCCATCAAGGTGAAAGCCGTCGTCCCCCATGCCGGATTACGCCGCCCGGAGGTCACCAACGCGGAATCAAAGAAAAAGACTCCCTTTTCCAAATCGTCCAAAAACTCCATCCGGTTATCCTCCGGGCGGAAGCCATATTCCCGCTGTGCATGTGCTTTTTTAAATGCTTTGACATCCCGTGCCGAAGGATTCCAACCAAATTCACCTTGTGCGATGAAACCCCTCCAAACCGTTTCCAGATGCGGAGATCCGTCGTCCCAAGCAGTCGCCAATATTCCCTCCAGATGATTGTCGGCAACCAACTGGCTGAATCCTTTCACATACCCCGAACGAGTATCCCGGCGCGGCATGAAAGGCGAATCACCGGCAGAAGCTGCCGTCGCTCCCATCACCTTCAACCCTTTATCGTGATACCATTGCAAAAGAAGCCGATGGGCAGGCGTTGTCGCATCTTCATACTTCCAGCGCATATACACACATTCTTTCGGAAATTGGTCGATCGCCTCATCCAGTTTATCGGTATTCCAGATCTTTGCCACTTCCTCTTCGGATTTATCACTTAACACAAGCTCCCAGATACCGGCATACTTCAACGGCATATCATCCCAAAAAATCGGTATTCGTCCATGTTCGACCGCAAATCGGCACACCTTTTCCAGCCAGACCATCTGTAACTCGAAAGCAGTCTTGCCAGTTGCCTTGCAACGGTCGTCGATTCCGATAGCCGTGATCTCGTCACCCCCGACATGCAGGTATTTCCCGTAGGGCATGGCTTCAAGCGCATCCCGGTAAAGATCGAACTGCACTTCGTATGTACGCGGATCGGACGGACAAAATTCCCAGTCGCTGGCAGGATTCTCACGCAGTTCCCAATGATGCTTCAAGATAAAGCTGGCATGGCCGAGCCCTTGCACAAGCGGGCTGATCTCGACATTCCGCTCTTTCGCATACCGGCAGAGCGCTTGCATCTCCTGCTTGCTGATCGCATTCGGGGCGCCTATTTCCGGACGGCGGGTAAAACGCAGCTTATCTTCCAGTTCCCAGATAACCGCATTCACCTTATAGCGTGCCAACCGGTCGACCATCCGGTAGTAATAATCCATCCGGTCCAGATGATGTTTTGTATCGAGATGGACGGCACGGTAGGCGATGGCCGGATAATCGGTGATCTTCATCCGCGGAATTTCCCGTCCGAAATCACGGCTGTCTTCCAACAGTTGCTCCAACGTCTGACACCCATAGAAAAGCCCCGCTTCCGTACGAGCCGTCACAGTCACCCCTTTGTCATTCACTTCCAAGACATATCCTTCCGGCGAATCAGGTACGTTCTGCCCGGACAGTTGCAGGAACAATCCTTTTCCCGTACGTCCGGCACGTGGAAGACCATCCGTCAGCACACCCAAGACGGGGACAGGAGTGCCAGGTGCGGCCAAGACAAACTTAAGATCGGTATACATAACCCCCTTTCCAGCAAGCACCTCGACAGACTGAGGCTGGGGTAAAAGCTGAAACGCTTTGTCCAAGCCACGAGCATGGACACTTAGCGTAAACATACATAAACATAATAACGAAATAATTTTCATAAAGCCTGTATCATCTAATTGTTTTCTTCCAAATTTTCACTTTTCACTGTAATCTCCATATTTCCTGTCTCACCTGCAGGCTGTAACAACAACAAAAATAGCCGGAAATAATGACATAGATGTATTATTACCGGCTAAAAGACTAACATCCTACTTTGATTTTATTACCAACCTTCATTAGGAGTACACAACGTATTCGTTTCCAATTCCTTGGAAGGAATAGGATAATAATAATAACGATTTGTGCTACCGACTTTTCCAGTCATCAACTGCTTATAACGCACCTCATTGCAAGTCTTCATACGTTCTTCCAACAATCCCCAACGTCGCAAATCGTAAAAACGTTCTCCTTCCACAAAGAATTCGATAGCACGCTGGCGTTCCAAGTCGTTAAAAACAGCCTCGTATGTTTGTGCCCCGCTATACGGATTCAAATTGGCACGTTCGCGTATCCGGTTCAAATAACTGATAGCAACCGGCAGATCCTGCTTGCCGCGCAAATAAGATTCCGCAAGCAACAATATCACGTCTGCATAACGTACGGCACGTTCGTTAATACAAGACATAGGAGGTGCCGGTTCCGACTCCTGCGTATTCCAATTCTGGTACTTCAATATCCAATACGTGTTCCATTTGTCCTCGGCAAACCTTTCTCTAAACGGCTTCAGATAATATGTGCATCCTTCCCAATCCCAAGCGACCGAAGTACGGGCACGATAATCGAAATTACCGTCCTTGTCTTTTTCCGCCCAAAAATAATTCATGATTTGTGAAGTCGGATTTGCCTCATACCAACCTCCGACCTCCGCAGCCGCATATTCTTTGGGGCGTGTATTGGTTTGGGTAGAATTGATGTTTTCTCCATTGCCCCAAATGTCTGTACCACCCACCGGTTCCATTAACAACTCAAAAATACTTTCGTCATTATTCTCATGCGTATCATCAAAATTCCAAGCAAAATCATCGACCAACCGGTAAGAATAAGGAGAACGAGTCAACGGTTCCAGAACATCAATAGCCTTATCGAACTGTTCTTCATAGACATAAATTTTACCCAGCATGGCATTAGCCGCACCTTTGGTAGGCTTACCCACCACATCGTTTTTCAACGGTAATAAAGACGCGGCCGTGATCAAATCCTGTTCCGCCTGTGCCCAGATTTCGGCCTGGGAGGATTTTTCCAACGGGAATGTCGACGGAGACTGCGACGCCGTCAGACGTAAAGGGGCATCTTTAAACTCTTTTCCCAACTGGAACAGATAAAAACCACGGATAAAAAGACACTCGCCTTTCACCTTATTAATGAAATCGGTTGTGAAGTCGCCCTGCTTTTCATCCAATTTCTGCATAATGGAATTTGTCCGGTATAAAGCATTATAGAACTGGTAAAACATACCTTGCGACAAAGAGTTGCCATTCGTATTGGTGAAATAACAAGCCTGGAAAACATCACTGATATCATTTCGGAATTCCACCTCGTCGGCACGCGCAATACGCATCATGACACCGCGAGTACCATAATAACCTCCGTTCAACGCATTTTTAAGCGGAGTATAACAAGAAGTCAGGGCTAATTCAAAATCCGCTTCCGTTTTCCAGAAAGTATCTTCTGTCGCCTTATTCGGATTCACCTGTTCCAACTGCGAATCACAAGAAGAACAAAAAGTGACGAGCGCGACTGCACAAGCCGCAAAATATAGATATATTCGTTTCATACTATTAGTTTATTTAAAATGTTACGTTCAACCCCACCATAAATGTGCGGTTGGAAGGATATATAAACTCATCGAAACCGCGAGAGTAGACATTGGAAGAGTTTACGTCAGGAGTATATCCTGAATAAGAAGTGATCGTAAACAAATTTTCCGCATTAAAATATACCCGCGCTTTTTGGATAAAACCATTAAAGAGCGAACTCGGGAATGTATAACCAAGCTGAATATTCCTCAAACGGAAATAAGAACCATTTTCCAAATAACGATTGGATTCGGGACGTGCATTCCGGTTAGGATCCGTCCAGATCAGACGCGGATGAGACGCATTCTTGTTTTCCGGCGTCCAATAATCCAACGTACTGGCCAAATAGTTCGTTCCACGAGTCACATCATCCAACTGCAAGCGTGTTGCATTATATATCTTATTGCCAGTCACTCCTTGGAAACCGATAGAGAAATCCACTTGCTTATAAGTTAAATTACCATTAATCGAATAAGTGAATTTCGGGAACGGGCTACCACAATAAACCCGGTCTTCATCGTTGATCGTACCGTCATTGTTCGTATCCTTAAAACGGATGTCTCCCGGCTCGGCGCTCGGCTGTATCAAGACCCCGTCTTTCTGATATGCCTGTACTTCTTCCACGCTGTTAAAATAGCCATCAACAGGTATCAACCAGAAACCACCGATAGGATATCCGGCCAATGTCTTACTGGTATAAGTGCCACCATGTATCGCACCTCCGGTAATAGCTTGAGATTCGGCTCCCATTTCAACCACTTCATTCTTATTATACGTACCCAGGAAACCTATGCCATAAGAAAAATCCTTGTTCAACGATTCATTCCATCCGATATTGAATTCGACCCCTTGATTGCGGATCTTGCCGGCATTGCGAACCGGGTCATTAGCTCCACCTGTCGAAATAGGAATCGGCACATTCAACAAAATATCTTTCGTGTTTTTCACATACCAATCTGCGGTCAATGTCAAACGATTGCGCAATGCCATAAAGTCAATACCGACATTTGTCATAGCCGTCTCTTCCCATTTAATGTCAGGATTGGCAAACGTCTTCGGGAAAGCCCCTTGGATCAATCCGCTCTTTCCGTCCGGATAGTTAATACCTGTCGTCACGACCGACACAAACTGGTAATCACTGATTTCCTGGTTACCCAACACTCCATAACCGCCTCTCAACTTCAACTGGTCCAACCAAGAAACATTATCTTTCACAAAATTTTCTTCGGCGACATTCCACCCAGCCGATACGGACGGGAAATTACCGTAACGATGGCTGGAACCGAACTTGGAAGAACCGTCACGACGGATCGTCGCCGTCAACAGATACTTATTCTTATAAGAATAGAAAGCACGGCCCAAGATAGAAGTCAACACACTACGACTGGAATTGCCGCTAACAGCCAGTCCTTGTGCGGCAGCATCAATCTCCATGATGCCGGTCGGCATCCCCTGCCCTGATCCTTGCATATAGCGATAACGGGAATCCTGATAGGTATAACCGGCCAAAACAGATATTTTATGATCTCCAAAGGTCTGGTCGAAGGTCAACAAGTTTTCCACCAAAACATTACGTCTCCGGGTTTGTTGTTCAGTCACCGATGTCAATTGATTGGTCGCCAATCCGAAATCATACACACCATTATAATCATTGTACCGGTAAAATTGGAAGTCCGGAGTCAAATTCAATTTATATTTCAACCCCTTCAAAAATTCGACCGACACATAGGCATTGGCATAAATCTTGACATTTTCATTATAACGTTTCATCAGATTCTCATCCACCATTCCTAACGGATGCGTCAGGTTCACAACGTCACCGTATAAAGCACCATATCCGCCTACGCGAGACGCATCGTATCGTTCCCATGTCGGAATCGCCTGTATCGTATGGCCGACCATGCCCCCACGCACGATCGAGTACAACGGATTGCTTTGATTGTAAGTCAAAACAACATTCGTCCCTGCCGAGAAAATACCTTTCTTGAAATCCTGTTTGCTCTGCAATGTGTAACGCTGGAAGTTCGTACCCTTCATCACACCGTCTTGATTTGTATATCCCACGGAGTTATAATACGTGGCATATTTTCCACCACCTTTGACAGAAAGCGCATAATTTTGCATTAAAGCCGGTCCGAACATCAAATCCTGCCAATCGTTATCCGGCTTAGAAGCCAAATCCTGCGCCATTTCAAGCGGTTTCAGGCCTGCTGCTTTGCGGGAAATAGTCGAAACCTCCGCCCATCCGGCTGCGTCCAACAGATCCAGATACTTGGATGGAGCACTAACGCCAATATTGGCCGACAGATCCACAATCGGCTTGCCTTCGGTATTGGTCCCTTCCTTGGTTGTCACGATTATCACGCCATTGGCCGCACGTGAACCGTAGATCGCGGCCGAAGATGCGTCTTTCAACACGTCGATGCTGGCAATGTCATTCGGATTAAGATGGTCGATCCCGCTCATATACATACCGTCTACAATATATAACGGGGACGAGTTGTTCAACGTTCCTATACCACGGACCATAACACGGGTACTACCGCCCGGCGCACCACCTTGAGACACGATATCCACACCGGCTATCTTCCCCTGCAAGGCTTGAGCAATAGTCGTGTTGCTCTGTGTATTCAAATCATCTGCACTGACATTGGCAACCGCACCTGTCAAATCCGCTTTCTTCTGCGTTCCATACCCTATGACGACTACTTCATCCAACGCTTTCGTATCTTCCAATAAGGTAATATTAATCACTTTCAGGTTTCCAATAACGATTTCCTTTGTCAGATAACCGATATAAGAAATGCTCAAAACCGATTTAGAATCGGCTTCAATAGAAAAATTACCGTCAAAATCGGTTACAGTCCCGTTCGTTGTTCCTTTTACAAAAACGTTTGCTCCGATGATCGGTTCTCCCATATCGTCAACGATCCGACCTGTCACCGTTCTTGTTTGCTGCTTGACCGCAGCTACAGCATTCACATCTGTTGCAGACAATACGATATGGGTTCCTTCCATTTCATATTTAATTCCTGCATTTTTAAACAAGTCATCCAATACTTGCGAAACGGGTTTCGTTTTTGCTTTAACCGATACTTTACGGTCAACATCTACCTGGTTATTATAGATAAACAAGTAATCTGTCTGGCTTTCGATCTCATTCAGAATTTTTTCCAACTGAGTGTTGCTCTTGTTAAGACTAATCCGGGCATTCTGCGAATGCGAATTTTCAGCATACGAACAGAATACACAGGCTCCTAAAAGGAATGTGGATATCCGCATAGTTCTCAAGATTTTTTTACCTGACGGGGTTTTCGGATAATATCCCCCCGACAAAAAGTTTTTTTTCATACTTTTGTAACTGATTTGAAGTTAATACAATGAATTAAAATTGTGTTGATCGGAATGCCGGTAAATGCCCCCCAGCGCTTGCCGGCATTTTTCTGTCATGGACTGCCTGTTTTCATGTTTCTTTCTTTTTTATAAGGTTAATACTAATTATTGTGTTTTTTATTCCTGTCTGTCACTTGTGTTTATCTGATATAAATAATCTGGTTTTCATCATCCCGTTCATACTTGAAACGAATATCCCTCTGCAAGACCCTCAACGCATAGTCGATACCATCTGCTTGCCTGAACTTTCCCGTGAAATAATATTTCAATATATTTTTATGCTCAACAACAATGCTGACTCCGAAATATTTCTCCAGATCATTCATGATCGAAAGGAATGATTCGTTCCGGAAACATATCAGCCCTTCCTTCCAACGGTAGGGATTATAATCGTCGACCGGGACGACTTTCAGTTTTCCGTCTTTTTGCAGGCAGGCCTTGCTATCCGGTTTCAACGTCAATGTGTCTCTCAAACCGATATGGGAAGCGACTCGCACACTTCCTTCCATTAGGGTAACCTCGAAATCGTCTTTGTCAGAATAACCTTCCACATTGAACTTTGTACCCAACACTTCCATATCGCATTTGTTCGTTTCCACGATAAAAGGCCTTTTCTTGTCTTCGGCTACATCGAAATAGGCTTCCCCGTCTATTGTTACTTGGCGTGCAGATTTGCCGAACACTGTTGGATAAACAATCTTCGTCCGGGCATTCAGCCAGACATTCGTTCCGTCCGGCAGTGTTATCCTCACCCGTTGTCCGGCAGGGACATAAAAAGACTGCATCGGTGCTGCTTCATTCTTATCCGAAACAATTTGATATAAGATGCTAACGCCCAATGTAGCAACCACAATCGCCGCCATCTTGATCAACTCAGTTCCGAGAGAACTAAGCCTTGATGATGCATGCCGCCTCTTTTCCTCAATCGTTTTTTCATCACCAAGAAGCAACATGGCGTCAAACATCTTCCTCTCTTTCAGGAATTCGCGTTTATTTTCCCGGGAACGTTCCATCCATTGCCGAATCCGAACTTCTTCTTCATAAGAAGCGGTTCCTTCAAAGAATTTATATAACGTTTCCCTATCCATTTTCGTCTTTTTACTTATACCTATATAATATTAACAGTTCACAAGCTTATATCCCCAGTTGAAAATAAAAAAAATCATTTTTATATTTTTTTCTCTGCCAAAAGCGCCTTAGTTCTCTCGGAACTACGTTCATTTCTGCGAAATGAAGAACCGTCTCTTTTTCTTTAAAAAACAAGTATATAATTACACGAACACCCTCAATTAGCACGGCTCTTTCATTTAAGCTCTAAGTAGAGACATAGTTTCCCTTACCCGATTC
>CAJTMR010000037.1 GCA_910577325.1 uncultured Parabacteroides sp.
TCTCTTATAAGATCTCACTAATCATAGTCAAGAGACTTTGGTATGCAAAATCTTTACGTAAATTTTAACTGTCAAGGTTCTTTTTTCATAGTTAAAGTTCCAACAATTCAAAGATCCACATTATTTTCTGAGTACACAAGATTTTTTTAAACTATTTTGATTATTATGTCATAAAACATGCTTTAACTGCTATTTTGATGCGGTTACCCTGTATGATCCATAATTTATATTGCAAGTCATATAAGAAAAACTAATACCCTTCGACCAGATATAATGCAAAACAAAAATTTAATCCTATGAATTAAAAGGAATAGCTCTGCAAAAGCGTCATAGGTAGCGGTTCAATCAAAAAGAATTAGCACTTTTACAAAATTCATCTTACATTTGTAACCAAAGTGCAGTAAACGCGTTCTTAAGTATAATATAAAAAAGACAGACATGAAAACAAAAGGTTTACTAATGATTGCTTTTCTGATAGGGATGTTTTTTTCAACCCAAGCAGCAGACCATGTAAAAGGAAACGGAAAACTCTCTACCAAGAAAATAACGATTGACGACTTCAATGCCATCAAGTTCGACGGGGTGATTGACTTCAATTATGAGCAGTCGGAATCCACTCCACATATCGAAATAACCATAGATGAAAACTTGCATCCGTATGTAAACATTGATATAAAAGACCGTGTTCTGACCGTTGGATTCAAAGGCGTAAAGGTAGATCATTTCACCAAATTCATCGTCAAAACCAATTCCAAATGGTTGAAAGAGGTAAAAGCTTCCGGTAACGCGAACTTCATAGCCAACAGCCCGTTGACTGGCGACGAGTTGAAAATCAATGCCAATTCCAATTGCCTCATCCAACTAAAGCAGAAAGTCGAAGTCGGCAAACTCGACCTGAACGTGTCGGGCAGTGCCAACATGGTCGTGAATGAGCTAAAAGCCGACAAACTGGAATGCAGCATCAACGGCTCCGGCACGATCAACCTGAAAACAGGAAATGCTGAAGAGGCGGACTACAACATCACGACCGATGGTGAAATCATGGCTTTCGGAGTAGCCGTACCTGAAGTGAACTGTAAAATAACCGGGAAAGGTTCCGCCCAGATCCATCCGACCAACAACCTGAAAGCCTCAATTGTAGGCAAAGGAAATATTCGCTACAAAGGTCCGACAGCCGTACAGCAGAAAATCATCGGAAAAGGAGTCGTTGAAGAAATAAAATAAAAACACAAAACGACAAAAAAGAAGCTGACCTACAACCAGCCTTCCTTCCGATACCATTCTATGCTTTCTTCCAGGCCGCGACGTAACGGATAAGCTGGGACAAAGCCCAATTCATCCTGAAGCGGTGTAACATCACAAATCCAGTTGCGCTGTTTCAGGATTATATATTTATCCGTATTCAATGTCATGCTCTTCTTCAACAGCCTGCCTATCCACTCGGATACCTGACAAGCTATGCGCACTAACCCTAAAGGGATACGGGCATGTAGGACATACTTCTTCGGTAATATTTCCTGTATCATCCGAGCAAACGATTCATCCGTATAGACATCACCGTCCGCGACGAAATAATGGCGGTTTCGTACGTCCTCATGCTCCAAAACGAGGAAAGCAACGGTAGCCAGATCTTTTACATATATAAAAGTAATACGCTGAGGTGTAAAACCGACAGCAAAGTCAAAACCAGACTTTATACTTTTTATCTCCATGAAGTAATCTTTCTCACCCGGTCCATACACTCCTGTCGGACGTAGGATCACATACGGGAAATAAGATTGATGGCGCAAATAATTCTCGGCCTCCAACTTACTCTTTCCATAGTCCGTATCAGGCAATTGAGGATCATCCGGAGAAATAGGGCGAAACGTTTTCTCGTCTCCACGACCATAGCTGCTGAGACTGCTCATCAGGATAAATTTATCAGGCTTACAATTCGCTGCAGCAAGTGCCTCGACCAAGTTAGCCGTATTCCGGGCGTTAATACGATAAAAGTTCTTTTTATCAAGTGTTTTCGTCAAACCGGCATTATGAATTATATAATCCCAAGAACCATACTCACGTACAAAATCGACTAACTGGGCTGTCAATAATTCACGATCGGAATATTTCAAATCGATAAAACGAATCCGTTCATCCTGCAAATTGACACGGCTACTTGTCGAACGGACACCCGCCCATACTTCATATCCTCTTTCAAGCGCCTCCTTCACCAAAAAACCACCAATAAAGCCACTAGCTCCGGTAATCAAAATCCTTTTCATAATTGAAAATTTAAAAACCAGAAATTAAGAATTGGAGAAAATGACAATTCTTAATTCCTTTTAATGTAATAGGTATAATAATACAACAACAGCCCGATCCAATTCAATACGACAATCGTCAGTATCCAAAGAATTTTCTGTCCACGACTGATGAAAGGATTCTGCCTCACAGCGGTAATGCCGAAAAGAATCACCGCGATACCGACGATATATCCGACCTCCGGTAAACTTATCAAACACAGGTTACTCATGTTCATGTCTTTTCAAAACCCGGTGCGGCAAATCTCCATGTCCGATCAATTCTATCGGGCAGGCATATTTCTCGCCCAGCCACTCTTCAGACACATCCGCTCTGGGATGGTAATGTAATGTTTCGTTTACACAAGCGATATTTTTCACCATCGCCAATACAGTCCCGATATCGTGCGAAACCAGGATGATCGCACTCTCCTTATTGATCTCATCCAAAAGCTTATAAAAATGAGACTCAAATCGCTTGTCCACATACGAATTCGGCTCATCCAATATCAGGACTTGCGGACGGGAAACTATGGAACGCCCCAACAGCACACGCTGCAACTGTCCGCCGGATAACTCGCCGATTGCCTGATCCGCCAAGCCTTCCAGTCCCATTTTTCCAAGTACCTCCTCCACACGTTGTTTTTGGCTTGTACTATAAGAACGGAAAAGCGGCTTTTCCGAAGCCAGCCCCGAAGCCACCACCTCACGGACGGAAATCGGGAAATTCTTATCAATGTTGTTCAACTGAGGAAGATAACCGATGCGCAAGGAAGGGACAAACTGCCCATCCTCATAAAAGCGAATCATGCCGGAGACAGGCGACAACAGACCGAGTATAACTTTCAGCAAGGTCGTCTTCCCCCCCCCATTTGGTCCGATAATCCCCAGGAAATCATCTTTCCAGATCGTCAGAGAGATATCCCGCAATACGGTTTTATTTCCGTATGCAACCGTAACATCTTTTATATCAATTAGTTTCTCCATCAACCAATGCTTTTGCTATATGAATCAGTTCCGTATTCCAATGATAATCCAAAGGGTTGATTTTCACAAGCCGGCAACCTGTTTCCTTGGCAATCAGTTCGGCATTTTTTTGATCGAACTCCTGCTGGATAAAAACGACTTTCGTATGGTGTTCCTTTGCCGTTGCTACCAATTGTTTCAACTGAGCAGGCGAGGGTTCTTTTCCATCCATCTCGATACAAAGCTGGATGAGGTCGAATTCATCGGCAAAATAAGTCAAAGCAGGATGATAGATGATAAAAGTACGATTGCCCAGTGGATCAAGCAGACGCTTGATTTCTGCCTCCGTCTTATCTATCTCTACCAGTAAATCATTATAATTCTTCCAATAATACTCCGTATTCTCCTTATCCAGTTCGATAAAAGCATTCAGTGTATTCCAAGCAATGACCTTTGCCCCTTCGATGGAACTCCAGATATGCGGATCGATACCACCCGCATGATGATGATCGTCATCATGGTGTGTAAACTGCATGCCCTGCGAGACATCGAATATTTTCAAATCGGGATTATTCTCGCGAATCTTCTGCATCCATACCTGCTCGAAACCGATATAACCGATTTGCAGATACGCTTCGCTCTGTCCGATCCGCATCATCTGCCTCGGAGTTGGATCATACGTCTCCGGACTCTGCCCAGATGGAACTACGCAATGGATAGAAAACTTATCTCCTGCAATCTTTTCGGCAAAAAAATGTTGCGGCTCTATCGTCACCGTCACCACCTTTCCTTCCGTCTGCTTTCCGGTACATGCGGTAAGCAGAAACAGTACCGTCAACAAAATATATACTCCGGTATATTTCATCTTATTTTTTATTTTGACAAGGATACAAAGATAGGAACATCCGAGAAATAAAAAAAGAGCTTGCTCTTAATCGAACAAACTCTTTTGTGCGGCTGAAGGGACTCGAACCCCCACGCCGTGAAGCATCAGATCCTAAGTCTGACGTGGCTACCAATTACACCACAGCCGCATTGCGTTTGCAAAGATAAACAAATTTTGTCAATATACAAATATTGCCGGAGAGATTTTAGAGTAACTGTGCCAAATGTGGTGCAACTCGTTCATACCCGCTACCGCGGCGTACATGATTTCCTGATCAACAGGTCGGCCACAATTTATTGCTTTTTTGGGAACAATCAAGTATATAATTTCACGGACAACCTCCATGTAGCTGCTGCCCTTTGCATCCTCTGGTAAGTGGGTCATTTAGTAGGTAGAAAAGGTAGAAAACACGGGAGTATAGGCAACTTAAGTACCCTGTAAGGCAACAATAGGAGTCGATTTGTTCATTAGCAACAACTCTATCGCCGCCTCTATGATCGTATCCTGTCCTTTCATAATATCCTCTCTCGTAATGGCTACCGTAGTATCGGGATCAATTCCGAACTCCGTATGCTGTCTGTTCACGTCCAGAACCGGACAGGCAGAGAACCGGACACTCCATCCGTTCGGTAATTCCGAACTAAAAGGCAAACCGCTACCACCTCCCGTACGGTCACCCATGACTATGACTTGCGGAAGGAGACGCATTACATTGACAAAATCGTTCGTAGCACTATAGGAATGCCGGTTGGTCAAGACTATGACCGGGCGCAACCAACGGATACGATCAGACGGAGAAAGATAGACCGGATTGGGCTCGGTGAAATCGTCATGGCCGTTTCCTTTCTTATATTGCGTGTAACCCGTCAAAATTCTTTCCTCAAGAAAACGCGATGCGATGCGGTCGGAATAGAGCATGGAACCGCCCCCATTGTCACGCACATCAAATATCAATCCTTTGCAATCTTTGAAATGTGTCAACATATAATCAAGATTGTTTTCACCCACACTGTTCGAAAAACTGCCATAATAGACATATCCGATCTTATCATCTGCCAACCGCTTATACTTCATTCCTCCGGCAATCTTATAGTCCGTACCGAGATAATTGTCCTGTATTTCTTTATAGAAATTGGTCGGATAATCTTCATACCAAGCCCAGTAACGGGACATATCGAAAGAAGAGATCAAATTGGTATGCCCGTCTTTTACCTCGGCAAGCATCTTACCGAGGATATCAAACAATTCGTATTGGTTCATCGTGTCCCCCACAAGTCGGTCATACCGTTCATGCACGTCGTCCCAATCCACATCTTTAAAAGTAAAGAAGCAGTAATTCTCGTCCATAATACGCCAAAGCGCCTCAAAGTTATCACGAGGAGACGAATTATATTCCGTCGCTTTCTCGCAACTAGAAAACAAGACACAAAATAGAAGAAGATATTTCATTAAATTGAAAAATAAAAGTTGAAAATCAAGAGTTCAATAATAGTAACCGAACATTTCATTTTAATAGTACCCGCTCCTGTACCGATGCACATTCCTCTTCAAACGCTTACCGCTGAAAGAGACAAATTCCTTTACAACTCCGACCATGAACGAGTTGGAAAGGACATGCGTTTTGATATGGTTTACATCTGTCCGATACATATTATTCAGGTAGCCAACCCGAAACGTAAAGTCAGACATTGGCACATCGAGCGTGAAATAGTTCCGCATCACAAACTTATTATGAAACGAACCGAACCGTACGATCCCGTTCTTGCTACCCTGTGTCAAGAAATAATACGGTTCTCCCTTATGTACCGAGAAGAACACGCCAGCAAACGGCATCTCCGCCTGATAACGGAACGTAAGCGGGAAGTCCTTGATTTCGAAGTTATGGATTGCCATGACCGACAAGTTCAAATCGAAGTCAGCTTTGCCGGAAACCGGGTTGTTGCTATTACGCGTATTATAGATAAAACCACCCGAAAGACGTGCGGAAGCACCGGTCAAGACTTTCAATCCAGGCAGCACTTGCAGAAAACGATAATGATACCCCAGGCTGTAATCCAAGAATCCGGCATATTCGCTTGCCACCCCTGCGGCGTTGCGGGTAGAACCGAACTCCACGTTTATCAATTGCTGGCGGGAGACGTTATAGTCTGCTAATCGTACAACCCGCATCCGTTCATTGAGAATTCGCGCTACCCAGCCCGTATAATTGATATCCGTACCGGGGGAGAGGTAGGTATCACGCAAGTTATAGCCACCAATTCCGATCATCGTACTCCCGTTGACCGAACAGAGTGCTTCATTCTCCCCGGACTGAGCCATCAACGACACCCTCCCCAAAAGGAACAGGGTACAAAAGACAAGGAAAGAATATTTCATTTTTAAAAAAGTTTCATCTGGCCGGTAATCTCATCCAGAATATCCGAATCGCTCCTATCGGCATCCGGATCAAATTCCGGTTCCTCTTCATCACCGTCATTCCGTTCCTGTGATTGTGGTACGGAGGCAAAACGCACAGGATCAAGTTCGTTGATCGTTTCTATCTCAAAAGTCGAGATGCGTTTCCCTTTCGCCTTGAATCCCTTTACGGCAATAAATTCTTCCGCATCCAACACCAACGGTTCACGAAAGGCGTCATGCCCGCCAAATACCGCCTCAATCCGCGGATAGGTCTCGTCGGTCAGCAACATCAGGCGACTCTTCGGGTTCTCACCGAGAAAGTTCTGCTTGCGGCTTCCGGTCTCCAGTTGGAAACGTTTGAGATAGTAATACTTTTGATCGGCATCATAAAGAGCGACTGTCCAAACCTTATTCGCATCGAACTTCTCTATGTTCAAGATAGTAGGCTCATAATGATTGCTCAAGTCGAAATTGGTCGTATAAAAATCACCATTCTGTAAGATCACCTGAATCAGGTCGTCACTCTGGAACTCACCCAGTTCCTCTCCGCGCCCGTCGTAATTCAGACGCAATACGTCGCGGTCGAACCAAACCATGCGGCCTCCCAACGTCGAACTTCCCTTTTGTTTCAGACTAACCTTGTGTATATCCGCTTTTGTCAATATATTTCCCATAGAGCCACGCCCTTTGATCGCGATCTCGCTGAAATCTTTCTCGAACACCAACAGCTTCTGACGGGGTTTCGGCTTCAGGATCACTTTCACCGTCTCGGCTTCGCCATTGGCATTGGCGCTGAAATACAGGATTCGCGAACCTTCTGTGCCTTTTGTAATGTCATATTCCTTATCACGTGTCACACCTGTCACGGCGAAACGCTTGATATGGTTATAGCCAACCTTCCCATCCCGATAGACCACATTATAGATCGTACGGTTATCATTCCGCTTGAAGACATTCAGGTAAAGGACATCCTTTCCAACAAACATCTTTTCGCTTACCTTCACGACTTTGTATGTCCCGCTACGGTAGAAAATAATGATATCGTCGATATCGGAACAGTTGCAGATATATTCATCTTTCTTCAAGCTTGTCCCGATAAATCCTTCAGCACGGTTGATATACAGTTTCTCGTTCGCTTCGACCACTTTGGTCGCCTCGATCGTGTCAAAGTTACGCACTTCGGTCATGCGCGGATAATTCTTGCCGTATTTTTCTTTTAGCCCCATGAACCAGTCGACTGTATAATCGACAATATGCGCCAAATGATCATCGATCCGGGCAATATCTTCCTTATACTGGGCAATAGTCGCATTACACTTGTCCGTATTAAACTTCAAGATACGTCCCATCCTGATCTCCATCAGTTTCAAAATATCTTCGCGAGTTACTTCCCGGATGAAATGCGGTTTGAACGGGACAAGACGTTTGTCTATATGGACGACCGCCTCATCCATATCCTTTGCCTCCTCAAATCCTTTATCCTTATAGATGCGTTCTTCAATAAATATCTTTTCCAAAGAGGCAAAAAAGAGCGACTCTTCCAATTCCCCTTTCTGTATTTCCAATTCGGTGCGAAGCAGGTACAGCGTGTCGTCAGCCGAATGTTTCAATACATCACTCACCGTCAGAAAATGCGGCTTGTTGTCCATGATAACACAGCAGTTAGGCGAAATGCTAATTTCGCAATCCGTGAAAGCATACAACGCGTCGATCGTCTTGTCGGAAGAAACGCCCGGAGCCAGATGCACGAGAATCTCCACATTACGAGCCGTGTTATCATCTACTTTCTTGATCTTGATCTTTCCCTTGTCGTTTGCTTTCAGGATCGACTCGATCAAAGTAGAAGTTGTCTTTCCGTATGGGATCTGACTGATAACAAGCGTCTTGTTATCCAATTTCGTAATCTTGGCACGTACTTTTACAGAACCGCCACGCTCTCCATCATTATACTTCGAAACATCGATATATCCGCCAGTCTGGAAATCGGGATACAGGGTAAACGCTTCCCCCCGAAGATATGCAACGGAAGCATCCAAAAGTTCGTTGAAGTTATGCGGCAAAATTTTGGAAGAAAGTCCCACGGCAATCCCTTCCACCCCTTGTACCAGCAGTAAAGGAAACTTTACGGGAAGCGTCACTGGTTCTTTATTACGTCCGTCGTAAGAGAGTTGCCAAAGGGTTGTTTTCGGATTGAAGACTGTTTCCAGTGCGAACTTGGATAGACGCGCTTCGATGTAACGCGGAGCCGCAGCACCATCGCCGGTAAGAATATTCCCCCAGTTTCCCTGGCAGTCAATCAACAGATCTTTCTGCCCGAGTTGTACCAGCGCCTCACCGATAGAAGCATCGCCGTGCGGATGGAACTGCATGGTATGTCCGACGATGTTCGCTACCTTGTTGTAGCGCCCGTCATCCAAGCGTTTCATAGAATGCAGGATTCGGCGCTGTACAGGTTTTAACCCGTCATTAATATGCGGAACGGCACGCTCCAAAATTACGTATGAGGCATAATCAAGAAACCAATCCTGATACATGCCCGACAAATGATAAGACACCCGGCTTTCCGATTTTCCGGGTATCTTATATTCCGAATGTGTTTCCTGGCTTGCATCTGTTTCGACAGTCTCATTTCTACTTTCATCAGCCGCCGGTTGTTCCTCCGTATCTTTTATTTCTTCGTTTTCGTCCTGTTCAGTAATATCTTCCGGTCTCATATATCTATCCAAATCTTTTGCATCATCCACAGGCCTGCGTCAACCGCTCATAAGCCATAATAGGCTGTAAATATACGAAATATTGCCGAAATAATAAAAAGAGCAAGGCAAGGGTCGCAAAAATTTATTATTTAGATGTATTCATCATGCCTGCATGCCTTTTATTTACATTTTAACGGACTACCAAAGAAAAAACAAGCATTAATACAAAGCATATCACTACCATGTAAACAAAAAAATCCAATAGGTATTGTTTTGATAAACGATTAGATCCATCCAACTTATTTTACGTCCCCCATGTTTCCCGATCCAAACTCCTATATTGTATGGCTTCCGCCAAATGGCGTACTTCTATATTCGGAGAAGCTTCCAGGTCAGCGATAGTACGGGAGACTTTCAGAATACGGTCGTAGGCACGGGCAGACAGATTAAGGCGCTGCATGGCAACCTTCAGTAAAGACAAGCCGGCACTATCAGGAACCGCATGTTCATGAAGCAGTTTAGAAGTCATTTGAGCATTACTGTAAATTCCATCATGGCCAGCAAAGCGTTTTTTCTGGATAGCACGAGCTTTCATTACACGTTCGCGTATCACCTCGCTACATTCGCAAGGAGCCCTATCCGATATCTTCTCAAAAGGGACCGGCACAATTTCCACCTGTATATCGATCCGATCCAGCAAAGGACCGGAAACGCGATTCATATATTTTTGGACAGCGCCTGGAGAACAAAGACAAGGGCGATCGGGATGATTATAATATCCGCAGGGGCAAGGGTTCATGGAAGCGACCAACATGAAATTAGCCGGATAATCAACAGAGAAGCGGGCACGCGAAACCGTGATTGTCCGATCTTCCAAAGGTTGCCGCATGACTTCGAGCACACTCCGGTTAAATTCGGGCAATTCATCCAAGAACAAGATTCCATTATGCGCCAAGCTAATCTCTCCAGGTTGTGGGAATGCACCTCCTCCGACCATTGCCACATTCGAGATCGTATGATGGGGCGAACGGAATGGACGTTGTGTCATCAAGGAAGTGTTCAGCCCGAACTTGCCAGCGACTGAATGTATTTTGGTTGTCTCCAGCGACTCCTGCAAAGTAAAAGGCGGTAAGATGGAAGGAAGACGTTTGGCAAGCATCGACTTGCCACTTCCTGGCGGGCCTATCAGAATCAGGTTATGGCTTCCGGCTGCGGCTACTTCCAACGCACGCTTCACATTCTCCTGTCCGCGTACATCCGAAAAATCCGCTTCAAACTGAAACTGCCGGGCATAAAACTCTTCACGGGTATTGACAACCGTCGGTTCCAAATTCCGTTTTCCCGCAATAAACTCGATTACTTCCTTGATGTTCGAAACACCATACACTTCCAAGTTATTAACAACAGCAGCCTCACAAGCATTCTGCCTGGGAACGATAAAACCTTTGAATCCTTCTTCACGCGCCTTGACTGCGATCGGAAGGATTCCTTTTACCGGTTTCAGACTACCGTCCAATGATAGTTCCCCCATCATCATGTACTGACTCAGCCGGGAGGCATCCAATTCTTCGGCAGCAGCCAAAATACCGATCGCAAGCGGCAGGTCATACGACGAACCTTCCTTGCGAATGTCGGCAGGTGCCATATTGATCACAATACGGTTACGAGGGAATTTGTAGCCACTTACTTGAAGAGCGGAGATAATGCGCTCATGACTTTCACGAACAGCCACATCGGGCAACCCGACCAGAAAAAATTGAATACCTTTCGTGCAATTCACTTCGATTGTAATAACCGTTGCCGATATACCTTGCACAGCCGCAGCGTAAGATTTGACTAACATAGTTAAGATTTTATGATTTCAAATTTATAAATTAAGATTTTTGATTTAGAGCCTGTTTAAATTTTGCTCATCATCCTTTTGAGAGTTCTTTTAGAAGATGTTTTTCTGTTTTTATAAGGAGCATAGCGGGCTATGTGACGAATAAAAATAGGAAAACGGACCGGAAAGAAACTCAAAGGAAACTGAAATAAACTTTTTGAACAAAATTTAAACAGGCTCTTACGAGACCGGATGATAAGATTTTATTCTACAAATCATCTATTAAGTTTTCTAATGTCTGCTTTATCTCGATCCCATTATCCGTTTTCAAGATAATCTTCCCTTCTTCATCAATCAGGAAACAACGAGGCAAAGCACTTACATTATATAGGTCGACCAACATAGCCGCCTGTCCGGCAGAATCGGTAACCAGATTCCAATCGATGCTATCCTTTGCAAGGACCTTCCTCACTTCGGCCTGATCATCATCCAAACTGATCAGCAACATATCCACCTTCTCTTTCGGATATCTCATCGCCACTTCATCCAAATAGAGATCTTCCGTCTGGCACATATCACACCAAGGGGCCGTAAATGCAAGCAGCAAATATTTCTTAGGAAAAGAATCCAAGCTGACAGAAGTCCCGTAAATATTCTTCACATTGAAATCTGGCGCCTCAGCTCCCAAAGCCGTCCTTTTTGCCCGCGCGCTATGCTCTTGCAACTTCCTTACTATATAAAAATTATTTAATTTCGGGTTCAAGACAGCCAGCAACTCATCCATCTGCCGGGTATCGTCCGGATGGTTGAAATAATGTTGTATCAATACGGCAGAGGCCTCTTCATCCGGATATTTCTTAATAGCGGCGGCGGCAGCCTCACTTAACAGATGGTTTACATTCGCCAAGCGCGAAACCATATCCGCTTCCTCTATCGAACTGTTAATGTTTTCTCTATTCTTCCTATTCAGTTGACCGATCAGATCAGCCTGTTCCTTCAATAAAGGAGCCATTTCTTTTTTTGCAGCAGAAAGCCGGTCATTAATCCGCCCGCCTTTGACACGCAACATGATAGGACAAGTGGCATCTCCGGTGATCGTCACCTTCTCCCCCTTTTCCAAATAGGCTGTTACCCAATGCCTCTTATCGGCAAAAAAAATCGTCACCTCCCGGAAATCGCCCTGTTTCTTTTCGATCAAAAATTCACCCGGCTTCTCGCAAGTCACCGTATCTACGACTTTTATATCTTCATTCTCGAAAACGGCATATAAAGTCTGATCTTCCAGATTAGTAAGTTTCCCTTCTATCCGGTAAGCAATATTCCCGCCACACGATGACAAAGACACTATAATCCCAACGACCAGTATTAAACGTCTAATCATGTTATACTTCATATCCCACATTAACAGATAATTTGGGATAAAGATAAGAATAAATTTTTAAATATCCTAACATTTATAAATTTAGCCAGGGCAACCGCACCAAAATCATAAAGCATCCCTCTGTTTTCACCACCGACCGATACGGACTAACCATACATGTTTTTGCCAAAACAACTATCATACTATCATATTCATTTGTATATTGTTTTAAAACAATATGTTATGGAATGATAGTTGCCGTTTTTAACTATCATTCATCTATCACACCTATCATAGTTAAAAACGATAACATCCTGTGTATCAATTATACGATAAAAACAGAGACCGTCCGGGAACAGGTGCAGAATATGTTAAAACGGCTTCTTTTTTCATCAAGACAGGCTTTTCTTTTGTCAAAAACAACTTTTAAAGCCGCTTGAGACCCGGGTGTACCCACTACGGAGACCCGGGTGCGGGAGAGGTGCAGACCCGGGTCTGTGCGAGACCTTTGCGGGGATGCGGGGGTGTTTATTCGCCGTGTTAGAGGCGCTTTTATGCCCTGTTTTTGCATCTTTTCCGGCGATGGCTATTTATGCATGCGTAAGCATAAATGATACATTATCAGTTGTATAGACAAATAGCCATTTAAAAAGCATGATAAACGCATGATAGTATGATGGTTGGTTTACGAAATTTTCATGGAAGAAGAGAAGTGGTTCCGGATGGCAATTCAATTCATGAACCTCAGAAGGATAATAAAAACAAAGCGCAGAACCGAAGTCCTGCGCTCTTATATGGTCGTTATGTATATTATTACAATTTCGGACCGGCAGCAACCAGATTTTTACCAGCTTCATTACCTGTGAACTTAGCGAAGTTCTTAATGAAACGGCCAGCCAAATCTTTTGCCTTTTCTTCCCACTGTGCAGCATCAGCGTAAGTATCACGCGGATCTAAGATCTTAGGATCGACACCCGGCAATTCAGTCGGAACGACAAAGTCGAAATACGGGATTGTCTTAGTCGGAGCTTTTTCGATAGAACCGTCCAAGATAGCATCGATGATACCTCTTGTATCCTTGATGGAAATACGTTTGCCAGTACCGTTCCAACCAGTATTAACCAAATAAGCCTTAGCACCGGTCATTTCCATCTTCTTAACCAATTCTTCGCCGTATTTTGTCGGGTGCAGTGACAAGAAAGCAGCACCGAAGCAAGCAGAGAATGTCGGAGTCGGTTCAGTGATACCACGTTCTGTACCAGCTAATTTAGCTGTAAAGCCAGACAGGAAGTAATACTGAGTCTGTTCCGGGTTCAGGATAGATACCGGAGGCAATACGCCGAATGCATCAGCAGACAGGAAGATAACCTGTTTTGCGTGCGGGCCTTTAGAAACCGGCTTAACGATGTTTTCGATGTGATAGATCGGGTAAGAAACACGTGTGTTTTCAGTTACGCTCTTATCTGCAAAGTCGATTGTACCGTCGGCAGCAACCGTAACATTTTCAAGAAGAGCGTCACGTTTGATAGCGTTGTAGATATCCGGTTCGCTTTCTTTGTCCAGATTGATAACCTTGGCGTAGCAACCTCCTTCGTAGTTGAACACACCTTCGTTATCCCATCCGTGTTCGTCATCACCGATCAACAGGCGTTTCGGGTCGGTAGACAAAGTAGTCTTACCTGTACCAGACAGACCGAAGAAGATAGCAGAGCTTGTACCTTCCTTATCCGTGTTAGCGGAACAGTGCATAGAAGCGATACCACGCAACGGATTCATGTAGTTCATAATGGAGAACATGCCCTTCTTCATTTCACCACCGTACCAAGTGTTCAGGATAACCTGTTCCTTAGTCTTCAGGTTGAATACGGTAGCTGTTTCAGAGTTCAAGCCCAATTCTTTGTAGTTGTCAACTTTAGCTTTAGAAGCGTTGAAACATACGAAATCAGGTTCTCCGTAATTAGCCAGTTCTTCAGCTGTCGGGCGGATAAACATGTTAGTTACAAAATGTGCCTGCCATGCTACTTCCATGATGAAACGAACTTTCATACGAGTAGCTTCGTTAGCGCCGCAGAAAGTATCGACTACAAACAAACGTTTACCTGATAATTCTTTTACAGCTTTAGCTTTCAAATCAGCCCAAGCTTCTTCAGAACAAGGTTTGTTATCGTTTTTATATTCTTCAGAAGTCCACCATACTGAATCTTCGCTGGCTTCGTTCTTTACAAAAAATTTATCTTTAGGAGAACGACCTGTGTAAACACCTGTCATTACGTTTACAGTACCCAGTTCTGTTACCTGGCCTTTTTCAAAGCCTTCCAAACCCGGTTTCGTTTCTTCTGCGAACAGAACATCGTAAGACGGATTGTGCAGGATTTCTTTCACATCCTGAATTCCATACTTGCTTAAATCTAATGTAGCCATCTTGAAATTAATTTAATTGATTGACTTTATATAACTTTTCTCTCTACTCAACGTATAAAATACAAGGCAAATCATCTTTATTCCTAACTCGTTGTTCCCTCGCCTTGTTAATCACGGTACAAAAATAATACAATTTTTCATAGCCGATAACGTATTAAGGAAATTTTTCGGCAATAAGTAAACTTTTCCATGTTGTTAACGTCAAATCCTGCCATTCCTAACAACTCACGGATAGCTTGTCATCAGGAAGTAAGACGTTTAATCGCGAGCTGGCGTTGTTTGTAACTAAGATAAATAAGAAAAACTGTAAATCTCGGTATTTTTTCCGGATTTACAGTTTTTCCACATAAAAACGAGCCCAAAGGTTTCCTTATTTTACTTCCCAGATATCGTTTGTAACCAACAGTTCTCGGAAATTACGATATTTCTTCTTGCCCGCGACTTCATCCAGTTGTTTATGGACCTCCTCTTCATAAGTCGGAGCCTCCACGTCACGAATCACACCTAATGCAATCGGGAAATCGGGACCTTCCATCAGAGCCAACTTCAACTGCAACGTATTATCCAGGCAATGGGCATCATGGATAAGGATGTCTTTTTCCGTGATTCCATTTTCGTCCAACTTGACCACTTTCAGACCGAATCCTTCCTGCATCAAACCGAATTCCTTGTTTTCACCAAACAGCATCGGTTTGCCATGTTCCAGATAGATCGCGTTTCTTGCACGTCCTTCTTTTGAATAGACAGACGCATGCGTTCCGTCGTTAAAGATCACACAGTTCTGAAGTATCTCGCAAACGGAAGCTCCTTTATGCACGGCAGCGGCTTTCAAAACGGCTACCGTTCCGGGTGCATCCGTCGCAACGGCACGAGCGAAGAAACGTCCACGAGCACCAAAACACAGTTCAGCCGGACAGAAAGGGTCTTCAACCGTTCCGTAAGGAGACGATTTGCTGACGAAACCGCGTGGGGAAGTAGGTGAATATTGTCCTTTCGTCAAGCCGTAGATACGATTGTTTAACAGGATCATGTTAAGGTCGATATTGCGGCGCACGGCATGAATGAAATGGTTTCCGCCGATCGCCAAGCCATCACCGTCTCCGGATATCTGCCAAACTGTCATTTTCGGATTTGCCACCTTAAAACCAGTAGAAACTGCAGCAGCCCGGCCATGAATGGTCTGCATGGCATACGTGTTCATGTAATAAGGCAAGCGACTGGAACACCCGATACCCGAAATCACGGCCGTATCGTGAGGTGCAACGCCCAACTCGGCCATCGCTTTGTGCAGCGAAGCCAAAAAGAAATGGTCACCACATCCAGGACACCAACGAGGTTGCCCTTTTTTGAAATCTTTTGCTGTATATTCACTCATTGTCTTTACTTTCTTTACGGTTCTTACTTGTTTATTATTTCAGTGAACGTGTCGACCAACTCGCTCACAACAAACGGCTGTCCTTTCACTTCGTTATACTGGTAAGGAACGAAGCCATCCACTTTCATACGAAGATAACCGGCAAACTGACCAAGATTCTGCTCTGCCACCACCACTTTCTTGTAGCGTGACAAAACTTCTGCCGTATTGGCAGGCAACGGGTTCAGATTGACAAAATGAGCTAATGCCACTTTCCTTCCGGCCGCATTCATTTCTTCCATGGCAGAATAAAGATGTCCGTAAGTTCCACCAAAACCGACAATCAACAGATCGGCATCGTCAACACAACCTTCTACCTTGACATCCGGCACTGGAATCTTAGCGACTTTTGCAGCACGCAAACGACACATCAAGTCGTGATTATCCGAATCTGTTGAGATAGCTCCTGTATTACTGTCTTTCTCCAAACCGCCCAAAATGTGCATAAAGCCTTCTTGTCCGGGGATCGCCCAATAACGGACATCCGTTTCCGGATTTCGCTGATACGGAGTGTAATTCTCTTTCATCTCCGGAGTGACATACGGCGGATTGATTGCCGGATAATCGGATAACTCCGGTAATTTCCATGCCCCGGAACCATTTGCCACGAATGCATCTGTCAGCAACACTACCGGCGTCATGTGTTCCAAAGCGATCTTACAAGCCTCGTATGCGGCATCAAAGCAGTGGGTAGGAGAAGCTGCCGCCAATACCGGCATCGGAGATTCTCCGTTACGTCCGAACAAAGCCTGCAACAGATCAGTCTGTTCCGACTTTGTAGGCAACCCGGTGGAAGGTCCTCCGCGCTGTACATTTACCACAACGAGCGGTAATTCAGTGATGACAGCCAAGTTCATCGCTTCAGATTTCAGGCAGACTCCAGGTCCGGAAGTAGAGGTGACGGCCAAAGCACCAGCAAACGAAGCTCCGACAGCCGTTGCACAACCGGAAATCTCGTCTTCGCACTGCACGGTCATCACACCTAACGACTTATGTTTGGACAGTTCATGCAGAATATCAGTGGCTGGCGTAATCGGATAAGAACCAAGGAACAACCGCAAACCGGCATTCTCGGCAGCAGCGATCAAACCGTAGGCTGTCGCCTTATTACCGCTGATGTCCATATATTTCCCGGGAACTTTCACCTTTGTTTCAACTTTGTATGTATGGTTGGCCGAAGCATGTGTGTTATGCCCATAGTCATAACCTGCATGTATCACTTTGATATTGGCTTCGGCAACTGCCGGCTTCTTGGCAAACTTCTCACGCAAAAAGTTTTCAGCAATCGACAGGTCACGGTTGAACAACCAGCAAACCAATCCCAACGCAAACATATTGCGGCATTTCAACATAGATTTGTTATCCATACCCGTTTCAGCCAGACAGTCCTTTACCATCTGTGTGATCGGAGCAGCAATGACATCTTGCTTAATGCCCATCTCTTCAATAGGGTTATCTGTTTTAAACGCGGCTTTTTCCAAGTCCGCCTTTTGGAAACAATCCGTGTCGATGATTATGCAAGCTGTTGATTTTGCAAACTTATATTGCATCTTCAAGGCCGCCGCATTCATAGCGACCAAAACATCACACTTGTCCCCAGGCGTAAACACCTTGTCGGCCCCGATATGTACCTGAAATCCGGAAACGCCTGTCAGCGAACCTTGCGGGGCACGGATGTCTGCCGGATAATCGGGGAATGTACTGATACCATTTCCCACCGTAGCGGAAATCGTCGAAAAAATGTTCCCGGCCAACTGCATTCCATCACCGGAATCGCCAGAGAACCGAATGACAACTTTCTCTAATGCCATTACTTTTGTCTGTTCTGCCATAGTATTATATAAATTAGCTTAATCACTTATTGATATTTAAGATTGGTCGCAAAGTAAAGAATAAACTTTGCGAGTTCAAAACTTTTATGGATTAAAACGCCGAAAGGTACAAGTCTATGTTATTCGATGACAAACCGAATTTATTGGAAACATAGCTATTAACAGGCCTCCCACAATACATATAAACTCCATTCCTGAATCCTGGATCACTCTTGATCATTCCTTGCACGGCACCGGCGTCGCCAAGCCGGAAAAGCATCGGGACGAAAATATTACTCAAGGCCATCGAAGTGGTACGTGCCACACTGTTGCTGATATTCTGCCGGCAATAGTGCAACACGCCATACTGTTCGAACACTTCCGGATCGGAAGGATGAAGACAGCAGGTCGTCTCGAAACAACCACCTTGGTTGATCCTCAGATCAATCACCAAGGCTCCGCGTTTCATGACACGAATCATATTTTCGCTAATGATATACCGACGGTGTGTATTGATGTAGCGCATCGCCCCGATCACCACGTCGGCGGTTCGGAAAGCGTTTTGCAACACATTCGGATGAAAAGTAGAAGTGAACAAACCTTGGCTCAACACCTGCTGGATAGTCCGGAGCTTGTTGATATCCTCGTCAAACACCTTTACGGAAGCACCCAGCGCTATTGCAGCGCGGGTGGCAACCGTCCCGGCATTACCAGCCCCGATAACCACGACCTCAGTAGGCGAAACGCCCGGTATACCTCCCAGCAAGATTCCTTTTCCGCCTTGCGTATTGCTCAACAGCTCGGAAGCGATCGTGATGGAAGCAATTCCTTCGATCTCGGAAATCGCGTTCAGTACCGGACAACGCTGCTTGTCATCCGCCAGCAACTCATATGCTACAGCCGTAATCCGTTTAGCCATCATCAACTCGAAAGCCTCATGCGAGAAAGTATTGAACTGAATGGTCGAAAACAACGTAGCACGTGGTTTCATCATCATCACCTCGGCAGCAAGCGGCGGCAGGATCTTCAGGATGATGTCCGCCTGGAACACTTCAGTTGCCGTCGCCACTATCTCGGCTCCCGCCTCCGAATAATGGTTATCGGAATAATTGATTCCCAAGCCCGCCCTGGCTTCTACCAAAACGCGATACCCACGGTCAGTCAACATGTCGACCGCTTCAGGAGTCAGAGCCAGGCGGCACTCTCCTTCTACCCGTTCACAGGGAATTCCTATCAGTAAGCGATTGCTTACCTTGCTAAGTTCTTTCAAAAGCTCCTGCGGGACATAAGCGCCCTGTCCTTGTCTGTCCATCTTACAAATTATAGATTCAAAATGGGAATTCGCTCATATTTAACATCAACTTTCCATTTTTATAATCGTGTCACCAGTTCTTGTGATATTTTATGTACATCCTGATCGGTAAGCATTTCTTCCACATCGAACACGATCTCCGCCTTCAAATAGAAAGGCTCTCTTTTCTCCAAGCTTTCGGCAATAAAATTTTTCAGTTCATCGCCTGAACGGCCTTTCAATACCGGACGGGTGGATTTGCAAAGCTCCAAACGTTTCGCCAATTCCCACACCGAGACCTTCAGGTAAACGGTTTGTCCGGTTCCATTCATAAACTCCATGTTATCGAAAAAACAGGGAGTACCGCCTCCGGTCGATATCAGGACATTTTCAAAAGCAGCAACTTCACGGAGCATCCTCCGTTCGATTTCCCGGAACGCTTCTTCCCCTTTCTCGGCAAAAAGCTGACCGACAGTCTTATGATAACGACCTTCTATATAATGATCCAGATCGACAAACGAGAGTCCTAACTGTCGGGATAACACTTTTCCTACAGTGGTTTTGCCGGCTCCCATATATCCAATCAGAAATATACGTTTCATATCTGTATGATTGTTTCCTGCAAATGTAAACTTTTTCCGCTAAGGACTCCTGTCTTATGCCAGATAATTTTTACCTTTGACCCCATACTTCTTCGATTATGACAAAGAAATATTATGTAGTGTGGAAAGGCGTGGCTCCGGGTATATATGACACTTGGAGAGAATGCAAGGCGCAGGTGGACGGACAGGAAGGAGCAAAATACAAGTCGTTCAAAACCGAAGAGGAAGCGACGAAAGCTTTTGAGAAAGGATATGAACATTATCTGAAAACAGTATCCTCTTCCAAATCGGCAGCAAACCTCGCTCCAAAAACTCCGCTCGGAAAACCGATCTGGGAAAGTCTTTGCGTGGATGCCGCTTGTAGCGGAAATCCGGGAGACATGGAATACAGAGGCGTTTATCCACCGACCATGCAAGAGGTCTTCCGGATTGGACCGTTAAAGAAAGGGACAAACAACATCGGCGAATTCCTGGCTTTGGTACACGGCCTTGCCTTACTAAAACAGAAAAAGAGCAGCCTTCCGATCTACTCTGACAGCCGGAACGCCATCGGCTGGGTAAAAAAAAAGAAATGTAAGACACTCTTGAAGCGTGTGCCAGAAAACGAACCTGTCTTCGACCTGATCGAACGAGCCGAAAAATGGTTAAACACCAACACTTACACAACCCCTATCCTGAAATGGGAAACTTCAGAATGGGGAGAAATCCCGGCAGACTTCGGACGGAAATAGCAAGGAGATTCTCTATCACTCTTAAAAGCACAGCGTATTAATATATTGTAATCAGCATATTAAATGATTGATATTTCTCAAAAAAACGCTTGGAAAATATCAATCAAACAATTCTCAATAGATCTATAAACAATTGTATACAAATACGTTTTTTTTCTTCCTTGGGCATATCATCATACGATTTCCGAATTTTGGTGGTTACTTTTGGAAAAAAACAGCAAAACTATTTGCAATTTCAAAAAAAGTTGTACCTTTGCAACCGTAATCAAAAAACGGGATGTAGCACAGTTGGCTAGCGCGCCACGTTCGGGACGTGGAGGTCGGAAGTTCGAGTCTTCTCATCCCGACTATATCAAGAGGGTGTATCGAAATAGATGATACATCCTTTTTTGTTTTCTATACGGAAGGATATTGGGGATCATGGGTCAGTAGATTTTTAGTGGGGATTATTTTTTATGTTAGTGGGGTATTACTTACTTCGCATTATGGAAAACGATAACTTGAACCTGCTTACCCGCCTCGTGTTGCTTGCACAGATATTAGATTACTTTCTTATTTCAGGAGTTGGACAAACCTCTCAAGAGATTTATATTAGTCTGGATGAAAAAATGAATCCGGAATTG
>CAJTMR010000038.1 GCA_910577325.1 uncultured Parabacteroides sp.
TCTATTTATTAGGCAATTATAAGATAGCGGTTTTTATAGTGACGAAGTCAGGAGTTATGAATCCGAATACTATGATAATTTCAAGTATTACTCGAATAAATTCAATCGGGCTTTTTTCCCAATATCGGACTACAGGTCTAAATTTCTTTTTTATATTTTTGGAGAATCGCTTCATATATTAATTAATTACATAAGATCATACTTATTCATGGTCTACATTCGATCATGCTAAATAGCTACTGCATTTTGAATTATTTGAAAAAGATCTGATTATAATAAAATGAAAAAGGAGTTTACATAATGCAAACTCCTTTTCTTATTTTATACTGGATTTGTAATCCTTATTTCACAATCACTTTGTAGGTAGCATCACCTTCGACTGTTACTAATACAATGCCGGATGTTGCCGGCATTGAGAAGTATTCAGAGCTTGCTCTGCGAACACCGATTGTCTGTCCTAAAATATTAGACAACGTAATCATCTTACCGGAAGCATTCGTCACGATCACCTGACCGTCATTGCTGATTACCTTGATTTCAGAAACGTTCATTTCTTCGTTGGCTGTCGGAGCGGAAACGGTCTGTACTTCGAACGCTGCACTCGGAGTAGCCTGCATAACGGCAAAACCGTTCACAACACCTACATAAGGCTTACCATTCTCATTCAACTCTTTCTGGTTTTCCAGATAATAACCGCCTTCTTCTGCTGTCTTGAATGCGAAAAGAGCAGGGCTGTTCTTCATTGTCTTGATCGAGTCATGAGAGATGAACATTGCATAAGTATCGGCATCGATACCTGCTCTTGTTGTGTCTTTAGCAGCTAAGTAATAGCGAATATCAGCTTCAGCTTTGCCACCATTAGCGACACCGGAAGAAATAAAATACAATTGTTTACCAGCAATGACTGTATCTTGTTCAACCCACAAGCTAAAGTTATCTGCTTCATAATTTGCTTTTGTAATCAGATTACCTTCATCTTTCATTTCAGCAAAGAAGTTCAGCGGATTCATCACTAAAGCATTGTTGTTATAAGCCAAACGCTTGTGAACACTTGCAAATGAAGCATATTCGGGGGCGTCAACGGCTTCGAGGTTTACGTAAGCTGCTTTCTCTGACAACTGTACACAAGAAGTATTGACATTCATGCCTACATACTGACCATCAGAAGTCAACATCGCATACTTTTCAGCAGTAGCATCTGAAATAAATCTAAAGGACTCAGCAGCTCCAACAGATGAGAACTTCAGACTATCACTCTGTTTTGCGAGCATATCTTTATTAAACATTGCTCTTAACTTATATGAAGTGACAAACAAGGTATCTAACAAACTCTTTGCACCGCCAGCTTCTTTAACTTCATCCACTACCAACTTAAAGATTGCTGCATCTTTTGCATCATCGACTTTACCTTTCAAGATAGAATCTGTAGTATATGCATAAATATTACTTACTCCTGTTGTTCCAGAAACCAAGTTCAGTACAAAGCCGTTAGCGTTCAATTCTTCTTCCGAAAAATAGAGAGAACCTAAATATTTATTATTCAGATTAACCTCTTGTTTAAATATTTTCACGGAGTCCGAACCGAACAAATAAGTGTTTTCTTTTCCTTGTACAGCAAAAACTTCCTGATCTACGATCATACTTGAATTTGATTGACGATCAACAACAGAATATTTACCGTTATTTTCTTTAATATACCACTGACCTCTTGCCAAATTAACAGAAGGAACACTGTCGCCTCCCATAAAAGCGTCTTTCCTCACATAATATTTACCGTTATCAGCACCTTCGCTTACCTTCTGTAAGAAATAGACACCTGTACCGGTCGGAATTGTAACGGGCGTACCTTTTGAAACATTAATCAAAGGAAGTTTACCCTGCAAAGGCTGAGCATCTGCTCCAAACTTAGAAACAGTTAAAACCTTGGTATCTCCAACCTGAGCATAAACAACGCGAACCGTATCACCCGCTGCCGTATTAACGTCTAAATTGTCATCAAAATCAGGAGCTCCTGCAACAAACATTGCAATAGAATCATTCTGCAAATTGACAACAAACTTAAAGTGCTTGCAAAGTTCATTCGGACGCAAAACTTTACGAATTGAATCTAATGCAAACCCTGCACCAAATACATCCTTTTGATTATTGATTGTTGTTTTGAGTGTATCAACACCTAAAAACTTCTTTACACCATTTGAATATGCTTCATCACCTTTCACCTGTAAAGTCATAAAGCCCTTATCTCCAACAGAATTAGCAATCAAATCTTCACCGGTAAAGATATTCCCTTCATATTTATCACCGAATGTCAACTGAAAAGTACTGAAACCATCGCCGAGATCCTGCGGGGTCATGGTCATTGTATCAGGCTTAGTTACAGTCAACCCCAGCCCAGTTTGTCCAGTAAAAACAATGCCACCATCATTATCTAAAGCCAATGTCATTTTTTTACCATCACTTAGTGAAGCACTCAGACTGCCTCCATCCGTAAACGTCCATTTGCTTACACCAGCAGCCAAAGTAGGCTTGGCATCTTGAGATGCAGCAAAAGATAAAACAGCATTTGTCTTTTTGTTCTTAAATTGATAAACTGTTCCAGCAGTTTCTGTTATCCCCGTAATTTCCCAAAGAGCGGAATCACGAGCAGCTTTATTCACATTCTCAAATGAAGTGATTTCTTTTACTACTACCGAATCAGCCTTGTTACCATCCAAAGACAAGTAATCATTACCACTCTTCAAGTAATAATAATTACCTGTAGTCCAATCTTTACCCGGAACATCACCTGCCGCACTTGCCGTAGTAAAAGTTCCTACTGTCATTAAGGCCGCAGCCAAAAGTGTAATTTTTTTATTCATATACAAATTGTTTAATTATTCACTCCTTTAACAGGGGCAAAGATATAAAAGTTCACTTTTACAAAGTTATAATCAACTATAAAAGATACTTACATCCGAGCATAATGTACAAAAGCGCCATTATCCATGCCATAATAAAAAAGGCCCGCCACCAAAGTGACGAGCCGGGAATCATTTTTCTCTTATAATCTAATAATAATACTAAAGTAATGAAATTAAGTTCTTGATATCTTATACTTATGTCTTTTTTCCTACTTGTTCTAAAATGATGGACAAAGATATTCCTTTTTGTCCAAAATTTTATCCGTAGAAAAGACTCCTTTCAAAACCTGCCGGTTATTGAACGAATCCTTTTCTTTTCAGGACAAATCAATTATCAGCCCGATGTACAGTAAGTTGCGGGAAGGGGAAGTCGATTCCTTTTTCATTGAATGTCGCATAAACCGCCTGATTGATTCCGAAATAGACATCCCAATAGTTCGAACTTTCCACCCATACACGGACAACAACATTGACACTGCTATCTGCCAACGTATTCAAGGCGATAAAAGGAGCCGGATCAGTCAAGATACGGGAATCACGCGCAAGAATCGTTTCGATCACAGCCTTTACTTTGTCATAGTCCTCTCCATAACTGAAGCCGAACACCCAGTCGACACGGCGGGTAGCCTGACGGCTGAAGTTCGTGACCGTGCCACTACTAAGCGATCCGTTCGGGATATACACCATCTTATTATCTGGTGTCGTCAGAATCGTGTGGAAAATCTGGATTTCCTTCACTGTGCCTCCCGTGCCCTGCGCCTCGATATAATCACCAACCTTAAAAGGCTTGAATAACAAGATAATCAATCCGCCCGCAAAATTCGCCAGGTTACCGCTCAACGCCATACCGACAGCGACACCGGCAGAAGCAAGCAAAGCTGCAAACGAAGTCGTCTGTACTCCCAAAGCACCGACAACCGAGATGATCAACAGGATGGTCAGGACTACATTTACCAAACTTCCGACAAACGTCTTTACCGAAGGCTCGATGTCCCGTTTCAGCAAGATCCGTTTTATCAGTTTATTCACCAAGTTAATCAGGAAACGCCCGATTATAAAAATCAAAAACGCCTTGATAAGCGTCAATCCCAATGCCGCGCCTTGCGCCGTCAAAGGAGCTAAAACACCTTCCAATCCATGTGAAAGGTCAATTGCTGTCACAATCATAATTATTTACATTTATGTTTTTGAAATTCATACTAAATACATAACAATCATTCACTCCAAAAGTATTAGAAATTGTAGCAAAGGTATAAAGTTTTTTTATTCGAATAAAGAACCGATTTTATTGTGTAGTTTTGCAACCGTTCAAATAACAGATATAAACGATAGAGAATGAGGACTTTCTTGATTATTATAGGTTTGTTCCTGTTTATAGGAAATAGCTTTGCCCAATCATACGAAGAATTAATAGAGAAAAGCTACGATTTTGTAGACAAAGGCGACCTGATGTCCGCCGAAGAGAGCCTGAAAACAGCCATGCGCAAAGAACCGGCCAACCCGCTGAACTATGCCCTGCTCACGAACCTCGGAACCATCCAACGCCGGCAGGGGAAACTGCAAGACGCCCTCATTTCCTACACTTCCGCACTAAGCGGCCATACAAATAATATCACCATTCTCGAAAACCGCGCTTCCCTTTATACCGAACTGGGGGAAACAGAAAAAGCACTGAGCGATTATAACACGCTGCTGATAGAAAACCCGGAACATCAGGAAGCACTTTACTGTCGCGGATTGCTTTACATACAGTTACAAAATTATATGTGGGCGGAACAGGACTTCGACAAGATCTTGGAAGTAAACGAGAAATCGGTCCGCGCCCGGCTCGGCCATGCCATCCTGGAAAAGATGCGCGGAAACTTCGACGAAAGCGAACGAATATTCAACTATCTGATCAGCGAAATGCCCCGCGACTGGGTCCTTTACGAAGGACGGGCGGACCTGTATTTTATGATGGGAAAAAACGCACGGGCAATGGCGGATATAGAAAAGGTCTTTACCGAAAGCGGACCGACAGCCAACCTCTATGTACTGAGAGGCAAGATCAAGCTGGCACAATACGAAAAGGAACGGGCTGCCCTCGATTTCAAGAAAGCCGAATCCATGGGATATAATAAGGAAGTGATCGAGGAGTTGATGAAATTGGCAAAGGAAAAATAAGAAACAAGGTCTCGGAAAAGCCATTCAAACGTTGAACAACGGTTTCCGAGACCTCAAAAGCCATTCGCACCTGTCAAGAATGTCTCTCGATATAGTCGACAATCCATGCGCCCACCTCTTTCGTTCCATATTTCGCACCGCCTTCCATTTGGATTTCAGGTGTACGGACATGGGCATCCAAAGAAGCATCCACAGCCTCGCGGATCAAAGCGCCTTCCACCTTGCAACCGAAATATTCGAACAGCATGGCAACCGAAAGGATCTGTGCCAAAGGATTGGCGATATTCAATCCTTTAGCCTGCGGCCATGAACCGTGAATAGGCTCGAATACAGGCGTGCTTTCGCCCGTCGAAGCAGAAGGAAGCAACCCCATAGAGCCACTGATACAAGAACCTTCATCGGTAAGGATATCTCCAAACGTATTTTCCGTCACCATGACGTCAAAGAATCCGGGTTCCTGGATCATACGCATGGCCGCATTGTCGACATACATATAGTCGGTCCGGACCTCCGGATAAGCAGGAGCCATCTCTTGAGCGATCTGTCGCCACAGACGCGAAGAAGCCAGGACATTCGCCTTATCGACCACTGTCAGATGTTTCCTCCGTTTCATGGCATATTCGAAACCGACTTTCAAGATACGTTCAATCTCAGGACGTGTGTACATATTGGTATCGTAAGCCATATCGTTATCCTGATATTTCTCCCCGAAATACATGCCTCCCGTCAGTTCACGGATACACAGGAAATCCGCCCCTTCCACCAAGTCGGCACGAAGCGGTGATTTGTGCAGCAGGCACTTGAAGGTCTGCACAGGCCGGATATTCGCAAACAAGCCCAATTTCTTGCGCATGGCCAGCAATCCCTGTTCAGGACGCACTTTGGCTGTCGGATCATTGTCGAACTTCGGATCACCGACAGCAGAGAAAAGAACGGCATCCGCTTTTTTACAAATTTCATACGTTTCTTCCGGAAAAGGGTCTCCCACCTTGTCGATGGCATCCGCCCCGCAAAGGGCATATTCATAACAGACTTCATGTCCGAATTTCTTACAAACGGCACTCATCACATCCACACCTTGCGCGGAGATTTCAGGGCCGATCCCGTCACCGGGAAGTACAGCGATATTCAATTTCATGATTTATGATTTTATTGTTCTATCTTGTTCAACATTTTCAATGTCGCCTTAATGGCTGCTTCTGTCTGGTCTGCATCGAGACCGCGAGTTTTAAAATCCACTCCTGCATAATTCCAACTGATGATGGTCTGCACGAAAGCATCGGTCCGTCCGCCGGGCGGTATGGAAACAGAGTAATTAGTCAGCATGGGGAAAGGACGCCCCAGATCGGTATAGATCTTCCGCAAGGCGCGGACAAAGGCATCGTACTGCCCGTCACCGGAAGCAGACTCCTGGTAGGCTTCGCCGTTGATCTCTATCTTCAGGGTGGCAACCGGTTTCAATCCTTGTGCCAAAGACAGGGAATAATTCAAGATACGGATACGTTGGTCGGCCATCGTATCATGATGGAGCACATCGCTGATGATATACGGAAGATCTTCCGTCGTAACCATTTCTTTCTTATCGCCCAGTTCGATAATCCGTTCGGTCACCTTGCGCATGGAATTTTCATCGATATCGATTCCCAATGCTTCCAAGTTCTTGCGGATATTCGCCTTTCCGGAAGTCTTGCCGAGGGCATATTCGCGGACACGGCCGAAACGTTCAGGCAGCAGGTCATTGCAATACAGATTGTTTTTACTGTCGCCATCGGCATGGACACCGGCACATTGCGTAAAGACATGTTCCCCGATAATCGGTTTGTTAGGCGGTATATGAACGCCTGAGAAGGTTTCCACCAGACGACTGGCATAATTGATACGTTCCTCCTTAAGCATTGTCTCCACTCCTAACTGGTCTTTCAACACGGCGAGCACACTGCTAAGCGGGGCATTCCCGGCGCGCTCGCCCAGCCCGTTCAACGTAGTATGGATACCATCTATGCCGGCACGGACGGCAGAATAGACATTCGCTACTGCCAGGTCGTAATCGTTATGGGCATGGAAATCGAACTTCAAGTCCGGATAGCGTGTAACCATTTCCCGGCAATACTCGTAGGTGTTACCGGGATTCAGGACACCGAGCGTATCAGGCAGCATGAAACGCCGGACCGGCAGGTCACGGAGCGAATCGACTGCCTGAAAGACATATTCAGGCGAGTTCTTGATACCATTCGACCAGTCTTCCAGATAGACATTCACGGCGATCCCCCGTTCGGTTGCCAAGTTGATGACGGAACGTATATCGGCAAAATGCTGTTCGGGAGCCTTACGAAGCTGTTCCGTCACATGCTTGTAAGAACCCTTACAAAGCAAGTTCACCACACGGCAGCCGGCTGCTTCGATCCAGTTCAACGAAACATCGCCATCCACAAAGCCGAGCACTTCAAGCTTCCGGATATTCCCGGTACGTTCCGCCCAGGAAGCCACGCGCTTCACGGCCTCGAACTCACCGTCCGAAACACGCGCGGAAGCGATCTCCAGACGATTCACCCCCAAGTCGAGCAAAGCCTGTGCAATACTCAACTTCTCATGCGCAGCAAAGGCAACCCCTGAAGTCTGTTCCCCGTCGCGCAGGGTGGTATCCATTATTTCTATCATAATTGTTTCAATAATTACAACATCTCTTTTCAAACGCCTCGATCTTTTCCTTATTGGCAAGCAAATAGTCGATGTCGTCAAGGCCGTTTACCAGACAGTCTTTTTTGTAAGCGTTGATGTCAAAATGCTCGCTCTTGCCTGTGGCCTTATTGGTAATGATTTGGGCAGGCAGGTCAACTTCGACTTCTGTTTTCGGATCGGAAAAAATCGAATCAAAAAGTTCGGCCAAGAAAGGTTCGCTAACCACCACAGGGAGAACGAAGTTATTCAGTTCATTGTTTTTGTGGATATCCGCGAAAAAACTGGACACAACCACACGAAACCCATAATCGGCAATCGCCCAAGCCGCATGCTCGCGGCTGGACCCCGAACCGAAGTTCTTCCCTGCCACCAATATCTGTCCGCCGTAGGCAGGATCATTCAGAACAAACGACTCTATTTTGTTTCCCTGCTTATCGTACCGCCAGTCGCGGAACAAGTTTTCACCAAACCCTTTCTTATCGGTTGCTTTCAGGAAACGGGCAGGTATAATCTGATCTGTATCCACATTCTCAAGAGGAAGGGGGACGCAGGTTGATGTTATGATGTTGAATTTCTGTTTCATGAATGTTGAAATTTATGATTTTAATTTAATAGAGAAACGTCCTCGGATCCGTGATCTTGCCCGTCACGGCGGCAGCAGCAGCCACCAACGGTCCGGCCAGAATCGTACGGGCTCCTGGTCCTTGACGTCCTTCGAAGTTACGATTGCTTGTCGAAACGGCATATTTTCCAGCCGGGATCTTATCGTCGTTCATTGCCAGACAAGCCGAACATCCCGGTTGGCGCAACTGGAAACCGGCTTCTTCGAATATCTTGTCCAGCCCTTCTTCACGGATCTGCGCATCTACCATCCAAGAACCGGGAACCAGCCAAGCGATCACATCATCGGCTTTTTTCCGTCCCTTTACGATAGAAGCAAAAGCGCGGAAATCTTCGATACGGCCATTTGTACAGGAACCCAAGAACACATAGTCGATCTTCTTTCCCAACAATGACTCACCCGGTTCGAAGCCCATATACCCCATCGACTTCATAAAAGAAGCTTTTTCCACTTCGTTCAGGCCTTCGACAGCCGGGATATGCCCAGTAATTCCCATTCCCATCCCCGGGTTAGTTCCATACGTCAGCATCGGTTCGATATCGGCGGCGTCAAACAGGATCTCTTTGTCAAACACGGCATCATCGCCACTCTTCAACGTTCTCCAATAGGCAACCGCCTTATCCCATTCTTCGCCGACAGGAGCATTTTCACGTCCTTTTAAATAAGCGAACGTCGTTTCGTCGGGAGCGATCATACCGCCACGCGCCCCCATTTCGATAGACAGGTTACACAAAGTCAAACGTCCCTCCATCGTCAGGCTGCGGATCGCCGTTCCTCCATATTCGATGAAATATCCGGTAGCGCCGCTGGTCGTCACTTTCGACATGATATAAAGGGCGACATCCTTTGCCGTCACCCCTTTTCCAAGATTGCCTTCCACACGGATACGCATGGTTTTCGGTTTTGCCTGCAAGATGCACTGGGAAGCCATCACCATTTCCACTTCGCTGGTTCCGATACCGAAAGCGACCGCACCGACCGCACCGTGAGTAGAGGTATGAGAGTCTCCGCAGACGATCGTCATCCCCGGCAATGTCAACCCGCGTTCAGGACCTACCACATGGATAATGCCGTTGCGTTCATCCATCATTCCATAATGAGTCAAACCGAATTCGGCAGCATTCTTTGCCAGTGTGTCGACCTGGTTTCTCGAAACAGGATCCTCGATCGGTTTATCCTGGTCATGTGTCGGCGTATTATGATCCGGCATGCAATAAATACGTTCCGGACGAAGCGGTTTCAAACCACGTACACGCATACCGGCAAAGGCCTGCGGACTGGTTACTTCATGACAGTACAACCTGTCGATGTAAAGCTGTGTGGGCCCCTCTTCGATCATCGTCACCACGTGGGAATCCCAAATCTTGTCAAATAATGTATTCATAAAGGTCAATTCATTTTACAAATTTATTAATTGCATCGATAAATGCCTCTACAGAAGCGGCTATAATATCGGTATTGGCAGCAAAACCGTAATAACGATTTCCTTCATACTCAACCTGCATATGTACTTTGCCCATATCGTCACTGCCTTTGTTAATCGCTTGGATCAGAAACTCCTGGATCGTCATCGTACGGTGGATAATGGATTTCACCGCCTTGATAGCTGCATCAACAGGACCGTTGCCGGAAGCAGCGGCTTCGAACTTCTCGCCTGCGATATTCAGGCAAACGCTGGCGACAGACTGCAAACCGACACCGGAGGTTACCTGCAAATATTCCAGTTTGATACGGTGCATAGCCGTGCGATCCTTGCCGGCAAGCATCAGGACATCGTCGTCATTGATATCTTTCTTGCGGTCGGCCAGTTTCAAGAATTCTTCATAAACCTTATCCAATTTTTCCTGCGGCAGTTCGACGCCCAACACCTGTAAACGGTGTTTCAATGCCGCACGTCCGCTACGGGCTGTCAGCACGATCGCGTTATCGTCAATTCCCACCTCTTTCGGATCGATGATTTCATAACTTTCACGATTCTTCAAAACACCGTCCTGATGAATACCGGAAGAATGCGCGAACGCGTTCCGTCCGACTATCGCCTTGTTCGGCTGGATCGGCATATTCATCAGACTAGACACCATACGGCTAACTCCGTAAATCTTAGTCGTATTGATATTAGTCACGATACCGCGTTCTTTATGGCTCTTGAAGATCATGGCGACCTCCTCCAGAGAGGTGTTGCCGGCCCGTTCACCGATACCGTTCATGGTGACTTCCACCTGACGCGCACCGTTCAAGACACCTTGCACGGTGTTAGCGGTAGCCATCCCCAAATCGTTATGGCAGTGGGTAGAAAGAATAGCCTTCTCAATACCGTCCACATGATCCATCAGATATTTGATTTTCGCCCCATATTCGTCCGGCAGGCAATAACCGGTCGTATCCGGGATATTGACAACTGTCGCACCAGCTTTAATAACCGCTTCTACCACACGTGCCAGATATTCGTTGTCCGTACGTCCGGCATCTTCGCAATAGAATTCGACGTCTTCCACATACCTTTTGGCATATTTGGCAGCAGCGACAGCCCGTTCCAAAATTTCTTCCCGGTTCGAATTGAACTTATAGCGGATATGATAATCGGACGTTCCTATACCCGTATGGATACGTCCGTGCTTCGCATATTTCAAAGCTTCGGCAGCCACATCAATGTCTTTTTCCACCGCACGGGTAAGCGCACAGATTGTAGGCCATGTTACAGCCTTCGATATTTCAACAACACTATTGAAATCGCCCGGGCTCGATACGGGAAAACCGGCTTCTATCACATCTACTCCCAGTTCTTCCAATGCTCTGGCAACCTGAATCTTTTCTATGCTGTTTAACTGGCAACCCGGCACCTGTTCACCGTCACGCAATGTTGTGTCGAAAATAAATAATCTGTCTGACATAGTTCTTATCGTCTTAAATTTGTTAATACCTTTTCTGAATGAAAAAAGCCTCTCTCACAAGGAAGCGAGAAAGGCTTTTTCATATTCTAATACCTAAGTAAAGCATACACAGTCTCACTTCCTATCCCGTTCCCAGAGTAGAATGATGTTTAGAGAAATAATGAGACTATTTAGCATTACCTGTTTCATGTTGTCTTCTTAACCATTTTCGTTTAAACGCTGCAAAGATACAGCGTTTTCCCAAACCTCCAAATATAATCAGGTATTTTTTATTGATATTTTCTTACAAAACGTAAGAAAAACACAGAAGATTTACTTCAATTCATAATCAAGAAGCAGATTATCTGATTATAGTTCCTTATCTTTTACAGTGTAAATTTTATTCGATTATTTTTCTATTTTTACACTGACTTATCCTGAACTGACGTTAGAAGGTTCTTAACTTCGAAAACGTCTTATGTTGAGGAAGTAGCTATGCCCTTCTGATGAGTGGTTATGTGCATATACGAACTTACCCAAGAATACGTAAATGTCCGTACACTTGGGTAAGATTTAAACGCGATGTCCATCAATTGTTTTCCGGACGCAATTTGCGGACAACCGCACCTGCACGCCACATTTCGCTTTCGCGCAATGCTGCCAGTTCTTTTTCCAGACCTTCGCGATAATCCGGCTTGCTGTTCGTATCGATAGAACGCTGCGCTTCGTTACCGCAGGCGACCTCTTGGTACAGTTTCTCAAATACAGGTTTGACGGCATCATGGAACGGTCCCATCCAGTCCAAAGCACCGCGCTGTGCAGTAGTCGAACAGTTTGCATACATCCAGTCCATACCGTTTTCAGCAAACAGCGGCATCAGAGACTGAGTCAGTTCTTCGACTGTTTCGTTGAACGCTTCGGAAGGTTCGTGGCCGTTTTCACGCAATGTTTCGTATTGAGCCAACAGCAAACCCTGAATGGCTCCCATCAAAGTACCACGTTCGCCGGTCAGGTCGGAATAAACTTCCTTCTTGAATGTCGTTTCGAACAGATAACCTGAACCGACACCGATACCTAAAGCGATCACACGATCCCATGCTTTGCCGGTCGCATCCTGGAAGATCGCATAGCTGGAGTTCAGACCTCGTCCTTGCAAGAACATACGGCGCAAGGAAGTTCCGGAACCCTTCGGTGCGATCAAGATCACATCGACATCTGCAGGAGGGATGATATTCGTACGTTCCTTGTAAGTGATAGCAAAACCGTGAGAGAAATACAACGCCTTGCCCGGAGTCAGGTATTTCTTGATACGCGGCCAGCATTCGATCTGGGCGGCATCGGAAAGCAGCACCTGTATGATGGTTGCCTTTTCGCAAGCTTCTTCGATATCGAACAATGTTTCACCCGGGACCCAGCCATCGGCAACAGCCTTGTCATACGTCTTACCGGGACGCTGTCCTACGATAACATTGAAACCGTTGTCACGCAAGTTCAAACTCTGCCCAGGGCCCTGAACACCGTAACCGATAACCGCGATCACTTCATCTTTCAATACTTCTCTTGCTTTTTCCAACGGAAATTCCTCGCGGGTTACAACGTTTTCGTCAACACCGCCAAAATTCATTACTGCCATTTTCTTTTACTATTATAATGTAATGTGTTAATAAAATAATCCTTTTGTTTTTGTTAATGCCACGTAACAGCGGCACGGCAAATCGCTTTGCCTTCGTTACAAATCGCCATATCGTATTTCCCGTTATCAGCCATCTTCTTGTACAACATGAGCTCCATCCCATACTTGCCTTCGGATTGGTAGGCGATTTCGAAACGTCTGATATCTTTTGTCTTGAACAGGTCAAGATCAAACAGGTCAAGGAGATGTTCCATATACTTGATACTGTTCAAGTGACCGTTGATATCGAGGTCGCTGTACTTAATGACATAAGGGATTCCTTCCGTGTCATGCTCCACAGCCGCAATCTTCCCCGGCTTTTCAATCGGGCAGGGACGATCCGTAACGTATGCGTTCAGTCCAGCGACATCCAATAAAGTCGGCCGGCGTGTCTCCACATCGATAGCCGCCCAAATAGAGCGGGCGTAACCGAATGTCTTACCGTTGCTGTCCACCAACTCGAAACAACGACTGGTAAAAAGGCGGCCGACTTCGTCCACCCAAGTACGCAGCGTTATGGGTTCGGACATGGCAGGATATTCGATCATTTCGATCGCCAGACGTGAAAGAACCCAAGCCGTATGCCGTTCCGACATGTCGTTGAAACCGAATCCGCGTTCGGCAGCATGGCTGGATGCGACATGTATCAGGTAGTTCCCGATCATCGGGATCGTTACGCGTCCGCGGAAATCCAACAAGTACGGTTCCGTGACGAAATGAAATTCTCCTACTTTGTTTTTGTCCATGATTCTATACATTTGTCGGGGCGATTCACGAACCGCCCGCACGTTATTGTAGTCCGTTTTGTTTATCCTGCAACTTGCGCTCCATTTCGGCCAACATGTCGCTCAGACGTTCCACACGGCTTTTTGTGATCGCAACGCGGCCCGAACGGATGAATTGCAGCACACCGATCGTTTCACTCAATTCTTTGAACAAAGCCTGCGTTTCATCATAATGCCCGCTCTTTTCCAAGACGACACAAGTTTCGTTTATCTCCAAGATGCGTGCATTATACTTACGGATCAACTCTTCGACCGTTCCCATTTTGAGGAATAATTCGGTGCTCAGTTTATAGAGCGCGATCTCCTGATACACCAAGTCTTCATCCGTATTGTAATAGGCCTTCAAGATATCCACGCGCTTGTCGATCTGCTTCACGACTTTATCAATCATGTCTTCATCGGCAAATGTCGTGATCGTAAACTTATGTATACCCTGTATGGCGGAAGGCGAAACGGAAAGCGTCTCGATGTTCAACTGCCGGCGCGTAAAGATAATCGTAATCTGGTTCAGAAGCCCTACTGTATTCTCTGAAAAGATAATAACGGTATATAATTTTTTTGCTGTCATAACTTCACCTCTTTACTTGTCTCCTACTATCATGTTCGTCACGCTTCCCCCGGCAGGAACCATCGGATATACCATACCGCACGTTTCCACATTGGCAACCAACACATACGCCCCGTCATGGTCCAACATTTCGGCAATCGCCCCATCCAGTTCGTCCCGCTTTTCCACAGTGCGCCCGGCGATACCGTACGCTTTGGCAATCGCCACGAAATCCGGGTTCTCCATGATCGTATTCGAATAACGTTCGTGGAAGAACAACTCCTGCCATTGGCGCACCATCCCTAAGAAATTATTATTAAGGATAATGATTTTCACATCCAGTTTTTCCTGCATGACGGTCCCAAGTTCCTGGATCGTCATCTGCATCCCGCCGTCGCCGGTAAAGAAGCAGACCGTACGGTCGGGTGCACCGAACTTGGCCCCCATAGCAGCGGGAAGGCCAAAGCCCATCGTCCCCAAGCCGCCCGAAGTAACCACACTACGGGTACGCTTGTATTTAAAATAACGGACACTCATCATCTGGTTCTGCCCGACATCCGTCACCAGAACGGCATCATTGCCAGTCGCCTCGGATACTTTCCGGACGACTTCGCCCATTTTCAGCGACCCGCTTCCCGGGCACAATTCCTTTTCGATTACCTTTTCATACTCTTCCTGCGCATCCGGTTCGAACTCGGCATTCCACTCCGTCCGTTTCCGTTCTTCCAACAAGGTTGTTATCATCGGGATGGTACGTTTGGCATTTCCGAGAACCTTCACATCAACCGGTACATTCTTCCCGATCTCCGAATTATCAATGTCCAGATGGATCACTTTCGCCTGCTTGGCGTATGTCTTCAAATCACCTGTGACACGGTCGTCGAAACGCATACCGATGGCGATCAACACATCACACTCATTGGTTTTCCTGTTCGGCCCGACATTGCCATGCATTCCCAACATACCTTTATTCAAAGGGAAATCGGAAGGCAACGCCGACAGACCGAGCACGGTCGAACCGGCAGGAATGTCATTCTTCAACAGAAACGCTTTCAGCTCTTCTTCAGCACCTCCCAACAAAACACCTTGCCCGACCAGGCAGAACGGTTTCTCCGCTTTGTTGATCAATGCAGCGGCAGCCTTAATCCGATCCAGGTTGATATCCGGTTCCGGCTGATAGCTACGGACATAGTCCACCTTCTTATAATCATACTCCACCAACCCGATCTGTGCATCCTTTGCCAAATCGAGCACGACAGGTCCCGGACGTCCGGTCGATGCTATATAGAAGGCGCGCGAAACAGCCCATGCAATCTCTTCCGGCTTACGGATCTGGTACGCCCACTTGGTGATCGGCTGCGTAATACCGATCACATCGACTTCCTGAAAAGCGTCAGTTCCAAGCAAGGGAGAAGGAACTTGACCGGCAATGACCACCATCGGCGTACTGTCCATCATGGCATCAGCAATGCCGGTAATGGTATTCGTCGCACCGGGACCGGAAGTGACCAGCGTCACCCCCACTTTACCGGATACACGGGCATAGCCCTGTGCGGCGTGCGTCGCCCCTTGTTCGTGACGCACCAAAACATGTCTCAACTTATCCCTGTAATCGTACAAACTATCGTAAATAGGGATCGCCTGTCCGCCGGGATAACCGAAGATCGTATCTACTCCTTCAGCTATCAACGACTTCAACAAAGCCTCCGAACCGGTTATCTTCTGTTTTTCCATATCTCTATTAAATTGGCAATTGATAATGGACAATTGACAATTGGATGTTACTATATTTAATGTTTTCTGTTTATTTATTCCCTTTCAAATTGCCAATTCTCAATTGTCAATTATCCTCACTCCCCCTTTATCTGCCGAACTCACCATCTTACCATAAGCCCGCAAAGCTTTTGAAACGACACGTTGGCGATGCGGAGGCGTAAAAGCTTTCGTACCACGAGCTTCTTCCGCTTTACGGCGTTCTGCCAGTTCTGCATCGCTAACCTTCACATTAATCGTACGTCCGGGAATATCGATCTCGATCATATCGCCGTCTTTCACCAAACCGATCGCTCCACCTGCCGCCGCTTCGGGAGAGACATGGCCAATAGAAAGACCGGAGGTTCCGCCACTGAAACGACCGTCCGTAATCAGCGCGCACTCTTTGCCTAAATGGCGGCTCTTTATATAAGATGTGGGGTAAAGCATTTCCTGCATGCCCGGACCGCCTTTCGGTCCTTCGTGCGTGATCACAACCACATCACCCGAAACCACTTTTCCGCCAAGGATACCTTCACAAGCCGCATCCTGCGAATCGAATACTTTTGCGGGACCGGCAAACTTCCAGATACTCCCATCCACACCGGCCGTTTTGACCACGCAACCATCCAGTGCGATATTCCCTTTCAAGACAGCCAAGCCGCCGTCCTTGGAATAAGCATGCTCGATATCGCGGATACATCCGGCGACACGGTCGGTATCCAATTCCTTATAGTAGGTTTCCTGCGATCCCATCCGGATACTGAAACGACAGGCAGGGGCACTTTTATATTTCCTAATCGCCTCGTCCGTTACATTCGGGGAAGTGATTGCATACTTATCAACAGCTTCAGCAAGCGTCATACCATCCACACGCTTCACATTCCCGTCTATCAAACCGCCTTTCAGCAATTCGTTCATAATCCCCATGATCCCTCCGGCGCGGTTTACATCCTGAACATGATAGACATGCGTGTTGGGAGCAACCTTGCAAAGACAAGGAGTCTTGCGGGAAAGCATATCAATATCGTCCATCGTGAAATCGGCCTCCGCTTCCTGTGCAATCGCGAGCAAATGAAGAACCGTATTCGTAGAACCTCCCATTGCTATATCCAATGACATGGCATTCAGGAAAGCCTGACGGGTGGCGATACTGCGAGGAAGAACCGACTCATCGCCGTCACGATAATATTTATAGGCATTTTCTACAATCTGCCGGGCAGCATCACGAAACAGTTGCGTACGACCCGCATGCGTAGCGACGATTGTCCCGTTGCCCGGAAGAGCCAGGCCGATCGCTTCGTTCAAGCAATTCATCGAGTTGGCCGTAAACATACCGGAGCAACAACCGCATCCCGGACAAGCATTCCGCTCCACCTGTGCGATCCGTTCATCACTAACCGAAGTATCGGCCGATTCGATCATGGCATCAATCAAATCCAGATGCCGGTCTTCCAGTTCTCCGGCTTCCATCGGGCCGCCGGAAACAAAGACAGTCGGGATATTGAGCCGCATGGAAGCCATCAGCATCCCCGGAGTAATCTTGTCGCAATTGCTGATACAGACCATGGCATCCGCTTTGTGAGCATTTACCATATACTCGACACTGTCCGCAATAATGTCACGTGAAGGGAGCGAGTAGAGCATTCCGTCATGTCCCATAGCAATACCATCGTCAATAGCAATCGTATTGAATTCGGCAGCAAAGCAACCCAACTTTTCGATCTCCGCTTTTACCTGTTGTCCGATCTCATGTAAATGGACATGACCGGGTACAAACTGGGTAAATGAATTCACAATAGCTATAATCGGTTTACCGAACTGCTCTTCTTTCAAGCCGTTGGCGCGCCACAAAGCACGGGCTCCTGCCATGCGTCTGCCCTCTGTGCTGTATGAACTTCTTAACGGATTCTTCATCATATCATTTATTCTTTTACACAGGCAAGTTTCCTTGCCCCTACGTTTATTTTACATCAATATATTAAAAAAGCCCTTCTCTATATGGAGAAAGGCTTAAGAAATATCCTGATACGACTTCACAACATCTTACACACCTTTCTCCTTACCTGCTAATGAATAGAAGGACCACCACGAGAATAATATGCAATACATTGTTCATCATCTTTTCTTACGTCTTTATTTTTGTTTGACGTTGCAAATGTAAAACAAAAATTTATACACGCAAAGAATTTAAAAGAAAAATATCAATTTATCTTACATTTTTCAAGCAGACAAATAAGATCGAGTTGCAGTTTAAAAGTTTCACAAAATTTCCTCAGCATTCGCCCGACCTCACTTCCGACAGGATTCCCCACCATCTTTCAAGGTGACCGCACCAAAATCCGGATCAGAAAGTTGCAAGGAATAGTCATACAGTGTTTGTTGCCTCCACAACATGTACAGCCTTTCAAAAGAATTTTTGCCATTCAGCCAAACGACAAACAGGGTCGATTCATTCCAATCCACAGCTACCGAAAGATTGGACAGCTATGGATTATATCGGTCATAACAAGTTATAAATCAAAATATTTCCCTTCAACCCATAAAGTACCAGACGCAATGTGTTCTTCTTTTTTATCCACAAGAAAACCAGTAAAAGCCCCTTTGAAAGAAACCTGTCCACAATTCCAGTTCTTACAGTCTATAGAGATTACATGAGTCGAATCTGGATTGATAATTTTCTTTCTATTCTCTATATCTCCGGATACACTTATCGGTATTCTATCAATTTCATCCTTACCATCCTTTCTATAATAACGAGATACATATAATTTAGGGTTAAGCCTACTGTGAAATAACAGAAGGTCATGTTTATATTCATTTTTTATCGTCAATGTCAACATTTTTGTTTGCTTGTCATAAGATTCTTCAACCTGCAAAGTGCCTTGCAAATCATAACCTTCCTTTTTAACTTTTAAATATTTCAACTCCATGCTGGCTTGGCCATAACTGGTTGTTGAAACAAATAAACTGACAGACAATAGAATCTGAAATAATACTCGAAGTTTCATAATGCTTGAAATTTAAAATTTATAATGTTGCAAGGAATAGTCATCCAATGTTTGTTGCCTCCACAACATGTACAGCCTTTCAAAAAAATTTTTGCCATTCAGCCGAACGACAAACAAGATTGATTCATTCCAATCCATAGCTGCCGGAAGATTGGGTAGCCATGGATCACATCGAGCGTAACAAACTATAAATCAAAATGTTTTTCTTCAAGCCACAAAGTACCACACGCAATAAATTCTTCTCTTTCATTCACAATACAAATAGTAAAAGGTCCTTCGAAAGAAACCTGTTCATAAAAACTCCACCCCTTACAGTCTATAGAGATTACATGAGTCGAATCTGGATTGATAATTTTCTTTCTATTCTCTATATCTCCGGATACACTTATCGGTATTCTATCAATTTCCTCCTTACCATCCTTTCTATAATAACGAGATACATATAATTGTGGGTTAAACCTACTGTAAAATAACAGAAGGTCATGTTTGTATTCATTTTTTATCGTCAATGTCAACATTTTTGTTTGCTTGTCATAAGATTCTTCAACCTGCAAAGTGCCTTGCAAATCATAACCTTCCTTTTTAACTTCTAAAGATTTCAACCCCGATCTGGCTTGGCCATAACTGGTTGTTGAAACAAATAAACTGACAGACAATAGAATTTGAAATAATACTCGAGTTTTCATAACGCTTGAAATTTTAAATTTATAATGTTGCAAGGAACAGTCATACTATGTTTGTTGTTTCCACAACATGTACGGTCTTTCAAAAGGACTTTTGCCATTCAGCCGAACGACAAACAAGGTCGATTCATTCCAATCCATAGCTGCCGGAAGATTGGGTAGCCATGGATTATATCGGTCGTAACAGACTACAAATCAAAACGTTTTTTCTCAAGATATAAAGTACCAAACGCAATAACCTCTTCTTTTTTATCCACAAGAAAACCAGTAAAAGTCCCTTCGAAAGAAACCTGTTCATAAAAACTCCACTCCTTACAGTCTATAGAGATTACATGAGTCGAATCCGGATTGATAATTTTCTTTCTATTCTCTATATCTCCGGATACACTTATCGGTATTCTATCAATTTCATCCTTACCATCCTTTCTATAATAACGAGATACATATAATTTAGGGTTAAGCCTACTGTGAAATAACAGAAGGTCATGTTTATATTCATTTTTTATCGTCAATGTCAACATTTTTGTTTGCTTGTCATAAGACTCGTCGACCTGCAAAGTGCCTTGCAAATCGTAACCTTCCCTTTTAATTTCAAAATCTTTCAACTCATATTTGGTTTGACCGTAACATGCTGTTGAAACAAATAAACTGACAGACAATAGAATTTGAAATAATACTCGAGTTTTCATAACGCTTGAAATTTTAAATTTATAATGTTGCAAGGAATAGTCATACAGTGTTTGTTGTTTCCACAACATGTACAGCCTTTCAAAAGAATTTTTGCCATTCAGCTGAACGACAAACAAGATCGATTCATTCCAATCCATAGCTGCCAAAAGATTGGGCTGCTATGGATTATATCGGGAGAACAAGCTATAAGTCAAAACGTTTCCCCTCAAGGTATAAAGTACCAGACGCAATGACCTCTTCTTTTTTATCCACAAGAAAACCAGTAAAAGCCCCTTCGAAAGAAACCTGTTCATAAAAACTCCACTCCTTACAGTCTATAGAGATTACATGAGTCGAATCCGGATTGATAATTTTCTTTCTATTCTCTATATCTCCGGATACACTTATCGGTATTCTATCAATTTCCTCCTTACCATCCTTTCTATAATAACGAGATACATATAATTGTGGGTTAAACCTACTGTAAAATAACAGAAGGTCATGTTTGTATTCATTTTTTATCGTCAATGTCAACATTTTTGTTTGCTTGTCATAAGATTCTTCGACCTGCAAAGTGCCTTGTAAATCATAACCTTCCTTTTTAACTTTTAAATATTTCAACTCCATGCCGGCTTGACCATAACTGGTTGTTGAAACAAATAAACTGACAGACAATAGAATTTGAAATAAACACATAGCGAAATAGTAAATTTGAGAAAAGCGTAGCGAATGTACTGGA
>CAJTMR010000039.1 GCA_910577325.1 uncultured Parabacteroides sp.
CCTGTAACCGGCTGATCCGTAGTCAGCTACTCTATTCAGTTGAGCTACGCGGCCATTATTTCGTGATTGCGAGTGCAAAGGTAGTACTTTCTTTTATATTTGCAAGCCTTTTCGGTATATTTTTTTGAATTAATCAAGCATTTTTGAGTTAAATATCAGATAACCAATATTTAAACCGAAGTTAAAATTTTTTGCCGGATAACTGTATCCGTTTGCATACAGGCTGATGCAGGCAAACGGTAATTGTAAAACAAGGGCTGCTTCTCCCATATACTTGAAAGAATGAAGGAATTTCCCGTAATAGGGGATTGCAGTGTATGTGTTGTTGTTCCATATTTCTTCTTTTTTTATCTCGTATAACGGTGAGAAACCGTACATGTCGAGACGGAAGTGCAGCAGTTTGCTGAATTTCCAGATCGGAGACAATCCGAATGCCACATACTGGTTAGCGCGGAACGCTTCATTAAAGACAATTTGGCTATGCGGTGTCGGCGTAAAGGCGGGCGCTTGTAAAACGGAAGCCGTGTAGTTGTTCATCAGGTTCTTGCTGGAGAGCACGAGTTCACTCATAAAGCCGAGGTTGAAATGTGGGCTGATTGTCTTGTACTGTTCCCATTTGCCTTTCATTTGTAGCCAACTATGGACTTTCCGGTCGAATGAGCCCATATCCGTAATGGGAGACGGTACATACTTTTCTGTACCGGTTACATATTGTGCCGTTAAGGATTGTTTTCGTCCGGAGATGGGATATTGTTTATAGTCCAACGTGTTACGTTCGATGCTGATAGAGCCGGCAAACAGATCATGCCAACTATGATCGGTGGTCGCGTTCGGGAATGTCATGTTGGAGGTTTGGAAATAATAATCATTCAACCGGCCGTAAGCAAAACCGATCTCGGCTTTGGCACGGTTCAGGAACGGAAATCCTAACTTGACCTTTGTGAATAATTCTTTCTGGTGGATGAATGCCGGCAACACGTCTTCGTAGAACAAAGACTGACTTTCGGAATATTTTTTATTCGAAAATACTCCTTCCCAATTCAGATAAGTAGGTATTCTCGTCTGTAAATGGATACGGCCGTTCAGCATCACGCCGCTGAACGAGTTGCCGACTTGGAAATTGGCGTTCACGTCGACGGCATACCGTCTCAAATACTGGTATCCCAGTCCGAGGAACAACTGGTTGGCTTGATAGGAGGAGATGTTACCACCGAATCCGACAGTGACCTCTTCCTTCATCTTGACATCGAGATACAGGTCGAACTTTTTTTCTTTCCGGTTATAGACGGCGTGGGGTAATATCTCTTTGATTTTGGAATAGGTCAGCATTTTGAAATAGGCATGTTTGAACTCTTCCATCGAGAACTCATGGTTGATGTCGCGATGCAGCTGGGATTCGATGTATTTTTTTTGCGATTCGTTTACGCCTGTCACGTATATATTTTGGAAAATCAGCGGAGGAAGGCCTTGTTTATAAGTTTCGCGGCGTTTGTTGACTTCGCTTAGTTCCACACGTCGGGGGACACGCGCTTTGATGGAGTCGATCATGGCTATCGTCCGTTTGTAACCGATGTCCATCAAATCCCGCGCTTTTTGGAAATCGAGCAGGGAGACGGTAGGGAAACTGAATTTGATCATCATGCCTTCCTCTTCCAGGACATCATATTCTGTCTTTTGCATGATCATCGTTTCAAGTTGGTTATAAGGATTGGGCGAAGGTTTGTTGTCGCCGCCTGCCACTGTCGAGCCGAAGATGAAATCCGGATGGAAAGCTTCCTTCATCGGGCCAACCGGAAAGTTGTCATAGATACCGCCATCGAAAATGGGGACACTGTCTTTCCAGATCGGTTGGAAAAAGAAAGGAAATGTCATTGATGCACGGACGGCGTCTCCAAGGTCTCCGTTTTTAAAGATAATGGCTTTTTTGCTGTAAATATCCGAGGCCACGCAACGGAACGGGACGAAGAGGTTGTCGAAGTTCCAGCCGGCTTTTGCCGTAGCCTGCGAAAACAGAGCCATAAATGCCTGATTCATCTGGATAGGATTGATCAAGCTTTGTGGGAGGAAGCTGGCTTTCACCTGCAATGAATCGGTCATGTCGATGGAAAAATGACCGAATTCCGGTGTTGGGACAGGGCGTTTGAAATAGTATTTGTATTCGTTTTCCACCGTTCCGGTTTGCCAGTAGCTGAACTCTTCGGAGAGCATCAGTTCAACCATTTCTTCAGGCGTATATCCCATTGCATAGAGGCTACCGACAATCGCACCGGCAGATGTTCCCGTTATGTAATCAATTGGTATCCCGTTTTCTTCCAATGCTTTGATTACTCCGATATGAGCGGCTCCTTTCGCACCTCCACCACTCAGAACCAATCCCACTTTTTGAGCATATCCTATTTGTAAGGCCGCAAACAACAGGGCTGTCAGTACAGCTATTCTTTTCATATTTGTATCTTCTCTGCTTAATGAATTCAAATGTAGTCGTTATTTTTCAGACTACAAGAGTTTGATATATATAAAATGCAACAAAAATTTGGTTCGTATTGTTGATCCGGCGGATAAGCTTGATTCCCGTTGTTGGTTGAAATGAAAAAGAAGAAGATAGTGGTTGGAATAAGAGAAATGAAATAAAAAAGGAGGTATGTGAAAAAGACGATATTTGCCGGATGCAGATTGCTAAGATGAGTGCAGATTAACGCAGATATATTAATTGTCAATAGAATAAGTCTGCGTTAATCGTATCTCTTCCAGTTTCAGTTTAATTGATCATTTGAACGCTACGTTTGATGAACTGGCTTAATGCTTCACCTTTCAACATGCCGTTTGCCAACAGGGCAAGGTCGATCAGCTGGCTGACGAGTTTGTTTTCAGCGGCATATTCAGACAGGATGCTGTTGCGCTGTTCTACCAGTTCGTCGATCTTTTTGTTCGTATTTGTCATATCTTCTTTCTCTTCAGAAGTAATTTCTTCCTCTTTCTTCTTGCTCTGGGCTTCGCGTAGGTCGGACTGACGTGCTTTCCAGCCTTTCAGGTCGGCAAGGATCGGGTTTAGTTTTTCGGCACAAGCAGCCTCTTCCTCAGTCAGGATTTTTTTCACCAACTCATGTTCTGTATTCAGTACCAAGTTGTAGCTGTCCGGTAATTCGCCGTAGAACGACATGCCGGGCTGCATGGCAGACATTTCACGCATACGGCGCATATACTCGCTTTGTGTCAGCATGACCGGGTTGGAATTCTCGCCTAACGCCTCGAATGTTACAATAAAATCAGTCTTTTCGATCTTCGGCAACTGGCTCTTGAACATCTCCTGCAGAACATTCTTTTCGTCCTCATTCAGCGTTACCTTGTTGACGTCCTCCTTGCGGATCAGATTGTCGATCGTGTCGCTGTCTACACGGACGAAGCGTGTCTTTTCAAATTTCTGTTCCATTTGGCTAATGGCGTGGATATCCAACTGGCCGTTCATCGTCAGTACGCTGTAGGCTTTATCTTTTGCAGCCTGAATATAACTATACTGGTCATTGGCATTCGTGGTGTACAGGTAGACGAGGTTGCCTTCCTTGTCTGTCTGGTTGGCTTCCGTCAGGGTTTTGTACTCTTCGAATGTATAGTATTTGCCGTCTACATCTTTCAATAGAGCGAACTTGGCTGCGCGATCGTAGAATTTTTCCTCGCTCAACATTCCGTACTGAATGAAAAGTTTTAAGCTGTCCCACTTTTCTTCAAATTGAGGGCGGTCGTTCTTGAACATTTCTTCCAAGCGATCTGCCACCTTTTTCATAATATGGTTGGAGATCTTTTTCACATTTTGGTCGCTTTGCAGGTAAGAACGGGACACATTCAACGGGATATCCGGAGAATCGAGCACACCGTGCAGCAGTGTGAGGAATTCAGGGACGATTCCTTCGACCGAATCAGTGACGAACACTTGATTGCAGTATAACTGGATCTTGTTGCGGTGCAGATCGATATTGTTTTTGATGCGTGGGAAATACAGTATACCGGTCAGATGGAACGGATAATCGACATTCAAGTGAATCCAGAATAGAGGTTCGTCGGACATCGGATATAGATCCTGATAGAATTTCTTATAGTCTTCATCTGTCATATCAGTCGGCTTGCGAACCCATGCCGGTTGGATATCGTTGATGATATTGTCTTCGTCGGTATCGACATATTTTCCATCTTTCCACTCCTGCTTTTTTCCGAATGCGATGGGAACCGGTAGGTAATGGCAGTATTTAGTCAAGAGACCGTTAATTTTGTCTTTGTTCAGGAAATCTTTGTTTTCGTCGTCGATATACAGGATGATATCTGTTCCGCGATCTTCTTTTTTCGTCTCTTCCAATGTATATTCAGGCGTCCCGTCACAGCTCCATTTCATAGGAACGGCTCCTTCTTTATATGATTTGGTGATGATTTCCACTTTCTTGGAAACCATGAAAGAAGAATAGAAGCCAAGTCCGAAATGACCGATGATAGCGGCTGCGTCGTTCTTGTATTTTTCAACGAACTCTTCGGCACCGGAAAAGGCGATCTGGTTGATATATTTGTCAATCTCTTCGGCAGTCATACCGATACCGCGGTCAGAGATTGTGATTGTATCACTATCGAAGCTGACATGTACAGCCAAATCACCCAGTTCTCCTTTGAATTCACCGACAGAAGCCAATGTTTTCAACTTCTGTGTCGCATCAACTGCGTTAGATACTAATTCACGAAGAAAAATTTCGTGATCACTATATAAAAACTTTTTGATGATAGGGAAGATGTTCTCACTCGTAACACCGATGTTTCCTTGTTTTGCCATAATCCGATATAAAATATTTGATGTTATACTTATTGTTTCCTAATAATAAATCACGAATCTCTAATTACAAAAACAATGCCAAACGAACAAAATGACATTTTGACTGACAAGTTATCAGAGTCGAGGGGAAAAGAGTAGGAATGTATATAAAAAATTAAAGGCTGTCTCACGACAACCCCTAACCAATTTTGTTAACCTTAAATCTAATACTATTATGAAAAAACTAGGAGTACAAATGTACGGGTATTCCAGCATTTATTAATAGACAGGAATGTTAAATTTTATTTCTTTGTTTCTAATAAAATATAAAATTAAAATGTTTCACTTTTTGTACGTTGTCATACTCACAAGAACCATAGCGAGAGTGGATAAGGGTAATGCGAACAGGATCGGGTCGATGACAAACCAGGGATAAACGTCGATCAGGACATCGCGCCCGAACAGCATATTGCATAAACCGACCGCTCCGGCTTCCGCCTTATGAAGGAACAGCATGGCGAACAAACTTGCCAACGCCCCTGTCCATAAACTTGCCAATGTTCCTTTTTTGGTCGCTTTTTTCCAGAAGAGGGTACAAAAGTAGGCCGGAAGGAATGTGGCGGCACATATTCCCATAAACAGGGCTGTTCCACGTGCTATGACTCCTGCGTTCAACGTATAACAGATAATATAGCTGACCAGAATGGAACAAAGCACTCCAATGCGTACACCTATCGTTGAATTGGTATTCTTCCTGTGGCCCAGTTTGGGGAATATGTCTGCCCCGAAAGAGGCTCCCATCGTGTGGAACTGGGCACTAAGCGTAGACATACTTGCCGACAGGATACAGAGCATGAAAACGGCACTGAACCATTCAGGCATTGCACGGTCGATAAATAACGGGATGATCTTGTCCATATCCTTGATAGCTTCTGATGCAACCACGCCTTCCGTTTTCAGAAAAAAGAGATTAGATAACGCTCCGACATGATAAATGGCTCCGACAGTCACGATCAGGAAAACACAACCGATCAGAACACCACGATTCAATTGCTTGGTACTTTCTACCATCATGAAACGTACGACTAACTGTGGTTGGGCGAGACAGCCGATACCGACTCCCAGGATAAGCGAAGTCACGAGGGTGTACCATTGCGGAGATCCGGTCACCGGCATAGCTGTCCATCCCTGATGTCCTACTTCCTTGAACCGCTCAGGAACAAGTGGAGCGATTTCCGTCAGTTTCCGGTTGGCTTCGATAAAGCCCATATCCATCACCCGGTAGAACCAGAATAGCAGGAACAGCATGCAAGCGAACATGATGACGGCTTGCAAAGCGTCTGTATATAACACGCCTTTAATACCTCCCGTGATCACATATGCCGCTACTATAAGCGTGAAAATAAGCAGTGCCAGATGTAAATCTATATGGAACATCTGTTCGATAAACACCGCGCCTCCTTTCATCACGACTGCTGCATATAGCGGCATGCCGATAAAAATGATGGAGGCAATGAATATCTGTATGCCACGCGAATTATAGCGCAATCCCAATAATTGCGGAAATGTGCGGGCATTGTATTTTTCGCCTAATTTACGAGTGCTCCGCCCAAACAGAATAAAAGCAATGACAACACCCATGAACATATTTAACAGACAAAGCCATTGGATTCCCATGCCAAATGTTGCCGCCACCCCTCCGAAACCGACGATGGCCGATGCGGATATGAAAGTTGCCCCATATGATAGGGCCATGATGACAGGATTGACTTTCCGTCCCCCCAGCAAATAGTCGCTGGCATTTTTCGTCTGTTTGTATCCAATGTACCCCAGCCAGGCCAGTACGAACATATAGATGATAACTACGATACCTAAAGTCAGTGTGTTCATTTTTCCGGCTGCTGTGGGTTTGTACTGTCTTTATCATCTTTATTCCAATGGGTTATTCCAAACCAAATAGAATAGAACAAACAAGCAAGGGCTAACATATAGGCCAGCCAAATGCCAGAGTCGTTTATTCCGAACATGTATTGTCGTTTTTTATAATTTAATCAAGTCACTTTCACTAATATATTCCAAGTTCTGACGGCGGATTACTTCTCGGGCGGCTTCCCGGTTGTTCGTGCGTAAGATCAGGATCGATTTCTCATTGGCGGAGAAGCAATACATATATTCGATACTGACACCGGCTTTTGTAAAATAAGATAATGTTTGGGCAAAATTGCCTGCACAGGAGTTCGTGACGATTGCCAATACATCTGTCAGGTTTGCACTGACATTGTTGCCCTTCAGCATTTTGTAAGCTTTTTGTGGGTCACTGACGATGATACGCAAGATTCCGTATTCGGACGTGTCGGCTACCGTTGCGGCAATAATCCGTATCTTCTCTTCGGCCAGCAAAGCGAGGATTTCGCTTAATTTTCCATATTTGTTTTCCAGAAAAATAGAAATCTGATTGACTGTCATGATGATTTATGATTTTAGATTTATGATTTATGAATTCAGCAAAGTTTACGCAAGTCTTTCACCCGGACGGCCTTTCCATCCTGCACAGGCAGGGAACCTTTGGCTACCAGTTTCAGATGGGGGGTCAGGAGCAACTCGTCTTTTAACTGGCGGGTAATTTCCTTTGTCAGGCGTTGTAAAACGCTGTAATCGTCAGTAAACAGGTCACTTAATTCCACTTCAATCAGCATTTCGTCATTGTTTCCTGCCGTTTCGATTGTAATCAGGTAGTTGCTTCCCAGTTCTTTAAACTGCATCAGTATCTTTTCGACCTGGATGGGGAAGAGGTTGACCCCTTTCAATATGATCATATCATCACTGCGACCTTTGAAACGTGCCAGACGTTTATGTGTCCGTCCGCAGGGGCATTCGCCGGGAAGGACACAGGTCAGGTCGCGAGTACGGTAGCGGAGCAAGGGCATTGCCTCGCGATTGATGGTTGTTAGTACCATTTCGCCGACTTCACCTTCTTTTACCGGCTGTAATGTGACTGGATCGACAATTTCAACGATTACGTTATCTTCCCAAATATGGAGTCCGTTCTGCTCCGTGCATTCGAATGCGACACCAGGGCCGTTCATCTCTGACATACCGAAACAGTTGTATGCTTTTACACCTAATAATTGTTCGATCCGGCAGCGTTGCTCTTCAGAGTGGGGTTCGGCGCCGATACAAACGGTGTGCAGTTTGGTATCTCGACGGGGATCGAGGCCCATTTCATACATCACTTCCGCCAGGCGGGTGGCATAGCTGGGAATAATGTGAAGGCAGGTTGTCCCGAAGTCCGTAATGAATTTGATCTGCCGTTTGGTATTTCCTGCTGCTGCCGGTACGGTCAAGCAACCTAATTTTTCGGCTCCGTATTGGAATCCCAATCCGCCGGTAAACATTCCATAGCCGGAAGTGTTTTGAAATACATCCGTGTCGCGAATACCTACCATATACATACAGCGTGCCACTTGGTTAGCCCATTGGTCCAGGTCCTTGGCCGAATGCAACACGACTGTCGGGTTACCAGTTGTTCCGCTCGATGAGTGGATGCGTACGCAGTTTTTGAGAGGAATAGCCGCCATGTCGTACGGATAATTGTTGCGAAGGTCATCTTTTGTCGTGAAAGGTATCTTCTGCAAATCTTCCAATGATTGTATACTGTGGGCTGTAATACTGTTTTCGGCAAATACCTTTTTGTAGAAAGGAGAATTTTTTGCTATTTCAATTGTTTTTTTCAATCGCTCCAACTGTAGCTTCTCCAAATCTTCGCGATTCATGGTTTCAATATCTTTCTGCCAATATTCCATCATTTTTTGTATTATAATGTGTTTGATTCATGAAATTAGAGTGCAAATATATTCTTTATATTGGATTTGTATGGCATCCTATTGTGAAAATAATAGGGAAGGTGATTGTGTATCGTGTCCGAGTAGGAAACTACATTCGCTTTAGAATCTATACTTGCGGAAGATTTCACCGTCCGGTCTTATTTTTTGATTTCTACCACTTTTTTCTCTCTGCTGCTTTCCCATGCTGCCTCAATCAGTTGGATAACAGGCAGTACGTCGGCAGCATCTGTCAGAAGCGGTTCGCCGTGGCGGAGATGCCGGTAGATATTGTCATAAAATCCGGCATAATTTCCGGGAAGGCTGGGATATTTGCAGCGAACGATATTGCCCTCTTTTTCTGTGTGAAGGATTCCCCAAATGTTTTCGTCTTCAACTCCCCAACCGGGAGTGCCGGGTATTTGCCCGTTGTTCAAATCCGCTTCTTGACGGTCTAAGCCGTATTTGACAAATGAACCTTCCGTGCCATGCAAGACGAAACGGGGTTCCGGTTCGCACATCAGGTAGCTGGATTTTAGAATGACTTTGAGCTGAGGGGCCTTGGAAGGACGGAGCAGATGGATCAAAAAATAATCATCGACCATGCCGCCCGTTCGAATAATGTCAATATCAGCGAAAACGGCATCCGGTACACCAAACAGTTGAACAGCCTGATCTATCACGTGAGCTCCCAAGTTATAGGTCAGGCCACCGCCTAACTCTCCAGTTTCTTTCCACGTCCCTGGTTTGATGAAGTTGCGGTAGCGGGGGAAAGTTGATTCGAACTCAACAAGACGACCTAATAGTCCATTGTCCAGTATCTTTTGGACTGTCAGGAAATCCGAATCCCAACGCCTGTTCTGGTAGACGCTTATAGCCAATCCTTTGGACTGGGCAAGGTTGACCAGCTTTTGTCCCTGTTCGACGGTTGTCGTGAAAGGTTTTTCGACAATCACGTTTTTTCCGGCCTCCAGTGCTTTCTGCGCGTATTCGTAATGTGTACTGTCCGGCGTATTGATAACAACCAACTCCAACTCATCAATCGCGATCAGTTCTTCGAAACTGCGTACAATCCGGGCTTTCGGATAACGTGTTTTCGACAGTTCCTTATTGCGTTCCGTGATTGCTGTCAATTCGAAACCGGGATTCGTACTGATAAACGGGGCATGGAATATTTGCCCTGACATGCCGAAGGCTGCTAAACCTGTTTTAATTTTTTCCATCCCAATGTTGTTTGATAGGATCTATAATTTGTTTTTATCCGACAAAAAAGTATTTCATGCTTTTGAAGTCAACCGCAGTTTTCTCGATGCAAGTCCTTGCTCAGCCGCATGGCGCAGAAATTAGGGCCGCACATCGTGCAATATTCGCCATCTGTCACAGCACTGTCTTTGTAATATTGCAAGGCACGTTCCGGATCTAAAGACAAATTGAACTGGTCTTTCCAGCGGAATTCGAAGCGGGCTTTGCTTAAGGCATTATCGCGGACTTGTGCTCCGGGATGTCCTTTTGCCAAGTCGGCGGCGTGGGCTGCAATCTTATATGCGACGACACCTGAGCGAACGTCTTCCTTGTCTGGTAAACCGAGATGTTCTTTCGGGGTGACATAACAGATCATTGCCGTACCGTGCCAAGCAATTTGAGCGGCTCCGATAGCCGATGTGATATGGTCGTAGCCTGGAGCAATATCCGTTGTCAGCGGACCTAAAGTGTAGAACGGGGCATTATGGCAAGCATATTGTTGTTCTTTCATGTTCTCCGCAATTTTATTCATCGGGACATGTCCCGGACCTTCGATGATGACCTGCACAAACTGATTCCAGGCAACTTGGGTCAGCTCGCCCATCGTATGCAGTTCGGCAAATTGGGCGGCGTCGTTCGCATCGTAGATAGAGCCCGGACGAAGTCCGTCACCGATCGAAACTGCAATGTCGTACATTTTCAATATCTCGCAAATTTCGGCGAAATGTGTATACAGGAAATTTTCTTCATTATGGATTTGCATCCATTTGGCCATGATTGAACCTCCGCGTGAAACAATACCGGTCAAACGTGTCTGAGTCAGTTCAATATGCTTTTTAAGCAAACCGGCATGGATGGTAAAATAGTCGACTCCTTGTTCAGCCTGTTCGATCAGAGTATCACGGTATATTTCCCAATTTAGCTCTTCTATTTTTCCGTTCACTTTTTCCAAAGCTTGGTAAATGGGAACTGTTCCCATTGGCACCGGGCAGTTACGGATAATCCACTCCCGGGTTTCATGGATATTGTCTCCTGTCGAAAGATCCATCAAGGTATCACCTCCCCATTTGCAACTCCATACTGCCTTTTCGATCTCTTCGTCGATACCGGACGAGAGAGCGGAGTTACCGATATTGGTGTTGATCTTCACCAAAAATTTCCGGCCGATAATCATCGGTTCGGCTTCGGGGTGATTGATGTTTGCCGGAATGATGGCACGTCCGGCAGCAATTTCTTTGCGGACAAATTCGGGAGTGATATATGATTTCAATCCTAACGCTTCGATCTGCTGGTTCTCCCGGATAGCGACATACTCCATCTCCGGAGTGATGATGCGCCGTTTTGCATAATACAGTTGAGTGATGTTTTTACCTGCTTTGGCACGGTAGGGCAGGTGATGTTTCGGGAAGCGGATATGATCCAGTGAAGAGTCGGTTAAGCGCTGCCGCCCGTAATCGGAAGTCAGTTCTTCCAAGCGAACCAAATCTTTACGTCCTGCATACCAAGATTCGCGGATACGGGGAATACCGTTTTGTGTATTGATAGGGATTTTCGGATCAGAATATGGGCCACTGGTATCATACACGATGACGGGATTGTTTTTTTTGTAAACCAACTCTCCGTTTTCATCACGTGTGACAGTATCCAGTATTTTGATCTTTCGCATACCCACATTTATTTTATGTATATTGCCAGGGATATAGATCTTTTCCGATGAAGGATATGTGATGCGTATTCTGTTTTTATTTGTCATAATTATATTATTATTTTCTTAGAGCCTGTTTAAATTTTGCTCGACACTGTTTTGAGATTTGTTTTCGAGAATATTTTTCAGTTTTTATGAGGAGCATAGCGGGCTATGTGACGAATAAAAACGGGAAAATAGACCGAAAAGAAAATCAAAACAGGTCGATAAAGCTTATATAAAAATTATTTCCGGAAAATTTAAACAGGCTCTTATATTCCAGAATCGTCTCTGTAAGGGTCCGGTTTATGTTTGTTGATCTCCCGGATGAAACGGCGTGTCTCTTCGACCGGATCTTCGGCGTTTATGATAGCTCGGGAAACGGCGATACCATCTATTCCTGTTTCCATTAACGGGGCAATGTCTTCAAACTCGATCCCTCCGATGGCAAAGATAGGAATTTTGAGGTCGGCTTTTCTGTATTGTTCCATGATTTTTTGATATCCTTCCAATCCCAATACCGGGCTCAGGTCATTTTTAGTCTCGGTATAGCGATAGGGACCCAGGCCGATGTAGGAAGCCCCTTCCCGGTCTGCCTTCAAAATATCTTCGAACGTGTTGGCCGTTGCTCCCACAGAGAAGAGATCCTCTTTCCTTTTTTCGATAATGCGATCCCAAGCCTTTGAAATCGGCATGTCGTTTTTCCCTAAATGGACGCAGTGGATACCTGCTTTGAAAGCCATTTCCAGATCGTCATTTAGGCAGCATGTACAGAAGCCATGATCGCTGTGGAACAAGGTATATCGCGAGATTTGCCTGGCTATTTCCAGGTTCAAATTATCTTTCATGCGGAGTTGTACCCAAGTACAACCGCCTTTGATCACCATCTTGACCTCATCCAGTTCTGTGTATTTATCTGTACGATGTGTTATGAACATCAACCGGTTAGCTCCGGTAAAACAGGCATACCTTCCTCTGCCTGCACTCGTATATAAAAAATCGTCTAATTCCATGTTTGTAGCTTTTTATATTGTGTAATAATAGAATTTTCTTTGTCTGCCGAAGGGTGATTTCCCCAAAGTGCTCCCAGTACGGCAGTTCCCCCGAAGCGGAAAGGGCGTAGAAGCGGAAGGGTCGTCAGGTCTATGCCTCCTAAGGCTATGACTTTATCGTTTATGATTCCGGCATTGGAAGCTTGCTTGAGTATTTCCGGTTTAAAACCGCTTCCATAGCCTTCTTTGGATATACTTTCAAAAATAGGACTTAAAAAAAGATAGTCGAGTTTTCCGAACTGTCCGAGTTCTCCGATCGAATGGCATGAACGGCTGATTGTGCCTGCAAAATCGTCCGGCGGCTGATTGTTGCGCCTGTTCAGGTGTACGCCGCCCAGGCCATATTCTACAGCCAGCCCGAAACAGTCATGAAGCACGATTTTCGGATAATAGATATCCGGAATCCGATCCAGTAACTTACGCAGTTCATTTGCATCGCTATCCGGTTTACGCAGATGAAGACATTGCATTCCTTCCTTGAATAGATGTGAAAGGATGACATCTTCTCTCTCGAAAAAACAGGGCGAAGTAATAACGATCAACTTTTTCATACTTTTATTTTTATAAGAGGAACCGGATCGAAAAAATGGTTGAGAGGTCCATGCCCATACCCGGTCTTTACATCGGTTCCTGCATGAAGAGCTGCTGTTATGTAAGCTTTTGCCGCGCGTACGGCATCTGGCAATCCCTTCCCTAAAGCCATATAAGCGGCAATGGCGGATGAGAACGTGCAACCAGTACCATGTGTGTTTTGAGTGTCGACAGCCGGAGCAACCAGTCGGAGCGGGGCTTCATCGTGTGTAAACAAGATATCAGTCACATTTTCACCTTCCAGGTGGCCGCCTTTTATCAATACGGAACGACACCCTGAAGCCAACAACTTTTGCGCAGCAATTTCCATTTCTGCCTCGTTGCGTATGGGCATACCGGAAAGAAAAGCTGCTTCATCGATATTCGGAGTAACAAGTGTGACACGGTAAAAAAGTTCTTTCACGATGACTTCGATGGTTTTATCTTCTATCAATTTGCTGCCGCTTGTCGAGATCATAACCGGATCGAGAATTATTTTTGACGGAGAGAAACGGTCAATCGAACGGGCTACTATTCGAACCGTCTCCCGGCTATACAACATTCCGATTTTAACGGCATCAACAGTCAGGTCTTCGAATACGGCATGGATTTGCCCTTCGACGATCTCCGGAGAAATAGCTTGTATTCCCCTTATTCCTTGTGTGTTCTGGGCTGTGATTGATGTGATGGCAGAAGTTCCGAAGATTCCTAAAGCCGAAAATGTTTTCAGATCCGCTTGTATCCCAGCACCACCACCACTGTCTGAACCGGCAATCGTAAGTGCTACCGGATAGCGGAACGTTGTGTTTATATTCATTTTTATATATGGAAAGAGGGAAAAAGCCTCGTCTGTTTTTCCTACGGCGGCATTATCCGGATCAGGTTCGTGAGAATATAATCTCAGTCCGTTGACGGTATGGCTCCCCTTTCGAAAGGCAAAGGTAGGAAGATTTTTTGTAATTGGAATATAATGTGCATGTTTTGGAACACTTCTTCCAAAAAATCTGTTATATTTTTGCGGCGTTTTGTTTAGGAATAAAGTAAAAAAACGATAAGAAGTTGTAATGGGGAAGAAGATTATTTTTTTGCTGGCCTCCTTGTTTACGGTATGGATAGCAAACGGACAGAATACAATAATAAAAGGAATAGTAACGGATTCTATTACCGGAGAAGGATTACCTTATGTTTCTCTTATATTTAAAGGAACGACTATAGGAACAGCGACTGACGGGGATGGTAACTTTTCATTTTCCGTATCGACCGATGTCAAAAATCTGGAAATATCTTATTTGGGATACGATACGAAAGAAGTCCGGATCATTCTGGGCAAAACGAATAATCTGAAAATAAAATTGGCTCCGAACGGAATTACTTTGAATGAAGTTGTCGTAAAGCCCAAGAAAGAGAAATATAGCAAGAAAGAGAATCCGGCTGTCAAGTTCGTAAAGCAGGTTATCGTTTCACGGGAAAGCAATGATCCGCGTAACCATGATTATTTTCAATACGATCAATATGAGAAGATGGTCTTTGCGATGAATGATTATCATCCCAAACCTAAAAAGGACGGAAAGCCTGGCAAATTCGATTTCTTGATCGATTTTGTAGATACGCTCGATGTCGGTACGACTATCCTTCCTGTGTCGGAAAAAGAAAAGGTGGAATCCGTTTATTACCGTAGAGAACCGAAATCAGAGAAGCGTATTGTAAAAGGAAACAAATCATCCGGTGTGGATGAAATATTCTCGCGTGACGGTATCCAGCAGTTCTTGAATGAGGTTTTCCGGGAAGTCGATATTTTCAAGAATGATATTCCTTTGTTTTTACAGCGGTTTGTTAGTCCATTGTCTACTATCGGACCGAATTATTACAAATATTATTTGCTCGATACATTAAATGTGAACGGACAGAAATGCGTGGATTTAGGATTTGTCCCTTTCAATTCGGAAACATTCGCTTTTACCGGCCATTTGTTTGTCACGCTCGATTCTACATTTTTTGTCCAAAAGGCCATTTTGAATGTTCCTAAAGACATCAACCTGAATTTTGTTTCCGGAATGACGATTGAACAAACATTTGAACGTACGTCTGACAGTACTCGGATCATTACGAAGGATGACATTCATGTAAACTTCAGATTGAGTGAGAAATCAAAAGGCATGTATGCGCGGCGACTGAATATCTATAATAACCATTCTTTTGATGAACCCGATGCCGAACGGCTGCTTGTGTTTAAGGAGAGTGCTCCTGTCATCACACTGAAAGATGCCTATCAGCAATCGGAAGATTTCTGGACAAGTAACCGTCCGGAAGAGGCAATAAAGAAGAATCCGAATTCGGTTGAAAAGCTGATGGCCAAATTCCGTTCCGTTCCAATCTTTTATATAACGGAAAAAGTTGTTTCTGTCCTTGTTTCCGGTTATATCCCGACTAATAAAGATCCGCTGAAAAGCAAGTTTGAGTTCGGCCCCATGAACACGGTGGTCAGTGGTAATGCGATTGAAGGGGCACGTTTCCGTGTGGGAGGGACAACGACGACGGCATTTAGCAAAAACCTGTTCTTTGACGGATATATGGCGTATGGGACAAAAGACGAAAAGTTGAAATATGATGTTCTTGCCGAGTATTCATTCAATGACCGTAAAGAATACCGCAAAGAGTTTCCGTTAAACTCGATCCGCTTGGAATATATGTACGATATTAATCAGTTAGGCCAACAATATATGTATGCCAGCAAAGATAATATGTTCTTGGCTTGGAAACGGCAGAAAGATACACGAGCCACTTATCTGCGACAAGCCGAATTAACTTACTATCACGAGCATTATAATGGTCTGGCATACGGGGCTGTCGTACGTAATCGCCGCGAGTATGCAACCGAATATGCCGTGTTTGACCGGATCGGACCGGATGGGGGCATTACTCCGGTTAAGAGCTATGATATGACGGAACTGGAATTGAAGTTCCGCTACGCTAAGGATGAAAAATTTTACCAGACACGTAACCTTCGTTATCCGATTACGTTCGATGCACTGATCTTCAACTTCAGTCATGTAATGGCAAAGAAAGATTTGCTGGGTTCGTCGTATGATTATCATCGTACGGATATTGGTATTCAGAAGCGCTTCTGGTTCTCGGCTTTCGGCTATATCGACCTTATCACGAAAGCGGGGAAAGTATGGAACAAGGTTCCATATCCTTTGTTGATCCTGCCGAATGCCAATCTTTCCTATACAATCCAGCCCGAATCATATACGAATATGAACGCGATGGAGTTCATCAGCGACGAATATGCCTCTTGGGATTTGACGTACTACATGAATGGAAACTTGCTGAATCGTCTGCCGCTTGTTAAAAAGCTAAAATGGAGAGAAGTGTTTTGTTTCCGTGGCTTATGGGGGCATCTGACCGACAAGAACAACCCTATAAATGGGGGAGACGGCTTGTATCTTTTCCCAAACGGTTCGTATACATTGGGAAAGGCTCCTTATATGGAAGCCAGTGTCGGTATTGAAAACATCTTTAAATTCCTTCGTCTTGATTATGTTTGGCGTTTGAATTACCGCGACTATCCCGGTATTCAGACAAAAGGAGTCAGGTTTATGATGCGAATGTCATTTTGACATCATTATTTTTATAGCACAGATTACAGGGATAAATTTATTTCTGCGTAATCCGTGCTATAAATTATGTATGAATGAGTTGGAATTGCCCTTCTTTTTAAAAAGCTTCTGTCATATTCATATAAACCTGCATGCCTGGCTGCCCGGGTTCTTTGCCTATATCCAGTCTGAAATTCTTTCCCGGTTGCATCTGAAAGCGGAGGCCGGCCCCGAAATTGAGTTTCCATTTGTCCCAGTCAAAAGGAGTTTCTCCGATCGTTCCGGTTCCTATCCATGCTACAAAGCCACATTTTGCCCAAAAGTTCCCGCTTTTGTATTTTGCCGGTGAACCGAACATGTGGCGGTATTCAACAATTCCGTATGCCATCGACTTATCCCGGTATTTGCCTATATAATAACCACGGAGGTCGAAAGGAGAACCAAAAGTAGGTAGTTCCGTAAAAGGGATGTTTCCCAAACCGATCTGGCTCTTGGCAATCCAAGCAAGTGTGCTGCGTGGACGGAATATGTTTTTGAACTGTCGGTATTCGAGCTCGATAATCTCGTAATTATAAGCACCTCCTAAATATTTGCCGAACAATTTGAAATTGGCTCCTAACAACATGCCGCTCGTAGGTGTCGCCACATCGTCACGGGTATCGTATTGGATAAGTCCACCGATGCCGACATTGAAATATTTCCTTTTGAATCGTTGAAAATAAGGATCTTCTGTCATTACCGGATTAACATCCGATACCTTTGTGTAGTTCAGGTCGAACAAACCGCCTAAATAGAAATGCGGGCGGATTTCCCATACGAATCGTGGATACAATTGAAAATAACTTCGGTGAAACCGGGTAGTGGAATCTCCTCTTTCGAGATTCTCCGCTTTTTCAAATCCTTTCCCATAATAATGTGAAGGCTCATTCCGGTAACCATAATTCATATAGATACGGAAACGGTTTTCATTGAAGAAAAACGTTCCGGCTCCTGCGACGACAATGGTTCCGTTTATAGATAGGTTCAGACCGGCAGGTAGGAAAGAACGTTGGGAAATCGTGTCCTGTTTGTTCATCCGGAAACTGGCAAGAACAGCACCGCCAACACCTAATGAGGCTTCTGGCGTGTAGGAAGGACCGCCCAGTACGGACCACCATATATTTTTATGAGCCCGAATGGAATCTTTACGCAATTGACGATAGTAACGTTTCAATTGTTTTTCGTTCAGTTCCACTCCGTCTATAATGACAGCCTCCTTTTGAGGTACGGTATCTGAAGGAGATGTTGTTTCTTCAGAGAAAAGCGCGACAATATCACCTCGTTCCTGAGCCTTTACCGGCAAAGAGAGGGTAAGCAAAGAAGCTCCCGCAAATACAACAAAATATTTAAGCATTGACTAATTTTTTAATGAAGGCAAAAGTATAAAAAATATAAGAGCTATATAAAAGCCTGTTTAAAAATTAACAGGGTAACCGCACCAAAATCTTTCAAGATATATTGTCGTGTACGATTTCCGAATTTTGGTGCGGACGCCCTGATGTTTTTCCGGATCTCATTTTTTTGTTGTAATTCTGGAAGATTTTTATAACCACTTTATTAGCAAGCAGTTCTGAGGATAAGGTGAAAATGAGGTAATGATTTGGCAACCCTGTCTATTTCTACGTTCTGCTGTGAGTTGCTGTCAATGTCTCTCGTCTTGGTACAAAAGTAGCAATAAAAATCGGATACACATCAAAATGTTCCATGATTTTTATCACAGGACGTTTTTTATCTTCGCTGAATAATCCGGTTTAACCGTTACTTCTATTTTCGGCAAGTTGCGGGCTATGATTGCTGAAATTTATACTTTAATCCATACTCTTCCAACTTGCTATACAGCGTTGTACGTCCGATTCCGAGCAATTCGGCGGCAACCTTGCGGTTTCCGTTTGCCTGCTTCAACGCGCGTAAGATGCGTTCCTTGTCCTCCGCATCGTTTCGCAAGGCGAAGCTGACAGGTGAGGTCGGTTTCGTTACGGCAAGTTCCAGATGCTCTTTCATGACAACTCCCGTCTGTGCCTGCAACACCGCGCCCATTATCTTCTGCCGAAGCTCACGGACATTACCCGGCCACGGATGGGTCAGCAATGTCTTACGGGCTTCCGCATCGAACCCAGTCACGCTACATTCCAATTCATTGTTGGCAATCTCACGGAAGAACTCCGCCAACGGCATGATGTCCTCCTGACAGTCACGCAAGGGCGGAACAGTTATCTCGAAGTCGTGCAAACGGTACAGCAAATCCTGTCGGAAACGTTTTTCAATGACCGCTTTCTCCAGATCCTCGTTGGTGGCGGCGATGATGCGGACATTGAAGCTCTTGTCCGTCTTGTCACCTATAGGGCGGTATCTCCGTTCCTGTATGGCACGGAGTAACATCTGCTGGGTTTCCAATGCGAGATTGCCTACCTCATCCAAGAACAATGTGCCACCCTCTGCCTCATTGAAGTATCCTTTCTTTGTGCTGTCCGCACCCGTAAACGCGCCTTTGACATGTCCGAAGAATGCCGAGGGCGCAAGGTCTTTGGAGAGTGAACCGCAGTCCACAGGCACAAACGGTTTCCCTGCCCTTTTGCTCTTATCATGCAGATGGTGGGCGATATGCTCCTTGCCCGTGCCGTTCTCTCCGAATATCAGCACGCTCATATCAGTAGGGGCAACTAATCTTATCTGTTGCATGATTTTCTGAAAGGCGGAACTGTCACGGGCAAAAACGGGCATACGATTTCGTCCGATACTCCGTTCTTTCAGGATGGTATGAAGCAGAGGCATAAGTTTATCCTCCACAAGCTGCTTGGGGATATAGTCCAGCGAGCCGAGTTTCATACTTTCGACTGCCGTATGCACTTCGGCATAGTTGGTCATGATGATTAACGGTTGTGTCATGCCTTCCTTGCGCATCCATCGTAATAGGTCGATGCCGTCACCGTCGGGTAGTCGTAGGTCAGAAACCACGATGTCCCCGTCTGAGGCTTGTTGCAGAAGTTTCTTCGCGGTCGAGAGGTGGTAAGCCTGCACGGTACGGAATCCTTCCCGTGCCAGCAGGTTGCAGACAAACTCGCAATACACGATATTGTCCTCCACCACGATGATTCTTGTTTTATCCATTTTCGTATTTTTCCTTTCTTCTTTTGCCTGCCGGATAATTTCAGCACCTTTATCCAGCACAGCCGGTCACCGCTTTGCATATCGCTTCGTCATCTGGAGTGGCACTTCCATGAAGTTGGGCGTAAAGTTCCCTCAATGGCTGGTCGGCACGGAGAATCTGCCATGAACTTCGCAGATGGTGTGTAAGTGTGTCCAGTTCTTGGAGGTCTTTACGCTGTTCTGCATCCTTGACCGCCTGCATTTCCTTTTCGGTTTCCGCTATCAGTTTGTCCAGCATGACGGATTCATTGCCATAAGATAGCAGAGTGGAAAAATCCGGCTTTTCATCCAATATGCTGCTTAATGCGCATTTATCCGTAATCTCCATCAGTTCGGATATGAGAACGGCTTGAACAGGCATCCGGCAAATCCACGCCCTATAAGTTCCTCCTTGCTGCAACTGCCCGAAGCGGTTGTCACGACTATGGGAATACTCTTCGAGTTGCCTACATTGGATGAGCGCAACAGTTCCAGCAGTTCAAAACCGCTTATCTCAGGCATATTCAGATCCGTCAGAAGCAGGCTGTATTCCTTTTTTCGTATCAGCTCCATCAGTACCGAAACATTGGTACAGGTATCGCAGTGCATCCCTTCATGGGCATACATTTCTTTCAACATAAGGAGAAGTACCTCGTCATTGTCGATGGCAATCACATCATGGCAGATATGATTATGGCGCATTTGCGCTTGAATTGTCTGTTCCGGCAGTTCCTCGGCTGTCTGCATGGGAATTTCCACCGTGAAGCGGCTCCCTTTGCCTTTCTCGCTTTCCAAGCGTATAGTTCCACCGAGCATCGCCACAATACGCTGCACGATGGACAATCCTAATCCGAAGCCGTCTTTTGCGGCGGCATTTGAAAGACGTTCAAATGCACCGAATACTCGTTGTTGCTCATCTTCGGTCATGCCCATACCGGTATCTTCAACGATAAGTTTCAGCAAACCGTTATCATAATCCGCTGCCAATGATACACTACCGTTATCCGTGAACTTGATGGCGTTTGACAACAAGTTGTTGCCGATTTGCAGGATACGTTCCTTGTCGGTCAAAACCACCGCATCGGTGTGGCTCTCCACTATCAAAGTCAGCCCCTTGTTCATGGCAATG
>CAJTMR010000040.1 GCA_910577325.1 uncultured Parabacteroides sp.
ACCCGCGACCCTAACCTTGGCAAGGTTATGCTCTACCAACTGAGCTACTTCCGCGTTGTTGCATTGTTTTCGTTTGCGAGTGCAAAGGTAGATGTTTTTTTTGTTTCTGCAAATATTTTCCGAAAAAAAATCGTTTTATCTTTCTTTTTTTAATTTCTGACGATCCATACTTGCTTGTCGGCCGACTCAGGGAAGACGGAATATCTTCTCAAAGGGTATTGGGAAATGCCTTTTACCGGTGCGCCGCTTCCGCCATAGGCCGCGATGTCATATTCCGTACCGCATTCCGGGCAGGTTGCCGTGCCTGTGTTGCCGGGTTCGATGAGAATGTCCTTTTTGACCTCATGAGGGCAACAAAGGTCGAAGGCAAAGTAAGCCGTATTGCCATACGAGTCTATTCCGCAAACGACCAATACACCCGCATATCCGGTTCTTTCTCCGGCTATACGGGCCTTTGTAATGGATTTGTGATTGTATATGCCTACCAGGTCATTGTCCTCGAAACGCAGGTCTATTTTCAGATATACGGCAGCGTGTGGAATATCCGATTCCTCGAATTTGGAACATGAGCAGGCCAAGAATATGATCAGGCAGGATAAGAATCGTTTCATCGTCTATTCAGATAGCAATTGTTGCTCCGCTTCGTTTACCCGATTAAACGCGAAACCGTCTATGATGTTTTGCATCAGGGCGGAAATCCGGTCATTACATAAATTGCCGATACTTCCTTCGTGCGTATGGCGAACATCCTTGACTGGGATGAATTTTCCCGCTTCGATGTTCAACCCTACCTGCTTGTAGGCATCCCGGAAAGGCACGCCTTCCAGCACGAGGCGGTTTACCTCTTCCACGCTAAAGAGGAGTGCGTATTTGTCATCGTCCAAAATATGTTCGTTCACTTTTACTTCCCGCATCATGTGCGTGACCATGCGAAGACAGTCTTTCAACTCGTCGAAAGCTGGAAGAAATATCTCTTTTATGATTTGCAAGTCGCGAAAATAACCTGACGGAAGATTGTTGCTAATCAGTGTGATCTGCTGTGGCAATCCTTGGAGTTTGTTACATTTGGCACGCGTCAACTCGAATACGTCCGGATTCTTTTTGTGCGGCATGATGCTGGAGCCTGTCGTGAACTGGTCCGGCAACTTGATGAAACCGAAATTCTGGCTGTTGAACATGCAAGCGTCGAAAGCCAGCTTGGAAAGGGTTGCAGCGATCCCCGCCAAGGCAAAAGCCACAGTACGCTCCATCTTGCCACGTCCCATCTGGGCATAAACGACATTGTAATCAAGTGATTCGAAACCGAGCAGATCTGTTGTCATCTGGCGTCTCAGCGGGAAAGAAGAGCCATATCCGGCCGCAGAGCCCAGCGGATTACGGTTGCAAACCTTGTAAGCGGCCTGCATCATCTGCAAATCGTCGGCCAGGCTTTCTGCGTATGCACCGAACCAAAGTCCGAACGACGACGGCATGGCAATCTGCAAATGCGTGTATCCGGGAAGTAACACATCCTTGTACCGGCAGCTCTGCGAGATCAACACTTCGAACAGGTCGGATACGAGTTCTACGATTTCTTGGATTTGTGCGCGGGTAAACAGTTTAAGGTCCAGCAATACCTGATCGTTGCGTGAACGTCCGCTGTGTATTTTTTTTCCTGTGTCACCCAGGCGGCGTGTGAGCATCAGTTCCACTTGCGAGTGGACATCTTCCACGCCGTCTTCAATTACAAACCGGCCGCTGTCAGCAACGGCATGGATATTTTTCAGTTCGGCAAGCAGGATCGTCAGTTCCTCTTTGGTAAGTAACCCGATGCTTTCCAGCATGGTGATATGGGCCATCGAGCCGAGCACATCGTATTTGGCGAGATAGAGATCCATCTCGCGGTCTTTACCTACCGTAAAGGTGTCCACTTCCTTGTCTACCTGAACATTCTTTTCCCAAAGTTTCTGAGCCATTGAAAATAACGATTAATAGGGCAGGATTGTCAGTATGGTCGATATTTTATCGATCGCGTCCTGCAACGGTTTTGATACCATTGGTTTGATAAACGGATTCAGTTCGGCACGAACGGTCAGTTTTATCCGTGTGTCGTTTTCGGCGACCTGTTTCAATTGAATCCAGAGGAACAGGGGAACGGGAGAATTCGTAGTCGTGAATTTGATTGTCTTGTTCGGTTCACGTTCTACGATCTCGAAGGTTATCTTGCCTACCGGTGCGACGGAGAAACTGCAGGAGTCTTTGTCGAACTCGAAATCTTTGATCTTGTCCTGAGGTATGCGGTCCCGCACCTTTTCCAGGTTGGAGAGGTCGGACAGCATATTAAAAATACGATCCTCGTTGAAGGGGATCGTTTTTACTTCGCTAACAAATTCAGTCATGTCCGCTTACTTTGCTTCGGGATTCCAGTTTGCCGGATCTTTGCGCCATTCCTGAAGGATTGCGACTTCGGATTCGTCAATGTAATCGGTGCGCAGCGCTTCTTCCAAGACCGCGTCGTAGTTGCTCAGAGTCGTTAACGTTACTTTTGCTTCCTTGAAAGCTTCTACCGCCACAGGGAAACCGTATGTGAAGATGGCGACCATGCCGGCAACGTCGCAGCCGAAATTGCGGACAGCCTGTACGGCCTTCAAACTGCTGCCGCCTGTAGAAACCAAATCTTCCACGATCACGACTTTTGAACCCGGCTTCAATTCGCCCTCGATCAGGTTTTCCAATCCGTGGTCTTTGGGAGTGGAACGAATGTACACAAACGGCAGACCTAACAGGTCGGCTACCAATGCTCCTTGCGCGATTGCTCCGGTTGCAACACCGGCGATAGCATCGGCATTTTCATATTTTTCGCTGATTGTGCGAGCCAGTTCCAGTTTGATGAAACTTCTGATTTCCGGATAGGAAAGCGTTTTTCTGTTGTCGTTGTAGATTGGTGATTTCCAGCCGGATGCCCATGTGAAAGGATTGGCCGGTTGCAATTTGACTGCCTTAATCTTTAATAATCTCTCTGCTACTAATCTTTCCAGTGTTTTCATACAACCCTAATAAATATGTTTATATCAGATCGCAAAGGTAGATAAAGGGAATGAGATAACCTTGTAGTTCTTGAAAAAAAAGTGAACCGGACATCATTGTATAACAGGTTTAAGGCAAGTTTGTGCCGGCTTATGCCACGGCGATGCTGAACAGGCTGATCCGGATGCCCGGTATGGCTTTGAGGGTTGCCGCGCATGCGCTCAGGGTGGAGCCGGTCGTAATGACATCGTCCAGCAACAGGACGTGCTTGTTTTTTAATGCGTCGGCATTGTCCAGGCGAAATATGTCTTCTACGTTTTCCGGCCGTTCGAATAGCTGCTTGCGGGTTTGGCTTTCGGTCTTTTGAATACGGGAGAGCGACGTGGTGTCGATTGCGATTCCGGTGGCGGATTGGATGCCGCGTGCGATCCATTCCGACTGGTTGTAACCTCTTTTTCTCATTCTCTCAGGATGGAGCGGAACCGGCAGAAGGAGATCGACGGAGTCGAATAGTCCTGTTTCCTGATAGACCATCGCCGCTCTGCGTCCCAATTCATATCCGAGTTTTTTATTCCCATGATATTTTAAGGAATGGATCAGTTTTTGTCCGTTTCCCCCTTTCTGGAAATGGAGCAGGGCGGTGGCGGCAACGAAAGATATTTTTTCACGGAAAAGCAGGCAAACCGGATTGGCCTTTGTATCCGTAAAATGCGTGTAGGGCAAATGTTCCGAACAATGTAGGCAAATGTGCTCTTCCCCTTCTACCAAAGGCGTTTGGCAAAGCAGGCAAAGGCGGGGGTAGAACAGGTTGAGGAGGTCATTCAAAATCATCCTCGAAATCATTTTTGTCGAACAACTGTTTCAGGCAGCCGCTTGTCTCCTTTGCCTCGAAGCCGCGTCCGAAGGCGAACCGGAGTAACTTGGCGTAGATCTCCCGGTCGTTTTTGCCGCGGGTCGCTTTTTTCTTGCTTTTCAGCAGGGAAAGGAGGATGGAACAGTATTCCTGCTCGTCTATGCCGGCCAATGCTTCGGAACGGATGCCGGACGGGATGCCTTTGCGTTGCATCTCGTAATTGATCTTGACCCGTCCCCATTTGTTGAAGCGCAATTTGTCGTTCACGAAATAGCGGGCAAAGCGGCTTTCGTCGATGAAGCGTTCTTCCAGTAGGCGGGCGATGATCCGGTCGCTTTCTTCTTCGGTCAGTCCTGCTGCTTTGATTTTCTTTTCCATGTCCTGGATGCATCGTTCGCCGGCGGAACAATAGGCGGCTGCCCGGTGGAGCATTTCTGATTCGCTGAGTTGTTTCATTTGTTTGCCTTTATGATTCGTTCCTTTCCGGATAAATCCCGGATGAGTTCGATGTTGTGATATCCTTCTTCCGCCAGCATGTCTACTGTCATTTTGCCGCATCCCGCGTTGATTTCGAAATAGATCCGCCCGTTTTTGTTCAACCGTTTCTGTCCGAACCGGGCGATGTGCCGGTAGAACAGGAGTGGGTCGTCGTCCGGGACGAAAAGAGCCAGAGGCGGCTCGTAGTCCAGCACGTTCTTTTCCATTTCCTTTTTCTCTTCCTCCTTGATGTAGGGCGGGTTGCTGACGATGATGTCCACGAAGAACGGGATATCGGTTTCCGCCTTTTCCGAGTTCAGGATATCGGTTTGTATGAAAGTGACGGGCACATGGTTGCGTTTGGCGTTTCGCCGGGCTGTTTCGAGTGCGGCGGATGAGATATCGGTCGCGATTACGGTTGCTTTTTCCAGGTTTTTCCGCAGTGTGACGGCGATACATCCGCTGCCTGTTCCGATATCTAAGATCTGGATCTTTTTATCCGTGTTGTCGAGGATGACCTGCTCGACCAGCTCTTCGGTTTCGGGGCGTGGTATCAGGACGGACGGGTTCACTTCGAACAGAAGGCTGTAGAAATCGGCCGTTTCCAATATATATTGGATCGGTTCCATTTGTCTCAGCCGTTCGGTTATATTGTGGATCTGCCTTTTTTCGTTTTCTGGCAATTGTTTATCTGTGCAAAGGATGAAATGATGTCGCTGAATATTACAAACCCGTTCCATGATTAAACGAACCAGACTGTTGATCTCGGATGTCGGGTATAGATCCTTCAAAGATTCCTTAATGTATGCAATGGTTTCAGTCATGCGAATATATTTTTTTGCAAAAGTATGGAATTCTTCGCTTATATAGGCGTTTTTTTGAAAATATGATCAGGGCGGCCGCACCAAGTTGAATAGGGAGGGGTGATTTGACGAAAACTTCGTATGAGGAACAGCTTATTGAAAATTTTGGTGCGATTACCCTGAAATATGATAGATGGAAGAAGTAATATCGCGGATTTCTCCGTACCTTAGTGGCGGATAATTCGCTTGTCGACGGTTGTCGGCAGACCCGCTGGCAATACCCCCGGAGGGTATTCGGGGTCGGATGCGGGCAAATTATTGTCTGGTCGGATGTGAAATAAATTACAATGATGGTTGTCGAAGAGAAATATATGGCCCGTTGCATCGAGCTTGCACGGGGAGGAGAAGGCAATACGGCCCCGAATCCGATGGTCGGGGCGGTGATTGTGCATAAAGGAAAGATCATCGGAGAAGGATTTCATCGCAGATGCGGCGAAGCTCATGCCGAAGTGAATGCGGTGGCTTCCGTCCGGGATGAGGCGCTTTTGCGGGATTCTACTATCTACGTGAGTCTCGAACCTTGCTCTCATTACGGAAAGACGCCTCCCTGTGCGGAATTGATTATAAAGAAAGGTATTCCGCGTGTCGTGGTTGGCACTTTGGACCCGTTCCCGGAAGTGTCGGGGCGGGGAGTACGCATGTTGCGTGAGGCGGGGGTCGAAGTCGTCACGGGAGTGTTGGAGGAAGAGGCGCGTGCCCTGAATCCGGCTTTTATGACTTTTCAGATGCGTAAACGTCCTTACGTCTATCTGAAATGGGCGCAGAGCGCAGATGGCTTTATGGATGCTCGGCGAGCGGATGTTTCCGAACCTCCGCTTCTTCTGTCTTCTGCCGAGACGCTCCGAAGGGTTCATCGGCTTCGTTCCGAAGTGGCGGCCATTATGGTCGGGACGCGCACGGCGCTGTTGGACAATCCGTCGCTGACCGTTCGGCATTGGGCCGGACATTCCCCGGTCCGGGTGGTTCTCGACCGGACGTTGAAATTGCCGTCCGCTTCGCATGTGTTGGATGGTACGGTGCGCACGCTCGTGTTTACGGCCGTTGAAGCCGAAAGCGGTCCGAATGTCGAGTATGTGCGGATCGACTTCGGGCAGGATGTCTTGCCGCAAGTTCTGCTATATTTGTATGAGCAGAATTTGAATTCGTTGATGGTCGAAGGAGGCGCAAGGTTGTTGGAAAGCTTCCTTGCTGCCGGTTTGTGGGATGAAGCCTGGATCGAGACGGCTCCTGTGGTTCTGGGCACAGGTGTAAAAGCGCCTGCTGTTTGCGGTGTGCTGGCCGCTACGGAACAGAGGAAAGGGCATCTGTTGGAGACCTGGAAACAAAAGGTTTAAAATGAACTTTATAATTCGTAACGACACTAAAATATTATAAATATTCCCCTATATGAGGTATAAAGCAAAAAATGTTTCTACTTTTGTGGCTTTATATGCAACAAACTTATTTTTGATGAAAAATAGAATAGTACTGTTTATAACCGGATGTTGTGCTCTGTTATTGTCGTCTTGCCTGGGTTCGGATGATATGCAATATGAGCCGAGTAGAGATTGTCAGATTCTATCTTTTTCTTTGTCGAATGATTCTATCCCGGAGTTGAAGAATGTCGTTTTTACGATTGACCAGGTAACCGGGAAGATATTCAATATCGACTCTATGCCTTATGGTACGAAGTTGGATGAGAAAGTGATCTGTACGGTGAAGTTGGCTTCGACAGTATATACTTGCCAAGTGATGCAAGAAGCGACCGGAGATACTATTTATTGGAACTTGGAAGATTCTTTGGACTTTTCGAAGCCTGTGAAGTTTGTCAATACACTGTGGGATGGTGAAACCACCAAGGCATATCTTGCACAAGTCAATATCCATCAGGTCGTTCCGGATTCAATGGTTTGGGGAATTTACAAAGAAGGCATTGCGGACGGTGCGGTTAAGGAAGAAAAAGTCGTTGTTTTCGGTGAGGATAATGACGAGTCCTATTATATGTATACGCAACCTGTAAATGCAAGCGAAGGCTACCGGTTGTACCGATCGGCTGTCGCGGACGGCAAGAACTGGACGAAGTTGACGGTAGCGGGTCTTCCTGCCGGAGAAGTCCGTCTGTCCCAGCTTACTGCTTATGAGGATGCGTTCTACGCCGTAACGACGAAAGGCGCTCTTTATCGCTCTGCTGATGGGCAGGATTGGGCGCTTGTTGAAAACGCGCCGGTGATAAAAGCGCTTTTAGGCACTATCGACGTGAAGGATGACTTTACGGGAGCCGGTAAACAGCCGTCTGCGCTTAGTGCGGTTCTCGATAAAAACGGCACGCTGGTTTACGGTTGTATGAATAGTACGATGGAGTGGAGCGAAGGTTCTCTATTGAACGAAGGCTTCCCCTTGACGGGTTTCGGTAGTCTTTCCTACAATTCAATGTTCCGTGCCCGCTTGTTAGTGGTTGCCGGAAGAGATAAGGATAATAAACTTACGAATACGGCTTGGTCTACGGAAGACGGAAGAATCTGGGCGAAACTGACGGATGACGAAGTGGCTCCTTTTGATAAGCAGGAAGGGGTTGCTGTTGTGGAATATGACGATAAGATGTTTATGTTGAGCGGAATCAATGAAGCTGGCAAGGCTTCTTCGGCTATTTATCTGTCACGTGACGGTGGGGTGAACTGGAGCATATCGGATACCTTGGTTGTGATGCCGCAGGGATTCAAGCCAAGAGGGTTCTCTTCTATTCATGTGGACAAGAACAATTATATGTATCTTTTCGGCGGAAAAGAAACCAACCGTTCGAATGTGTTGAATCAAATCTGGCGCGGTCGTATTAACCGTTTGGGTTTTTAAGCGTAAAGTAAAGTTCGTGGAGGACCATATAATTTTATGAGATATTCGGCGTTAGAAGAGAAGGTATAGATTATAACAGCAAATGATTATGACTTCAACTTTCTTTCAACGCATACTCATATTGATCCTTTTGGCCGGTTGCATGACCGGTCTTCACGCACAAGAATATAAATACGAGATCGGAGGAATGGCCGGCGGAGCCTTTTATATGGGCGATGTCAACAAGAATGCTTTTTTCAAGGGGTTGAATCCCGCATTCGGGGCTGTTTTCCGATATAATGCCAATTTCAGGTGGGCTTTCAAAGGCAACTTGATGTGGGGGCAGGTTTCAGGTACGACGGAAGGGCTGGAGAATGTTTTTCCGGATCACGCACAGGGTTCTTTCAGCCGGAGCCTGGTCGAACTGGGCGGACAGATGGAGTTCAATTTCTTTCCGTACAGTGATAAATTTGCGTATTCAAACGCAAGACGTTTCACTCCCTATGTTTTTATGGGATTGGGGGTGACGGTGGCGCCGGGCAACGGGAAGACTTTTGCCGGTCCGAACATTCCGCTCGGTGTGGGTTTGAAATATAAGATTAAGAACAGGATCAACCTGGGATGCGAGTTCTCGTTCCGTAAGCTGTTTGGCGATGGTCTGGACGTGACGGATGGCGGCAATGCGTTTCTGGATGACCCTTACCATATGAAAGGTAGTTTTTTGAAGAATAAAGATTGGTATTCTTTTTTGTTGTTTACGGTTTCCTGGGATTTCGGTCCGCGATGCAGGACCTGCAACAACGCGAGGAATATAGATAATATACAGTAGTTATAGATGAAAGCACTATGTCGCTGATTGAACAAATAGATAAAAATAGATTGCCGCAGCATGTGGCGATTATTATGGATGGCAACGGACGTTGGGCCAAAGCGAAGGGGAAAGACCGGACCTGCGGACACCAGGAGGGCGTTGTCTCTGTCCGTAAAGTCGTGGAAGCAGCTACAACTGTGGGGTTGAAATATCTGACGATGTACACGTTTTCGACGGAAAACTGGAATCGTCCGGAGGCGGAGGTTCAGGCATTGATGAGTTTGCTGGTCGCAGCGATCCATCGCGAGACTACCGACCTGATGAAAAATAACGTCCGCCTGATGGCGATCGGGAATCTGGACCGTTTGCCGGCAGAAGCATACGCCACCTTGCAGGATTGCATCAAACAGACCTCGGCCAATACGGGTGTTACGCTCATATTGGCTTTGAGTTATTCGTCCCGTTGGGAAATAACCGAAGCTGTGAAACGCTTGGCGATGGAGGCCGTGGAGAAGAAAATAACCCCCAACGATATAACCGAGGCTGTCGTCTCGGATCACCTGACAACCAAAGGTATTCCCGATCCGGATTTGTTGATCCGTACCGGAGGAGAACAACGCGTCAGCAACTTCCTGCTTTGGCAGTTGTCGTATGCCGAATTCTTCTTTACCGATGTGTATTGGCCGGATTTTAGAGAGGAAGAGTTGTATGGAGCTATATTGTATTACCAGCAGCGTGAACGGCGTTTCGGTAAGACAAGCGAGCAATTAATCTTATAAACAATAGCTGTTATATGTACAAAAGAATAGTGCTGTTTTTCATGTTTCTGGGATTTGCCTTCGGGGCTTTTGCTCAGGAAACTGACACTACCAAGGTTGAAGAGCCGGCAGAAGTACCGGTCATTTCTTATTCGTCACTTCCCAAAAAGTATAAAATTGCAGATATCAAGGTGACGGGGATTAAGGATTATGATGATTTCGTGTTAATAGGCTTTTCCGGCTTGTCGGTAGGGGATGAGGTTACGATACCTGAGCCGGGCGGAGCGATTACAGATGCAGTAAAGCGTTTTTGGAAACATGGGCTATTCTCGGATGTAAAGATTCTGGCGACTAAGATCGAGGGAGATCAGGTCTGGTTGGAAATCCAACTGAAACAACGTCCGCGTATTTCGGAAGTCAACTATCATGGCATCAAGAAAGGGGAACGTGAGGATCTGGAAGCCCGTTTGGGTTTGCGCAAAGGATACCAGGTGACTCCCAACCTGATTGACCGTGCGACCATGCTGATCAAGAAGTTTTTCGACGGAAAGGGCTTTAAGAACGTGGATGTCGAAATCCTGCAGAAGGATGATCTTGCGCATGAAGGCGAAGTGATCGTGGATATCAATATCAACAAGAACGAAAAGACCAAGATTCATAAAATCTATTTTGAAGGGAACCATGCGTTGACAGATCGCGACTTGAAGAAGGCGATGAAGAAGACGAACGAGAAATTCAGCCTGTCTAACGACTGGAAGAGCAGTATTTTGGAAGCTTTCAGTACGAAAAAATTTACGACTGAGGAATATGAGAATGACAAGAATAACATCATCGCCAAATATAACGAGAAAGGATACCGTGATGCCGTTCTCGTGGAAGACAGCGTCACGAATTATAACGAAAAGCGGGTGGATATCTTCCTCAAAGTGGAAGAAGGAGACAAATATTACCTGAAGGATATCAACTTTGTAGGTAATACGAAATATCCGACGGAACAGTTGATGGCTTATCTGAACATGAAGCCGGGCGATGTCTACAACCAGAAGAAATTGAATGAACGGTTGACTACGGATGATGATGCCGTTTCCAACCTTTATTATAATAACGGTTATATCTTTTTCGGTGCGGATCCTGTGGAAGTGGATGTCGATAACGACTCCATCTCTTTGGAAATTCGTATTCAGGAAGGCCCCCAGGCAACGATCAATCGGGTTATCATCAATGGTAACGACCGTTTGTATGAAGATATCGTCCGTCGTGAACTCCGTACGAAACCGGGTATGTTGTTCAGCCGTGAAGATTTGATGCGTTCAACCCGTGAAATCGCACAGATGGGACATTTCGACCCGGAAAACCTGGTCCCGCAACCGATACCCGATCCTGATAATGGAACGGTGGATATCCAGTATAACCTTGTGTCCAAGGCTAACGACCAGATCGAGTTCTCTGCCGGTTGGGGACAGACAGGTGTGATCGGTAAGTTGAGTCTGAAGTTTACGAATTTCTCCATGAAGAATCTGCTGAATCCGAGTACATATAAAGGGATTATTCCGCAGGGTGAGGGACAGACGCTGACGTTGAGCGGCCAGACAAACGGACGCTACTACCAGGCATACAGCATTTCATTTATGGACCCGTGGTTCGGAGGCAAACGCCCGAATACATTGTCCGTGAGTGCCTATTTCTCCAAACAGACGGATATCAGTAGCAATTATATCTCCAATAACAGCTATGGTTATAACCCGTATTACGGTTACGGCGGCTACCCTTATTACGGCGGCTACGGTGGCTACGGTTACGGATATGGCTACGGCTACGGTTATGGCAATTACGGTAACTATGAGCTGGCCTACGATCCGGATAAGTCGATCATGATGTTCGGGCTTTCTGCCGGTTATGGTAAGCGTTTGAACTGGCCGGATGACTATTTCCAGTTTATGGCGACTCTGAACTATCAGATGTATATGATGAAAGACTGGGATTATTTCTTGGTAAATAACGGAAACTGTCATAACATCAACTTGGAATTGAACTTGCAGCGTAACTCTATCGATAACCCGCTGTACACACGTAAAGGTTCTCAGTTCATGTTCTCGGTTGCCGCCACTCCGCCTTGGTCATTGTGGGACGGCAAGGATTACAAGAAGATGAGCGACCAGGACGAAGCCAAGTTCCGCATGATCGAATATCATAAATGGAAATTCAAGGCGAAGATCTTCTCCCCGCTGGCTCCGATAACAGTGAAACGTACGCCGGTGTTGATGTCACGTATCGAATACGGATTCCTTGGCTCTTATAACAAGTATAAGAAATCGCCGTTCGAAACGTTCTATATGGGAGGTGACGGTATGAGTGGATATTCCAGTACTTATGCAACCGAAACGATCGGTTTGAGAGGGTATGAAAATGGTAGTATTGCCGGTAACGGCGGGTACAATTCGTATGGGTATGCTTACTCTCGCTTGTCGATGGAGTTGCGCTATCCGTTCTTGTTGGAACCCTCTTCGACGATCTATGGTCTGGTATTTGTCGAAGCGGGTAACGCCTGGAGAGATTTGAAAGATTTCAACCCGTTCCAGTTGAAGCGTTCGGCCGGTGTCGGTGTCCGCATCTTCCTCCCGATGATAGGTTTGATGGGTATCGACTGGGCTTACGGTTTCGATCGTCCCGACGGAAGTTCCCAGAGAGGTGGCAGTAACTTCCACTTCATTATCGGACAGGAGTTTTAGGAAATTGACAATTGAATAAAAGAGGCAGCTGGAAACAAATCCGGTTGCCTCTTTTTGTGTTCGGGCTTTTCTTGCGAAGTTATCCCAAGTCTGTTAAATTGTTAATTGTATCTTATTAATTTTCAATTTTCAGCTTTCAATTTTCAATTCTCTTATCTTTGCAGTCAGAAGGTATAACAATAAATGACATGTGTATGAAAAAGATTATTGCCTTAAGCTGTCTGTTGTTTCTCTGCTCGTTTGCAGGGCACGCACAAAAGTTTGCATTGATAGATATGGAATATATATTGAAAAATATTCCGGCTTATGAAATGACGAATGAGCAGTTGAGTCAGGTTTCCAAGAAATGGCAGAACGAAGTGGATGCACTCCAGCAGGAAGCGCAGAACATGTACAAGACTTACCAGAGTGATCTTGTATTCTTGTCAGCCGAGATGAAATCGAAACGTGAAGAAGCGATCGTTCGGAAAGAACAGGAGGCACAGGATTTGAAACGCAAGTATTTCGGTCCCGAGGGCGAGTTGTTCAAGAAGCGTGAAAGTCTGATGAAACCGATACAGGATGAGATTTACAATGCCGTGAAGGAAATCTCGGAAGACAAAGGTTATCAGATGGTCATGGACCGGGCATCGTCGATGAATATCATTTTTGCTTCTCCGAAGATCGATATAAGCAATGAAGTCCTGATAAAGTTAGGATATTCAAAATAAATGCTTACATTTGTGCGCTTTAATGAAGCGGTTAAAGAATAAGATTAATAACAAGTAATATTTTATAGAAAAATGAAGAAACTGATTATTTTTTTGTTGATGATGCTCCCGTTGGGTGTTTTTGCTCAGGAATCCAAGATTGCGACCGTTAATACGCAAGATGTGATTCAGGCTATGCCGGAATTTGCCGATATGCAGAAGCAGATGGCGGATATGGAAGCTAAGTATAGAAGTGAAATGCAGGTCATGGAAGATGAATATAAGAAGAAATATTCCGATTATATCGCCCAGCAGGATTCATTGACGGAAAATATCAAAATGAGAAGAATGCAGGAATTGCAGGATATGGAACAACGTACACAGAACTTCATTCAGATTTCCCAGCAGGATTTTCAGAAGAAGCAGGGTGAGTTGTTCACTCCGATCCAGGAAAAGTTGAAGAATGCCATCAAAGCTGTCGGTGACGAAAAAGGCTACACTTACATTCTGGACCCGCAGGTCGTCCTTTATCAGGGGAACGCTGCGGTTGACGCGACTCCGTTCGTAAAAGCTAAGTTGGGTATTAACTAATAAATTAGTAATTATAAATAGCGGGGAGGTTTATCCTCGCTATTTTCTTTTACAGGCACGGATTACACGGACTTTCACGGATTTTTTTCCGTGTTTCCCGTGTGGTCCGTGCCTGAATCATAAAATACCATTTCTCCTATGTTATCATCAGTACGAGGTCCGATTGGCATCTTTGACTCCGGTTACGGAGGGCTTACCATCTTTGATAAGATCAGAGAAGCGATGCCGGGTTATGATTATATTTATTTGGGCGATAACGCTCGTGCTCCCTACGGACCGCGTTCGTTTGAGGTCGTGTATCGTTTTACGAGGCAGGCTGTGGAGACTCTTTTCAATCAAGGATGCCAGCTTGTCATCCTGGCTTGCAATACGGCATCGGCAAAGGCGTTGCGTACGATCCAGCAGCAGGACTTGCCTCTGTGGGATTCTGGTCGCCGGGTGTTGGGCGTGATCCGTCCGACAGTGGAGCTGATGGATAAGATCAGCAAAAGTAAGCATGTTGGTATTTTGGGGACGACCGGCACTATCACCTCCGGTTCCTATTCGTTGGAAATAAAGAAAATGTTTCCGTATATGGAGGTGACGGGTGAAGCTTGTCCGATGTGGGTTCCGCTGGTCGAGAATAATGAGTATGATTCGCCCGGAGCGGATTATTTTGTGCGAAAGCATATTGAGCATATTTTGGCTGCTGATCCGGAGATCGATACACTGGTCTTGGGTTGTACGCATTATCCGTTACTGATCGAAAAGATCAAAGCGTTCTTGCCAGCAGGGATCACTCTGTTTTCTCAAGGGGAATATGTGGCTGTGAGTTTGGCTGACTACCTGTATCGTCATCCCGAGATGGATATCCGTTTGACAAAGCAGGGGAACTGCCGCTTCCTGACTACCGAATCCGCTACCAAGTTTTCTGATGCTGCCTCGGTTTTCCTGAGTTATCCGGTGGAGGTGGAACAGATTTCGATTGATTGAATGATGCGCCGATATATCTGCCTCATATTATCTTTTCTTTTCTCTGTTTTTTGTCAGGGGCAGAGTTTGGACGGATATATGGCGAAGCTGGATTTGGTGGATGTCTCTTCTATGGATACGACGTTGCGGATAGAGTTGGTATATGCGACGGAGAATAATTTTCTCGGGCAAGCTGTTTATTCCGGTATGACACGTGCTTGGTTGCATCCCGATGCGGCCGGCAAATTGCTTGCCGCTCATCGGTTGTTGAAACGGGAACATCCCCAATGGCGCTTTATGATCTATGACGCCGCCCGTCCCATGTCGGTACAAAGAAAAATGTGGGCGCTTGTCCGTGGAACGGATAAAACGAACTATGTCGGCAATCCGGCAAACGGAGGCGGCCTGCATAACTACGGGCTGGCTGTCGATCTGACGATTCTCGACGAAAGAGGAATGCCTCTTCCTATGGGGACTCCTTTCGATTATTTCGGCGAAGAGGCGCATACCTATGACGAAGAGGCATTGTTGAAGAACGGGCTGATTACCCGTGGCGAATACGAAAACCGCCGTCTGCTGCGACGGCTTATGCGAAAAGCCGGATTCCGTTCCATTCCCTACGAATGGTGGCATTTCAACGCTTGCACTCGTGCAGAGGCACGACAGGATTATCCGGTGATAGATTGAACTTTTTCTTTTAGACGATATTCTTTCCGAAAGGCGTGAGAGCCAATGCTGACATCTTGAAATGCTGTCGGCCGAAAGGAATACCGATAATCGTGATACATAGCAGCAACCCGAAAAACAGGTGTGTCAGGCAGATCCAGAAGCCGCCGAAGAAGATCCAGATCACGTTCATGACCAAGCATAGGCAACCGCCGGAATTCCCCTTGTCCGTTACTTGGCTGCCGAAAGGCCAAAGGGCGAGCATTCCCAATTTTAATGTCTGCAACCCGAAAGGTATGCCGATTATTGTCACCATCAGCAGCAAGCTGGATATCAGATATTCCACTGCGGTAATCAATCCGCCGCAGATAAGCCAGATGATATTTCCTAAAAACTTCATAGTGCTCATATATTATAAGTTGTTCATAATTTTCATGCTGTCCAATTCTGCCAATACTCTCTGTTTCACGATAGCGAAACTGTCGCGCAGATTAGGTTTGACCGGCAAGGAAGGAGGTGCTTCCATTTGTAAAGGGTTGATCGGTTGCCCGTTCTTGTAAACCCGAAAGTCGAGGTGAGGGCCTGTTGAAAGGCCTGTCGAACCGACGTATCCGATTACCTGCCCTTGCTGTACATGGCTGCCGACTTGTATGCCTTTGGCATATTTGCTCAGGTGCATGTAGGAAGTCGTATATACGGAGTTATGTTTCACTTTCAACGTATGGCCTCCGCCACCCATATAGCCTTTGGCGATGATGGTTCCGGCTCCGATACTTTTGACCTCGGTTCCAGCCGGAGCCGCGTAGTCCACCCCATGATGTGCCCGGTAGCGTTTCAGGATCGGATGGAAGCGGGCGTTTGTGAAACGCGAAGTGATGCGGAAGAAATCCAGCGGAGCTTTCAGGAAAGCCTTCCGAAGGCTGTTTCCTTCGAGGTCGAAATATTCGGTGACGCTATCTTGGGCAAACGGTATGGCGATAAAATCTTTTCCCTGATGTGTGAAGACGGCTCCTTCGATAGAGGTGATATTCAGAGCTGTCGTGTCGTCTATGTAAGCGACGTCATACAGTACCCGGAACGAATCCCCTTCCTTCACGTCGAAGAAGTCGATTTGCCAAGCATATACATCCGAAATCTTGATTGCCAGCAACGGGTCCGCCCCGCTTGCCTTGATCACGTTCCAAAGAGAAGAATTGATCGTACCTTCCGTGTAATGGCGTTTGATGACAATGGGTTTGTTGAATTCGTATGCCAGGAGCGAATCGCTTGTCAGGTCGATGACGGCATAGTCGACAAGTGATTTGGCAAAGGCGATATAACGGATATCGGCTACACTGTCTTGGGTTGTAAATGTATAATAGTTCATACCCGCGCGGAGTTTGGTCGGGTCCAAGATATTGATGGAGGCTTTCGTGATGCTATCCGCTTTCAAGGCGGAGAAACCGAGGGCGGAAAAGATAGAGGAGGGGTTGTCACCGTTTTTCATCTTGTATTCCGTCACGTCCAACGAGTCGATGCAGATGCCGTATTGATATACGTGTTGCAGACTGTCCAGCCATTCGCTGTCGACTCCTTCTTCTTCGGTTTGTTGTTTCGTATATGCGCAGGAAAAACAAGTGAGTAGTCCTACGAATAACAAATATAAGGCTATGTTTTTGTTCATTCTTTTTCCGATCCTGTTGTCTTTTTATACATTGCAACAAATATACGAATTAATCCGTAATCATCCAGAATCAAGGGAAACTACGACAGGGCAACCGTACCAAAATCATAAAGCGCCCATCTGCTTTCGCCACCGATACGGACTAACCATATAATGTTTTTGCAAAATCACTATCATACTATCATATCCGTATGTATATTGTTTCAAACCAATATGTTATGGAATGATAGTTGCCATTTTGAACTATCATTCATCTATCACACCTATCATAGTTAAAAACGATAACATCCTGTGTGTCAATTATACGATGAAAACAGGGACCGTCCGGAAACAGGTGCGAAATATGTTAAAACGGCTTCTTTTTTCATCAAGACAGGCTTTTCTTTTGTCAAAAACAGCTTGTAAAGACGCTTGAGACCCGGGTGTGAGTACCACGGAGACCCGGGTGCGGGAGAGGTGCAGACCCGGGTCTGGGCAAGACCTTTGCGGGGATGCGGGGATGTTTATCTGCCGTGTTAGAGGTACTTTTATGCCCTGTTACATATAATAATCAGGGGGTTCCGATCCGCCCGTGATAGGGAAGTAATGTTGTAGTGATAGAAAACAATACCCTGTATCTGTTTTTTGCAGGAGGTGTCGAAGCTATAAAATTCCAAATATCAGTGGTGAATGGATATTTCTTTATTAAGAAAGGTTAAATAATCGCTCTTGCGGGAACTTTTTGCTGTGATTCGACGTCTTATCCTTACGAGTGATAATTATAAATGAAAAGTAAAAGATGAAAAAAGTTATTTTGACATTTTTGATGGTTCCTGCTTTTGTCGGGATGTTGTTTTCTTGTTCTGAAGCCAAAACAGATGCAAAGAAGTTGGAAGGTAAATGGAATATTGTGGAAGTAAAAGGGGAAAAGATCCAGAAAGAAGGATTGCCTCATATTGAATTTGACATGAAAGATAATAAAGTCCACGGTAACGCAGGATGTAATATTTTCAATTCGACTGTCTTACTGGACGAACATGACGTTTCTGGCATAACGATTCATCCTGCTGCCACAACGATGATGGCTTGTCCGGATATGGAGACTGAAGATGCGATCTTGAAAGCGATGGGAAACGTGAAAGGTGTGAAGGCCGGCCAGTCCGCAAATGAGATGTTGTTGGTTGATGCTGGCGGCAATGTCTTGCTGGTTTTGTCAAAAAACTAACCCGCGGCGATGAAGAAGTACATGTATCTTTGCTTGGCGGTATTGGGTATTGGCCTCTTGGCATCCTGTAAAGCGAAAAAAGGTGTGGAAGCGACCTTCTCAGATTTGGATGGTGGTTGGAACATTGTTGAGTTGAATGGTAAGGCGATGAATCCTGCCGAGACGAACCAGAGTATCGAGTTTGATGTTGCCCGCCAGACCCTTTCCGGAAAAGCCGGATGTAATCGGATGATGGGGAAGATCGAATACAGTGATTCCCGCAAGCATATTATTAAATTCCCGCAGGTTGCGACAACACGTATGGCTTGTCCGGATATGAGCGGTGAGCGCGAACTGTTGCAAGTTTTGGATAAAGTTGTTCGTTTTGAAGCGGAGGGAGAGGTGAAACCTGTCGACAGAATTGTTTTTTATGGCACGGACAATGCCAGACTGATGATAATCGAAAGGAAGTGATTTTTCATTGTGGAATGTTTTTGAATGTAGAGACGCACGACTGTGCGTCTCTGTTTTTATAGTTTTATCTCTTTAACGATAATCGGGGTATAATAAGTATTTCTTCCGTATCTTCTTGTATTCGTTTAAAGCCGGTTGCCAACTTGCGCGTATTTCGTCTTCCTTTAAGCCACGGACAATCTGGAAACGCAACTCTTTTGTCCCGGCAAGCAGGTCGAACCATTGCGGACGGGTGAAGAAAAAAGCCTGTTCGTTACCTGCTTTATCATAGAAATCGAGGAGGAATTTGAGCGTCAGCCCTCCGGTGAATGGATATTCGCGCAGGTCTGTGCCGTAGCATTCTTTGTCTTTATGTAGCGGTTTCGTGTCGAAACCGGGTAGCGAGGTCGGAGTAAAGGTGAAGTTGCCATACTTGGGATCAGGTGCTCCCAGTATCTGGAATGGATAATAGGTCCCGCGCCCGACACTGATATTGGTCCCTTCGAAAAAACAGAGCGAAGGATATAGGCGGATCGACTGGTCGTTAGGCAGGTTGGGAGATGGCTTTACCGGCAACCAGTATGGGTCGCCGTGACTCCAGTTTTCCATTTTGACGATATGTAACTTGCAAGTGTCGGGTGTGCTTTTCAGCCAGCCTTCCTTGTTGATCATCCAAGCCAGTTCGCCGACCGTCAGACCGTGTAGTACGGGCAACGGGTCCATGCCGACAAACGATTCGAATCCTTTTTGGCGGACGGGTCCATCGATGAAATCGTTCGGGTTGGGACGATCCAGGACGACAAATTCGACACCGCTCCCGGCGCAGGCTTCCATCACATAGTGCATGGTGCTGATGTAGGTATAGAAACGGGCACCGACATCCTGGATGTCGAATACGACCACGTCCAGACCGGTGAGTTGCTGGGCTGTCGGCTTCTTGTTTTTCCCGTAGAGGGAAATAATGGGAATTCCTGTTTTCACGTCACGGCTGTCTTTGATCTCTGCACCTGCATCGGCCGTTCCTCGGAAACCATGTTCGGGAGCGAACACTTTCTTTACGTTGATACCCTCTTCCAATAAGGCGTCCAGCAAATGCTTCTGCTTTTTTTCGAGGATGGAGGTTTGATTCACGACTAATCCGACCTGTTTGTCTTTCAACAGACGGGTAACGACGTCCGTACGTTCAGCCCCCAATTTTAGAGATTCTTTCTGTGGAGTGACGGCCTGGATTTCGGACATTAAGAACAGGCTTAACAGCCAGAAGGCACACCTGATAACTGTTCTCATAGACTCATTCCTTACTAATTGTCACTGCAAAGTTACTACAAAAAAGTGAAATGCGGAAAGATATAGTGATAGAATTGAG
>CAJTMR010000041.1 GCA_910577325.1 uncultured Parabacteroides sp.
TAAAATAACAACATTTTTGAACGAGCTGCGAAATCCTAAATGAAAGAGCCGTGTAAGGGAAGTGACCAAAACTTAACGGTTTCTTGTCTAACTAATACCTTTTAGTATATTTGTACCCTGCAAATAGCGCAATTACAAGGATGATGCAGGAGGAAAAGAAAATACTATCCGGCCATTTTGAAGAAATATATGTCTCGTGGTTTTCCCGGATGAAATATTTCGCTCTGGAATATGTTGTGTCAGAAGAAGACGCGGAAAATATCGTCCAGGACGTTTTTACCGAACTGTGGGAAAAGAAAGAGATCTTGGCCTATGATGTGAATCTGGTCGCCCTGCTCTTTACCTCGATCAAGAACCGTTGTATCGACCTCTTGCGCCACCGCATTGTTGTCAAGGAGGCTGTCAACTTGATGCAGGAAGAATATCAGGCTACTTTGCGGATGAAACTTGCCTCTTTGGAATTATTCGATCAGTCCATGCTCTCCGAACAGGATATCGAACGGATTATTACCGAAGTGATAGACTCGCTGCCGGAGAAATGCCGGGAAATCTTTATCAAAAGTAAAATAGAGGGTAAAAAACAGAAAGACATAGCAGTCGAATTGAATATTTCCCTTAAAACCGTTGAAAACCAAATGGCGATCGCCTATAAGAAAATTAAGAACGAATTGAAAGACTATCTCCCTTTGTTGCTCTTTTTGCTTGCTAATTAAAAAAATCCGTTTATCCTCTTGGGGGTTTTGGCTTCCTGATCCGTTTATTAAGAACAAAAACGGAAAATATGGACCAACGGATACATAAATACTTTGTTGAGGAACTTTCGACCGAAGAGCGACTATCCTTGCTGCGTGATGTCGAGGCGAGCGAAGAACTCAAGAAAGAATTTGCGGAATATCAAAATCTATATGCCTTGTTGAATTTGGGACGTCAGCTACAGGATAAAGCTGCCGGCAAACAAAAATACGACCGCTTTATTTTGCAAAAGCAACATGCCGTGATGCGGAAGCGCTGGACACGCCGGATCGGATATGCGGCTGCTATGCTGGTCTTAGTCGTTTCTGCAAGTTTATTGACATATTGGTATGTACGGCCGGAGCAGACGGATCTTTTATCAGCGGATGTGACGAACACTTTGTACACTCCTGCCGGACAACGGGCACGACTGGTCTTGCAAGACGGGACGGAAGTCTGGCTGAATGCGAAGTCGAAGTTGGTTTATCCGGCTCGTTTTACCGGCGATGTCAGGAAAGTCTCGATAGAAGGAGAGGCTTTCTTCAAAGTGGCGAAAGATCCTTCCCGCCCTTTTATCGTATCTACGCATGATGTCGATATAAGAGTGTTGGGAACCCGGTTTAACGTGTGCGGCTATCCTGAGACCGGCTATGTACAAACCAGTTTGTTGGACGGTTCCGTACGTGTTTTTTTCCGGGAAAAGGAATCTGACGGGATCACTTTGGAACCGGATCAGCAGGTGACGGTTTCGAATGGCAGGATGAAAGTGGAGCCGATCCGCCTGAAAGACCGTTTTTTATGGAGAGATGGCATCTATGCGTTTGAAAATGAACCTTTGATTGATATCTTGAAAAAGCTGGAACTTTATTATGATGTGAAGATTGCGGTGGAAGACACGTCTTTGTTCAAAGGTACGTATACCGGAAAGTTCCGGCAGCGCGACAGCTTGGACGATGTTTTCCGCGTATTACAGCAAATCCGGAAATTCAAAGTGGAGAAAGATACCGAGCGGAATAGGGTGACCTTGAAATAATATCATGTAAACATAAAAACAGATAAGCCTATGGGGACGGAACAGTAAAAAAGAAAACAAAAGCGGCAGAAGCTACCAACAACTGCCGCCGGAGTTAAAGCAAACACAAGTCGTAAATTTTTAGTATTCACTTTAAAATATGGAACAAAGATATGAAAAGAAAAACTTTGTTGTGGCCTTTTATTACACATAATAATAGCATTAAATACTTTTTTAGGATTATGAAAATATCATTTTTCCTTTTGTTTGTATGTGTGTGCCAGCTGATGGCTGTCGGTGCAGGAGCACAAGATGCAAAGGTTAAAATAACGGAAAGCAGTATGACTATTCGTCAATTGATAAGCGAGATCGAGGCGCAGACCGATTATTTGGTCGTGTTCCGTAATCAGGATATCGATATAGATAAGATAGTTTCACTGAAGAAAGGATCACTGAAAGTCGCCGATTGTTTGGATAATGTGTTTGGTGATACGAATGTGGGTTGGCGGTTTGAGAATAATTATATAACGTTGGTTCATAAAATATCAGAAAAACAACAGGCACGCAAGCCATTGAAAGGGAAAGTGTGTGATAATAATGGTGAACCGATCATCGGGGCGAATGTTGTGGAGAAAGGTACGACAAACGGGACGATAACGGATCAAGACGGGCATTTCTCTTTGGTAGTTCAACCGAATGCATCAGTTGTCATTTCTTATATCGGATTTGAATCGCAAACGCATGTTGTGACTGGCAATGTACTGAATGTTGTAATGTCGGAAGACAGCCAGGCGCTGAACGAAGTGGTTGTTGTCGGTTATGGTACTCGTAAAGCCGGCGAGATAACGGGGGCCGTTTCTACAGTGAAGGCTGGTGAAATCCAGAAACTGGCGATCACGAATGCCGGTGAGGCTCTTAAAAATGTAGCCGGTGTGACCACGCTACAGTCGAATACGCCGGGTGCGGAACCTACCATCTTGATTCGTGGTATCGGTACGATTAATGACAGTCGTCCTCTCTGGATTGTGGATGGTGTACCTGACGGAAAGGTTAACCCGAACAATATCGAGACAATCACAATATTGAAAGATGCCGCTTCACAGGCTATTTACGGAACAAGAGCAGCTAATGGTGTTATTCTCGTTACGACGAAAAGTGGTAAGAAAAATCAGAAGGCACACATCTCTGTCAATTTGCGTTCCGGTTTTGTGCAGAATACCAACCATTATAAAATGTTGAATACCCAAGAATATGGTGAAATGCTTTGGTTACAGGCCAAGAATGGAGGTATTGCCAATTATTCTCATCCTTTGTATGGTTCAGGAGCGACACCGGACATTCCGGACTATATTTTTCCGAACAGAGGGGTGAATGTGGATGAAAGTCTGTATGACGACAAGATGATCAACCAAGATGGAACAGATACTTATTTGATCACGAAAGCAAACAAACAGGGGACGAATTGGGCGAAGGAGATCGAACGTACGGCACAGTATCATGACGTGTCGGTCGATATAAGCGGAGGTAGCGAAAATACGATTTATGCTTTTCAGTCCGGTTATTTGAAACAGGAAGGTGTTTTGAAATGGACTGGAATGGATCGCTATAATTTGCAGTCTAATATTGTTTCAGACGTGACGAAATGGTTGCAGGTCGGTGAAAATCTGGGTGTGACTTATTCGGAAACGTATGGTAATATGGTTGACAATTCGCAGAGTTCTATCATTTCACAGGCTTATCGTATGCAGCCGATTATTCCGGTATATGACATCGGTGGTAATTTTGCAGGAACAAGAGTCGGAGGTGATACCGGTAATGCGAGGAATCCGGTAGGATTGTTGTATAATGACCGTTTTGATAAGCGGAAGACAATGGCTGCCAATGGAAATGCGTTTGTCAAGATTACTCCGATTTCAGGATTGAATCTTAAATCTCTTTTCGGTTTTGTTTATTCGTATACAGATTATAAGAATATTGATTATGTAGATCTCGGATGGGCAGAGAGAACTTCTGTAGACCAACTGACTCGTGAAGAATCTTACACGAAACAGTGGAACTGGACGAATACGGCAGATTATTCGAAACAGATCAATGCTCATGATTTCACGATTTTGGTCGGTACGGAAGCGATTGCCAACATTTATACTTTTGTGACAGCCAGTCGTTCCGACTATATGTTCAAGGATCCGCTTTATATCGAACTGAATACGGGTTCTTCCGGTAGAACGAACTATGGCAATATTTCCGAATGGAGTTTGTTCTCTGTATTTGGTCGGGTGAATTATTCGTATGATGACAAATATCTTTTCGAAGGTGTGATCAGGCGTGACGGTTCTTCCCGTTTCGGTGGAAATAACAAATATGGTACATTCCCGGCATTTTCTTTGGGTTGGCGCGTTTCGAATGAAGAATTCATGAAGTCGACACGTAATTGGCTGACTTCCCTGAAACTCCGTGGCGGATATGGTGTGACGGGTAATGACCGAATCGGCAACTACAATAGTTTCTCTCAGTTCGGTATGAATAACTGGGGCTCTTATTATGATATAACCGGAGCTAATAATACGGAAGGACAGTTTGGTTTTTATCAGACGACGTTTGGAAACATGAATGTGAAATGGGAAACGACACATACGTCCAACTTCGGTTTTGACGCGACTTTGTTCGAACATCTGTCTGTCGGATTGGATATCTGGAAACGTAATACGAAAGATATGCTTTTTCCGAAAGCGATACCGATGGTCATGGGTGACATTTCGGCTCCTTATGTGAATGTTGGAAAAATGAAGAACAAAGGTATCGACTTTGAAATCGGTTACAACGGAACGGCTTTAGGTAATGAGTTGCGGTATAGTCTGAATGCCAGCATCTCTCATTATAAAAACGAGATTGTGGATCTGTCGGGAGAAGAAGATGAAACATTGAACGGAGGCAGTTTTGAAAACCAGTTTTATACACGTGCTGAAAAAGGCACTTCGTTTCCGGAATTTTACGGTTATGTAGTAGATGGCATTTTCCAGACGGCGGAAGAGGCGGCTGCTTGGCCTACGGCTTTCGGTAGTAAAGGCTCTTATAATAAGCCGGGACATTATAAATACCGGGATATTAGCGGGCCGGACGGAACTCCTGACGGGGTGATTAATGAATATGACAGAACCTATATCGGTTCTCCTCATCCTAAATTTGTCGGTGGTTTGAACTTTACGATCGAGTATAAGGGATTTGATTTGAGCGGGCAGTTCTATGGAAGCTATGGAAACAAGGCTGTGAATTTCCTGAAACGCTTTACAGACTATTCTTTGTTCAGTGGAGGACGCGGTTATGATCGTCTGTATAATTCATGGGGCAGTCCTTATCTGTCGGATAATTCGAAGGCTAAACTTCCGATAGCAGAGTCGAATGATACGGAAAGCCAGGTTCCTTCTACTGCGTTTATCGAAGACGCTTCTTTTTTACGTTTGCGTAATTTGATGTTGGGATATGATTTTGCTCGTTTGTTGAAACAGCCCGGAATTACTAATTTACGTGTGTTTGCTCAAGTTTCTAACGTATTTACGTTGACGAAGTATTCGGGATTGGATCCGGAAATTAATATGAAAGGAACCGGAATAGACGCTGCGAAGAATTTAGGTATCGATTCTGGTTCATGGCCGACTCCGAGACAGGTGTTGTTTGGTGTAAGTTTAGGATTTTAGTAGATTTATTTGTTAAAAGAATTGGATATAAATTATGAAAAATATAGTTGTATCAATAAAAATAGGGTTATTAACGGGATGCATGGCTTTGTCATCTTCTTGCAGTGATTTTTTGGATAAACAACCTCCGGCTTCGACTGCCGGGGTTGCTTTGGAAAGTGAACAGGGGGTTGAGGCTATATTGGTCGGTGCTTATGCTGACTTAGATGGGATTGATCGCTTTGGAGGTGCGTTAGGTGCAGACTGGGTTTTTGGTAGTTGTGCTTCGGATGAGGCCTATAAAGGTTCCGAACCGGGCGATAATATGGCGATGAATGCAGTCGAACAATACGCAACGATGCCGGATAACGAATGTGTAACTGAAAGATGGCGTTCTTGTTATGACGGAGTTTCTCGCGCTAATCAGGTATTACAGTTTCTTCATGGTGCGCAAAGTGGTAGTTATCCGTTGAAACAAGAACGTGCCAGACAAGTGGAAGGTGAAGCAAAATTTTTAAGAGCGTGGTATCATTTTCAGGCAAATAAAGTATTTAAGAACATTCCATATATAAAAGCGCAATATGAGGTTGATTTTGATCCGGTAAATACGCCCAACAAAGATGCTGGCTGGGATGAGATCGAAACAGATTTGCAGTTTGCTATTGATAATCTGCCGGAATCGTTTCCGAATGAACCGGGGCGTGCGACCAAATATGCTGCGATGGTGACCAAGGCACATGCTCATTTGTTCCAAGGCGAGTATGCGGAGGCGAAAACTTTGTTGGATCAGATTATTAACAGTGGTCGGTTTAGATTGGTTGATAATTTCTTCGATAACTTTGATGAACGGACGGAGAATAATGAAGAATCTATCTTTGAGTTCCAAGCTTCTTCAAGTGGTTCGAGTGCCATTACGTTGGGGATGCAGGGACCTTGTATGCATCAAAAAGGTCCGGCTTCCGGAGGATGGGGTTTTTTTCAACCTTCCCAGTCGTTGGTTGATGCTTTTCAGGTTACATCCGAAGGCTTACCTTATTTGGATGTAGTTGACAGACCGACTTTGAAAAGCGATATGGGGATATCCAGTACAGAGGATTATACTCCGAGTGACAAGGCTGTTGACTTGCGTTTGGACTGGACGGTTTCTCGCCGAGGTGTTGATTTTCTTGGATGGGGTATCCATCCGGGAGCGGATTGGATCCGTTCCCAGTCGTTCGCAGGTCCTTATATGACAAAAAAGTATATGCATTTCGAAGCGACAAAGGATCAACAATTATGGAATGGCTTTAATAATAACCGAAATTACAGAATATATCGTTATTCTCATGTGATTTTGTGGAGAGCTGAATGTGCTGTAGTCGATGGAGATTTGGAAAAGGCTCGCGAGTTAGTGAATATGATACGTAATCGGGTAAAGACGAGTACTCCGGTAATGGGGCGTTGCTTGTCTACTAATTTTGCGGAAGACACGGAGTTGGTTGTTGATTGGGAGCAGCCGGCGGCTAATTATAAGACGGAACCTTATCCGGCAGGTCATGTTGCTTTTTCTTCTCAGGAACAAGCTTGGAAAGCAGTCAGAACAGAGATCCAGTTGGAATTTGCTACGGAAGGACATCGGTTTTTTGATTTGAGACGTTGGAATATTGATAGTGAAGTTTTGAATGACTTTATTGCGCGTGATTCGAAATTCCGCGATTTCATGCAGGGAGTATCTTATTCGGTGAATAGAAGGTATTGGCCTTTGCCGCAGACACAGATTGATATTCAACAAGGTGTTTTGTCTCAGGACCCAGATTACATGTAATCTTGTGGATATATGATCTTTTGGACGGCAATTTCTTCATTGCCGTCCAATGATAACCAATTTATTAGTATATAAATTTATGGATATGAATTATAAACGTTTGGAATCTCTTGATGTTTTACGGGGGTTCGATTTGTTTTGCCTTGTGGCTTTGTGTGGAATCTTGCATTCGTTGAGACCGGTTATTGCAACTTCATGGTATGATTCTTTCTTGTGGAATTTTTCGCATGTGGCGTGGGAGGGGTTTTCTCCTTGGGATTTGGTTATGCCGCTTTTCATGTTCATGGCAGGTGTTTCGATGCCGTTTTCGTTATCGCGTTATAAAGATGTTCCAGATAAGTGGGCGGTTTATCGGCGTATAATCAAGCGTGTATTTTTGCTTTGGATTTTCGGGATGATGTGTCAGGGAAACTTGTTAGGATTGGATCCGAATAGGATCTATCTGTATTCGAATACGTTGCAGTCGATAGCGACAGGTTATTTGGTTTCTGCCTTGTTGTTTCTTCATGTGCGACCCTCCGTGCAGGTCATGACGGCATTCGGCCTGTTGATTGTTTATTGGTTGGTGATGCAGTTCGTATCCGTTGATGGTTATGGAGGAGGGGATTATACGAAAGAGGCGAATTTGGCGGAATGGATAGATAGGATGGTCTTGGGACGTTTTCGTGACGGAGCTGTCATGGATAGTGGGCAAGTCGTGTTTTCTGACGTTTACCGGTATACCTGGATATTGAGTAGCCTTAATTTTGCAGTGACGGTATTGACGGGAGTGTTTGCCGGACAAATATTAAAGGGCAAGATGGATCAAAAGCGTAAATGGCAATGGCTGCTGGGCATCGGTACAGTTATGGTCGTTTCAGGTTGGCTGTGGGGATTGCAATTGCCGGTTATTAAAAAGATATGGACGAGTTCGATGGTTTTGGTCAGTAGCGGTTATTGTTTCCTTTTGATGGGATTGTTTTATTATTGGATTGATTATAAAGGACATAAGAAATATTTATCATGGTTGAAGGTGTATGGTATGAATTCGATTGTGGCTTATATGTTGGCCAACGTGGTTGATTTCAGTTGTATAGGAGGGTCTCTTTTTTATGGCCTGGGACAATATATAGGGGATTGGTATGCTTGTTTGATGAAGTTATCGACGGCACTGATCATTTATGGAATATTATGGGGGCTTCATAAGCATAATATATTTTTGAAAGTATAGGAAACGTTTTTGAACTTTTATCATAATCATGTTTAGACATTTTAAATGGAATCTGGTTGCTTGGTTATTTCTGTCTCTTCCGAGACTGATACAGGGGCAGGAGGGAGTGACGAATGCTTTTGATGATCTGGAGAGGCAGGGGACGGTGGAGAATGAGGAATATTGCGAGATGCGTCAAGTGGTCTCTTCTGATGAGATGGAAATGTTGATACAAGAGAATCCGGTTACCGGTTATTTCTGTTTTACGGAAGACCGAATGCATGACATTCGCATGACGGATGCTATTCCTCAACGTTGGATTGACCGTCCGGCGGCTTTGCGGACAAAATTGAGCGGTGATTGCCGTCCCGGTGAGTTCTATACTTGGCAGGTTGGGGTATTTGCTCCTTATAAAACACTTTCTGATGTTTCGGTCTCTTTTTCCGACTGGAAAAATGAAAAAGGAGATAAGATACCCGCTTCTGTATTCCGCTGTTTTAATCTGGGAGGAACGGACACGTATGGGAAATCGTTTAAAAAGCGAGTGGATGTGAATAAAGGAGCAGTACAAGCATTATGGATGGGTGGTGATATACCGACAGATGCGTCAGGAGTGTATAAAGGATTTGTTCTTATACAACCAGCCCATGCTCTGCCTGTCAAGATCGCTTGTGAACTGCAAATAAAAGGCCGGATGGTAGATGACAAAGGGGATGCTCAAGGTTGGAGAAAGTCGCGTTTGCGTTGGTTGGATTCTTCCATAGGGAATCAGTCTGAACCGACATTTCCTTATATTCCGGTTAGGATGGAAAAACATTCCATTTCCTGGTTGGGAGGAACAATGACTTTATCAGACGCCGGGTTGCCCCGAACGATTTTTACGCATTATGATACTGATAACCAGTTGTCTGACTCAATTAGTAATGCTTTGTTGGCTAAGGAAATGACATTTGTCATAGAAACGCAACAGGGTGAAGAAAATTGGAAAAACGGATCGATACGGGTTACGGAGCGGAATCGGGCTTCCGCCAGTTGGACAGTCAATTGTAGAAGTAGTAATTTTCAACTGGTTTGTACAGGGAGCTTTGGTTTTGACGGATTGGTGAATTATAAGATAGAAGTAAAGGCTTTGAATGATGTGAAGGTAAAAGACATGCGTTTGGAAGTCCCTTATACATCTTATGCCACCAAGTATATGATGGGATTGGGGCATAAAGGTGGTTTTAGACCGGATTCTTTGATACGTTGGCGATGGAATACGGATAATCATCAGGATAAGATATGGATGGGAAATGTGAATGCAGGTTTGAACTTTTGCTTTAAGGACGAAAATTATGTCCGGCCATTGGTCAATATTTATTATGCTTTAGGCAAATTAAATTTGCCGGAGTCCTGGGGAAATTCAAATAAAGGTGGTATTGACATTATTCCGGAAGAAAACGGATGTGTCTTGTTGAATGCATACAGTGGCGAACGCCTGATGCAGAAGGGGGAAACTTTACATTACAATTTTAATATGTTGGTGACTCCTGTTAAACCGCTTAATTTGAAAGAACTGACAGAAAAGCATTTTTATCATTCCAATAGCGATGTCAGTGCCGGATATATTCCGGCAGCTTTGCAGGCTGGAGCCAATATGGTAAATGTCCATCATAAAAAAGACATATATCCGTTTATCAATTATCCTTATTATGATGATGCCATACCTGATTTGAGACAGTTTATTGAGAAAGCTCATCAGAAAGAACTGGATGTCCGGCTGTATTATACCACTCGTGAACTGACAGTGAAGGTTCCTGAATTGTGGGCTTTGCGTAGCTTGGGAACGGAGGTGATTCATGACGGTCCTGGACCGGAAACCCGTACTTTGATTCATCGAAGCGGTCCTCATGAATGGTTGAACAAGAATCTTAAAACTCATTTTATTCCGGCCTGGTATAATGCATTCAAGGAAGGGAAATATGCTGGCGATATGGATATTTCGGTCATAACGACTCCGGATTCCCGTTGGAACAATTATTATTTGGAAGGTTTGAATTGGATGATCAAGAATTTGGGGCTGGACGGCATTTACATAGATGATAGTGCGTTGGATCATCAGACGATGCAGCGTGCACGTCGCATCATGGATGCGGATGGAAAACGGCGGTTGATCGACATGCATTCGTGGAACCACATGAACCAGTGGGCCGGTTATGCCAATTCTTTGCATCTCTATCTGGAGTTGTTGCCCTACGTGGATCGTACTTGGATAGGTGAAGGATTCGGATTTTATAATACTCCTGATTTTTGGTTGGTGGAGATGTCCGGTATTCCTTTTGGATTGATGAGTGAAACTTTGGATGCCCGTAATGTGTTTCGTGGGATGGTGTATGGGATGCTCCCGCGTTTGCCGTGGAGCGGGAATCCGGTTCCTTTATGGAAACTTTGGGATGAATTCGGGATGAAGGACGCTCGCTTGAGAGGGTATTGGGATGAACGATGTCCGGTAAAAACAGGTAATGAAAGTATAATTGCCACAGCCTATGTGAAAGATGACAGGGCATTGGTCGTATTGGCAAATTGGACGGATTTGCCTCAAACTGCCCATCTTTCGTTTGATGAAGAGTTGCTTGGATTCAAACCCTCTTCTTGTCTGTTGCCTGAGATCCGGGAGGTGCAATGGAAAGGTCGTTTGTCTTTACAGAAACCTTGCGAGATTATGGGCAGAGGAGGTTTGATTCTCTTGTTGGAAAAGTCGTTGTAGTTTTTAATTCTAAATAAGGTATAGAAATGAGTTCACATTCGAGGAGAAAGTTTCTGAATAATATATGGAAAGGTTGTATAGGAATGGGTATGACCGGTGTTTTGTCTTCTTGTGCGAAAGGTGAAGCAAAGGTTGATTTACCGATATTCGATGATGTGGATATATGTGTGCTCGGGGGCAGTTGCACAGGTGTGTTTGCAGCGGTGAGGGCGGCACGTTTAGGGGCAACGGTTGCTGTTGTTGAAAAGCAAAATGCTTTTGGAGGGGTGGCGACTAATTCGTTGGTGAATGTTTGGCATTCGTTGTATGATGTCGGAAAGACGCAACGGATCATTGCCGGCTTGACTCAGGAGGTCATAGATCGTTTGGACGAACGCGATGCGGTAGAGCGGAATCCGAATCCGAGTTCGGCATATAGGCTCAATTCTCAGGAACTCAAAATAGAATTGGATGAGTTGGTGCTGGAGTCGGGTATTCATCCCCATCTTCATACATTGTTCTCCGAACCGTATTTGGACGGTGATGGAAATTTGACAGGTGTGATAGTCGACGGAAAATCGGGAAGAGGGATAATAAAAGCGAAATATTTTATAGATGCGACCGGTGATGGAGACTTGTGCTATCGTTTGGGATTGAAAACCTATACATTCGACCTGTTACAGCCTCCGACGGTTTGTGCACATTTGGAAGGATTGGATCTTGGGGTATATGAAAGCGTGTTGAAAGAACATGGTCAGGAATTCAATATACCTTCCGGAACGGCTTGGGGAGTATATCTGCCGAATACTCATGTTTTCATGTTTGCCGGAACCCGGGTGTATGGAGCGGACTGTTCAGACGCCGGAAATTTGACAAAGGCGGAAATGGAAGGGCGAAGGCAAATTCGCGCCATTATGGATATGATGAGGAAATATGGAAAGGACGGGAATATCCCTCGTTTGGTGACTTTGCCTTCTTACATCGGTGTACGGGAGACAAGGCATGTCGAATGCCTTTATCAAATAAGTGATGAAGATGCTTTGTATGGACGGCGTTTTGATGATGCCATAGCCAATGGTAGTTATGTCTTTGATCTTCATCATCAAGATAAGCCGGGATTGACCTTTAGGCATTTGGATGGTACGGAGATTTATAGCAGGCCGGGTTTCCCGGATCAGGTAGGAAGATGGAGGGAGAAAACAGAAGTGAATCCTACATTCTATCAAGTACCTCTTCGTTCTTTGATACCTAAGAAATATGATAATGTGATGCTTGCTGGTAGAATGATAGATGCATCTGTTGTGGCTTATTCGGGTATAAGAGTGATGGTTAATATGAATCAGATAGGAGAAGCGGCAGGAGTCACTTCGTATTTGGCGTGGAAACAGGGTGAAAAGATAAAAGATGTTCCAGCCGGAAATGTCAGGGATGTATTAAGAGAAGGTAATTCGATTATTATTTGAATTAAGCGGATAGTTGTGCCGAATGTCTGTATCTTTTGTGTTTTATGACAGTAGGATGAAAGTCCTGCTGTCATAAAACTTCTACCGTCCTCTCCAACGCCATCCCATGTGATCCCTTTATCAACACATGATATCCTTTCAGGGGATTTTTGCGCAGGGCTTCGATCAGTTCCTCTGTTGTGGCATACGTAGTGAAATCTTTTCCGGCGGCTTTTTGGAAATGTTCGCCGCACAGGAATACTTTGTCGAAGTTGCCTTCTTTGATCCGGGCGACGACTTCGGTATGGAGTTCGTCGCTTGTAGGACCTAATTCGCGCATATCGCCTAAGATAAGAGCTTTGGGGGAGACAGGCATTGTGGCGAAATTATCCAAGGCGACTTTCATGCTGCTCGGATTTGCGTTGTAAGCGTCGATGATCAGTTCGTTGTTTTCAGTCTTTTTCAGTTGCGAACGGTTGTTGGTGGGTTGGTAAGCGGCAATGGCACGGCTGATGCGTTCTGCCGGAATCTTGAAGAAACGGCCTACAGCAACGGCAACTAAGGCATTGTCCAGATTGTAGCTGCCGATCAGATGGGTTTCCACCGTGTGGATTTTGCCCTGCTGTTTCCATTCGAAGGTCAGGTAAGGATTGCAGCTGGCTACACATCCCCAGGCAAAAGCCGTCTCATCGGAACCGTATGTGACCTGCTCGATTCCCTTGGCGATATCTGTCAGATACTTGTTGTCCTGGTTGATGAATATCTTGCCTTTCGTGCGGCGCATATAGTCGTATAACTCACCTTTTGTTTTGATCACGCCCTCGAATGAACCGAAGCCTTCCAGATGGGCACGCCCGACATTGGTGATAATCCCGTAGTTCGGCTGTGCGATGTCGACCAACTCTTTGATGTCGCCCGGATGGCTGGCGCCCATTTCGATCACAGCCATTTCGTGGTCGTGCGTCAGGCGGAGCAAGGTGAGAGGTACGCCGATATGGTTGTTCAGGTTGCCTTCGGTGTAAAGAAGGTCGTATTTGGTAGACAAGACGGAAGCTAACAGTTCTTTGGTCGTTGTCTTTCCATTTGTCCCGGTTATACCGATTATCGGACAGCCGATCACTTTACGGTGGCGGTGTGCCAATTGCTGCAAAGTCGTCAGTACGTTGTCTACAAGGATCGTACGTTCTCCGATAAAATAATCCGGATTGTCGATTACGGCATACGTGCAACCGGAAGCCAGCGCCTTTTCCGCATATTGGTTACCGTCGAATTTATCCCCTTTCAAGGCAAAGAAAATCGAACCGCGAGGACAGTTACGGCTGTCGGTTGTCACTTTCGGATTGTGTATAAACAATTCATATAGTTCAGGAATAGTCATAGTCTTTTTTCCTTTATAATTTCTATGAGAGTTATTTTGCGCAAATGTAGTGATTTAATGTATTTACCTTTATCTTTGCCGGAAAGAAAAAATAAGGATGTTACATAAAACGCTCAATATTAAAGGAACACTTACCTCGCTCGAGACTCCCTTGGTAATGGGGATTCTGAATATTACTCCCGATTCTTTTTATGCCGACAGCCGGAAACAGACGGAGGCTGCAATTGAAGAACGTATACAGGCCATTTTATCCGAGGGAGGACAGATCATCGACCTCGGAGGCTATTCTTCCCGTCCCGATGCCAGTGAGGTTTCTCCGGAAGAGGAGATGAAACGTCTGGCTTTTGCCTTGAGGATACTGAATACGCATTATCCGGATGTGACCCTCTCTGTCGATACTTTCCGGGCGGATGTGGCGCGTCGTTGTGTCGAAGAATATGGGGTGGCGATAATCAATGATATTTCGGGAGGAGAACTGGATGCCGGAATGTTCGAGACGGTTGCCCGCTTGCATGTACCTTATATAATGATGCACATGCGCGGAACTCCCCGGACGATGCAGCAACATACCGATTATGCAGATATGATGGAGGAGATCATGCTCTATTTTGCCCGGAAAGTCCGACAGCTCCGTTTGTTGGGAGTGAACGATATTATACTGGACCCCGGTTTCGGTTTCAGTAAGACGGTAGACCAGAATTATATGTTAATGGGGCATCTGTGCGAGTTTAAGGAATTCGCTTTACCTTTGCTCGTCGGTATTTCCCGCAAGAGTATGATCTATAAATACCTGGGTGGAACACCTGCCGACAGCTTGAACGGAACGACGGTCCTGAATACGATCGCTTTGTTGAATGGGGCGGATATTCTTCGTGTCCATGACGTAAAAGCCGCAGTTGAAGCTGTCAAACTTGTATCAAAAACTTTCAACGTTCAACATTCAACTTTCAATTGTTAATATTATGTGGATGAATTTCGGAATAAAAGACCTGATTGATGTCTTATTGGTTGCTTTCTTCCTGTACCAGACATATAAATTGATGAGGAATTCCGGTACACTGGCTATCTTTAGTGGGGTTGTGTCGTTTATCATTGTCTGGATTCTTGTTTCCCAGGTATTGGAGATGCGTCTGATGGGAGCGATACTCGACAAGTTTATCAGTGTCGGTTTCCTCGTGCTGGTAATTTTGTTTCAGGATGAGATACGCCGTTTCCTGGTGGCGCTCGGTTCGCACAGGGGATGGAAATTTCTGGGAAAGATATTTTCCAAAAAGAGCCATGATAAGGAAAACGAAGGGAAGTTCATTGCCCCGGTTGTCCTGGCTTGCATGAATATGGCGAAGAAAAAGACGGGGGCGCTGATCTGTATTCAGCAAGATGTGGATCTGACCGTTTATGAGCATACAGGTGAGATGTTCGGCGCTGATGTCAATGCCCGCCTGATCGAAAATATCTTCTTTAAAAACAGCCCTTTGCATGATGGCGCCATGATTATAGCCGACAACCGAATTAAAGCTGCCGGCTGTATTCTTCCGGTCGCCCAGAACGCCAATCTTCCGAAAGATATGGGGCTGCGCCATCGTTCCGGTCTGGGAATGTCGCTCGAAACGGACGCACTGGTAGTCATCGTTTCGGAAGAACGCGGGAAGATATCGGTCGCCCATAATGGTAAAATAGAAGTGAACGTTACGGCAGAGGATTTGCAACAAATCTTGTCAGGGGAGAAGGAAGTAATAAATTATTGTTAAATGTTCTGAAACTGACAGGTCTGCATGTAAATCTTTTACTGATTTTGCAAACTCTATATTGCATTTTGCCTACTTTTGTACCCGATTATCGTGATATCTAACTAATAATATTATAAAACAGATCTTCCGCTATGGACTTAATGCAAGAAATTATTGCGCGCGCTAAAGCAAACAAACAGCGTATTGTTCTTCCTGAAGGAACAGAAGAAAGAACATTGAAAGCAGCCGACCGTTTAGTGGCCGACGAAGTTGCAGACATTATCCTGATTGGCAACCCTGCTGAAATCAACAGCCTGGCTACCCAGTATGGGTTGAACCACATTGGACAAGCTACTATTATCGATCCGAAGAATCACGAAAAGAAAGCCGCTTACGCAGACCTGCTTTTCCAGTTGCGCCAGAAAAAGGGTATGACTCCCGAAAAGGCTGCCGTTTTAGTAGAAGATCCTTTGTTTCTTGCCTGCCTGATGATTAAATCCGGCGATGCCGATGGTGAAATCGCCGGTGCACAGAACACGACCGGTAACGTGTTGCGTCCTGCTTTGCAGATTATCAAGACTGCTCCGGGAATGAGTTGCGTTTCAGGCGCGTTCCTGATGTTTACGAAGACTCCGCAGTATGGTAAAGAAGGTATCCTGGTCTTTGCCGACTGTGCCGTAATGCCGAATCCGACAGCACCCGAACTGGCAAGTATCGCTATCGCTACGGCTGCTACAGCCCGTGATATCGTAGGTATGGAACCGCGTGTGGCCATGTTGAGCTTCTCCACGAAAGGTAGTGCCTCTCACGAGATGGTCGACAAGGTTGTCGAAGCTACTCGTCTGGCAAAAGAAATGGCTCCCGACCTGAAAGTTGACGGCGAATTGCAGGCCGATGCCGCTTTGGTTGAAAAAGTCGCTTCATTGAAAGCTCCGGGCAGCGATGTTGCCGGACAGGCGAACGTTTTGGTATTCCCGACTCTGGAAGTGGGCAATATCGCTTATAAGCTGGTTCAGCGTTTAGGTGGTGCAGAAGCCGTAGGTCCTATCCTGCAAGGTATGGCTGCTCCGGTTAACGACCTGTCTCGTGGTTGCTCCGTTGACGATATCTACAAGATGGTTGCGATTGCATGTAACCAGTCGATCGGTCTGAAAGCGAATAAATAATTTGATTTATGAATTATGATTTATGTGACGATGATAAATCATAATTCATAAATTCCTGAAATCTCAACTCATAAATCATTAAATCATGAAAGTATTAGTATTAAACTGCGGTAGCAGTTCTATTAAATATAAATTGTTCGATATGACATCCGGCGAAGTGATGGCTCAGGGTGGTATCGAAAAGATCGGTTTGCCGGGCGCGTTTCTGAAATTGACTGACAAGGATGGTAAGAAGGTTGTTCTGGAAAAAGACATTCCCGGTCACAAGGAAGGAATCGAATTTATCCTGAGTATCCTGACCGACAATACATACGGTTGCATCAAGGAATATAACGAAATCGACGCTGTCGGCCATCGTGTGGTACACGGTGGTGAGAAGTTCGCTTCCAGCGTGAAGATCGACAAGGATGTGATCAATAAGGTTATCGAATGTTCGGATCTGGCTCCGCTGCATAACCCGGCCAACCTGAAGGGTATCGATGCTATGGAAGCGTTGATTCCGGGTATTCCCCAGGTGGCAGTGTTCGACACGGCTTTCCACCAGACCATGCCGGCTAAGGCTTATATGTATGGCTTGCCCTACGAAATGTACACGAAATACGGTGTACGCCGTTACGGTTTTCATGGAACAAGCCACCGCTATGTTTCCCGTCGTGCTTGCGAAATCCTGGGTGTCCCTTATGAAGAACAGAAGATCATTACGGCTCACGTAGGTAACGGCGGTTCTATCGCTGCCGTAGATCATGGCAAATGCGTTGATACTTCTATGGGTCTGACTCCGGTTGAAGGTCTGCTGATGGGTACTCGTTGCGGTGACGTAGACGCCGGCGCTCTTTCCTTCATTATGGATAAGGAAGGCTTGGATGGCCATGGCTTGTCGGATTTGATCAACAAGAAGAGCGGTGTTGCCGGTTTGGTAGGCGGTTCTTCCGACATGCGTGATTTGGAAAATGCGGTAGCTGCGGGAGATGAACGTGCTACTATGGTTTTGGACGTTTATAACTACCGTATCAAGAAATATATCGGTGCTTATGCTGCTGCCATGGGCGGTTGCGACATCCTGGTATGGACCGGCGGTGTCGGTGAAAACCAGTGGGCTACTCGTCGTGTCGTTTGTGAAGACATGGAATATATGGGCATGAAGATCGACGTTGAAAAGAACGAAGGTATGCGCGGTGAAGAAATGGTCATCAGTACGCCGGACAGTAAGGTGACGGTCATTGTGGTTCCGACTGACGAAGAGTATATGATCGCTTCCGATACGATGGATATATTAGGTAAATAATAATTATTCTAATCCTCACAGCTTACAAAACATTAGGATTAGTGTTTAGACTGCCCCGACACCGGTTGGGGCGGTCTTTTTTCCTGACTTCGTCACTATAAAAACCGCTATCTTATAATTGCCTAATAAAT
>CAJTMR010000042.1 GCA_910577325.1 uncultured Parabacteroides sp.
AAAAATGACCAATAAAAACGAACGTTTTCATTAGTCATTTCCCAAGCGCTTGATATCTTTTTATAAATCAAAACTTTACACTATACTTTCATTCATTTCACGCCTTCTAAAAAACCTCTTTACGCGTACATTATATAAATCATCACATTATTATAAATCAACCTATTACATCAACCGCTAAAGTCCCCAAAACCAAGGCAGCCGCACCAAAATCATAAAGCGTCCATCTGTTTTCGCCACCGATACGGACCAATCATATAATGTTTTTGCAAAAACAACTATCATACTATCATATCCGGCCGTATATTATTTTAAACCAATGCGTTATGGCATGATAGTTGCTGTTTTTAACTATCATTCATCTATCACACCTATCATAGTTAAAAACGATAACACCCTGTGTATCAATTATACGATAAAAACAGAGACCGTCCGGAAACAGGTGCAAAACATGTTAAAACGGCTTCTTTTTTCATCAAGACAGGCTTTTCTTTTGTCAAAAACAGCTTTTAAAGCCGCTTAAGACCCGGGTGTACCCACCACCAAGACCCGGGTGCGGAAGAGGTGCAGACCCGGGTCTGCGCGAAGCCCTGACGGGGATGCAGAAAAGTTTATCCGCCGTGTTGGAGGTACTTTTATGCCCTGTTTTGGCATCTTTTTCGCCGATGGCTATTTTTGTCCAAACATAAAAAGCACGAATCAGATTCTCGCAAGCGTCGTAACAATAAAGTCCCACGTACGAGCAACAGACGGGATACTGACACGCTCGTCAGGAGAATGCGGATGCTGCAAGTCCGGGCCGATAGATATCATGTCCATATCGGGGTAAGATTCCTGGATGATACCGCATTCCAAACCGGCATGCATAACCTTTGCCTCCGGCATTTTTCCGTACAGGTCCAGATAAGCCTGCTGCATAATTTTGAGGATCGGCGAATCGATATTCGGCTGCCATCCGCCGTAACCATCCGAATATTCCACCTTGGCCCCAGCCAAGGAGAAAACACTTTCCAGGCTTGAACAAACAGCCTCCTTACGACTCTCGGACGAACTTCGAACCAAAATCTGGATCTCGATCATTTCGTTCGAAGACTTTACGATTGCCAGGTTTGTAGACGATTCGACCGTGCCCGGGAAATCGACCAACATACTGATCACACCGTTCTGACAGCCCTCTATCGCATTAATCAGATCATCTTGGATCTCTTCAGGAATCAGAGTAGCCGGCATATCGGTCATTCCGGCCGTAAAATTAATATTACATTCAATCCCCTTATATTCTGTACGATACATTTCCTGATAATCGGAAACAAGTTCCCAAAGAGCTTCCACATTATCACCCGGGATCGTCAGGACGGCAAAAGCCTCACGCGGAATCGCGTTGCGCAACGAACCGCCGTCGATAGACGACAGGCGAGCCCCGTAATCGCGTACGGCTTCTTTCAAGAAACGGAACATCAGCTTATTCGCATTCGCACGTCCCAAATGAATATCCACACCGGAATGGCCGCCTTTCAAGCCGGTCAGGCTGATTTTCACGGCTACATCGCCTTCCGGGATATAAGTATCTTCCTTAAATTGCATGGAGACATCCAGATCGGCCCCGCCGGCACAACCGACAAACAGCTCGCCTTCTTCCTCCGAATCACAGTTCAACAGAATCTCTCCTTTCAGGAAACCCGGTTTCAAACCGACTGCCCCATCCATACCCACTTCTTCGTTAATGGTGAAGAGAGCTTCCAGCGGACCATGTTTCAACGTCTTGTCCGCCAAGACAGCCATAGCAAAAGCGGCTCCCATACCGTTATCGGCCCCCAATGTCGTTTCGCGTGCCTTCACCCAGTCTCCGTCTATGTAAGCATCAATCGGATCGGTCAGAAAATCATGTTTTACCGAAGAGTTCTTCTGCGGAACCATATCGAGGTGGGACTGCATGGTCACAGTTTTGCGTCCTTCCATTCCCGGAGAAGCCGGTTTACGAATCAAAACGTTTCCCACTTCGTCCTGCAAGGTGTCCAATCCCAGCCCTTTACCAAAAGCTACCATAAAACGGGTTACAGCCTCCATGTGCCCGGTCGGACGAGGGATTTGCGTAAGGTCATAGAAATAACCCCAGACTGGCTGCGGAGAAAGATTTTTGATTTCTGTTGACATAGATGTTAAATTTAATTTGTGCTACTTTTATTTTATGTAATAGTATTATTCACCAACAGCCTCCGGTATCCCCTTGTTCGTGAACGGCAAAGCCACCACGCCAAACAGGCCGGTCAACCCGAGCCAAGCGGTTTGTACCGTATGCACCACCAAGGCGAAAGCCGCGGCATCGGTTTCCTTTACCCCGAAACACATCAAGGTGGCAATCACCATAAAGTGCCACGGGCCGATACCTCCCTGGACAGGAACAGCCACGGCGATACTGCTCATCGTAAAAGCGATCAGGCCGACCGTCACGCCCAAGTCCCGAGTAAAGTCAAAAGCATAGAAAGTGATGTAGAAATACAGGAAATATCCTGCCCAAATCAACAAAGTCTGAATCACGAAAAGACCTTTACGCTTCATCAGCCAAATACTCTTCATTCCGTCCCAGACATTCTGCAACATCGACTTCGCTTTCTTGACCAGCGTAAAGTTACTCATATATGTGAATATAAACCAAATTCCGGCAATAAAAATTACGCCTGCGACGTAAATCCATATCGAGTTGAACATAGACTGGAAACCATCCAACAATGCCGGGTTCTTCGCAAAGAAGCTACGAAAGAAATCAAAATTGAAAAGAATGATGGACATTGTGATCAGCCCGACCATGATAGTATCGCTCACACGGTCAATCAACAACGTCCCTAACAGGCGGGTAAACGGGATTTTGTCATATTTGGTTATCATCCCGCAACGCCAGACCTCACCGACACGAGGCAGCACAAGGTTGACAGCGTAATTTCCAAGCACGGCATAAATCACGTTGCCGGTCTTCACCTTGTCACCTAACGAACGGATCAGCAGCCCCCAACGTAACCCCCGAACGACATTGGCGCCTAAACCGAACAAAAGGGAAAAAAGAATGATCTCATAGCGGACGCCCTTACGAATCACATTCCAGATCTCGCCGATATCCATCTTGCTATACAGATACCAAAGAAGTAAACAGCCGAAAGCAAGCGGGAGAATTATCTTGAGAAACGTGCGTAGAATTGCTTTAAAATCCATATATGCGTAGATGACTTTAAATTATTTGTTGTATTTTTGTACGCCTGCAAAGATAAGCATTATATTCAAATACGAACACATTACACCAAAGAAGTGGATGAGATCAGTTAAACCGAAGAAAGCGTTAGGACAGCATTTCCTAAAAGACCTGCAAATCGCTGAACGTATTGCAGATACATTGTCCGATTACAAGCAGTTGCCTGTACTGGAAATTGGTCCCGGCATGGGTGTCCTCACCCAATTCTTACTGGAAAAAGGACATGACCTGACAGTTGTAGAGCTGGATATGGAATCGGTCGATTACCTGGAACAAAACTTTCCCGCTCTGGAAGGCAAGATTTTGGCAGAAGACTTTCTGCGTCTGGATCTTGGCAAATTGTTTCCGGACCAATTTTGTGTAATCGGTAATTATCCCTATAATATATCCAGCCAGATATTTTTCAAAGTGCTCGATTACAAGGAGCATATTCCCTGCTGCTCGGGCATGATACAGAAAGAGGTTGCCGAACGCCTTGCCGCCGGTCCGGGCAGCAAGACATACGGCATCTTGAGCGTCCTGCTGCAAGCATGGTACGAAGTGGAATATCTGTTTACAGTCAGCGAGCATGTATTCGATCCGCCTCCCAAGGTCAAGAGTGCGGTGATACGGATGGTGCGCAATGACCGGAAATCATTGGGGTGCGACGAGAAACTGTTCAAAACAGTGGTCAAAACTTCATTCAACCAACGACGCAAGACATTGCGTAATTCCATGAAACCTCTGCTGGGTAAAGATTGTCCCGATTATTCACTCCCAATTTTCGACAAACGGCCGGAACAGCTATCCGTAGAGCAGTTCGTGGAACTGACGCTGATAACGGAACGGAATTTAAATGATTTATGATTTCAGATTTATGACTTATGGAACTTGTATTGTTTCATAAATCATAAATCATAAATTCTCCAAAGCATGATTGAACTGACGAAAGAATATATAGACAATCTGAAAGACATCATCACAAAGAAGGAAGACGTAAAGATCAAGGAGATACTGGAAGAATTGTATCCGGCAGACATAGCCGAACTGTATCAGGAACTTGATCTCCAAGAGGCGATCTACCTCTATCTGCTGATGGATGGTGAAAAGGCTGCGGATGTCTTGATGGAACTGGACGAAGAAGATCGCCACAAGTTACTGAAAGAACTTCCGAACGAACTGATTGCCAAACGCTTCGTAGACAATATGGAGACCGACGACGCTGTAGACCTGATGCGTGAGTTGGACGAAGATACCCAGGAAGAGATTCTTTCGCACATCGAAGACGTAGAGCAGGCAGGCGATATCGTCGACCTGTTGAAATACGACGAAGACACCGCCGGCGGTTTGATGGGAACCGAAATGATCGTGGTGAACGAGAATTGGAGTATGCCCAAATGTATCGACGAGATGCGCAAGCAAGCCGAAGACATGGATGAGATCTATTACGTCTATGTCGTCGACGACGACGAACGCCTGCGCGGCGTTCTTCCTTTGCAGAAGCTGATCACCAATCCTTCCGTCTCGAAGATCAAGCATGTGATGAAGAAAGACCCGATCTCCGTCCGTGACAGCGACAGTATCGAAGAGGTGACCGAGACGATCGAAAAGTATGACCTGGTCGCCCTACCGGTCATCGACAGTATCGGGCGTCTCGTCGGACGTATCACCATCGACGACGTTATGGATGAAGTCCGCGAACAGCACGAACGTGACTACCAGTTGGCTTCCGGTATCTCGCAGGATGTGGAAACTTCGGATAACGTCTTTACCCAAACAGCAGCCCGCCTTCCCTGGCTCCTGATCGGCATGATCGGAGGTATCGGCAACTCTTGGATATTAGGCAATTTCGAAAACAGTTTTGCCGTCAACCCCAAGATGGCACTGTTTATCCCGCTGATCGGCGGAACGGGCGGGAATGTCGGCATCCAGTCTTCCGCCATCGTAGTACAAGGCTTGGCGAACAACAGTTTGAAGGAAGGGAACATTCTGCCCCAGATATTGAAGGAGTCTGTCGTTTCGCTGATCAACGCCAGCATCATCAGTTTAGTCGTATTTATCTATAATTTCTTCATGTTAGGCGACAGGGGTATCACCGCTTCGGTTTCCTTAAGTCTGTTTGCAGTCGTGATGTTTGCCAGTATTTTCGGTACGTTGGTCCCCATGACTCTCGACAAGCTGAAGATCGATCCGGCCTTGGCCACCGGCCCGTTTATCACAATTACAAATGACATTATCGGCATGATGATCTACATGTTCATTGCTTCGGCACTGGCTGGATAAATAAAAAAACACCCTCTTCACCTTGCGGGAAAGAGAGTGTTTTTTCACACCGGACATCACCAGCCTGTAGGCTGTTTGATATTCGGATTAGCGGTCACTTCCTGTTGCGGGAACGGCCAAGAGTCATACTTAGGAAATGTGCAAGCACGTGTCTCGATCAATACAAAAGCATTGTCATTCGGATTCCAAGCTCCATAAATCGGGCCACTCATCGTTTGTTCGCCTATACCCCAACGACGGATATCATCGTAACGTTTGTTTTCAAAACAAAGTTCCACACGACGTTCACGCCGATAAAGTTCACGCACTTTTTCTTGTGAATTATAAACCGATTTATCCATATCCGGCAATCCGGCCCGATGACGGATCATATTGATATACGCCTCAACTTCCGGATTCTGCCAATCGCCTGTTTCAACCAGACATTCCACATAGTCCAACAAGACTTCGGCATAACGATAGAGCGGGAAATCCAAAGAACCGTATCCCGTCGAACGGTCGTTCTCATCAATGAATTTCTTTAACATATAACCGGAACGAGAGGCTCCCGTCTTTCCAACATAATCACTGCTATTGGGGTCAAACGGTGTATAAGTATAGTTGGAAATCGAAAAATCATCTCCCGGAAGCAGGAATGAAGCCGTCAAACGCGGGTCACGCGGTTTATATAACGGATTCTTTTCGTATTGCTGGCGTTCGGATGCAGGCAATGACTGAATTGTCTTGCCCTCTATTGTTTCATACGTATCCAACAACGATTTCAAAGGAGCGGCACAACCCTGCCCGCCTAACGGCGTACCCATGTTACGGAACCAAATATCACCGGCTCCATCTTTAGTAAAGAAGATACGTTCCTTATTTTGTTCGCCCTTATAAGTAAACAAGTTACGATAATTGGCTGATGGATCAGAACCATCGGATTCCATATCATAATACAATTCAAACATTCCCGAATCTATCAAGCGTTTTGCAGCCGCTTTTGCCAGATCATATTGCTTAAACTGCAAGTTGATATCCATTTTCATGGCCAAAACGACCGCTTGGCTGATACGGTCACGACGGCCCTCATCCCACAAGAAAGGGAAAGCCTTTTCATCCTGGACACTCAGGATCTCATCAAACTCCCGGTTCAAAAAATCGAGACATTCTTCCACCGTATTACGGCCTATATACACTTCTGCCGGAGCTAAAGCCTTGTCGACAATCGGAATACCGTCATGACGGCCATACCATCGCAATAAATTCAAATGATACCAAACCCGCCACGTCCTTGCTTCCACCTTCATGCGGGTCCGTTCGGATTCATCCGAGAAATAAGCCGCATCCACATGTTCCAAAAAACGACAGCAACGACGGATTTTCTGATAATAATAACGCCATGTCCAAAATGTCGATTCCCACGAAGAGGGTGAATTGTTGGATGTAGGAGGAACCAAAGAACCGTTTCCCATCATGACGATACGCTGCTCGAAATTGGACAAGAAATACATATTGTCCGTCATGCCTTCCATACAAACAAAGCCTAAATCATCACCGCCATATCCGGCCTTAGGCCATGAACGACATTGATTAAGTGCATTTTCGCACTCATTCATCGTTTTCCAAAACTTGTCATCCGTTGTCGCCGTAGGATGATCTTTTGTCAGGAAATCTTCACATCCGGTACTTCCAACCAGCAACATAGATGAAAGTCCCATTATTTTAAATATATTATTCAGTTTCATAATCTTATATCTTTATATCATTAGAAATTCAAGCTAAGTCCCAAAGAATAGGTTTTGACCAACGGATAAGAACCACGCTGTCCCCGGCTTTCCGGATCCACCAGCTTTTCTTTACTGAATGTAAACGGATTCTGCAAATTCGCATATACCCGGATATTACCGATACCGATCTTCTTCAATCCCATCTGATCAAACATATAGCCTAACTGGATATATTTCACACGACAATAACTTGCATCAAAATGCCAGAAATCAGATGTATGGTGATTGCTGCCATAAGATGAATTAGGAGCCATACGCGGATAGCGGGCGGTCGTGTTGGTCGGTGTCCAATAATCACGCTGAACAGCCAACGGGGTCTGGCCATCTCCTCCCACATTCAGACCGAAAGAATAGGGTTCCGAATAATAGGCATCAACACCTTGCACGCCTTGGAACAAAACTTCCAACGTCCACTTCTTATAATCTAACGTGACATTGGCGAAATAATTCAGCTTCGGTTGTGCATCACCGCGAATCACCCGGTCGTCAGTCGTGATGCGTCCATCGCCATTCCGGTCGACATAATGAATGTCACCCGGTTTCTGACCATCAAAGATAACCACTCCTTCTTTAGGGATCATTCTACCGGATTCATCTGTCGTAAAATCACTTTCCTGCAGCAAGCCGGTTGTCGGATATACATAATAGCTATTCAAAGCATATCCCACTTGATGAATACGGTCTCCGTTATCATAAGGAGCACCAAAAAGCGACTCGATCTTATTTTTATTTTGAGATAGACCGGCATGCACATTAAAGCCGAAATCCTTTGTCAGGTTCTTCCCGTAGACCATATCCAGCTCCCAGCCCCTGTTGCGGACTTTACCGGAATTCAGCGGAGCAGAAGAAATCCCCCCGATATAAGAGGTCGGCGGCGTAATGATCATGTCCGTAGTCAACTTATTATAATAATCGAACGTGATCGCCAAATCCTTGAATAAACGGATATCCGCACCAACATTCAACATGTGAACCGTCTCCCACGTGATATCCGGATTTCCGAAGACCGTTTCGTTTCCATTACCGGCATCTATCAACGATTGATATTTATACAGCCCAATGTTTTCATTTCCCAACAAACCGTAAGAAGCTCTCAACTTGAATTCGGAAATTTTATTTCTCAAAGGCTTCATGAACGACTCTTCATGCAAGTTCCAACCGCCACCGACTGAGGGGAACACACCAAACTTATTTCCTTTTCCAAAACGGGAAGAACCGTCACGGCGCACAGTCGCTTCCAACAAATAGCGAGAGTCAAACGTATAATTTGCCTTTGCAAAGACAGAAATCATAGAATAACGGTCCCAATCTCCGGTATTGGTCAATTCCTGATTATATCCGGCAATGGCGAACAGGCGGTGTTTCTGATGTTCAAATGTGTATTCGGCTGTTCCACCTAAATAATAATAGCTGGAACGGTCTTTCGATGCACCGTAAGAAGCACCCCATGTTTGCAGAAAAGCACCGGAGTTATAATCAAAGAAGTTATAGGCCTCACGCTCATCACGCTGTGCACTGCTACTGATGCGATATGAATATTGTCCGCGGACAATCAATTTAGGGAGAATCTCCCAACGCGGTGCGATATTAATGCTGATATTATCTTCCAAGTTCGTACGAATACCGCCTCGTTCAATAATAGCCGCCGGATTTCGCTGTTCCGGTCTATTTCCATAATACACGATATCGCTTCCCTCTTTCATCGGATAGTGAATTACAGTTGTCGGCGGTGTACGATAGATATAGGTAAAGATATCGCCTCCGTTGTCGAACAACGGTTTTTCCCGATTGGTACGATAGGAATTAAAGTCCATGTTGACCGACAGATTATCCAACAGGTTGACTGATGTATTGGCACGAATGTTCAAACGGTCGGAGTTCGTATTCTCTACCAAACCGTTGTTTTGCAAATAATTCACCGTCAAAGCAAAGCGCGCCAAGTTGCTACCGCCGGAAACCGCGACGGAATGGCTCTGTACGGAACCATTTTTAAACAACCAGTCAGCCCAATCCGTATCCGGATAATTGATCGGGTCCGTATGATTGCGGGTGGCCTCAATCGCTTCCTTAGAATAAACCGCATTCCCTCCGATATTCAAATTGGCAGCATTCACCATCTCCATATAGCCTGCACCATCAATAAATTCAGGCAGATAAGTAGCCTGCTGCAAACCGAAATAGCCATTATAGGAAACGTTTACCTTTCCCGGCATGCCACGTTTCGTTTTTACAACGATAACACCATTAGCGGCACGAGCACCATAAATGGCAGCAGCGGCAGCATCTTTCAAAACTGTCACACTCTCGATCGTATTCGGATCCAACTGATTCATATCCATCGGGATACCATCTACCAATACCAGCGGATCGTTATTGGTTTCCAACGAAGAAATACCCCGGATCTTAATCGTTGCAGCATCAGCACCCGGCAAACCGGATCCTTGTGTTACGTTCAAGCCGGTAATACCACCTTGCAAAGACTGAGAAAGAGAAGTAATCGGTTTCGATGCCATATTTTTAGACACATCCAAAGAGGAAATAGAAGAGATAGAGTTCAACTTCTTTTCTTCCGAAATACCGGTAACCACAACTTCATCCAACAATTCCGATTCCGCGCTCAAGGATACCGTCAAGTTACTGATCGCACGCGACACGACATATTCATAGTCCTTAAATCCGATATAACGGAAAACCAGGACATCCCCTCTTTTTGCCTTGATATTAAAATATCCATTGGCATCACTCACCGTACCGGCCGCCGTTCCTTTGATAACGATATTTACTCCTGCCAACGGATAAGGTGGTTCGGAATTTTCCATCACCTGTCCTTGAATAGTCCAATTTCTGTCATCAGCAGTTTGGCTGCTGATGACATCCGGTAGACCGGATGTCACTTCTTTTGCAATCGCTATATAATCTTCTATTTGTTTGAAAGAATAACCATCGCCCAATACGGAACGCAAAGCCACCAATATATCAGTTGTCTTTACATCCACCGAAACCAACTGATTGTTTTGCAATTCATCACAACTATAAGCGATTTTGACTCCCGACTGCTTCATAATAGCATCCAGCACTTGCTCCAAGCGGGCATTCTTAAAAGATAAATTCAACGTGTACTTTTGCTCTAAAAGAGTTGTTGATGCCGAAATATCCGGCGAAATACTTAATAAATTAATGAGTAAAAATAGAAATAACGAACGCTTTAAGACTTTTTGTGCATACACAAAAGCCCCATGTCTGCTTTTTTCCATAAATTTGTATTTTACAGGTTTAAACTGAGTTATTAAAATGTTTAGCAATCTGTTACGGGAGGCAGTATCTGGTACATACTGTCTCCTTTTTGTGTTTTCATGATATCTAAGTCATCGTACCTCCTCTCTTTTTTGTTCAACATAAATGATATTTCCTTGGCTTCGTTCCAATTTTACATCGGATGTAAAACTGATCAATTCCAATAATTGCTCCAAACTGATCTTCCGATCCATGACCAAAGAAAAACGTTTGTCCTTCAACTGTTCATTTTGATACCGGACGGTAAAATCATACCAATGCAACAACTTATTAAAGATTTCCTCCAATGTGGCATCCCTGAAAATATATTCTCCATTTATCCAAGATGTATACAAATCCGTGTCGACAACCCGTATCCCGGACTTATGACTTTCCTTATTATAACAGAACTGCTCGGAAGGGACAATCCGGAATTCCTCACCGCCATCCGCTTTTACAGCGACAGACCCTCCAACCAGTGTAACACGGGCCATTTGCTCGGATTGATAAGCCGAGACGTTGAAAGAGGTTCCCAAAACCCGGACTGCAACCTCATCCGTTCTCACGACAAAAGGACTGTCCGGATTCTTAGCCACATCAAAGAACGCCTCTCCTTTCAACCGGACCTCGCGCATTTCCCCTGCAAAGCGAGTCGGATAGGATAACTCCGATTCAGCATTCAGCCAAACGTGCGTTCCATCTGCCAACTCCAGTTCGTAAGCATTTCCTTTCGGTATCACCAGATGGTTCCAAGACAACTTTTCTTCATCCGAAGGCTTCTCCCTGTCCGACTCATACGAAAGCTGTCCGACCAAATTATTCCGAATCACCATATTGCCCTGCTGGATCGAAAAACTATCTTGCCTTAGCGGAATCCGTTCCCCATTATCCAACAATAAAGTCGGTTGATTTATGTTTTTCAAAACATCCGGCCCGGCAGTCCAATCCGGCTCCGTTGGCCTGTTCATAAAATAAAGCCCTACGGAAAACGCAATAGCGACCAAAGCCGCATAAGGCAACCAACGTTTTAAGTTGAACTTTTTCTTCTTCTCCACAGTCTGGTTGCACACCTTCATCCAAGCCTGTCCGACATCATAGTCAGAATCATCTTGCTTTCCGACAGTCTCGAAACTGCGATATAGTCCACTCACTTGCTCGAACTGCCTTCTGTTGGCTTGCGAACAAGCAAGCCACTCGTTCAACTGGCGATGCTCGTCTTCGGTCGCATCTCCGGACAGGACGGACAACATGATCTCATATATCGTTTCAGACTTCATTTGCAATGCTTTTTATTATATGACAACAGCGGGTAGGAAAATGGGTAGGGAAAAAATAAACTTTTTTCATATATCCATGACAAATTCAGCCTGTATGTAATTTGTTGCCGGCAGTACCGAACACAGAACAGCTACACGACCACGTCAAGAACGGTTTTCATCAGCATAAAGAGCAGGACAGTTCCCAGTAAATCAATCAATTCTTCCCGCATAATCCGAAAAGCTTCTCCCAAATGGTACTTGACAGTATGGACCGATATCCCGGTCACTTCCGCTATTTCCTTATATTTCAATCCTTTTATACATTTAAGAAGAAATACTTGTTTACATTTAGGGGGCAACTTACGAAGAGCCTCCCGCACTTCTTGTTTATATCGGAAATCATTCTCCTCTCCGGCTTGTCCATTCCACTCTTCTACAAGCGAGGCCAGAAAACTTTCTTTCGATAATTCTGCCTTATAATAATTCAAGCAGCGGTTATAGACAGAGCGGTAAGCATAAGGCAAAAAGTTATCCCCGTTGATCGTCAAACCGTCTTTTTCCCAAACGGCAATAAAAAAGCTTTGGACAATATCTTCTACAATTTGTTTATCCGACAAATAACGGGAGGCATAACGGCACAATTCCGCATAATACATCCGAAATAATTGCTCAAAAAGTAGTTCATTGACCATTTTCCCATTCAATTTTTCAATCTTATAAGATAACTTATCGCTACAAATATAGATAAAAACAATAAACAGGAGTGAAAAACATAATAATCCATAACGCTTTTGTTAAAAGTCAAATTTTTAATTATATGTTGTAGAACACATTTCTCACAAAGGTGTTATCTTTGCGGCAGTTATCTAAAAAGACAGTAAGGACATGCTAATAGAAGCATTTTACATCCTCTTCTTCTATTTTACGGGAGAGTTTATCAGTTATTTTATCGACGGGTTCATTCCGGGTAGTGTCATCGGGATGGTGCTACTGTTCCTCGCTTTGGCATTCAAGGTCGTCAAGCCGGAGAAAGTGAAGAAGGCATCCATGCTCCTGACCGAAAACATGGGATTGTTTTTCCTACCGGCGGGTGTGGGATTGATGAATTCGCTCGGTATCATTTCCCGATACTGGACCGTGATCGTGACGGCTTCCGTCGTCAGCACGCTGCTTGTCATTGCCAGCGTGGCACTCATCCAGCAAAAGTTAGGAAAGGAGACGGACAAAGATGAATGAGCTGGCACAATCGGAAATCTTTTCGCTGACATTGGTGGTCGGCACTTATCTGGCCTCCTTGACGTTATACAAGAAGACGCGTATCAGCCTGCTGCATCCCCTCATTCTCTCCATCTTCGTCATTATCGTGGTTTTGAAAGCGATGGATATCGAATACGAAGTGTTCCAGAAAGGCAGCCACCTGATCCATTTCCTGCTGGGGCCATCGGTCGTGGCATTGGGCTATGTGCTCCATGAACAGATCCGATACCTGAAAGGGAACGTGGTTTCAATCCTGACATCCGTCTTCGTCGGAGCGATCGTCGGGATTGTCAGCGTCATCGCGATCGGCAAGATGATGGGAGCCGATGCCGCGTTGGTCGCCACACTCGAACCCAAATCAGTCACGACCCCGATCGCAATGGGCATAGCCGAGAAGTCGGGTGGCATCCCTTCGCTGACGGCAGTCGTCGTGGTGGCAGTCGGAATATTCGGCAGTCTCGTCGGCCCGTTCGTTATGAAAGTGTTAGGCATCGAAAGCCGCATTGCCAAAGGGTTGGCACTGGGAGCCTCTTCACATGGGGTAGGCACTTCGGTCGCAATCCAGATCGGCGCGGTGGAAGGAGCTTTGAGCGGACTGGCCATCGGCCTGATGGGGATCATGACGGCTATCCTCGTTCCGGCCATCAGCTTTATTATCTCGCTCTTTTAGTTTGAATTACAAAAAAAAACACTACTTTTGCATCTGAAATTCATCACAAGATAAATCGAGATAAATTAATAATATAAAACACATTAGTATGATTAATTCACAAGACATCAAGAAAGGAACATGCATCCGTCTGGACGGTAAACTCTATTTCTGCGTCGATTTTCTTCACGTAAAACCGGGAAAAGGTAATACGATTATGCGTACAACCCTGAAAGACGTTGTAAAAGGCGGTCAGATCGAACGTCGTTTCAACATCGGTGAAAAACTGGAAGACGTACGCGTAGAACGTCGCCCGTACCAATATACATATCAGGAAGGCGAACACTATCACTTCATGAACCAGGAAACCTTCGACGATATCATCATCGACAAGAACCTGATCAACGGTGTGGACTTCATGATCGAAGGCCAGATCGTGGAAGTCGTTTCAGACGCTTCGACAGAAACTGTCCTGTTCGCAGATATGCCTGTTAAAGTACAGTTGAAAGTAACTTATACGGAACCGGGTATCAAAGGCGATACGGCAACCAACACGTTGAAACCTGCAACAGTAGAATCCGGCGCAGAAGTACGCGTTCCGTTGTTCATTGAAGAAGGTGAAATCATCGAAATCAATACACAGGACGGTTCTTACGTAGGACGTATCCGGTAAAATTTATGATTTCAGATTTATGATTTATACGTTGAAAAGATAAATCATAAATCTGAAATCATCCAAAACTTTCTTGCTATGAAAATAAAAGAATGGGCAGAAGAAGACCGCCCACGCGAAAAAATGCTATTGAAAGGTATTGCATCCCTCAGCGATGCCGAATTGCTTGCTATCCTGATAGGTTCCGGCAACAGCCAGGAAACCGCCGTCCAACTGTCACAACGTATTTTAGGTTCCGTCAATAATAACCTGAACGCCTTAGGCAAATTATCCGTCAAAGAGTTGATGTCAAAGTTTAAAGGCATCGGAAAAGTCAAAGCGATCATAATCAACGCAGCCCTCGAACTTGGGAAACGGCGCGGCAACAGCGATCCGGTTCAACGTCCCGCTATCCGTTCCAGCAACGATGCCTACCGGATTTTCCATCCCCTGCTCTGTGATCTTCCCCACGAAGAATTATGGATCGCACTTACGAACCGTTCTTCCCTGGTGATCGAAAAGGTCAAGATAAGCCAAGGCGGGATAAGCGAGACATCAGCCGACCTGCGCATCATCCTGAAAGCCGCGATCAATGCCCTTGCGGCAGGCATCATCCTCTGTCATAACCACCCTTCGGGCAATCCACGCCCCAGCCGGCAAGACGACCTACTGACACAACACCTCCGGGACGCCGCCCGCTTACTCGAAATACAACTGTTAGACCATATCGTCCTGACTGACGACAGCTACTACAGCTATTCGGACGAAGGGACCCTGTGAAATAAAGCTATGCTTTACGAAGGGCAACCCTATGCTTTAGCCATCCTAAAGCTATGGGTTACGAAGCAGAACCCGCCCTTTCCTGTTATTAATTATCAATTGTCAATTGTCAATTGTCAATTAATTCGTACGTTTGCATTTAAATTTAAAGAAATATGAACAACGAATTCCTCCAAACAGAAGAAGCGATTGTCGCCATGCTTAAAACCGTATACGACCCGGAAATCCCAGTCAACGTCTACGACCTTGGCCTGATTTATAATATAGAGGTAGACGATGAGAAGAACGTTCGCATCGACATGACCCTCACCGCCCCCAACTGCCCTGCCGCCGATTTCATCCTGGAAGATGTAAGGATGAAGATTGAGTCTGTCGACGGCGTGAATAACGTGGATGTGAACTTGGTGTTCGAACCGGAATGGGACAAGGATATGATGTCCGAAGAAGCCAAACTTGAATTAGGTTTTTTATAAAGGCATGGATTCCCTTCGACAGAAAATATATTTTGCGTCGGACGCCCATCTTGGTGCCCGCTTCCATAAAGATCCGCTTGCCGTCGAAAAGAGACTGGTACGCTGGTTGGACAGCATCAAAGACGAGGCAATGGCGATTTATTTCCTCGGGGACATGTTCGACTATTGGTATGAGTATAAATACGTCGTGCCGAAAGGTTTTGTCCGTTTCCTCGGTAAGCTGGCGGAACTATCCGACAACGGGGTTGAAATCCATATCTTTATCGGTAACCACGACATCTGGATGTTCGACTATCTGCCGAAGGAGATCGGTGCGGTCATCCACCGGGATGTGCTCACCATAGACCTTTCAGGCAAACGGTTCTTCCTCGGACATGGCGATGAGGTGGACTATAGAAGCAAGGCATTCCGTTTCCTCCGCACCCTTTTTCGTAACAAATTCTGCCAATGGCTGTATGCGGGCATCCATCCCCGCTGGACGTTCGGCTTCGCTCTCGGCTGGTCGCTCAGCAGCCGTAAAAGCGGACTGAAAAAACATAAGACAAGGGAGGCTGCCGAATACCAGGGCGAAGACCACGAATATATGGTCCTCTTTGCAAAAGAATACCTCAAGACACACCCGGATATCAACTTCTTTATCTTCGGACACCGCCATATCATGCTCGACCTGATGCTTTCGCGGACCGCACGGCTGCTGATCGCGGGTGACTGGATGCAATACTTCTCCTATATCGTCTGGGACGGGGAAACGCTGTATATAGAGCAGTTCGAGGCAGAGTAAAAAAAGACCGCCCCAACCGGTGTCGGGGCAGTCTAAACACTAATCCTAATGTTTTGTAAGCTGTGAGGATTAGAATAATTATTATTTACCTAATATATCCATCGTATCGGAAGCGATCACCTGACTTCGTCAACGTGTCACCCAAAAATCATCTTCAAATAATGGGGCGATACG
>CAJTMR010000043.1 GCA_910577325.1 uncultured Parabacteroides sp.
ATCGCCACATTATTTGAAGATGATTTTTGGGTGACACGTTGACGAAGTCAGGAAAGAGACGTTTCCAAATGCTAATCGAACATATGTCTGAATTTATCGAAAATCTTCTCCTTGACAGATTTCTTTGGTTGGAAATTAGGAGAGTTTTCCAAGCCATTCATGATATCCTTCTCCGATGCAGACAACGTTTCCGGAATATAAACGCTTACGTTTACAAGTAAGTCTCCCGTTCCGTAGCTATTGATAGACGGCAGTCCTTTGTTCCGCAAACGAAGCACTTTGCCTGGCTGGGTTCCCGGTTCGATCTTGACTTTGGCCTTGCCGTCAATGGTCGGAACTTCAACCGTGCCGCCCAAAGCTGCCTGGGGAACGCTCAGCAACAAATTATACAGAATGTCGTTCTCATCACGTATCAGTTCAGGATGCGGTTCTTCTTCGATCAAGATCAACAAATCACCGTTAATTCCACCATGACGGGCCGCATTGCCCTTTCCACTCATGGAAAGCTGCATGCCTTCCGCCACACCGGCCGGAATATTGATCGTGATCACCTCGTCGTCGCGCACGATTCCTTCACCATTACATTCACTACATTTCTTAGTGATAATCCTTCCTTCACCCCCACAGGTCGGACAAGTCGTCTGTGTCTGCATCTGCCCTAAAATCGTATTGGCCACACGGGTGACCACACCGCTACCGTGACAGGTTTCACAGGTCTTGGAACTGTGATCGTCCTCCGCACCGCTACCGTGGCATTTGGAGCAGGCCACATATTTCTTGACCTTGATCTTCTTCTCGACGCCGGTGGCAATATCCTTCAAGTTCAACTTTACTTTCACACGCAAATCCGAACCACGGTTCACCCGGCGACCGCCATGTGAACCGCCGCCAAAACCACCAAAGCCGCCAAAGCCACCGAAATGTCCGCCAAAGATATCTCCAAACTGGGAGAAAATATCATCCATAGACATTCCTCCACCAAAGCCACCGCTTTGAGAAGCACCTCCCACTCCGGCATGACCAAACTGATCATAACGCTGACGTTTCTGAGGATCACTCAGTACGTCGTACGCTTCAGCAGCCTCCTTGAAATTTTCTTCAGCCTGCTTGTCACCCGGATTCTTGTCCGGGTGGAACTGAATCGCCTTTTTACGGTAAGCTTTCTTTATTTCTTCTGCCGAGGCAGTCTTTTCTACGCCCAGCACTTCGTAATAATCTCTTTTAGCCATCTTCGTATCTTTCTGTTATTATTTGCTTGTCATCCTGTCACAATCACTCGCCCACCACTACTTTAGCATGGCGAATCACCTTATCGTTCAAAGTATAACCGGTCTGTACACAATCCAGAACCTTGCCCTTCATATCGGGTTCCGGTGCAGGAATCATGGCGACGGCCTCAGACGTTTCAGCATCAAACGGTTCGCCGACAGTTTCGATCGGTTTTACATTCTGATGGGACAGATAAGACATGAATTTCGAATAGATGAGTTCCACTCCTTCCGTAACAGCCTTTATGTCTTCAGCCGAACGAATATTTTGCAAAGCACGTTCGAAGTCATCAACGACAGGAAGCAGGTGAGTCAAGACACTTTCACCTCCGTTTTTGATCAACTCCGACTTTTCGCGCAATGTACGTTTACGGTAGTTGTCGAACTCAGCCATCAGGCGCAAGTGAGAATCATTCAGTTCGTCATACTTTTTTATAAGTTCCTTCTGTTCCGAACTTTCATCCGCCACATTGTCAGGTTCGACATTTTCCTCTGCCGCATTTACTTGTTCATCCTGCAATTTTGTCGCTTCACCAGCCTCCTGACATTCTTTTTTGTCAACAGTTTCCTTCTCGCTATTAAAATTCATCTTATTCATAAAACCTTATATATTTTTATTATTATCTGATTGTCAAACAGATGTCATTCCACCGAACGTCCATTAGACTTCATACCGACACCCGTTATATCTACCATAACTACCCTTATAACATCAAATATATTGCCAAGCTGCCTCAATCGAACAAAAAGACTACACAGACCAACCATCATACAAATGTTTTTGCAAAAACAACTATCATACTATCATATTTGTCTGTATATTATTATAAACTAATATGTTACACCATGATAGTTATCATTTTTAACTATCATTCATCTATCACAACTATCATGGTCAAAAACGATAATGTCCTGTGTATCAATTATACGATAAAAACAGGGACCGTCCGGAAACAGGTGCGAAACATGTTAAAACGGCTTCTTTTTTCATCAAGACAGGCTTTTCTTTTGTCAAAAACAGCTTTTAAAGCCGCTTGAGACCCGGGTGTACCCACCACACAGACCCGGGTGCGGGAGAGGCGCAGACCCGGGTCTGCGTGAGGCCTTCGCGGGGGTGCGGGGATGTTTATCCACCGTGTTGGAGGCTCTTTTATGCCCCGTTTTTGCATCTTTTTCGCCGATGGCGATTTTTGCCTATGCAAATATAAACAGTACATCATCAGCCATATAAACGAATAGCCATGTAAAAAACATGATGGATGCATTACCGGCAGGGTTCTACATCAACGGCGAGCTATAAGCCGAAAAATAGGACGGAATGGGATGAAAGTCTAATTTTTTATTGCTACTTTTGTTGCCATATAAGTAAGTAAGCATGCCATCGGATCGCCTTTGCAGTCCGGAGGTGCGTGCTGAATAAATGAAAGGTTAATAAACAAGAAAAAATTAATTATGAAGAGAGCGATTTTGCCAGTTCTACTGCTATTTGCATTTCTTACCGGTTTTGCCCAAAACCGGAATATCTGTCGATTAGGAATTACATACGATATTAGTCAAAACGATCACTGGGGGAAAAACAAACCGGTCATAACCAGTATCATCCCTTACTCTCCGGCAGAACTTGCAGGAATAAAGGTGAATGATATCATTATGGCAATCGACGGTGTGCAGACGGCAGATATTTCATCGGAAGAGATCGGCGAAATGCTGAATCCCGCCGGAAAAAACGAGGTGTTGCTGACCATTGGCAATCTGGCAAACCCGGCTAAGCAAGTGCTTGTCAAAAAAGAATGCAAAAAAGGAAACGCGATCACCGAAGAACAACTGGCCACCGCTTTTTCCATGTACAGCCTCGAGACAACCAGCGAACGGGAATTTGTCTGTCCTTTCAAGACAACCGTGACAGCCGATCCTGTAGATTTCGGCAAATTCAAGACTTTCGCCTTCTCTGCCATAGACGAGAATAACAGCAAACTGGAAACGGCCATCAACGAAAGCATCGAAAAGGAGTTGACCAAGAAAGGGATGGCAGTGGACACAGACCGTCCCGACATCATAGTACAGACCTTCTATTTTTTCGATAAGAATCCGAACTACAAAGGTACAAACAAGATCCTGGTCGAAAAAGATCCAATCTATCGCTACAACTTCAATCACAGCAAGATGGAAGCATTCCCGTTCCTGAATCCGATGTCTGCGGAAGCAGAAGCAGAGTACCTGCTCCAGTTCGGTTTCCGCCTGATCGACCAGTGTGAAGTGCCGGGGCGTATCCTGTGGGAATGCGAAGCAAACGAATTGCTGGAAGACTCATACCGCCTGGATGAATATGCCCGTATCCATGCCCCATTGATGTGCATGCAATATCCGTATGTCAAATACCAGCGCAACGTACCGTTCGAAGTCAATCAAAAAACTTACAACTATACAGGACTAAGTTACGACATCGACCGCATGGAGCAGGTTGCCGACGTCGATAAGAACTCACCTGCCTACACGGCCGGATTGCGTCCACGCGACATTGTAGAGAAGATCAACAACCAGAATATGAATTACACGGCGGAAGAGTTCTCCGCCGCTTACAAAGGATTTATAACCAACACGATAAAATACCGCGACCCGAAAACCCGGTTTACGGATGCCAACGGTTTCAAGCGTTGTATGTTCTGGGATACGTTCAAATACCCGCAAGTAGCCGATGCGATCCAGAAATCCGGAAATAGGGCAGCCTATTCTTATTTATATTATTATGCCCCCTATATCAACCCATCCGGCAACAATGCCTGTACGTTCGAGATCAAAAGGGGGAAGAACAAAATGGAAATCATCGTTCGTCCGACCATTCGCCGGTCTGTGACGGTCGAAGTAAAATAAAGCATTTACAAGAACGTGATATACCCGCAAAACTTTGAACAGAAAACGGGCTTCGATAAAGTCCGCCGTTTAATTTCAGAAAAATGTTTAAGCCCGCTCGGAGAAGAGCGGGTAGCAGAGATGGGATTCTCTGCCGATTATCAAACCGTAGCCCGACGTCTGGAACAGACCGACGAGTTTGTCCGTATCCTGCATGGAGAAGAGGAGTTTCCCGCCAGTTATTTTTTCGATGTGCGTTATTCTTTGAAGCGGATACGCCCCGAAGGAACCTGGCTGGATGAAAAAGAGCTGTTCGACCTGAAACGTTCGCTCCAGACGATCAACGATATTATCCGCTTCTTCCGCCCATCCCGGGAAGAGGGCGAAGAGATCAAGTACCCGGCATTGACCGCCCTTGCCGGCGATATCCTGGTATTCCCGCAACTGATCGGAAAGATCGACGCGATACTCGACAAATTCGGGCGGGTGAAAGACAATGCCTCTCCCACCCTGGCGCAGATACGAAAAGAGATCACGGCCACCATGAGCGGCATCTCCCGCAGCTTGCAGTCGATATTACGCGCCGCCCAATCGGAAGGCGTAGTAGATAAAGATATTACTCCCACCATGCGCGACGGGCGCCTGATGATCCCGGTCGCTCCGGCTTTCAAACGAAAGATCAAAGGAATCGTGCACGATGAGTCGGCCAGCGGCAAGACCGTTTTCATCGAGCCGGAAGTCGTCGTGGAGGCAAACAACCGCATCCGCGAACTGGAAGGCGACGAACGCCGGGAGATCATGAAGATCCTGACGGAATTTACAAACTTCGTCCGTCCGTTAATCCCCGACATCCTGCAATCCTACGAGTTCCTGGCCGAGATCGACTTCATCCGCGCCAAAGCATTGTTTGCCGAGCAGATAAACGGAATCAAGCCGGTTGTCGAAGACAAACAACAGATCGACTGGATACGAGCCGCACACCCCCTGCTCTTCCTCTCGTTGCAGAAACAAAACAAACAGATCGTCCCGCTGGATATTCTTCTGGAAGAGAAAAAACGTTTGCTGATCATCTCCGGACCGAATGCCGGCGGTAAATCCGTTTGCCTGAAAACGGTCGGATTGCTGCAATACATGTTGCAATGCGGCCTGTTGATTCCGGTGTATGAAAGTTCGAAAACCGGATTGTTCGAGAACCTGTTTATCGACATCGGAGATGAACAAAGCATCGAAAACGACCTGAGTACCTACAGTTCACACCTGACGAACATGAAGTTTTTCGTCAAGAACTGCAATAGTAAGACTTTAATCCTGATCGATGAGTTCGGTAGCGGTACAGAGCCCCAGATCGGCGGCGCGATCGCCGAAGCCCTGCTGGACCGCTTTAACCGGAATCACAGCTATGGCGTTATCACGACCCACTACCAGAACCTGAAGCATTTCGCGGAAGACACGGAAGGGATCGTCAACGGCGCCATGCTCTACGACCGCCACCTGATGCAACCGCTTTTTAAGCTGTCGATCGGCAATCCGGGAAGTTCGTTCGCCGTCGAGATCGCCCGGAAGATCGGCCTGCCGGAAGATGTCATTGCCGATGCGTCGGCCAATGTCGGCTCCGACTATATCAATATGGATAAATATCTCCAGGATATCGTCCGTGACAAACGCTATTGGGAAAGCAAGCGGCAAAATATCCGCCAGCAAGAAAAGAAGCTGGAAGATATTACCGCCCGCTACGAGCAGGACCTGGAAGCCGTAAACAAACAACGGAAAGAGATCATGCGTAACGCCAAGGAAGAAGCACAGCGCATCCTCTCCGAAGCCAACGCGAAGATCGAAAACACGATCCGCGAAATCAAAGAGGCGCAGGCGGAAAAAGAACAGACCAAACTCGCCCGCAAAGCCCTGGAAGAATTCAAGGCTTCTGTGATTGCAGCCGAAGAAGAAGACGACAAGATCGCCCGCAAAATGGCGAAGTTGCAGGAACGCAAAGAACGTAAAAAGCAGAAGCAAAACGCACCGGCCTCCAAACAAATCTTCAACCGCGATGTCATAGAAGCGGGCGACAATGTCCGTCTCAAAGGGCAGGTCTCAGCCGGAACCGTCATGGAGGTTCAAGGAAAGCAAGCGGTCGTAGCATTCGGCATGATCAAAAGTACCGTCAAGTTGGAACAATTGGAAAAGGTCAGCAAAGGCCAGATCAAGAAAGAGATCCAGAAAAGTACCTTCGTCAGCGTCCAAACAGCCGACGATATGCATGAAAAGAAATTGAACTTCAAGCAAGAAATAGATGTGAGAGGCATGAGAGGGGACGAAGCTTTACAAGCCGTTACTTACTTTGTTGATGATGCCATACAGGTCGGAGCCTCCCGTATCCGCATCCTGCACGGAACCGGGACAGGCATACTTCGCCAACTGATACGCGATTACCTGCATACCGTGCCGGGCGTCCGCCAGTATCATGACGAACATGTCCAGTTCGGAGGGGCTGGAATTACGGTAGTGGAACTCGAATAAAAACAAACAGATATGAGACGAAGAGAATATGTGCATCCACACAAGCGTAGACATATTTCGAACCGGCATCTTGCTGACCGGTATTTCTATGCCGGCGAACATGATACCATTACGAAGATCAGTCTCACGCAGTACAATACCGACAACCTGCAGACGCGAGAGATCAAGACAAGTGAAACGTCTTTCAAAAAATTTGTCGACAAGAACAGCATCAATTGGTTCCAGGTTAGCGGTCTGACAGATTCGGACGCGGTCACGCGCATCGTCAACGAATTCGGAATGCACAACCTGGATGCCAAAGACATCCTAACCCCCCGGCACGTAGTCAAAATAGAAGAATATGACAAACATATGCTTATCGTGCTCAATTCTTCCAGCTACGACACCCATATGGAAATCAGTTCCGAACACATCAGCATCTTGATCACGGAGAACGTGGTCATCAGTTTTACGGAAAGCAATAATCCGGTTTTCGAAAACGCCTACAAAGCGATCGAATCAAACATGCTGAATATCCGCCGGAAAAACAGCGGGCTGCTTCTCGCATTTCTTCTGAATACGATCATTGCCAATTTAGTGGAATCAGCCACCAAAGTAGAGGAAATGCTTGAGGATATAGAAGAGACTCTGCTCGACATCAAAAACGACCAGGGCAATATGGGACTACTTATCCAGCAACGCCGGAAAGAATATATGGTTATCCGCAAGAACTGCCAACCGCTGAAAGAACAATTTACCAAACTGCTGCGTACCGAGAACGGAATCATAAGTACCGACATGCTTCCCATCTATAACGACTTGTCCGATCAGTTGCAGTTCATCATCCAGACAATCGAAAGTTGCCGGGAAATCATATCCTCCTTGGTTGACCTTTATATATCCAACAACGATTTACGCATGAATACGATCATGAAACGTCTGACAATCGTATCCACGATCTTCATCCCGCTTACATTCCTGGCAGGGATATGGGGGATGAACTTCAAGATGATGCCCGAATTAGACTGGCGATACGGTTATGGCATAGCTTGGTCACTCATGCTGGTCACAGCAATCTCGACTTGGTTATACATGCGGAAAAAGGATTGGTTCTAAAGTCCGTAGTTCCGTTTGAACGCATAATAGGTATTCCTGGAAACATTAAAACGTTTACAAATTTCGAAAACGGTATTCCCACGTTCGAGCATACTGATCACCTCTTCCTTATTCGCATCCAAAAAAGACTGTTTAGCTGTCGATCCCTTCGGGCGCCCCAACGGACTCACACTCTTCTTACAACGCAACGACTCTTTGGAACAGGTAGACATCAAACTATGTTCGATCTCTCTCACCAGCTTAAACACATACCCCATAACCGACAGATCCAAAGTATTATCCAGGGCATACCGATCCTTTATGCTATAGATCTGAACCCCTTTTTCCATGCAACGACGCATAATCCTCATGACTTCCGACAAAGTTCGTCCCAAACGGGAAATATCCGACAAGACCAGTTTATCACCTTCTTGCATACAATCCAATACCATAGCAAGATTATGCCCAATTCCTCTCTCTTTGCCGGCAATGACATCCGTAACCCACTTATCGACATTCATATTATGATCCAAAGCATAGCGTTTGATCTCATCTTTCTGCTCTTCTAAAAACCTTTCATTTGAAGTTCCTACTCTTAAATAAGCTATTACCATATTTACTGCAATTAATAATGTAAAACCAAAATTATTTTTCGGTGAAGATACGAAAAGTAATTATAACACGATTGCCAGACTTTCCATTTTATTTAAAAGAAAATGTCGGCATTCCCACTTACTCTTCCAGCATCCCTTCCAGATAACAGTCGGGAGACAAGCCTATGCTTTGGAGAAAGCCAGCTAAGGCACTATATGTCAACTTATTCTCCGCCCAATCCACCAAAGCGATCCGACGCACACATTCAAACGGGATCACATAATCCACATAAGGGACCAGGTTCCCTCCTATAAAATCATACTTGGCATCTACCGGATCACAGAATTGCACAAGTCGCCATTCCTTCTCGGAAGCCCAACGAGATTCCCGCACTTCCAGGCAGGCATTGCAAAGCATTGAGAAGAAACATGAATCCCGCTTGAATCCGGTATGCTCTTCATCATAAAAGAATTTGTCATATTCTTGTCCCATCTGCGAGACAAACGCATCCAGATTCTCCTCCTCATTGTATTTGCAGCGCAACAAGTACTTATTTTCCGACAAACCATACTCACCCAGTGCCCCATAATCAAAAGTCAGCCGCAAACAGGGAACCTCCCTTTCCCTCAGGCCAAAAGGGATTTCCGGATTCTGATAAAAAGAAAGAACATACATTTCCATCTCTGGCCCGACAAGCATCCGCCGGTTTTCTCGAAAAAAAGGAATATTTTGTTTACTAAACTCCGGTTCGATACCCTCTCGCTCTTCATGCAGCACGATCGAACGGCGAAGTAGGGACAAGCCATATCCGGTTACTTCCTCTGGCTGGACATACAAGAAATTTGGAACACGCAAGATAAACGCCTCCGGAGTCTTCGACTCTTTACATCCGCGAACAAAAGATTCTATTGAAACATAGGAATATAAATTCATACTTTATTATGATTTTTTTTGAGGCAAATATACATTTTATATTAGAGATTCTCTATCTTTGTTAAAAAATTAATAAACTACATAAAACCAATTGAACAAGATGAAACGTCGTGATTTCCTAAAGACCAGTGTTGTAGCAGGTGCAACCTTATCTCTGAACTTTAAAGGATTACAAGCTGCTCTCACTTCGAATACAGTAACAATAGAACAAGTACCCGATTTGGTAGCGGTAATGGGTGGTGAACCGGGAATTATGCTCGACAAAGCATTAGATGCACTTGGCGGCCTTGGCAAATATATCAAGAAAGGACAAAAAGTCGTTATCAAGCCCAATATCGGATGGGACCGTACGCCGGAACTGGCAGGGAACACGAATCCGGAATTAATAAAAGCTTTAGTCAAGAAATGTCTGGAAGCTGGAGCCGAGAAGGTGACGGTATTCGACCATACGTGTGACAACTGGCAGAAATGCTACGAGACGAGCGGTATCGCCGCTGCCGTAAAAGAAGCGGGCGGTATCATCATGCCGGGTAACGACGAGAAATACTTCAAAGAAGTAGCCATCCCTGACGGTGTGGCACTGAAAAAAGCCAAGATACACGAGTCACTGATCGAAGCGGATGCTTGGATCAACGTCCCCATCCTGAAAAACCACGGGGGAGCCAAGTTGTCATGCGCGATGAAAAACATGATGGGAATCGTCTGGGACCGTCGCTTCTTCCACCAAAACGACTTGCAGCAATGTATCGCCGATATCTGTACCTGGCAAAAGAAACCGGTACTGAACATCGTAGATGCCTACCGTATGATGCACCAGAACGGTCCGCAGGGTAAAAGTGCAGCCGACGTGGCTACGTTGAAGTCGATGATCGTTTCTCCCAATATCGTTGCCGTCGATACGGCCGCCCTTGCTTTGTTCAACCAAGTAAAAAAATTAGATATGGCAGCCGTCGGGCATCTGAGCAAAGGAGAAGCGCTTAAATTAGGCTCCACCGATCTGAAAAAAATAAACATCAAACGTATTAAGATCTAATGAAGAAACGGAATTATCTAAAGGGATTGAGAGTTTTGCTCGCAATCCTCTTTTTTGTACCCATACTTTTATTTTTCGTAGACTTTTCGGGAATTTTACCGAACAATATACACCGTTTGCTGCATCTGCAACTGATGCCGGCCATATTGGGTGGAATGGTTGGCATAGTTGTGTTCCAGTTCTTATTGGCGCTTGTTTTCGGACGTATTTATTGTTCCACGATATGCCCGGCAGGCGTATTCCAAGATATCATCAACCGTCTGTTTTGCATCGGCAAGAAAAAGAAGAAAGGAAGCCGCCGTTTTATTTATCACAAACCGATGAACCGGCTACGCTACGTGCTGTTGGCGATTACGGCACTCACAGCCATTTTCGGTTTTAGCGGGTTGTGTCTACTTTTGGATCCGTACAGTAACTTCGGACGTATCATGGCAAGTTTGTTCCGGCCGGTTGTTATGTGGGGGAATAATATATTCGCCGACCTGTTAATGAAAATAGACAACTACTCGTTGTTCCACGTAACGATCAGTACCGTGACGGTTTCCGGCCTGATTGCGGCAATCGTCGCATTGCTTGTTTTCATTGTCATGACCATTTTCCACGGACGGTTGTTTTGCAATACGATCTGCCCCGTCGGAACCTTGTTGAGCCTTTTCTCGCGCTACTCGTTCTTCCACATAACCTTCGATAAAGAAACCTGTACGCATTGCGGAAATTGCGAACATACATGCAAAGCTGAAGCGATCGACAGCAAAAACCTGACAGTCGATACGTCCCGTTGCATAGATTGCTTCAATTGTGTTTCTTCCTGTGCCAAAGGCGGCCTGCAATATCGTTTGCAATTTTCAAGTAAAAAACAAGAGAATACAACAGCAAACATCAAAACGGCACAAGCATTACATTCCGACCAAACTGCCACCAACAGTCGCCGGGTGTTTCTGGCCACAAGCACGACAGTCGCAGCTTCGTTGCCAATCATATCCGCGATAGCCAAAAGAGGCAACAGATGTGGAAAAGGAGACGGACATTGGAAAAACGAAACACCTCCCTCTCCCCTCACCCCTCCGGGCTCCATCAGTTTACAACGTTTCAAAGACAAATGTACGGGATGCCAACTCTGTGTCGTTCGCTGCCCGAGCCAAGTCTTGCGTCCAACGGGGCTGGAATACGGTTTGGGGTATCTACTGAAACCACGTTTAGCCTATATCAACAGTTATTGCAATTACGAATGTACGGTCTGTTCCGATGTATGCCCCACTGGAGCGATCAAGCCATTGACTGTCGAAACAAAGAAAACGACCCAGGTCGGTATCGCTACTTTCTTCAAAGGCCGTTGCGTCGTAAACACAGAAGAACAAGATTGCGGTGCTTGCGCCGAACATTGTCCCACGCAAGCAGTCCACATGGTCCCTTACAAAGGAACACTGACAATCCCGCATGTCAACCCCGACCTTTGTATCGGATGCGGTGGATGCGAATCGATCTGCCCGGTACGTCCGATGCGTGCCATCATCGTCAAACCGAACATACAACATAAATTTGTCGAGAAGCCCAAGGAGGAAGAAATTAAGGAAGTCGAGGTTGATGACTTCGGTTTTTGATGAAAGGAAATGCTGTTCCAACAGACTCCATGATGAGACCTTATTTGCAAAAATAAGGTCTTTTTTTCATCTTTACGTTCAACATAAATAATCCATTCATCATATTATATTCCAAGAATACAAGCATAAACTTCCAAATGCCCTAATTTAGATCCTATTTTACCTTCCTGTATGATTTTTTATCGTAAATTTGCGGTGTATCCTCTTAAAAGTAAAGGGGACTCATTGCAATAACCAATTTTACATGTAATGAAAAAAGACAATATCATTTTCGACATCATTGAGAAGGAACATCAGCGCCAGTTGAAAGGCATTGAACTGATTGCTTCCGAAAACTTTGTAAGCGACCAGGTGATGCAAGCCATGGGCAGTTGTTTGACCAACAAATACGCTGAAGGATATCCCGGCAAGCGCTATTATGGAGGCTGCGAAGTAGTAGACCAAAGCGAAATCATCGCCATCGAACGATTGAAACAGATCTTCAATGCAGAATGGGCCAACGTACAGCCACATTCAGGTGCACAGGCTAATGCAGCCGTATTTTTGGCAGTCCTGAACCCCGGCGATACATTCCTCGGCCTGAATCTGGCACATGGCGGCCACCTTTCTCACGGTTCTCCCGTAAACAGTTCCGGTATTCTATACCACGCTACAGAATATAACGTAAAAGAAGATACCGGCCGTGTAGATTACGACCAGATGGAAGAAGTCGCTTTACGTGAAAAACCGAAATTGATCGTAGGCGGCGGCTCCGCTTATTCCCGCGAATGGGACTATAAACGGATGCGTGAGATTGCCGACAAGGTTGGCGCTCTTTTAATGATCGATATGGCTCACCCTGCCGGTCTGATCGCAGCCGGACTATTGAATAACCCATTGGAATATGCTCATATCGTAACTTCCACGACTCATAAGACTTTGCGTGGTCCGCGTGGTGGTATCATCCTGTTGGGCAAGGATTTTGAAAATCCTTGGGGAAAGAAAACGCCGAAGGGAGAGATCAAAAAGATGTCTCAATTGTTGGATTCGGCCGTATTCCCCGGTATCCAAGGAGGTCCGCTGGAACATGTGATCGCGGCAAAAGCCGTAGCCTTTGGCGAAGCATTGGAACCGGAATATAAGACCTACCAGACCCAAGTAAAAGCAAATGCGGCTGCTATGGCAAAAGCATTCATGGAAAAAGGCTACAAGATCATTTCCGATGGTACGGACAACCACAGCATGTTGATCGACCTGCGCAAGAAGTTCCCTGAACTGACCGGCAAAGTGGCAGAAAAAGCACTTGTTGCTGCCGATATTACCGTAAACAAGAATATGGTTCCGTTCGACAGCCGTTCAGCTTTCCAGACTTCCGGTATTCGTGTCGGAACCCCGGCTATCACGACTCGCGGCGCTAAAGAACCGCTGATGGCCGAGATCGTCGAATTGATCGATACTGTATTGGCTGCACCTGAATGCGACAAGACTATCACTGCTGTTCGCGAAAAAGTAAACAGCATCATGAAGGAATATCCTATCTTCGCTTGGTAAATAAAAAGGGCGGCCTTCACACAGCCGCCTCTTCATTCATACAAAAAACACCTAAACAAACATGATGAAACTCTTTTCAATGTGTGCAGGCGCAGCACTTTGTATTCTTGCGTCGTGCAGCGAAGGACCTACAAAACAGATGCCCTATAATCAGGGAATCAACGTAATTCCGGCACCTGCCAGCCTCGTTCAAAACGAGGGCAGTTTTAAACTAAGCAAAAACACAGCATTCTCCACTTCCTGCCCGGAAGCTGAAACAGTTGCCGAATATTTTGCCGCCCAAATGAATCTTGCCACCGGCTATCAGATAACAGTCAGTGACAAGGCGGCCTCAAACGGAATTACACTGGCAATCGACGGAGCACTGGATGTAAACGACGAAGGCTACACGTTGGATGTAACCCCGCAAGGCGTGACAGTTAAAGCTAAAACTCCGCAAGGCTTGTTCTATGGCATGCAAACATTCATGCAATTGCTTCCGGCCGAAATCGAAAGCCCGACAGTCGTGAACGGTATTGCATGGGTTGTTCCCTGCGTAACGGTGAAAGACGAACCGCGTTTCGAATATCGCGGCATCATGCTGGATCCCTGTCGCCATTTCATCCCGGTAGAAAACGTAAAGAAACACCTCGACGTACTGGCTTTGTTCAAGATCAACCGTATGCACTGGCATCTGACGGAAGACCAAGGTTGGCGCATTGAAATCAAAAAATACCCGAAACTTACCGAAGTAGGTTCCAAGCGTATTGATGGCGAAGGAACGGAATATGGCGGTTTCTATACACAAGACCAGATAAAAGAAGTGGTAAAATATGCGACAGACCGTTTTATCACGATTGTTCCTGAAATCGAACTTCCAGGACACGAATTGGCAGCAATCTCCGCATATCCGGAATTGTCCTGTAAAGGCGAGCCGATCACTCCGCGTATTATCTGGGGTGTAGAAGACATCGTCTTATGTGCCGGAAAAGAAGAGACCTTCGAGTTCTTGCAAAATGTATTCGACGAAGTCATCCCTCTCTTCCCCGGAGAATATATCCACATCGGTGGCGACGAATGCCCAAAATCAAGCTGGAAAGAATGCCCACTCTGCCAGAAACGCATCCGCGAAGAAGGCTTGAAAGCCGATAAAAACCATACAGCCGAAGAAAAACTCCAAAGTTATTTCATCCAACGCATGGAAAAGTATTTAGCTGAAAAGCATGGCAAGAAGATCATCGGCTGGGACGAAATCCTCGAAGGCGGTCTCGCCCCTACTGCGACCGTTATGTCATGGCGTGGTGAGGAAGGAGGCATCGCAGCTGCAAGCATGGATCATGAAGTAATTATGACTCCGGGAAGCGGCGGTATGTATATCGACCAGTTCCAAGGCGATCCGAAAATCGAGCCGGTTTCTATCGGAGGTTACGATCCGCTGTCAAAGGTATACGCCTACAACCCGACCCCCGATACCTTAGTCGCGATCGGAAAGGCGAACTTGATCAAAGGTGTACAAACAAACCTGTGGTCCGAATACATGTACAACACAGACCTGCTGGAATATCGTGCTTACCCCCGTGTGCTGGCATTGGCTGAGATCGGTTGGACTCCATTGGCACGTAAGGATCATAAAGATTTCGAACGTCGCTTGGATAATGCTTTGGTTCGCTTGGACGAACTAAATATCAACTATCATATTCCGCAACCGGAACAACCGAACGGTTCATGTAATTTTGTTGCTTTCACCGACAAGGCTTCTCTGGAGTTCAAGACTACCCGCCCAATCAAAGTGGTTTATACGATCGACGGGACCGAACCGACACCAGAATCAACGATCTATTCCGCTCCGATCGAATTCACGGAATCCGGCGTCCTGAAGATCCGTTCCGTATTACCTTCCGGTAAAATGAGCAAGACTCGTACAATCACTGTTGAAAAGCAAGCCTTAGCTCCTGCCAAAGAAGTTGCCAAGCCTGCTCCGGGATTGGAAATGCAAGTAACCAACGGCATGTTCCTGAATTCCTCCGGACTAAAAGACGTAAAAGAATGGAAGAAATCGGTTATCAAAGATTTACGCGAAATCACCCGCGTGGTGAAAACAAGCGAATCCATGCGTGGTGTCAAGCAATATGCTGCGATAGCAACAGGCTACGTCAACATCCCTGAAGACGGCGTTTACTATATCTCTTCTGACAACGAAGAAGTATGGATCGACGGCAAATTGTTAGTGAACAACAGCGGCGAAGTGAAACGCTTCTCCCGCCACGACAGTTCAGCAGCATTGTCGAAAGGCTTGCACGAGATCAAGGTGGTATTCTTGGGACATGTCATCGGCGGTTGGCCTTCAAACTGGAACGACGGCAGCGTGAAACTCCGCAAAGCCGACACCGATAGGTTCGTCAAGATCACCCCGGAAATGTTAGTCCACTAATCAATGCGATACTAATCACAAAAAGGGTGTGCGCCAAAAAGTCATCTGTTTCTTCTCTTGAAAGGGAAATGAGTATGATCTTTGGCACACACCCTTCTCAATTTTATCCGCCAAGCATTCCGTCCTTTTCCCTGCTATCATTATTAACAATTACCCCGTTTTTCCCTCATCCTCCCATATAACCGCAAATACTTTATTAATAAGCCTTTTGTAGACTTTTACGTCTTTTTATTCGACATTCCAGAGATTTTTTGTAATTCTGGAAGTCTTTTATAACCTCTTTATTTATAAGAGGTTTAAGAGAAAGG
>CAJTMR010000044.1 GCA_910577325.1 uncultured Parabacteroides sp.
ATTCTATTTATTAGGCAATTATAAGATAGCGGTTTTTATAGTGACGAAGTCAGGGCAATTTCGCGTGCTACACTGGGCTTTTCAGCTATACATACCTTCATTTGTAAAACAATCTTTTTTAAAACAGTCTTGCAAAAATACGCTTTTCAAGTGGCTTTTACATTTTTTAGTTGCAAAAAAGTTCAAAGAACCGTGTTCCAGATAGCCGTCGGTTTTCCTTTTATTTACTAACTTTTTCTTTCACGGGAGTGCCTGTATCAACTGTTACGCCTTGCAATTCCACGTATTCCACATGAAGCGGATTGTTAGGGCTGGCTTTGACATACAAAGATTGCAAGATCGCCTTGCGGTTGTTTATTTTGACATGGCAGACGAAGCGGTTTCCATCCCGGCAGACCGTCAGTTCCTTTTCCGGATAGGCTGTGAGGGTGATTGTACAAGTTTGTTCTGTCATTGAAACCACTTTATAACCATAGGCCATCTTTTTTTGAATGTAATTCAGCCCGTTGGTTTTTCCGGGTTCCTTTTCCCGGTTCAACCAATAGACTTTTATGGGTTCTTGAGAGTCCAGCTTAGCATTGGTCTGGTTGGCATCGTAACAGACAAGGTTACGATTCAGGCTGCGTGCGATGTGGAAAAGCCGATCCGATGTTGTGTATGTGGAGTCCGGGCCGGCATCCCGGTTTTGCGCATAAGTATGGATGGAAGTGGCCCATAGTAGGCTATATGCCAGTATCAGTCTTGCCATAAGTCGGATAGTGTTGTCCATGTTTGTTTTATAGGTTGAGTATGGTTGAAAAAATCGTTCCAAAAATGTAAATAGTGTGTTCCACAAGTGGAACCAGCCGGTTCACATTTGTGGAACGTTTTTTATTATTGTATTATTCGATATTCTTCCTGATCTTTGTCAGGTATTCTTTCATTCCTTCCGAATCCTTGTCCTTGATGATTCTCTGCAAGATGTCCAGTTCCTCCTGGATACGTGCGATCTGATGAGGTGTGCGTGGGTTGAAAAGGATTTCCGTCAATAGATAATCATCTTCGGAAAGCAAGCCTCTGGCGATTTTCATGTGACGTTTGAAGGTCGTACCTGGGGCATCTTGGTGTTTCATCGTGGCGGCAAATACCATTGTGGATGCAAACGGAATGCCGAGTGAGTAAGCAACGACTTTGTCATGTTCCTCGAAAGTATATTCGCAGATATGCAGGCGCAGGCTGGAATAGATGTCTTTGAAGAATATTTTTCCCAAATGATCTCCTTCTGAGATAATGATCGTATTTTCTTTTTCCAGTTGTCCCAAGTTGGCGAATGTCGGACCAAACATCGGGTGGGTAGAAACATACGGGAAACCAGATGTCTCGTAGAATTCTTTCAGATGTGTCTTGACCGATGCGATGTCTGAGATGATGCAGTATGGTTGCAAGTAAGGCATGACACTTTTGAATGCTTCGATCGTATAACTTAATGTCACGCAGTTGATGACTAATTCAGGTTTGAACTCGGCAACCTCTTCCGGCTTTTGCAGGCGAAGGGCGTTATAGATGAAACGCATCCGTTTCGGATCGCTCTCAAGTACGGCTACTTCATGTTCAAAACTAAGTAAATCGGTGAAGAAAGATCCCATCTTCCCTGCACCCAATATCAGTATTTTCATTCTTGATAATTGTTTAATGTACCAATATGCCAATATGTCAATCAATAAGTGTATTATATTTCTTTCGATTGGTGCATATTGGCACATTGACATATTGGCAAGTTGTTATTATTCATTCATGATGATCATCTGTTGGCGGACGGATTCTTCATGGATTTCTTTCAGGATTTCTTTGACAAAGTCTGCGTTCAGTTCCATTTGTTCCCCCATATTGGAACGCTTTTCCAAAATCTCGCTGTAACGCGGTGATTGCAGGATTGGCATATTGTGCTCTTTTTTATACACGCCAATTTCGCGGGAGATGCGCATACGTTTGGCCAGCAATTCCAGCAGTTGTTCGTCGATGCTATCGATCTGGCGGCGGAGTTCAGACAGGTTTTCCGTTGTTTGGTTGGAATCGCGGATAACCAATAGATTCAGGACATAATCCAATACATCCGGCGTGATCTGTTGTGAAGCGTCGCTCCATGCACAATCCGGATTACAATGAGATTCAATAATCAGACCGTTGAAACTTAGATCCATAGCTTGTTGGCAGAGAGGGGCGACCAGTTCACGCTTGCCACCGATATGGCTCGGATCGCAGAAGATCGGAAGGTTTGGCATGCGGCGGCGCAGTTCGATAGGGATATGCCAGAGGGGAAGGTTACGGTACATTTTCTTATCGTAAGAACTGAAACCGCGGTGGATAGCACCCAAGCGACGGATGCCGGCTCCGTAGAGACGTTGGAAAGCTCCGATCCACAATTCCAAATCCGGATTAACCGGGTTCTTGATCAGGACAGGAACATCCACGCCTTTCAATGCGTCGGCAATTTCCTGTACGGCAAACGGGTTAACCGTTGTACGGGCTCCGATCCACAGCACGTCGATCCCTGCTTTCAATGCTTCGAAGACGTGATCTTTTGTTGCCACTTCGGTTGCGACATACATGCCTGTTTCCTTTTTTACCCGTTTCAACCATTGGAGTCCTTCTGCTCCGATTCCTTCGAATCCACCCGGTTTGGTACGAGGTTTCCAAATTCCTGCGCGGAACAGTTTGATGCCTTTGTCGGCAATCCCTTTGGCTGTTTCCATCACTTGTTCTTCTGTCTCTGCGCTACATGGGCCGGCGATTACGATAGGACGTTGCGGGTCTATGCCGGGTAACATGATTGATTCTAATACCATTTCCATGATTGTATACCTATTTTATTATATTTTTAATTCGATTTAATGCTTCTTCCAATATCTCTTTTTTACAACAGAGCGAAATGCGGATGTAACGTTCGCCCTGGCTACCGAAGATGAATCCCGGTGTCAGGAATACATTGGCTTCGTACAGGACTCTGTCGGCTATCGCTTCGCTGCCTTTTGCCCCGGCGGGGATTTTTCCCCAGAGAAACATGCCTACCTGCTTTTCGTCATATTCGCATCCCAACGTGTGCATGATTTGTCCGGCGAGGTCGCGGCGGCTGCGATAGACGCGGTTCATATTGTCGTACCATTCTTTCGGGGCGCTCAACGCTTCGACGGCTGCGTGCTGCATCGGTTTGAACTGTCCGGAGTCGATATTGCTTTTCACTTTCAGGATCCACTGTACGAATTGGGCATTGGAGGCGAGCATCGCCATACGCCAGCCCGGCATATTGTGTGCTTTGCTCATGGAGTTCATCTCGATACAGATATCTTTTGCTCCCGGTACGGAAAGGATGCTCAACGGATGTTCGTTCAGGATGAAACTGTAAGGATTGTCGTTGCAGATAATAATCCCGTGCTTCTTTCCGAAAACAACCAATTTTTCATACAGTTCCACGCTGGCGTTTGCTCCTGTCGGCATATTCGGGTAGTTGGTCCACATCAGCTTGACGTTTGAGAGATCCATCTTTTCCAGTTCTTCGAAGTCCGGCTGCCAGCCTAGTTCCTCTTTCAGCTCATACGGGATCAGGTTGGCTTCAACCAGTTTGCTTACCGAACTGTAGGTCGGATAACCCGGATTGGGAACCAGCACGCCGTCGCCCGGATTCAGGAATGCCAGCGAGATGTGTAGGATTCCTTCTTTGGAACCGATCAACGGCTGGATTTCCGTTTTTGGGTTGAGGTCCACATTATACCATGCCTTATACCAGTCAGCGAAGCCTTTGCGTAGTTCAGGAATGCCTACATACGGTTGGTAACCGTGTTCGTTCGGTTGGTGAGCATGTTCACATAACGTCTCGATGGTCCGTTCCGAAGGAGGGAGGTCGGGACTGCCTACGCCGAGGTTAATCATGTTTTTACCTGCAGCATTCATTTCGGCTACTTCTTTCAGTTTCCTGGAAAAGTAATATTCCTGTACGCTACCTACACGGTTAGCGGGTGTAATGGTCTTACACACTTTGTTTTCCTTCTGCATATTCGCCAAGTATTTTTAAGTCTTTTGTCAACGGTCTGATAGCATCCAATGCCTGTTTGTAGCGCAGGTAATCCGTAAATGTCAGATTGATGTAGAACAGATATTCCCATTCGCGCCCGATGATCGGCAAGGATTGTATTTTGGAAAGATTCATGTCGTAGAAAGAGAGGACGGAGAGAACTTTGGAGAGGCTGCCGGCTGTATGAGGGAGGGCGAAAACGACAGATGCTTTGTTTTTGTCTTCACCTTTGAGCATCTCGTCTGCTGTCCAACGGTCGGCGATTGCCAGAAAGCGGGTGAAGTTTCGTTTGTTTGTCTCGATCCCTTCGGCAAGGACTTCCATATTGTAGATCTGGGCGGCCAGTTTCCCGCAGATGGCGGCGTGTCCTTCCAGCTGGTTTTCCGAAATCCACCGGGCGCTCATGGCGGTGTCCTCTTTCTCGACCACTTTTGCATTGGGCAGCGTATCGAGGAAATCGGTACATTGCATCAAGGCGATCGGATGGGAGTTGACCTCTTTGACATCATGGATATTGGTTCCCGGAAGTGCAACCAGCGAATGGGAGATACGCAGTTTGTATTCGCCGATAACTTGTAGACCGCTTTCGCGGATCAGTTCATGGTTTTGTAGCAAGCTGCCTGCGATTGTATTTTCAATCGCCATTATTCCCAAAACGGAAGGATCTTTTTTGATGGTCGAAATAACATCTCTGAATGTATTGCAACCGATAATTTCTATTTCTTCACCTTCGAAATAATTGCGGGCGGCTATGTCGTGATACGAACCGGCTATTCCCTGGATTGCTACTTTCTTTTTCATCATCTCTATCTATTTTAATTTTCAAGTCTCAATTTTAACTGTCCATTATAAAAAAAGTCCTACCGGAACCGGCAGGACTTCATATTTTGTTATTGACCTATACATCATTCATCAATGCTCTACATACAAACTCCTGCCTTCACCTTGCTAAAGTAAAAGTAATAAAAGTAATATGTAAAGCTAAATCGATTCATTTTGTCTGTTTGTTTTTTAATATGCGGCAAATGTAACGCTTTTTTTGAAAATACAAGCATGAAGTGATATTTTTTTTATATTCAGTTGTATTCATTACTTCACGGCAATTTTACTCGTCTCTTTGTCTCCATCTGTTGTTGCCTGTATAACATAGATGCCTGCCGGCAAGTCAAGGCAGAATACTTCCGTGTTTACATTTTGACGGGCAGTCTGAAGTTTGCCATCAAGGGTATAGACAAGGATGGAGCGCAAGGGAGCGGAGGCTGTTACAATCACTTCACCACGTTTTGGGGAATAGATCGAAATAGCATCGGGTATCAAAATGTCGTCGTTGGCGGTTGCCGTGTAAGAGCCGCGTAAGAAATAACGCCCGTGGCAGTTGCCTTTGAGTGTGAAAATGGACTTGTCGCCCACCAACGGGAGGTTTGTTTTGCATTCGGCATCGTAGAGCGAGAGGTCGGCGAAGTCTGCGCCACCGGAGAGCGTTACTTGTATTTCGTCATTGTCTAAACTGTAGATACCGATTGGGATATGGACAAGGTTTTTGCGCACGTTGATTGAAACCGTTTGTGTACCGGCTACGGTATAGATGGTCGGCACATCGTCCAGATTGGAATCCAGCAATAATTCGGCATCTTCACTGTCGGTAAACTTGTCATTGGCACTGCTGCGCATGGCAATCAGAGCTTGGCTTTGTTTGCCTTCCTTGCCGGCTATCAAGGTAAGGACATGGGAAGACGGGGCAGAACGAAGTAAGGAACCGTTTGCTGGTGCAGGAGTACCCAGAATTTGCATATTTGTATTAAACTCTACTTCGAGTTCTTTGGTATTTGCTGTTTTTGCCTTGACGAAAAAGGATTGCAAGGGAGCGACAGAAGAAGTTGTTCCTATCCATTCCTTTGTACCGGCTGCTATATTGATAGCCTGTTCATTGTCTTTAACGATCCAATATTTAGGTTCAAGACCGTTGTTTTGTGCGAAGAACTTCGTCATATCCAAATGTGCCATGAACGGATTACCGACCAAAAAATAGGTATGATTAAACTTGTTTTCACCTGCATCGGCGGTATGTTCTATTTTGACACTAAACGAGTTATTCGTAATGGCATCTTCAATTTTCAGTTTACCATATCCTACATTCTTATTTATATGCACGGGAGTTCCTGCTATTCCATCTTTATCTTTCGTATAATCGTATATGGAATATGTATCATCTGCTTTTGGCATCCGAAATAAAACTGTCTTCTTATCGAGTGTGGCATCGGATGGAACTACCGTATTCACCGAGAACCCGATTCCTGGATCATAGGGATACTCAACATTGTTATAGACGATACTCCAGTTGGCATAATATGTGACGGGATCTTGCAAATCCGGCAATATGCGTCCTTTTTCCCAGCTACGTTGGTAAACTGCAGGATTTATGCGGCTATTGGTCGTAGTATTGAAAGTAATATCCTTGAAATACTCTGTCTCCTGTCGATAGTTTTTCTTCGGTGTATACCAGTCTCCCGCATACATTGCTTTCAGCGGAGAGGAGAGCGTGTACCATCTGCGTGGATTCAGTTCGTAATCTATCCATGCCGTGCCGTACACCAAATACTGTGTATTGAGCATTTCCGTATTCGGTTGGAAATGAATTTGGGCGCAAGTGTTGGTGTAGTAAGGTCGGCAAGAAAGATCTGTGAAATTGTCAGCCAGACTAATTTCTCGATTACTGCCAACTGTTTTTACATCCGCCATTAATTCATATTCGATATTGGGGGTGGAACTTTGTGTTACTTTGGTAGCCTCTAAGCTTAAGTCAAGGATATAATTATCTTCTTTCAGAGGTTTGTACCAGTTTGTTTGTTTAGCACTGTTCTTTTTTGCATACAGTTCTGCCTGCGGATTTTCTGTCGTTTCCGTTACTTTCGTGAAGTACATGGGGACAAATCCATTGGAGGTTTGGCGATATCTTGATGGATCACTTTCAGGATCGTCATCATTTTCCAAATAAGAATCAGTCTTATGTAATGCTGCTTTACCTGACCGTTTCCAGTTCGCATCATTGTTCCAGTTACTTTTTGTACCGTCTGTTGGAGTCCAGGTTTGGAACTCGGGAACAATCTTCAAGTCAAAATAAAGATCGCCCGGTATAGTATCTTTGGTATCTTTTTCAATAAACTGGATACGGATACGGTAGGTTTCCCCTTCACGGAATTTGAAATTTGTGTCATTCAAAAGATTTTGTTCTTTCAGTCCTTTCAGTATGACTTTATTATTTGTTCCACCATCTTTCTTGGCAGATAAACTTGCCACTGTCGCTATTCTATACCGCTCGTCAAAAGCACTTACTATTTCATCTTTTGCATAGTCTCCGCTTACCAGATAAGCAAAGGCTGTAGTTTCATTTTTCCTGTTATAGGAGGTAAGTGTAACATTGGAATGGTCTTCTTTGTCTGTCCATTTCGGATCTTGCAAGGGAATTGTTAATGTTTTGTTAATATTGGTGACGAGTGTCTGCAAATCATTCAATCCGATACGCACACCGCGGGTTCCTTCCGGATATTCCACATCAGGAAAACCAGGGTCCAAAGTCGGTCCGGAACCTTTGTATCGAAGTGTATATTCATACGGTCCCCAACAGATCAATGTATCTTTTTCAACTATTTGTTTTGTCAGGATCGGAATAATTGTAAGTTTTTGCGTGATAGGTTCGGAATCCTCTGTTTGTACTTCATCTTCGAGCAGTGGCCATGCTGTGCAACTTTTCTTTTTAAACAGAAAACGGCTTTTTTCTTTGAGCAATATTTTCTGCATTTCTTTCGTAAATTGATAAGGTTGTTTTTTATCTGCCAATACGACAGTTTCCGGATCATCCGCTTCCGGAAAATCTGCCCGGAAATGTTCCATGATAACAGCAAGACTCCACTTTGTCTCCAGGATATTATCATTATATTCCATCAAAGAACCATTGAAAAAGTCGAAATATCCTCTATATTTAGTTGTATCATTATCTGTTGGTGCAATCAAAGCTTCCATTGACGGTGTAATGACAGGCCGTTCACCCAATTTGAATATTTTTTTGTCATTTTTATCTTTTACAGGCTCCCCGTCAATACGTACGCGAAAACCGCCCTTTACCGTGAATTTGCTCCAGACATCGGCTTCGTCAAAAACTTTGCTTGGTGCAGTTACAGCATTGTTTGCATCATTTTGGTTCTGATAAAACTCGACTACATACTCTTCTCCGGAATGAAGTTTAGTGGCACGGGGGTAGGTATAGAAGAAAAGCTCTTCTGTTTCTTCTTCATTTTTTTTGTGGCGCATTATGTAGGAATATGCAATATCTGTCGTTTCTTCTGGATTTGATTTATAGTCGGTGGCGTCAAATATGAACTGACCAAAACCGGATTCTGTATCATTTTGATAATCATTATATCTACAGGATATAGGTTCCCATAATTGATTTCCGTTGCTATCCGTTCCTGCTTTTTCCCAAAAAGCATAATAGCGAGTAACTTGTCCAGTTTTTTCCGGCGCCAAATTCAGTAACGATTCGAATTTCATTGAAATTTTTGCTTCAACGAGTCTTTCTTTTTGGTCTGTATTTACACAACTTTCCTTTACGTCCGCTTTGATTTCAGGTTTTACCGAATACATGCGAATATCATCCAATAGCAAATCAGCTCCGTTGGAGTTGAAACAGTTGTTGTTTAAAACAACGATGATTCGATCTTTTCCTTCCAACTTCTTCGGATCCGGTACAAATGAGAAACTGACATTCATCCATTCTCCACGGCAACGTTCTACGTATGATGGGGAAGTCAGATATTGTCCTTCGTAGCTTTCACTTGCGTAATCCGAATATGCCTCCGGGTTATAAATTGGATGTTGATAGGTTTCGGTTCGTCTATTTTTATCTTCATCTTCGCCGCCCCATTTCGGTATAAATCCGGTCAAATAGTTCACTAGTTCTTCTCCATTCGCTTCATCATTAATATCATCTCCGTTTTTGTATGTTTTCACAGATATTCCAATATTTGCAGTCGTACTCTTCTTGGAAAGTTCATTTACCCACATCGAAACATAAATACGCGAACCTTTTGAAATTTTAGAAGCCTCTCCTTCCAATCGAAGCATCTGGCCCGGTGTTCCGGCAGCATTTATATATATGACTCCACTGGGGTAGTTTACATTTACTTTTGTGCTGTCATAATTATATGTAACAATACCATCCGGTTTATTATCATATTTATATGTATAAGCATTATGATCATAAATCGCTTGTCCAAAATTATCGTAGGCAGGTAATTTTATTTTTCCTCCGCTATTATTGACAATGTTTGATAAGTAATCTACATACCAAAGATTTTTTGTATTCTGTATGATCCGATAAGATTGGTAATCATAATCGGATTCTCCGTCTCGTTGAATCCACCCATAAGAAGATTGTTCGAATGGTAAGAGGGGAAAAGGATATACATTGTTTTTGATGCCGGCTTTTATGGCGTTCTTTATCTCTTCGTCATTACTTCCATTTTGTTCCAATTGGTTCCACTCCCACGGGTATGTAAAAAAGAACCTCGAATAAATATTCCACCTGTTCAAACCACCTGCATTGTTATTTGGATCAAAAGGATCCATACCGAATGAAATATGGTTAAGCATAACGGCTTTTTCTTCCGTTACAAGATTATCCAATTCATTAGGAGCAAGATATCGCTTGCGTTTTAAATTATCAAGTTCTTTCTGCTTTAACATTCCGGCTTTCGAAAGAGGCAGGAAGGTGATAGTCCATTCGGCAAGACAAAAGTCCGTATTTTCTCCTTTTAACCAATCGCACTTTTTGTTCGTCCATAATTGAACGGTATAAGTGCCTTCTTTACTTTTCTTTTCACTATAATAATGAAGGAAGTTATTTTTTATTAGAAATCCATGAGAAGTAAGTTCTTTACCTTCTTTCCAAACCTTCAATTGTAAAGGAGGAGGAAAAGATTCGGTTTTATCCCATTTGGTTACGAACTCATCCTTGGATAAACGACGTATTTTATTGTCTTTATCTCTAAATAAATAGTCTTGTGCAGGATGTTTTAATCGCATTTGAAAGTACATGGAATCGGGAGCATAAATAGTTCGCTTGGGATAATTATTGCTTTTTAGATCATTCATGAAATTTTTTCCACTTTTGATATTAAATAAATACCGAATATAGACATCCGGCTCAATGATGCTGGTCGTAGCATTTTTAATAATAGTAGTATCTCTCATTGTCTGAGTATCACCTGCTGCTTCATTGTTGCTTTTTAAGCTGAAAACATCTAATGCAATCTTTTTATTTACAATGTCTTTAGATTCCTGCAATATTAATTCGACAAGTTCATCAGAGTCGGTTTTATTCTCTGCATCTGCAATAGCCAGATAATTCCTTGCATCGTCATCTATAGATTCGTTGACTTTTTTGGCAGTAAAGAAATATCCTTCTTCTTTATTGTTATGATTGTTTGGCATTAATTTGAAAAAAAATTGAAGATAATTTGCTTTGACATGAATAATATTGTCAAGGCTCATGTTTCTTTCATAATCATATATATGCGCATAATGTATTTTGTTTTGCATGAATACGTTTTGAAAAAGGTTTAATTTTTTTCCGTATGTTTCATCCTCAATGTCATTTGCATATACTGTCATTTCCATCGTGTTGGTAGGCTGTATGCCATCTTCACCAAGTTCGTCATATTCTTTTTCGGCATAGTAATAATTTAAGCCGGGATGTCCTACGTTAAACGGGTAACTTTTATTACCTGTAAATACCCCTTTAACACGGCGTTTCAGAGTATAATTTTCTCTAACTCTGGTCGTATCGATATTTATGTATGGATATGTATTAGTTTCTCCCTCATCTGCTGGTGTCGACATATCTCCGGTGATTTCGAACGTTAGTGGTATTTTTTGACTGTTTATTGGAAATTCTGCGAAACCAATATCTCTGCTGTTTATAGCGAACAAGGCGAACACCGCACATGTGACGAAGAATGTGAGGGTAAGGAGCGGTTTGTGTATTTTGTGATTATGTATTTTCATACTTCTTCTGATTGAATTGTTATTGTTTGATTACATTTCAATTATTTCTTCCCAGCAAAATCCCTGAAGAAGACTCTTGGTAAACGGATTGCGATCCGGGCTTAATGGTGTCCGTCGGATATATAAGGTAAAGTTCAACTCACGTTTATAATCCGGTCTGTCCTTGTCATATACTTTGTCATGATAAGCGACAGTAATGTCCAACTGGGCTTCCCCGTCTCCTTGATTGTTGGCAGGAACAGCTCCTTTCAATGAATAGCGGGAAACCAAATCTCCATCAATCGTTTCCTCGGAAACTGCCGGTGGATCTAATAGCCAACCTTTTCCTTTGAATATGTGGGTCCAGGTAACATTCTCGATTCGTTCTGTCGTGACATTTTTTCCGCGTGATCGCAAATGTAACTTCAAATCGAATGTGCTACCTTCTTGCATTTCCAACGTATAATTGGTGCCGAACTCGACACCTTCCAATACGGCACCGATCGGGTTGTTATAGTATTTGCCGTTGATGGCAAGTTTGATATTCCGGATCTCGATTGTGATTGGGCGCACATGGTTGCGTGTCATGCGTCGGTTGAATGTACCGTAACGGAAGACATCATCTTGGCCTTCATCCTGATCTTCTTTTACCTTCATGATCAAATTATAAGGATTACGAAGTGGGCTTTCATTCAAATACAGGTTTGCCAATTTGACATCTGCTCCACTTTCAAACACTGTTTGTCCATTAGGGATCAGAGGGAGCAAATTAATATCTTCTCCCAATTTACCCGGATCATGTTCGTTCCCTTTCGAAAAAAGAGGAACCGATTTTCTGTTTCCTTTCAAGGCAAGAGAATCCAAGGTGATTTTTTCTGCATCGGTTTGTCCGTCCGGATATGTGATTCTGAACTTTGCCTTGCAGACTAAGCGGTCCACCGTCACGGAAAGCGTTTTTGTGGAGCGGGTTACTGTTACTTGACTGGAACCAGTCATGGGGATATATTTACCGTTTTTCAGGTCGATCTGTCCGGCAGGATCGTCTATAATAAGGGTATTGTCGGTAACAGTCGTCGGCAGGGTGTTGCCTACGGATAATTGGAGTATATCTTTCAGTTCTTTCAAATACTCGCAGTTAGCAAAGCCGTAGATTTTGTACTCATTTGCCTTCAGTTCGATTTCATCCGGGAAAGAATGTTCCGATTTGTTTCCCAGGTTTCCGACTGATGCTTTTGCCACGATCGTTCCGGTTTCGTCACATACGAAGACCGTTGCCGAATACATCAGTTCGTTTGCTTCGGGAGCTATTTCCTGCCCCGTTTCGCTTTTGGTTTCCGGTTCGTTATCACCGGTTATGGCGGGAGCAGGCGAGAGAGAAAGGGTGATGGTCGCTGTATTACCGTCATTATTACCCTTGCCGATGATTTCCTCGTTTGTGCATCCCGGCCACAAAAGCAGGAGACAGGTGAGGAAAAGGCTATATACGAATAGCAGGGCGGTTGTCTTCTTGTTTTTCATATACTGTGACAATTACATTTCTGTATTCAGGTTTATATCTTCAAGGCGGACAATCCAGTCATCCACCATTACGTAAAGGCAGTGCGCGCGTCCGCCAGCGATGTCTACGTATGCCGTGATCACATATTCGTCTTGGCGATCCAGGTACTCTTGTCCCGGTAGCTTGTGTGACTCGATCTGTGTCAGTTTCAGTAGTTCAGTCAGGTTGACGTTGAAGAAAGGCTTCTCTTCGGAGGCATAACGTATGCGGAGTGTACCCGTGCCGTTGTCGATCAGGCGGAGCGTGTTCAGTTCTGTACAAACGGCATCATAAATGGAGGTTGTGTCGCTTGCCGCCTTTATGCTTTCTACTTTTCGCAGATAAGGTAGCCAGGTGAGGTGTGCGTTCGATTTTGGTTCGTTATGCGCGTCAAGGTCGCCGTTTGTGGTGGTGGCCGCGATGTCGAACGCGTCAGCGGTCAGTTCTGTTCCGTGGTTGACATCTATTAGGATGAAACGGATTTTATTGGTGTTTTTTACTAATGGAAATTCGGTGTAGGTCGTGCCGCCTGTCGGGATGGTGTACTTCAGTTCGCCTTGGAAGAGGCCGGACAATTCGCGAGCGACTCGTTTTTCGTCCTCTTTCACTGCCATGCGGAAATCGTCGATGGAAGAACCGGAAACCGGTTCTGTCCAAATGTAATCTGTTTCGTTCAGTCCCGCCCATGCGAGTAAGCGGTAGGTGGCTGGTGGCAGATCGCTCAGATCTATTTCGTTTTTTTCCAGTTCCGATCTTTCGATCAGGCGTGAAAATAAAAATTTACCTTCGTTATCGTAGATGTAAAGATGCACGTTTTTCTCCATAGACTGGTTTACCATTTCGTAGGCAAACGCGTCGGCATGCTTGATGTTATGGTAGTACACGAAACGAAGTGTGTGCCGGCAAAGAGGTAGTTTGTCGTGGATATAGTCGCACGAAACGGCAACCAGTAGCAAAGCGAGGTAGGCGGTGAGCCGTAAGGCATCACCTTTGAAAATATCTTGTATGTTTTCTTTCTTTTTCATAAATTTATCTCTTTCTTATTTATGTTACATAGGAATAATGACTTCGTCCAGCCCCATCCACGGATTCACGACGATTTCGATGTGCAACAGCTCGTTGTCGTCTGGCTTATCTGGTTCGTCTGGTTCTGGTGGAGTCGGTTTGTCCGGTTCTTCGGGTTCCGGTTCGAACGGCGGTTCGTAAGGAATGTCTTTGCCCAGTCCGTATATGCTTCCGATGCGCAGTTTGTAGACATTGTTGCGTACGATGGCATACTCCATGATCCCTTTTGAGGGGGCGTTGTTGTTGGAGTGGCGGATCCAGTAAGGATAATAGCAGATACCGTCGGCATACGTGTGCAGTCCGTACCGTGCCAAGAGGCGGCGTGTGTCCTTGCCGTTTAAGTTGATCGATGGTGTTCCGTCAGTTGGCGCATAGCCGAATGTTTCTTTCATGTAACTTGCCCACGCTAAGAAGGCTGCTTCCGTTCCGGTCAGTATTTCACTTGCCTCCTTGTATTTCGCTTGTCGTATGAGGAACTGGCGGTAACCAGTCGGATCACCTTCTTCCATCTCTTCTGCCAACGTTTTGACCGCACCCCAGGTTTTGTCGGTGAAGTCGTGACTGATGATGTCGGGCATGAAAGTGACCATTGCAGCTTCAGCCGAACTATATATCACTCCTTGGAAGGTAAAAAAGGTGAACGGTTTACCTTCATTGTCGTTTTTCATCGTCACGTGTCCGGTTGCAGGATCATAGCTCATGTAATGTTTCGGTCCGTAGGTGGCCTTGAAAACTACTCCTGTATTGACGAATGGTGATTGTTCGTCTTTTGCCACGGCGTTTTCCTTTGTGTAGCCAATGCGGAACCAGTCTCCCACGCGCTTGCCTAGACCGGGAGTGAACTTCCAGTTGGCGACCGACGTGCCGTAACTCGTGAAATAGTTCTCATACAAGGAAGACAGAGGTTGCCCGCCTGCCTCGGGACTGTCTGGATTGAAGACACGGCGGTTTATGTTGATATGTGTCTTCAGACGGCTCCACGGGTCGAGTACGTAGTTGGTTTGATGGTCGCCCCATTCGGGCAGTTCCAGGCCAAGATACTCGAGTGTGCTGTCGGCACCGTATGATTCGTCGGAATTGGCGGCAATGACCCGTTTGAGCATATAGGAACCAGCATTGAGCTTGTTGACAATCATGGCTCCAATGATGGCAACTTGTGCCGCTCCGGCGGTTTCGTCTTCCACTTCGTAATATTCATGTGCAAGTTGATAGTCGATACGTGCCGCATGTCGTTCGACCTCGACCGTGGCGGAAGCCGGGTTGTCGATCGTGTTGTCGCCGCAGATGTAGACCTTCTCGTCCA
>CAJTMR010000045.1 GCA_910577325.1 uncultured Parabacteroides sp.
ATTTATTAGGCAATTATAAGATAGCGGTTTTTATAGTGACGAAGTCAGGAAAAAACTTCCGAATAAAAAAGGGGTGATGTAAAAACATCACCCCTTTTTTATTCAGTCAATCTTCAAAATCAAGCAGAAGTCACTTTTTAGCTGCTCTTTTCTTACACTTGTCCAGTTCTTTCTGTAACTTTTCAATCTCTTCTCCTTGGTTCTTAATCGTTGTAAGAAGAGAATTCAACTCTTCATTCTCTATCTCGACAGGATATAAGGCATCCACACGGCTGATAAAATCGCCCAATATATTCATATAATTCGTAAATGCGTCATACGGAGAATCATAAATACCACGGTTAAGCCAGATTCCAGTCTTCTTGGTCGTTATAAAACGGAAGTTATTGCTTGCCTGCAAATAATCCCAGTCCTGCTTGATACGGCGATCATCACACAAGTGAACACGACCGGCCACGCTATACAACTTATTAAACGCTTCACGCTGCATCATGTTACCTAACCAACAACTAGTATCCCTTTCTTCATCTGCCCATGACATCGGATAAGGGACATCGACCTGATCGACAGACTTGAACTTCGTCACGATTTCAGACGGAGTCGAAAATGAAATACCTTTTTCCTTCGCACAAGCCGGCAAAGCCTTGATAAATTGCAGGATATTTGAAGACAACGGTTGCGCGATGCCCAAAGCGGAAAGTTCCATAAAAATATTGATGACCTGTTCTTCTTCCGGCAAACCTGCAATCCAACCTATATATTTGTCTGCAAATAACGGATACTCGCTCCAATCCGAATTTGAAAAACGCAGGCTAATGTCATCCGACAATTTAAAATCACGAAGCAAAACCTTCAAATTCGGATTATATGAGCAATGATATACATAATGCGGACTCTTCCACCCCAACACGTGCTTAGCTCCTTCGGTCAAAATCCCTTTAAATCCCATACTTGCAACAACCGCTCCAATCTCGTTTGAATAAATCAAACTGGAATTGCGGAAAACCTTGGGAGTCTGTCCAAAAACCTGCTTGATCTTTGCACTCATTCTGGAAACTTCTTCACGGAAACATTCTTCATTGGCCAAGGAAGAAAGCCCATGAGAATAAGGTTCGCACAAAAATTCGCAACAGCCCGTGTCATTCAACTGATGCAACAGGTCAATCACGGCAGGAGAATAGATCTCCAACTGCTCCAAAGCCACACCGGAAATAGAGAAAGCGACTTTAAAAGCCCCTCCATTGTTCTTTACCATTTCAAGCAAAGCAGTCAATGCCGGAATATAAGAACGCTCTGCAATCTCCGTTATACTGCGTTCATTTTCATAATCATCATAATAGTAATGATCCGTGCCTATATCGAAGCAGCGATAGCGTTTCAAATGTATAATTTGATGTATTTCAAAATAAAGACAGATTGTTTTCATATCTAATTATTGTTTTTATTATTTACCGTAATTCTTTAAGACATTCTCATAAAGAGCGCGAATCCGTAAGCCGACTTTTTCCCATGTGATGCCATCAACCTCTTTCTTTCCTTCCACCTGAAGATATTCGAATAAAGACGGATTCGTACATATCGAATAGATAGCGTCAGCCATTGCATAGATGTCCCAATAATCTGTCTTAATCACCTTATCGAGAATTTCTCCACAACCGGACTGCTTGGAAATAATAGAAGGCGTCCCGCACTGCATGGCCTCTAACGGGGCAATCCCGAAAGGCTCGGAAACAGAAGGCATCACAAAGACATCACTGTTCTTGTAAGCCTCATAGACCTGCCTTCCACGCTGAAATCCGGGAAAATGGAAACGGTCGGCGATTCCACGCTCGGCTGCCAGATTGATCATGGCATCCAACATATCGCCCGAACCTGCCATAATGAAACGGATATTACGTGTACGTTTCAAAACAAGCGCCGCTGCCTCGACAAAATACTCCGGTCCTTTCTGCATGGTGATACGCCCCAGGAAAGTCACGACTTTTTCCTTTTTATGCTCCGGACGAGGAATGTCTAAAAGTTCTTGCGACAATGGATAAACCGCATTATGCATAGCAAAACATTTACGAGGATCCTGATGATACTCCCGGATAACCGTCTGCCGCGTCAATTCAGATACGCACATAATACAATCCGCATAATCCATACCATTCTTTTCCATTGCATATACTGTCGGATTTACCTTACCGCGCGAACGGTCGAAATCTGTTGCATGGACATGAATACAAAGAGGCTTGCCACTCACCATCTTTGCATGAACGCCTGCCGGATATGTCAGCCAGTCGTGAGCATGAATAATATCAAATTGTTGCTGTCGGGCAACCACCCCTGCTATAATCGAAAAATTATTGATCTCATCATGCAAGTTGGCGGGATACCCTCCGGCAAACTCCATACAGCCCAAATCATTTACATTCATATAGGAGAAGTCAGCATAAATATGATCACGGAAAGCATAGTATTGCTCCGGTGTCATATAATTGGGAAGCTTGGACCTCACATAATCGTAATTAACATCCCTCCACACAACGGGGACTTGGTTCATACCTATGATATTCAAGAAACCTTCTTCTTCGCCGGTAGGCTTCGGCAGACAGAAAGTCGTCTCCACATCATTTTGCAAACTCAAGCCCTTAGTAATACCATAGGATGCAACCGCAAGACCACCATATATTTTGGGAGGAAATTCCCATCCAAACATTAACACTTTCATACAGGCTCCTCCTTTTAATAATTATATTTGCTTAATAAGTATAATATTCTCAATATTTCAGCAACATTCATTGCAAACGATACGGCCCCACGCCCCTTGAACGGAGGATTGCCATCAAACAGCTCAGGAATGGATCCAATACAATGAGAAGACATTTCATCTTCGTACCCGATCAGATAGCGTTCGATAAATCCTATACCGCTCATCTTATAAATACGGAGATACGCCTCAAAATAGAATCCTGCCAACCAAGGCCAGGCAGTTCCCTGATGATAGGCATAATCACGCTGAACCTGAGGACCTACATAATTAGGATTATAACCACCGCTTTTCGGACTCAAAGAACGAAGCCCCTTAGGAGTAAGCAATTCCTTGGTTACAATATCAAGCACACCTTTTTTCTGTCTGGAATCCAAAGGAGAATAATCCAATGCCACGGCAAATATCATATTCGGACGTACGCTCCACTCCATCATGTTACCATCAACATAATCGAGCAAATAGCCGTACTCATTCAAGAACACATTGACGAACGACCTTCCACTTTTTTCAGCCAAAACGCCCAACGATTCGGCCAAGTCATTATTTCCTGCTTCGCCCGACAATTCCCCAACAAATCTTAAAGCATTATACCACAATGTATTGATCTCAACAATATATCCTGTACGTGGAATAACGGGACGTCCGTTTACGGTCGAATTCATCCAAGTAACAGCCTTATTTGTTCCATACGTATAAAGCAATCCATTGTCATGCAAAACCAGATTCGGGTGCTTATCCTGACAAAGGAAATTCATAATATCTTCCAGCAGCAAACCATATTTCTCACGGCACGCCTCACGTGAAACCATTTTAGCATATTGCTGAATACACCAAACACCCCAAAGTAAAATATCGGGATGCTCCATTTCATAAATTTTAATCTGGCTCGGTTCATTATGTAGAAAACAATAAATAGCCTTGCGGGCTGTTTCCATTACCATTTCAAACTTGGAGACTTCATCGATAGCCAATGTCAGCCCAGGCAATGAAACAAACAAATCACGTGCCCTACATTTGAACCACGGATAACCTGCCAAAATATAGGATTCGTTTTCCTGCTTATTCAAGAACTGGTGTGCGGCGTTGATCAAACAATGTTGAAAAGTATCGCGAGGCGTACGTTCTTCGACTTCTTCTTCGAACGTCTTTTTTAACATACGGGTTCCTATTTCAGAAACCCCACCGGAGAAGACAATACTTTCACCTTTCTTTATCTCAACTTCAAAATATCCGGGAACATACAAATCCTCGTTAAAATCATATCCCCGCTCCTGCTCTTTCGGATATTCGATACCTCGATACCAATCAGGCTGATAATGAAACTCATTCTTTTTGTTCAATTGCATATACAATTCGGGATAGCCCGGATACATGCAAGTCTTGATACCATTTGTCACTACCTGATATTCGCGACTGGCCTGAGCGTTTTCGTGTGTATATTCGCGGACGCTACGAAAAGCCAAAAACGGACGCAAACGCAATGTTGTCGCCGAATGAGCATCCAATAATGTATAACGAATCAAGATCCGGTTCTCATGATGGACAAACAACTTCTCTTTTTTCAAAACAACACCTCCCACGCGATAAATCGTCGTAGGAACTTTCTCGCACTCGAACTCACGAATGTACTTATGACCTCTCGGACTGTAATTATCCCCCTGATACTTATGAAGTCCCAAATTAAACTCGGCTCCATGCTGTATGACAGTTTCATCCAATGACGACAACAACACATGATTCTCGTCATCCAGCCCTGGGACTGGAATCACAAGTAATCCGTGATATTTTCTTGTGTTGCAATCAACGATAGTTGTACAATGATAGGCTCCCGAACGATTTGTACGAAGAATCTCTCTTGGCAGCGCTTCTTCCAGGTTCGTCATAAGAGTCTTGTCAAATTTAAGATAACTCATATTTTTATATTTGGTTTTAAGTTTATGCTTTAACGTGATAACAATAAATTGTTTCTGTATCTTGACCAAAAGTATCACTTAAAAAATAAAAAAACAAATTCACTTTCATATTTATTTAGAAATTTTATTCCTGTAATCCAAAAATAAGCTGATTGACAATACATTAAAATTAAACCATCGTATATATATGTGTTGTCAAACACATGGCAAGCTGTTAAAAATTTTCAATATCGGTTGTTTGGCAACCCCTGTATCGCATCGCGCCGGATGTTGTTCACCATGACAATCAGATTTCCCGCACCAATGATTGTCTGGATCAGGGACAGATCAAGCATGGCTAAGGCAACCGCACCAAAATCATAAAACGCCCATCTGTTTTCGTCACCGATACGGACTGACTACATAAATGTTTTTGCAAAACCAACCATCATACTATCATATTCGTATGTATATTGTTTAAAACCAATATGTTATGACATGATAGTTGCCGTTTTGAACTATCATTCATCTATCATAACCATCATGGTGAAAAGCGATAACATCCTGTGTATCAATCATACGATAAAAACAGGGACCGTCCGGAAACAGATCCGAAACATGTTAAAACAGCTTCTTTTTTCATCAAGACAGGCTTTTATTTTGTCAAAAACAGCTTGCAGAGCCGCTTGAGATCCAGGTGTACCTACCACGGAGATCCGGGTGCGGGAGGGGTGCAGACCCGGGTCTGTAAGGGGCCTTTCCGGGGATACAGGGATGTTTATCCGCCATGTCGGAGGCACTTTTATGCCCTGTTTTTGCATCTTTTTTGCCGATGGCTATTTTTTGACCATCAAACATAAATAACATATTATCAGACATATAAATAAATACCATGTAAAAAGCATGATAGATGCATGATAGTAGAATGATAGTAGAAAACAGCAACCATCATGCTTTAACATGTTGTGAAACAACCGTTAACAACCGGAGATGATAGTATGATAGTTGGTTTGCAAAATTTTCATAAGAGAAGAGAAGTGGTTCCGGATAGCAATTTTTGGTGCGGTTGCCCTGAAGCATCAAAAAACGAATTTCCGAATTTTTGCGTACCTTTGTTTGTAAAAACAACATACGAAAAGATATGAAACAAAATAGCGAAAATCCCTTTTTCGGGACTTATCAGACTCCGTTCGGAACTCCCCCGTTCGACCGGATCAAAACAAAACATTACGAACCTGCTTTCGACGAAGGAATCCGACAATTAGACAAGGAAGTCCAGGCCATTGCAAATAATACCGAACCTCCTACATTCAAAAATACAATCGTAGCGCTCGAACGTAGCGGCAAACTGCTGGACAAAGTCTGTTCGGTCTTCTTCAACGTTCTAAGTGCGGAAGCGAACGACGAAATGATGGACATCTCACAGCGAGTATCGCCCAAACTGTCGGAAAGTTCCAATAATATTTATTTAAATGAAAAACTATTCAAACGAATAAAACATGTTTACGACCGGAAAGAAGAACTACATCTCTCAACGGAAGACGTACGCCTGTTGGAAAAGACATTCGAAGCTTTTTCCATATGCGGTGCAGCACTCGGACCCGAAGATAAAGAAAAATACCGCAAACTCAGTTCCGAATTAAGCCTCCTTTCCCTGACATTCGATCAGAACGCGTTGAAAGACAAGAACCGTTATGAACTGGTGCTAACAAAAAAAGATGAACTGGAAGGGCTACCGGAAAGCATACGCGAAGCAGCCGCACTCAGAGCCAAAGAAAAAGGGAAAAACGGATGGCTGTTCAACCTATCCGCTCCAAGCTACGTGGCTTTCATGCGCTACTCAGCTTCACGCGAGTTGCGAGAAAAGATGTACCGGGAATATATAAGTATAGGCAACAAAGGCGATGAATACGACAATAAAGAAATTATACGGAAAATCGTCAATATCCGCCTGGAAATTGGAAAGCTGATGGGAGAAACTAATTATGCCAGCTACAAGCTGAAGCATACGATGGCCAAAACCCCCGCACGTGTTTATAAGCTACTGAATGAATTATTGGAAGCCTACAAACCGGTTGCCCTAAGCGAATATGAAGCCGTGCAAGAATTTGCTTCGGCAACAGAAAAAGAGGACATAATCGTCATGCCTTGGGACTGGAGTTACTATTCCGAAAAACTGAAAGACATCCGTTTCAACGTAAACGATGAAATGACACGCCCCTATTTCGAACTCGATCATGTAAAGCAAGGAGTGTTCGGTCTGGCCACCCAATTATATGGAATCACTTTTAAAGAGAATAAAGAAATACCGGTTTATCATCCCGAAGTACAGGCATACGAAGTTTACGACACCGACGGGAAATTCCTTTCCATATTATATACGGACTTCCATCCGCGCGACGGGAAACAGTCGGGAGCCTGGATGAACAGCATAAAGGAACAATACCGAGATCAAGACGGCAAAGATAGCCGCCCGCAAATCATCATCGTCATGAACTTCACCCGTCCGACAGAAACGAAGCCCTCCTTATTGACTTTCGACGAAGTCAATACTTTATTACATGAATTCGGGCATGCCCTACACGGTATGTTTGCCGAAGGGTCATACGCAAGTCTTTCCGGTACAAATGTTTATCGCGACTTTGTGGAACTCCCATCTCAACTGATGGAGAACTGGCTGACGGAGAAAGATTTTCTGAATCAGATTGCCATCCATCATCAAACCGGAGAAAAAATCCCGCAAGAACTTGTACAAAACTTAATCGACACATCCAATTTCAACACAGGATACGCCTGCTGCCGGCAATTGAGCTTCGGTTTTCTGGATATGGCTTGGCATACGCAGACAGAGCCATTCGACGGAGATGTAGTCACTTTAGAGAAAGAGGCCTGGAAACAGACTGTCATCGTCCCAGAAGTTTCAGGCACTTTGATGAGCAGCAACTTCGGACATATTTTCTCTGGCGGATATTCAGCAGGTTATTACGGTTACAAATGGGCGGAAGTCTTGGATGCCGATGCTTTCTCGCTTTTCAAAGAGACAGGAATCTTCAACCGGGAGACAGCCCATTCTTTCCGTGAAAATATCTTGTCGAAAGGCGGTACTGAAGATCCGGAGATCCTGTACAAACGTTTCCGAGGAAAGGATGCGGAAATCGGAGCACTACTGAAGAGGAACGGAGTAAAAACAGGAAATGCATGATCCTGAAAAAACAAGTGCTATTTCCTGTTAATTGGAGTTTTTTACAAAAACAGATTCCGAATATGTCAAAACGACCCATTTCTTAATAAGAAAGTTGTTTTTTACCGAAAACAACTTGAACAACTTTTCGAGATCCGAGTGTAAGGGACATAAAGGCCCGAGTGTCCGTACAACAAAACAATTTAACGGGTACAATTAATCGCATTTTGCCATTTTAAGAGCGGTTACTGCCGCTTCATCGCCTTTATTCCCGTACTTACCGCCTGCACGATCTTCGGATTGCTGCATGGTGTCTGTCGTCAACAAACCAAAAATGAACGGAATATCGTACATCAGATTCAATTCCGTAATACCTTGTGTAACACCAGAACATACATAATCGAAATGAGGAGTATCACCTCTCACGACACAACCCAAAACGATAACGGCATCCACTTCTTTTGTTTCGGCCATTCTTTTTGCACCAAAAGTCAATTCAAAACTGCCTGGTACCCGTTTTACAAATATGTTTTCAGTTTTGACACCATGTTTTTCCAGTGTATTGCAAGCACCTTCCAGTAGCTTTTCAGTGATGTGCTTGTTCCATTCCGCCACCACAATTCCGACTGTCACTTCCGATCCGTCGGGGACACTGTTAAAATCGTATTCCGATAAATTTTGATAAGCTGTTGCCATATTCTTGTTCTTAAAATAAGAGGATGTCTCGTCAAACAAGGCATCCTCTTATATGATTATAATTATGTTTATATACGTTATTTGTTCAATGCGGAAGCCCGAGTGATATATTTGTCGATATCGGAAGCCTCCATTGAATTGAAATATTTTTCCTTGATCGCTGTGTATGCTTTAACTGCATCACCATACTGTTTCAAGCTTTCGTAAGCGATACCGGCTTTCTTCAGGTAAGTCGGGCTGATCACTTCGTTGCTTGCCTGCTTGGCTGCTTTTTCGAAATAGCTGATACCTTCTTTCACATTTCCCAAATTTACATAACAGTCGCCGATCAAGCCTGTGACAGCCGGAGAGATCATGTCGTCACCGCCACTGAAAGATTTCAACAGGTCCAACGCTTTTTCGTTTTCCCCCATCTTGAAATAGCAGATACCGGCGTAAGCCTTTGCCAAATTGCCAGCCGATGTACTTCCGTATTGATTGATGATAGCTTCAAATCCTTCATAATCCGCACCGTTTCCGTTCAATGCCAAATTGAAAGAGTCTTTCGCAAAATACTGTTCGCCTTTAAACATAGCTGCTGCGGCTTTTTTCTCCTGCGGAATCAAATATCCGTGTTTGATTCCCAAAACAGCTCCAACAACGAGAGCGAGTGCTATGATACCATAAATGATTTTCTTTGAATTGTTTTCAATGAACTGTTCCGATTTTGAAACAATTTCTTCGACCTCTAACTCCTTGTTGATGTCTTTTTCCTTAGTAGCCATAATGTTTTATAGTTGTTATTATTTTATCACTGTTTTTATGCCTGTGGCAATTCAAGTCGCAAAAGTAGTTTTTTTTACTGAGAAAATCTATACTTAGAAGTATATTTTTTAATTTTGTGCGACTAATATAGTGCGGATGATACTTAAAAAGCTTTCTATACTCAATTACAAAAACATTCTCCAAGCAGAAGTTTCTTTCTCCCCCGAAATAAATTGTTTTTTCGGGAATAACGGAATGGGGAAAACGAATCTGCTGGATGCCGTTCACTATCTCTCTTTTTGCAAGAGTCATATCAACACGCCCGATTCCCAATTGATCAACAACGACCAGGATATGTGTGTGTTGCAAGGTCACTATGACTATGAGGGACGCGAAGAGGATATTTTTTGTGCCATCCGCCGTCGGCAGCGGAAACAGTTCAAACGGAATAAAAAAGAGTACGACAAATTGTCGGAGCATATCGGCCTGTTGCCATTGGTGATGGTTTCACCTGCCGATTCGGAACTGATACAGGGAGGAAGCGAAGAGCGCCGCCGCTTTCTTGATGTGATTATTTCACAGCAGGACAAATCGTACCTGCATGCGCTGATACAATATAACAAAGCCTTACTCCAGCGGAATTCGTTGCTAAAGGACCAGTGTACTGATGTTTCCCTCTATGAAGTGCTGGAAATGCAGCTGGATATGTACGGCCAGATGGTATACGAAAAGCGACAGATGCTGGTAAACGATTTTACCCCAATCTTCAACGAGTATTACCAGACGATCTGTCGTTCGACCGAACAAGTCGGTTTGCGGTATATCTCCCAACTGGAGAAGGAGAATCTATCGAATATGCTGGCTGCCAACCGGGAACGCGACCGCATACTCGGTTATACCTCGACCGGTATTCACAAGGATGAACTAGAGATGACGCTAAATGACTATCTGATCCGCCGTGTCGGTTCACAGGGGCAAAACAAGACGTATCTGATTGCCCTCAAGCTGGCCCAGTACATTTTTCTATCCCGTAAGAAGCTGGCGCGACCAATCCTTCTGTTGGACGATATTTTCGACAAACTAGATGCTGATCGGGTGGAACAAATCGTCAAGTTGGTGAGTGGCGATCAGTTCGGACAGATCTTCATTACTGATACGAACCGGAAATATCTGGACGCCATACTACAATCGATTGATCATGGCTTTGCATTGTTCAGAGTTGAACAGGGTGAAGTGCAACCGATGGAGGAAGCTGAATGATACGTCGGAATGCACAGACATTAGGCGAAGCGATCCGAGAGTTTTTTGAAGATAATGCTGAGTTGCGAGGAAAGATACTGGAAATCCGCGTCCTGCGGGCTTGGGGCGAGATATTGGGACCGATGGTTGCACAGTACACGTGTAATATATATGTAAAAGATAAAGTGTTGTATGTTTCACTCACTTCCTCCGTACTGAGGAATGAATTAGTATTGTGCCGGGAACGTCTGGTGAAAAGTTTGAACGATTATGTGGGTTCGACAGTTATACAAAATATAATTATAAGATAAAAGAATAGAATCGGTATGGAAAAAAAGATAGAAGAAATCCCTTTTGAAGAAGTATATGAAGTGAAGAAGTATAGCACGTACTATTCCGAGAATAAATTTTGGCAGAAAGTGCAACGGATCGCGAAAAAAGTCGGCGCGACCGTAATACGTCCTGTCTTCCTGCTTTATTACCTGCTGCATGACAAAGATGTCCCTCTGCATCATAAGGCTTATGTCATAGGTGCTTTAGGCTACTTTATTTTGCCGTTCGACTTGATCCCAGAAAGTATCCTTCCTGTGATCGGTTTTACCGACGATGTCGCCGTCATGGGACTTGTCTTGAAAATTGTAAAGGATAGTGTCACACCGGAGATAAAGGCCAAAGCGGATGACAAAGTCATGGAATTGTTGCAGACTAATAAGATCTGAATCACACGATCTCCTTTTCAGTTATGATCAAGTCCATTTTTTGATCAAACGGTTCGACAGGTATCCTGTCTTTCAGTTGAAAATCGTAGCAGACTCCGATTTTAGGAATGTCCAATGTGGAAAGCAGACGGTCATAAAAGCCTTTTCCACGCCCAAGACGATTACGTTGCCGGTCAAAAGCCACGCCCGGTACAATGATCAGGTCTATTTCCCTTTCCTGTACGGCTATGCAGTCTTCGGTCGGTTCCGAAATACCAAAAGCACCGGTTTTGAGTGATTCTTTTCCTGCATACAGAAGTAGTTGAAGGTCATTTCCTTTTATGAGAGGAAGCAATATTTTTTTTTCCCGATACCATTTTTCGATCAAACCGGCAGTTTGCACCTCACCCGAAATGGCATGATAAAGTGCTATACATGAAGCCTGCCGGAAGAGAATCATCTCTTCCAGCCGTTCCATTATCTTAACAGAGAGATCCTGTAATGTAATCTTCGTATATGATCCCTTTAAGGAAGCCATATCCTCTCGAAGCATTTGTTTGGCTTTGTGTAATTCCATCGGACGTATTGTTTTTGTTCTCCCAAGTCGGGAATGATTTGCCTTCATTCAGAACTTTGACGGCACGCTTAAGTGTGATATCGTCGTTCTGGAATATAGGATAGAAGCCGGATTCGTCAAAGAAGTTACGGACGATATAGGCTTGAATCTGCTTTTCAATCAATTTGCCCGATATACTGATCAGATTCGGACGTTTTTTGATTCCTTTTGCTGCTGCATAGTTGATGAAATCGGAAAGCAAAGGTTGTTGTTGCAGATATTTGTGCAAATCCTGATAGCTCTTGAAAGAAGAAAGCTTGTCATAATTGCGGTCCGAATATTCGAGTGCAAACAAGTTTAGCGTACCGGAATTGACTACGTTAGAGAAGTAGGAAGTCACGCCGCTTGTGTCACGTGGAATGAAGAGATCCGGCATGATACCACCACCACCGTAAACGGGACGTCCCATTATCGTCTCATACTTCTCACTGTTGTTCAATTTTATACTATCGGCTGAATCGAATTCACCGTGCATAAACCGTTGGTAGATGTCCTGTTCGTATTCGTTATCTTTTCCCAATTCATACTTTTTCTGAATACAACGTCCCGATGGCGTGTAATAGCGCGCGATCGTCAGGCGGATTTCCGATCCGTCGCTTAACTGGATCGGGGATTGGACCAAACCTTTGCCGAAAGTACGACGACCGATGATCAGCCCACGGTCATTATCTTGGATAGCCCCGGAGAAGATTTCACTGGCGGAAGCCGAAAATTCGTCTGTCAGGACTACAATCGGAGCATCTTGGCAAGTACCTGTACCATTCGTATAGACATCGTTTCGCGGGAATGCCTTTCCTTCCGTGTATACGATCAGGCGGCCTTCCGGCATAAATTCGTTTACCATATTGATTGCGGCATCCATGTAACCGCCCGTGTTACCGCGAAGGTCGATCACAAATGAGGTACAGCCCGCCTGCTTCAGCTTGGCGATTGCCGTGATAAACTCGTTATAAGTGGTACGACCAAATTTACTTACTTTGATATAGCCAATCCCTTCGCTCACCTCGTAAGATACATCGACCGAGCTGACAGGGACATCGCCACGAGTCACATCAAAATACAAAAGTTTCGTTTCGTTTTTACGTTTTACTCCCAATTTAACTGTACTGTTCTTCGCACCTCGCAGGGTTTTCATGATGATTTCCTGGTCGCTTTTGTTACCTGCATACAAGGAATCATTGATTGTGATGATACGGTCGAAAGGCTTCAAACCAGCCTTTTCTGAAGGACCACCCGGAATGACATTGATAACCAAAATTGTGTCGGTCTGCATATTAAAGGAAACACCAATACCGCTGAACGATCCTTCCAAGTCTTCATTCACTCGTTGGGCATCTTTTGCCGGTATGTATACGGAATGCGGATCCAACTCACTGAAAACTTTAGGAATGGCATCTTCCACCAGTTGCTTCATATTGACAGTATCGACATACTGTTCATTGATAATATCAAGTATGGCATTAATTTTATTTCCACTGGAATAAATATGTCTCTTCCCTTGTGTCAGTCTTAGATAATGATTTCCCACAAAGATCCCGAGAGCAACACTTAAAGCGATAATCACAGGCAGCCATACGGTCAACCTTTTGTTTTTGTCCATAAAACGTATCTTTAGTCGTTTATTTCTATATAATCTATAATAATACCTGCGCGATGCAATAGATTGCAACCATCTTCTACCCTATATTTTTCGGAATAAACAACCCGCTTGATCCCTGACTGGATGATAAGCTTGGCACATTCAATACAAGGAGCAGAAGTGACATAGATCGTTGCACCTTTACTGCTGTTGGACGAAGCAGCCACTTTTGTAATGGCATTGGCTTCCGCATGTAGAACATAAGGTCTGGTAACATTGTTTTCATCTTCACAAATATTCTCGAAACCAGATGGCGTACCATTATATCCATCAGAGATAATCATTTGGTCCTTTACTATCAGAGCTCCAACTTGACGTCTCTTGCAATAGGAATTTTCTGCCCATACGGTCGCCATCCTAAGATAGCGTTTATCCAACTCGAGTTGCTTTTCTTTCTTATCGCACATCGTCTTCTGAATTTATATAACTTTTAATAGTAGGCAAAGGTACATATATTTGAGATAACAATGAATAGAGTTTAAATTTTTTGTTTTACAGCAAGACCAAGATTCATTATACCCCACGAAAACCATCCCCAACAAAAAAAGCCGACCCAAGACTGGATCGGCTTTC
>CAJTMR010000046.1 GCA_910577325.1 uncultured Parabacteroides sp.
TTGTTTTTGACAAAAGAAAAGCCTGTCTTGATGAAAAAAGAAGCCGTTTTAACATGTTTTGCACCTGTTTCCGGACGGTCACTGTTTTTATCGTATGATTGATACACAGGATGTTATCGCTTTTCACCATGATGGTTGTGATAGATGAATGATAGTACAAAACGGCAACTATCATGCCATAATATATTGGTTTAAACCGATATACAGGCAGATATGATAGTATGATAGTTGTTTTTGCAAAAACATGTATGTAATTAGTCTGTATGGGTCGGTGGCGAAAACAGATATAAGAACCGACCCGTCCTGCCCGGACGGGCTTGAGAACGGGTCGGAAAGTTTGGTTATCTTACTGGAAATTCTGTGATCCGGAGGGTCGTGCATCCGTAGGGGATCAGTTCGATCGTCTCTTCGTCACTGAAATCTTTGCCTTGTTGCGTGTAGTAGGGGATCGGGCCGGCTGAGCCTCTGACCTGTGTCCAGCCGTTCAGACGCATGGCTTTCGTTTTGATGCGTATGGGTGCGTTCTCGGTGTTCCAAGGGTAAGAGGTGATGGTGTTTGATTTTTCCACCGTGAAAGCTTCCTTGATCCGGTCGGGCGAGAAGGAACGGGCCGGCAGGGCGTAGTTCCAAGGACTGTCAGACGTCACCTCGTAATACCATTTGCCGTACACGTCGGACTTATCTTCTTCGAACGCTTTCTTTTCCCATTTCTCGTTCATCTTCAGGGCATAGACCAGCGGTCCCCGTTCGACAACGGCGCTGTTTTCATACCAGTGGCTGACGGTCACCTCCATCGGCAGTTCGAGGGATAGGATATCGCCCTCTTTCCATTCCCGGTTGATACGTGTGACGGTTCCGGGATAGGCATCGACCGTCAGCAGTTTGCCGTTGAGCTTGACCACCGGCTGCTTGCACCAGCCCGGTATGCGCAGGTGGAAGGGGAAGAAGGCCTTTTTCACTTTCTTGTCCGTAAACGAAACATGGTAGCGTACTGTCTCCTCGAAAGGATAGGTCGTTTCCTCTTTCAAGTTCACTTCGATTCCTCCTGCCACTCGTGCCGTTACTTGCGAGGGGGCGAAGAGCAGGGAGGCGAGGCCGTTATCGGCAGTCGCATACCAGAGGTTCTGGACGAATTTGGGCCAACCTTGGTGAAGATTGGACGTGCAACAGGGATAGCCGGTCAGCTCACCGAAAAGCAGGTCGGTGTCATCGTGCGGGGTGGAGAACTCCCTCCACTCGCGGGTGACAGCAATCTGGTTGGTCTGCTGGTAATACTGGCGGGCGGAATAGTCGTCGGTCACTTGCGTGGGCAAGGCGTTGTATGCCACGCGCTCCAGGTAGTCGGCCCATTGCATGTCTCCTGTGACCTCCAGTATCGTTTCCAGTGAGAACATCATCTCTACGGCGGTACAGAGCTCCGAGCCTGTCGTCGGTTTGCCGAAGCGCAGCAGCTCGTCTCCTCCCCAAAGGCCGGTGGGCAACCCGATGGTGTGACGGATGTCGTTGACGGCTTGGCGGGTGGCTTGGATTTGCTTGGAGTCTTTGCCTTGTTGGTAATAAACAATCGGTTCCTTAAAGCCTTGTGCGAGGTTCACACAGTGCAGGCTGTGTTGGCGTCTGAGATGATTTTGATTTAAAAAGATATCTGTCCAGTTGAACGTCTGCTTATGGATTAACTCGCCCAAATCCAACAGGAATTTGTCGCCGGTGATGTTGTACAGCCAATAGACAACCATCAGGTTATCCCCTCCACGTTGTTCGCCCCAGAAGGTCCATTTGCCTAACGGGTTTTTGGGCAGTTCGTCCAGTTGGTATCGGAAATATCGGGTCATGAAGTCGATCACGCGCCGGTCCTGCGTAGCGGTGTAGTATTGCTGCATGACTTTTAGCATGACCATTTTGGGCCACCAGTCTTTTGCGTTGTCGCGTTGCAGGCCGGGCTCGTAGTCGCGGTCGGTGTCGGGGCCGAAGTAGCCGTTGGGCTTTTGTGACGCCAAGGTCCATTCGATCCAGGGCTGTACCTTTTCGACCAGGACTTGGTCGTTCAGGAGATAAGCCAACGGCAGAAGTCCGTCGATCCAGTACGGACCTCGTTCCCACACGTCACCGTCACCGCCGAGCCATCCGTTTCGGGGACCCATTACTTTCGTGTAGATCTTGTCCAAGTGACCGGTCATTCCGTCGCGCATACGGGCCAGTTGGTCGTGTATCCATCCTTCGGCGCGGATGGTTCCGAGAGGCAGTTGGATGTAGTCTTTTTGCAAGAGCGGATGCCGGTTGTTCCGGTAACCTTCGGCTGCGGGTTCTTCGCCGGCGGTTGCGGCGGTCACTACCGTGAGGGTTGTGACTGCTGTCAGGAAAATTTTTTTTAATTTGTTCATGGTGATAGGATGATGTTATGTTATTCTTGATAATCGATCCATACTTTCATCTTGCCTGCTTCGCGGTTGTCCCAGGCATAGTAGGGAATGAAATGTAGTGTTTGTCCATTTGATGTAGCTTTGATTGAGCGGATGCCGCCCAGGTTGTCCGGTTCGTCTTTGACCTCGAATGAGGAGGTGGGCGTCAGTGCGAGGCTGGCAAAGCCTTTCGCGTTGTCCGTCTCTTCGAGGCAGTAGACCAGCGGTCCGCGTTGCAGGGCGCGCTTACCCGTGTTTTGCCGTACGCGTGGGTCGGCTGACACTTTTTCGACCGGCATGTCCATGTTGAGTACGATCAAGTCGCCGGTCTTCCATTCCTTGATGACGGTATATCCCTTGTCGGTCGTGCCGTTGACTTTGTTCCCGTTGACTGACAGGGTGTATGACTTGCACCATCCGGGGATACGGATGCGCAACTCCTTGCCGAGCGGTTGTTCGGAGGTGACGGTCAGCTTGACCACCCCGTCCCAAGGGTAGTCCGTTTCTTGTTTCATGATGGCCTTTTTCCCGTCGATCGTGACTTCGGTGGTGTTTCCGATGAAGAGGTTTACCCATAAGGCCTTGTCTGATGTCCCATAAATATAATTCCCGATGGAAGGCAGGAAGCGCGAGATCTGGCTCGGACAGCAGGCGCACCCGTACCAGGCCTGGCGGTGATGGTCACCGTTCGATTCCAGCGGATTGACGTAGAAGAAGCGGTCGCCAGCCAGTGAGACGCCGGCCAGCGCACCGTTGTACATGGAACGTTCCAATACGTCTATGTATTTTGAATCGCCTGTGAACTGGTTCATGCGTTGGTTCCAGTAGACCATCCCGACGGAAGCGCATGTCTCGCAGTAGGCATCGAGGTTCGGCAGGTCATAGTCCTCGGTGAAGCCTTCGTTGTGCCGTGAAGAGCCGATTCCACCGGTCACGTACATGTTGCGTAGCACTACATCGTCCCAGAGGCGGTTCAAAGCCTCGACATAAGCGGTGTCTTTTTTCAAGGCTGCCACGTCTGCCATCCCGCAGTACAGGTACATGCAGCGGACGGCGTGGCCTGAAATGTCTGTCAATTCCCTTACCGGGGTGAGATCTTGGTAGTAGGCGGGCTCCCATTCCCCTTCATCGCCTTTGCTTCCGTGCCCATGTCCCCGTTCTTCGAGCAACCAGTTGGCGAAGTCGAGATACTTTTGTTGGTCGGTTATCCGGTACAGTTTCACCAAAGCCAACTCGATCTCTTCGTGTCCCGGTACCCAATGGCGCTTGTCAGGGCCGAACAGCTCCATCATGTGGTCCGCCATACGGATGCTCACATCGAGCAGTTTCCGTTTTCCGGTTGCCTGGTAATAGGCGACGGCGGCTTCCATCATGTGGCCGGCACAATACATTTCGTGCTTGTCCATGTTGTTCCAACGTTTGTCTTGCCCGGTCAGTGTGTAGAAGGTATTGATATATCCATCCGGTTGCTGGGCTGCCGCGATCTTGTCGATCCATTCGTCCGCTTTCTTTTCCAGTTTGGGGTCCGGGTTATTGATCAGGCTGTAGGCGATACCTTCCAATGCTTTATATACGTCCGAATCGTCGAAGAAGATACCGGAGTGCTTCCCTGTCCCTCTGGCTGCGTTTTCAAAATTTTGCATTCTTCCGGTCCGGTTCTCTATCTGGTCGATACAGACAGGGAGTGTAGCCGATGTATGTTTGGCGAGGCGAGGCGACCAGAAGTTGTCCCGGATGTGCACGTGCGAGAAGTCTATTTGGTCGATTATTTTCAAAGGCCGGGTTTCTATTTGGTCTTGCCCGGCGCATCCCCATAGTGCCATACAGGCAAAGGGTAGTACAAAATACTGTTTCATGGTTTTAAAATTTAATGTTATAATTTGCAACTTATTTTTGTCAAAGTAGGAGATGTGGCTGTCTTTATCCCGTTGATGAAAATCGACAGCCCGGCTCCTCGTTTATATTTCTCACCTGTCTTATCATAAAGCACGCATATTGTTTTGCCACGATAAGTCAGATTGTCCAGGCAAAAGTAATCCCAATATCCTTCCGGTATCAACGGGTTGACATCGAGTTCCTCTTTTTCACTTGGCCGGATTCCGATTAACCCGTTGATGACGAGGTCGCAGAATAAAGAATGATTATAATCTTTTCCGCGTTCTTCGGGTTTTTGGTGACGTGTTGACAACATTGTCCTGGATATCCAATCGCCTGTAAAAGGATTCAGGTTTTCGTCAATCCATGGTGTTAGTATGCCATTCGCGTCTTTCTTATACAGGCTTCGTGCATAAATCGAGAATAAAGTTATAAAATCTCGTGAATCTACAAAAGATTGCGTTTGATTATTTAACAAATTAGCCAATCCGACCAATGTCATCGAGGTCGCGTATGGCCAAGAAGGACCGTTCCACTGGCATTCATGTCCTTCGTAAGCAACTTTGAATTGAGGATGACATTGTTCGGCAGTTGTTGGCCCGTAAGGAGCGAGAAAATGTCGTGTGTTCATCAGGAATTTCCAGGCGACGGCATAGTCTGCGGAAGCCAGGTCGAATGCCCAAGGCGTATATCCGTGTAGTTCGCGTACGTCTTCTAAAGAGGCGTTTTTTTCAACAGACAGTACTTTTAGAAATTCCGCTTTGGGGTCCCATAAATATTTGAACATGTTTTCTTTGATCCGCCAAGCTTCGGCTTCGAGTGCTTGTGCTTGGTTGTCGTTTTTCCAATGTGCGATTTTGGATAAGGTGGCGGCTTCGGCTGCCATATATGAGTTGATGGTTGCCCGAAAACCGTGTCCGCCGATCGAAACTTCCATGCCGTCTTCTCCGTCTTTTTGCCAGAACAATCCTTTTTCAGCTATGAATTTTTCTTTCTTCCACTCTGAATAGTTTTGTAAAAGTTCCGGATATAATTCTTTCAGCAATTGATAATTTCCCGTGATCTGACAATATTGGTAGATTGCATGGGCAACGGGAAAACTGTAGGAATGCGTGTCACCTCCTCCCTTCAGCCAATAGTACGCATAGTCTTTGAGGAAACCGGAATGCTTCAGCCACCTGCCTTCCCGAAAGTGGAACCAGGCAGGGCAACAGATGCCGTTGTGCTTTCCGGCCCACGAGACATCCGGAAGGAATTCGGTTACGATGAACCCGTCCGGTGTCTTTTTCAAATGTTTCCGGAAAGTCCACCAGCGGAAATAATAGATTTCCTCTATGTTTTTGTCCGGGCATTCGAATAGCGGTATATTGCCGGATAAGAATTCTTTCGCCTGTCCGTTTGAAATATGTTGCACATACAATTCCTTGTCTTGCATGTTGAACCGGTCGATATACGAGCCTATCATGGCGGGATCAAGGACCTGCCCTATGGTTGTATATGGAAAAGCCTTGACTGTGAGAAGAAAGTATAGGAGAAGGATTACAAGTTTGTTCATAAGGACATTTTTTATTTGCAGGGAAGCTTGCTTCCCTGCGAGGTTTGTAAGTTGATTACGCTTGTTATTTATAATGGGGGTTTTGTTCCAAGTTGGGATTGGAGGTCAAAACTTTTTCGGGTATCGGGAAGACGGATCGGTAATCACCTTGTGGTTTATGCGAGAGCCAGCTTTTTTTCGTGTAAACACCGAATCGGATGGCGTCTCGTCTGCGGTGCATTTCCCATGCGAATTCCCAACCCAGTTCGTCATACATTCTGCCGAACCGGATGAGGTCCGTGTTCCCTTTGTCTGTAACGGTGTAGTGTTCCACATAGCCATATTGATATGAACTGTTTTCTTGTAACTGTGCATCGGTTACTATCGCTAATTCGGGATTGTCTTTGAATGCCCGTTTGCGGACTTCCGTGACCAAGAGGCCGGATCCTGGTTTTCCCGAACGCAATAAGCATTCCGCTTTCATCAGGAGTACTTCTGCGTATCGGAACAGAGGCACATCCGTTTCGGATGAGGATTGCTCGCCTTTTACGATTTCGAATTTGTTCATGCGAAAACCTTCCATCTCACTGGTGTAATTCCCGTCCGGAAGATCTTTCGTATAGACAAGCGGTTCTCCCATTTTGTCGTATATCCCGTATAGAGGACTTCCGTCTGCAGCTCGTTGTTCGCCCATCAGCCAGCTATCGGCCAGACGGGAATCTTCGGGATCATACGTATCGATGAATTGAGTGACCCCCATAGCTGAACCGCATCCCCAAGGGGTCGCTTCGGTTTCGTATTTCTTTTTCAGTTCCCCGTGCCAGGAAAACATGTGGATCGAATTACCCCCGGCGATATTTGCATCGAACGGGATGGTGAAAATGACCTCTTTGGATGTTTCCACGCCTGTAGAACGGAAGGGGTCTTTGTAGTTGTCGGACAATGCGAACCTGTTGCTGTTTATGATGTCGTCACACTGTTGGATACAGTCGTCCCAGTGTTCTTCGCCTGTATATACCTTGGCATTCAGGTATATGTTTGCCAACAGCGTCTTTGCCGCCCATTTGTTCATCCGTCCGTAAAAATTTCCGCCTTGTTCTTCACTTAAAGAAGGGATGATTTCTTTCAGTTCTTTTACTATGAAGTCGAAGATCTCTTTACGGTTACTTTTGGAGGGTAGTTCCATCGTGGTTGTCGTGACTAACGGAGCGTCTCCGAAATTGTCGCAGATTTGCCAATAATAATAGGCTCTCATGGCCCGTAATTCCGCTAATCCCATTGTTTTGTCCGTTTCGGAAGATGCCGGTAAAATACCGTTTTCTATTTGTTTTATCACTTTGTTGCATAATAAGGCGCCTTGATAGAAGTTGGACCATATTTCTGAGACGTGTCCTTGTTCGGAGTTCCATGTTTGGTAGTGCATACGTCGATAGACTCCGCCATCATCCCAGCCGGAAGCGTTAGGGGGCATGACGATGGCGTCGGCACTGACCTCTTGTGTCGTGAAATATCCTCCATGACTGGGAAAACTTCTGAGTTGGCTATATACGCTGGCAATAGATGGTGAGAAATCGTCGACCGTGTAATTGTAGGTTTGTTCGGTTATTTTGGAATATACTTTTTCATCCAAGTCATTGCTACAGGAAACGATTGTTCCGGAACAACATAACGCTAAAAAAAAATTTGTATAAGTATTCATGATAATTACGTTACGATTAAAATTTGACAGATATTCCTAATGTGTAAGTCCGTGTAGAAGGATAACGGTTCTTATTGTCGACTCCTGGTGCCAAGCCGCTTATGCTTACTTCCGGATCAATGCCGGAGTAGCCTGTGATAGTGGCGAGGTTGGAAATCGTGCCATAGATTCTCAAGCGTTTTATCCAAGAATTGAATTTGAATGTATATCCTAAGGTCACGTTGTCGATTTTCCAATAATTGCCTTTTTCGATATAATAGCTGACATATTGTAATTCTTGGTCGGCCGCTAAAGGAACTTTCCCGTATTTCGTATCGAATGCCGCATTCAGCACGTTCCCTCTTGACAACATGACCGGCGATTCATATTGCAGGCGTGGCATGTTCAGGATGTCGAAACCGAAAGCACCGCGCATGGTCATGTTGAAATCGAAGTTTTTCCAATTTAGGGTGTTGTTCCAGTTCAAGTAATGTTTAGGCAGGCCGTTCCCAATGATCTGTTTGTCTGTCGGTTGTAGTTGGGATATCGGTTTCGGACTGCCGTCGGCTCCTTCTATGATCCAGTGTCCGTTCTCATCGATATCGATACTTTTGTATCCCCAGAAATTACCAATCGGTTGTCCTTCCTGAATGCGGTGGGTTGTCGTTTGTAAGGGTTCTCCTGTAGAACCTTGATCCGAGTAACCGCTGGAGACAAACTGATCGTTGGAAAGTGATAAAAGTTCGTTTTTGTTTGTCGAGTAATTCATGGATGTCGTCCATTGGAAATCTTTTGTTTGGACAGGGATGACCGTGATTCCGGCTTCTATTCCTTGGTTGCGCATCGATCCGGCGTTTGCTACCATACGGGAGAACAGGTAAGGAGGAGATGGCACGTCATAGTCCCATAACAAATCTTCTGTTTTGCGATTGTAGTAATCGATATTACCTGTGATGCGATCTTCCCAAAAACCGAAGTCGACACCGATGTTGATCTCTTTTTTCTTTTCCCATCTCAATTCGGGATTTGCATTTGAATCCGGTCTGATGGTCTTGATCCATTGATTGTTATAATAAACATAAGTTCCGAAGTTCAGCGTGTTCAGTGACATATACGGATCACTTGGAACCGTTCCCGTGACACCATATCCGGCACGTAGTTTCAAGATGGACAAGACATCGGTGTCTTCCAGGAACTGTTCTCCTTTGATGTTCCATGCAGCAGAAACAGATGGGAAGTTGCCCCATTTGTGATCGGCTCCGAATTTGGTGGAACCTTCGTGACGGAGACTGGCTGCAAACATATATTTCCCTTTATAGCTGTAGTTCAGACGGCCGAAGTAACCGATCAGTTTGCTTTCATTGGCCGTCGAGTATTCCGTTCCGCGTCCGTCTTTCAGTGCCTGCCCTGTGCCCATATTATTATAGGTATAGTCATTGGAGGGAAAATTGAAATTCTGCATGTAAAAATTTTGGTAATGCGTCTTTTGCCAACTATATCCTCCTAAGAGTGTAAACGAATGGTCTTCAAAAATGGTTTTCCTCCATTGTACGGTCAGTTCCGACAAATCTTCATTTGAGCGCGTGGAACCACGGGAAGCATATCCGTTTCTGCCGTCTTTCCAAGTGGATTTGTGTTGCTGGGTCTCGTAATATCCTCTGATTTGGTTATAGGTATTGGAAGAAAACAGATATTTGATATCTAATCCTTCGATTGGTGTATAAGTGATATTGGCGAACATGCGCAGGTTGGTTGCTTGGTTTTCTCCTTCCACTTCGTTCAGGAGGGATACAGGGTTGAAGTATTCGTTTTTAGTGCTTTCCGAATAATTGCCGTTTTTGTCGTACACAGGAGTGGTCGGATTGTATATCAAAGCGTTTCTATATACTTCGCTGTTGTAGCCCCCACCATCGGAACCGGAAAAATAGGTTTGTTTGTAACCGCTCAGGCTTGCGTTCAGTTTCAATTTGTTATTGAACATGCGATGAGTGATTTCTACACGCGGGTAGAACATCTGGTTGTTTGTACGTTTGATCAGGCCGTTCAAACCACGGTATTCGAAGCTGGCCACATAATTGGTCGTACGGCTGCCACCGCGCAGGCTGATGTTGTAAATCTGTGTGAACGGTGTACGGGTCACTTCGTCCAGCCAGTCGGTTGATGCACCGTCGTCTTGGGTTCCCGGCCATCCTTCCTGTACGCGTCGGCGATATTCGTCTGCTTTCATGAACGGCAAGGTCTTTGTGATTTGCTGGGTGGAAAGATAAGCATTGACATCTACTTCCGTAGGCATTTCTCCATTGGCATTCTTGGTGGTAATCAATATGACGCCGTTTGTTCCTCTGGTTCCGTAGATCGCGGCGGCGGAACCGTCTTTCAGGACGTCGATCTGTTCGATGTCATCGGGTGAGACGGAGTTCAGGTCGCCGGGTATCCCGTCGATGAGCACCAAAGGGCTGGAGCTGGCTTTCAAGGTGGTGATTCCACGTAAGGCGATCTGCGAGGTGGAAGTCGGGTTGGCATCCGGCGTAATGATACTTAGGCCTGGAACTTTCCCTTTGATCAGTTGTGCGGCATCCGTAGTCGGTGTTTTTACGAAATTATCGGATTTGATTGTGGAAATGGAACTGGCCACTTCCCCTTTCTTTTGCGTACCGTATCCGACAACTACCACTTCATCGATGTTTTGAGTGTCTTCGATCAGTATGACGTCGGCCGTTTTGTTGTTATCGATAACGATTTCTTTTGTCAGGTAGCCGATGTAAGAAATTTGTAAGATGGCTTTTGGTGGAACTTCCAAGGTGTATTTCCCATTGACATCCGTGACTGTTCCGATAGAAGTCCCTTTTATGATCACGTTCGCACCAATGACGGGTTCTCCGTTGTTGTCGGTTACTGTACCTGTGATGGTCCGGCTTTGTTGGTCGATAAGAGCTGTCCTGCCCTTATCGTTCTTTTTCAGCAGGAGGATGTACCGGTTGTCGAATTCGTAGGTGATATCAGTATCTTTGAAAGCTTCTTCAAGATAGGATATCATTTTTCCGGATGTGTTTTGGACAGTAATGTAACGTTCTATGTCTACTTCACGACTTTTGAAAACGACCAGATAGTCGGTTTGATTTTCAATTTGAGTGATCAACTGACCGACTGATATCACACTCTGTTCCAGTTTTATGATTGTGTTTTGTGTTTCCGAATTAAGCGCTATCGTCTGAAAAGTACAGGCGAAAAGCATGAAGGACGGTAACAAAGTTTTCATTTTCATTTCTTTTCTAAGTAATAAAGTGAATACTAAATGAATTTTGTAGATAAAGGCTTGTCTGTTGATAACGGATGTTTCCGATATCAATCATTGTTTTTACAGATGTGTTTCCATAGGCATTTTTTTTAGATATTAAACATTCGATTAACTAAGTGTAATGATATTGTTTTCTTCATCCTTTTGTATCTTGAATTTGTGTATTCTTTGTAACATCCTGAGAATATCGTCGATGCTGTCTCGTTGTCGGAATTTTCCGGTATATTTCTCTTGATTGATGGACGGGTTTCTTATGATTATCCGGACATCATAATAGAGTTGTAATTTGTTCAGTATATCAACAAGCAACTCGTCTTTAAAACTGTAAATTCCTTCTTTCCATAAAAAATAGTCATGATGAGAAATCGTGTCCACTTTTATGGTTCCGTTTTTTATGCTTATTTGCTCGTTGGGGCTCAATATGATACTTTCATTTTCTTTCCCTGTAAAATAGATTTGGAGCGATCCTTCTATCAGGCTGGTTCTCACATCGTTGTTTTTTCGGTAGCTGCAAATGTTGAATTGTGTGCCCAATACTTTCGTTTCTATGCCTTGCGATGAGACGATGAACGGTTTGTGTTTGTCTTGAGCCACAATAAAGAATGCTTCTCCGTCTATGGCGACTCTTCGTTCTTTTTTGTCAAAAATGGCAGGATAGGTGAGAGTTGTGTGGGAGTTCAGCCATACAGTAGTTCCATCCTGAAGTGTCAGTTTGATGCGCTGTCCGGCAGGTACGTGCAGTTTGTTTTCGATATTCTCCTGTAAAATTTCGGAATGCTGGTTCATGTCGGCCTGATAAGCGAATATAATGAGTAAAGTGATGATAGCTGCATATTTGAATAGGTAGAATGAAACCTGTCGTATGTGTTTCGCTCTCATTTTGCACAAGAACTGGGTATAGCTGTCTCGAGTAGTCTTTTTCCCGCAGGCGGCATCGGAAAATGATAATAGTGCGTATGTGTTTTTGAATTTGATGAATTGTTTTTTCAATTCGTTATCAGATTCAACCTGTTTTAAGAAATCCAGTCTTTCGTCTGCATTCAGTTCTTCTTGAAAATATTTTTCGATTTGTCTTTCCATGCGAATGAAATGTTACATGCTGTAAACACTTACTCCGGAAAAATGTACCAAAAGAAAATCATTTTTTTTACGTTGGATTTCGGATTCCTCGTCTCGTCCCCAGACTGTCACTCGTAAACATCTCCGCGATTCTATGTGCAATGAAAAAGGAAAAGCCATAAAGGAAGATAGTCCTTTAGTTCGTTCCTAAGCTTTTTATAGGCGATGCTGATTTGATTTCTGACCGTGTTGGTTGAGAGGTTTAGTTCGGTGGCGATCTGTTCTTGCTTTTTCCCTTCCAGTTTGTTCATGATAAAGATTTCCTTGCATTTGGTCGGCAGGCTGTCTAAGGCCCGGTTAATTAAATCTTCAATATCTTGGTCGGAGAAAATATGTTGCTCGAAGGCTTCTAAAGAATCTAAATTCATGCGAAGGGTCATGTTATATTCTTCTTGCATTTTGTTGGTGGTTTCCAGGGCAATCGTTTTATGTCGCAGGTGGTTGAGGCATTTGTTCTTGATGATGGTGAACAGATAAGCGATCCGGATTGTTTGGCAAGTAAACATTTCTCGTTTTTCCCAAAGTTCCGCGAACATGTCTTGCACGATATTTTCCGCATCTTGCTCCGATATCACATATTCTTGTGCAAAGCGTTTCATTTTTGGAAAGTAGGAAAGGTAGATGTTTTCGAATAAACGATCTTCTTTTTGTTGAGCAGACATTATTGTCATATATTTATTGTGGCCTTTCAAACAGCCGGAAAAGGCATAATTGTTAAAAAAGAAGTGGGCTGCTGTTCTTTTTCCTGTTAGGTGTCGCCAAACCCCTGTACACGCACGAACAAGCAACCCACTTGATATAGCAGGTCACCTGTGCCTTGCGTGTTGTTAAAAAATTGGCGACTTTAACAGAAAAAAGGCACTTCTGAAATATTCCTTATACAGTCTCTCCAGACATTGCAAATGTAGGTAATTTTTTTGTTTTCCGTAAAAAAAGATTAAATAAGCTTCGTATATTTGTACCCGAATTGAAAATAAAAAAGAACGTCGGAATCCGGATGAATACGAATAGTGATGACATATTATTGCTGAAATTGATTAAACAAGGAGATCAGATCGCTTTTCGGCATTTGTTTTATCAATATGCGGATTCTTTGGAACGTTTTATTACTTATTACATCCATGACCGGGAAAAATCGCAAGACTTGGTTCTGGATATTTTTACCTATATATGGGAAAACCGGCAGAACTTTGAGATAAAACTGACCTTGAAAGCCTATTTGTTCCAGGCGGCACGCAATAAGTCCTTTACCTATATCCGGGACAAGAAGATTCCGGTTTATCTGGAAGAAATGGAGGGCATGGAGATTGTGCAAAACTATGATTCGGTATTGGAGTTGCAGGAACTTCATCATCTGATAGAAGAAGCAGTGTCGCTTTTGCCGGATAAATGCCGCGAAATATTCCGGAAAAGCCGGGAGGAAAATTTGACCAATAAGGAAATAGCCGGACAGCTCCATATCTCGGAGAAGACGGTGGAAGGGCAAATCACGATTGCTTTAAAGAAAATCAGAATTCATTTGGGCGATTCTTATTCTTATTTGTGGTAAAAACGGGCTGGGCAACCGCACCAGAATCATAAGGCGTCCATCTGTTTTCGCCACCGACCCATACAGACTAATTACATACATGTTTTTGCAAAAACAACTATCATACTATCATATCTGCCTGTATATCGGTTTAAACCAATATGTTATGGCATGATAGTTGCCGTTTAGAACTATCATTCACCTATCATAACTATCATGGTGAAAAGCGATAACATCCTGTGTATCAATTGTGCGATAAAAACAGTGACCGTCCGGAAACAGGTGCAAAACATGTTAAAACGGCTTCT
>CAJTMR010000047.1 GCA_910577325.1 uncultured Parabacteroides sp.
CTTCTTATTTAGACTGGCTAATATTTATGCATAATTTTTCCCCTCAGGATTTCGGTATGATCCGGGATTAGGGCTCAGTAGAAAAATAGTGGGATCATCCCGAAATGGGTCAGTCTATAAGCTTGAGGGATTCGTTTTTTTTAGTATAAATTTTAGCCTGCCAGAGCAGAATGCAGGAAAACGAGAACCTATCCGTTGAAATAAAGATGTTCGATCAGAATCTTGGTTCCGATGCCGATCAAGATCAAACCGCCGATCAACTCCAGTTTAAGGTCGATCTTGCGGCCGAAATTGTTTCCAAAGTAAACGCCGAAAGCCGAAAGCAGGAATGTGATGATCCCTATCATCGAAGCTTCCAACGCAATGGTTGATTCTATGCAGGCCAGCGATATACCGACTGCCAACGCATCGATGCTTGTCGCAATACCCAGTCCACATAACGTTTTGTTGCACAACGGATTCGTCTTACCATCCTCTTCTTGTTCTTGTGTGCCCTCGTATATCATTTTACTTCCGAGGTAAAACAACAGCAGGAAAGCGATCCAGTGGTCGAACGCAGTGATGTATTTATTGAAACTCATTCCTGCCAGATACCCCGTTATCGTCATCCCCGCTTGGAACATACCCATCACGCAGCCGATTTTCAACATGTGGCGATGCCTGTAGTTTGGTATGAGAGCTCCGCTGGTAACGGAAACTGCGAGACTGTCCATCGACAATCCCACAGCCAGCAACACTATTTCCGTGAAAGACATATTATATTACAATATTCATAATTCCGTTTCGATTTTATATTTGTTTCGGTTAGGTGAATCTCTTGAGATTAATTCTCCGATGAATCCTGCGAGGAACATCTGCGTTCCGAGGATCATGGCTGTCAGCGAAACATAGAAGTAAGGCGAATTGGTGACCAGCGGTCGCAGATCTCCCGTGCAGATGGAAATCAGTTTCGCGCTCAGCACGATGACCAGTGCGATGAAACCGACGAAAAACATAACGCTTCCCCATAATCCGAAAAAATGCATCGGCTTCTTGCCGAATTTGGAGGTGAACCAAAGGGTAATCAGATCCAGATAGCCGTTCACGAAACGGTTCAGCCCGAACTTGGTGGTTCCGTACTTGCGTGCCTGATGTTGCACCACCTTTTCTCCGATCTTGCCAAATCCCGCGATCTTGGCAAGGTAAGGAATGTAACGGTGCATATCGTTGTAGATTTCGATATTTTTGATAACGATGTTCTTGTAGGCTTTCAGCCCGCAGTTGAAGTCATGCAGGTTCGTAATGCCGGAGAATTTACGTGCCGTAGCGTTGAACAACTTTGTCGGGATGGTTTTCGACAACGGGTCGTAACGCTTTTTCTTCCAACCGGACACCACGTCATAACCATCTTCGGTGATCATCCTGTACAGTTCGGGAATCTCGTCGGGACTGTCTTGCAGATCGGCGTCCATCGTGATGACCACGTTTCCCTTGGCCCGCTGGAAACCACAGTTCAGGCCGGGGGATTTGCCGTAATTGCGACGGAATTTGACCGCGTGTACCACTTCCGGGTTCTTGTTTTTAAGTGCTTCGATCACCTCCCAGGAGTTGTCTGTACTCCCATCATTGATGAAAATTACTTCGTAACTGAAATTATGTTCTTTCATCACCCGCTCTATCCACGCAAACAATTCTGGTAGAGATTCGGCTTCATTGTACAGTGGTATGACTATTGATATGTCCATTATTTGTTTTTATTTTCTTCTTGTTTTTCTTTATGACACGGGGCTTACTTTCTGTTTGCGGCAAACCAGTGCTGCTACCGGTATGGATAATAGGATTCCGTAAAATATATTATTGAAAATACCTTGGATAGCCATGTGGATAGGAGTGAGGTTGGTTCGGCTGATGGCCTCGATCATTTCGCCGTTGCAATGAGCCTTCTTCAGGACTGCTATGGCCTGTTCCATCGTGTTGCTCAGGAAGTCGGGCGGGGCGATGAACTGGAAGAATATGAAATGCTCGACCGAAACGATCAAGGCCGCGAAGAAGTACAGCATGATGCCGAACCGCCACGCATGAAAAAAACTGATGTTTCCCCCTATGTCTTGCCGGTAACGCTTGGTCAGGTAGTAGGCGATGAAAGGGACGGCAAGGCTCAGGCCTTCATAAATAAAAATGAGCGAGGGGATGGAATATCCAAAAATGAGGAACAGATATTTTATTACCCAGTAGATCCCCATGGCCAGGCCGTAAGACATTGCGCACTTCAACAATAAACCTTTATTCTCTTCCATGATAATGCTGTTTTTAATGTTCTCTTCAGCAAAATTAATCCTTTTGCGAGAATATACAATACCTGTAGTCGAAAATTAAAAATGGAAAATTGAAAAACAGTTCATCCCTGAATTTTCAATTTTCCATTTTCTTGAGCCTCTTGTCGGATTCGAACCAACGACCCCGAGATTACAAATCACGTGCTCTGGCCAACTGAGCTAAAGAGGCAGGTGGGTAAGCTTGCTACATCGCGCCGCTACAACCAAGTACCCTTGCTGCGGTCAAGCCCTGGGGGATTCCGAGGGAGCATGCCGTGTAGGACTTACCCGAGTGCAAAAGTAGATATTATTTTTTACAATGCAAGCGTTTTCTGCCGGTACGGGCGTTATTTGTTTGTAAGTGGTTGGAATCCTTTTGTTTTTATTGATGTTAAAAAATGTGTAGATATATCTGGTGTTTTCTGTTTTTTGCCATAAGGAGTAGGGATAGGGAGCACGAGGACGCTTTGCCGGCCTGTGCTTTTTTATACAGAAGGGATATTTCGGATTTCTAAAAATCTTGTACCTTTGCAGCCAAATTCAAAAATCAAAAACACTATTTACAATGGGTGGTTTTTTCGGAACTATTTCTAAGTCGGCTTGTTCAACTGATTTATTCTACGGAACCGACTATAATTCTCATCTGGGAACCCGGCGCGGCGGTATGGCCACATACGATAAGGAGGCCGGTTTCACACGTTCGATTCACAATCTGGAAAATTCTTATTTTCGTACGAAGTTCGAGCCTGCTCTCGACAAGTTTGTGGGAAATGCCGGAATCGGTATCATCAGCGACACGGATGCACAGCCGATCGTTATCAATTCCCATCTCGGCAAGTTTGCCATCGTGACGGTTGCCAAGATCAATAATATTGATGAATTGGAGCAAGACCTGTTGAAGGCGAACATGCACTTTTCCGAATTGAGTTCGGGCAAGACGAACCAGACCGAACTGGTGGCGCTGCTGATCACGCAGGGAAAAGATTTTGTCGAAGGGATTGAAAATGTCTACGCCCGTATCAAAGGTTCCTGTTCCATGTTGTTGCTCACGGAAGACGGCATCATCGTGGCCCGTGACAAGTGGGGGCGTACACCTATTATTATAGGTAAGAAAAATGGAGCCTATGCCGCTACGAGTGAATCGAGCAGTCTGCCCAATCTGGATTATGAAATAGACCGCTTTGTCGGGCCGGGCGAGATCCTTCGCATGCGCGCCGACAGTATCGAGCAGATGCGCCGGCCGAACGAAAAGATGCAGGTGTGTTCCTTCCTTTGGGTGTATTATGGGTTTCCTGTTTCCTGCTATGAAGGCCGGAATGTTGAGGAAGTCCGTTTCCAAAGCGGCTACAAGATGGGGAAGAAGGACGAGAGCGAAGTGGATTGTGTCTGTGGTATTCCTGATTCGGGAGTCGGGATGGCTTTGGGTTATGCCGAGGGAAAAGGAGCGCCTTACCACCGGGCCATCGCTAAATATACGCCGACTTGGCCGCGCAGTTTCACTCCGGCCAACCAGGAAATGCGTTCACTTGTAGCCAAGATGAAGCTCATCCCCAACCGGGCCATGATGGAAGGCAAGCGTATCCTGTTTTGCGACGACTCGATTGTGCGTGGGACACAGCTTCGCGACAATGTGAAAATCTTGTACGATTACGGAGCGAAAGAGGTGCACATGCGTATCGCTTGCCCGCCTCTTATCTACGGCTGTCCGTTTATCGGCTTCACTTCGTCGAAGAGCGACCTTGAACTGATCACCCGCCGGATTATCAAGGAACTGGAAGGTGACGAGAACAAGAATCTGGACAAATATGCGACGACTGATTCGCCGGAATATCAGAAGATGGTGCAGATCATCGCCGAACGTTTCGGACTGAGCTCGTTGAAGTTCAATACGCTGGAAACACTTGTCGAGGCGATCGGATTGCCGAAATGCAAAGTTTGTACGCATTGCTTCGACGGAAGCAGTTGTTTTTAAATAAAAAATCCAGGCGTGGGGCCAAGGGTGGCCACGCTTGGGTAAACTGGCGTTTGATTATTTCTGTATAGTTAAGAAGTCACTTCATTCTTTTGCATATCCGGTTTATACAATCGGGAGAAGCCTGAGGTCGCAATGGTGGGAGAAGGCGGTCTATATATGGGATATCTTTTTGCTGCTGTTCTTTGTGGCAGTCGCCTTGTTGGTGGCGGCCGGGCAGTTATACGTCCGGCAAGAGTGGTTGGATGCATTCTTTGATAGAAGATAAAGTTAAAGGGAGTGGCCGAAAAAGTCATTCCCTTTGTTTTTGGGTTTTTGATAGCGAAATCTTGGTCATTCCCCATACTTTCTCTACCTTTACGCAGTTAATCGAAAGACACAATCAAAAATAAAGGATAGAGATGACAGTAACAGATAGATTTTTGAAGTACGTGACGTTCGACACCGAGTCGAGCGAAACGACAGGTGTGACTCCCAGTACGCCGGGACAGCGCGTGTTTGCCGAAGCATTGGTAAAAGAGTTGGAAGAGATAGGATTGGAAGACATTACTCTCGATGACAAGAGCTACCTGATGGCTACCCTACCTGCCAATACGGACAAGGCGATTCCTGTTATCGGTTTTATCGCCCACTTAGATACCAGCCCCGATATGTCGGGCAAGGATGTACAGCCGCGTATTGTGGACTATCAAGGAGGCGACATTGTTTTATGTGCCGAAGAAAACGTGGTGCTCTCACCGGCTATGTTCCCTGAACTCAACGATTATAAAGGCCAGGATCTCATCGTGACCAACGGCAAGACCCTGTTAGGAGCGGACGATAAGGGTGGCGTGGCCGCTATCATCGCCGCTATGAAATATTTGAAGGATCACCCGGAAATCGAACACGGTAAGATCCGTATCGGATTTACGCCCGATGAAGAAATCGGGGCGGGAGCCGACTATTTCGATGTTGAAAAGTTCGGCGCGGAATGGGCTTACACGATCGACGGCGGACAGATCGGCGAGTTGGAATACGAGAACTTCAACGCTGCTGGCGCCAAAGTTCTTTTCAAAGGACTGAACGTGCATCCGGGATATGCCAAGGATAAAATGCTGAACGCATCGTTGCTTGCAGTGGAGTTCGCTTCTTGGCTGCCTGTCGCACAGCGTCCCGAACATACGACCGGCTATGAAGGCTTTTTCCACCTGACCGGCATGAGCGGAACGGTCGAGGAGGCTTCTCTTTCCTATATCATACGCGACCATGTGCGTGCCGTTTTCGAACAGAAGAAAGAGCTGCTGCACGAACTGGTGAAGCGTATGAACGAGATGCATCCGGGCAGCACCATGCTCGAAATACGCGACCAGTATTACAATATGCGCGAAGTGGTCGAACCGAAGCGGTTCATCGTAGATTTGGCGTCCGATGCCATGAAGGCCGCTGGTGTCGTGCCTTTGGTAAAGCCGATCCGCGGAGGTACGGACGGCGCTCGCCTTTCTTTCATGGGACTGCCCTGCCCGAATATCTTCGCAGGCGGGTTGAATTTCCACGGACGTTATGAGTTCCTTCCGGTCAAGTCACTGGAAAAGAGTATGGAGACGATCATTAAAATAGCCGAATTGTTAGTCAAAGGCAATTATAAATCATAAATCACAAATCATAAATCATGAAAACAACTCCGTTTACCGACGTGCACATTGCACTCGGAGCCAAAATGCATGAATTTGCAGGTTTCAACATGCCGATCGAGTACACCGGTATTATCGACGAACACATGACCGTTGTGAACGGCGTCGGTGTGTTCGATGTTTCCCACATGGGTGAGTTCTGGGTAAAAGGCCCGAACGCGCTGGCTTTCATCCAGAGCGTCACTTCGAACGACGCTTCCGTGTTGCCGATCGGCAAGGCTCAATATACTTGCTTCCCGAATGACAAGGGAGGTATCGTGGACGACCTGCTGGTCTACCATTATGAACCGGAAAAATACCTCTTGGTAGTCAATGCTGGTAATATCGACAAGGATTGGGACTGGTGCGTGAGCCATAATACGGTAGGCGCGGAACTGGAAAACTCGTCCGACCGTACCGCCCAGCTGGCTGTCCAGGGCCCGAAAGCCGTCGAGGTTTTGCAACGCCTGACTTCGGTCGACCTGTCTTCCATCCCTTACTATTCCTTTGTGACAGGAGAGTTTGCCGGTTGCAAGAACGTTATCATCTCCAACACGGGATATACCGGAGCCGGCGGTTTCGAACTCTATTTCTACCCGGACGATGCCATGACGATCTGGAATGCCGTCTTCGAAGCCGGCAAGCCTGAAGGTATCAAGCCGATCGGCTTGGGTGCGCGCGACACGCTGCGCCTGGAAATGGGCTTCTGCCTGTATGGAAACGACCTCGACGACACGACCTCCCCGATCGAAGCCGCCCTGGGTTGGATCACGAAGTTTGTCGAAGGCAAGGATTTCACCAACCGCATCGAACTGGAACGCCAGAAGAAAGAAGGCGTCACTCGCAAGTTATGTGCTTTCGAACTGCTTGACAAAGGTATTCCTCGTCACGGTTACGAAATTGCCGATGCCGAAGACAATGTCATCGGTGTGGTGACATCCGGAACCATGTCGCCTGTCTTGAAGAAGGGGATCGGCATGGGATATGTGAAACCCGAGCTTGCAAAAGCAGGGTCGGAAATCTTCATTAAAGTCCGGGGACGTAACCTGAAGGCTCGGGTTGTAAAAGCGCCTTTCCGCAAGTAAGGCGAGATAGATAGGAAAACCCATAGGGTTAGGGGGGCTAAAGCATAGCTTTACATCCCCTAACCCTATGGGTTTTGTCGTGTATTGGATTTTGTCGTGATTATAGTGGGGGAAGTGGGGGATGTTTTGTAAGTTTGCATCCCGAATAAAAAAACGTGATGTTTCTATGTTGAATTTTCTGAAAAACTGGACATTGCCGGTTGCGATGCTCGTCGGCGCGTTAGGTTATTTTATCTTTGCCAACTTCGCTTTTCTGGAGCCGACAAAACCATTTATGGGTTCTTTTGTCTCTTATCTGACTCCCGCTCTGATCTTTGCACAATTATTGCTGACTTTCTGCAAGGTGCGACCGCACGAGTTGATGCCTTCTCCCTGGCATGGATGGCTGCTGCTGTTTCAGCTTGTTTCGGCTTCGCTGGTAGCTGCTTTGTTGATATTCGTGCGCATGGATGATGCCTACAAGGAAGTTTTCGAGGGGGCGATGGTCTGCCTGATATGCCCGACGGCAACGGCTGCGGCTGTTATCACCGGCAAGTTGGGAGGGAGCGCGTCCAGCCTGACGACCTACACGTTGCTGTCGAATATCTTGGCAGCGGTAGTCGTCCCGCTGATGTTCCCGCTGGTGGAGCCTCATGCCGACATAACCTTTATGGCAGCTTTCCTGAAGATATTGAGCAAGGTGTTCCCTTTGCTGCTTTGCCCGTTCGTCCTGGCGATGCTGTTCCGCTATTTCTTGCCGAAGTTGCATCGTTTCCTGTTGGGTTTTCGTGATCTTGCTTTCTATCTTTGGGGAGTAGCGCTCGCTATCGTGACGGCCCAGACCGTGAAGTCTCTTGTCGAAAGCAATGCTCCGGTAGGCGTGGAGGTGCTGATAGCCTTGGCGGGTTTGGCAACTTGTGCCGTCCAGTTTTATCTGGGCAAACGGATCGGAACCCGCTATTCAGACCGTATCAGCGCCGGACAGGCACTCGGCCAGAAAAACACCGTGCTTGCTATCTGGATGGCTTATACATATCTGGACCCGCTTTCATCGGTTGGTCCCGGGTCATACGTCTTGTGGCAGAACATATTCAATAGCTATCAGTTGTGGAAGAAAAGAAAAAATGAGATAGTATATTGAATATAAGATATTGATATTAAATGTTTTATATTTATTTAGTGTAATTTCCTTTATTTCCCTTGTTTTCTTGTTTAGTCTAATAAATGCCTTTGTTTTGTTACTATTTTGTTACCCATATTCATTGGAGTAACAAAACAAATCGCTATATTTGTATCGGTAACAAAATAAGAACATAATTATGGCAAAGAAAAAACAAGAAGTTAAATTGAAAGAACCCGTAAGGATTAGATTCAAGCAGCTTGCTAATGGTAACCAGTCTATTTATTTGGATTACTATACTGGTGATGTTATTAGAAAAGAAAATTATGTTGGCGGTAAACGGCAGTATGAATTTTTGAAATTATACCTTATACCCGAGAAGACAAGAGAGGATAAGGCGAAGAACGAAGCTACGTTGGCTCTTGCAAAAGCCATTCAAAGCAAGCGGATAGTAGAGTTGCAAAATGATGCACATGGCTTTCAGAACACTAATAAGTCAAAAGCGAATGTGATTGATTATTTAGTGAACATGAGAAGCCAATCTAAAGAACGTGGCAGTTTGAATTACGAAAAGACTGTTGGTAATACCATCCGTGAACTAAAGTTGTTCAGAGGGGATTATATCGCTTTTCGTGATATAGATAAGGACTTCTTAAATAGCTTTGTGGATTTCTTGAAACAAGCGAAGAAAGCAAGCAAGTTTGGTTTGTTAAAGGCTGGGGGCGTATTAAGTAATAATTCCGTTATTGCTTACTATGGAGTGCTGCGTACCGCTATAAATAGAGCCTATAAAGAGGGAATTATTACGGTGAATCCTACAAAAGAGTTTGATTTTGCCAGTAAGGTAAAAGCGGAAGTCAGCCGCAGGGAATATTTGACAATAGATGAGTTGAAACTACTTATCGGTACAGAGTGCAAATATGAGATAATGAAACAAGCCTTTCTTTTCAGTTGTTTGTGTGGGCTGCGTGTTAGCGATATAAGAAAATTGAAGTGGAACGATTTGCAGAAAAGCGGTGAGAGAATAAGAATTGAAATCAAGATGCAGAAAACCAAAGAACCGCTTTATCTGCCTATATCCGATGAAGCGTTAAAGTGGCTGCCGCAACAAAATGAAGCAAAAGGCGATGATTTGATTTTTCCTTTGACGCATGAGGGGACTATAAATAAAATACTTCAAAAATGGGCGAAAGATGCAGGGGTTATTAAGCATATCTCGTTTCATGTTGCTCGCCATACCCATGCTACTATGATGCTTACATTGGGGGCTGATTTGTACACGGTTAGCAAACTGTTAGGGCATAAAAATATTGCTACGACCCAAATTTATGCGAAGATTGTTGATAAGAAAAAAGAAGAAGCTGTAAGTTTGATACCGAATTTGACGGACTGATTTAAAAAGAAAGTACGGGAACTGCGACATAACCGTACTTTCTTTCTTTTTTTGCCTTTGTTTAGTCGGAAAAATATATCTTTGTTTCTACTAACTGAAACATAGAATATTATGATAGAAGAAGAACTGAAAATAAAATTCGACCATATACAAGGTATATTTAACCGCTGCATCAATCATGCCAGCCAAGTTTTGACAGACAGCATTGCCGCTAAATCTGTATATCTTAATGAAGAACAGGCTGATAAACTGGAACGGAAAGAATATATTCGTACTGCTGATGAGTTAGTTCAGCTATATATTCGCTATTCTGTATTGAATGATATTCAAAGTTTTTATTCTGTATCTGACTTCTTTTGGGAAAGTGGTTTTTATGAATCTTTGAAATCCGATGAGAAAAGAAAATACATGTCGTTTAATCCTCTTTCATTTGATTATTCCCGATATGAACAAGATAATACGGTTTATGATGAAGAACTGCCTTATTTCTCCATAGTAGTCAAAGCTGTTGTGTTAGAAAGATATTCGGCATACTTGCGAAAAAAGAAAGAAAATAAGGTGCAAGCGGAAATGCAACCACAACAGGAACGGGAAGAACCGCAACCAATTCAAAATAAATACCAAGAACTTAAAATTATACCCCATATTGCTAAAACTGAAAATCCTTTTAAGTCTATTTTAAACGATAGGCAAATAGAGTTATTGGTAGAGTGTATCAATGAAGTAGAGGTTTTCAATGCTCTTATGACTTTTGAAGATTTGAAAGCGATACTTTCTTGTAAGCCTAAAGTTATATTCAGGTCTAATAACAACAGGCTGGTCGCTTTTCTTTTTTCGGAGTTAAGCAATCGTGGTTTGATAACATCTAATTGGCAATCTGTTATAGCAAAGAATAAGTTGTTTGTTACGAAGAATATAAAGAAAGATAAATATCTGAATCAAGGTGATTTAGCCACAGCCGCCAATTATGTAAAAGGGGTGGAGCATGAAAAAGATTATGTAACCATCAGCAATTATATCAAACAACTGAAAAAACTTTAAGAATAGGTTAAGACCTCAAACATAGATTAATCCGCTATCAAGCTATTCCTCAATACTTTTGCCCCCGTAATCGATTACAAGAAACCGGAGGGCATACACTCCATATTGTCTAACGCAAATACTTTTGTTATATGGAAACAAGTATTGAGAAGCGAGTTGCAGAACTCGAAAATTTAGTGTTCCTTTCAAAGAATGTGCTTAGTTTCGATGAAGCGAGCAGGTTCTTGAACCTTTCTAAAAGTTACCTGTACAAACTGACTTCGGGTAACTTGATACCCCATTACAAGCCGCAGGGCAAAATGCTTTATT
>CAJTMR010000048.1 GCA_910577325.1 uncultured Parabacteroides sp.
CCCGCGACCCCATGCGTGACAGGCATGTATTCTAACCAACTGAACTACCGAACCATTATTTAATTTAACCGCTATTCCTCTGAATTGCGATGCAAAAGTAGGTGGTTTATTTGAATTATGCAAGAGTTTCATGCAAATATTTTTTATATTTTTTCAATCACACCTGAAAATAACCATCTTACACCTATTTTTTTTCATATTCAGAAACAAGAATACTTGCTTTCACAAAAAATAAACGGATTTATACTTGAGTTTGAATCGGCAGGGATTTGAGAAAACCACTCAACAAATCAGTAACGACAAACCAGCCAGTTTATCACAAATAACATCTATTCTGCAACTTTTCATAAAGCATATATCTATATGTCATGGTAATTTGTTAGTTTTGCAACTCAATATAAAAAAGGAAACAACAATGGATGTCGCCATTATCAAATATAATGCCGGAAATATTTATTCTGTGAGTTATGCACTGAAGAGACTGGGAGTTGAAGCTATGATCACAGCAGATCCGGAATTGTTATGCAAAGCGGATAAAGTAATCTTTCCGGGTGTCGGTGAAGCACAGACCACCATGGAGTACCTGAAAGAACATAAACTGGATGTCCTTATTAAAGAATTAAAGCAGCCGGTTTTAGGGATTTGTCTCGGTATGCAATTAATGTGCCGCCATTCGGAAGAAGGAGACTCGGATTGTTTAGGCATTTTCGACACGGAAGTAAAACGTTTCATCCCGCAGCAACATGCAGATAAAGTCCCACACATGGGATGGAACACGATTACGAATGTTAAAGACGGCTTGTTCGACAAACAGTTGGAAAACAAGTTTGTTTATTTCGTACATAGTTATTATGTACCCGTAAACGAATATACCGCCGCGACAACCGAATATATTCTTCCATTCAGTGCTTCCCTGCATAAAGACAATTTCTATGCGACCCAGTTTCACCCGGAAAAAAGTGGTTCGATCGGCGAAATCATATTAAGTAACTTTTTAAAACTGTAAGGTGAAATGATAGAATTGATTCCAGCAATAGATATGATCGACGGGAAATGCGTACGACTCACCCAAGGCGACTATGACACCAAGAAAGTGTACAACGAAGATCCCTTGGAAGTAGCCAAGATGTTTGAAGATCATGGTATCCGACGCTTGCACGTGGTAGATTTGGACGGAGCACGGCAAGGGCGGATCATCAACTACCGCACGTTGGAACGGCTGGCTACGCGCACGTCGCTGATCATCGATTTTGGAGGCGGACTGAAACAGGATGGAGATCTGGAAATAGCTTTCGAAAGCGGCGCACAGATGGTCACGGGCGGAAGTATCGCCGTAAAGGACCCGGAAGTATTCACCTCCTGGATCACCAAATTCGGCCCGAAAAAAATCATTCTCGGAGCAGATGCAAAAGATAAAAAGATCGCGATAAGCGGATGGGAAGAAACAACAGACAAAAAACTGATCCCTTTCATTCAGGATTATTGCGACAAAGGTATCACAAAGGCAATCTGCACGGACATCAGCCGGGACGGCATGTTGCAAGGACCTGCCATCGAATTATACAAGGAGATACAAGAACAAGTACCTCTGCTTTACCTGATAGCCAGCGGAGGTGTGAGTTCTATACAAGATATTGAAAAACTGGCTGAAGCGGGTATTCCGGCTGTCATCTTCGGTAAAGCGATTTACGAAGGAAAGATACAACTGAAAGATCTGATTCGCTTCACCTGATAAAAAACAACTATATATATGCTTGCCAAGAGAATAGTACCCTGTTTGGACATAAAAGATGGAAAAACTGTCAAAGGAATCAATTTCGTAAACTTCCGCGATGCCGGCGACCCGGTCGAACTGGGCGCACAATACAGCCGGGATGGAGCAGACGAATTGGTATATCTGGATATAACCGCCTCGCACGAAGGACGTAAGACATTTACGGAACTGGTAAAGAAAGTCGCGGCCAATATCAACATTCCTTTTACAGTTGGCGGCGGTATCAACGAGCTGAAAGATGTGGACCGCCTGTTGAATGCCGGAGCCGACAAGGTATCCATCAACTCGGCAGCCTTGCGTAACCCGAAACTGATCGAAGAGATTGCCAAGAATTTCGGCAGCCAAGTATGCGTAGTAGCCATTGATGCCAATTTCGAAACAGGCGACTGGATATGCTACCTGAACGGCGGACGTATTCCGACCGAAAAACATCTCTTTCAGTGGGCGACAGAAGCAGAAAGCCGAGGAGCCGGAGAAATCCTGTTTACCAGCATGACGCACGACGGTGTGAAAGACGGCTACGCCAATGAAGCCTTGGCGATGCTGGCCGACAGGCTGCACATCCCGGTCATCGCTTCGGGAGGAGCCGGAAAAATGGAACACTTCCGCGACACATTCACCTGCGGAAAGGCAGATGCAGCCTTGGCGGCAAGCGTATTCCATTTCGGGGAAATCGGCATAGGAACATTGAAACAGTATCTCCACGAATCCGGAATCAACGTTCGTCTCTGATAGCCACGGCAAAGAGCGACCGTTTTCTAAAAATTCCATGCCTATGAAATTTCTGTTCCATGCCTACGAAACTGTTGTTCCATGCCTATGAAACCGGAAACAGATGCCGAAGGACAAAAAATCGCATACGGATGAATTAAGAACAATATAATAGTCAGATAAAAAATGAAATTAGATTTTGAAAAAATGGGCGGCCTGATTCCCGCCATCGTTCAGGATTACAACACAAACAAAGTATTGATGTTGGGCTTTATGAACGAAGAAGCTTACGAAGAAACAAAAGCTACCGGTAAAGTGACCTTTTTCAGCCGGACGAAAAACCGTATTTGGATGAAAGGCGAAACCAGCGGAAACACCCTGCAGGTAGTCACCATCGCAACCGATTGCGACAACGACACGCTCTTGATCAAGGCCATTCCCGCCGGTCCCGTATGTCATACAGGTGCAGATACCTGTTTTGGAGAAAAGAATGTAGAAGACATCATGTTCCTCAAATATTTGCAAGACTTCATCGAACAACGCCGCCAAGAAATGCCGGAAGGTTCTTACACCACTACCCTGTTTCAGAAAGGTATCAACCGAATGGCGCAAAAGGTGGGCGAAGAAGCGGTCGAAACAGTCATCGAAGCTACTAACGGGACAGACGACCGCCTCGTTTACGAAGCAGCTGACATGATCTACCACCTGATCGTATTATTGACAAGCAAAGGACTTCGTATCGAAGACCTTGCACGCGAATTGAAAAGCAGACATAAAGCCTGATAGCAATGGAAGAGACAACCCTGCTCAAACTGGACAAAGTGGAAATCCGCCGTGATGAAAACGTGATTCTTCACGAAGCCTCCTTTACGCTCCATAACGGAGAATTTGTATATGTAATCGGAAAAGTGGGTTCCGGCAAGAGCAGCCTGTTAAAATCCTTGTACTGTGAAATCCCCATCAATCAGGGAGAGGCATGGCTGCTGGACTACAACCTCTGCAAGATGAAACGGAAAGACATCCCTTACCTGCGCAGAAAATTGGGCATTGTCTTTCAGGATTTTCAGCTTCTGACCGATCGATCGGTACACAAAAATCTCGAATTCGTACTGAAAGCAACCGGATGGAAAAAGAAAAACGAGATAAACGAGCGTATCGACAACGTACTATTCCAGGTCGGGATGCAAGATAAAGGCTACAAGATGCCACACGAACTTTCGGGCGGCGAACAACAGCGTGTCGTGATCGCCCGTGCCTTGCTGAACGATCCGGTATTGATCCTTGCCGACGAACCGACCGGAAACCTGGACCCGGAAACAAGCGGGCAAATCGTGCAGCTCTTGCACGACATTTGCCGCAAAGGAACAGCAGTCGTCATGACCACTCACAACTACACTCTGGTACATAATTATCCCGCGCGTATAGTAAAATGCGAGAATGCCTGCCTAAGTGATGTTGGAGAATAATTTTTTATATAACTTTGCACACGCATTTAAAGCGAAGACAAACAAATTAATATAGTAAAAGAAAATGAAAGTTTTAAAGTTTGGCGGTACTTCTGTGGGATCTGCACAGAGAATGAAAGATGTAGCAAAACTGATTACGGGAGAACGTAACATTGTAGTCTTGTCTGCCATGTCCGGTACGACCAACTCATTGGTTGAAATCTCGGATTACTTGTACAAGAAAAACCCTGACGGAGCTAACGAAGTCATCAATAAACTGGCACAAAAATATTACGGCCATATTGAAGAACTCTACAACACCGACGAATATAAACAGAAAGCCAAAGAACTGATAAAACATCATTTCGATCATATCCGCACGTTTACGAAAGATCTTTTCACGCTGTTCGAAGAAAAAGTTGTCCTGGCACAGGGCGAACTGATCTCTACCGGTATGATGAACCTCTACCTGAACGAATGCGGCGTAAACTCCGTCCTGATCCCGGCACTGGATTATATGCGTACGGACAAGAACGCAGAACCGGATCCCGTGTACATAAAAGAAAAGCTCATCAAGCTGCTTGACGAAAATAATGATGCAGCCCTCTTCATCACACAAGGTTACATCTGCCGTAACGCTTACGGCGAGATCGACAACCTGCAACGTGGCGGCAGTGACTACAGCGCCTCTTTGATTGGTGCGGCTATCGGTGCGGAAGAAATCCAGATATGGACAGACATCGACGGTATGCACAACAACGATCCGCGTATTGTTGAAAAGACATCGCCGGTTCGCCACCTGCATTTCGAAGAAGCAGCCGAACTGGCTTACTTCGGAGCCAAGATCCTGCACCCAACCTGTATCCTGCCGGCCAAGTTGAACAATATCCCTGTCCGTTTGTTGAACACGATGCAGCCGGAAGCTCCGGGTACCATGATCTCCAACATGACAGAAAAAGGAAAGATCAAAGCCGTTGCCGCAAAAGACAATATCACCTCCATCAAGATCAAGAGCGGCCGCATGCTGTTGGCTACCGGTTTCCTGCGCAAAGTGTTCGAAATATTCGAAAACTACCAAACTCCCATCGACATGGTAACGACTTCCGAAGTTGGCGTTTCCGTTACGATAGACAACCGTAAACATCTGGAAGAAATCGTGGACGACCTGAAAAAATACGGAACAGTCACAGTGGATGAAGATATGGTTATCGTCTGCGTAGTAGGTGACTTGGAATGGGACAATGTAGGTTTCGAAGCCCGCATCGTCCAAGCAATGAAGGATGTCCCGGTACGAATGATCTCGTATGGAGGCAGCAACTACAATGTCTCACTTCTGGTTAAAGCCTCCGACAAAATAAGGGCATTGCAGGCTTTAAGCGATCACTTGTTCAACGATAAAGCATAAATGCAAAAAAAGACGGCGTATTGATTGATTCAATACGCCGTCTTTTTCCATAAAAAACAAAAAAGAAAGGATCATCTTCACAGACAATCCTTCCTACAAAACCTTAACTATGAAAAAATTTACGTATTGCAAATATAGATATACTTTTTTAATTACCAAAATAAATTCAAAAAAAATGATACTAAAAGGAACATTTCCCGTAGAAAAGTTCAAATCACTGGCTACCCCGTTCTATTTTTACGATATGAAGTTGTTAAAAGAAACGCTCGACACGGTAAAAACAGAAGCCGGAAAGTATGGCTATCATGCCCACTATGCAGTCAAGGCTAACGCCAATCCTCGTATCTTGTCTGTTATCGCAGAATACGGCCTGGGTGCTGACTGTGTGAGCGGTGGCGAAATACAAGCGGCACTCGATGCGGGTTTCCCCGCCGGCAAAATCGTTTACGCCGGTGTAGGCAAAGCAGACTGGGAAATCAACTTGGGACTGGACAACGATATTTTCTGCTTTAACGTAGAATCGGCTGCCGAACTTGAGATTTTGAATGAACTGGCTGCCGCCAAGAATAAAGTAGCCTCGATCGCCCTCCGTATCAATCCGGAAGTAGACGCACATACGCATGCCAAGATCACGACCGGCATGAAAGAAAACAAATTCGGCATCAACCTGAGCCAACTCGGACAAGTATTGAACCTGGTCAGCCGTTTGAAACATGTCAGACTGATCGGCATCCATTGCCATATTGGTTCACAGATTACAGATATGGCAGCTTTCCGCGGTCTCGTAATCCGTGTCAATGAAATTCAAGAAGAACTGGAAGCGCGCGGCATACAAGTTGAGAATCTGAATTTCGGCGGTGGTCTCGGTATCGACTATTATCATCCGAATCATTTGCCTATCCCGGCATTCGACAACTATTTTGCCGTATTCAACAAGTTGTTGCAACTTCGTCCGGGACAACAGGTTCATTTCGAGCCGGGGCGTTCCATCGTCGCACAATGCGGTTCGTTGATATCCAAAGTACTGTATGTAAAAGAAGGTGAAACGAAAAAGTTCTGTATCCTGGATGCCGGTTTCACCGAACTGATCCGCCCCGCCATGTATGATGCCTATCACCGCATGGAGAATATCACCAGCGACGAAGAAGTTGAAACTTATGACGTTGTCGGCCCGATCTGCGAATCGTCCGACGTGTTCGGTAAAGAGGTCGAAGTGAACCGTGCCCGTCGCGGCGACCTGATCGCCCTTCGCTCTGCAGGCGCCTACGGTGAAGTGATGGCCTCGCAATATAACTGCCGGAAATTGCCGGTGGCTTATTATTCGGATAGATTATAAGCAAGAAAAGCGGAGATGGCAGGGATCTCCGCTTTTTTATGCACTTTGTTAACAATCAGACAGGAACAAAAACTATATGGACCGGCAATAATATTTATGCGATAAAATCAAAAATCCTCCGTACATTTGCATATTCAAAGAGAAAATATCGATGAGCGAAAATTTACTTACATTCTCCACCCTCGAATTATTCCTGGCAGGAACCACCGGGATATTGTTTTTCATACAAGTATATTATTGTCTGGTCGTATATGCCCGCCCGCTTCGCGCTGCCCGGACGACCGGAAGCACGGAACGGACAACCGCCAACCGTGCCCCCCGGCCAGTCTCCGTCATCGTTTATGCACATGGCGACCCGGAGGAGTTACGGCGGAACCTGCCTGCGCTCCTGAACCAAGATTATCCGGAATATGAAGTGATCGTCACGAACGACCGTTCCGATATCGAAAGCAAGAACGTCCTCGAACAGTTGTCGACCGAATACCAGCATCTCCATTATACCGACATTCCGGCCGACACACGCTACATGAGCCACAAAAAACTGGCACTCACGATGGGAATCAAAGCTGCCAAGCACGACATCCTGCTTTTCACCGAAACAGATTGCACTCCGATCAGCCCTAAATGGATAACGACTATGGCTGGCACTTACGACCGTGAAACGGAAATAGTACTGGGTTTCTGCACGTATCGTCATACGGACGGATTCTTTCAAAAACTAATTGCATACGATAACCTTATGAACGGTTTGCAAATGCTTTCTTCCGCTCTCACCCATCATCCTTATACGGGAAACGGACAAAACCTCTCCTATCGCAGACAGTTGTTTTTTGCCCGTAAGGGTTTTTCCAAATCGTTGTATCTCCACGCCGGATCAGACGATCTTTTTATCAATGAGGCCGCCAACGACACTAATACACAGGTACAATATTCACCGGACGCCCTTACCGAAACATGCAAAATCGAAGACCCGAGCATCTGGAAACAAACAAAGATATCCCATGCTGCCACCGGTCGCTATTATAAAGGAAACGCTTTGCTCTTTTACCGGATGGACAATTACAGCAACCTATTGTTCCTACTCACTGCCTTCGCGGCTTTTATCGTCGGTATTCCAGGAAACTGGCTGGTCTCCATATTGGCCGGATCGCTTTTGACCCTCCGATTTACGGCAAAGGCGGCCGTCCTTCGCAAATCGGCTCTTCTCCTGCAACAAAAACCGCAGACAGCTTGGTTGCCTGTTCTGGAAATCGCACAACCAGCCTACGACCTGCACGTCCACATATATCGCCTGTTCAAATGGAGAAACGATTTTACAACTAAAATATAATTTTATTCGAACCGTATGCTTTTAACCGGTTCAATACGGGTAATGAGGCAAGAAGGTCCCAACATCATCAACATCGCAGCAGTCAACGTACCGGCATTCAAGAGAATAAGGGAGACGACATTCAAATCGACGGGAACAGCGTCCAAATAATAGACGGAAGGATCGAGCTTCACGACATGGAAACAGGATTGGATCAGACAGAGCACGATCCCGACCGCATTTCCCCAGATCATCCCTTTCCCGATCAGGAAAAAAGAAATATAAAGGAATATCTTCCGAATACTTTTATTACTCTCTCCTAAAGCTTTCAGAATACCGATCATATTGGTTCGTTCCAGAATGATTATCAATAGCCCGGAGATCATCGTGAATCCGGCAACAGCTAAGATCAACACCAGAATCACCACCACGTTGATATCCTGTACCTCCAGCCAGTCGAATATCATAGGATTCAGTTCTTTGATAGAACGAGTATAATATGTATTGCCGTTCCGGTCCTGCTTCTCGGCGATATCGAAATACAAATCTTCGGCAATCCGGTCCAGCCGACCATAATCATCCACTTGCAATTCCAGGCCGCTAACCTCGTCGGGAGCCCAACCATTCAGACGGCGTACCTGGCGGATATCGGCTATCACAAACAGTTTGTCATAATCGACAAAACCAGTCTCATAAATACCTGTTATACGGAATTTGCGGGCACGTACTTCGTCTTGCACAAAATAAGTCAAAAAAGAATCGCCCACTTCCAATCTCAACAAGTTTGCCAAATAGCGAGAGATCAAAACATCCGTAGATGCCTTATCGGCTGGAAGGACAAACAGCTCACCCTCTTTCAGATTATTGCGGAAGAAAGTCCAATCGTAGTTCTCATCCACACCTTTCAGGACAATCCCCTGAAAATCGGTATCTGTTTTCAAGATTCCCGGTTTCGTGGCAAAAGCCTCCACATGCGTAACGCCCGGAAATGCTCTCAGGTGATCCAGTAACGTATCGCTTACCGCAATCGGTGTCGATTCGTAAGAAACATTATTATCGAAGTTCGTGATCTGGATATGGGAACCGAAACCGATCACCTTGTTCCGGATCTCCTTCTTGAAACCAATGACTATAGCCACCGAAAGGATCATGACAGCCAGTCCCAAGGCTATTCCGGCCATAGCAATACGAACAACGGGAGGAGTAGCCTGCCGGTCCCCCTCTTTGCTGAAATAGATGCGTTTTGCTATAAAATATTCGAGACTCATACCGTTTTCCCCGGATACGCCTCCAACGCCTTCTGAAGTACAATGAGTGCCTTCGCCAGATCTTCTTTTTTCAGGACGTAGGCCATACGGACTTCATTCTTCCCCAACCCCGGAGTGGTATAGAAACCGGAAGCCGGAGCCATCATGACCGTCTGCCCCTCATATTCGAAATCATTCAGACACCAAGCACAGAACTTTTCGGCATCATCTACCGGCAACTTGGCTACCGTATAGAAAGCCCCCATCGGAATCGGGGAATAAACACCCGGTATACGATTCAAGCCGTCAATCAAACATTTACGCCGTTCGACATATTCGTCATATGTTTCACGGGCATATTCTTCGGATGCATCCAAGGAAGCCTCGGCAGCAATCTGGCCGATCAAAGGCGGACTCAGACGAGCCTGGCAAAACTTCATAACGGCTTCACGGACTTCGGCATTTTTCGTGATCAAAGCTCCGATACGGATACCACATTCCGAATAGCGCTTGGAAACCGAGTCGATCAGCACTACATTCCGCTCGATCCCTTCCAAATGGCAAGCCGAAATATAAGGCGAACCAGTATAAATGAACTCACGGTACACCTCATCCGAAAAAAGATAAAGATCATATTTCTTCACGATATCCCGTATCTGATTCATTTCACGGCGAGAATATAAATAACCGGTCGGATTATTGGGATTACAGATCAGGATCGCTTTGGTACGCTCATTGATCAACTCTTCGAACTTCTCCACTTTAGGAAGGGAAAAGCCTTCCTCGATCGTCGTCGTCACCGTACGGATCACTGCTCCCGCCGAAATGGCAAAGGCCATATAGTTGGCGTATGCCGGTTCGGGCACAATAATTTCATCACCCGGATTCAAACAACTCAGGAAAGCGAACAATACGGCTTCCGAACCACCTGTCGTAATAATAATATCATCAGCCGTAAGATTTATATCGTACTTCTTATAATATCCTACCAATTTTTCACGATAACTGCGATATCCCTGGCTGGGACTATATTCCAACACCGACCGATCGATCGTCCGGATCGCATCCAATGCCGCTTGCGGGGTAGGCAGGTCAGGCTGGCCGATATTCAAATGATAGACATGAACACCTCTCTGTTTGGCAGCATCTGCCAACGGAGCAAGTTTCCGAATTGGGGAAGCCGGCATATCAACCCCCCGTTGTGAAATATTAGGCATTACTATTATAGTTTGTTTTTAGATTGAGGCAAAGGTATGTATTTTAGTTGAAAGTAGAAAATTGAAAGTAGAAAGTTCTTTTCGCTATCCACGGCTCTTTCATTTAGGATTTCGCAGCTCGTTCAAAAATGTTGTTATTTTAT
>CAJTMR010000049.1 GCA_910577325.1 uncultured Parabacteroides sp.
GAATCGGGTAAGGGAAACTATGTCTCTACTTAGAGCTTAAATGAAAGAGCCGTGCGTTTAGAATAATACAATCTGTAAAATGCAGTATTGTTTGGGAAGAGAAACTTGAAATCCTGCTGTTTATGGTGGCATCATGTTAAAAACATAAAAAGAAGAGACACGGATTGAACCTTTTGACTACTATGATTGTCTATTGTATAAATAAGATTGATTAGATATCAACTAAAAGAACAAGAAAAATGAAAAGAGTATTATTATTACTGGCCGTCCTGCTTTTTAGTGCAGGGGCAATGATGGCGCAGCAGGATAAAGCAGCCGGGAAGGCGGCAAAGAAAGCCGAGAAAGAAGCAAAGAAAGCAGCCGAGGCGGCTGAACAGGCGGCTTTGTTTGAACAAGGCCTGCAAGCCTTGAAAGAGAAAGACTTTGTATTGGAGGCCGAACGTGTCGAGTTCAAACGCGGGCAATTCGTCTATGTGACTCCGAGCACGAACTTCGTTTCCATGAAAGGCGACCGGGCAACCATCCAGTTGGCTTTCAATACTGCTGCTGCCGGCCCGAACGGAATCGGAGGAGTCACGGTCGAGGGCAGTGCTTCGAATATAGAGATGAAAACCGACAAAAAAGGAAATGTCACGTTCAGCATGATGGTGCAAGGGGTGGCGGTCTCCGCCAATGTGACCATCCGCATGGTCAAAGGCACGAACAAGTGTACGGCTACTGTCAGCCCGAACTTCAACAGCAACCGTATTTCGTTTACCGGTTATCTGTATCCGTCGGATCAGTCTAACGTGTTTAAGGGACGTGCCATCTAAGGTGTAGAATTCTTTTGTTTGGGAAAAGCTGCTTTCGGAAAGGGAGGCGGCTTTTTTTATGCAACGTATTTTATATCTTTGTCCGTCAAAATATCATAAACATATAAGTCATGCAATTAGCAATAGATCAGAAAGACATAGATAAGTTCCTGATGGTGGGTGACAAGGTGCTTATCAAGCCGAAGAACCCGCAGAGCCAGACAAAATCCGGATTGTACCTGCCGCCTACCGTCCAGCAGGAGAAGATCCAGAGCGGCTATATCATCAAGGTCGGTCCCGGTTTCCCGCTTCCTTCCCAGAGCGAGGAACATGAAGTATGGGAAAAGAAGAAAGAGGGCGAGGTGCATTATCTTCCTTTGCAGGCACATGAGGGAGATTTGGCTGTCTTCCTGCAGAGTGCCGCTTACGAGATCAAATTTAACGATGAGAAGTTCCTGATTGTCCCTCATTCGGCTATTTTGATGTTGGTTCGTGACGAAGGTTTGTTCGAATAACTCCTTTTTGTTTGGCAAAATACTGTGCTATCCGGTTTTTTGATGTATTTTTGCAATCAAATCAACAAGACTAACTATCAATAGTAGCGATTATAATGAATAAGATTGTAAGTAAAGAACATTTCTCTGCCAACGTAGTGAAACTGGAAGTGGAAGCACCTTTGATTGCCCGCTCCCGTAAGGCAGGCCACTTTGTTATCGTGAAGGTGGGTGAGAAGGGCGAACGTATTCCCCTCACCATTGCCGGGGCTGATACCACGAAAGGAACCATCACACTTGTGATCCAGGCCGTAGGCGGCTCGTCGAAGAAGATTTGCGAACTGAATGCCGGCGATTATATTACCGATCTGGTCGGCCCGTTGGGACAGGCTACCCATATCGAGAAAGTCGGTACGGTCGTGTGTGCCGGCGGTGGTGTCGGTGTGGCTCCTTTATTGCCGATCGTGGAGGCTTTCCATAAGGCGGGCAACCGCGTGATCGTAGTGCTGGCCGCCCGTACAAAGGAGCTGGTGATCTTGGAAGAGCAGATGCGTGCCAACTCGGATGAAGTGATCGTGATGACAGACGACGGTTCTTACGGTACAAAAGGATTGGTGACGAATGGTGTGGAAAGTGTGATCAACCGCGAAAAGGTGGATCTGTGTGTCACGATCGGCCCGGCCGTCATGATGAAGTTTGTCTCTGCCTTGACGAAGAAGTACGAGATCCCGACGGTAGCCTCCCTGAACACGATTATGGTGGACGGGACAGGAATGTGCGGTGCTTGCCGTATTACGGTCGGAGGGAAAACGAAGTTCGTCTGTGTGGACGGACCGGAGTTCGACGCTCACCAGGTAGACTTCGATGAGATGCTGATGCGCCTCGGTGCTTATAAAGATATTGAAAAGAAATAACGAAACCACAGTAAACAAATGACAACAGAAGAACTGATCGCTGCCCGTCGTGCCGAACCGTGGAGAGAAGCACTGCGTAAAAGCAAAAAGAATAAGGAACGCACGGATATTCCCCGTGTGCAAATGAATGAGCTGGATGCGGAATACCGCAGCCATACCCGCCTCGAAGAGGTAAACCTCGGATTGACGAAGGAGCAAGCCATGCAGGAAGCCCAGCGTTGCCTGGACTGTCCGAATCCGACTTGTATGCAAGGATGTCCGGTAAGTATCAATATCCCGACTTTTGTGAAGAACATCGAGCGGGGCGAGTTTTTGGAAGCGGCCAGAGTGTTGAAGGAAACAAGTGCGTTGCCGGCTGTCTGCGGCCGTGTCTGTCCGCAGGAAAAGCAGTGCGAAAGCAAGTGCATTCATCTGAAGATGGGTAAACCGGCTGTCGCTATCGGTTACCTGGAACGTTTTGCCGCCGATTACGAACGGGAAAGCGGAAACATTTCCGTTCCGCAAGTGGCGGAGAAGAACGGCATTAAGATTGCCGTTGTCGGTTCCGGTCCTGCCGGTCTTTCGTTTGCCGGCGACATGGCGAAGCGCGGCTATGACGTGACGGTGTTCGAAGCCTTGCACGAGATCGGCGGTGTATTGAAATATGGTATTCCCGAATTCCGTCTGCCGAATAAGATCGTGGATGTCGAAATAGAAGGCCTCCGCAAGATGGGTGTGAAGTTTCTGACAAACTGTATTGTCGGCAAGACAATCAGCTATGAAGACTTGCATGCCGATGGATTCAAAGGGATCTTCGCGGCCAGTGGCGCCGGGCTTCCTAACTTTATGAATATTCCGGGCGAGAACTTGGTCGGGGTGATGTCGTCCAACGAATACCTGACACGTGTCAACCTGATGGATGCAGCCAATCCCGATAGCGATACGCCTGTCTTGCAGGGCAAGAAGGTGGCTGTCATCGGTGGTGGCAATACGGCAATGGACTCGGTTCGTACCGCACGCCGTTTGGGAGCCGAACGTGCCATGATCGTCTATCGGCGTAGCGAAGAAGAGATGCCTGCCCGTTTGGAGGAGGTGAAACACGCCAAAGAGGAAGGTGTGGAGTTTATGACTTTGCATAATCCGGTCGAATATCTTGGTGACGAGCGGGGGCGTGTCAAACAGATGCGTTTGCAGAAGATGGAGTTAGGCGAACCGGATGCTTCCGGGCGTCGTCGTCCTGTACCTGTCGAAGGTGCTATCGAAACAATCGATGTGGACGAAGTGATCGTCAGTGTCGGTGTTTCTCCCAATCCGCTTATCCCGCGTGCTTTCCAGGGATTGGAAGTAAGCAAGAAGGGGACGATCGTGGTGGATGAAGGGAATATGCGCTCTGCTTTGCCGGATGTATATGCCGGTGGCGACATCGTCCGTGGCGGTGCAACCGTAATCCTGGCAATGGGGGACGGCCGTAAGGCTGCTGCCGCGATGGATGAGGCTTTAAAGGAGTAAGAGGTATCTTAGATATATATATCTTGAATGTGATATGTAAAGCGATGGATTCGGTGAGCTAAAGCGATAGGCTGCTCACCTAATCCATTTTAGTTTTTTAATAGGCTCTAAACTGACTTTATCACTTTAGTTGCGCCATCTCTTGAAAGGCGGGAGATCCGCCCAACAAAAAGGGTTAATGTTTGATGACAATCTGTTGTACTAACGGTTTTTGGCTTTCTCCGTTATAAATATGGAGGAAGTAATTGCCACCCGGTAATCCGGATACGTCAATCGAAATCTGTTCGCCTTTCGATTGAACACTGCGTACCAAAGAACCTTGCAAGTTGAACAAACGGATGTCGTATTGTTTCTGTTGTACAGGTACGGAGTTGATCGCCTTGGCTTGTTGTTCTCCGATAGAGGAGAAATCAACATATAAGGTTTGATTGGCAGGGTTGGGATAGGCAATCATGGCGGCATTGTTATTCGCGTTATAGACCGTTACACCTGAAACCGTATATTCACCCATGCCGTATTTATTGGCAGCCCGCACGACAATTTGATAACTTCCTGTCTGGTAAAATGCAATATCGAAGGTGGAAGTGTTCGCCCCATAAACAGAATTGTTGCCTTGTGGATTCAATATCCATTCAAATGATGTTGGTGAACACCGCCCGTCATATTCAGCTCTATATTTTGCATAGCCTGTATTAGGAGTGCGATTGGGACCTTCGATCGTAATAACGGGTTTGCCAACATAAACAGAACCGGACATAGAAGCTCCGCTTGCTGTTTTGATCGTTGCATAACTGGTTCCATCTCTTCCCGTCTTAAAGGTGGCGCTTGCTCCGGATGTGCTTACTAAATCCATCGGATGACCGCTCCACGTAAACATTCCTGCCGGGAATGGAGAGGCAGTAAAGGTCACATTCGTGCTATTATTTACAAAACTACTGTTGGAGGTAACAGACACTTTTTGCAGGTAATTATTGGAATAAATATGTTGTCCGATGCGAGCAATGGAAGCATTTGAGAAATAAGGGGGATCTTTTACAAAACCTTGGCACATAACACTGGCTAAATTTATATCATTGTCATATACGCAATCATCGTGAGAGCCTCCACATAAATGCCCCAATTCATGATCAACAACACTATATCTCCGACTTTCGATATAAGGATCAAATGTCGCCATATAACTTGTTGTTTTATTCTTGATATTACCTATATTATTTGCTATTCCTACTAAGCGATCTCCATCTGGAAGATAAGCTGTTTTCCCTGAAAAGACCATTGCAACATGTCTATCAATATTACTTAAATTATTATTCCAATGATTTCTTACTTGGTTTATATAGGCAACCCCTCTATCAGAGAAAGATGTTACCGTATAAGGACTATTACTTTGGTAATAGTGGACATACGTAACTTGAAAAGCAATATTGAATGTACGTGCATATAATCCCTCAGCTTCATTTAATATTGCCAATATTCGGTTGTTACTATTGCTCCCATACAAATCGTAAAATTCTTCATCCGCATCAGCCGCTATTTTCATGATCCTGATTACAGATTCAAAATCATATAAATTTGTTGCCATAGGCATAATGCCTACATCTGTCATTTCCGGTTCTGCTGTACCACAAGAATAATTGTTGGAGTCTGTTATATTGCTTCCAAAAAAAGCAAGTGTATTTCCTTCGTTTTCTTTGACCGAATACAAATACAACAAATCATCACCAGTGTTGATATAACCATTTATATATTTGTTATTCATAACAGAAAAACGAACAGCTTTTGTCGTGTCCGACTTCAAATACCCGGCATACAATTTTACAGTGGGATAGTCTTGTTTTAGATTACCATCTTTATCCGTATAAAATGCAGGGGTATTTTCTAAAGCGGTATTTTCCATCAATACAATTTCATAATCTTTATCGAAAAGGGACATTTTTACCTCCATCTGTTCTTTTTCTGATTCTGAAACATCCAACAATGTCTGAGTATTTATACGATACATTTTTTGTTTTGTCGCATTAACGGTTCTTTTTAGTGTAGCGCCATATACTTCTCCGATATCAATTCTTGTCTGGGAGAAAAGAAGTGTGTTTACACAAAGAGCAATAATAACAAGTATCAACTTTTTCATGGTATTACAATTTATTTGATAACAGTTTGTTTTTTAACTTGAATATTCTTAAGAATGAGCGGGAGAGGATATATATTTGCAAAAGGAACGCGGACTTCTCCGGAAAAGATAATTTCCATGTCCTCTTCCAACAAATTTTGGGAGATATTTTTGGGAGATAAATTTGCAAACTCATTATCTTTGTTGAGTACGATCCCTAAATTCCCCATCAGATCTTTTTTTACCCACCCATGTTGGTTCTTGTATTCCGAATACAGTTCCCAATCATCTTCAAAATATATATTCCATTTATCGTTCCACTCCGACAACTTGAGCGTTTCATATCCTTCGAATGTTTCGAAATCGTCACCGCAGCCTCCTGCCATAAACAGGAACATGCACATCAGCATAGGCAATAGCCAACGCTTCATTTCACTTTTCTTTTTTGCATTCATACTCTCTACTTGTTTTTGATTGTTGGTATTTCGGATAGATGTTCTGGCAGGCGGTTGCTCCTTTCTTAAAGCCTGCATTTGAAGGTTGTATCTCCGTTCGGAACCACCTCTCTTCTCTCATGAAAATTTCGCAAACCAACTATGATACTATCATATCCGGTTGTTAGCTCTTGTTTCACAATGTGTTAAAGCATGACGGTCGCTGTTCATGATGTTTGTTTTTTAATTGATTAATACGTCTTTCTTTATCTGTATATTTTTAAGAATAAGAGGTATCCCAAAATAGTCCAGGGTGCTGTTGTCCCTTGCTTCACCGGAGAAAATGATTTTTGTTCCTTCCTGTAAGTGATTTCTATTGATATTAATAGGAAGATAACGTCCGCTTCTTTTTCCTGTTGGAGGATTGATGATTTCAATCTCAATGGCTTCGTACCAGCCATTGTCTACATTGGTTTTGACAACCACGCCCTCTTGATTTTTGTAAGTTTCCCAGTGAACCCACGGATCTTTAAAATATTGATTCCATTCATCATTCCACTCCGACAACTTGAGTGTTTCATATCCATCAAATGATTCGAATTCTTCATTTGAATCGCAGCCTCCTGTCATAAACAGGAACATGCACATCAGCATAGGCAATAGCCAACGCTTCACTTCACTTTTCTTTTTTGCATTCATACTCTCTACTTGTTTTTGATTGTTGGTATTTCGGATAGATGTTCTGGCAGGCGGTTGCTCCTTTCTTAAAGCCTGCATTTAAAGGTTGTTACTAATTGCAAATGTATGGAATAATTATTGTGAACCAATATTTTTTTTGAAAGTTTTTTCAATTTTATTTCAAAGCAACCCTGCCGGCTCCTCATTACCCAGGGGGGGCTTATCCTCATTATTAAACAGCAAATAACAGCTTCTTGCCAAGAGTTGACGATGGGTATCTCCGTTCGGAACCACCTCTTTTCTCTCATGAAAATTTCGCAAACCAACTATTATACTATCATATCCGGTTGTTAGCTTCTGTTTCACAGTATGTTAAAGCATAATGGTTGCTGTTTTTTACTATCATTCTACTATCATGCATCTATCATGCTTTTTATATGACTATTTATTTATGTGGCTGATAATATGCTGTTTATGTTTATATGTGCAAAAATAACCATCGGCGAAAAAGATGCAAAAACGGGGCATAAAAGTACCTCTAACACGGCGGATAAACATCCCCGCATCCCCGGAAAAGTTTCGCACAGACCCGGGTCTGCACCTCTTCCGGCCCGGGTCTCCATACTGCTTACACTCGGGTCTCAAGCAGCTTTAAAAGCCGTTTTTGACAAAAGAAAAGCCTGTCTTGATGAAAAAAGAAGCCGTTTTAACATGTTTTGCACCTGTTCTCGAACGGTTCCTGTTTTTATTGTATAATTGATACACAGGATGTTATCGTTTTTCACCATGATGGTTATGACAGATTGATCCCATATTCGTACAGTGGCAATACAAAATCAGAAAAATAAAAAGCCCCGCTATTCTTAAGAATAACGAGGCCTTTAGGAAGCGAGCGGAAGACGGGACTCGAACCCGCGACCCTAACCTTGGCAAGGTTATGCTCTACCAACTGAGCTACTTCCGCAAAATGTAATTGCTCAAATTCGTGTACTCGAAGCGGGAATTAGGAATTAAACCCACACACAATACGAATAAAACATAATACGCTGATACACATGCTTATAAATATTAATCCTTTGAATTTTATTACATTTTTGTGGTGCAATATTGCGATTCAGTGGTGCATTTGAAAATTTCAACTGATGAAACAGGCCGCGTAATACCTACAACAATAGAATATGAGCCAGAAGCAAAGAAACTTCTATTGGAATGGCAGCGAAACTGGACTGATATGATTAACGAGGAAGAGTCAGACAAGAAGAAAGGTATCTATAGCAAATTTGAGATATTCATTCACCGCTTTTGCATCATTATCCAAGTCTGTAAATGGCTATGCAATGAAGGGAGCACAGATAAAGTGGATTTTATATAATAATGTATAGGAGATTATCTCAATCTGATTTGTGTGTCTATAAAATAA
>CAJTMR010000050.1 GCA_910577325.1 uncultured Parabacteroides sp.
CGCCCCATTATTTGAAGATGATTTTTGGGTGACACGTTGACGAAGTCAGGAGAAAAGAGCAGCTAAAAAGTGACTTCTGCTTGATTTTGAAGATTGACTGAATAAAAAAGGGGTGATGTTTTTACATCACCCCTTTTTTATTCGGAAGTTTTTTACTTGTATTCAATTGTCGTAACACGCATTGTCATGGCATCTTTGTCAATGCGGAGTTTTACGCCGGAGGGTTTCAAGTAGTTTTCAATCGCAACGGTATATTCTACTTTTTGATAAGAGTAGTTATACGTTTCTCCGACTCTACGTTGTACTGGAATGACGCAGATTTCCAAATCTTTGCTCGGTGAATTTTCCATGTGTGCCTTAATCAGTTTCGCTATATTGCCGAATGAATAAGTCCGGGTTGATTGGATGTAGGAACCTAAATAAGACGTCACACTGTTCTCCACGTTGTTATTTTTGAAGAATGTATCAATGGAGTCTTTTGGGAGTATCAAAATGTTTTTCGGAGGTTCGAACGCATATTTCCATCCCTCTTGCGGAAGTGCTTTCAATGAAAACGGTACGTTGCTGACAATACGTCCTTGAATGATCGAAGCGATATCCTGTGCCGGGATAGTCAGCAAAGTGTAAACACCGGCCGGGCTTTTTAAATAGGCGATGCTATCGTTTGGTTTCAGTAAGTGGCTGATATCCGTGTTTTTGAATCTGTTCAACTGAATGACTTCGGAAGTCGCACTGAATATTTCGTTGGCATATACCAAGGAATCTTGGTCGGCGGAACCTTTCACGGTATATTTGTAAAAGATTTTCATTTGTGCGCTTTCGATGTTCAGGATATTTCCAGTCCCGTATGTATTGGTGACATAAATGCCGGGAAAGAATTGGTTGAACGTGTTTTGGTCGGTGAATACTTCCGGTGTTTGGATTGTCGCGTCGTAGAAACGTTGTCCGACTTCCTTAGGCATCCGAATGGTAATGTTAGGTTGATAAGATTGTACACCATTTGAATTGGTGGCATTCCACAACGAGTCCGATACACTCAAATTACGGGCTGTATATATCTGCATCCCCAGCGATTTTTGCATGTCGCAGAATTGCTCCGGATCGATATTCGTGTAGAAATCTCTTGCCAGCGGGGTCGTTACCTCATATATTTGTGCACGCATCGGCGTAAGAGAGTCTCCGGTCCAAGACCGGCTGTAATAGAGACTGAATTCGACTGAGTCGATTCTTCCTTCATGAGGTGTATATTTGAACCGGTAATTTTCCGGACAATAGAATTGGCACATAAAATCAGACTTCAGGTTTCCGTACAGAGGATCGTATATTTCCCCTAATGAACCGTAAATTGTTCGGGCATAGACGGAATCTGTCTGTACTGTTTTTGCTTTCATGTAGAATGTGTCCGCATATACCAACGGTCGATCATTCTCCGGTTGAATGCCTGTTCCTACCTGCGTCAAATCATCATTACACCCGCTCAGAATCGAGATTCCGAGACTCAGGCCAAGTACAAAAAGCTTGATTTTCATTTCTCTAAATTTATTTTGTGCCTAATACGACATCATAGAATTCATTGAATTTATCCATATAAACGTCCGGCGACTGGTAAGACAGGAATGGGGTGTGCTTTTTAGTGGCGATGTAATCTAACACATCTTGATTGATTGTTTCACTACCCTGTATCACACCGTCTGCAAAATCAATGGCGAGTTTGGTCAGCCCGGTGAAGCTGGTATCGGCTTTGATGCCTTTCAGGTCGCTGTCTTTGGCTCCATCCATCTTTAATTTGCTTGCAAATCCTTTTCTGAATGGAGTCTTGAAGTCATCGCCATAAATAGAGTACACGATCTTTGCGTCTTTGAGGCAAGGGTCGTCTGCATACATACGTTTGATATACAGACCTGTTAGAGCTGATATCCAACCATGACAGTGAATGACATCCGGTATCCAACGAAGCTTTTTCACCGTTTCCAATACGCCACGAACGTAGAAGATTGAACGGTCATCGTTATCTTCGTATTCGTTTCCGTTATCATCACTGATAGTATGTTTTCTTTGGAAGAAATCATCATTGTCGATGAAATATACCTGCATGCGGGCTGCCTGAATGGATGCTACCTTAATGATCAACGGGTGATCGGTATCATCAATGATGAGATTCATACCTGAAAGCCGGATTACCTCGTGCAATTGGTTGCGGCGCTCGTTAATGCTACCGAACTTAGGCATGAAAGTTCTAATTTCACGACCGCGTTCCTGTATGCCTTGTGGCAGATTCCTGCATATCGTTGCAATCTCTGATTCGGGTAGGTAGGGGGTTATTTCTTGGGCTATAAACAAGATTTTTTTTGCATCCATTCTGTAAACTAGTTTTATAAAGACGCTACAAAGATACAAAATTTCTTTCATTTACCGCAATTATTTAGTTGCTTTGCACTGTCAATAAGCATCTAAAGGATGAAAATAGTAAACAGCATTCAAGAATTGAAGAGTTATCTTGCTGAAGAAAAGCGTGATAACAAGCAAATTGGTTTTGTTCCCACTATGGGAGCATTGCATGGCGGGCACTTGAGCCTGGTTAAGCGTTGCGTGGAAGAGAACGACGTGTGCGTTGTCAGCGTCTTTGTCAATCCGACCCAGTTTAACGATAAGCACGATCTTGAGACGTACCCTCGCACGTTGGACAAAGACTGTGCTTTGTTGGAGCCGGCCGGTTGTGATTATGTGTTTGCTCCGTCGGTGGAAGAAATGTATCCGGAGCCTGACACCCGCACATTTGATTTCGGCATCGTATCGGCAGTTATGGAAGGAGCGCGCCGTCCCGGACATTTCAATGGGGTCGCGCAGATTGTGAGCAAGCTTTTCTATGTTGTCGAACCGGATAATGCCTATTTCGGTGAAAAGGATTTCCAGCAGATCGCTGTGATTCGTGCTATGGTGAAGCAACTCGACATATCGGTAAAGATCAATGCTTGTCCGATTTTGCGCGAGTCTGACGGTCTGGCATTGAGCAGCCGGAATGTGCGTCTGACATCCGAACAGCGTCAAAAAGCACCGTTAATAGCTCGTACGTTAAAAGAAAGCGTTAAATTTGTACCCGAAAAGAGCGTGCAGGAGGTGATAGACTATGTAATCAATACGATAAATGCCGATCCTGTCATGCGTGTGGAATATTATGAGATTGTGGACGGTAATACGATGGAGTCCATTAAGAACTGGTCCGATACGACTTATCCGGTAGGGTGTATTACGGTCTATTGTGGAGAGGTTCGTCTGATAGATAATATTAAGTACTAAATCCTAAATCAGATCGTATGTTTATAGAAGTAGTTAAGTCAAAGATTCATCGGGTGACGGTAACGGAAGCCAATCTGAATTATATCGGAAGTATCACTGTCGATGAAGATTTGCTGGATGCAGCCAACCTGATTGCCAACGAGAAGGTTGCCATTGTGAACAATAATAACGGTGAACGTTTTGAGACGTATATTATAAAAGGCCAACGAGGTTCGGGCGTTATTTGTCTGAACGGGGCTGCCGCGCGCAAGGCACAACCGGGAGATATCATCATTATCATGTCGTATGCCTTGATGGATTTTGAGGAGGCGAAAACATTTAAGCCTTCGGTCGTTTTTCCTGATACGGCAACCAACAAACTGATATGAAGCACATCGGTAGCAGATGAATAAATGCGATAGCATATATAAAGAAGAAGCTCGCCAGATGTGGCGGGCTTTTTTTATGAGTATGGATTTCCTTCGTAAATGATAAAGTATTATGTACACAAACAAGCAAATTTGGAATGTTAGTTATCCGATTTTTTTAAGTCTTCTGGCACAGAATGTCATTAATGTGACGGACACTGCGTTTTTGGGCCGGGTCGGTGAAGTCGAGTTGGGAGCATCGGCGATGGGCGGCTTGTATTATATATGTGCTTTTACGATCGCTTTTGGTTTTAGTACGGGGTCACAGATTATCATGGCTCGCCGTAACGGGGAGCGGGATTACAAGGAAGTTGGTCCGGTGATGGTACAAGGTGTCTTTTTCCTGTTTATGCTGGCTGCTGTCATGTTCACTTTGTCCCGCCTGTTTTCCGGGGATATCATGCGGTTGCTGGTTTCTTCCGATACGATTTTGGACGCCACGGAAGAGTTTCTGGACTGGCGTGTGTTCGGGTTCTTTTTCTCTTTTGTGAATGTGATGTTCCGTGCTTTATTTATCGGTATTACCCGGACGAAGGTGTTGACACTGAATGCGATTGTGATGGCGTTGACGAACGTCTTGCTGGACTACCTGCTGATATTCGGCAACTGTGGTTTTCCTGAACTGGGAATAAAAGGGGCAGCTATCGCTTCGGTGATGGCCGAGGCCGTGTCTACTGTGTTTTATATGCTCTATACCCGAGTGACGATAGATATGGAGGTATTTGCGCTGAACCGGTTTCGGTCGTTCGATGTCAGGCTGTTAAGGCGCGTGTTGGATATTTCGATCTTTACGATGTTGCAATATTTTATTTCGCTCAGCACCTATTTCATGCTGTTTGTGGCCGTGGAACATTTGGGGCAGAGAGAGTTGGCCGTCGCGAATATCGTCAGGAGCGTTTATATTGTTCTATTGATCCCAGTCAATTCTTTGTCAACGGCAACGAATACGTTTGTAAGTAACTGCATTGGGGCAGGGCGTAAGGATCAGGTCATCCAGGTCATCCGTCATATAACCTGGATATCGCTGGGAATCATGGTTGTTTTTGTGTCTGTCACTTGTCTGGTTCCTTCTACGATATTGTCTGTCTATACCAATGACGTGGCGTTAATACAAGCTTCGGTCCCTTCCCTTTATGTGATTTCCGGCGCCTTGCTGATCGGGGCGGTTGCCAATATCGTTTTCAACGGGGTGACAGGCACGGGAAATACCCGTTCGGCTTTTGTGATGGAGTTGGTTACCCTTGTTTTCTATACATTGTTTATATTTGTGGCCGGAATACGCCTGCACATGCCGGTTGCTATCTGCTTCATGACCGAAGTGGTGTATTATACCGGTTTATTGTTCGCAAGTGTCATTTATTTGAAGAAAGCATCTTGGCAAAATAAGAAAATCTGACTCGGAGTCTGTGATCTTTTCTTTATTCGTCACTTTTTCTTACCTTTGTCCTTCATTCTAAAGAAAAAATAGGAAATAAAAATAAATATACATACGAATTATGTTTGAGAATTTAAGCGAAAGGTTAGACAGGTCGTTTAAACTGTTGAAAGGTGAAGGAAAGATCACGGAAATCAATGTGGCTGAAACATTGAAAGATGTGCGTAAAGCATTACTTGACGCCGACGTAAACTATAAAGTAGCCAAAAGTTTTACCGATACGGTAAAGATGAAAGCATTAGGACAGAACGTGCTTACGTCCGTTAAACCCAGCCAGTTGATGGTCAAGATCGTTCATGACGAGTTGGCTGAACTGATGGGAGGGACGGCAACCGATCTGGATCTGAAGGGGAATCCGGCGATCATCCTGATGTCTGGTTTGCAGGGCTCCGGTAAAACGACTTTTTCGGGAAAGTTGGCAAATTTGCTGAAGACGAAGAAAAACAAAAAACCGTTGCTGGTAGCCTGCGATGTGTATCGTCCCGCCGCTATTGAGCAGTTGCGTGTGGTCGGTGAGCAGGTTGGAGCACCTGTCTATATGGAACTGGAAAACAAGAATCCGGTGGAGATCGCGATGAATGCGATCCGCGAAGCACGTGCGAAAGGCAATGATGTCGTTATCGTCGATACCGCCGGCCGTCTGGCCATTGACGAGCAGATGATGAAAGAGATCGCTGCGATCAAAAGTGCTATCCAGCCGGATGAAACCTTGTTCGTGGTCGACTCCATGACCGGGCAGGATGCGGTCAACACGGCAAAGGAGTTCAACGAACGTCTGGACTTCGACGGTGTTGTCTTGACGAAGCTTGACGGTGATACTCGTGGTGGTGCCGCTCTTTCTATCCGTACGGTGGTCGACAAACCGATCAAATTTGTCGGAACGGGTGAAAAGATGGACGCTTTGGATATCTTCCATCCCGAGCGTATGGCAGATCGTATCCTTGGTATGGGTGATATTGTCTCTTTGGTTGAACGTGCACAGGAACAGTATGACGAAGAAGAGGCCAAGCGTCTGCAAAAGAAGATCGCCAAGAATCAGTTCGATTTCAACGATTTCATCTCGCAGATCCAACAAATCAAGAAGATGGGTAACCTGAAGGAACTTGCCTCCATGATTCCGGGCGTAGGCAAGGCTTTGAAGGATGTGGATATTGACGACAATGCTTTCAAGAGCATTGAAGCAATCATCTATTCCATGACTCCCGAAGAACGTACGAATCCGGCAATTCTGAACGGTTCGCGTCGTCAGCGTATCGCTAAAGGTAGTGGCACGACGATCCAGGAAGTGAACAAGTTGATCAAGCAATTCGACGAAACGCGCAAGATGATGCGTATGCTGACGGCAGCCAAGCCTGGAAGCAAGAAATTCCCTTCATTCAGAAGATAAATCCGAAAAGATAATAAAATATGGAAGAACGACAGTACAAGTTATTGGACGGAAAAGCCGTTTCGGCTCAGATGAAGCTCGAAATGGCTGAAGAAGTGGACCGCATTAAAGCCCTTGGTGGTAAAGTTCCGCATTTGGCCGCTATTCTGGTCGGCCATGACGGAGGGAGTGAGACATATGTTGCCAGTAAGGTGAAGGCATGTAACGAGATTGGTTTCAAGTCGTCTCTGATCCGTTATGAAGCCGATGTTACCGAAGATGAACTTCTTCGCAAGGTGGATGAACTGAACAACGATCCGGATGTGGACGGCTTCATTGTGCAACTTCCACTTCCCAAGCATATCTCGGAACAGAAGATCATCGAGGCGATCGACTATCGAAAGGATGTAGACGGTTTTCATCCGATCAACGTCGGCCGTATGTCTATCGGTCTCCCTTGTTTCGTGTCGGCGACTCCGGCTGGTATCTTGGAGCTGTTGAAACGTTACGAGATACCGACTCGCGGTAAACATTGTGTAGTGTTGGGCCGTAGTAATATTGTAGGCAAGCCGATGGCCACCCTGATGATGCAGAAAGCCTATCCTGGCGATTGCACGGTTACTGTTTGCCATAGCCGTTCCGAGAACCTGAAGGAAATGTGCTTGAGTGCCGATATTATTATTGTGGCGTTGGGAGTCCCTGAATTCCTGAAAGGCGATATGGTGAAAGAAGGAGCTGTAATCGTGGATGTAGGTACGACACGCGTGCCGGATGCGACCCGCAAAAGTGGCTTTAAGCTGACCGGTGATGTCAAGTTTGACGAAGTGGCTCCCAAATGTTCTTATATCACGCCGGTTCCGGGCGGTGTAGGTCCGATGACAATTATTTCTTTGATGCGCAATACGCTTTTGGCAGGAAAGAAAGAAATTTACAAATGATGCTTTTTTCGCCGGGTTTGTTTTTGGGAAAACTTTCCCGGCGTACTTTTGGTTGAATGAGAGTAAATATTTCTTTTTCAGTTGGTTCGGAAAAGATTAAGTATGCAGATAAGATACAGTTATTTCTTAACAGTATAAATATGGAGGCTGGTAAATATATTTTTTTTGAAAAAAAGTGATTGAATTGTTTGCAGTTTAAAATAAAACCTCTATCTTTGCACCGTCTTAAAGAGATAAACACTAAGACAAATATGGTGAGAATAGCTCAGTTGGTTAGAGCATCGGATTGTGGTTCCGAGGGTCGTGGGTTCGAGTCCCATTTTTCACCCTTATAAGGTCGCTTGCAAAAGCGGCCTTTTTTTTGTTCCGTTCGGTTTATGGAGGATTAGGGGGGATCATGGATCATCCCGAAATCCTGAGGGGAAAGAAAAAAAAATCTTATCTTCGCTTTTTTAAACTTAGACAAAAATGGGATACGAGGAT
>CAJTMR010000051.1 GCA_910577325.1 uncultured Parabacteroides sp.
GAATCGGGTAAGGGAAACTATGTCTCTACTTAGAGCTTAAATGAAAGAGCCGTGGCGTCAGCCGTATCGAAATGATATCGGTAAATGAAAATAAACGCTAATTAGGCCACCTTTTGAGAAAAAGGTTACCTAATTCTATTTGCGAAACGAACAAATCCCCTATATTTGCAAAGTGTGTACGCACACCTTTTTTATACCATGTAAAAAATAACGAATGGCTTATGTCTTATTCTAACTATTATGCGGCTTCGGGGCTTTTCCATGGGTCCATGTCGTCGGTAATGGGAACGCAGTTCGACATCTTGATGGTCGGCAGCGATCCCCGTCTTTTGGGTATGGTTTGGGAAAAGGTCGAATCGGAAGTGCGGCGGCTGGATAGGATGCTGAACCGGTTTGATCCGGAGAGCGAAGTATCGTTTGTCAACCGGGAAGCCGGCCACTATCCGGTGACGGTGGGGGAAGAACTCTGGGGCATATTGAATGACTGCAAGCGCTACAATGAGTTGACGGAAGGATATTTCGATATAACTTTGCAAGGGTTTGGTCAGGTATTGCTGACGGAGGAAGACAAAGGCATTTTTTTCTTTTCCGAATCTTTACACATTGATCTCGGTGGGTACGGGAAAGGATATGCGCTTGCTAAAATACGGGAACTGCTGGAAGAAAACAGGATCGACAAGGCGCTTGTCAATTTCGGGAATAGTTCGGTTCTGGCGGTCGGTACGCATCCGTGCGGCGAATATTGGCCGGTAGGTCTTGACAATCCGTTTACGAAAGAGCGGATTGTTGATTTGAAGTTACGTGACAGCTCGCTATCAATATCGGGAAATATGCCTTCTCATCCTCGCCACATCGTGAATCCGCATACGGGAGCATTCGTGGATGATAAGAAAATGGTGGCGGTGGTGTCGGAAGATCCGATAGTGTCGGAGATTCTGACGACAGCCTTTATGATTGCCGGCGATGAGCGTGTTCCGGTAATCGCGTCTCAATTTGATATTTATGAAAAACATGTATATAAGTTATGAAAAATGATGAGAATTCAGTCAGTTTAAGCCGGCGGGACTTCTTCAAGGAGCTGGGAATGATTGGTGGGGGCGGTGCGCTGCTTTCCGCGTTTCCTTGGTTGCAGTCCTGTAGCGCCGACGACAAGGTGCAGATAGCAAAGGAGAAAGTGCGGATCGGATTTATCGGTACAGGTTCACGCGGACAGTACCATCTGAATAACCTGAAGACGATTCCGTATGCCGATGTGGTTGCCTTGTGTGATAATTATCCTCCCCACCTGAAAGAGGCTTCGGCCCTTTATCCGAAAGCCAAGATGTATGATGATTATCGTAAGCTTTTGGAAAACAAAGATGTACAGGCAGTCATGATTGCTACTCCGCTTTATGAACATGCTCGTATCACGATAGATGCCTTGCATGCCGGAAAGCATACGTTTTGTGAGAAATCGATGGCGATGACTTGTCCGGATTGTCTGGATATGTACAACGTGTTCAAGGAGTCCGGAAAGGTGATGTTCATCGGCCAGCAGCGCTTGTATGATCCGAAATATATCAAGGCGATGGAAATGATCCATGCCGGCTTATTGGGAGAGATAAACTCGATACGGGCGTATTGGTTCCGTAACAATGACTGGCGCCGTCCGGTTCCTTCTCCCGATTTGGAACGTAAGATCAACTGGCGTTTATATAAGGAATATTCGTGTGGCCTCGTAACGGAGTTGGCAACCCACCAGTTGCAGGTTGGAAACTGGGCACTCAGGATGCTTCCCGAAAAGGTCGCCGGCATGGGGGATATCGTCTATTGGAAAGACGGTCGTGAAGTGTATGACAGCATCAATTTGATATACCACTATCCGAACGGTGTGAAGATGACATACGAGTCCATGATCGGTAACAAGTTCTATGGCCTTGAAGAGGAAATTCTGGGAAGCAAAGGAACGATGGAACCGGAAAAGGGCAAGTATTATTTTGAAGATGTCGAACCGGCTCCCGGTATCATGCAGTTGATCAACCAGATCGAACACAAGATCTTCGACAATGTTTCTTTCGCCGGCCCGAGCTGGGTTCCGGAAACAGCATCGGTAAACAAGGGGCATCTGATCATGGATAAAGTTACGACGATCAGCGGACAGTCCTCGGTTGGTGCGGCCGGAGACGGCTCGATCGAACTGGTGACTGCTTTCTGTGAAGCAGCTATTACCGGTAAACCGGCTCCCAATCTGGTAGAAGAGGCTTATTATTCTTCTGTGCTGGGCTTGTTGGGTTTGCAGGCGATTGATGAAGGGCGGGTGATTACTTTCCCGGATGAATATAAAATACCATATCTAAATTTCGTATGAATATGAAAGAAATCGTATTATCCGTAAAGAGGCAGAAAACGGAAATCAAGATATTCTGTGTCTGTATTGCGCTTGCCTATCTGATGAACATTGTCTCGATCATTGCATACGGTACAAGCTGGTCCGAACTTTGGACACAGTCGTTGTGGATGTTGATCATCACCTGCGGCTTTTACGGCTTGTCGGTCGTGTTTCGTTTGCTGTATCATGGGATACGGCAGGTGGGGAAATGATTTTGTTTCAAATACTCTGACGGCGTCTTCCCGTACTGTTTCTGGAAACAGGTAGAGAAATAGGCGGGGGAAGAGAAGCCGACCCGGAAAGCGATCTCGCTTATGCGGCTCTCTCCGCTCTGCATAAGCAGGATCGCTTTCTTTAGGCGGGCGATACGGACAAAGTCGTTAGGAGAAAGTCCGGACAACCCTTTCACTTTGCGGTAGAGGCTGGAAGTACTCATGTTCATCTTGTCGGCGAGCATTTCGACAGAAAGAGCTTCATTGCCGATGTTCTCTTCCAGATAACCGTTTAGCTTACGAAGGAAAATATCATCCACCTGTGAAACGGCGAGAGAGGCCACTGGGGCGAGCGGTTTTTCCAGATAAGTTTTGTTCAGTAGCTCACGGCTTTTCAAGAGGTTGTCGACCTGTGCTGTCAGCAGTTCGATGGAGAACGGTTTCTCCATGTAGGCGTCGGCTCCTGTGTTCAGGCCTTTCAGGCGCGATTGCAGGTTATGTTGCGCCGTCAGCAGGATAAATGGGATATGGCTGGCATTGACATCGTTTTTCACTTCGTTGCAAAGTTCGAAGCCGTCCATGATCGGCATCATGACATCGCTGATGATGAGGTTTACCGTGTGCTTGCGGATCAGATCGAGGGCGGTTTTCCCGTTTCCGGCTTCCAATACCTGATAGGCCTCTGCCAGCTCGCGGGCGATGAAGTGGCGCATGTCATTCTGATCTTCGACGATTAAGATCACTGGTTTGTCGGTCTTGGTCAAAGTGACCGTTTCCGCTTTCTCTTTCCTGTTTCCTGCTGCGATTCGGTAGCTGTCTTCCTGCTGTTCCGGTAACATCAAGACAAACTGGTTCAAACCGTCAGTCGTTTGCCGGTAGAACAGTCTGCCGCGGTGAAACTCGGCCAAAGAGTGGGCCAGCGATAAACCGATACCGCTTCCCTGCCGGTTCTCAGTCTCTTTGAGGCGGTAGAATGGGCTGAATATGTTTTCGGCTTCACTGTCAGGTATCAGATATCCGTCATTGGTTACGAGCAGGGTGAACATACGTTCTTCACCCGAAGGTGGAAGCAGTTCGAGCGATATCCGGCTGTCCGAGTATTTCAGCGCGTTGTTTACCAGGTTGCTGACGATCTTGGAGAATGCTTCCCGGTCCAGACAGGCCTCGAAAGGTAGTTCCGGCAGTTTGGTCGTGAATTCCTTGTTCCCTTGTTCGAATGCCGGACGGAACGGATGTAGGATCGTTTCCAACCAGAGGACGATATCGGTTGTGACATAGTTTAGCTTAAACCCGCGGCTTTCCGTCTTGCGGAAGTCCAATAGCTGATTGCTGAGTTCCAACAGCCGTCCGGTGTTTTTCTCGATGATCCGCAAGTTTTCTTGCGTGGCGGATGTCCCGTCTCCCGAACGGAGAATTTTTTCCAACGGAGCCTTTATCAGGGTGAGCGGTGTCCGTATTTCGTGCGTGATAAAAGTAAAGAACTGTATTTTTGCGTCGTAAAGTTCTTTCTCCTTCTTGCTTTCGAATATTTCGCGGTTGATGCGGTGTTTCTCTTCCAGCTTGGCTTTTTTATAGTTATACCAGAGTACGATTAGCAGGCATGCGATCAGGAAATAGATGAGCAATGCCCATCCGGTAGCCCAGAACGGTGGTGTTACCGTGATCCGGAGGGTCGTTTCGTTATCCTGCCAAACCCCGCTGCTGTTGGTCGATTTTACCCGGAACACATAGTTGCCGGGCGACAAATTGGCAAAGGTCACGTCCTTATTTTGCTTCATGTAGATCCAGTCCTTGTCGCTCCCGTCAAGACGGTAGGCGTACTGGATCGCATCCGGTGAGGTGTAGCTCAAAGCGACATACGAAAGGGTAAAGGTAGAACGGTTATGTGGGAGTTTCAGTTCGCCTCTTTTCAGGATTTGGTTGATGTCATACTTGGGAGCACCGATCCGTCCGTCCTGTACGTCTATGCGGGTGATGTGCAAGGAGGGTGAGTAGGAGTCTTCCTTGAAATCGTGTGGGTTAAAGGCAATCATTCCGTCGATAGTCCCCATGTACATGGTCCCGTCCGGTGCTTTGTAGGCGGAGCAGTAGTTGAATTGTGCTTCGGGCAAGCCGTTGGTATAGGAGTATGTTTTCATCACGTATGTTTCGGGGTTGAAGCGGACCAGCCCGTTAGCTGTTGCGATCCAAAACAAGTGATCGTCGTCTTCGAGGATACGGTGCACGATATTGCTTGGCAAACCGTTCTCGACCGTGATACGGTTGAATGAGCCTGTGGTTGGATTATAGAGCGAGAAACCGTAGACGGTGGCTATCCAGATTCGTCCTTTCGAGTCTTCGAAGATCGAGGTGATGTTGTTGTCTCCGATTGTTTGGGAGTGTTGGCGGTTGGCGGTGTAATGTGCGATCATTTTTCCTTTCTTCGAGTAGCGGTAAGCTCCCGATGAGGTCGCGATCCAGATGTCTCCATTCGTACTTTTGTAGATTTGGCGTGTCATGGAATGGATTTCCGCGGCCCAAGGTGTGAAGTGCCCCTCCTTTTTGGAGAAAAGGACTATCCCGGCGGATGTGCCGATTAGGATTTCGTCGTCCGACAACTTGCAAAAACACAGGATGAAATCGGAGGGAAGGCGACTCTGTGTGTTGGCGCGGGTGTATCGTTTGATGATTTTCCCGTCGGGAATGTCCATGAGGTCGATTCCGGCGTTGAAGGTTCCGATCCAGAGCAGGTTGTTGTCAGCAAGTAGCCCGTGGATATTGGTAGCCGACAACGGATGGGTCGGGTTGCTGCGGGAAAAATTGGTGATTTCCCTTGTCACCGGGTCATATCGATTGATACCATTGTCTTCGGTTCCCAGCCAGATGTTCCCGTACCGGTCGGGGCAGATCTCCCGCACGGCGTTGCCCAGCAGTTGCGGATGTGTTTTGCCTCCGATAAAATAGTGGAAAGGAGCATATTGTCTGGGCAGGTAATTGATGCCTCCGAAAAACGTTGTGGCCCATATTCCTCCTTCTTGGTCTTTGGTGACGGAATATACGGCGTTGTCGGAAATGGTGTATTCGTTGGTCAGCGACTTTTGCAGGTGTATGATGTTGCTGTTGGCCATGTTGAGGATATAGATACCGGATTCGGTGGCGATCCAGTAAGTATTCTTGTCCGTTTGCGTGATGTCGCGTACTTGTATGTCAGGAATGACGGTTTCAACCGTCCCGTTGTGCCGGTCGTAGAATTTCAGTCCTTCCCGGTCTGTCCCTGCCAGTATGCCCCAGTCCGGTACGAGATGGAGGGAGGAGAGGGTGGTCGAATTGGCCTTTTCTTGTTCAGTCAGGAGCGGGATTTGTACGAACTTGTCGTTTTCCGGCTTGTAAGAGTACAGGTCGTGTAGGCCTGCCAGTAGCGGTTCTCCTTCTTCGTCCGTAGTGATTGCGACCGGGTGGATTTGTTCCGCTTCGGGATAGAAACGCGGACTTTCTCCGGCAGATTGCCTGTAGCGGGCGATCCGGTTGTGCGTGATGAACCAGAGGTTGCCTTTTTTGTCTTCTCTGATCTGCTGGAAATGTTCGGGGGTGTCGTCGTTGTTCGAAAAGGTGAGCGGGTGGAACGAATCCGTCCGGTTGTCATAATAGCAGGTATAGGAGAAGGTGTTGACCCAGAGTTTTCCGTTCGAGTCTTCGAACAAGCTGACGATCCGGTCGTTTGAGAGGCTGCTGCGATCATACGAGTTGTGACGGTAGATGCGGAACTGGTGTCCGTCGAAACGGTTCAGTCCATCGTCCGTCCCGAACCAAAGGAAGCCATTCCGGTCTTGTAAGGCGCAATAGACTGTGTTGTGCGACAGACCTTGCTTGTTGGTATAGTGGCGAAAATAGAGGTCGTGTGTCCAGCCGGATCGGGGGAGAAGAGCGGAAAACGTTCCCAGTAGGATGATAAGGAGTATTCTCATGTCCTGCAAGTGTTTTTTTGTCGGGCGCAAATGTAACGGATTTTTGCAGAACAGCCAATATCGGAAGGTAAATTCCAGGGCAACCGCACCAAGAGTTGCTATCCGGGATCACCTCTCTTCCTCTATGAAAATTTCGCAAACCAACTATCATACTATCATATCCGGTTGTTAACTACTGTTCCACAATATGTTAAAGCATGATAGTTGCTGTTTTATACTATCATTCTACTATCATGCATCTATCATGCTTTTTACATGATTATTTATTTATATGGCTGATAACATGATATTTATGTTTGTGTGTGCAAAAACAGCCATCGACAAAACGGGGTCGTTTAAATATAAAACGAGGCATAAAATGAGGCATAAAACGACCTTTTTTGTCGAATAAGATGCAAAAACAAGGCATAAAAGCATCTCCAACATGGCTGATAAACTTCTCTGCATCCCCGTCTGGGTTTCGCGCAGACCCGGGTGCGGGAGAGGTACAGACCCGGGTCTCCGTGGCGGGTACACCCGGGTCTCAAGCGGCTTTGCAAGTTGTTTTT
>CAJTMR010000052.1:152-5134 GCA_910577325.1 uncultured Parabacteroides sp.
ATAGTATGATAGTATGATAGTATGATAGTATGATAGTATGATAGTATGATAGTATGATAGTATATATTGAATTTTTCTTTATGCATATATACATCGACTTCTTAATTCAGAATAAATTCTATTTAACAAAAAGCCAATACATTTGCAACCGATATAAACACAATACAAAATAGCCATGAAACAAAAAAAATCCAAACTATCTCAATTGATCCTATTTGCAAGCATCGCTTTGCTCTTTTCATGTGGCAGCAAAAAACAAGCCTCGCACTACAGCGTGCAGGACGAAATCAGTGAAAAACTGGCCGAATACAAAGCCGGCGGTTGGCAGATGCAAGGTTCTTCGCGGACACTTCGTGGAGTACTTTCTTCCGTGATCGAACGTCTGAACGAGAACCCGGACCTTGTCGAAGTAACCGGAACAGCCAATAACTTCGCCGTCATCAGCAACGGGAAGGAAGCAGCAGCGGCAAATGCCAGCAACCGCTATGCAGCGACGGCCACCCGGCTGGTCAAAGGGACAATCGACAGTGACGCCCAATTGTCACAAACCTTAGGCACGGAAAGGGATAACCTCTATGCTGCCTACTCCAGCACCGTCGAAAGATTGATACGAGGAGACCTCAAAGAGGCGTATACGTTAGTACGCAACCGGCAGAATGGCAAAATGGATTGCGAAATACATTACTTGATTGACGAGGTAAAAGCGCAGACCAGCCGGGAAGCAGCCATAAAGAAAGCGTTGGACAATGTCGACATCGACCAGAAATATGCCGACAAAATCCGGGAACATGTAAACAAAAGGCCAGACATAGAATGAGCGTGCATCCTTTAATAACAGTACTCTTCATATTGTCTATATTCAATATATCCTGTCCGGCCTACGGGCAGAATATATTGGAACGCTCGGAACCGTCCAAACCGGATTGGCTGGCAGACAAAACCCCTATCCCCGGAAACCCGACATTCGTTTACCGGATCGCCGAAGCCGGAGGTAACACTTTGGCTAAAGCCCGTTATGACTGTATCATCGACTTAGCTGAAAAGATCAAGCAAGACAGGGAAATCAGTGGAACCATCCGGTCAGGTGGAAGTTTGGAACAAGCTTCCGGAAAAGAGACCTCCTATATCGAATTCGAATATGAGAGCAAAGGGGAAACGCAACGTGTCGTCTACAAGAAAATAGACGAATATTGGGAATATGTCTCTTACAACGGGCAAGCAAGGGAATATCGCTGTTTCACACTCTACGCCGTAGCCGTCCACCCGGGCGAGACGGCTATCTTCGATGAAGTCACCTTCTCGCGCAAATATGGTGCACAAGGATTGGTGCGATCCATCATTCCCGGATGCGGACAAATCTACAAAGGGAGTGTAGTGAAAGGAGTCTGCATCTTAGGTGGCGAAGCGACTTTGGCCGGAGGGGCGTTCGCATTTGAGAATATGCGGAAAAACTATTCGAAGAAGATGCGCCGGACACAAAACGCCGACCACATACGCAGCTATGCCGACAAAGCCGACAATTACCGGACGTTCCGGGATGTCTGCATCGGAAGCGCGGCCGCCCTATACCTATATAACTTGATCGATGCTTTGGTGGCCAATGGAAAAAAACGGACCATTGTCAAGAAAAGCCATCTGTCTTTCACCCCCGTTGCCTCGCCCGATTGCAACGGAGTCCGTTTGTGTTATCAATTTTAAAATAAAAAAACGATATGAATCTTATCTTTAAATTTTCTTGTTCGTGACTGTTTGCCTTGTTTTTAGCTTTAGGTTTGACAGTCACTTCTTGTACAGAAGAGGAGCCGGAATTATACGGCAACGTGCACGGCTATGTATCCGATGAAACCACCGGCGAACCGATCCAAACAGCCAGCGTCACCATCAACCCCGGAGGGAAGAAAACGGTCACAGGCAGTGACGGACGTTTTGAATACACAACACTCGAAGCGGGACAATACACCCTGCAAATCGCCAAAGACGGCTACCAGACAAATGTCGGCAACGTGACAGTCGTGCCGGGACAAACCGACCAATGCGACATCCTGCTCCGCCCCGGTGACGGCTACCTGAAAGTGAACAAATCGGAAATCAATTTGGGGACAAGCAACAATATGGCTGCTTTCGAAATCAGCAACAGCGGGAAAATCGAATTGCAATGGACCATCAAAAAAGATTGCGACTGGATTTCTGAAATCACCCCGTCTGCCGGAAGTACAGCTCCCGGCAAGAGAAGCTCCGTAACCGTCAAAATAGACCGTAGCAAACTTGAAAAGGGGAAAAACTATAGCTACTCTATCGTCATCACTTCCAACGCCGGTGCAGCCGATGTCACGATATTGGCAAGCGGAGGCGGCAATGGTGAAGACCCGGACAATCCGGATACCCCCGATAATCCCGAACCCGGAAGCGGAGAAAATGTCGTTGCCGGACTGATGGCCTACTACACGTTCGATGGCGAAAATGCCGACGATGCGACAGACAACCAAATACATGGTGTTCTGATGAACAACCCGACATTCGTAGATAATACGCCGAATGGAAAAGGGAAAGCTTTGTTCATCAACGGCACCAAGGAACAGTTCGTCAACATCCCTCACAACCCGTTCAAGGCAAAAACATCTTATAGCGTCTCCCTGTGGCTGAAAGATTTCGGTGCAGGTGTCATATTCAACGCTGTTTGCCCAAGCAAAAAGACTTACAACGTACCCGGCTTATTAGCCGACTCAGACGGTAAATTCGAATTTACAACCGGATATTATGATTTTTATAAAAGTTATCTATTCTCCTATTCCTTCAAACCGCTCCAAGACAGCCAATGGCACATGGTCACTCTGATTTGTACCCCGAACGAGAAATGCAGAAAGAGATGCGGGCGGAATTTGCCGAATACCAAAAGCAAAACGAACGGGAATACGCCCGCTACCTGCGCCAGACTTGGCAGGAGTACAAATTGGAAAAAGGAATCGAACCATTCAAACGTCCCAAACCGGACCATCTCCCTCCTGCCCAGCCACGGCAAAAACCGCTAAAAATAAGCGAACAAATTATCGACTCTAAGCCAGATGGACTGCAAACGCCGCCTCCTCTTCCTCCCATCATTTTCGATGAGAAGAAAAAAGAGGCCGGAAAATATAACGTGCAAATAGCTTTCTACGGATCAACCTTACAATTTACTCACAACATCGAACCTTGCCGGTTGGTACAAGTCCGAGAAAAACAGATTGCTGATTTGTGGGAACAATTTGGCAAACAAAGAATCGGTTCATTGTTTGCCGATTTGATTACCGTAAAATTAGAAATGCGGCTGAACGATTGGGCCTTTTTCTGCCTGATCAAGCAAACTGCCAGACAATTACCCCAGTTGAAAGACGATAACACCCGAACTATTTTCATGCACTACGCCTTGCATAAATACGGCTACGACATCAAGATGGGAATCATGGACAAAGAAGTAGTCCTGTTAGTTCCCATCCAAGAAAAAGTATATGCTTACAGCTACCTGCCGGAAAACGGAAAGAAATATTACTTGTTCACCGCAGGGAAAAAGCCCTCAGCTGCACCGATACGGACATTACCGTCCCTCTCCTAAAACAAACAACGCCCGTTCAGCCTTGTCATCAAGGAGCCAATGCTCTTGGCCGAAAACTATCGCGACGTAAACAGGACCTACCGGGATTGTAGCCTGTGCAGCCCAGTCAACCAAAACAGGATCGCCTTTTTCAACGACATGCCCCACACGGACTTGGCGGTCTATGCCGATATGCCGGTCGATACCGCTTTCGCAGAAAAGACCTGCCAAGGATTGGGAAACCGGATAGCTCCATTAAGCCAGGAGGACGCCCTGAATTTTTTACTGCATTTCACCCAATCGGCTTTCCGTTACCAGACAGACGGCCAGCAATTCGGCCGCGAACGATCGCTCTTCCCCGAAGAGACTTTCTACTACCCCTATTCCGATTGCGAAGACCGGGCAATCTTCTTCTCTTGGTTGGTCCGCCGCCTGCTAAAGCAAGAGATCGTCCTGCTGCATTACAGCGACCATGTGGCTACAGGAGTCCGGATAGAAAAGGAAATCCCGGGCAGCTATATCCGCACTGGTGACAAACGCTATTTAATCTGTGACCCTACTTACATCGGTGCGGATATCGGACAATGCATGCCGGGGTATGAGAAAGAAAAAACAATCGTCATTAAATTGAATCTATAAAATAAAAGTATTATGGAAATTATCTTAAAAATCATCGGTCTTTTTGTGGCTTTCGTATTAGTTATAATTGCCATAAGAGTGGCTGCTTTTATAATAGGCGCATCATTGCTTCCCGGACTAATAGTAGGAGGATTATCCTATTGGATATTTGATACGTTTTGGCCGGGATTCATTGCAGGAGGAGCCATAGGTGTAATATTTGCCATTTTAGGTCAATTCAGTGATAGCAACTCATCTTCATCGCGTTCTACGCCCCAAAGCAGAAGCACATATCCAAGTCCAAAAAGTACATCCTATCCGACATCCAGCAATAACCGTTCAGAGAACCATCCAAACAACAATTCCAATAGACAAAACTATATCGAAGAATTAAAAAGAAATTATTATGATGAAAAATATTACTACGAACAGTATAAAGAAAAAGCAGAAAAAGAATTTGAGCAAGCTGAGACCGAAAAAAGATATGCTGAAGATTATGAAGGGAAATACAGAGACTTCCAAGATGAATCTTATTACAATCAAGCCCAAAGCTGCTATCGTAGTTCAGAGTACCATCAAGGTGAAGGAAAAAGATTTGAAAATGAAGCAAACAGACATTTTGACAATGCACAACAATATAAGAGGAGTCTGGAAGCTGAAGGAATCTATTTATAAAGAAGTCCTACTTGCCTACTGTTATTGAAAATAACAATATAAATATTAACATCACAAGAATTAACAGAGGATGTAATTTAAACTGTGTCAGCAAGGAATAAAATATTAACTTTGCTAACAG
>CAJTMR010000053.1 GCA_910577325.1 uncultured Parabacteroides sp.
CGCCCCATTATTTGAAGATGATTTTTGGGTGACACGTTGACGAAGTCAGGAAAAATCAAGATCCAATCCTATTGATTGTCTTGATCAATTCCTCATCTGATAATCCTTCGCCATAAGTGGCATAGTCCATGCGGAAGGTGCAGCCGTTTTTATATTCGGAACAGCCGTAAGCCGTTTTACCACGTAGGATGCTACCTTTCTTGCAGACAGGGCATACGGGCTTTTCTGGAACGGTTGTTTCCTCCAGTTGATTGGTGCTCTTTTCCTTTTTGGCACGCGGCTTGCGTGGCTTCTTTTCTTTCGCCTCTTTTTCGGTTTTGGGCTTTTCCGGGGCGGCCTGCTCAATGGTGATGGTGCGTCCGGTTTGGTCGGAGAGGACGTTGATCACTACCTGATGAACCATCTGTTTAAGTTCTTCCAAAAAAGTACGAGCTTCGTAAGTGCCCCGTTCAATCAGTCGGAGCTTCTTTTCCCAGAGACCGGTCAGTTCGGCGCTTTTCAGCAGTTCCTCCTGTATCGTGCCGATAAGTTCCATGCCGGTAGCTGTTGGGAAGAGGTTCTTACGTTCCTTGCGGATATAATTACGTTTGAACAAAGTTTCGATAATGGCGGCACGAGTGGAAGGACGGCCTATGCCGTTTTCCTTCAATGCGTCTCGCAATTCGTCATTGTCTACAAGTTTACCGGCGGTTTCCATGGCACGGAGCAACGTCGCTTCGGTGTAGGGCTTGGGCGGCTGTGTCCATTTTTCACCTAATGTTGGTTGGTGTGGGCCGTTTTCTCCTTTTATGAAATCAGGCAGTACGCCTTCTTCGTCTGACGGTTCGGCATCCGGGTCTTTCTGTTCTGCACCGAACACTACGCGCCATCCCGGTTTAAGTATTTGTTTACCTGTTACTTTGAAGTCTACTTTGCCGACTTTGCCCAGTACCGTAGTAGTTGAGATTTCGCAATCCGGATAGAATGCCGCGATGAAACGGCGGGCGACTAGGTCGTACACCTTTCGTTCGTTGTCTGTCAGGTTACGTGCCAGTACGCCGGTCGGGATGATGGCATGGTGGTCCGTCACCTTCGAGTTGTCGAATACACGTTTGTCTTTCCGGATCTTTGTTTTAAGTAGCGAGGCTGTCAGATCAGTGTAATCGACCAATCCGCTAAGCGTGTTGGGGACTTTCGGATATATGTCGTCACTCAGGAAAGTGGTATCGACACGCGGGTAAGTTGTCACTTTTTTTTCGTATAGCGACTGGATCAACTTCAACGTATCGTCTGCCGTGAAAGCAAATTTCTTATTGCATTCCACCTGTAACGAAGTCAGGTCGAAGAGACGGGGAGCATATTCCTTGCCTTTCTTTTCAGAGATGTCAGTAACGGTGAAATTCTCTTGGCGGGCTATTTCCAGAAAGGCTTCTCCTTCTTCTTTTTTTGTGAATTTACCTTTGGTGGCCGAGAAGGTCGTATTTCGGTAGACTGTTTTCAGCTCCCAATAGGGTTCTGGTTTGAAATTGTCTATTTCGGCCTGCCGGTTTACGATAAGTGCAAGGGTCGGTGTCTGCACCCGTCCGATGGAGAGCACTTGCCGGTTTTGTCCGTAGCGGAGCGTGTAGAGGCGTGTTGCGTTCATTCCTAACAGCCAGTCGCCGATGGCACGGGAAAGGCCGGCCTCATACAACTTGGTGAAATCGGATTGTTCTCTCAGGTGTTGGAAACCTTCTCGGATCGCTTCTTCTGTCAACGAAGATATCCACAGGCGATAGACCGGACATTTGCAACCGGCCTTTTGCATAACCCAACGCTGGATCAGTTCTCCTTCCTGGCCGGCATCCCCGCAGTTGATGACCATTTCGGCATTCTGCATCAGTTCTTCGATTGTTTTGAATTGCTGTTCGTATGTCGGGTTGCTGATCAACTTGATTCCGAACCGGGGCGGGATCATCGGGAGGGATGCCAAGCTCCATCGTTTCCAGTTGTCTGAATAATCGTTGGGTTCTTTCAGCGTGCACAGATGTCCGAAAGTCCAGGTTACTTGATACCCGTTGCCTTCAATATACCCGTTCATTCTTTTGGTTGCCCCGAGAACTTCTGCAATTTCGCGTGCTACACTGGGCTTTTCAGCTATACATACCTTCATTTGTAAAACAATCTTTTTTAAAACAGTCTTGCAAAAATACGCTTTTCAAGTGGCTTTTACATTTTTTAGTTGCAAAAAAGTTCAAAGAACCGTGTTCCAGATAGCCGTCGGTTTTCCTTTTATTTACTAACTTTTTCCTGACTTCGTCAACGTGTCACCCAAAAATCATCTTCAAATAATGTGGCG